>NZ_RKST01000020.1 GCF_003934165.1 Borborobacter arsenicus | reverse complement strand
TGCAACCCCGACCAGCTTCGCCTGATCGGGCGCTCACCGCCGTGCCCTTCATCAACCCAAGCAGGGGGTCCCTTTTACGCGAAAATACGGGGTCCCGATTCCATGGTCATTGACAGCGAATATCTTCTTGTTGCGCGCGCGAGGGTTCAGGACGACGATGCGATCGACGGGGATGCTTTGAATCTCCGGTGCAGTCTGGCTCATGCCGCTCTCCTGATGTTTGAACGTGTGGTGAGGTTCAGGAACGGGTCGAGACTGTCGACCCGGTATGCATCAAGATGAAGACCGTTCTCTTCCTGCATGCGGATGCGGTCCGCGGGAAAATCCAGGTGCGGCAGCAGGTAATAGTCCATAACGGATCGGTTCTCGGCATCCATCCTGATTGCGATCGTGATATCTGGATGAAGACCGGTATCGAAACGCACTTTCCATCGCAGCGAACCTGTTGGGGTTTGCAGGCAACGCGCGACCACGATCGATGTGATGAACTCACCATTGATAACAAGAAGGTCCGTGGCTGGATCGCGTACGACAGATGCGCCGACGCCTTCAATGGGCTGAACTGTTTCGGAGACTAGATCCGCGTGCAGTTCGCGCAGGAACCGGTTGATCTCGACGTAGCGATAGTCCCGCTGGGGGGTATAGCCGATCAGCTTGTAGGCCCGCAGCAGACTCCCGAAACGTGTGCGATAGGCAGAACTCGAAGGTAGATTATCGTGCTCGTCGATCATCAAAGCCGACAGGTGACCGTGCATATCCCGCAATGCTTTCAGACCGTCGAGCATCTCCGCCTCGGTGAAGCGGCGATTTCGTTCCACGATCATCGCAGCGGCACGGAAGAACAGATCGGGCGGAACGATGGCCTCAAACGCCCCAGCGGCACGTACCAGCATGTCAGGAGGATTGCGGACGCGGCGCTTCTTCAGTTTGAAGGAGACGCGGTTGAAGACATTGTTGCCGACGTATTTTTCGTTGGTGAGAATTTGGTGGACCGTGCCTCTCGTCCACGGTCGGCCGATGATTTAATATGGCAGCGATTTCGCGTTCGCTTCGGCCCTCCTTCACATGCGGCGGACGGTTTGGATCTCCTCCATCGGGCCTGGAACCAGGATCACACGATCCGTCTGCAGGCTCTTGTGCTCGCCGGTCCGCAGATCCGCTTTTGGCTGGCGACGTTCGTCGACCAACCTGCAGCGCAGGCCATATCCAGCCATTCCCCCTTGCCGAAATCCCAATGAGATCAGCCGGCATTGACCGGCAAATACCTTCGCCGATAACTCCCGGCTGTACTCACCGGCCATCGCACGCTTCATGCTCTTGATGATGGTAGCAGTGAGGCTGCCGTCGTTCTCAAACTGCTCGGCGCAGTAGTGAACAGCGATACCAGCGCGTGTGCAGATATATTCCAGGTAAGCGGACTCGTCCGCGTTCTGGAACCTGCCCCAGCAACTGACATCATAAACGAGGATAATGCTGAAATCCGCGCAGCCGGACTCAACATCCTCGATCATTCTCTGCAATGCTTCGCGGCCATCGAGCTTAAGGCCACTCTTACCTTCGTCGGCATATGTCTTGACGATGGAAATGCCGCGCTGGGCTGCATGCCGAGCGATGGTGTCCGACTGGTTCTCAGTCGAATATTTCTGATGCTCGGTCGACATCCGGACGTATTGGGCCGCGCGCACAATATTGTGCTCGCCTACGCCTAAAGCCTCGGCTCGCCCGTCACATCGAACAGGGCGAGAATGGCCAGCCCGACGACATGCCTGCCGCGGCCGAAATCCAGCAGCAAGGCTATCCGGTCATTTCCATCCGAGCGCACCCACACGGCAGTAAGCAGCAGTGCTGCCATCGACTCCGGTTCCAGATTCTCGACGGCCTCGCTGCCGATCTCCCTGACGTCGATCGTCTCGTTGCAGGCGGTCCCTGGTACGACGAGTCGAACGAGATCGGCGAAGGTCACGTCCTCCCGGCCTCCGACAGGATCCGCGAGATCGGGACGCAAGGCCGGCTCGGCGAACGCCGGTATCGCGGGCATTGAGACGATTGCCAATCCGGCCAGCGCCGCGCGCAAGGCGACTTTCATGACGGCCCCTCATGGGCATGTCGTCACCTGGCTTGCGCAAATGTCCATGATCCATCCGCGCGGCTTTTCGTTACCACGCCGCCCCTCGACCTCGACCCACGGACCTTCGCAGGCGTACAGGGTATCGAGCTGGAAATCGTCGGTGGTGCTGCTCGATGTGCTTACAGTGAAGGCAACCGGAGCGTCCTTGGACGGCTGCGACAGGAGGGAGGGAGATTCCAACCACACCCGCAGCATGTTGCCGGGTAGCCATCCTTCGCCGGAGAAGGCGATCACCGGGTCCGTGGGCCAGCCGCCATAGAGTTCGGTGATGACCTCGGAAATCCGGAACCAGCCGTCGCGGGAGCCGGTAATCGTCACCTGCGGGAAATAGATTTCCTCTCCGTCGGTATAGGGTCGGGGAATGGTGGCGAGCGCCGCATGTTCCGGCCCCGGTCCCGAGCGGACAGCCAGATCGGCCGGGGCGCCCTTCTTGACCCAGGCGGCAAGATCGCATTGCGTGGTCTCACTGAAGGTAACACTGGAGGCCTTGCCGGTGCAGGTTTCGATCAGCGCCGCCGCGGCCTCCCGCGCGCCGTCGAGCGGGTATTCCTCGGCCCCATCCTCGACAAACACGCTTAACGTGCCGCGCGAGGTCAGGAGATCGGTGAGACGGGCATCGAGCATCGTTCGGCCTTCGAGTATGAGACTGTCGTCCATCTCGATCCGCGCCCCTGTGGTGGCGATCGGCACCGAGATGTCGCCAGCCTCAAGAAGAACCTCAACCTTGACGCCATCGACCGCACTGATCGGCGCGAACGCAAAGACGAACGTAAGCTCGTCGCTACTCTGCGCGCAGGAGAAGGAGAGCGGAGCATGGTTCGTCTCCGGAATGCCGTAGAACAGCGACGCTCCGTCCTCGCTCTTCTGGCCGTGCCATCCGAGGTTTTCTTCAGCGGTGGCCATTGCTGGGAGGCAGCACCACAGCGCCGCAAGCCGCAGCGCGGCACTTAGTCGATCCCTGATCCCCATGTTTACCCTCCTTCCCCATCAAACTCCGCACGGTGGCGACGCGGCACTATAACCCGGCTCTCCAGTCCGACATCTCCACATAGATCGCCGCACGGGCCTCGATGCCGGCCTGGTCATCGGCGTCGAAGCCTGCGAGGCTGCCGGCGTCACCTTCATCGGACCGAAGCCGGAGACGATGCGGCGGCTTGGCAACAAGGTTGCCGCCCGCAACCTGGCCATGGAGGTCGGCGTGCCGGTGGTGCCGGCGACCGAGCCGCTGAGAAGGAAGGAGGACTGCCGCATGCCTCCGGCCGCGTCAAGGGTGAAGCTACGCCCGGTTTTGCCGGCCCTTGACCCGCCCGGTCGGAGAGGCGGCCGCGGGGGAGGGGTCCGGAAGGGCTGAAGATGATGGTGATCCGCAAGGGATGAACCGCGCTCCGGCCCGCAAACGGCCAGGAGCCTCCCATGCCCCTTCATTCCTCGATCCGAAAAATCTACTTCGGTGTTGCCGATCGTCGGCAGATGTTTCGCTTGTTCGACCGCCATGCCCAGCGGCCCAATCGCTTTGAGGGTAACAGCGATCATCTCTATGCTGGCGAGTATTTCGAGATCGGGCGCGTCGAGCATGACTATATGCTTGACGTCCTGTCGCCGCTCTGGATGCGCGGCGAGATGTTCGCCATGCGCGAATTCCTCACCGAAACCGTCACCAGCGTCTTCTATACGCTTCGGATCGACGGCAAGGTCCGCTATTTCCACGCTTATTGCGACCTGACTGACACGCGCTCGCCGGTGGAAATGCGCGACGCCATCGTCGAGCGCGAATCCTGGCCGGTGAAGGCCATTTCCCATGAGGAACGCCTTGAGCACATCTGGAGCGCCACCCATGACGAGTATCGCGGCTATGCCGGTGAGCGCTGGCTTCCGGAGCATTACGGCAAGCGCACGGTCCTGTTCTATGGGCGGCGCGGCGGCACGAAGCTAAAACTCCTGGAAGCGCTCACTGAGGATGAGATTCAGGCCAAGCTGCCGGTGCATCTGCGGTATCTGCTCGAGCGGCATGCGGGGCAAATCACTTCGGTGGGAAAGGTAGGAACTGGTAACGCGGCGGACTTTGTCACCGTTCCCTATCTGAACACCAATCCGGCGTTCAAATCCTCTATCACGACGATGATCAAGGGGGAGCGCAAGCGCCGATCGCGTGAGTTTTCAACCCACATCCGGCCGACTTCTTGCCGGTCGGTTGTTGAATTGGTACGCGGGCTGTTGTAGCTAGAGATAGTGCCCGGTAGGCAGGATGGGGGATAACCAGAATGACGTCAGCGCTTAAAATATTCGCCGTGGCGGCCTTGGTTGCTTTTTGCGCGCCAGTTCAGGCCGCTGATCTCAGTGAAGGCTACAATCAGTGTCGTTTGGCGACTGGATCGGCCCTGCTTAGCCAGACCAGTAACGCGGCACTTAGTGACGATGTCGTCAAGCTGATGAACGAGGCCGTTAGTGTGGCTGACGATAGTCAGTGGATCAATTCACGTCGACCGGCCTTCACCTGGGCATCCGAGGCCAAGGTTGCCTGCGGCAAGGCCTATGGCTATCTCAGGGCCGATTACCGTGATGAGGATTCGATCAACAAGTGTGAGTGCTTCCACTCACGCATGGTCCAGTACATGAACTGACGCTAGGTTCTGACCGTAGATGGGCCGATCTTTTTACGCCCACCGTTTCCTTCTTGGTCTCGGCATCGCGGTTGCGACTCTGCTTGGTGGCTGCCAATCATCCACCGGACCCGAGGCCCTGACGAGCGTCGATTCCAAAGAGGCTAGCAGCTCAGTCGGGTCTTCACCGACCATGGCGATGCAAACATTTGGCGATGGCCCGACGCGGGTGGATATGTTTATCGATGCATCCGTTGCCAATTATGCCGATGACTATCGAGACGGTGCCGCGCTTGCGACGAAGGAACTTGGTGCGGGACAAATCACACTTACTGTGCGCGATCTGCGGGTAGAGACTGCAGAGCCAGCCAGCCAGGTCAAGCAGTCAACCGACGACGGGGCAAAGCTCCTTATCGGGCCGTCATCTCTGGCCAAGGCCTTCGATAGACCAGCCAAGCCGGCCACCCTATTCCTGGAGGGGCAACCGACTGCGTCAACCGTCGCCATCGCCTCTGATGAAATTAGCGGTGCAATAGAAGTCGCCTCTTATGCGGTAGGTGCCGGCCGTTCCAAAATCATGGTCGTATCGACGCGCGTGCTTGCGCCGTCCGAAATGCAGCGCCTGCACACCGGCCTGAAAAATGCCGGTGCGGAACTGATAAACGTCGTCACGGATCCTACATCGGCAGACGGCATGGCCAAGCTGGCCAGGCTTGGGGAGGCGCAAGCAGTTTTGCTGATTGGCGCCGATGCGCCCAAGGTCGCTGCTCCCGCACTGCGTCAGCGCGGTGGGCTTGACCCCAGTGTGCCTTTTCTTGGCACATTCGCCTGGCCGAATACCGCCTATGGCGAGCCGGCGCTGGAAGGCTCCCTGCTTGCCCTCATCGATCAGAATGCCCTGAAGCGGATTTCCGAGCGGTTCCGAACCGCTTATGGACGCTCGTTGTCTCTGGAGGCTGCCTATGGCTTCGACGCGCTGGCAGTCGCTTCGGGGATTGTGCGCGCCAAGGGAAGTGATGGCCTCGACTCTCAGGCCCTGCGCTCAGGTTCGGGCTTCGCAGGGGCAACCGGCGTTTTCCGTTTTGGCGCTGACGGCCGGATCGAGCGGCGCCTGGCCATCTACCGCTTGTCCCGTGGTAAACTGGCGCTTCAGGACGAAGCACCTTCAGGTTTCTGAGCGTAGGCCGTCGTTAGGCCATAGCCTTGGACTGAGCGGTTTAGCGCATGTGCTGTCTATGCAAAATTCTCACGGCCGGCGAACAAAGGGGGAGGACTTGCTGCGCCTTCCGCGGACCTTTGCACGCACTGCTTCGTTAAGAATCTAATAGTTCTCTGCAGCAAGTCTTAAGCTGTCATGTGGTATGTATCGGCACCAGTATTACCGGTGGGGGTATGTATGCTGCGTAAGTTCTGGAGGTGCGAACAGGGCAACTACACCATCATCACGGCAATCGCCCTCGTCCCGATTATGACAGGCATCGCCGGGGTTGTTGACTTTGTCAGTACCTCAAACCAAGCATCAAATCTGCAGAGCGCATTGGATGCGACAGCACTAGCCATCGGCACTGAATATTTTGACGGCATGACAAAGGCCGAACTGGAAGACTTCGGTTACAAGATATTCCAGACGAACCTCAGCCTTCTCGATGAGCAGACTACAGAATTGGCCTATGAAGACACAAGGGGCAAGTTTGACGCAAGCGCATCTGGATCGAATACCGACCATCTGATCACTGTTTCGTCCAGCATCGAGCATCCCGGTTTCATCGGTGCGATGCATTGGGGTGCCTCCCGCACATCCGTCGCCAAGATATCACAGGGCCAGGAAGCCTGCGTCCTGGCACTTAACAGCAAGGCCCCGAGAGCCATCGAAATCCAGGGCTCGACAGATGTCTCAATGGCCGGCTGTGTGATTGCCTCGAATTCCGCCGCCTCGGATGCCTTTTATAAAGGCGGCGCCGCAAAGGTGTCCGCAGCGTGTGCGATTTCGTCTGGCGGGATCGTCGGCATGTCCGATTCAAACGCTCAATTGGATTGTCCAAGCCCGCTTCCCAACCAGTATCCGTCGTTGGATCCGCTATCTGGTGTGGAACCGCCCCCCTATGGATCATGCCAGAACGCTAAGGCGGGCAAGACGCTGACCCCTGGTACATATTGCGACAAGTCGCTCACCGGTACGATTGTGCTCGATCCCGGTGCCTACATTTTCAAAGGTACAAAAATCAGCCTCGGTGGTAACGGTAGCCTCACAGGTGCGGGCGTTACTATATTTCTCATGGAAGACGCCGAACTCAAGATCAACGCCAATCAGGTCATCAATCTTTCACCACCAGAAACCGGCCCTTATGCGGGCATTACAATCTATCAGGCGCGCGGAAACACTTCAGACCTGACACTGAATGGCGGTTCCGGGACGTCGTTGAACGGGTTCATCTACGCACCGGATGCGCGTATTACCTATACGGGCAATTCCGATACGGGCAGCGATGGCTGTATCCGCATTGTCGGAAACACAGTGGCCATGACTGGCAATTCTTCTGTCAAATCGGACTGCGAGGTGGAACTTGGTGGTCGTGAAATGTATGCAGGCCGGACGGTATTGCTAGTCAAATAGTGCCTCGCTGGGGCGGGCCCACCACATAGCAGAATTGGCATCTTGGCTGCCGCCTCTCGGATGGCCAACTGTCACAGTTCAAGCATATCCGTCGACCAGGCTCTCATGGAAGGACCTAAACACACCACCGTCGTACCCGTAGCGAGCCGAATAGCGCCCACCTACATCCCCTACTGATCTCAGGTTATCTTATTGAAAGCGGGCTTTCTGGCGAACAGGTGCAAGAACCTGCGTAGAGCTATCTGAAAAAATCGCGAACCACTGTTAAATGTTGCTTAATCTGCTCTGATTACCCTCTTTCCAGCGGAGGAAGCGGGCATGAATTATCGGGCGGCATCTCTCACCATATTCCCACTTTCCTTCATAGGGTTGCTTTCGCTCGAGCGTCTATCGACTTACCTCGTTGGGTTGTCACCCTCGTCGACGTTTCTTTGGCAGGCCTCACTCGAATTGCGTGCGCTGTTTCGTGACCTGTCCAACAAGTTTGACCTGATAACCGGCCATTCTCTGCTCTTGCAGGCTCTTATGCTGTTCGGCTGCGTGGTGATCATCTGCCTGACGACACAGGTTCGGCGGTGGTCCGCATTCTCCTTCCTGGCCAACCATGTCACGCTGCTCGTGGCGGGGGTGGCTACAATGCTCGCGGCCAACTTTAAGGTCGCCAGTTCCGGCATTACCGACGCAGCAGGATCGATGATCTGGTCCTCGGCGGAACCTTCGATGACTTGGCTGCAGCTCACGGTTCTGGCGACAGGAATATTGAGCTGTATTTGGTGCCACTATCTCGTCGTTTCACACGCTCGGGCGGACCAGGCGCGTCAGCGGGCCCTGCTTGACAAACTGCAGTGCTGATGCCGCAAGAGGGTCCGATTCTGGGTGAATCGACAGATCTTTCTCGATCCTTGGTGTTCACCGGACAGGCAATCGGTACCCGCTTCCTTGAGCGCTCTACTGCGCCCCATGCACCTTGCGGTAGTAGACCTTTCCATCCGGCATGACCTTGCGCTGGTAGGCCGGGCTGATTGCCGGCATCGCCTTGGCCGGGCGCCTTCGTGAGATCGTATCAGCGGTACCGGATGCCGTTAAACTCCCGCCGTCCGGCTCGTTTTCTGCTACCATTGGTCCGGGTTCGGGATCGATTGATGCGTTTTCAAACCCAATCAGTGTATCAGCGAACGAGACCTGCGTGCTCGTTCCAACGGCATCGAGATTCTGACCAATCCGTTCCATGCTGGCATGAAGTTCACCGAATCGACCTTGCAAATCCTGGTTCAACTGGTCGAATTGGCTCTGGAGACCGGTATTCACAAGATCCAGCCTTTCCTTCATGCGCTTTTCGAAGGCAGCCAGTTCTTCAAGTCTTGTCTCGACGACATCCATTTGCTGGCTGGCGCGATATAGATGAATCGCCGCAATCGCGTTTATGACGGTGACGACCATCGCCGAACCGCAGAGCAAGGCAATGATCGGCAGTGTGTTTCGCTTCACCACCGGCTGAGCTTCCAGCTGGCATAACTCGCCATCGACGTCCGGCGTTGGCATGTCCCGTATCATAGTCATTGCACGATCACCTTTGCCCCTAGGGCGACGCGGTTAAACAGGTCGATGATGTCGGTATTGGTGAGGCGAAAGCAACCGGAGGTTCCGTCAAAGCCAACACCGGCTGGATCATTTGTGCCATGAATCCGATAGAGCGTGTCACGCCCCTGACGATGCAGGTAAAGCGCGCGGGCGCCAAGCGGGTTATACGGACCGGGCGGCACGAATTCGGGCAGATCTGGCTGGCGTTTGCGCATGTCCGAAGGCGGCCGCCAGTCAGGCCACTCCTTCTTCAAACCCACAGTCACATGCCCGGTCCATCCGAAGCCCTCTCGGCCGACACTGATTTGGTAGCGCAGTGCTTCACCTTTTCCGGTCACCAGAAACAGGGCTCGCTCATCCTTGCGGACGATGATCGTGCCTGGTAGCTCTTCGGTGACCAGTCCGACTGTGCGACGCAGGCTGGGTCCCATGGCTGGCAAGGGCGGGCGCGCGGACTTGTAGATGCGCTGGACACCACTCTGAGCGAGGGCGGGTAACGAGGGAAGGATGCCCGAGGAAAGCGTAAGGGCGGCGCAGACGGCCAACATACGTACGAGGCACCTGCCGGTGCACCGCGCACCCAGCTTGGCCAATAAGGCAAGCGGTGGCGTTACGAGCCTATGATTGTCAGCGCGCCGGCGCATCGAGGCGCTCGCGAAACATCAGCTTCAGATCTTTGTTGAAGCGGGCCCGTGCATGCACTTCGGAGGGTAGGAGGGCACGGTTAAGGGCATCGCTCAGAAGCGGGATGTCCAGGCTGACTGACTTGATGTGTGGCGCCTTGAACACCTTCTCCAGTTCCCTGCGGCTAAAGTGGTTTCCAAACAGCTTCCGCTTGTGCTTGTTAGCGACCAAAGTGATGTTACTCTTGTTGCCACGAAGCTCGCGTATTTTAGTGTAAAGCCGCTTGGCCTGCCGAAGCGAGGCGATGTTGAGTTCGAAGACAATGAAAATCTCATCGCTCGTCGAGAGCACCGATTTTTGCCAGGGTGTCTCGACATTGGGGAGATCGATGACCACCTCGTCGAACCGATAGGCTGCCAAGTCTAGTAGCTTGTAGACGAAATCCGGTCCCGACAGTTCGAAAGGCAATTCTGGCCGTTCGAACGAATAGATGGTGAAGCCAGGATTACGCGTGAGCTTGATGACGTCCATCAACTCAACATCCAACCGCTCCGGATGGGCAATGATCCCATCCATGTCGAATTCGCTGAATAGGTTGAGATAGACACTGCAATTGGCGCTCTGGAAGTCAAGATCGACGAGACATGTGGCGGAGGCTCGCTCGCTGGACTTGGCGGCGAGATGGTCGGCGGCCGCAAGCGCCATGGTGGTGGCACCGGCGCCACCGCTCGCAGCGATGAAGGTGATTATACGGCTCTTCGCTGCCTCGCTGCCGCTGTCGTGAAAGGTCACGGAGGCAAGCAGGTCCTTGCCGTCGAACGGCCGGTGCAGCCAGTCAGCCGCATTGAGGCGCACGAGATTGCGCATGTGTTCAGACGTGAGTTCGCCAGACAGCGCAATCAACGGAACATCACCCCAGGCGGCGCGCGCCTCCACGATCCGGGGGTCGGCGAGCAGTTCTCCGACACCGACGTCGAGGATCACCAGGCCAGGCCGCGAATCGGCCGGGGGACCTTTCAGGAAGGCTTCGGTGTCGGCGGTCTGGACGTCATAGATCGCAAGTGCTTCCAGCCTGGTTGCCACATCGCGTCGCAACTGCAGGTCCATCGAGTAAAGCCCAATCCGTTTTCGTCGGGTGGGGAGGACGGCGGGTTTGGGAGCGTTCATGCTGGTGGCCCATTTCTCATGTCTTCGCCCGTCACGGTGCTGAGCATGGAAGGCATCACAATGTTGCCAAAGCCCAGCAGGCCGTTGAGGAAGAAGAACTGGAAGTTCACGTTCTGGAGGCTGACGGTGATCGTTGGAACCGTACCGGCCTGCCGGGTTTGATAGCCAAGCCCTGAAGCGGAGTAGCTGATCACCACATTGTTCCGGCGCAGGCCCGGAAAGAAATGGCATATGCCGGGACGTTGGTTCACGCCGGGGGCAGTACAACTGTCATTATCCTGGCGCGGTACGTCCCCCCGGAAGATTCGGCTGAAATTATCTGGGCTAAAATCGCTGCCATTGCTGCAAGAGGGTGCACTGCCGGTATATTTACACTCGAACGGTCCGAAATCGCCCGGAACCATCGGCCTGCCTGGAACGTCGATCGGTCCGGCTTTCGTAACGGCCGTCGCAACCGGATCCGAGATCGACGCCAATCGCGCGCCGACCTGGACGGCCTTCGTGGCGGCGTTCCATTGAAAATAGGCATGCCCCAGATCCACGAAGCCAAGCGTCAGGATGAGCAGCAGCGTGACAGCGAGGGTCATCTCAACCATCGCCGCACCGCTCTCTTCCTTGTGGAATCGCCTTAACATCGGTCAGAACCTGATCAACCGTTCTTCGTGCAGGCCGTTAAGTGTGATCGGACTAAGACCGAGATAGGCCAGCAGCCCGGAGCCCTCGTAGTTGAGCGTACCCGTGGCCTTGACGATGCACACCTGTGCGGTAACCGAACGATATTGTGTCACCCCACCCACCACCGCATCATGGCAATCGGCGGCGTCAGCTATGGCTACATTGACGACGGTCCAACCAGCGACGCGCGGCGGGCGGGAAGCGCCTCCGCCCGTGCTGGTGATATAGCCGTAGAGCGCGATGTTTTCGGCATTGGTCTTGCAGTCGATTGTCAGGCCGAAATCCGAGTACATTTTGGGGTTGCAGCGCGCCGCATAGCGAGCTGCGTCGCGCAAGCCTGCTTCGATCAGCAACTTGTTGTGGATCAGATTACCGAATTCGAAGACCCCCGCCGAGAGAGCAATCATCAGCGGCGTGATAAGAGTCATCTCGACAAGGACCGCTCCGCGATCCTCACCCAGGAAGCGTTTGGCGATGGAAAGCAGCCTTTCGCGCATGGCGCTCACCGATAAAGCTGCGCTTCGTCACGCAGAAAGTTGTCGAGCGTGCCGCGTCCGCCGCGCCCGGTGATGTCGACCAGTTCGACGTAAATATCCTTGTCGATCTTGATCGGCTCGGTAATGAAGAAACTGCCGAATGCGCGCACCGGGATATCGTTCAACCGGCCGCTGAATTTCTGGCCCGATGCCTCAATGGCAGCGCAGTCGATGATTGCGCCGTAAAGAATTCTCCTATCTACGCTTGTTACTGGTTGCTGACTGCACGCTGGTACCCCAGTCTCCGAGTTCAGCGTCGGATCGCCAACGATCTTGTCCTTGATCTCCTGGCGATATACTTCGTATCGCGTTGGCAGATCGTCACCTGTCCCGGAGATTTCCGCAGGGACCGGGCGCGTGACTCCGTCCACCGTGTGGTTTGCCTGCCAATACCTTGTGAAATTCCAATCACCTTCACCCATGCGCTTGTCCATCATCGTACAAGTGCCTGCGATCTGGCAGCTATCGCGTTCGAGGCCCACGCCACGAGCCGGATCGGTTTCCCATGTGATGTCGACCTTGTTGTTCTTGCATTGAACGCTTTTGGCGCCCATTCGGACGTTCTCAGCCGGGCCGTGTGGGGTGCCGAAGTAGGACGCGTTGATCCCAAAGCGGGCATTCAAACCATTTTCGACCGGGCCTGCCATTTGGCCCGGTTCGGTGTTGACCCCCTCCTGGGAGTAGCAGGCGCGAGGCTTAGTGCTTGCCAGCATCCGCTCAAGCTCTTGTGCTCCGTTTCCGTCCGGCGATTCAAGGAAAGCGAAGTTGCCGGGCATATAGGATCCGTTCATTCGCATCAAAATTTGTCGCCGCCGATACTTGCGGGTAGTTGCAGCTTCTTCGAGAGTGATGCCGCCCGTTGTCGCGGGAGTTTCATACGGGTTGCAGATAAAGACAGGAGTGTAATCGCACACGCCCGAGGTGAAGCCGGCCACAGCCTCTGCGCCGATATTCATGCTGTTGCTGGCGCTATCACCGGTGAGGAACGAGGCGGGGAATATCGCTGCGAAACCAGCCGGATTGACCTTGACCTGGATGAAGCGCGTTTCACGCTCGCCCTTGGCGGGGTCCGGATCGGCATAGTTGTTGGCCGATGTGATTGGCAGCCTGTCTTCTGCCGGAAGGCTTTTCAGGAAGCACCAGGAGATACTACCGGCTGAATTGCAGTTCTTGGTGCCGCCTTGTTCGACAGTGGTCAATGTGGTGAAGCCGGCTTCGGAGAAGCGGCTCGTGTTTTCGACCAGCGTTGCTAACGCGTGCTCGGCCCTGGCCCAGGAGCCGGCACTACGATCCAGTTCCGCCGCAGCGGCGAGCGCAAAGCTGTCGGCGGCCTTCTGCAGGTCGTTGTGAAGGTTTCCCGCGCGCGACCAGTCAATCACCAGCAGCGAAAAGCCGATGATGACCGGCAGCATGATCGAGACCAGGATGAGGGCGATGCCGCGCTCGTCGCTTCGAAACTGTCGGAATTTTTCGGAAATCACACGCATCCTTCAAACTCCCTGGGTTCCTCGCCCTCTTCCTTCTTTTCACTCCCGCCGCATCTTTTCGGACCGCAATGGGTGGGTCAGGGGTCGGCCCCTAATCGTCCTTATTGTTTATGTTGATCACAGCCTGCGGCTGCGACTGCGGTGCTGCCTGCTGCGACGTGCGGTAGACGAGCACGGCGTCGGCCGCCCGCTGGCCGTCGGTCGGAATTCGCGTTTCCTCCGAAGCCGGGTTGAAAGGCTTGTCAGTGTGCAGTAGCCGGTTGTGGGCATTGGCGTCGCCAGCCGCGAGCGTGATCGTGTCGTAGTGGTTGAGATAATCTGCGCAGCCGGAGAGCAGGCCGACTACCGCAAGCAGGGGCAGAAGTGAGCTATTTCTTGACATAGACCATCTTGTCCTTGCTGGAGACGTCGAGCATGTGGCCATAGGGGCCGACCACGCCCGTTCCGAGTTCGTAGCCGCGGATCATGTCCTTGGTGACTTCGAGCTGGCCAAGCAGGAAGAGTTCGGGGTCATTGGCGGAGCGGGTCTTGTCGAAGGGCGTCGCCACCTGCTGGCCGGGGGCGGCCGGGCGCACCAGCCGCGGCGTGACCACGACGACAAGCTCTTTCTCTTCCTTTTGCGTGCTCGAATTGCGGAACAGGCTGCCAATGATCGGCACCTGGCCGATCCACGGCACCTGTTCCTGGATCTTGCGGTTGGTGCTGGACAGGAGGCCGCCGACGGCAAAGCTCTGGCCGTCGCGCAGTTCCACGACCGTGGAAAGCTTGCGGTTGGAGAAGATCGGGTCGCCGGTCGCGGTAAAAGCAGTCAGTTCGCTGACCTCGGGCGCAAGCCTGATATTAATCTTGTCACCTTCCAGCACCACCGGGGTGAAGACGAGATTGACGCCGAACTGCTTGTATTCGATGACGACCTCGTCGTCCTCGACACGCCGCACCGGCACCTCGCCACCGGCGTTGAAGCTGGCCGTTTCGCCCGAAAGTGTGGTCAGGTTCGGTTCGGCAAGCGTACGGACGACGCCTTTCTTTTCAAGCGCTTCGATGATCAGGTCCACCTGGATCGAAGTGTCGACAATATTGGCAATCAGCGCTCCCATCGGGCTTGCGTTCGACAGGATGTTGGAAAGCAGGCCAGCGTCGCCGAGTACGACATTGTCCTTGTCGACGGCGCCGACGCCTGTGCCGAATTTTACGTGATCATTGCCGCGCGAACGGAAGGAGACACCAAGATCGCGTCCGGCATTGCGGCTGGCTTCCAGCACACGGACTTCGAGATTGACCTGCTGGCTGTCTTCGACCACGACGGCATTGATGACTTCGGAGCCGTATTGCGCCGCTACGTCGAGAATCTTGGCGAGCGTTGCGCCGTCCGTGACATGGCCGCTGAGCCGCACCTTGCCGTTCACCGAGCCGACATTGATGCGCGCCCTGGGCGCCACCTGGCGGATCGCCGTCTCCATGTCGCCGATGTCGGCACCCACCTCGACCTCGATGACGCCGAGCGAGCGTCGTCCTTCGCCATACATGGTGACGGAGGTCGTTCCGGTAGATCTGCCGATAATATAAAGGGTCCGGTCGGTCATGGGCTGGGCGTCGGCGATCGCCTGATTGCCCACCAATATGTCGCCGAGGGCGCTGTTGACCTCAACAGTCATCGACTGTGACGCCGGCAGGAAGATGCGGTGCACCTTGGACGACGACACGTCGATCTGGCGATCCGCGGCATTGGCCGCCGGAGCCGTCACCAGCATCGCCGCAAATAGCAACATCGCTGCTGCTGCGCGCTTTACGCTTGAAGCCAACATTACCCCCGTATGCCCCTCGTTACCCGCTCACAGGATCAGTTCAAAGTAACTTCTGAACAAAGTGCCGGCAAACATGCCGGCACATGAAGATCAGTGAAGTCTGGGCACGTCATATTCCTGCCGCTTCATGTCGCGGAACACGCCTACTGTAGCATGGGCGGGCGGTTCCGGCTGAACATATTTGACGACTTCCTTAACAATCTCTCGAATTTCCGGCTCTGGTGTCGGCTGTGCAACAGGCTGAGCTGCTGCAACGGGCTGCGCCCCCTCGGGCGTGTCGCCGGTCAGGTCCGCAAGCGTGACGCGCTCGGTCGATTCGCCTTCGGCGGAGGCGACCTGGCGCAGGGCCAGCGACAATTGCCCAGCGCCGGCGGCCAGCGTCAGCTTCTGCGCATCCTTGGTGGAGACTTCCAGCGTTACGGCCTTGACGACGGTCGGGTTTTCCTTGCTCTCGTCGGCAACCTGGTCGACCGCAAGCACCTTCACGCTCTGCAGCAGCACGTCGACAAAGGACTGTTCGCCGCCTTCGGCGTTGCGCACATTACGGGTCAGAAGCACGTCCACCCGGTCTCCCGGCAGCACGAAGCCGGCAACGCCGAGCACATCGTTGACGCGTATGGAAACGGCTCGCATGCCCTCGGTCAGCACCGCCGACAAGGTGGCGCGCTGGCCAGGGCCGGTGATCTTGGTGGCCAGGATGGGTTCATTGGCGCTGATCGCCGTCAGCACCTGGCGCTGGCCTTCGTCGCCAAGCAATTCCTTGCGGGTCTTGAAGGCACCGGCAGGTAGCGCGCCTGCTGGCCAGGCGATCTCACGCAGATTGTCGCTGGACAGTGTGTCGCCGAATTTCAGCGCTGCGGAAGCGACCACGATCGTGTCCTGCGGCACGTCGCTGCCCTTGGCAAGGGCGCTTTTCTGGCCGTCAAGCCAGATATTGGCCAGCACAACGGCGGCAATGCCGAACACACTGGCCAGAACGACCATGATGATGGAATTTACGCGCATGTCTTGCCCCGCCGCCCGCAGTGAAAGTTCTAGGCCCGATGTTGCTTCGGGCCTAGAACAAATTAATGCATCACGGATTTGCAGCCAAAGTTCCTGAGAGGGCGGTCCATTTGGTGCCGACCCAGCCACCAACAATGACCACACTGCCAACCACGGCAACAGTGATGATTCCTAGCAGGATTGTGTATTCGACCATGGCAGCGCCGTCTTCGTCATCGCGGAACTGCCGGGCCATCGCCATGAGCTTCTTCATGCGAGTTACTCCCCATTGAGTTTGCCAACCGACGAGCGAGCCAGGAATGAACCCCATACCCTTGCATCCCCCCGTCGATAATGATCCTAGAGGTTGCCGAAGATCGAAGTCAAAAGGAAATTAACAAACGATTAACCTGATAATACTTTTAGTTGACGCTTCTAATCTCGTTTCACGTCATGTAAATATCTGATTGGTTTGATTTTTTTTGATAATTAACCATTGCACGAGGTTCTCGGTTGGGGAGGTAGAGTCAAGTGAAATAGATATAGCGAGTTATATGGAGGCGTACTCCCGTCACCAATATCATTGGTCAGCCATTTTATATGAATACATCTGTTACGGGTGCTTACGGTCATAAAATATTTATCTTGGAGAGAGATAATATGGGCGGGATATTGCAGAGAAGAGTTACTGTGTTAAGGGTGCAGGTTCTAAGATGAGAGATCCTTGCTTCGCTTTTATAGCTATAGTGTTGTTTGTAATATCTATGTTTTCTGCAGCAAATTTGATTTGGCTGCCGAGCTCAACCGTTAATCTCGACCGTGTTGATTTTGTGGATATGGCAAAAGTCGGCGCGCTTCTTTTGACTTCTTATGCCTCTATAAGGATTGTAGATCGCCGGTTGAGGTTCGACAATTCTCGGATTGCAAGAGCAATCCGAGACGCGTGCAAGCGAGCAAGGCTGCTGATTTTAGGGATGACGCTCTTTGTGCCACTTTTGTACGTCGGCACGGCTTTCATGTATATAGCATCGGCGACGCAGCGTCAGTTTATAGATTCGCATCTCGCGGTTGTAGATGCAATTCTCGGGTTTAACTGGGTGCACTTTCTGGATGCTGTGAATTCGGCTCCCCTTCTCAGTAAGGCTTTGGTGTATACATATCATTCCTTGTCACTGCAGGTGCCATTCGTAGGGTTGTTGCTGGCTGCAGCTTTACGTGCCCAGCAACTGTTTGAGTTTATCGCCCTATTCGCAATCTCGCTGTTTCTAAGTTGTCTCTTGATGGCTGGTCTGCCGGCTGAGGGCGCCTACGCATATTTTCAGCCGCCGGCTGAAGCATTCAGTAACTTCACCGAGAGGGCTGGAAGCTGGCATCTCACTCACCTTAACGCGCTACGGTCAGGTGAGTCATTCCAGTTCTCCGCCAGGATCGTTGAAGGTCTTATAACGTTTCCTTCTTTCCATACCGTGCTTGGCATCATCGTAGTTTATGCGCTACGGGGCTTCCGACTTATCGCAATTTCATTTTTGATTGTGAATGTCCTGATGATCATCGGAACGATGCCGGAAGGTGGGCATCACCTCGTGGATGTTCTTGCCGGGATTGCGGTTACCATCATTTCTATAGCGGTAACCAGAGGTGTTGTCAGGTTGTATCCCCAAACCCGCGACTGGAGTACAGTTGTAGACGAGGCATCTACCAATACCGCCAAGCTATCCAACTCGTGAATTTGTTCACCTTCGGCTGGACTGTGCCATCTTAACCATCGTTGCAAACAATCGAGAGAATGGGCTGAACGCTGCTTGCATGAGTTTGAGTTAGCAAATAGTTTACGCGAAGGGGGCGTGTTTCATGCTGGGACGATTCACCAAGGGCAGTGCGGCCGCGTCGCGCGTCGAACCGGCTGCTCCTTTGCCCATTGTCGAGCCGGTCACGCCTGAAACGCCGGTGGCGGTTGGCTCCGAGAAGGACCAGCGTGAAGACCTGCTGGCAGTGAAGGTGGAGCTGCACCGCCATCTGATCGACCGCTTCAACCTGGCGGTGCTGGAAACCGCCTCGAAGGAACAGATCCTTGATGAAATCCGCCCGGTGGTGCGCGATTTCGTGCGCGGCCGTAGCCTGCCGCTCAATGCACGCGAGCTCGACCAGTTGACCAGCGACACGGCCGACGAGATGCTGGGGCTGGGGCCGATCGAACCCCTGCTCAAGGACGATTCGATCGCCGACATATTGATCAACACCCACAAGCGGGTCTTCATCGAGCGGCGCGGCCAATTGGAAGAAACGCCGATCCGCTTCCGTGACGAGGCGCATCTGCTGCGCATCATCAACAAGATCGTTTCGGCCATCGGCCGTCGTGTCGATGAATCCTATCCAATGGTCGACGCCCGCCTGGAGGATGGCTCACGCGTCAACGTTGCGGTGCGGCCGATCTCGGTCGATGGACCCCTGGTGTCGATCCGCAAGTTCTCGCGCAATCCCTATTCGCTGGAGCGGCTGGTCGCCTTCAATTCGATCCGCCAGCCGATGATCGAGCTGCTCAAGATCGCCGTGCAATCGCGCAAGTCCATCCTGGTTTCGGGCGGCACCGGCAGCGGCAAGACGACGCTGCTCAACGCGCTTTCCAGCTATATTTCGCACAAGGAGCGGCTGATCACCATCGAGGATGCCGCCGAACTGCAATTGCAGCAGCCGCATGTGGGCCGGCTGGAGACGCGGCCGCCCAATGTCGAGGGCAGAGGTGAGGTGCGGCAGCGCGAACTGGTGAAGAATGCGCTGCGCATGCGGCCGGACCGCATCATCGTCGGCGAGGTGCGAGGCGAGGAAGCCTTCGACATGCTGCAGGCCATGAATACCGGCCATGAAGGCTCGATGACGACTATTCACGCCAACACGCCGCGCGACGCGATTTCGCGCCTGGAACAGATGGTCGGCATGGCCGGCATGCCGATGAGCCAGGAATCGATCCGGGCGCAGATCGCAGCCGCCATTGACATCATCGTGCAGACGCAACGTTTGTCCGACGGCGGCAGGCGCGTGATCTCGATTTCGGAGATCACCGGCATGGAAGGCAGCGTTATCCAGCTTCAGGAAATCTACCAGTTCGTGCGGCGCGACGTATCGCCCGAAGGCAAGATCATCGGTGATTTCCGCGCCACCGGGGTCAGGCCGCGCTTCGCGGCCGAGGCGGCGACGCTCGGCTTCCAGTTTTCCAAGGACGCCTTCAACCCGCAGATGGCGCTCTGATGCTGACCGGCCAGACAGTCCTGTATGTGATCTACATTCTGGCGGCAGCGGCGGCGATCCTTGCCATCGAGGCGGCCTATATGTCCTTTTCCGGGCGGCGCGCCAGGGCAGGGGTGATCAATCACCGCCTGAAGCGTCTGACGGAAAACGCGCCGGCCGAACAGACCCTGCAGGGCCTGCTGCGCGAACGGGGCCTGAGCGAGAGTGGCGACTATCTTTTCAATGCGGTGCGGCTCAACCGGCTCTATACCCAGTCGGGCATCAAGGGAAATCCGCTGGCCTTCGCCGCCATGTTCCTCGGCGCCGGTCTGGTCGGCGCCATGGCCATGCGGCTTGTTCTGGGCTTCTCGGCGCTGTCAGCTCTGATATTCTTCCTCGGCGTGGGGCTTGCTTTGCCCTATCTGGCGCTGCGGCGGGCGCGCAACAAGCGCATTGCCCGCTTCGCGGCGCAGCTTCCCGATGCACTCGACATGATCGTGCGCTCGCTGCGAGCCGGGCATCCGACCTCGGTTGCGATCGGACTGGTCGCGCGCGAGATGCCGGACCCGCTCGGCACCGAGTTCGGCATCGTCTCGGACGAGATCACCTTCGGCCTCAGCCTCGAACAGGCAGTGCGCAAGCTTTCGGAGCGAGTCGGCTTCGAGGGGCTCAACCTGCTGTCGGTCTCCTTGTCGATCCAGGCCAAGACCGGTGGCAATCTCACTGAGATCCTGTCCAACCTCTCCAAGGTGCTGCGCGAGCGTCAAAAGCTTAGGCTGAAGATCAGGGCGCTGTCGGCGGAGGGAAGGTGGTCGGCCATCCTGATTTCGGCCTTTCCCGTAATCATGTTCGGCGTCCTGCTGCTGATCTCGCCGAGCTATTACGGCGATGTCTGGGACAACCCGCTGATCACGCCGATTTTCGTGATTTTTGGCGCATGGGCGCTGATCGGCGACTTCATCATGTATCGCATGGTCAATTTCGATTTCTGAGATGGGCGAACTCCTCGGCAGTCTTCAGAATTCCGGCCTGCTCGTTTCAGGGGCGGTCTTCGTTTCGGCTGTCGCGCTGTTTCTGTTCGCCGCACTCTTGCTCATGCCCGCACTCGAAACACGGCGCCGGTTGACCGAGAGCCTGCTTACGGAGGGCATACATAGCCGGCGGTCGCTGGAAGCACAGACGGAACTGACCAGGATCGCCACCCAGCGGCCGGTAGACGCCTATTTCCGTGCCATGGAAAAGGAACGCGGCGAGCCCAACGCACTGGAGGCAAAGCTTTTCCGCGCTGGCTTTCATCAGAAGAGTGCGCCGCTCATCTATACGCTCTCTCGCGTTGGATTCGTGCTTGGCAGCTTCCTGTCGGCTTATGCGGTGCTGAGCGCGATACTGCCGCAGCAACTGCCAGGCTTCGTTGCCTTTGCTGGCGCGGCCGTCTTCGGCCTTGCCTGCATCGTCATTCCAAGCATCCTGCTCGACCGCTTCGAGAATGCCGAGAAGCAGAAATACCGGCGTGGTTTTCCCGATTTCATGGACATGATGATCACCTGCGCCGATGCCGGCATGAGCCTTGAGGCCGCGGTGGAACGAGTGAGCAGTGAGCTTGCCGGTACGCACAAGTCGCTCGGCGTACAGCTTGCTATCATGACGCTGCAGATGCGCGCAGGAAAACCTCTGCGCGATGCGCTGCGCGACCTTTCCGACCGCATCGGCATCGAGGAGGCGCGCTCGCTCGCTGTCCTCTTCCGCCAGTCTGAGGAACTCGGCACCAGCCTGACGGACGCGCTGCGCGTCTATAGCGACGAGATGCGGACACAGCGCATATTGCGCGCCGAGGAGAAAGCGAATGCGCTGCCGGTCAAGATGATGATCCCGCTGGGATTGTGCATCTTTCCTGTGGTTCTGATGATCGTGATGCTGCCGGTGATTATCCGGATGAAGGGCATATTTTTCTAGTTGGAGGGATCTCGCGTGATGTGGGGTATGGGGAACCGAGCGGATCTCCCGGTGGGCGAGATGAAAGGGCCGTGGCGACGGACCATGGCAGGATTGTTGCTTGCGGCGGTTCTGGCTGGGTGTCAGTCGAGCACGTTGACCGACGGTGTCGTGCGCGCCAACGAGCCGGCGCAGGCAGAATTTACCGCCTTTGGCGATACGTTCGAGGGGCTGAAGACGATTTCGGATGTCGAATATTACGCGTCCGATCAGGCGGTTGCGGAAGCCAAGAACCAGTTCCGCCAGGAAAATTACGGCAATGCCGGTGCGCTGTTCTACAAGGCCGTTCAGCTTGCGCCGAATGACGGCGAAGCCTGGCTGGGCCTGGCCGCCTCCTGCGACCGCATCCGGCGCTTCGATCTCTCCGACAAGGCTTATCGGCAGGCCCATCGTTTGATTGGAACGAGTACGGCCTATTATAACAATGTCGGCTATTCTTACCTGTTGCGCGGCAATCTCAAGGAAGCGCGCCAGAATTTCCTCAAAGCCTATGAGCTTGCACCTAACGACCCAACGGTTGCAAACAATCTGGCGCTGCTAGGCTCCAGTGTCACAAATATCGGGCGCTAGAATGCTGATTGCCGCCTCGATACTGGTCAAGGCCGTCCTGTTTGCCTTGTTGCTGCGGGTAGCATGGCGTGACTTCCAGACGCAAAGAATTGCCAACGGAGATGTTCTGGCGCTTGGCCTGCTCGGGATCGCCGGTCTCACGCTAGGGGCGGTGGCAGATAACTCATGGTGGAACTTGACGGTGGGCGCGATCGCTGGCGTGGTAATGTTCGTCGCATTGCTGCCGTTCTGGCTGCTGCGCAAACTGGGAGCGGGTGATGTGAAGCTTCTGGCAGCAGCCCCCCTGGTGACAGGCGGCGACTATCTTTTCGCCTTTGCCCTTCTGCTCCTGGTGTTTGCCGCGCTGACCGCCTTTCTCGTGAAAAATCCCATTTTGCTGCCAGCTCCGGCATTCCGTCACTATCTGGAGCATCTCGAGCGAAAGGGCGTAGTTCCTTTCGGCGTACCAATCTCGGCAAGCTTGATCGGCATATTGTGCCTTGCCAGTTTGGGTCCGAAAGGTTTTTAGCAGGAAGTTCGCCCACCTGGCCAAGCTTAAATAGAGCGGGCCTGGCCAACTTAACTTTGGATGGTGCATGAGTGCGCATCCGCCGCCTCGCGTGAGACGGCAGGAACGCGAGTCGATCAGTGTTACTGTGCCGGCATCTGCGGTGGAGCAAAGACGATGAACGGTGTCTTGGGTGCCTCGCCAGGCTTCACATAGTCCGGCGCTAGAGCGCCAGGTTCACCCAGCGATTTGACATAACGGTAAAAGGACTTCAGTTCGTTGTCGGTCATTGCATGGAGGCCAAACCACGGCATCGGCGGCCGTGTCTTGATCTCGCGGCTGTAGCGAACAAACTCATCCTCACCCATTTTGGACAGGACGATGCGTAAGTTCGCAGGATAGGTCGTGCCCCATGGCCCCTGAAACCCGACCTGACTGCCCCTCAGTGCCTTTTCGGGGTCAACCTGGCCACCACTAGCGGCAAAGCCATCAGTATGGCAATCGTGACAGCCGCCAATAGTGGCGATACGCAACCCTTCCTCAACCGACACATCGTCCGCTGCTATTGCAGCTGACGCAAAAAATACAAGTCCAAACAAAATTCCCGTACGGAACATTTCCTCTCCCCTTCCGCCCTTGCGGCTAAACTTCCCACCCCCTAAACGGCTGTTCCTTCGTTTCTGGAGACCAAAGCCTGGCGGCAAGCCCAAGAAACTTGCTAGACGACTAGATTCGGCCAGGAAGTTGAATCAGTAAATTTCTTGCTTTCTGGTAATAGTCCGACCTGTGCTCAACAGTTCGGCAGTATTGAATGGTATTTCTCTGCCGCCAAGCCATTGGTTCTGACGATCTCGAATACCTGGCCTTCATCCAAAGTTGCCACGAAGCGCACTGGTATGCCTAGGTCGCGCTGTGCGAAGGTAGTAATGATACGATAGCTGCCTTGCTAGGCCGTTTAATAGACATTGCCGTTGATACCGCCGACGTAAACATTTTCGCCATTGTCGAGAAACAACTCTGCAATTGCAGTGAAACGGTCATAAACAGTCCCCTGTCAGGCTGATCGTCCATCACGTTCTTGTTGACGACAACTCTTGCTGAGCAACTGAGTTGCTGAGTGGGCAGCCCAACCAGTATTGTGTGTCTTGCCGGCTGTGTGTGTCCAAATAAACCCCTCACAGGCACTAGCTGCCCACACTATGGATGTGGAAAGCTCCACAAGATCGCTTCCGGGTAGTCGGACTTCGTTTTCGCAGGATCAGGAACGTGCCTTTTCGCCTTCACGACCGAACCCACGGGAGCATTGTCCAGGTTCGGACGGTTAGTTCCGGCGATATTCGATTTGGCCTTTGGGAAAAGGATGTCCATAAGCGTTTCTGCGGCCGCTTGTTGCGACAAGCCGAACATTGACACTGTGGCGATTGCGATAAGCGCGGTTTTCATTTGCACCTTCCATTACTGGACAGGGTAATGTTGACGGTTCTCCTTGGACAAGTTTTCCGAGCGGAAATTTGTTGGAATTCTTTGGACTTTCTAGGGGAAAATACTCGTACTATGCGTTAGGGGCCGAGGAAGCGGATGGCGCGGCATATTGCCGGGAAATTGCGTGTGACTCCCGCGCTCCGTCTCGCGCAAGGATCTGGCCGCTGCTTTTCGCCGCCTCAATCCGGAAACTGCCTTCGATCTCGTCCGCGCCGACAAATGGCCTCAAGGCCGGTTGCGCCTGCGCCAGCTTAGCGTCTGTGAAGTCTGGGCGAAGGTTCTGGTTTTGCGGCGGAGTTCGCCGCAGGAGGGTTCCATGCCATCGATTTCACCATGGCCAAGGCCATCGCGTCGCCTCCGGGGGCAAGGAAGGCGGCGGGTGCACAGGAGATCGGCCGATCGCGGCGGCAGAGCCACCAAAATCCAGGCGCTTTGCGAGGGCCGCGGGAGAGCCATCGCACTCGAAGTGACGCCGGGCCGGCGTGGTTGTCCCAATTGCCATCCCGTTACTGGCAACCTTACCGCCCGCGCAGATCTGTGCAGCCGAATCTGCCTATGATGCCGATCGTCTGCGCAACTTCTTACTTGAACCCGGATCGACACCGGTCATCTCCAACACAACAACCCGACCCGAAAGCACAATCACCCCCTTCGACAGAACCCTCTACACGCGCAGGAGGAGCCTCACTGAGTTCATGTTCTGCGGCCTAAGGACTGGCGGCGCATCACAACCCACTACGACGCCGCAACATATGGTGGTGCTGGTTGAGCGGACCTTAAAGCCATCGCGACGCCATGGACGGCGGTTCTATGGGCTTCAGAACGACTTCCTCAACACAATCAATAAACACTCGACGGAACCTCCCGTCACCTTGGATTTGTTATTAACATTTTGACGACGCTAAGGATTTTTGGCGGTGGCAAGAGCGCCCCGTGTTCAGAACGCATTTCAGTCATTTTACGATGTCGTGAATTTTTTGGAGGAGGTAGGCGTCACCGGACTATAATCATCAGTCCAGCAAGGGAAGCTAACATCAGCGTTACAGTGACGATCATTCCTGTTCTGTAACGTTCCCATAGACTCGGTGCGCGATCCCAGTTGTATCTCATGTATTCGCCCTCCTGACATGAGGAGGTAAAACTAGCTAAAAACAATCATTCTGGTCAAATAGTAGGTGGGCCCAGTCACTTAGCTGCGTCCGACAGAAGCGTGACCGGACCCGTACTTGCTCATCAAATGCGGAAGATGAGAAGCAATCCATTGATTACCTGCTCTGCTAGAGCAGGCAAGTAAAAAAGTTAGCTTCTGCCCTGTAACCAAAGAAGTCCGCGCGGAGCAGGCAAGTTGGGTTCGAAGTCACTGGTAAAGGATTTGAGCAAACCAGCAGCAAGGTAATAACACATGGAACAGATGTATACTCGGCTTTAGGGGAATGATTAATGCGGGTCAGATGGGCTGGCTTGGCGCGCGCCTGGGCAGATTATCAATGAAAACACATGCGGGGGCGGGAGATGTAGCGACGCGCCACAAAAGCCGCGTGAAGCTGCGAGAGCTAATTCACTACGACGAGGGACATCACCGAAATGATCGCTGCTGAAGTTGCCATAGAACAAAAGATCAGAACTTGAATGGGTGTACTACCAACGGCGACGACCGCGGTGATTGCCGCCACAGCCAACAGTATTATCGCCAGGATGGTTCTTGTTCGAGTTGCCTCAGTCAACATGGCGCATTCCTTTCCAACAGGAATGATTTAACTCAACGGCGAAAGGCTTCTTTGCGCATTGTCAAAGAGTGGCAACTCACCTGAAACGAAAGCCCCGGCTGTGGAGCTATCAGGGGGCGCTGGCCGGCAATTAGCGTCCATAACATTGTCATCAAGTTGGGTGGGCGCAATTGGTTCCTACCCTATATCCTGCAGCGCCTCCTGCTGAACCTTTATCTCTCGCTCCCAATCCTCATCGCGCATGCGCTCCCATTCATCCGGAGACAGGGCGGCTTTAAGCACTGCGTCGACTTCCGGCAGGAAAATCATCCACATAGGTTTCTCGTTGAATTGGACGTCCTCTGGGACGTTAGCCATCTGGCATAGTGCTCTGGCGGCTTTTTCGCGTGAGCCCTTTGGAACAATGGCCAGCGGCAAGACATTCTGTGCGTACTTTCTCGGCATCTGCGCCTCTATTCGTTCCTGCCACGATGGTGCAGTTCTGACATTATCGCCACCAATCTGCGGAGTCCTCAGTCGATCTAATGTAAGCGCTCATTTCCATGCACGTTGACGCCGGCCCTTTCGACGGTGGTCGCTTTCAGACGGACGGGTGCAGGCGGATCAGGCTGCGGCGGCTTTAGCGAAGTTGAAGGGTAGCAGATCACTGATATCAGCGTCCTCGTTGCGTTGAGGCAATTCGGTGAGAGCGTGGCGCAACCAGGCTAACGGCTCGACGCGAGAGGCCCGGCAGGTCAGCATCCGGTCGCGGCGGCGATTGCAGAACGCAAAAACCGCCGGAGCAAACGGATCGAGCGCCATCGTCTCCTGGACCAGAACCGCAAGGCTGTTGATGCCGGCCCGGAAGTCGATCGGCTCGCGGTGCAGGTAGACTTTCAGATCAGCGCCCAGCCTGAACATGACCCAACGCTCCGATCATTGCTGCCAACGCGTCCATATCACCGCATTCCAGCGTCAACTTCACGCCGTTCGGCAGTGACGCGCTCACCTTGGTTGGAGAGGAAAAAGGCGCAGCCCCGCTCGATGCCGACCTACGCACTCCATCGCAAGTCCCCGGCACATCCATCGCAACCATGCTGCACTGTCGCAGCAAGGCCCGATCGTAAGTGCTTTCAATCTGAACCGGGATAAACGCCGGGGAGGACGCCGCCGGCAGAGACGGGGTCTCCGTGCGTTTCTTTATCCACTTCCGAAGAAGGTTCGCATTGACCCCATGTTCGAGCGCAAGCTTCGATACCGACACGTCAGGCTCAAGGCAGGCCGCCACAAGACGGTCCTTCGATGCGGGGTCGTATCGGCGTCGCCCGTCCCGACCAACAAGCCTTACCCGCAGTTTCTGATCATCGTCTTCCATCACAAGGTGTCCACCTATTTTGGTGGACACCTCATGCATCAGAGCACTCAACAGCAAAAGGTGCCGGGAAATTCGCGCTTACGATCTAATTCCTTCCTCGCAAATCACAATCGCATCTACAGCCGGTGCGATGAACTCGAGGCGCTCTTCTGCCCTTCCGCTCTTCCAGATTCCATGGGTCGTTGATTAAGCTGCAATTAACTACGATGCCCCATGCTGAAGATGGTGGAGAGTATCGAGTACCATCCCCCCCTGACCAGGTGGCTCAGGCAACAGGCCCGCTCCGGTTCACCGGGGCGGGCTGATTGTTTATGCCTCGCAGACAGGGCTGCGTCGCGGGGGTCTTCATCTTCCTAATCGAGATCGCCTGGGCACCGGCGTCGCCACTCTTCGCTCTGTAAGCCCCGTCCGCTCGTCAGGTCATCACTGCCAGAAGCGCAATCCCGATTATCGCTATTCCGGTCACCCAGACCAACACGCCGTTCATCATCTTGTTTCGTCCAGTGTGAGCGAGCCCGGCGGCGTGAATAATCGAAAGGGATCAGCCGACTGGGCTTGGTTGCCCAGCTTGCGGTGGGCACCCGTTAAATTCGCCACGGCCATAGAGGTTCCGCAACGGGCGGTCCGGCCGCCTTGGGGGTAGGGAGGGGAGCGACCTGACCCCGGCCGCCCGGTTGGATCAATGGCAGCAGGCCGCTTCATGCCCAATCGCACCGATAATGCAAGGCGGGCTCGGCGCCCGCAATTTGGATATGGATCGTATGTGACCGAACCTTCTGCCCAGTCCGGCAACGGCGGGCGGTCCTTCGCACCACAAGAAACCAATCGTTGGCTCACCTGTATTGCCATCAGGAGAGCCGAAATGATCGACGCGTCCCAGTTCGAGTGCGCGGGGCTGCCCGTCTTTACCTTGAAAAAGATCAACTGACTTGTTCGGAATGTTCGCCACGCTGCTCATAAAACGAACGGACCTTAGTACCTTTATGGCCGTTTCGTATGGTCCCTGCCACGGTTTCATCTTTATGATCTTGCGCGCGGCCCTTTGCCTAGTTGTCTTAGCTGTTCTGCCGCTCGGTCCATCGGGGTGAGGGTAGGTTCTTCTCCTAGCCTTGGCTTAAGTTTCGAGCATCGCTCATGCATTTCGGCTAATGCTTCCACCCACACCGCTACTTGCGTCGGGATTGCATCGAAACCGAGCAGCCATCCAATAACTGTCGTCTCATCACATTCCAAGGCTTCCGCCAAAGTGGCGCTCGACCAGCGGATAGACCTCAGGTGATTGCGGAGAAGGGCAGATGTCATGTAGCGATCTAATCGGTCTTCTTATTTTATCGCAATAGTCCTACCAGTCAGGCTGCAGGACAAATAACCGATCTCCATAGGCGTGTTTCGTCGTCTTCAGGAACAAAGCTATTGGCCTGCTGCCGGTTTTTCGGACACGCAGTTAAGCTAGCATAGCTTGCTCCTCGAACTCGACCGGCTGAGATAACCCAGCGTCCTACGGACCGGCATAGCGACCTGATCGCAACAACGCGGAAGTCCAAACCGAGACGGCGGACAACGACTCCACACAGAATTGAAGGACTGCGACGGAGTGCTGGGGCCCCAGGTATTGGCGATACCAGGATTGAAGAACCGGCGCCAGGTACCGGAACCACCCCGATCGTGCCGCCAGGCCAGATTCCAGAACAATTGCCGGACTAGTATGAATGCTGTGGGCTTACTGCCGGCGTATCGGGTCCGCGCTTTTGCATAATGCCAAATGATTTTTCATTGCTATGAATACTTCCGCACAATAGGCTGCCCTTGAATTGCCGAGGGCGGAGGCTCGATCGAGGAGAAATCATTCAGGAAAGGATCATTCCGCGCCAGTCGCAGTCGTTCCCTTGGCCGACGCGTTTGCCTGTACACTGCATATATGGTCGTATGATGAGCTAAGAAACTGACGTTACAGCCATGACACGCAAGGGAGGAATTGCAAGATGGCTCTGACATATCGTTCTTTTTCGCGTCGCAGATTCCTGGGCGGTAGCGCCGTTGCCGTCACCGCAGGGGCGCTGGGCATGCCCTTCGTACACACCGCGCGGGCGCAAGCCGCAACCTTCAAGGCGGGCGTAATCACTTCGCTGTCCGGCGAGAATATTCTCGGCGGCAACCTGACCAAGCGTGGCTACGATCTATGGGCCGACACCGTCAACGAAAAGGGCGGCGTCGAGGTGGCCGGCGAGCGCTTCAAGGTCGAGATGTTCTATGGCGACGACCAGAGCAATCCTGCTACCGGTGCCGATGCCGCCGAACGGTTGATCGTGCAGAACGAAGTCGATGTGTTGTTCGGCCCCTATACCAGCGGCTCGACCATCGCCGTGCAGCCGATCTGTCAGAAATATCAGGTGCCGATGATCTCCGGCTCGGCGGAGTCGCCGAACGTCTGGAAGGCCAAGCCGGAGTTCAATTTCGGTATCATTCCCTCTGTTGATACCACGTCGGGATTGTCACTGGGCGTACTGGCCAAACTGTCCAACCCGGCGGCAAAGACCGTCGCGGTAATTGGCGTCAATGAGCCATTCTCGAAGGAAACGGGCGAGGGGTTCCGTGACGGCGTCGAGGCGGCCGGCCTCGAACTGGTCGCCTATGAACTGGTGCCGCCGGAGGGCGATCTCACTCCCGTCATCTCCAAGATCGCGGCGCTTAATCCCGACGTCGTCGCCGTCGGCGGCCATGAGGAGCCGCTCATCAATGTCGTGAAGACGTCGAAGTCACTCAATTTCCGGCCGAAGGCGCTCATCATGCATTACGGCGTCACCAATCCCGCCTTCGCCGAGGCGCTGGGCGCGGATGCCGATGGCACCACCGGCGTTGCCGTTTGGCTGCCGACGGTGCCCTACAAGGACGACGTGTTCGGAACCGCTCAGGAATTCACAGCGATGGCACAGAAGAAGTCCGGCGTAGAGCCGGACTATACCGAGGCCGGTTGTGCAGCCAGCGGTCTCGTGCTCGGTGATGCGCTCAAGCGGCTGGGCAAGAAGCCGGCGCTCACGCCCGAGGACCGGGTGGCGCTGAAGGACGCCATCGCTGAAACCGACATCCAGACCTTCTACGGGCCGATCAAGTTCGAGAAGGAGGGCAACCATTACCACGACAACATCCAGCCCGTGCCCGTGTTGATCCAGATCCAGGGCGGCAAGACTGTGGCGGTAGGTCCGAAGGAGGCGGCTGCTGCGCCATTCACCTACCCCCTGCCAGCCTGGAAATAACCGATGAAGGTCGCGCGAGAGAGCGTCGCGCGCGGCCTGCCCCGCGGCGCGGTGGGCGGCCCGATGCCGCGCACCGCCTGACGCAGGTTTTCCCGCCACCCGGCAGACAGATGGCTTCACATTGGACCTCTTTCTCCAGACATTGCTGAACGGACTTCTGATAGGCGGCGTCATCGCCACTTTCACCATTGCCTTCCAGCTCACCTTCGGCGTGCTGCATGTCATCGACTTCGCGGTGGGAGGCTGGGTCGTATTGGGTGGCTATCTCGGCTACTACATCGTCGCTGGTCTCGGTCTCGATGGCTTCGTCGCCATACCGGTGGCTTTTGTTCTGTTTGGCGCGATCGGCTATCTGATCGGGCCGATCCTCTACAATGTCCGCAACAGCCGTACCGCGCGACCCGAACTCATGGCGCTTGCGCTGACTTTCGGGCTGTTTACCCTGCTGCGCGGCGGGATGCTCACTGCATGGGGCTTCAATACGCGCACGGTGGCGACAGCGCTGAGCGGTGAGAGCCTCATGGTCGGCCCGGTCACCGTGCCGCTGATCCGCGTGGCAGCGGCGCTCTTTGCCGTGATGATCGCTGGCGGGTTGTTCGTGTTCCTCTACCGGACCCGTTATGGCCTTGCCATCCGCGCCACCGCAGAGAACCGGCACAACGCTGCCCTGATGGGAGTCAATATCCGTCGCCTCAGTGCCAATGTGTATGGCCTCTATGCCGGCATCACCGCCATGGCAGGGGTGCTGATGGGCGCGATTTATTCGGTCAACCCAGAATCCGGTCTGCGCTACACGCTGTTTGCCTTCTTTGTCGCCGTGCTGGCCGGACTGGGCTCGGTCGGGGGCGCGGTGGTGGCGGCGCTGCTGCTGGGCGTCGTCGAGGCCTATGTCGCCACCTATGTCGGCTCAAGCTATTCGCTGCTGGCCATATTCGCCACCCTGTTCCTGGTTCTGCTGATATCCCCGCGCGGGATCCTGCGGCGAGGCCTCTGATATGGTGGGGCATCGATGAAAGCGCGCTGGCTGGACATCCTTTTCCTCGGCGCACTCCTCTTCGTGCTGGTTCTGCTGCCGCTCCTGGTCAACAACTACTGGTTGCGCATCGCCACCGGCGCGCTGATGTGGGCGGGCCTTGCCTGCTCATGGAACATGCTGGGCGGCTATGCTGGCTACATCAATTTCGGGCATTCCGCGTTTTTCGGCCTCGGTGCCTATGTGACGGCGCTGATGATGGTCGATCCGCTCGGCCTGCCGTTCGCGGCCACCATTCCCGCCGGCATCGCAGTGACGGCCGCCTGCGCAGTCATCATCGGCGCACCAACGCTCAGGTTGCGCGGCGCCTACTTTGCCATCGCCACCTGGGCGTTCGCAGAGGTGCTGATCCAGTTCGCGACTGTCATGGAGTTCACCGGCGGCATCGGCGGGCTCAGCCTGCCGCCTTTCCTCAATGAACGCTTCTTCTACTTCGCCATGCTCATGGCCGCGGCGCTGACCTATCTCGTGACCTGGGCGCTGTTTGAGCACTCGCGGTTCGGGCTGAAGGTGAAGGCGCTGCGCGACCACGAGCCTGCTGCCGAGGCGATGGGGATCAACACCTCGCTGGTCAAGCTGCAGACCTTCGTGCTGAGTGCAGTCACGGCGTCCGTGTTTGGCGCGATCTTCGCCTACTGGGTCACCTTCATCAATCCCAAGAGCGTGTTCGGCGGCGATATCACCGACCAGATGGTTGTCATGGTGCTGCTGGGCGGCCTCGGCACGCTTTGGGGCCCGGCCATCGGCGGCGTGGCGCTGTTTGTGGTCAATCGCCTGATATGGATGTATTGGGGCGACACTGCCTTTTACATCGCCATCCTCGGCGCGGCCATCGTGCTGGTTGTGCTGTTCCTGCCCAACGGCATCGCCGGTCTATTTGCCAAGCGCGGACGCGGTTCCGTCAGCGTGCTCGGCAAGGCGGTAGAAAAACTGGTCGGCGCCGGCGAGGGAGATCGCAAGTGAGTACCTCGACCCAGCCATTGACCCAAAAACCGGATGCCGCTGTCGATCCCATCCTCGTCGTGCGCGGCCTCCACAAACATTTCGGCGGCATCAAGGCTGCTGACGGCGTCGACCTCGAGGTCGGCCGGTGCGAGATCGCCGGCCTGATCGGCCCCAATGGCTCTGGCAAGTCGACCTTGTTCAGTCTCGTGTCGGGGACCGTGGCCCCCGACAAAGGGGAGGTCCGTTTCGACGGCCGCGATATCGCCGGCCAGAACGCTTACAAGGTTGCACGGTTGGGCCTTGCGCGCACCTTCCAGATCCCCGCCCTGTTCGACAATATGACGGTAACGGAAAACCTGCTCGCGGCGGCTGCAGAGGGCCACTGGCCGGGCGCGCACGAGAGGGCGGCCGAGACGCTGGCGCTACTCAAGCTGGAGCACGTCGCTGACAATCGCGCCTCTGATCTCTCGGGCGGCCAGCAGAAGCTCCTGGAGTTCGGTCGTGTTATCATGCGGCAAGCCTCGCTCATCCTGCTCGACGAGGTGACGGCCGGCGTGCATCCCAACATCCGCAAGATCATCCTTGAGGCGATCGCAAAGCTACGCGAGCGCGGCGTATCCTTCCTCATCATCGAGCACGACATGGAGATGGTGCGCAGCGTATGCGACCGCATCATCGTCATGGATTCGGGCAGGGTGGTGACAAGCGGTCCCTTCGAGGAGATAGTGCGCAACTCCGAAGTCATGAAGACCTACCTGGGACGGCCGCAATGAGCGCGCTCGTCGCCGATAACGTCGTCACGGGCTACGGCAAGCAGAAGATCGTTCGCGGCGTATCGCTGGCTGCCGAGGCAGGCAAGATCACCTGCATCTTCGGGCCGAATGGCTGCGGCAAGTCCACCCTGCTCAAGGCCATCGCCGGCGCGCTGCCGGTCTGGAGCGGCACAACCCGGCTTAACGACGTCACACTGAGTAACCTTCCGGTCCACGAAGTGGTCCGGCAAGGCCTGGTATTGATGCCGCAAGGCGGCGGCGTGTTCCCGCGCCTGACGGTGATGGAGAACCTGCGCATGGGCGGATACGCCATTGCAGACCGGCAACTCGTGGAGCGGCGTATCGAGGCGCTGATCGACCAGTACCCATCGCTGGCACGGCGCCGGCGCACGGCGGCGGGGTCGCTGTCCGGCGGCGAACAGGCCATGCTGTCGCTGGCACGCGCCCTGGTTTCAGAACCGCGCTTCATCCTGCTCGACGAGCCCTCGGCCGGCCTGTCGCCGGCCATGGTCAATGAAACGCTGGAGCGCATCACCACGCTTACCGTGCAGGGCATCGGCATCTTGATGGTCGAGCAGAACATCCGTGAGGCCATGCCCTTGGCCGACAGGCTCTACATCCTCGCCGCCGGTGAGAAGCGCTTCGAGGGCAGCCCGCAGGATGTGCGAGACGACCGCCAGGTCATGGATATTTATATGGGTGGAGCATAAACGCCTACTGGGCCGGCCAGTCGGTAATTCCAGCGGCCAATGCGCATCGTCGTGGGTCTGGAACGAAGCGCTTGAGAGTTATCGCTTCATTCCTCGTACCCTCTTCGATTTGCATTCTTCGGATTTTGCGCTTTCAGGAATGATATTTTTTTGATCCGGCCGTCTGTGTTCGCCGCCTGCAATTGATCTGGCGCTCCCTCGTTTCGCCTTGCAATCACTTGGTGTCACCTCAGGCGGTAAGCCTGGCCAGCCCTATCAGTTTTGTTTTTATCTGCACGGAACCCTTTCAGGCCCGGCGAATTGCTTCATGTGCTCCACGAAAAGGGAAAAGGTGTCGTATGAAAGGAATCGTGCTTTGGCTGATGGGTGTACCGCTCATCGTGATCATCCTGCTTTATCTCTTCGTATTTTAAGGATGATGACGTGATGCGCAGGAATCGAGAGAGAACGAACCTGTCGATGGAGTTCCTTTGGCTTTTGTTTCTGCCGAGATTCCACCAGCCGGCAACGGCGTCATCGAGTTAGCCTGAGTAACCCATTGTGTCTGGAGCAATCTATCATTTCATCTTTCAGGCAGGAACTGGACGCGGGATAACCTTAGCCGGAGACGGCTCCCATGGCGGCTGCCTTGGTGGCTGCAGCTCTAGGCCCGAGGCGACGGCTTCGTTGAAGCCGCGGTCCAGCATAGCCTGCAAGGCTGCGGTAGTCGTACCGCGGTAGTCGACATCTCCTGAACGATCTCGCTGGTCTTGCTTGGCAAACAGCTGGTTTGCGCCGGCAACCACACCTTTGGCTGCGCGCTCAGCAAAGGCATACGGGAGCCCTTGGGTGATGGTGCGGGCAATCAGCGCTTCCGACAACAAGGTTGGGAATGCCGCCCCCGAACGGTCGCGGTTGCGATCGGGCTGCGTAATGCTCGACATGACGATGTGCCGGAGGTCTATCGCGGCAATCGCCCGCCGTTAAGAGGAGGCAAGCGCTGCGCGTTGACATTAAACGCATGAAAGAGAGCAAGGACTACGCCGGGCCGGTTTTGACAGGGCGCGCAAATTTGTCCGTAAAACATGCGCGGCCGCTCGGTTGGAGCAAAGCATCTTTTGGATTGCTTCCGCCTTTTTGCTTGTCAATCTGGCTGAAGCGGCGCACCGTGGACGCGGCGGTGGGCAGGCCCAAGCTCCTGGGAGGAACGGGTCATGCTCGACACAAACATCGTCAATCTGGACACTGGAATAACCACAGTCAACGCCGAGGAGATCGAGGCTCTCGCAGCAAGACTGCGCGGAAGAGTCCTTGAACCCAGCGATGTTTCGTATGACGAGGCGCGCTCGGTCTGGAACGCTATGATCGATCGGCGGCCTGGCCTTATCTTACGATGTGCTGGCGCCTCTGACGTCGTCCATGCAGTGCGCTTTGCACGGGAGCACAGCCTGCTCTTGTCGGTGCGCGGCGGCGGTCACAACATTGCCGGCAACGCCGTCTGCGACGGCGGTCTGTTGATTGACCTGTCCCAGATGCGTTCGGTGCGCGTCGATCGCTCAATCCAAAGGGCATGGGTCGAGCCAGGAGCACTCTTGGCAGACGTGGACAAGGAAACCCAGGCTTTTGGATTGGCTGTTCCAACGGGGATCAACTCGACAACCGGTGCCGCGGGCCTGACTCTCGGTGGAGGCTTCGGATGGCTCGCGCGTAAGTACGGCCTGACGATCGACAACTTGATGACTGCAGACGTGGTTACTGCAGACGGCGAACTGCTGCGTACCAGCCTGACAGAAAATTCGGATCTATTCTGGGCGATCCGCGGCGGCGGCGGCAACTTCGGTGTTGTAACGACCTTTGAATTCCAGCTTCACCAACTGGGCCCGCAGGTGCTTGCCGGTCTCGTCGTCCATCCATTTGCCGAGGCTTCAACAGTATTGAGGAAATACCGCGAGGCGCTCGAAAGCGCAGCTGACGAACTCACCTGCTGGGTGGTCATGCGGCAGGCCCCGCCACTGCCTTTCCTTCCATCCGAATGGCACGGCAAGGAAGTCCTCGTCCTTGCAATGTGCTACTGTGGCGACCTTGAAGAGGGGGAGAAAGCAACTGCACACCTGCGCTCGATCGGCGTCCCGATCGCTGACGTGGTCGGTCCCACTCCGTTCACAGCCTGGCAGCAAGCATTCGACCCTCTTCTCGCACCGGGTGCCAGGAACTATTGGAAGAGCCATGATTTCACCGAGCTGTCGGACGAGACTATCGATGTCCTGATCGATGCCGTCCATCGCTTGCCGGGGCCCGAATGCGAGGTGTTCATCGGACATGTCGGTGGTGCTGCCGGCCGCATCGCAAACGATGCGACGGCCTTTCCGCAGCGGAGTTCGCACTACGTCATGAATGTCCACGCCCGTTGGCGCGAAATCCGTATGGACCGGCCCTGCATCGACTGGGCGCGCGATCTGTTTGAGGCAGCAAGGCCCTATGCCGCAGGAACCGCATATATCAACTTCATGCCCGAGGACGAGATTGAACGTGTGGAGGCAGCATACGGTTCTAATTTTCAGCGCCTGATGGAGCTGAAGCGGAAGTACGATCCGCTGAACCTGTTCAGGATGAACCAGAATATTAGGCCCATTGCGGAAATCCGGGCTGCTTAGGATACAGCCGTACCCCGCAGAGCAAGAGCTTTGGCAAGCCGCACGCAGGTGAAGGCAGCACCGTCACCGGCACGCAGCCGTCCGGTAACGTCGGTATTGTGCCGCGATTCCAGAACACCCCGGATCGCGCCGGGACTCAACGCAGCATGCAGTAGTCCGGCCCCCAGCTTTTGGCCTGATGGTTGCCCACATGCCTGCGCGACGGCGGCAAGGCCGGCCCGGCTGCCCATTGCGCAACGAGATCCTCAACTCGAACCAGACAGGGCATTACTAGCGTGTCAGCGCGATCGGATGATCCGTGGATCATCCCAATCCCTGCCCACTCGATTGGTGACGCGAACGGCCAATCTGCCCGCCACGCTCCGCCGTATTGTCATCGCCGAAGCCACTGCGTGTCGCTGCCGCCGCTGCTGGTGCCAGTCCAGAACGGTGAGGGGCGTTGGTCTGGCGGAGTGGAAGAGGGGGGAGGGGGCGTTCGTGGCGGGTTGAAAGGTTCGGAGAGAGGCTCCGGCCGGCCCGCCACGGAGAACCGACATGGCAAAAGCCATTCAGAAAATCACCCTGAACCAAGCGGAGAACATTTCCTTCGACAAGATCGAACTGTCGCAGAAGAATGTCCGGCGCATCAAGAACGGCGTCACAATCGAGCAACTTGCCGAGGACATTGCTCTTCGGGGACTGCTGCAAAGCCTGAACGTTCGTCCTATTCGCGATGTGGATGGGGAAGAAACCGGTCGCTTTGACGCTCCGGCAGGCGGCCGCCGCTACAAGGCGCTCGAGTTGCTCATCAGGCAAAAGCGTATGGTCAAGACAGCGCCCACGCCCTGCATCGTCAATCGCGCCGAAACAACGTCGGCCGAAGAAGATTCGCTTGCGGAGAACACCCAGCGTGAGCAATTGCATCCGCTGGATCAGTTCAGAGCTTTCAAGACCCTGAGTGATCAGGGGTTGGACGTGGCCGAAGTCGCTGCACGCTTCTTCGTCACGCCGACCTTCGTCAAGCAGCGTCTGAAGCTGGCGGCCGTGTCGCCGAAGCTGCTCGACCTCTATGAAGAGAATGAGATCAGGATCGACCAGCTTGAGGCGCTCGCGGTCTCAGACGACCATGTTCGTCAGGAGCAGGTGTGGGACACGGTCTCCCGGTCGCATGTGCGGGAGGCCTATTATATCCGCCGGCTGCTCACCGAAACCGCCGTACGTGCCAATGATCGTCGCGCTGTCTATGTCGGCATCAACGCCTATGAGGCTGCCGGCGGTGTCGTCATGCGAGACCTGTTCGAGCAGGATCAGGGCGGGTGGCTCCAGGATCCGGCGCTGCTCGAACAGCTCGTTTTCGAGAAGCTGATGGCCGATGCAGAGACACTGAAGGCTGAGGAAGGCTGGAAGTGGGTCGATGCCGCAATTGACTTCCCGTATGGCCATGCCTCTGGGCTGCGCCGTTTCTACGGCAAGCAGGCCGAACTTGATGCCGAAGAGCTTGCACACTACCACGAGGTGAAGGCGCAGCACGATCAACTCGACGCTGAATATGCCGAGGCGGAGGACTATTCCGAGGAAACCGAAGCGCGGCTCGAAGAACTTAGCAATGAGTTGGATCAGTTCAACGACCGACCTTATATCTTCGACCCTGAAGAGGTTGCTCACGGTGGCGCGTTTATCTCCCTCGGTGCCGGAGGCGAATTGAAGGTCGAGCGCGGCTTCGTGTTGCCCGAGGATGAGCCTATCGTCGAGACCGACGACAGCGGTGCAAGCGACAGCGACCACGATAACAAGGGCGATGAAGCAGTTTCGGCGGCCGGTGGCGTCTCGGTCAACGGAAAGCCTGTCGACAGCGAGCAGCGGGAAGACGAGGATGACGAGATTTGCCCGCTCGCCGATCGCGTCATCGAGGACCTGACCGCAACGCGCACCATCGCGCTCAGGAACGCACTTGCCAACGATCCGGCGATGGCATTCGTCGCCGCACTGCATGCGTTCGTCCTGAAGGCCTTCTATGCTCACAGCTCGAACTCCTGTCTGGAGATCACGATGCAGACCACGACGTTCAGCCAGACCCAGGGATTGGGCGACACGGTCTGGGCAAAGGAGATCGAACAGCGCCATGAGGCGTGGGGTCACGATCTCCCGAACACTGCAGTGGATCTTTGGGACTGTCTGACCGCGCTCGACGAAGCCAGCCGGCAAGCACTGTTCGCACATTGCGTGTCGCTGTCACTCAATGCTGTGATCCAGCCATGGAACCGGCGTCATGCGGCAATCGCGCATGCCGAGCAACTGGTGCAGACAATCGGGTTCGATATGGTGGAGGCAGGTTGGACGCCGACGGTCGACACCTACCTTGGACGCGTGACCAAGGCGCATATCTTGCAAGCAGTCCGCGAAGCGAAGGGCGAGCAGGCGGCGCAATACATCGACCATCTCAAGAAGCCAGACATGGCGCGCGAGGCGGCTCGGCTACTCGAAGGCAGCGGATGGCTCCCTGAGCCGCTGCGGCGGGCTGTCGATGAAGCTCCTGCAGAGGGCTGTGACAACGCTATCGATGGGGCTGTTGAAGATGACACAAAAAAAGACGCCAACGTCGAGCCAGCTTCATTCCAGGCCGAGGACGTCGAAGGGGAGAACGTTGCTGCTCCCCAGGGTCTTGATGAGCATCGTGACCTCGACGCTGCGGAATAAATGACGACTGACGCTCAACCAGGGCCCGGCCCAGCGCCGGGTCATCTTTTATCCCACCAGCCCGGTTGCCGCACGAGCGGCCAACCGGGCTCTTTCGTTTCAGGAGACTTTATCATGAACACCATGCTTTCCAGTTCGCAGCGGCCCGTATCCTCTGGCTTCAAGGTCGATATCTCGCGCGGCGAGTGTATGGGCCGTGTCTCGTCCGAATGGTTCTCCCGTCCCGACGACGAGCGTTATCTGTCGCTCTCCGAGTTGCATCATGCCGTGAAATCCCGGGCCGATCGCTCGCGCGCCCGTACCGTGGAAAGCTCAGCGATCCGTGTGGAAGCCACGCGGGACAATGCCGAGCACCTCGCCCTAATCGTGCCGGGCAAGCGCGAGGCCCTCGCGCCAACGCACTGGAGCTACGGACAGCTCTGCAGCTTGGTCGGCGCTCCTTCAACCTACATGCGCCAGTTGCCCGCGCCGCTCGCGACTATCAATCTTCAGCACGGCCTTCTCAATCAGCGCGCCGAACTGGTGAAGACGCTGGAGATGGATGATGGCCGCGTCGAACTGCGGGCAGTGACCGGTCCCGAATACGGGCGTATCTGGGACTATGAGCTTGTGAGTGCTGTAATGAGCATTGCCGGTAATGGGACGGGCGACACGATTTGGAAGGTGCCGGGCGTTCTCGACTGGTCGACCATGACCCACAACCCCTTCGTCGACATCACCAGGGACACGACGACACTTTATGCCAGCGACCGCGATGTCTTTTTGTTTCTCGTCGACGACACGCACCCGATTGAGGCCGGCCGCCTCCCGAACGGCGAGCCGGATCTCTACTTCCGCGGGTTCTATGCGTGGAACTCCGAGGTGGGGTCGAAGACCCTCGGCATCGCGAGCTTCTATCTTCGTGCCGTGTGTTGCAACCGCAACCTCTGGGGTGTCGAGAATTTCGAGGAGATCACCATCCGGCATTCGAAGTTTGCGGCACAGCGTTTTGCCCATGAGGCAGCACCTGCGCTGGCGAACTTTGCCAATTCCTCTCCCGTGCCCTTCATCGCGGGTATCCGAGCGGCCCGCGAACGTATCGTCGCCCGCAACGATGAAGATCGTGACTCCTTCCTGCGACGCCGCGGTTTCTCCAAGGCCGAAACCGGGAAGATCATTGAGACCGTTTTGCAGGAGGAGGGTCGGCCTCCAGAATCCATTTTCGATTTCGTACAGGGCATGACCGCCCATGCCCGTACCAAGGCACATCAAGACACAAGGCTTGAACTGGAAGGCAAGGCGAAGAAGCTGCTTGAAAGCGCACCCTGAGCGCCGGGTCCGGTTATTCCGATCCGATGCCGTCGCAAGGCTTCTCACCGGGCGGCGGCATTTTCCAGTCCGTCAAAGATGTTGCGACGGTGATCTGCGCGAGATGGTTGATCACCTTCGGTCAACCGATCCGGATGCCAATGCCTAACCAGGCAAGGACACCTCCAGTTCCCGATATCAGGGGAGTCTCGGCATTTCCCCGTCTCCAACCCTCCAGATCCACGGCGTTATTTCAGGCCTCGCTGCTATCATCTCCGCGATGGCGTGCTCGTAGTCGTTGCCGGCTGCTGCAGGAACGATGAACATTGCGACAGGTGCAGGCTTTTGTTCCGGTAGTGTCACCGACACGATAGGCTGATCGCGTGATAGGTTGAAGCGTAATCCCTTGACGCTCTTGCGCTTGAGGACACTCAACCTTTCCAACAGCCGCAATTCGTCGACGGTCTCAAATGGAAGCCAGTGCTCGTTGACGATCATCAAGGCAATCTCCTCGACCGAGGCGATGCCGGCTGTCGAAATGCCAAACGTGGCGATGACGATCAGGTGGAAGGACTGGTTCGAACGCCAAAGCTCCAATTCGGCTTCGTAGCCTGTGGCCAAGTGTCGCCACGTGCCGTCCTCAGCCATCAGCGGAAACGGCAGATGCCGCACCACGACCTTGTGACCCTCCCGCGCAGAGGCGAATTCCTTGACCTCCGCAACGATCAGCATCAGCCTGCGGGGTCCCTGGCCCATCACCTGGACGCCCTTGAGTGCAGCCGCGCGCCTGGCGGTGATGCCGTCCTTGTCCTCGGGACGAAAAACTTCTGGGACGAACAGCATGTCGTTCAAGGAGCCGCCGCTCGCGGTCATTTGCGAAGCGGCATTGAGAAGGCTGTTTCGCACTCGGCCCCAGCCACGTTTGCCCGTCCAGGTGGAACGCCATTCCGTCAGCTCTCCAGCCTCCCACAGATAATGAAGCAAGGCCCGCAGCGACAGCTTCTTCGCTTCGCTGTGGATGCTCGGCCCCGACGGCTCATCAGGTGCGCCAGGCAATGCCCGCGGCCCCCTTTTGGTCAAGGGAAAGTCCAGCTTCAGCTCAGCTTTTCCCGTAGCGTCGATCTGGATCGCAGTGCCGATCAGCGGCCCGAGGCCGGAAAGCTCGTAAGGCGGTTCATAAGACGGGCAGGTAGGATCGTGATCGCGCCCTGACAGCGGCATGCGCTTGACCAGATATTGCCCCTCCAAGCGTGCGATATACATTGGAGCGGGCGGCTCCTTGCACATGCATAACGGTCGAAGCCGTTGCTCGTAGGCATGCTGAAGAAGCGGCCTCAATTCCGGAGAGTTCTCGCTTAACGTCCGGCTGCCGATCCTGAATTGTCGCACCTCTTTCCTCCCTGTCTTCCGACCGAGGGCGCACATTCCGCCAATCTTACCGAGAGGGCATAGCACGCATGACGTGAATCATGTCATCAGAAATGAGGAAAAATAGTTGTAGATCGCTGTGACAGCTGCGAGGCTTAGAGTGAGAGAAGGGCCGGGATGAGGTGGCCTGGCGTGTTTGGAGAGCGTTCGGCGAGGTACCCCCATTTACGCTCTCGACAGGGCTCCCCCGATGAATGTGATCTCTTCCTCAGTCGCGAGCGCGGCGGCCGTTCCTCTCGTATTCTGTGACCGGTCTAGCCACTCCCTTCAGGATGCCAATGGCCCTCCTACCGCTCTTCGACTGGGCCTAACCGATTTGCACACGAGCATGACGAACATGTCCTGAGGTCCCGATGGGGCAGCTCGCAGCGCCGACATCATGGCCGTCGCTATCATGCTTGAGCCCACTGACGGAACCAGCCTGCTATAACGGAGGTACTTTCATGCTCACCGCCTCGGAACTGGCGGATCGTCTCGCGTGCGATGCCGAGGCGGTCTGCCGACATTATCTCTCTGCCGGCCGGCGCGCCGGCAATTACTGGGTCGCCGGCGATGTCGCCAACAGCGAGGGTCGCTCGCTCTATGTGCATCTGGTCGGTCCCCGCAAGGGCAGGTGGACGGATGCAGCGACCGGCCAGTATGGTGACCTGCTGGATCTTGTGCGGGAGACCTGCGGCCTTGTCGATTTCCGCGATATCGCCGATGAAGCCCGGCGTTTCCTGAGCGAATGTCAGCCCGAGTCCGCGCCGCCCCGCAAGGGCGACGCCCTGGATTATCCGCCGGCCGGCAGACCAGCCGCCGAACGGGCAAGACGCCTGCTGCGCATGACGCAGCCTCTGGCCGGTACGCTTGCTGACAGCTATTTGCGGCGGCGCGCCATTTTGCAGGCGTCGTTGCACCCGTCGCTACGCTTTCATCCGTCTTGCTACTACCGCGATCTCGTGACCGGGCGCACAACGAACTATCCCGCCCTGATCGCAGCCGTCACTGATCCAGTTGGAGCGATCACCGGCGTGCATCGTACATGGCTCGACCCGGATGGCGACGGCAAGGCGAACGTCGATACTCCCCGTCGTGCACTCGGTGGCCTGCTCGGCAATGCCGTGCGCTTTCACTTTCCTGTTCACGGGCCCGTGCCGGTCATGGCCGCCGGCGAAGGCCTTGAAAGCATGCTGTCGCTTGTCGTTGCAATGCCGGGCATGCCGATGGTCTCCGCGCTGACCGCAAATCATCTTGCTGCTTTCCATCTCCCAGGCGGCTGCCTGCGCCTCTACATTGCAGCCGACGCCGATGCAGCCGGCCGACACGGTATCGAAGCACTGAGCCGTCGCGCGCAGGCGCTCGGGATCCTACCACTCGTCCTTACCCCCGAACTTGGCGACTTCAACGATGACTTGCGCCGGCTCGGGCCGGACCGCGTCAAGGCTCATCTCAGGCCGCAACTCGCGCCGGAAGATACGCTGACCTTTCTGGCTGCGTGATAGCAGGCAGAGGAAAGCGAAGCGGGTACGCTGCAGCGTGGTAGGGGAGGCAGGTCCCAGCCACCGTCCTGTTGAGCGCTCCTGCGGGCCTGCCGGAAGGCGCCCTTACCATTCGGCCGGCGGGCCTCCAGCAGCCGAAGGCAGGTTTTTTCCCCGCGCCGGCAAAGCCAGCGCTCCTCGCGCAGCAAAAAGCCTGCCTTCGGCCGCCCGGCGCTGCGCTGGGCCGCGGCGCTGAGCGCCGCGGTTCCGGCCCGCCTGCGCATGGCAGGGACCGCCGTCAGGCCGCGAGAGGCGCGGCCCCAACAGGAAGGAGATCATCATGAACCTTTCGCTTCCCCTCGACGATGCCTTCGAGCCCGACCACGTGTCTTCCCCCACCGACCGCATCATCTACGAGATGCAGCTTTACGGCCATCGCCCCTTCCAGGGCGAACCCGACCGACGGCCGCTGCCCGAGGAGTCGGCCGTCCAGTCAGCGCTGACCACAATTTTTGACGTCCTGTTCGAGATGCTGGGTGACACGAGACTGGAGCCTGATCTTGAAGACTTGCTGTGGTCGACAGTCAATCTGTTCCACCGTGCTGGCGAGCGCATACAGCGCGAGTTGCAGCGCAACGAGGACGCGCAGCGCACCGGCCAGCAGGAGCAGGACGGAAGTGAGGTGAAGAGCGTCGAGCTCGAGCGCCTGGTCGCAGAGGGCATCACGCTTCTGGAGCGGCGCAATGCCTTCGAGTTTATGCGCGACCATGCGGCCGACCTGTTTGAGGCGCAGACCGGAACGGCATGGCGGCCGCGTACCGGATCCAAGGTCAATCACGCCAACATGACGGCGGCCGTGATCGACTCCAGAGATTTTCTGTCTGCCCGCCGCCGCGCCGAGACCGAGGTGCTCATTCCCACGGGCACCAAGATCGCCTTCGGTGGCGGCATCGACTACAATGATCACGAAGCGATCTGGAACGCGCTCGATCGCGCACGGACCAAGTTCCCCGATATGGTCCTGCTGCACGGCGGTTCTCCGAAAGGTGCGGAGCGCATCGCTGCCTGCTGGGCGCAAGCCCGCAAAGTCACGCAGATTGCCTTCAAGCCCGACTGGACGAAGCACGCCAAGGCGGCTCCGTTCCGCCGCAATGACGACCTGCTCTCGGTCATGCCGAGCGGCGTCATCATATTTCCGGGCTCCGGCATCACTGGCAATCTCGCCGACAAGGCACACCGTCTCGGCATCCCGGTCTGGCGGTTTGGAGGAGACGGCGCGTGACAGCCTGTGTCAAAAACGCCTGCGACTCTGATCTGAGGCGCAGGCATGAGGGCGCGTTCGGTTCACACCGGTCGCGCCCTTCGACTAGGATCGTGTGGCGCCAGCTATCGCCGAAATCATAGAGATAGCTGAAGGTGGCACCCTGTTCGAAGTCGCGAAGATGAACGTCTCGGAAACTGAAGACGCGAGGATCATCGTCAAAGGCATCTTCGGTCAACAACTCTATATCGCCGTAGCGCAGTCCTCCAATCCGGAACTCGTGAAGATGGTAATTCCACCAATTGAACGCCGCCTGGATGGCAAGGTGCAGTTGCTCGAGATTCCAGTTCGCCGGCAAAACCAGCCGACGCCAGACCTCCGGCTCAATCTCATCCAGCGAGGCATGAATCTGTACGGCATTGATGGCTTTGAACATTGCCGCATGTGAACAGGATGGGTAGGAAGGGGTCAAGTCACGCCACCCATTCATGGGAGACGCCATGCGGGTTTCCCCGCATGGCGTTTTCACACAACCTGGTGAGCACCGTTTTCCCATAAATCTGGAAGGTATGGATATTATGGAGATCGACAAAGGCGGATCGCCATGCGGCGGTTGCCGAAGCCGGCTGTCGGGCGTTTCTCGCGTGTGCTCAGCGACATCCATGCCGCCGGTCTGCCCGGATGAAATCCAGCCCCCGCAACGCCCGGCGTGGCTTGGGCCACTTGGGGGTTATTCGGAGGATGGCTCGCTTTCCCGCACCAATGCGCGTGTGAACAGATTTCCAACGTTGAAGGCCCTATTAGGGCGTTTCGTGCCCGATGTGGCGTGTTCCTCCCGGATCGTTGTGAGGCCATCCGCCCGCCGCAGGCGGGTCTCGATGCGGACGCCTGGTAGCCATGCAGACAACCGGAACCGTTCGCGCACGACCTGTTGATATCTGCAGCTGCAATGATGGGCAGTGACGCGGAGCGTAGCCTCGCATTCTTACAGTCCAGGCGTTTGGCGGCGATGTGTCCGATCGGGAAGCCTGATGTGTGTCGCCTTCGCTCGCTTCCGGACCAATCCCGTGTCATGTCGCCTTTGTAGAGGACCGCCTGCCTTATGCGGTCAACCCCGTTTGGGGTACACTCGACAAAAATTCAGGAAGATTCGATTTATGTTTCCAATTGCGGGTCAGACACTTTCCTTCCCGCAAGCGGGGCCCTGGAAAGTGCGGCCCGCTTGTTTCGGCAAATAGAATTTTCCAGAATTTGTGTCGAGTGACCGCAGCAGGACGGCCCTCTCCTTCGCCGACATCGGGAATGGTCCCGATGCAACCGAAGGAGAAGTATCATGGCCACCACGATCGCAAACCTTACCGCCAAGGCCGACGGCTCAATGGAAGGCGTGTTTGCCACGCTGCGGGTCAACGCTCCGATCACTCTTCTTCCGAACGCCAACAAGTCCCACGAGGACGCCCCCGACTACCGCATCGTGAACAAGCGCACCGGCTTCGAGATCGGCGCGGGCTGGTGGCGGACCTCGCAGCGCACTGGCAAGGAGACGCTCTCGGTCAAGCTCGAAGCCCCCGAGATAGGCGTGATCTTTGGTAACCTCGCTCCCGCACCTGGTGGCGAAGAGAACAGGAAGGTGATCCTCTGGAACAACCCGGATTGAACCACGATGGGCCGGCCCTGCGAGGGGTCGGCCCTCTTTCTGTCCTACACTATCGGCAGGCTTTCATGAGCTGCTATGCCATCATCGTCACAATCGCAGGCCCGCAAGACGCCACAATCGACTTCGATCCGCCGCTTCGCCCAAATTCGTACAAAACATTTCCCGACGAAAGCGGCGACGATCTTGCTTTATGGCTCTACGGTTAACGATGTGAAACGCTTGACGAACCGCATGCGACAGCCCTCGCCAAGCGTTAGGACTTCAGGTTGCTGCCCAAAAGGGTTGCTGCGCGGTTTGCCAATGACAAAGCGAAGGAGGGCAACAGCGCCGCATGACGCCCTGCTTGGCGCTGTTCTGCGATATCTGTAGTCCTGAGTAGCCGCATAATCGAGAGACCCCCACCGATCAACGATCCGGCGCACAAGGCAGATGTCGCCAAACAGGCTTGGCGTTGCCGACACGTGATTCTCGCTAAGCGGAGAGGTTAGGTCCAACGAGTTCTATGAATCGATCCGGCCCAATTGATTCAATGCGCTGATCGGTTGGTCAGAGCGGCACGCGGTTCGGCGTTGAGTGGGTCTGCTATTCAAAGCAGGAAGCTCAGGCAGGATGGCAATATTTCACCGGCTGTGACGACCCCGACCGCCCCTTGGGACGAACGCAGCGTCAGCCCCGACGCTTCTTATCTGTCTGCTTGGGCCCGTCCTCGGCGCCGCGATTCGGCGACAAACCCTCGACAAGCATAAGAAGGTTTTCTGCCGTTGACGCTGGCAAGTTCAGCATTCGCATCACCAGCTTGAACTTGACCTCGGCCTCCTGCTCGCTCTCACCGAAAAACTTCGGAGCCGCCGCATAGATTGCTTCGATCGGGGAGAAATCCAGCAGTTCGGCGAGATGGAGCAGCCGGGTCACCCTGAGCTTGGCTCCGGCTCGCTCATGCCGTGCATAAATCTCGTGATGAAGCCCGACCATCATGCCGACCTGCTCGCGATTCAGGTTCTGCGCATCGCGTCGTTCGCGCAGGTAGCGACTCAACTCTTCCTCTATGGCCAACAGGCTGCGAACGCCGTCAAAACCCGGCCTGCGATAGATCGGCTTCTCGACTTCGGAATCGTCGGTTTGGACAAGGCCGTGCTTGTCGATGTATGAGTGGATGTCCTTGATGGCCATCTGGATGACGCAGCCTGGTTTCCGTTGCCCGATTTGGTCAAAGTGACGTCGAAAATCCCACCGAGCTGGAGCCGACGCAAATATTTTGCTCCAAATCTATAGTGTTCCTAGCAGGGATTCGGCCCCAAGTTCAACTCGCTCTCGATCGCCGCGTTTGCGGTTCTCTCAATGGCCATTCGCGTCAAGATACCGCCGGATTGCCTTTTCCATGATGGCCTGCATGGACGTGTCCATGTTGAAGGAAGCCAGCTTCAGCCGCTGCTTGGTGTCGCGGTCGAGATTGACGTTCACGTAATGGCTCGCCCCTTTCATCCGCGCTCTCTTCATTTGCCGTAGTGCCTTGCCCGCGTCGCTGGATTTCCCAGCCTTTTCCTGAACGTCCGGCGTCACAGGTTCCAACACGACGCCGGTTGAGACAGTGCATTCAACCTGAACATTTGCCGGACTTTCGACCGCCTCCTTGTGCTGCTTTCGCGAGGCTAAGGCGAATTCGTCGAGCGACAGAATCTCTTTTCCACTCATTCCGCACGACCCTTCAGTGCCTTGCCGGTGAGCAGTTCATCGACTTCCTCTACCAACGCCTGCGTTTCGCGCCGCGCCTTGGTGATTGCCTCTGTCAATTCCTGCATCTGGAGCGTTCCGATCCCGTTGTGGATGTCTTTGTAGACATTTCGTTCGAACACCTCGGTGCGAAACAGATAGGTCCCGACCTTGTCCTCAACGATCGGCCGGATCTTCCGATACAACTCCGTATGCCGAACGGGGACAGTGATCCGGGTCCGTAGCACCCCATGCCGACAGTGCCGACCCAGGGCCCCGTTGACGCGTACCACATTCTCGAAACTGTCGATGGCCCCGAGCACTTCGCGTTTGGAAGGTTGGATCGGCGAGATCACAAGATCGGCCCACGCAATTACGGGATCGACGATTGAAGTGTCTTCGCCGGGCGTATCGATCAGCACGTGATCGTATGCGCGAGCGTTTTCCTCCATCCATCGTTCCAGTCCCTTTGTGGTCTTGTGGCTGTAGACCTCGATGCCTTCAGCTTCGGCGTCCTTCGCGTGGCAGTCCGTCCACCACGTCGTGAGATTGTTGCGGGCGTCCATGTCGATCATGGCGACGCTCTTGCCACGGAGGGCGTATTCGCCGGCGATGTTCATCAGCGCGGTGGTTTTGCCCGCGCCTCCCTTTCCGTTGATGGCAGCAATCACGACGGTCATCGGCTATCTCCAGGAAAATGTGCCTCTCCTCAGAGGTGAATCCATTTCCGTGTGGACATGGACTCACATCGATATAGAAACACACGAATTTAGAAAAGCACAATCATATTAACATTATTAAATACGCATAATGCGGATTAATTGCTAAAATCAAAATCATATATGTTGGCAGGATACGGAAAAATGTGATACATTTTTCCTGACGATCGAGGGAGAGGCCCTCGATCTGCGGCTCGGGCCGCAGCCACTCTGATCGAGGCAGAACCTCGATGGCTCGCAGCCATTCACAAACGTTGAAGATGAGAAACAGGGTGGTGCATATCCGCTTGTCACCTACTGAATTCGATGCCCTGAAAGAGGCTGCGAGAGCAGCCGGCATGACGGTTTCTGCTTTCGTGCGCTCGCTTTCCATGGAAGGGGCCGGCGTGCGGCCCTTCCTTGGGGAGGGAGATCGTGCCGTGCTCGGGCTGCTAGCCGACGGCATGCGCGCGATCGGCCGAAATCTTAATCAGATCGCTCGAGCCGTTAACACTGGGAAAGTACCGGCTGAGGCCCAGTTCGCGGGGAATATCAAGGATGCACATTCCGTCGCAATCACGGTGGCTTCGGAGCTGGCAGAGATGGCAAGGCGATCAGCTGCGCTGCGACGTGGGGAGGGCATCTGATGGAATTTCTACCGGGCGCGTTCGAGCGGGAGTGGGAGCGCCAGCGCGCCATGATGGCGCATGAGATGCAGATGGGCCAGCTCGAGAAGATCGACTGGGATGAGCCGCGAAGGGGAGGGGTGTCGCGACTGCCGGATCAGGGTCCCGATAGCTTTGGCCGCGTGCGCCGGTGGCATGGTGGGAGCCGCGAGTGCTGGCCGCGTTATGGGGCAGGTTTTACTGGCCGCTCGATGCGTATGCGGTTCACGGCACTGGCGCGAGGAAGTCAACCGGCCGTCGTCAAGCTTGCTTCCTATGGTGGTGGCGCGCGAGCGACAGCGATGATGAACTACACGTCGCGGGGCGGGGAACTGGCCGTCGAGAACGAGCGCGGTGAACGGGTGGTTGGCAGGAATGCACTCTCCGAGCAACGGTCGGAGTGGGAACATCTTTTCGACAATCGCACCGCCAGCCGGGATGTCGGCGTATTCCATGTCTCACTCGACACGGCCGCGATACGCAGGGGCGTCGACCGGGGTGGCCGGCTACGTGAGATCTTGCGGTCGGGACTCGGCGATCGACGGTTCGTCTACGTTGCTCGGGAGCGAGCACAGGGTGAGCTTTATGTGAGCGGTATCGTCGTTCTGCGCGATGGGGACGGAGAGCGGCTTACCGGCGACTGGAAAGCTGCGGAGATTGTTCAGCAGCGCTATGACGGTACCGACATCGGCCGGGACGTCGAGGCGCGCTTCCGATTCCATGGCTATGGAAATGGCGTGGAGTGGGCTACAGCGCGAGTCAGGGATCTGGTCGCGAGCGCCGACGGCGAGGTCTACGACGAGACCGGCAGGCCGATCCGTGGCGCCGGGGCGGCTGGCGATCTTGTCCAGAAGGAATGGCGTAAGGAACTGCACAGCCGCAAGGGCAGAGACGTCATGCACCTTATCGTCTCGGCGCGGGCCGGCACCGATGCACCGGCCTTTGAAAGAGCTGTCCGTGAATTCCTGGGCCAGCAGTTCGCGGGGCATCGCTATGTGTTTGCCGTACATGATCCGGCGCTCGATCCAAAGGAGATGGCCGAAGGTGGCAAGCGGCCGCATGTGCACGCTCATGCCATTGTCACCGTGCGCTCAGAGACGGGTGAGCGCATCGTCACCAGCCCGCGACTGTTCCGGGCATGGCGCTCCGCGATGGCAGAAAAGGCGCGCGAGCAGGGCATCGACATGGAGTTGACCGATCGTCGTGAGTTCGCCAGCGCACCGGCCTACACCCGTAGCCAGGTACGCCCCATCAGCTATCGCGGCCGGACCAAGCATGAAGGCACGAGCCATGCCGCACACAATCGATATCAGGCAAAGCGGTCGAACGAAGCGAACCTCACCATATCGGATCGCAGCAGGCAGTACACCGCGAGGGCGGCACAAGCCTGGAGCGATCTCGCCAATGAGGAGCCTGGCACGCGGGAAGGCGCGTTTGCGATGCTGCAAAGGGCACGTCTTGAAGCCGCCACGAATATCGTTCAAAAGGATCTTTTTTTAACTGAAAATAGCCAATTATCTGTCAAAAATACCATTAATATGGTAGACTTGGCAAAGTCCGTGAGCGGTGAGGATGGACAGATGCGAGAGATGACGCGTCCGGAGTTCGAGGCATATGAAAAGCGCGTGGAAGCCGTTCTTGCCTCCGTGGAGCAGACGATCAATGCATCAGAGCGGATAGAGTTCAACGAGGTCGCGGCTGTAGTGCGCGAGGTGGTGGATATTCGCAGAGGATATCTCGATTTCACCGAGCGCCGGGCGGATCTTGAAGCTGGGCAGGGGTGGCACGACCGGCAGGACGATCCGCCTCAAAATCCCAATGCCCAGTGGGATGCCGCTGTTGCTCGGTTCGGACTGCAGGCGGTTGAGACAGCGAACGAGGTGCTTGTCGAGGTCAGCCATTATCGCGAGGGCCTTGACCAAATCGAAACGGGTGAACTGCCGCAGTCCTCTGCCGCAAACTCCCGCGCCGATCTTGAACGAGAAATCAACCGGGCGGCAGAAATGGCCGTCGATGGTGACAATCAATACATGCGCGAAATCGCGAAATCGGATCATGAATTGCAGCGAGCAATAGAACAGATTGAACAGTCCCGTGCTAAGGCCCGGCCGGACAACACGGTCGGACGCATACATTGGGAGTCCGATTTGTCGGACTCTCATGCGAGCAGCCAGAATGACGGTGCTCCTGGTGGAAGAGCACAGGGGGTGCCGGAAGCAGAGCGGCATCGTGACGCGGGCTGGGCCGCCCGCTCGATGCCTAGGCAGGAGCGCGGACATCCCGATGAAAGAGCGATCAAGAGGAAGCCGGTCCTGGATGCGGAGCCTACCAGATCCGATCCACCGCAACAGCATGTGCCCCGTCTGCGGCAGATTGAACTGGAGATTAAGGCAAGTCAGAACCGTGATCACCGCGATCGGGAAAGGTGAGGAGTGGTTATGAAGGACGATTGGCGTTTCAATCCGCTTCCTCCGCCGGAAGACTCCGAAAATCGACCCGACGAGCTTTGCTCGGTAGCGATGTTGGGGTTCGTCATCATCGCCCCGCTTATTTACTTTGGTCCCCAGCTTGGGCGCTGTCGAGGCTTGGTTCGTCGATATCTATCTCACGGTTGACGGCTGGGTTTGCGCCGATCAGGAAGCTTTTCTTCGGCGCCGGCGGCGCGTAGCGCCCGAAGAGTTGGTCGGCAGAGTCGCCTCGTGTCACGCGCGCGCACTACGTTTCCAATCTGGGTCGTCAAGCGTTTGGGCACATCGGGAGTTCAACCAAGAGCCCTGCTGCACCGACGGCGATATGAACTTTTCGCAATTTTCTTATAACCCTACATGCGTGCCGAAGCAGGGCTGACGGTACCGGGGAAGTTCACGGGCGACGTGCTCGAGGTGTTGAGGGAGGCCGGAACCTTTCGCCTTCAGGTGTCCTGGCCTTAATTGTCGCCCTCCATATGCTGCGTATCGGGAGGCAGGCTGCCGGTGCCTCACTGCAAGCAGGTGTGCTGATTTCGTGCAATTCGATCTCGCCAGCCTCGAATACAGCCTTCCGCTGGCCTTAGGTAACTTGAGAGAGACCAATCCAAGCGGTGCCGCATCGTTTCGATCCCATACGCGTGACGCAGTACGAGAACGCCGCTCGTCATAAGGTCGAATTCCTGACGCCAAATCGCAGTTCCGACGTTGAGCCAGGCCCGACGTATGAGATGCATAGAGCCTCGAATTAGCCGTGGTAGCCATGAAGTCCGGCAATCGTATAAGCTGCCCCGTCGCACCGGCCAACTACCATATTCTTGTGTTGATCGCTGGAAGGTATTGCAATGCCATCATCCAGAGCAAATACCCCTCTGATTTCGTTCTCGGACCTTCAGCGGCGCGCGACATCGGGGGATCTGACGAGCCGTGAAATAAGCGACTACTTCGTACCGGACGACACCAAGACAAAGCCGTTCGCGCCTGCTTTCAAGCTCACTGATCTGGTTGAGAAGAAAGGCAAGCGGCCAACCACCAAGACCGTGACGAAGCTCTATTTCGCCGCGGAGGCAAGCACTATGCCTTCTTCCGGTAGTTTGTCCGCGTCGAGCGGCCGTGCCCGCTCAACCACCGCCGCCGCTGCGAGGATAAGAGTGCTGGCTGAAGGCGATTCATGGTTTCGTCTTCCAAACCTGTTCTCCTATCCGAACGACCTGGTCGATGTACTTCGCAAAACCTATGAAATACCTGGTGTGGCGATGTGGGGTGCTGAAATTGGCGACATGGTAACGACGCAGAAGAACAACTACCTCGTACCCCTTGGATCGGGTCTATATCACCATTTCATATTCTCGGGTGGAGGAAACGACGTCCTCGCTTCCGTCGGTGAGCATGTCAAACGACGCACTGCACCTGGCACAAATCCCGGCGATGCCAATACCTTCGTCAAGGCATCATTCAATACTGCCATCGGACAAGTTATCGGTCACTATAAAACGCTGAGCGGACATGTCCGCTCAGTTGTTAATCCGAAGGTGACATTATATGTGCACGGGTACGGCCACTCACGCCCTCGCCCGGGCGGAAGATACATCGGATCGAAACTTGAGGCGCTTGGATTCGACCCCGCGAGTCCGCTCGCGCGTAAAATCGTGGCGGCGATGGTCGACCGATTCAACGCTAGCCTCAAATCATTCGCGTCAGCGCAAAACGCGTCACACACCAGCTACAAGATCGTTTATGTCAATCTGCGGCCAGCTCTGACGGGGATGGCGGACTGGAATGATGATGAAATCCATCCAAGCGACGCTGGAGCAGAAAAGGCTGCGGCTATAATCTCCGAGAAGATTGCTGCGAATATACCGAGCGTGTGAGCGGTACTTCTTTTGAGTGCCTCATCAAGGATATACTATTGCTACGCTACACCACACTGATTGAGTAGCTTCGCACCGAACCACAAACATGTGAGATAGGCTTGGCATTTGCAAGGGCATGCCACGATGGCCACGTGCACCGTTTGTGCCGGATACGGCTGGGTCTACGGAAACTATCCGCCATGCTACTCGTGTGGAGGCAGCGGGCACGGAGGCTTTTACCAATATTCCGTGCGCTTCGTGCGGCGGATCCGGGCGTGGCTCGACCAGAGAACAGCTAGTGTGCATCGGCTGTGGCGGCAGTGGCAAAATACCTGGCTCAGAGAGCTCGACATGGACTGCAACGGGCTCGCGCAAAAGCGCGCGTACAGCGCCCGGCTCTCACTCACGGCCCGCACGACCAGCAAGACCCTGGTCTCGGAATGAAATCCTTGCCCTTGTTCCCGCAGCCGGTGTCAGCGCCTGGGGACTTCACGCCTATTTCGGTCTGACTGGTTGGTGGTTAATTGGCGCGGCGATAGTCCCGGCCGTTGTGATTGTGCGAATGTGGAAAGCGGTCATAGCGATCGCCATGGCCACAGCAGCCCTGTGGTTCTACGCTGGATAACTGGCGGATAATCGAGGTGGGGATCTACAAACACGGACTACTGCTTCCGCCGCAGCCGGCCGCCATCTGCTTGGCCGTCAATGTCTTGTGTGAGCTGATGCGCGTTATTGTATCTGCCTGAGCAGAAGGCGTATGGTGCTGTCGGCGCGGTATGAGGGCAATTTCCCTCCCACCTCCGGATTGGCCTGCGATGGCAGAACGGGTCTGATGATGACGTCATGACACGTGCTCAACAAATCGGCGTCGTCATCGGCCTGGTTGTTGTCGCTGCGCTCACTTGGCTGCGGGCCAATGATCCGGAGCCGTTGAAGATCGCCCGCGAGGCGACGTTCGACCAGTATCAGCGCTGGGCGCCGCGGGCGTTCGAGCCGATGCCGGTTCGTGTTGTCGATATCGACGAAGCCTCGCTGCGGCAGTTCGGCCAATGGCCGTGGCCCCGGGATCGTCTGGCGGCCCTTGTGGATGCGCTTGCGCAGATGGGCGCTTCCTCCATCGCCTTCGATATTCTCTTTGCCGAGCCCGATCGCCTGTCGCCGCGCAATGTCGTGCGCAACGTTGCAGGCATCGATCCTGGCCTGCTTCGCCAGCTGCCCGACAATGACGAGCTGTTTGCCGGATCGATAGTCGGAAACCCCGTCGTCTTGGGCTTCGGCCTGTCCAACCAGGGCACCCACAAGCCGCAGGTGAAGGCCGGCTTCGCCTTTACCGGCGAAAGCCCGCTTGCCGCGCCGCCCCATATGCGGGCGGCGACACCACTGCGCCCGCAGCTTGAGGCAAATGCCGCTGGTATCGGGCATATCAGCCTCAATCCGCGCAAGTCCTCGGCGGTGGTGCGTTCGGTTCCGCTATTGGTGAGCGACGGCGAACAGCTTTATCCCAGTCTCGCGCTTGAAGCGCTTCGTGTTGCGCAAGGCGCCTCCACCTATCTGGTGCTCGGGGCGCCGAATACGCCGGGCACCATCACCGCCGTCAAGATCGGCGACTTCGTGGTGCCGACAACGGCGGCGGGCGAATTGTGGCTCTATGTCAGTAGGGACAGGGCAGAAAGATATGTTTCGGCCAGCGATATACTCGCGCCGGGCGGTCCCAGCGCTGCTGTGAAGGCCGCCATCGAGGACAGCATCGTCTTTATCGGAACATCGGCCGCGGGACTTCAGGACATTCGCACAACGGCGCTGGGGCAGAATGTTCCCGGTGTTTCGCTGCATGCCCAGATTGTCGAGCAGATATTGTCGGGCCGGTTTCTCTCTCGCCCCGATTGGGCGGATGGGCTCGAGATATTGTCTGTCGCGATACTGAGCGGCCTGCTGGTGGTGCTGACGATTTTTGTCAGCCCGGCAATCGCGCTCGCAGCCGGCCTGCTGCTTACCGTCTGCGCCCTGGTCGCGTCCTGGCTGGCCTTTTCTGTCGAGGGCCTCCTGTTTGATCCGTTGGCGCCTTTGGCCGCCGGCACGGTCACGCATTTTGCGGCAACATCGTTCCGCTTTCTGGTCACCGATCGGGAACGCCGCGAAATCCGGCGGGCATTCGGTCAATATCTGTCGCCGACGCTCTTGTATCGCATCGAACATACGCGCAACGCCCTGCGCCTGGGAGGAGATGACCGCGAACTCACCGTGATGTTCGTCGACGTGCGAAACTTCACCACGATGAGCGAGCGACTGTCGCCGACGGCCTTGGTCGGTTTCCTCAACACGCTGCTCGATGCGCTCAGCCGCCATGTCATCGCTAATGAAGGCACGCTCGACAAATTCATCGGCGATTCGATCATGGCCTTCTGGAATGCTCCGCTTGATGTCCCGGATCATTGCGCCAAGGCAGTTCGTGCCGCGCTGGCGATGCGGGAAACGCTGGCCGAGCTCAATGCCAGGGATGCTTTCGGCTTTGGGCCCGAGCACAAGATTGCCATCGGCATCGGAATCCATACCGGGCTTGCCTGTGTGGGCAATATGGGCGCCGAGACCCGTTTCAACTATTCGGCTGTCGGCGATACCGTGAATGTTACTGCGCGCATCGAATCTGCCTGCAAGGAGGTAGGTTTCGACATCCTCGTTTCTGCGGATGCCGCCAAGGCGTTGACTGGCCACGCACTGCTCGACGCGGGTGCGCTCGCGCTGCGCGGCAAGAGCGATCGGACGAATGTCTGTGCGGTCATCGGCGACGGGCAGGTTGCGGCGTTCCAGGAGTTTGCCGAGTTGCAGGCCATCCATGCGCGACTTGTCGAGGCCCTGCGGTCACGCTCGGCGGCGAGCCGAAAACTGGCTTCGGCTGCAAAATTCACGGCAGCGCGGCTGCCAGTCCAATTGCACGAATTTTATGACCGGATCTGGCGCAGGTCGGGTCATTTCACCATGGATGAGGCTGGCAATGGTCAGTTGCGCCAGGCGACCGACCCGGGCGGGAGCGAGATGACTTCGTTCTGAATCGCCATCTCTTTTATTTCGAAATCATGATCTAGCGGCTACCGTGATGAGAGTCTCCACCTCCTTGAACCGAACCACCGACATGTTCGCGTCCACTGTTGCCAAAGCCACTCCCGTAGCCCCCTGCGTTACCAAAGCCGCTTCCATTTCCGGGGTTGCCATGGTGGCTCTTGTCGGGCCTGTCGGGCCTGTCGGGCCTATCGGGTCTATCCGGCCTGTCGGGCCTGTCGGGTCTATCGGGTCTATCCGCCCTGTCGGGCCTGTCGGGTCTATCGGGTCTATCCGGCCTGTCGGGTCTATCGGGTCTATCGGGCCTATCCGGCCTATCCGGTTTATCGGGCTTGCTCGGCTTATCCGGCTTGTCAGGTTTATCCGGCTTATCGGGCCTGTCAGGCCTGTCAGGCTTGTCGGGCGGACCCGGACGATCGGGATTGGTTGCCGTGGGGGGCTCAGGGGCCGGGCTGATCCTGTCTTGCCCCCTGTCCCCGACCGACGCCATGGTGAGACCGCAGCCATCGCGGCTCGACTGGAATCCGCCCGAAAGTGTCTGGTTGCCGGAAAGAAACGGCAACGCCCGCCCGCTGCCCAGGGTCCTCAGCACGCTGCGATCGACCCGGCGTGGATCGCTCACGCCGTTCGCCCGCGTCGCGATCACGCAATCGCATCGCCGCGTCAGTTGCTGGCAGCCATTGCTGCCGCAAAATTGGGCCGAACCGTTCAACAGGACAACGGCGGTCGTTCCGTTTGCCGCTATGGAAAAATCGAATGCGGTTCCGCGGACCCCGATCGTTCCGGCAGGCGTCACGATCTCATAGGCTGAGGATGCCGAATTTCCGCTGATCCAGCGGAAGGTCCCCTTGGCGGCCTTGATGGTGAGCTTCTTGACCGATCTGCTATCGTCGTAGACGAACTTGTCGATGACGACGGACGAGCCCCATCCGACCGCAAGCTTGGTTCCGTCCCGGAAGATGAACTGACCAAGCCCGCTATTGGAGGTGCGAATCCGCTCGTCGCGGTGAACCGCCGATCTGACTGCCAGCGGGCCGCTCTCGCCTGTGACAGCGGTTTTGATCAGGACCGCTTCGCCAACCTGCTCGGCTGCCTTTGGCGGCGTTGAATTGAAGAGCGCAACTGTCGCCAGTGCCGCAACTGCGGCACGGTGCAGGGACGACATTCCACCCGTCAGCATGTATGATTTCTACCACGCTGCGGGGCGTGGTGTCTTATCGGCAGCCCTTAAGCACTTTGGATGGGGCATACTCTCTTTTGGATAGGCTCTTGCGATAACGCCATGCGCCACCCTTGAGGCCCGAGCCACTTGGCACTGCTCTGCCCTGGGTCGAGCAAGGCCCCCTGACGGCCGGCATTGCCGAACCAGGCAAGGAACCCACGCAAAACCGCGCATTCCGGTGTCTGCCGAACCGGTGTTTTGCGCTTGTTGACAGTCATGCCGAACTGGTTGATCTTTGAACAGGATGATTAGCGAAGGCGCTCTGCGGCTGATCGGCCCGGTGAGGATGCCGTTCGACAAGACACCATTATTTGAGTGTCCGGCAGAGTTTGAAATACAGAATAAGAGGTGAACTATACGATAAAATAGGGAGGAAATACTATGGCTAAGAAAGCGATCTCGCGTCGCGAGCTTTTGGGTGCGTCCACGCTTGTTGGCGCAACTGCCGCAAGTGCACTTGCAGCCCCGGCCGTTCTGGCCCAGTCACCGGTCACCATAAAGATGCAAACATCATGGCCGGCATCCGACATCTGGATGGATTTCGCCCGTCAATATATCGAACGCGTCGAGAAAATGTCCGGCGGTCGTGTCAAGTTCGAGTTGCTCCCCGCCGGCGCAGTAGTCGGCGCCTTCCAGGTCCTCGATGCCGTCAATGACGGCGTGATCGATGCGGCCCACACAGTCCCCGTCTACTGGTATGGAAAGCACAAGGCAGCCTCGCTGTTCGGAACCGGCCCGGTTTTCGGCGGCAGCGCAACCACCATGCTTGCATGGTTCCACCAGGGCGGCGGCAAGGACCTCTACCGCGAGCTCACCCAAGACATCATGGGTCTCAATCTCTACGGCTTCTACGGCTTTCCGATGCCGGCGCAGCCCTTCGGCTGGTTCAAGAACCCGGTGGCCACGGTCGCCGACGTCAACGGCCTGAAATACCGCACCGTCGGCCTTGCGGCCGATCTCATGCAGAATTTGGGCCTGAGCGTCGCTCAGCTTCCCGGCGGCGAGATCGTGCCGGCAATGGAACGCGGGGTCATCGACGCCTTCGAGTTCAACAATCCCTCATCGGACATACGCTTCGGTTCACAGGACGTCGCCAAGAACTACATATTGTCGTCCTACCATCAGGCGAGCGAATCCTTCGAATTCCTGTTCAACAAGGACATATTCGACGATCTGCCGGAAGATTTGCAGGCAATCCTCGAATATGGCGTGGAGGCGGCGAGCACGGCCAACACCGCGCTTGCCATGGATAATTATTCGAGCGACCTCGCCAAGCTGCAATCCGACCATGGCGTTACCGTCCATCGGACATCGAAGGAAATCCTCGACGCCCAGCTAAAGGCCTGGGACCAGATCATTCCCACGCTGGAGGCCGATCCATTCATGAAGCGCGTCCTCGACAGTCAGCGCGAATGGGTGGAGCGCGTGGTGTTCTACGAACTAATGAATTCCGCCGACCTCGCACTTGCCTATGAACATTACTTCCCCGGAAAGCTGAAGCTTTAAGGGCTCGTTCCATCCGCGCAGGCGTTCCGGCCACCCGTACGGGCCGGAACGCCAATGAGGAAATCACCGGGATGCTCCGATACATCGCATTCGCCGACGACCTGTCAGCGTGGTTTGGCAAGGTGTTCGCATGGGGCGTGCTGATCATGACGCTCGGCGTGAGCTACGAGGTGGTTGTGCGCTATTTCTTCCGCGCACCGACCCCCTGGGCCTTCGACCTCAGCTACATGCTCTATGGCACGCTGTTCATGATGGCGGGTGCCTACACGCTCTCGCGCGACGGTCACGTGCGCGGGGACTTCATCTACCGGCTCTGGCAGCCGCGCACCCAGGCCAGGCTGGAACTGGTGCTCTACCTGGTTTTCTTCTTTCCCGGCGTGACGGCGCTCATCTTTTCGGGCTGGAAATATGCCGAACGGAGTTGGCGCTACATGGAGGTCAGCTCCAACAGCCCCGCCGGCGTGCCGATCTTCCAGTTCAAGGCGGTCATCGTCGCGGCCGGCATCCTGCTTTTCCTGCAGGGCATCGCGCAGGTGTTCCGCTGCATCATCTGCATCAGGACCGGGGAGTGGGTGAAGGCGGCCGAGGATGTCGAGGAACTCGACAAGGTGCTGCTTGAGGCCAAGAGCCTCGACGTTCTGAAGGAAGGGGCGGCCGAACTTCCACCGGGCCTGGCCCAGCCGCATGAAGAGAACAATGGGGAAACCCGATGACGGACGCATATATCGCTGTCGGGATGCTTCTCATCCTGCTGCTTGCCATCTTCCTCGGCTTTCCCGTCGCCTTCACGCTGATGGCGCTCGGCGTGGGGTTCGGATACTACGCCTATTACGACGTCGGCCGCATGTGGCGCAGCTATGACCGCGCAGTCGAGGCCGGCGCCGATACCTTCACGCAAGTTGAAACCTGGCTCGGCGGCTTCTTCAACAACCGCATCTTCGACCTGTTCGTCAACCAGACCTATTCGGTCATCCAGAATGATGTGCTGACTGCCGTCCCTCTGTTCCTGTTCATGGGCTACATCGTGGAAAGAGCGAACATCGTCGACCGGCTGTTCTCCACCCTCTATATCGCCACCAGCCGGGTCCCGGGGTCGATGGCGGTAGCTGCCCTCGTCACTTGCACGCTGTTTGCCACCGCGACCGGTATTGTCGGTGCCGTTGTGACGCTGATGGGCCTGCTTGCCCTGCCGGCAATGCTGAAGGCGAAATACGATATCCGCTACGCAACCGGCGTCATCTGTGCTGGCGGCACGCTTGGCATCCTGATCCCGCCGTCGATCCTGCTCATAGTCTATGCGGCGACGTCCGGCATCTCGGTGGTGCGCATGTATGCAGGCGCGCTATTGCCGGGATTCCTGCTGGCGGGTCTCTATCTCGTTTATGTCGTGACACGGGCTAGCCTACAGCCGCGTCTGGCTCCCCGTCCGACAAAGGAGGACATCGGCGACCATACTGTGCCGCAGGTGGCGTTGATGATGCTCACCTCCTTCGTGCCGCTGGCCGTACTCATCCTGGCCGTTCTGGGCGCCATCCTGTTCGGCTTCGCCACCCCTTCCGAGGCCGCCGCTATCGGCGCGCTCGGCGGCCTGGTCCTGGCGGCTGCCTATCGGGCGCTGACCTGGCAACGGCTGAAGGAATCGATCTACCTCACGGCACGGACGTCGGCCATGGTGTGCTGGCTCTTCGTCGGCTCGGCCACCTTCGCCTCCGTCTTCGCCTATCTCGGCGGACAGCAATTGATCAGCGATTTCGTCACCGGCCTCGATATGTCGCCTCTGATGTTCCTGATCATGGCGCAGATCATCATCTTCATCCTCGGCTGGCCGCTGGAATGGACCGAGATCATCGTCATTTTCATACCGATCTTCATCCCGCTTCTGCCGCATTTCGACATCGACCCGTTGTTCTTCGGCATTCTGGTGGCGGTCAACCTGCAGACGGCATTCCTTTCGCCGCCAATGGCAATGTCCGCCTACTACCTGAAGGGCGTCTCGCCATCCCATGTGCGATTGACGGACATTTTCCTCGGCATGCTGCCCTATATGGCCATCGTCATCCTGTGCATGGTGATCATGTATTTGTTCCCCGACAGCATCGTGTTCTGGCTGCCGAACGCGATCTACGGAGGCTAGGCGATGTTGAGAAAAAAGATTTTCGCCGCATTCGCCTTTCTCACGCTTGCGGCGTTCTGTTTCATTCTGTTGAGATTCGTGCCGCGCCTGGATCTGACGGTCGTTCTGCTGATCGGGCTTGTGCTTGCCGCCTACGACATATGGGACGAGCTTTTTCGCCCTCGCCGGCCGCCTTCGGTCGGCAGATGATAGGCGCTTGGGGTTAGCCGCAGTCGGCTGCCCGCTGGAGCAGGAAGGCTTTTTCGCGCTCGTTACGGGTGAGCCCGGCCGCACGCTCGAACTGGGCTCGCGCTTCGGCCAGGCGGCCTGCCCGGAACAGAAAATCTCCCTTGGCAGCCGGCAGCGGGGCGTAGTCGCGCAAGGTTTCAGGTTGCGCGATTCTGTCGAGGAGCTTCAAGCCGGCTTCGGGGCCAAATGCCATGCTGTAGGCCACCGAACGGTTGAGATCGATCACCGGCGACGGCGTCACGTCCATGAGATTGTCATAGAGCGCCGCGATCCGCTGCCAGTCCGTGTCCTCGGCCTTTCGGGCCCTTGCATGACATGCGGCGAGCGCGGCCTGCAGCGCGTAAGGACCGGAGGTGGCGGTCGGGGCTCCGGCGCGTTCCAGCGCTGCAAGGCCACGGCGGATCAGGAGCTGATCCCATCGTGCGCGGTTCTGCTCGGTTAACGGAACCGGTGAGCCGTCCGGCCCCTGGCGGGCGGCCAGGCGCGAGGCCTGGATCTCCATCAGCGCCAGCAGGCCGAAGACCTCCGGCTCGTCGGGCATGAGACCAGCGAGAATGCGGCCCAGCCGCTGCGCCTCCGCGCACAAAGCGGGGCGAACCAGGTCTTCGCCGGCAGTGGCCACATAACCCTCGTTGAAAATCAGGTAGATGACCTCCAGCACCGAGGCGAGACGTTCCCCCCGTTCCTTGCCACGCGGTACTTCGAAGGTCAGACCGGCATTGCCAAGCGTTTTCTTGGCGCGCACGATGCGCTGGGCAATGGTCGCCTCATTGGAGAGGAAGGCGCGCGCAATCTCCCCGGTGGTGAGCCCGCCGATGAGGCGCAGGGTCAAGGCCGCACGCGCCTCACGCGACAAGAGAGGATGGCAGGCCGTGAAAATCAGGCTCAACAGTTCATCGCCAATATCGTCGTCCATGGCCGCTCCGATGTCTTCGATACTGGCTTTGCGCTCCTCCTCCAGATCGCGGGTGATCTCGGCGTGCTTGCGCTCAAGCATCCTGTTGCGGCGCAACCCGTCGATGCCACGCCGCTTGGCCGCCGCCATCAGCCAGGCGCCGGGATTTTTCGGAATTCCACTCTCAGGCCATTTGGACAGCGCAACCACCAGCGCGTCCTGTGCCAGTTCCTCGGCCAGGCCAACGTCGCGCACCAACTGCGCCAGGCCCGCCACGAGCTTGGCCCATTCGATCCGGAAAACTGCCTCGATGGCTTGATGCGTGTCGGCGGCCGTCATGGCCGCAGATCACATCATTTCTGCCAGGACGGGGCAAGCGCCTCCAAGAAAACCGTCCCTGCCCGAAAAATACTCAATTCTTCGCAGCGAGCTTCTCGCCCACCTTACGATGGATTTCGAGTGCTTCGCTTTCGCCGAAGTCCTCCAGTTCGTAGACCGGACGGATCTCAATCTCGCTGGGGCCAGGCATCGGATTGGGGCAGCGCTTCACCCACTCGACCGCGTCGGCCATATCCTTGACCTCCCACATCCAGTAGCCAGCGACCAGTTCGCGGGTCTCGGCAAACGGCCCGTCGATAACGGTGCGGTTCGGGCCGTCGAAGGCCACGCGCTTGCCGTTCGACGAAGGCTTGAGGCCGTCGCCAGCCAGCATGACGCCGGCATTGACCAATTCCTCATTGTATTTGCCCATGGCCTCGAGGAGTTCGACCGAGGGGTTCATCCCCGCCTCGCTGTCTTCGGTAGCCTTAACCATAACCATAACGCGCATCGTATTTTCTCCTTTGATCCAAGAAAGGCCAAATCCGCCTTTCTGCCCCTACGACGAACAAGCGCCCGCAGGATCGACATCGTTCCAGATATTTTTTGCGGAAAGATGATGCGGCGATCACCCTCGTATGTGTTCAGATGGGATATTCGGCTCGCGTCCCATTTGGCGGTCATGTGTTCAGGTGCTGCGCTTCGAGCTGATGATAAAACGCGGTCTGTGTGAAGCACCACGAGATCAGAAAGGAAGCGCAGCATGGAGCATTTTGCCGGATTGGACGTTTCTGTGAAAGAGACCTCCATATGCATTGTGGACGAAACGGGTAAGATTTGCCGTGAGATGAAGGTCATCAGCCATCCTGACGATCTTGCAGAGATTCTGACCGATCCTTCCTGGAATTGCGTACGGGTCGGGCTTGAGGCAGGACCGTGTTGTTCAGTGGCCTTGCGGAAGCCGGGTTACTGGCGATCTGCATCGAACACGGCACGCGAAGAAGACGGATCGAAACGACGCTCGCGGCATAGCGCAAATGATGCGCGTCAATCTCTTTCGACCGTCTATGTCAAAGCGCTGGCAAGCCAGAAGCGGCGCGTCTTACTGACCGCGCGCAAACTGCTTCAGGAGAAGGCCATCGCTATCAAGAACGATATCCGTGGCCTGTTGCGCAACTTTTGAACATGAAAAAGCTCTCCTCACATGGAGGAGCCTTCATACTCCAGATGATCTTGACGGAAAATTTGTGACGGAACCGTCGAGGTCGGTGCCGATCAGGTTGTTCACCGGAAGGGCGGTTTTGTACTTCACCTGCTTGAGTGCAAAGCTGGAGCGGATATTGATCACACCGCGCGTGGTCGACAGCTTGCCGACGATGAAATGCTGCAGGGCTACGGTATCGGGGACAACGACCCGCAGCAGGTAGTCGGCATCTCCCGTCATCAAGTAACATTCCATGACTTCAGGAAGGCTCGCCATCGCCGCCTCGAACACCTCGAGCAGCGCTTCGGTCTGTCGTTCGAGCGTCACCTGGATGAATACACTGACATTGGCGCCAAGCCGGATCGGGTTAAGCAGCGTGACACGGCGCAGGATGACGCCCTCTTCCTCGAGCGCACGTACGCGCGCAAGACACGGGGACGGCGATAGGCCGACGCGTTCGGCCAGCTCGACATTGGACAGGCTACCGTCTTCCTGCAGCTCATTAAGGATGCGCAGGTCTATTGCATCAAGCACCACACGAGAATTTTTATGCTGCATTTTCTTCTTCATACAGCAGAGAATATTGAAATTATCCATTCAGGCAACACCTTCGGCAGGAAATGCCAACACCATCTTGGTATTGTCCGGCTATCGGAGACCTATGGAAGCGAATGATCCCATGCTTGCGACAAACCACTCATCTGCTTTGCAGAATATCGTGCCAACCGACGCGGACCCCACCGAGACCTCCGACTGGTTGGCGTCGCTTGACTCACTTTTCCGCCGCTCTGGCGGCGAGCGTGCTGAGTTCATCCTTTTGGCGCTGGATCGGATGGCGAAGGATCTTGGTATCGTTTCGGATGCTTTGCCTTTCTCGCCCTACCGCAACACCATCCCGCTCGAGAATCAGTCGCCTTTCCCGGGTGACATCGACATGGAGACGCGGATCACCGCGATCATCCGCTGGAACGCGCTGGCCATGGTCGTGCGCGCCAATAAAGCCTATGGCGAGCTGGGAGGTCATGTCGCCAGCTATGCCTCTGCAGCGGAAATCTTTGAGATTGGGTTCAACCACTTCTTCCATGCCCCTGACGGGGAGCACGGCGGCGATGTCGTGTTCTTCCAACCCCATTCGGCGCCCGGCGTTTATGCGCGCGCATTCCTCGAAGGCCGGCTCTCAGAAGAACAGCTCGCGCACTACCGGCAGGAAATCGGGGGCAACGGACTCTGCTCCTATCCGCACCCCTGGCTGATGCCCGAATTCTGGCAGGTGCCGACGGGTTCCATGGGCATCGGTCCTATCACCGCCGTCTATCAGGCGCGCTTCATGCGCTATCTGAGCCACCGTGGCCTTGCCGAAACCGACGGACTCCATGTCTGGGGTGTCTTCGGCGATGGGGAGATGGATGAGCCCGAGGCGATCGCTGGGCTGTCTCTGGCTTCCCGTGAGAAGCTTGACAATCTGACCTTCATCATCAACTGCAATCTGCAGCGCCTTGACGGGCCCGTGCGCGGCAACGGACAGATCATCCAGGAACTGGAGATGACCTTCCGCGGCGCTGGCTGGAACGTCATCAAGGTTCTGTGGGGTTCGGAGTGGGATGCGCTGTTTGCGCGCGACACCAACCACGCCTTGTTGCGCCGCTTCGCCGCGACGGTGGATGGCAAGTACCAGACACTGGGGGCCAAGGACGGGGCCTACAACCTTAAGCATTTCTTCGAGGAGGATCCGGAGGTGCGCGCGCTCGTCGCCCACATGTCGGATCACGACATCGACGCGCTCAAGCGCGGTGGCCACGACTTCCGCAAGCTTTTCGCGGCGTTTGAGGCGGCGAGGGCGACGAAGGGGCGGCCGACCGTTATCCTCGCCAAGACCAAGAAGGGCTTTGGCATGGGTGGCGCCGGCGAGTCTCGCATGACGGCGCACCAGGCTAAGAAGCTCGACATCGGTGCGCTGCTGGCCTTCCGCGATCGCTTCGCCCTGCCGCTCAACAATGAGCAGGTCGAGAACCTCGAATTCTACCGCCCGGCGGAAGGCAGCGCCGAGATGGCTTACCTGCACGCTCGGCGCTCGGCGCTGGGCGGCTACTTGCCGGCGCGCCGGCGCCACGCTCTCAAGGTCGCGATTCCCGCGATTGAGAGCTACGCCGACTTTGCGCTCAAGGCTGACGGCAAAGAGATGTCGACAACCATGGTGGTCGTTCGCCTATTCAGTAACCTGCTGAAAGACAAAGTGCTCGGCCCGCGCATCGTACCGATTGTCGCCGACGAGGCGCGGACCTTCGGCATGGCCAACCTGTTCCGCCAGGTCGGCATCTATTCGCCGGCAGGCCAGCTCTACGAGCCGGAAGATGCCGGTTCGATGCTCTACTACAAGGAGGCCAAGGACGGTCAGTTACTTGAGGAGGGCATCACCGAGGCCGGCGCAATCTCGTCCTGGGTCGCGGCGGCCACCTCCTACAGCGTGCACAATCTGGCTATGCTGCCCTTCTATATCTACTATTCGATGTTTGGCTTCCAGCGCATCGGCGACCTTATCTGGGCAGCAGCGGACCAGCGGGCGCGCGGCTTTCTGATCGGGGCGACGGCTGGACGTACCACACTCGGCGGCGAGGGCCTGCAGCATCAGGACGGGTCGAGCTTGCTGATGGCTTCCACCATTCCGAACTGCCGGGCATACGATCCGACCTACGCTTACGAAATGGCGGTCATCCTTGACCGTGGCGCGCGCTCGATGATGGAAGAGGGCAAGGATGAGTTCTACTACATCACCGCAATGAACGAGAACTACGCCCAGCCGTCCATGCCGGCTGGTGCCGAGGAAGGTATCATCAAGGGCCTCTATCGCATCGCCTCGCACAAGCCGAAGAAGGGCAGCGACCCCGTTCGCCTGCTCAGCTCCGGAGCGATCCTGCCCGAGGTTGTCGAGGCGGCGAAGATGCTGGAGAGTGAGTGGGGCATCGCTTCGGAGGTGTGGAGCGCAACCAGCTATTCCGAACTCGCCCGCGACGCTCGCGAGGTCGAGCGCCACAATCGCATGAACCCGCATGCGGAACGCGCCATCAGCCACGTCGCGTCCTGCCTGCCCGGGAAGGCCCCGATCGTGGCTGCCTCCGACTATGTCCGCGCCTATTCGCAATTGATCGCGTCATACGTAGACGCACGTTTCATTGCGCTCGGCACGGACGGTTTCGGACGCAGCGACACACGGCAGGCGCTCCGCTCCTTCTTCGAAGTCGACCGTCGCCACGTAGTTGTTGCGGCCTTGGCCGCGCTTGCTGACGAAAGCGCTGTCGCCCGTCGGAAGGTAGCCGAGGCGATCACCCGCTATGGCATCGATCGCGACGCCTCCGCGCCGTGGACCATTTGACCAGACAAGTACCGAAAGACATCCGAATGAGTGAGACAATCACCATAACGCTGCCCGACATCGGCGACTACAAGGACGTTCCGGTTGTCGAGATCCTGGTCAAGCAGGGCGACAGCGTATCTGTCGATGACCCGTTGCTGACGGTCGAGTCCGATAAGGCGACGATGGAGGTTCCTGCGCCCGCCGCCGGCGCGGTGAAGGAGATCAAGGTTGCCGTCGGCACCAAGGTATCGCAAGGCTCGCTGTTGATGCTATTGGAGGCGGCTTCGGTCGCCGCCCAGCCATCCGCCGCAGAATCAGCATCGGCGTCTGCCCTGGCCAAGGCCGTGCCGGCCGCTCCTCCACCGGTCGCGCTGCCCCGGTTCACAACCTTGGCCGGCGGCGTCGACATAGCTCCTCATGCTCACGCGACGCCTTCCGTCCGCGCCTTCGCCCGCGAACTGGGCGTCAACCTCGCCGTGGTGAAGCCTTCCGGCCCCAAAGGGCGCATCCTGCGTGAGGATGTGTCGAACCATGTCAAGGCAACGCTCGCCGGAGGCGCGTCTTGCGCTGGCCCGGGGCTTGGAAACGGTCTGCCTGCATGGCCGGCAATCGACTACGCGAAGTTCGGGCCTGTCGAGCGCCAGTCACTCTCGCGCATCCAGAAGATCTCAGGCGGCAACCTCGCCCGCAATTGGCTGACCATCCCGCACGTCACTAACTTCGACAAGGCCGACGTAACCGGTCTCGAAGAGTTCCGTGTGACGCTCAACGCGGAGAAACGCAACCCGGACGTGAAGGTCACGATGGTGGCCTTCCTCATCAAGGCGTCGGCGCTGGCGCTCAAGGCGTTTCCGCGCTTCAACACGTCGCTCGACGGCGACGAACTGGTGATGAAGAAGTATGTCCATGTGGGCTTCGCAGCTGATACGCCAGCGGGCCTGATGGTGCCGGTGATCCGGGATTGCGATCGCAAGGGCGTCCTGGAAATCGCCGCCGAGATGCGTGCACTGGCTGACAAGGCGCGCAACGGCTCGCTGGCTGCCACCGATATGCAAGGCGGATGCTTTTCCGTCTCCTCACTCGGCGGCATAGGCGGCGCGGGCTTCACGCCGATCATCAACGCGCCTGAGGTGGCGATCCTCGGAGCAGGCCGTTCCGCCCATGAGGCGGTGTGGGACGGTAAAGCCTTCCGGCCGCGTCTCATCATGCCGATCAGCCTGTCTTGGGACCATCGTGTCGTGGATGGTGTCGCAGCGGCACGGTTCCTTGGCCATATCGCCGCGCTGCTCGGCGACTTCCGCCGCGCGATGCTTTGAGGTGGGCCATGAACAGCATCGTTGAAATTCATGTCCCGGATATTGGTGACTTCGCCGATGTTGCGGTCATCGAGATCGCCGTAAAACCAGGTGATGAAGTAAACGTCGATCAGGCGCTGATTACACTGGAATCGGACAAGGCTGCGCTTGACGTGCCGTCGCCGCTCGCCGGGCACATCCTCTCGCTGACGGTGGCGATCGGCGATCGCGTCTCGAAGGGCACGCTCATAGCTATGATCGAAACGTCAGAGGCTGTCGCAACTGTACAGCCGCACGCGGTATCCACGGCCACACGGAGCCCTGCCATATCGTCTCTCAAGATGCTCGCGCCGACGGCTGGTGGCTACGATTGCGACGTCGCCGTCATTGGCGGGGGCCCCGGCGGCTACTCGGCGGCGTTCCGTGCTGCCGACCTTGGTATGCAGGTGGTCCTTATCGAGCGCTATGATGCACTGGGCGGCGTCTGTCTCAATGTTGGCTGCATACCTTCCAAGACACTGCTGCATGTTGCCGCGATCAAGGAAGAAGCCGAGCAACTGGCTGACCACGGCGTCTCCTTCGGTGCGCCACAGATTGACCTCGACAAGCTGCGGCAGTTTAAGTCCGCCGTCGTTGGCAGGCTGACGGATGGCCTGAAGGGCATGGCACGCATGCGCAAGGTGGAGGTACTGCACGGAACGGCCTCCTTCGCATCACCCCACAGCCTAACCGTAACCCAGGCCGATGGCGGTAGACACAAGGTTTCGTTTGCCAACTGCATCATCGCCGCCGGCTCCTCGCCGGTGGCCCTGCCGTTCCTGCCTGACAGCCCGCGCATTGTGAATTCCACCGGCGCGCTGGAGCTTCCTTTCACGCCAGCGCGCATGCTGATCATAGGCGGTGGCATCATAGGTCTGGAGATGGCTACCGTTTACGGCGCGCTCGGCGCCAAGATTGATATCGTCGAAATGCTCGACGGCCTGTTGCCTGGGGTTGACCGCGACGCGGTCGAGATCTGGCGCAAGCGCAATGCGGGCCGCTTCGGTGAGGTGATGCTCGGCACCAGGGTTGATAAGGCAGTCGCGGACGCAGATGGCGTGACTGTCACGACGGCCGACGGCGTGACGGGCGAGCGGCGGTACGATCTCGTCCTGCAGTCGGCAGGCCGCCGCCCCAATGGCGCCAGCCTCGGGCTCGAAGCCGCTGGCCTTGTGGCCGACGCACGCGGCTTCATCGCGGTCGACCGTCAGATGCGTACGGCGCTGCCACACATCCTCGCTATCGGCGACATCGTTGGCAATCCGATGCTGGCACATAAGGCTGTGCACGAAGGTCATGTCGCTGCCGAGGCTGCCGCCGGGATGAAAAGCTCAATGGATGCGAGGATCATCCCATCGGTCGCATACACCGATCCGGAAATCGCCTGGGTTGGGGTCACAGAGGATGGCGCCAAGGCGGAGGGGCGGGCGGTCACGGTCACCAAGTTCCCGTGGGCGGCTTCCGGCCGTGCCGTCGCCAACGGCGCCGGCTACGGCGTGACGAAGCTCGTCTTCGACCCCGCAACCCGGCGCATCATCGGCGGCGCGATCGTCGGGCCAAATGCGGGTGATATGATCGGCGAGATCTGCCTTGCCATCGAAATGGGTGCCGATGCGATCGACATCGGCAAGACTATTCATCCGCACCCCACGCTGGGCGAGACGATCGGTATGGCTGCCGAACTGTTCGAAGGCGTTTGCACTGACTTGCCGCCGGAACAGCCTGCAAGACCCGAACCGAGGTAGCAGGCACCGGACGAGATGGAAAGGCTGACAACTAAACGATCCAGCGATCGAAGGCTTTGGCCTAGAAATCCCGCTCGACAAGTTGACGACCCTGGCGCGCAGTCTCGCCACCTCGGCCTCCCTACTGGCCTGCATGTCCGATGCCTTGACGGTGAATGAGGTTGCTGAGCGTTATGGGCTGAGGCCGAATCACCTGTCTTGGTGGCACACGATTCCAAAGGTCACAGGTTTGAATCCTGTCGGGTGCGCCACTTCCGAATAAAACTGGGCACTCCAGCTGGAGTTGCCCCATTCCCCCTCACAAGCCGTTCCAGAACATCGCGCCACCCGTGGATGCAGATTTCAGTGTCAAAGTCTCCCCCTGGCTGTCAAACGCTTAAGCTTGTTTCATGCCCAATAAGACTTTAGCCGCATTTTAACGAATGAGGATCATCGTTTCGGCATTGGTGTTCTACATACAGGGGTAGTGGAATGACTGATATCGATGACGATGAAATTCCAAAATCAACTCTACTTCAGCGCTGCAAAGCAGTAGTATGTCCGATGCTACTATTTGCTTCACCTATCGTTTCGATGGGTTGCGCGGTGATGGTCGGTTACTTTACCTATCTGACTATCAACAGGCCGCCGCCGGCAGATGTGTCGACACTGGCAATCTCGATACTGCGATCCGACAACGTCTCTCCCGAAATGCAAGACTGGGCAACGGGTGCGCTCGGGTTACATCCCTATATGCCACTTCACCAACGGGTGACCAACTAACCTAGAGCAATAGGCATCCAGATGGATGCGCAATGCATGCCACCCATGACAGTAGTCGACACTGTACGGTGGGTGTGCATGCAGCCTTTGGGACGTCCGATCGTTTCCGAAGTATAAGGCATGATGCAGAGGTCTTCGCACGTGGCGGTCAAGGGACCGGGCTTTAGGTTGCGCGCCATCATGTCCTGCCACGTGGTACAACGCGGATCGTCGATAATGACACCCGACCGGACGGGGTCAGGGACGTTGTCTCTCCGTGCTAGTTATGTGGCAACGGAAAGGCCAGTTCGTCGGTCCTCTTCGTACCCTGGATGTAGGCCGGGTTCGGATCGGCAACACCCAGGCTCGCAATGGTAACACGGCCGCCGCCAAGCTCGTCGATCAAATCGATCGATGAGGCATGCTCGCAAAGGCGATCCGCGTTAGTGTGGTGCCAATGATCAAGTTGAGATTTTTCACCATGCGGGACGATGCCGATCAGCGGCCAGGTCACATCCACAGAAAAAGTGGCTAATGCTTTTGTTGGTAGTCACTAGGGTGACGTGGCTATCAACCATTTGTAATCAGTAGAAATTTTGCTCTTTGGCTCCTGCTATGGTCAGCACTCCGTCAACGATGATCACGCCGATTCATTCTGCACCGAACCATGATTGCACCGAAACACAAGTGAAGCCGGTTGACAGAACAGCAGGCAATCGTCCAGCCTAGCAACCTCACCAGGGGAGCCCCGGCAAGGGGCTGAGATACTGCTGGCTTACGCAGCGCAGTGACCCGTTGAACCTGATCCAGTTCATACTGGCGTAGGGACGGTGCGAGGCTTTCGCGGGTCGGTCCAACCGGCTTCGGCACTCGGGCAAACGCCCGAGCCAGCGCGGCGAATTGCCTCTTCCTCCTCTCGGCACGAACTGGGTCTCCGTTGCACATCGAGCAAAGGAGGCTCGCCATGAATGCTCTTACTCCGACCGTTACCGTCGGCGAACTGCCCGCCTCGCGCAAGATCCACAAATCCGGGCATATCCACGACGATATTCACGTGCCGATGCGCGAGATTTCTCTGCATCCGAGCGCCGGCGAACCGCCCGTCACGGTCTACGATTCCTCAGGCCCCTACACCGACACCAATGTCCGAATCAATATCGAGGCCGGCTTGGCGCGACTGCGCGAAAACTGGATCCTGGCTCGCGGTGACGTCGAATGGTACGAAGGCCGCAGGGTTAAGCCGGAAGATAACGGTTTTGCCGCAGGGGAGCGCTTAACGCCGCGGTTTCCGATCGGCAATCGCCCACTGCGGGCAACCGGTGGTCGCGCTGTAACCCAGCTCGCCTATGCACGCGCTGGCATTATCACGCCGGAGATGGAGTTCGTCGCCATACGCGAGAACCTCGGCCGCGAGCAGCTGCGCGACAAGGCGATCCGTGACGGCGAGAGCTTCGGCGCAGCTATCCCAGATTTCGTGACGCCGGAGTTCGTCCGCGACGAGATTGCGCGCGGTCGGGCCATCATCCCGGCTAACATCAATCATTCCGAAAGCGAGCCGATGATCATCGGTCGTAATTTCCTGGTGAAGATCAACGCCAATATCGGCAATTCCGCCGTCACCTCATCGATGGCCGAAGAGGTCGAAAAGATGGTGTGGGCAATCAGGTGGGGCGCCGACACGGTGATGGATCTCTCCACCGGCCGCAACATCCACAACATCCGCGAGTGGATCATCCGCAACGCACCGGTTCCGATCGGCACGGTGCCTATCTACCAGGCACTGGAAAAAGTGGGAGGCGTCGCTGAAGCGCTCACCTGGGAAGTCTTCCGTGACACGCTGATCGAACAGGCCGAACAGGGCGTCGATTATTTTACCATCCATGCCGGCGTGCGGCTGCCTTACATCCCCCTGACGGTCGACCGTGTCACCGGCATCGTCAGCAGGGGCGGCTCCATCATGGCCAAGTGGTGCCTGCATCACCACAAGGAAAGCTTCCTCTACGAGCATTTCGAAGAGATCTGCGATATCTGCCGGGCCTATGACGTCTCCTTCTCGCTTGGCGACGGCCTGCGCCCCGGTTCGATCGCCGACGCCAATGACCGGGCACAATTCGCCGAACTGGAAACGCTCGGCGAGTTGACGAAGATCGCCTGGGCGAAAGACTGCCAGGTAATGATCGAAGGCCCCGGCCATGTGCCGATGCACAAGATCAAGGAGAACATGGACAAGCAACTCGCCGTCTGCGGCGAGGCGCCCTTCTACACGCTCGGGCCCCTGACGACGGATATTGCGCCGGGCTACGATCACATCACGTCCGCCATCGGCGCTGCCATGATTGGCTGGTTCGGCACTGCAATGCTCTGTTACGTGACGCCGAAAGAGCATCTCGGCCTTCCCGACCGCGACGACGTCAAGACGGGCGTGATCACCTACAAGCTTGCCGCCCACGCAGCCGACCTGGCTAAGGGACACCCGGCAGCAAAGGCAAGGGACGACGCGCTGTCGCGCGCACGCTTCGAGTTCCGCTGGGAAGACCAGTTCAACCTCTCGCTCGATCCGGAGACGGCACGCTCATTCCATGACGAGACATTGCCGAAGGAGGCGCACAAGGTGGCGCATTTCTGCTCCATGTGTGGGCCGAAATTCTGCTCCATGCGCATTTCCCATGACATCCGCGACGCCGCCCGCCAGCAAGGCGAGAGCGACAAGGGAATGGCGGCCATGGCGGCACGATACCGCGAGGGCGGCGACCTCTATATGCCCGTCCAGGCCACCGGCGCGGGTTCGAACGAGACGGGTTCACGATGAACGTGCTGATCAGGGGAGCCGGCGTCGCCGGCCTGACTCTTGCCCACGAACTTGCAGGGCGTGGCATGCGCATCACGGTGACCGATCCGCGCCAGAGCGTGGCAGAAGCCGCATCCTGGTTTGCCGGCGGCATGCTGGCACCCTATTGCGAACGGGAAAGTGCCGAGCAATCCGTACAGGACCTAGGGCTCGCCGCGGCAGACTGGTGGGACAAGGCTCTACCAGGCTTGGTCGTCCGCGCCGGCACGCTTGTCGTCGCCGCCTCGCGCGATCACGGCGAACTGAACCGTTTTGCCGCGCGAACGACAGGATTTGTCAGCCTTGGCCCGGATGACATTTCAGCTCTGGAACCGGATCTTGGCGGCCGTTTTCGCCGCGCGCTTCACTTCGATCGCGAAGCCCATCTCGACCCGCGGATAGCATTGCAGCGGCTCGAACTCAAATTGACCGGCATGGGCGTTATCTTCGAAAACGGCGCCGGCGGTGAGTGCTCGGCGGCCCACGATGTCAGCGTTGATTGCACCGGGATCGCGGGGGCAGCCACCGATTCGAATCTCCGCGGCGTGCGCGGCGAAATGCTGATCCTGCGGACGCGTGACATCTCGCTGTCCCGTCCCGTGCGGCTGCTTCATCCTCGCTTTCCGCTCTATGTTGTTCCACGTGCCGACCATCAGTTCATGATCGGTGCCACCATGGTGGAGACCGATGCCAACGGGCCGATGACGGCACGCTCGATGATGGAATTGCTGAACGCTGCTTACAGCCTTCATCCGGCATTCGCAGAAGCAGAACTGGTGGAAACCGGCGTTGGCGTCCGGCCCGCATATCCGGATAACCTCCCGCGCATTGAAAGAGACGGTCCGACGATCCGTATCAACGGTCTCTATCGCCACGGATTTCTGCTGGCGCCCGCAATGGCACAGCAGGCAGCTGGTTTCATCCTCAACCCCCATCCGACCAGGCAGCTTCATCATGAAACTCACCATTAACGGCACAATACGCGACGCTTTCGCTTCCACATTGGAGGAACTCCTGTCTGAGCTTGAGTATGAAGGCGACTGGCTGGCCACCGCGCTTAACGGCGAGCTTGTGCACAGGGGGGACCGCCCACAGTGTCAACTGGCAGAAGGCGATCGCATAGAAATCCTTTCCCCGATGAAGGGAGGCTGACCGATGCTCAGTCTCTATGGCACACAACTTCCTTCGCGCCTGCTGCTGGGGACAGCGCAATATCCGTCGCTCGCGATTCTCGCAGATGCGGTGAAAGCTTCGGCTGCGTCGGTGGCAACGGTATCGCTACGCCGTGAAGCGGCAGGAGGCAGGGCAGGCGGGCAATTCTGGTCCCTCATCCGCTCGCTCGGCATCATGGTCCTGCCCAACACGGCAGGCTGTCATTCGGTAAAGGAAGCCGTCACGACAGCCCGGATGGCGCGGGAGGTCTTTGGTACGAACTGGATAAAGCTCGAAATCATTGGCAATCACGACACGTTGCAGCCGGATGTCTTCGGCCTGGTCGACGCCGCGCGCATTCTTTGCGAGGAGGGCTTCGCGGTATTTCCCTACACGACCGAGGATCTCATTGTTGCACAACGCCTGATCGAGGCGGGATGCCAGGTGCTGATGCCGTGGTGTGCCCCCATCGGTTCGGCGAAAGGGCCTCGCAATCTCGACGCGCTGCGTTCCCTGAGGGGGCACTTTCCAGAAATTCCGCTCATCGTCGACGCCGGGCTCGGCCGCCCATCCCATGCAGCGGCGGTGATGGAACTCGGCTTCGACGCCGTGCTGCTCAACACGGCAGTGGCCAAGGCGGCCGACCCTACCACAATGGCGGTTGCCTTTGCCAAGGCAGTTGAGGCCGGCCGCGAAGCCTTCCTTGCCGGGTTGCTGGAACCGCGCGACATGGCCGTGCCCTCTACACCGGTGATCGGCAAGGGGGTGTTTGCATGAAGCTCGATCCGTTCTACCTCATTGTCGACAGCGCCGCCTGGATCGAGCGGCTGGTGCCGCTTGGCGTCAAGCTCGTCCAACTCCGCATCAAGGAAAAGAACCAAGCGGCACTGCGCAGCGATATTCGTGCTGCAAAAGCCATTTGCGCGCGCTACGGCTGCGAGCTCGTTATCAATGATTATTGGCAAATAGCCATCGACGAAGGCTGTAGCTTCGTTCATCTCGGCCAGGAAGACCTTGTTGCAGCCGATCTCGCCGTGATCAGGCAAGCCGGCATCAAGCTCGGTCTCAGCACCCATGATGAAACCGAGCTCCACACGGCGCTCGCAGCCGGACCTGACTACGTGGCGCTCGGCCCCGTCTATCCGACCGTCCTGAAAACCATGAAATGGGCGCCGCAAGGGCTTTATCGCATCACCGAATGGAAAGCACGAGTTGCGCCATTGCCGCTCGTCGCCATCGGCGGTCTCAATCCGGATCGTCTTGCCGGCGTTTTCAACAAGGGCGCGGACTGCGCCGCCGTGGTGACTGACATCACGCGAAATGACGACCCCGAGGTGCGTACGCGCCAATGGATCGTGGCAACGCAACCGTGGCGGTGAATGCCGATCCGCATGTCCTTGTGGTTGCAGGCTCGGACTCGTCAGGCGGCGCAGGCATTGCCCGAGACGTGGAAACGCTAGCCGCTTTCGGCGTGCGTGCCTGTCTTGCCGTGACCGCCGTGACGGTCCAGACACATGTTGCTGTTGATCATGTCGAAATGATGCCACCCCGTCTCATCGCCGAGCAGATGCTCGCGGCGCTCACCGCCAACCACATCTCGGCAGTTAAGATCGGCATGCTCGGCAGCGAGGATGCGATCGGCGCCGTTGCCGCCGTGCTGAAACAGTATCCAAACGTGCCAACGGTGTTCGATCCCGTTATGGCTGCCTCCTCAGGTCGAGCCCTGTTGCCTGATGGCGCTATCGGAGTGATGCGGAACGATCTCATACCGCTTTGCACGCTGGTGACACCGAATTTGATCGAGTTGGCAATTCTGACCGGCGATGAACAGGCACAGGGCGAATTAACAGCCCGGCGACAGGGCACCGTGCTCCTTGATGATGCTTGCGATGCCGTGCTGGTCAAAGGCGGCCATGGGTCCAACTCACGGTCAGTCGATATTCTACTCCGTCGGGGGCAGGTGCCTATCCGCTTCGATGCGCCTCGCCTGCTGGGGACGATGCGGGGTACGGGTTGCATGTTGGCCAGTGCGGCAGCGGCCTGGCTGGCCCTTGGCGCACCGATTGAAGAGAGCGTACGAAAGGCGAAACAGCTCGTCCATCGCAGATTACGTGATGGGCATGCACCATGATAGCCGGTCTCGCGAGAGAGCAGCGGTGGCTGATCTCTCGCGACACAAGACCACAAACTGGAGGCAGACTGCTTGGATCGCCTCACCATTGTGGCCCCTACGGCCGTGCTTTCGACAATTCCTTTGAAAATGAACGTACAGGTGCATCGATAGGCAGCGTGACGATCAGAGAATCGACATTTGCGAGAGCTTGCTCAGCGCCCATCGACGAAAGAGCCGCACTTTCCGAAGTTTCACGCGCTGCGGCGCCATGACGATATGATAGCCAAGGGACGATTGCAGGCGGATAGAAAATGGCTCGACCAAGCGCCCGGCAATGAGATCGCTCTTGACAACCGCGCTGCGCCCCATCGCGATGCCCAGGCCTTCGATCGCAGCCTGGTATGAGGGATAGAGCAGATCGCAATTGATCTCGCCGGCAAAAGTGGTCCCTGCTATTCCGGCCCGTTCCAGCCACAGCGGCCAATCGTCCCGCAGGATCAGCGGTGAGGCCGTGCGGATCACGGTATGGTTGCGCAGGTCAGCAGGGTTCTGAAGCGCACCGCCTGCCAGAAGCGCCGGGCTGCAAACCGGAAAGAGTTCTTCCTCCGCGATCTTGTCGGCTTCCAGGTCGGGCCAGTCGTTTTTTACGCCATATTGGATGGCAACGTCGTAATCCTGCACGGATATTGCGTCCAGCGCATAGGGAACGATTGTGCGGATGCGCAGCCCGATATCGGGATGTTTCTTCATGAAGTCGCTGAGATTGGGAAACAGTGCCTTCAAGGCGAAGGTGCCCAGACAGGCTATGGTCAGGATGTCACCGCGCTGCCGGTCGATGGCCCTATCGGTCGCGATCTGGATTTCCGTCAGGGCTGCACGTGCGGAAGCAAGATAGTCGGTGCCTGCCTCGGTCAGGGTGATCTCGTTGTGGTCGCGGGCGAAGAGCGGCGTACCGACCAGTTCTTCCAGTTTCTTGATCTGATGGCTAATGGCACTTTGCGTCAGGTTCAATTCGGTCGCCGCGCGGGTGAAACTGAGATGTCGAGCTGTTGCTTCGAACGCTCTCAGGCTGCGCATGGAAGGCATGTGGCGAGGCATGGCTGCAGCGTCTCCTCCGATGTGCCGCGATCCGATGAATCCACAATGTCTTGATCCCCGTGGCAGGAGGCATCGTCAAGGGTCATTACGAAACGTAATGGCCCCCTGAAAATGTTTCGTTTGCTTTCACGCCCCTGTTTGACCGAGTTAGAGCTCGCGCATTGCTGGGAGGCAGTGCCCCTAAGAAAAGCCCACCAGCGCTCAAGCCATTGATTTTTCAGCCTGGCGCGACAGAAGGGACAATTGCAGGCGTCGATGGGAAGTGCACCTACCAACCAAATCTTGATGAAGGATGGAACCCCGATCAACTTTAGTATGATCGGGATGGGACCAGCTAGAATTGTGCTCTGCCACTCATTGGCGATGGACCACCGGTTCTGGCTACCAGTGGCACGGCAGCTTGGCGACGAGGCGGCCGTTCTCGTCTGGGATTGCCGCGGACATGGCGCATCGGGCAAGCCAAAAGGTCCTTACACAGTTGAGCTTTTTGCCGATGATCTCGCCGCCGTAATGGACGCCGTGGAGTGGCCAAGGGCGATCATTGGCGGCGCTTCCATGGGCGGGTGCGTGACCCTTGCCTTCGCCGGGCGGCATCGCCAGCGTGTCCAGGGGCTCGGCCTGTTCGACACGACTGCTTGGTACGGAGAGGACGCGCCTCAGGCTTGGTCGCAGCGTGCCGAAAAGGCCGTCGCCAACGGTTTGCCCGCATTGATCGATTTTCAACTCTCGCGCTGGTTCACCGACGCGTTCCGCCAGACGCAGCCGCAAATAGTCGAGGAATGTGTTTCGGTGTTTCTCGCCAATGATGTTGCCGCCTATGCCGAAAGCTGCCGCATGCTGAGCCGTGCGGACCTGCGCGACGTGCTGCCGACAATCGGCGCGCCGGTCGAGATCGTTGTGGGCGAGGAGGACTACGCCACGCCACCCAGCATGGCGCGTGCACTCGAGGCACGGATTGCAGGCGCCCGCCTGGATGTCATCGAGGGGGCTCGCCATCTGACACCGCTCGAACACCCCGATCGCATTGCCGCCCATCTACGGCGCCTCATCGAAAGACGAGCCTCATGAAATTCAGTGGTCAATTCACCGTGCCGGCCAATCGTCCGGCTGTCTTTGAACGCCTGCTCGATCCGTTGACACTTGGCAACTGCGTGGACGGCGTCCGCGACATCGAAACCATAGACGATCGCAATTACCGGGCGATCCTGGAAACGAAGCTCGCCTATATCCGCTTCCGGTTTGCCATCGATGTGGAACTGACCGAAATCGATGATCCCTCCCGCGTCGTCGTGCGTGCCGTCGGCAACCCACTCGGCGTCGTCGGTCGCATCGTCGCAGAAGCTGAAACCAGACTGGAGGAAAGGGAAGACGGGACCGTGGTTTCCTATGATCTCGACATGTCGGTTGCTGGCAAGCTCGGCAGCATCGGCCAACCAATTTTCCGGTCCAAGGCGAGGGAAATGGAAAACGCCTTCGCACGGAAGTTCAGCGAGACGTTCCGGCGAGATCAACTTCAGGAGGCCAGCGATGCGCGGTTTTGAACTGGTCCGTCCCGCTACGCTTGAGGAAGCAATCCGCCTGCTCGATACGGACGATCCGACCGTGCGGCCGCTTTCCGGCGGCACCGCCATCATGCAGATGATGAAAACCGGCATATTCAAGCCAAGCCGACTTGTCAGCCTGTCATCGCTGGCAGGTGACCATTCCGCCATCACACTCGACGACAAGGGCTTTCTTTCAATCGGTGCCATGACGACACTGGCTGCCGTCGAGCATTCGCAGGTCGTTTTGCAGCATGCTCCGCTGCTTCCCAAGGTGATGAAGCGCCTTGCCAATGTGCGGGTGCGCAATGCCGCAACCGTAGGCGGAGCCCTGGCACACGGCGACCCACATATGGATCTGCCTCCGGTTCTGGCCGCGCTCGATGCCGAAGTTATTGCCCAGGGTCCAGGCGGGCAGCGGCGAATCCCGGTGGCAGACCTTTATGCCGGATATTTCGAAACCGTCCTGCAGCGCGGCGAGATCATTGCATCAGTGTCCGTGCCCCCACGAAACGGGTGCAACAGCGTCTATCGCAAAACAACGACACGCACTGCGGATGACTGGCCGGCGCTCGGTGTCGCCACCTCGCTCGGGCGGGGGGAGGGCGTGCTGCAGCATGTGCGTCTCTTCGCATCCGCTGCAACGGAAAGGATGACAAGGCTTGGGAGTGCCGAGGCGCATCTGCGCGGCAACCGGCCCGAGGCCAAACTCTTGGAAGAGGCCGGCCGCATCGCGGCACAAGAGGTTGAAGTCATCGACGATGCCCATGGTTCGGCTGCCTATAAGGTCGCGCTCGTGGCCGTCCAGGTGCGGCGGGCATTGCACGAAGCCTTGCAGCAGGGGAGCGAGCAGTGAACATCAGACCCGAACTGACAAACCACCAGATCGGTCGCTCGGTACCGCGTCTGGAGGGCCCCGAAAAAGTCTCCGGACGGGCCTCCTATGTGCACAACCTCAAGCTGCCGGGCATGCTCTATGCCAAGATATTCCGCAGCACTGTGGCGCATGGCCGGATTTTATCGATCGACGTCTCTGCGGCGCGCATGATGGAAGGCGTTGAGCATGTCTTCACCGGTGAAGACGTCAAGACCATCGTTCCCAACCCCTATTTCGGACCGGCCTTCCATGACCAGCCCGTGCTTGCCATCGACAAGGTGCATTTCGTCGGCGAGCCGGTTGCCGTTGTGCTGGCACGCGATCCCTATGTCGCCGCCGAAGCCGCACAGCTGATCACTGCGGAATACGAGGAACTGCCCGCCGTGTTCGACGAGGTCGAGGCAATGCATTCCAAGGCGGTGGTTCACGAAGAACTGAAACCCGCCGGCACATTTCCCGATCTCAAGCATCTCGCCGGCCGTAAGGACACGAATATCGCGCTCGACTATCACCTGCGGCGCGGCGATCCCGTTGCCGGTTTTGCGCAAGCGGTGCATGTCTTCGAGCACGAATTCCGCACCCAGCAGGTCATGCATGTCCCGCTTGAGCCCATGGTCACGCTGGCCGAACCGCACCACAACACGATTATCATCCACACCGCCTCGCAGAGCCCGTCCTTCGTGCGCATCGAGATCGCCCGTCTTCTCGGCTGGCCGGAAAACCGGGTCCAGGTGAAGGTACCGCATCTCGGCGGCGGTTTCGGTGCCAAGCTTTACATCAAGTTGGAGGCGCTTGCCGCCTGCGCAGCACTGCTCGCCGGGGCTCCGGTCAAGGTCATGCTCCCGATGGAGGAGCAGTTCTACACCATCACCAAGCATGCCAGCACCTTTCGCATCAAAAGCGGGGTCGATCATGAAGGGCGGCTCCTGGCGCGGCACTGCGAGGTCTATTGGAACGGCGGCGCCTTTGCCGATATTGGACCGCGTGTTACCCAGAAATCCGGCTTCACTGCGCCTGGCCCTTACGACATCGACAATGTTTCGATCGACTCCTACGCGCTTTACACGAACCGGCCACCGGCGGGCGCGCTCCGCGGGTTCGGTATTCCGCAGCTTGTCTGGGCATATGAAAGCCACACCGACATCATCGCCCACGAACTCGGTATCGATCCGATCGAATTTCGCCGCCGCAACATCCTGAGGGACGACCGCCCGCAGGCGACGGGAACGCCGATGACGGACGCCGCGGTCGATGCGGTGCTCGAAAAGATCGCCGAGTGCATGCAGTGGGAAAGCGGCTCCAGACGCAAGAGCGATGATCCAACCAAGCGCTTCGGGCGTGGCATGGCGATCGGCTTCAAGGCATCGATCTCGCCGACAACGTCGGTAGCGGTCGTGAATGTTGCGGCCGATGGCAGCGTGGTGCTGCAGCTTTCCACCGTCGATATGGGCCAGGGCTCTGACACGGCGATGGCGCAGATCGTTGCCGAAATCCTGGAGGTCGCCGCCGAGGACGTGCGCATCGTTCATCCTGACACCGATGTCACGCCATACGATATGGCAACACTGGGCTCACGTTCGACTTTTCATATGGGACATGCCGTCAGGCTCGCCGCAGAGGACGCCAAGCGCAAGCTCGAGGAACTCGCGCACGCGATGGGCTTTACCGATCATGCGGTCTGGCAGCCGCGCGATCTTTTCCGTCGCAAATACGGCATGCAGGCGGGCAACGTCATCGGGGTGGGCACCTTCATTCCCGAATATCGCTCGCCCGATCCCGAAAACGGCCAGTCGGACAAGGTCACCCCTTTCTGGATGATCGGTGGAACCGGCGTGGAACTGGAGGTTGATGTCGAGACCGGGCATTTCCGGATACTGCGCATGATCAACGTCGCCGATCTCGGCACGCCGCTCAATCCGCGCATCGTCGAGACGCAACTTTCCGGTGCCTCGATGATGCAGCTTGGCTTCACCATGTTCGAGGAGATGCGCCTGGATGCCGGACAGGTCACCAACGCATCGCTTGCCGACTACAAGATCCCCGGCATCCAGGATGTTCCGGACGCCATTGAAAACGAGATCGTAGCCGCCCATCAGAGCAATGGCCCGTTCGGGGCGAAAGGTGTCGGTGAAACCGCGACCTTCGGTGTGTCTCCGGCGATTGCCAATGCCTTGTTCGATGCGGTCGGTGTTCGATTGACGCAACTGCCTTTGACGCCCGAGGCCGTGTTCATGGCCATGCGGGCCAAGGAGGGCGCTGCAAGTGGTGTGTAACGACATGAACGACAAGGCAGCGGTTGTGCGCCGTATCCGCTTCAGGCTGAATGGGCGACAGCGGGAGGCGCAGGTGGCCTCGCACGAGAATCTCGTCGATCTCCTGGTGCGGCTGGACCTGTTCGGCGCGCGCGAAAGCTGCGGGCAAGGCCTATGCGGCTGCTGCACGGTGCTTGTCGACGATATTGCCGTATCCGGCTGCCTTACGCTTGCCCAACTAGTCGATGGGTGCGAGGTCCATACGGTGGAGGGGCTTGCCGAAAAAGGAAAATTGGACTTCGTCCAACAGGCGTTCATTGACGAGGGTGCCTTCCAGTGCGGCTTTTGCACGCCGGGTTTCGTGATGATGACGCATGAACTGCTGAAGCGCATCCCGGAGCCGAGCGAGCCGGAAATCCGCGAGTATCTCTCGGGCAATCTTTGCCGTTGCGCAGCCTATCCCGAGATCATCCGTGCGGTTCAGACGGCCGCGCGCAACCGGCCGGACCCTGCTGGGGTGGCTGGCGAACACGCATGAAGTAACTCGATCAAGGTTCATGAAAGGGAGGACAAATCATGAAAATGAATCGCAGACAGTTTGGGTTTGGTGCCGGCGCCCTCGGGCTCAGTTCGGCGCTCGGGGGCAAACTGCTTGGTGTCGGCGCCGCCCGTGCAGCAGACGCCAAGTTTCAGGCGGCAAGCGGCATGCCGGTCAAATCCATCAGCTATGTGGCCCAGGAAGTCGCGGTTGCCAAAGGGTTCCTTGCCGAAGAACGGATGGAACTGGAAATCATCAACGCCGGCGGCGGTTCCAATCTGCGTGATCTCGTCGGGTCGGGGCAGATCGCATTCGGTGTCGCCGATTCCGCCCATCCCTTGCTGCTGACGAACCGTAACCGGCCGGCCAAGATCCTGCTTTCGCTGGATAGCCGGTCTCCGCTCGTCAGCATCGTTATCCGTCAGGAGCTTTACGACCAGGGGATCGATTCGATCCAGAAGCTGGCTGCGTGGCGGCGCAAGGACGGCAGCCAGCCGAACTTCGGCGTGACCTCGCTCGGGGGCGGCCAGCACGTCTACATCTCTTATCTGGCGGAGAAGCAGGGCGTGGCCGATCAATTCACATGGCTTGCCGGTGGCGGCGAGTCGACGATCCTCGGCGGCCTGTCGACCGGGCAGTTCGATGCGATTGCGGCGATGCCGAACCTCTCATTCATGGCGACAGAGCGCAAATGGGGGCAGGTTGTCTTCAATGTGGGCGACGACAAGCAATGGAACGCTGCTTTCGGCGGGCCGGTGCCCTCGACGGTCGCGTTCTGCCTCCAGCAAACCATCGACGCCAAGCCGGAAATGGTCCAGGCCTATGTCAATGGCCTGTACCGCGCGCTGCGGTGGCTCGATAAATCCTCAGTGGATGAAATCTACGAAGTCGTGGCGCCCCTTTATGCGGGAGACTTCGACGAAGAGACTATACGCCGCGAGATTGAATTCCTCGAGCCGATCCATAGTAAGGATGGTTCGGTAAAGGAGGACCAGTTTGCCAATCTCGCACCCGTCCTCTTCCGGGAGATGACCGCGATGAAGGAAGTGAGCTACCAGGACGCCGTAGATACGAGTTTCCTCGACAAGGCTCAGAAGGAATACGGCGAATGACATTCGCCCAACGCGATCTGGCGGTGGCGCCGGCCTCAGTGCCGGCAAACACCGGTCCGGTGCGGATTCGTGCGCGCGGTTTGTCGAAGGAATTTGAAATTGCCGGCAAACGACTGACTGCGGTCGACCGGGTCGATCTTGATATCCGCAAGGGCGAATTCGTTTCTCTCCTCGGACCATCGGGATGCGGCAAGAGCACCGTTCTCAACATGATTGCGGGGCTCATTCCTGCTTCCAGTGGCACCATCGAACTAGACGGCAAGCCTCTCGGCGCCGGTCATTTCAGCTCCAAGCTCGGCTATGTTTTCCAGCGTGACACAACCATACCCTGGCGCACGGTGAAGAAGAATGTCGGATTCGGCCTAGAACTTGCCGGTGTCGACCGTGCCTCGCGCGACAGGAGGGTGAACGAAGCGATCCAGCAGGCGCGGCTCAATGGCTTCGAGAATGCCTTCCCTGGCATGCTTTCCGGCGGCATGCGCCAGCGCGTCTCGCTGATGCGTGCACTGGTGATGGAGCCGGATATCCTGCTGATGGATGAGCCCTTCGGTGCTCTTGACGCTCACACCAAGACGGACATGCACCGCCTGCTTCTTGAGATATGGGAGCGCCAGCATCAGACCGTTATCTTCGTGACGCACGATCTCGCCGAGGCTCTTACGCTCTCCGACCGCATTATCCTTCTTTCGGCGCGTCCGGGACGGTTGAAGGAAGAGTTCGTCGTCGATTTCAAGCGCCCGCGCGATGCCGTCTCGCTGCGCGAGACACCCGAATATGCCGAATTGTTCTCGCGCGTCTGGCGTTCCCTGGGTGAAGAGATGAGCAAGGTGGGTGCATGATGGGCAGCCGAGCAACAGTTGTAGCCGCCCAGCTAGCGATCATCCTGTTGACGCTGGCTGTCTGGCAATGGGCCTTCGACCTGAAGCCGTACGCCGACTGGCTGGTGCCGGGGCTTCTCGATCCCTACTTCATTTCCAAGCCGTCCGAGATCTGGACCCAGCTTCTGCGCCTTGCCTGCCTGACAAACCCGACAGGCGACTGGCTGCTTGGGCAGGATGGGGCGGTGATGGCCTGTCTCGCGCAGAACGACAACAATCTTTGGATCGCCACGCTGGTGACCTTGACCAATACGCTCTGGGGGTTCGCGATCGGCGTCGCTTCCGGTTATATCGTGGGCCTGCTGCTTGGCCAGTCGACATTTCTGTCACGGGTTTTCGAGCCGTTCTTGGTGGCGCTCAACTCGATCCCGCGTATCGCTCTGGTGCCCATCGTCGTCATGATGTTCGGCATCGGCGATACCTCCAAGATCGTCACCGCATGGCTGCTGGTCTTCTTCCTGGTCTTCTTCAATACCTTCGAGGGCGCGCGTCAGGTCGACCAGACGCTGGTTTCGATGTCGCGGCTGCTGCAGGCGAAGGACTGGCAGGTGACATCGAAAATCATCATCCCGTCAACGCTCACCTGGGTCTTTGCCTCGCTGACGCCGGCAATCTCCTTTGCGCTGATCGGCGTGATCGTCGGCGAGTTCATCGGCGCTCGCCAAGGCCTCGGCCGCATCATGATGGAAGCGCAGGCGCGAGGTCAGTCCTCGGTGATGATGGCAACCGTCATCGTCCTGATGACCATCGGCGTGATTTTGGCTCTGGGCGTGAAAAGCATGCAGACCTATCTGCTGCGCTGGCAAAACACCGGGCACTGATAGCAGCAGCGATCGCAATCGTTCGGAAGGCGCGGCATCTGTGCAGTGCCTCGGCTTCTGCCGATAGTGCTCTCGTCGGTCAGCCCATGCCGGTAACGATTTTACAGCGGACAGTGCCTGCTATCGCAGCGCAGGCCATGCGAACGCCTTGCGCTGAGCCGCTTCATGCGCGCACATAGGCCGAATGGCATTCACGATCCGGCAGCTTCAATATTTCATCGCCGTCGCCGAGCAGGGCACTGTCTCTGGCGCGGCGCAGGCGCTATCTATTTCCCAGTCGGCCATCACCGAGGCAGTCAAGGAACTGGAGGCGGACCTTGGCGTCGCGCTGTTCGACCGCCATCCGCGCGGGCTGAGCATCACCCACAAGGGACACCAGTTTCTGCGCCACGCCACCAAGATCCTCGCGGACGTCACCGACGCACGCCGCGCCTTTTCGCATGAGACCGACGGCCCGCCGCAACGACTGCAGCTTGGCGTAACCTCACTGGTTGCCGGCTACGTCCTTTCCGATCTACTTGCCCGCTATCGTCGCGCCTTTCCGGAAGTCGAGGTCAGCGCCGTAGAGGACAATGGCGACTACCTCGAGCACCTGTTAATCGGTGGTGAACTCGATGTCGCGGTCATGGTGACATCTAATCTGCGCGACCGCATGGCACTTCAGGCCGAAATCATCGAACTCTCCGCCTACCGCCTGTGGCTGCCAATGGGACATCGCTTGGCGAGTGAGGAGATCATTGCGCTTGAAGATCTCCAGCCAGAGCCAATGATCATGCTGACCATAGACGAGATAGAGGAAAACACTGGCAAAATCCTGACTGTGCTCGGCAAGCGTCCGTATGTCGCCTTCCGCACCCGCTCGGTCGAGGCGGTGCGCAGCCTGGTTGCCACCGGCGCAGGCGTGGCACTGCTGCCAGACCTTGTTTACCGACCCTGGTCACTGGAAGGCGATCGTATCGAATCGCGTGACATTTCGGGTAGCCTGCCGGTAGTCCAGGTCGGCATGGTCTGGCGGCGCGGCTCCAGCCTCCCGCAGGCGGCGCGCGACTTCATTGGCATCGCCCAGTCGCAACGCACCGTGCGCCAGCGAGCCTAACCTTACGATATCGGAAAAGTCGATATCGGCTTTCTGATAAATGAATTTGTGAAACCGGCAATTTTCACGACACTTTCCCGCAGGGTTCGATGCCGCTGGAGGAGAAGGCGGCCCCAAGACGGGAGGAGATGATGAAGTCGTTCCTGAAATCGTGCACGGCGCTGACGGTGGCGTTGGCTTTCGCAGGTCAGGCCGCTGCCCAGGAGCCGTTGAAGGAGATCGGCCAGGGCGAAGGGGCGCTGTCGATTGTCGCCTGGCCGGGCTATGTCGAGCGCGGCGAGACCGACAAGGCCTATGACTGGGTGAGCGCTTTCGAGAAGGAAACCGGCTGCAAGGTTGCGGTCAAGACCGCCGCCACCTCTGACGAGATGGTGGCGTTGATGAACGAGGGCGGCTTCGACCTTGTCACCGCCTCTGGCGATGCTTCGCTGCGCCTGGTCGCGGGAAAGCGCGTGCAGCCGGTCAATATCGATCTCATACCGAGCTGGAAGACGGTGGACGAGCGTCTGCTGAACGCGCCCTGGTACACCGTCGATGGCGTGCACTACGGCGTCCCCTACCAGTGGGGACCGAACGTCCTGATGTACAACACCGACGTCTTCAAGGAAGCACCCAAGAGCTGGAGCGTTGTGTTCGAAGAACAGACATTGCCCGACGGCAAGTCGAACAAAGGCCGGGTGCAGGCCTACGACGGACCGATCTACATCGCCGACGCCGCCAACTATCTGATGGCGCACAAGCCGGAACTGGGCATCAAGGATCCCTATGAACTGAACGAGGACCAGTACAAGGCAGCCCTTGAACTGCTGCGCACCCAGCGCACGCTGGTCGGCCGCTACTGGCACGACGCCGCCATTCAGGTCGACGACTTCCAGAACGAGGGCGTCGTCGCTTCTAGCTCGTGGCCGTACCAGGTCAACACGCTGGTCGCCGCCAAGCAGCCGATCTCCTCGACCGTTCCGGAGGAAGGGGCCACCGGCTGGGCCGACACCACCATGCTGCATGTCGACGCCGAGCATCCCAACTGCGCCTATATGTGGATGGAGCATTCGCTGCAGCCGAAGGTGCAGGGCGACCTCGCCGCCTGGTTCGGGTCGGTGCCGGTCGTGCCGGCCGCCTGCAAGAACAATGAGTTGCTTACCGAAGATGGCTGCGCCATCAACGGCTTCGACAATTTCGAGAAGATCAAGTTCTGGAAGACGCCGGTGTCCAAGTGCGCCACCCAGAATGACCAGTGTGTGCCCTACTACCGCTGGGTGTCCGACTATATCGGCGTCATCGGCGGACGGTGAGGTTCTGTTGAGCAAGCGGTGTCGGCACGATATTGCCGGCGCCGCCCTTTGACCAGCACCCCTTATCCGATCCCGGATCGAGTCCGGGTCGGCCACCTTCTCCCAAGGGGAGAAGGAAAATTTGCACTAGCCTCGCCGTTAATTGCAAACGCACGAGGTGGGCCATGACAGCAACGCCACCCCTCCTTTCTGCCCCTGTGGGAGAAGGTGGCCGCGCACAGCGAGGTCCGTTGAGGGGTGCTGAAAAAGACGTGGTATCGCGATCATGAATCGAGACCTGACCCATGACCCCAGCCGTCTCTTTCCAGAAAGTCTCGCGCCATTTCGGCGCCGTGAAGGCCGTTGATACTGTCGATCTTGACATCGCGCCGGGTGAATTCTTCGCCATGCTGGGACCTTCCGGCTCTGGCAAGACGACCTGCCTGCGGTTGATCGCCGGCTTCGAGCAGCCGACGGCAGGCTTGATCGCAATCTTCGGGGAGCGCGCCGAAGGAGTGCCGCCCTATCGGCGCAACGTCAACACGGTGTTCCAGGATTATGCGCTGTTTCCGCACCTAAACATTCTGGACAACGTCGCTTACGGCCTGATGGTCAAGGGCATCGGCAAGGCCGAGCGCCATAAGGCGGCCGAAGAGGCGCTCTCGCTGGTACGCCTTCCCGGCTATGGCGAACGGCGTCCCAGCCAGCTTTCGGGCGGCCAGCGGCAACGGGTGGCACTGGCGCGCGCGCTAGTCAACCGGCCGAAGGTACTCCTGCTCGACGAGCCGCTCGGCGCGCTCGACCTCAAGCTGCGCGAAAACATGCAGGACGAATTGAAGTCGTTGCAGAAGGTTCTCGGCATCACCTTCGTCTTCGTCACGCACGACCAGGGCGAGGCGCTGTCGATGGCCGACCACGTCGCCGTATTCAACGATGGCAGGATCATGCAGGTCGGTACGCCGCGGGACATCTACGAGCGGCCCCGCACCCGTTTCGTCGCAGATTTCGTCGGCTCTTCCAACGTGCTGCCGCCGGATTTCGTCCAGCGCTATTCCGGCCAGCGCCGCTGGGGCAGCCTGCGGCCGGAGGCGATCCGCGTTGTCAAGTCGACCCGCGACGACGGCCTATCCGCGCGCCTGGTTTCGGCCAACTATCTCGGTGCGACGACACGGCTGGCGCTCGATGCCGACGGCCTGAGGCTGCACGCCGTGGTGCCCGCCGGCACCAGTCTGCCGGAAGAAGGCGAAGCGCTGGTTTTGACCTTCAACCGCGACCAACTTCATCTGATGGACGAGCCCGCATGAGTGTGTCGACCGTCAGCCAGTACAGCGCCGCGCCGGCCATCCTCCCGGCTGCGAGCGGCATGCGCGGCGTGCTGTCGGACGCCTTCTGGCGCCGGCCGAAGCTGCTGCTCCTGCTCATGCTCCTGCCGCCGGTGCTGTGGCTGGGTATCATCTATATCGGTTCGCTATTCGCGCTGCTTTTGCAGAGCTTCTTTTCGATCGACGAGTTCTCCGGCCTGATTAACCGCGAATTCACGCTGAAAACCTATGGCGACCTGTTCCAGGCCGCCAACCTCGACATCATCTTGCGCACCGTCACCATGGCGGCGACGGTGACACTGGCTTCCGCCGTCATTGCCTTTCCCATCGCCTACTATGCCGCCCGCTATGCGCGCGGCCGCTGGAAGGCCCTGTTCTATCTTGCCGTGATGCTGCCCTTGTGGTCGAGCTACCTGGTCAAAATCTATGCCTGGAAGCTGATCCTTGCCAAGGAAGGCATCCTGACCTGGCTGTTCGCCAAACTGAACCTTCTGTGGCTGCTCGATGCTTGGCTTTCGCTGCCGGTCGTGGGCGGCAATTCACTATCGGTGTCTTTCACCGGCACCTTCATCGTCTTTGTCTATGTCTGGCTGCCCTTCATGATCCTGCCCATGCAGGCCGCGCTCGAACGCGTGCCCGGCAATCTGATCGAAGCCTCTGCCGACCTCGGCGCCTCGCCCGGCCAGACCTTCCGCAACGTGCTTTTGCCGCTGGCGCTTCCTGGCATCGTTGCCGGCTCGATCTTCACTTTCTCGCTGACGCTCGGCGACTACATCATCCCGCAGGTCATTGGCACCTCGCGGCTGTTCATCGGCCAGGCCGTCTATACACAACAGGGCACCGCCGGCAACATCCCGCTTGCCGCGGCCTTTGCCGTCGTGCCAATCGTCATAATGGGCCTCTATCTGTGGATGGCCAAGCGCATGGGGGCTTTCGATGCGCTCTGATCACGGCCAGATCGCACCCCTCGGCTTGAAGATCGCCGCCAGTTTCGGCCTCCTGTTCCTGCATGCGCCGATCCTGCTCATCTTCGTCTATGCGTTCACCACCGAGGAGAAGAGCTACCAGTGGCCGCCGCCGGGACTAACCGCGCAGTGGTTCGCCGTGACCTGGAACCGGCCGGACGTGTGGGAGGCGCTGTCGCTGTCGGTGCGGGTTGCGGCCATCTCCACCGCCGTCGCGCTGGTGCTGGGCACGCTGTGCGCGGCGGCTGTGTCGCGCTCGAAGTTCTTCGGCCGTGAGACGATCTCGCTACTGGTTATCCTGCCGATCGCACTGCCCGGCATCATCACCGGCATCGCACTGCGCTCCGCCTTCGCATTGACCGATATCCCGTTCTCGTTCTGGACGATCGTGCTCGGCCACGCCACCTTCTGCGTCGTGGTGGTCTACAACAACGCGGTTGCCCGTTTCCGCCGCACTTCCGGCTCGATGATCGAGGCGTCGATGGATCTCGGCGCCGACGGTGTCCAGACCTTCCGCTATGTCGTGCTGCCCAACATCGCCACGGCACTGCTTGCCGGCGGCATGCTGGCCTTCGCGCTGTCGTTCGACGAGGTCATCGTCACCACCTTTACCGCCGGCCAGCAGCAGACGCTGCCGATCTGGATGCTGGAGGAACTGATCCGCCCGCGCCAGCGCCCGGTCACCAATGTGGTGGCCATGGTGGTGGTGCTGGTGACGCTGCTGCCCATCCTCTTTGCCTACTACCTCACCCGCGACGGCGACCAGATCGCCGGATCGGGTAAATGATCAAAGGAGAGTTCCATGCACACCGAGATGCTGATCGGCGCGAAATTCCAGAAAGGCACCGAAGCCGAGGAGCCGATTCTGAACCCGAGGACCGGCGAAACAATTTTCAACCTTCCTGAAGCCAGCGCCGCACAGATCGACGCGGCCGTCGCGGCCGCCGAAAATGCATTTGCCTTCTGGTCGCGCACCACACCGGGCCAGCGCGCCGGATACCTCTTGCAGATCGCCGACCGCATCGAAGCTGAAGCCGAGGCGTTTGCGAAACTTGAGGCATTGAACTGCGGCAAGCCTATCAATGCCGTCCTCAACGACGAGATCCCCGCAATCGTCGACTGCTACCGGTTCTTTGCCGGCGCGGTGCGCACCATGCCCGGCCAAGTGGCCGGCGAATACCTGCCCGGCCATACCTCAATGGTCCGGCGCGACCCCATCGGCATCGTTGCTTCCATCGCACCGTGGAACTATCCCCTGATGATGATGGCCTGGAAGCTAGCGCCGGCCATCGCCGGTGGCAACACGGTGGTGTTCAAGCCGTCCGAACAGACGCCGCTGACAGCGCTGAAACTGGCACGCATCCTGACCGAGATCCTGCCGGAAGGTGTGGTCAATGTCGTCCTCGGACGTGGCGAAAGCGTCGGCAGTCCTCTGATCAACCACCCCAAGATCAACATGATCTCGATCACCGGCGACGTCGCCACCGGCAAGAAGGTGTTGCAGGCCGCCGCCAAATCGGTGAAGCGCACGCATCTGGAACTCGGCGGCAAGGCGCCGGTCATCGTGTTTGACGATGCCGACCTTGCTGCGGTCGTGAGCGGCCTGCGCGCCTTCGGCTACTACAATGCCGGTCAGGACTGCACGGCGGCCTGCCGCATCTATGCCGGCAGGAAAATCTACGACAAGCTGGTCGCGGACCTGTCGTCTGCCGTGTCAACCATAAGATACAACCGGCCCGACGATACCGAAAACGAAATCGGCCCGCTGATCTCGCGCCGCCAGCGCGACCGCGTTGCCTCCTTCGTGGAGCGCGCGGCCGAACTGAAGCACATCGAGATCACGACAGGCGGCAAGCCAGGCGAAGGGTCTGGCTTCTTCTACCAGCCCACGGTCGTCGCCGGTGCGCTGCAGGATGACGAGATCGTGCGCCGCGAAGTTTTTGGCCCGGTGGTTTCCGTCACTTGCTTCTCCGATGTTGACGAGGCGGTGAACTGGGCCAACGACAGTGACTACGGCCTCGCCTCCTCGGTTTGGACCAAGGATGTCTCGCGAGCCATGTCCACTGCCGCCCGTCTGCAATATGGATGCACCTGGATCAACACGCACTTCATGCTGGTGAACGAGATGCCGCATGGCGGCCTCAAGCAGTCGGGTTACGGCAAGGACATGTCGCTCTATGCGCTGGAAGATTATACGACCGTTCGCCACGTGATGATCGCGCACGGGTAAGAGGAGGGAAAACGATCCAACGCGCCAATCTCTTTTGTCGCTGCTGCCGCGAGCGTTGCTGTGGCGTCAGACTACGTTCGCTATGGCGATTGGGTATTGTCAAGCTGGCGGGGTCGGCGCTGGCGGGCGTGCAGTTCAGGATCGAAGAGTTGATTGTTGTAATGGCAGAGATCGCGGGCAATCCGCGACCCATAGATCACTGTTTGGGCAAGAGACGGACCGCCTGAGATTTTCCCTTCGGTGGCGTCCGCCATCTCAGGAACGGGACACTCCAGCGGAAAGGTGATGCATCATTGTCTCATCGTCACCTGGAGGTGACACGTGCCCTGATCGTCTTGGGGGCGGCTGCAAGGCTGCATCTGACTCAGCTGACGGTAACTCATCTCATCCGGATGTGGGGGAACGGCTGGGCTTTGTGCTGTTCACCAGACAGTTGGGACGGCTATCGCCGACCAGGACGGCGAAACGGCTTCGTCATCATCCGCGCGGTGCGTTACCCTTTGCCTGATATACGGTTGGCATGGGCGTACGCCTCACAGAAAGCCTGACTTGCAGATATTCTCCCTAATAGTCTTTAAGGACGGCACCGCGATAGCCGTCTGTCGCGATTGAGCTGCACAGATCATACCACTGGCAGCCGACGCATGCGTTACGCACCTTGCCGGCTGAAAACGCTTCACGAATCCGCCAGAGAAAAGCTGCGTCGAGCACCATTTTTTGCCCGTCCCCAACTGGAACGGCCAGCAGCGCGCTCACATCCCGAACCGCGAGGCGATCGCGTTCGGTGACGCTTTCGCATACGCAATGCGGGTCGGCGTCATTGAGAAGCGGTGCGCAAATATCGTCGGGACCGGACACGATCAGAATGTCCTCGCCGCGGGCTACTCGCTCCGCGATCACATCGTAATTGGCTGTGAACGCGGGGCTATAGCCCTTGCCCACATAGGTCAGCAGGCAAAGCAAATGGTGCGGCCGGAGACGAATCGTCATTCAGTCGGGTGCATCTTGCCGCGCGAGAGAAGCCTGAGCACGGCCGCGCCAAGCGCTGACTTGAGGACCCCGCCGACGATGAAGGGCATTACACCGTGCACGATCGCCTGTTCGGCCCCGATCATGGCCGCCAGCCAGGCGGCGCCGAGGGCCAGGCAAAGGGCGTTGCTCATGAGCATGCCGAGGAAGGCCAGAACCACCCGGTTTCCGTTCCAGCCGCGCTCGGCCAACCAGCCCATGAGTGCACCCGCAACAGGGAATGCGAACAGATAGCCGCCGGTCGGACCGGCGAAGTGGTGTGCGCCCGCCGCCCCTCCAGCCAGCACGGGCATACCAAGAGCGCCTTCAATGAGCCAGGCAGTTATCGTGATGCCGCCCAGCCGCCAGCCATAGAGCGCACCGACCATCGTGACGGCGAAGGTCTGCATGGTGATGGGCACCGGCACCATCGGCACTTGGATGTAGGAGGACAGGGCGAGAAATAAGGTGCCGAGAACGACAGCGCCAACCTGCCACGTCAGCGGCCGGCCGCGAAGATCGAGAGGACTGAAAACGGGTTCAATGGTTGAACTGGTGGCAGTGGGCATGCAAATCTCCCGGAAATATTATTGATAATTTCAAGATTCTATCGCTAAATAATTCCCACAGGACAACGCAGTTGGCAAGAGGCATTGGCGAATGTGCCCCTTCCGCGAATCTCATTGCGCCGCAAAAGGCCGAATTACCGGGGTTTTTGGCCGATCCACTGGACATGCCTGAACAGCACCGAGGCGGCAGCCTCCACTTGCCCGGCGCGCAGCGCGGCAAGGATCGCCCGATGGTCACGGTCAGTCGGCGCTTCCCATTCCGCACGCCATCCCGAGAACAGGAAACGGGCGCTTGCCGTGTGCAGATCGTCGATGGCCTTGAGCAGGCGCGGCATGGCGCAGGGGGCAAGAATGAGGCGATGGAACTGACGGTTGGTTTCTTCCCAGGCCTCAACTTCGCCTGCCCTGTCTCCCGCCCTGGTGGCATCCTCTGCCTGGTCAAGAATGGCTTTGGTCAGATGGGGTGCAGCGTTGCGCAGCGCCAGCACTTCAAGTGCTGCGCGCATCTCGGCCACTTCCTTGACTTCTTCGACGCTGAACCCCGCAACACGCACCCCCTGGCGTGGTTCGCTGACGACAAGCCCTTGCGATTCCAGTCGCCGGAATGCTTCTCGCACCGGTACGTGGCTCGCGCCGAACTCCTTGGCAATATGATCTTGTCGCAGCTTCGCGCCAGCCTCGATCGCACCGGAGATGATCCGTTCGGCAAGCATTTTGCTGATCTGGACGGCGATCGTATCGGCTTTGGCTGTGGTCATGATTTTATAGATAATCGAGTCAGGCTTCACGGTCGAGAGCTCGCAGACCATCATACAAGCTTTCGACCGATAGCGTGGAGGACGTCGGTGGATCAGTTCGTTCAGGGCGTCGCGATTGAAGACAATACGATCTCCTCGCGTAAGTGGACCAGAAGCTCGTGACCGTCGGCGCGCTTCCCGCTCGGGCGTGGTCGACATCCCGATCACGCAGGAACGCTGGGGCGAGGGGCCAGGCGCCCGCATTGAAAGAACTGCAGGAACAGCCTCCGGTCGTAATGCCCAGTTTCATAGATGCGCCGGCGCGCTGCTGGATCGGTAGCCATTAAAGCTAGCCATTTCATCCTGATCCGATTCCGAATTGCCGTTGGGCTGCAGGGCTCGTCGCAACTGCTGGCGGCCGGTGGTACAAGTCAAAATGGAAACTTCTAAGAAATCAGAAGTGAGGGTGTCATGACAGTTCGCTTTGGCCTGCTTGGCGCCGGCCGTATCGGCAAGGTGCACGCCCAAGCCGTAGGGTCCAATACACAAGGGCGTCTGGTCGCCGTCGCCGACACCTTTGAAAAGGCTGCGAAGGAGATTTCAGCCGCCTATGGTGCCGAGGTCCGGACGATTGAGGCCATGGAAAGGGCCTCCGACATCGACGCCGTGGTCATTTGCACGCCGACGGATACGCACGCCGACCTAATTGAGCGCTTCGCGAGGGCAGGAAAGGCGATTTTTTGCGAGAAGCCCATCGATCTTGACGTGAAGCGCGTCGAAAAGTGCCTTGCCGTGGTCGACAAGACCAGGGCCGCGTTGATGGTCGGCTTCAACCGCCGCTTCGACCCGCATTTCGCCGCCGTGCGCAAGGCGATCGACGAGGGTGCCATCGGCGCGGTTGAAATGGTTACGATTACGTCCCGTGACCCTGGTGCGCCGCCGCTCGATTACGTCGCTCGTTCCGGCGGTATCTTCCGCGACATGACCATCCACGACTTCGACATGGCGCGCTTCCTGCTTGGTGAGGAACTGGTCGCGGTCAGCGCACATGCTTCCGTTCTCGTCGATAAGAAAATCGGGGAGGCCGGCGATTTCGACAGCGCCAGCGTCATCCTCGAGACAGCGACGGGCAAGCAGTGCGTGATCTCCAATTCGCGTCGCGCAACATACGGTTACGACCAGCGCATCGAAGTCCATGGCTCCAAGGGCATGATCGCGGCGGAAAACCAGCGGCCGGTGTCGATCGAACTCGCTAACGAGAAAGGCTACACCCGACCGCCTCTTCACGACTTCTTCATGACCCGCTACATTGATGCCTATGCCAACGAGATCGTCGCCTTCATTGCCGCGGTGACGGCCGGCACGAAGACCAGCCCGAGCGGCCAGGATGGACTTGCCGCACTCAAACTGGCCGATGCCGCACTGAAATCGGTGAAGCAACGCAAGGCCATCCGCCTCGACACGGCAGCTGAACGGAACCTGGGGCCAATGTCGTGAGCGGAATGGACAATCGGAATTCCGAGACGCGTGCCATCGTAACCGGAGGCGCGCAAGGCATTGGTTTCGCAGTTGCCGAAGCCCTGGCGGATGAAGGCTGCAAGGCCTTGGCGCTGGTCGGGCGGTCGCAAGAAAAGGGCGAGCGTGCAGCGGCGGTGTTGAAGAAGAAAGGCATCGACGTCATCTTCATCGCCGCCGATGTCGCCAAGGTGGCTGATTGCAGGCGCGCAGTCGACACGGCGCTCAGGCATTTCGGTACCATCAATGGGCTGGTGAACTCGGCAGCCACATCGGCACGCGGATCCTTGATCGAAACCAGCGAAGATCTGTTTGACCAGATTTTTGCGACCAATGTGCGCGGTCCGTTTTTCCTGATGCAGGGCGTTGTCGCGCATCTTCTCGGACGCAAGGCACCGGGCTCCATTGTCAATGTGCTGTCGATGTCGGCGCATGCCGGCCAGTCGTTCCTGACGCCGTATTCGACCAGCAAAGGTGCCCTGATGACGCTGACCAAGAATGTCGCCAATTCCTATCGGGCAAACCGTATCCGCTGCAATGCGGTGCTGCCAGGCTGGATGGACACCGAAGGTGAGGCGATCGTGCAGGCGACATTCCACAATGCGCCAGCCGACTGGCTGGAACGAGCTGAAGCCGCGCAGCCGATGGGACAGCTTGTGAAGCCGGCGCAACTGGCACGGCTGATCACCTACATGTTGAGCCCGCAGTCCGGCGTCATGACTGGCTCGCTCGTCGATTACGACCAGAACATTGCGGGTGTGATCGGAGAGTAGCGGGCGTCTAATCCCGCAGTGAACAGAGCGGAGAGCCACCTCACCGTCCGTGTCCTCGTCGCCGAGCGCATATTGCGCCAAATTCGCCAGTGGCCTGGGAGTCTTCCTCCCCTTCAACTGAAGCCGCCAAGCTGATAAAATGGAGGTTGCATCGAGCCTCAGTGCACCTGCGGGAGATGTGGGTTGTGGCGACTCACAAACTGCCCGCGGTATTGATGTTTTGGCGGTCCAAGTGGTCTTCTGCGCCGTTCGCACACCCCCTTCAAACGTCGCCGACTGCGACGAAGTGCTCGCGCGCTTCGTGAACGGCCGGACTTTGTGCACGCGGCTCTGGCACCGGTCCCGGCTGCTGGCGCGCCAATGAGGCAGTCGTGGATCAGGGAGGGGGGAGGGAGAACTATGATGATTTACAAACTTCTTTTCTCTGTCGCCTTCGCGCTGTCGTCACTGGTTGTGGCGAACGCCTGGGCCGATATAGCCGTGCTCGTTCCGTCAGGAAGCGAGGGAGATGGCCTCAGGGCCGCCGCGGCCGACTATGCGAAGCTGAAGGGCACCAAGGTCGAGATCGTCCAGGCGCCCTATAGCAACGTCTTCGAGCAGGCAGCCAACGCCGGTCAGACCAAATCAGGCGCCTTCGACATCGTACTCATGGACGATCCGTGGATTCCGTTCTTTGCGGAAAACGCGCACCTTGAGGATTTGACCCCATACTTCAAGAACGCCGGGCTGGAAGGGCCGGACGATGACTTCCTGTCGAAGTCACTGGCCATCTGTCGCAATCCCTATGACACCGGGCCCTATGTGTGCTTGCCCTATGTTGGAAACGCGCAGATGTTCTTCTATGACGCCGCCAAATTCAAGGAAGCCGGCGTCGATGCACCGAAAACGTGGGACGACGTGCTGAAAGCAGCCAAGGCGCTCTCCGAAGAGGGCGGCGGCCGCTATTTCGGTTACGTTTTCCGGGGCGGCCAGGGAAACCCGGTCGTCGCTGATTTCATGCCAATCTTCTGGTCCTATGGAGCGGACATGTTCAACGCGGACCGGACGAAAGTGACGATCGACACGCCCGAGGGCGCTGCGGCAATGAAGACTTTCATGGCCTTGCGCGATGTCTCGCCAAAGGGAGTTGAGAGCTACAACGCCAACGAGGTCGGTCAAGCCATGGCGGCAGGCACCGCAGCCTCCTCGATCAACTGGCCGAACTGGGTTGCGACTTTCGAAGATCCGAGCCAGTCGAAGATGGTCGGCATGATCTCCTACTCGCCGATCCCTGCCGGCACAAAGCCGGGCAGCTCGGAAATCGGCCACTGGACAATGGGCATCATGGCCGCCGCCAAGAACAAGCAGGAAGCTTTCGATTTCATGCTGTGGGCGACCTCAGCCGAGCAGATCAAGATCTCGGCCGAGCGCGGCAACCCACCCGTGCGTAAGTCGGTCTTCACCGATACCGGGCTGACCAGCCAGGAAAAGTTCCGGCACTATCCGGTGCTCATGGAAGCGATCGAGGCCTCGACGCCGCGGCCGCGTCATCCGAAATGGCCAGAGATCGAGAATGCGTTCGGGATAGAGCTTTCCAAGGCTGTCGCCGGAACGGAGTCGCCGGAAGAAGCACTCAAGAAGTCCCAGGCCGCGGTCGAGGAGATAACCGGCATCAAATAGCCCAATCGGCTGCTTTAGAGCCTTTCAGGTTTTGACAGAAGCATATCCTGCGTTTTGGATGTAGTTTGTGCATTCTGGGGGTTCGATGGTTGAGACGAGGTGGCCGATGTGTCGCCACGTCTCTTCGATGGTTCGCTTTTGAGCGATGCGCATCCAGTGTTTGATTTTGGCGAAGGTCTGCTCGATGGGGTTGAGATCGGGCGAATAAGGCGGCAGGAACCAGAGCCTTGCGCCAGCGGCCGTTATCATCTTGCGGACGTCGGCCGATTTATGCGAGCCGAGATTGTCCATGACGACGATGTCGCCCGGTTCGAGCACGGGCACGAGTTGCTGCTCGACCCAGGCACGGAAGCACTGGCCGTTGATCGGGCCATCGAAGACGCAAGGGGCTGTCAGCCGGTCCCAGCGCAGCGCGCCGAGGAAGGTGAGCGTCTTCCAATGGCCATGGGGGGCGAAGCCGCGCAGACGCTTGCCCTTCGGACCCCATCCGCGCAGCGGAGCCATGCTGGTTTTGATCCAGGTCTCGTCGACGAACACCAGCCGGCGCGGATCGAGGCCGGATTGGAAGGAACGCCAGCGCTGTCGTCGGCGGGCAATGTCGGCTCGGGCCTGCTCAAGAGCGAACAGCGTTTTTTTGAACCGCAGACCCTCGCGACGCAGGAACTGCCACACCGTGTCGTGGGACACTTTCACCCCGCGCGCGGCCAGTTCATCCTTCAGCCCATGCAGCGTCAGATGCGGCACCTGGTTGATCCGCTCCACGATGAACGCCCGATGCGGCGCCAGAATACGCTTGCGATGCCCGCCCATCTTGCCGGGTGCCACAGATCCGCCCGAACGGTAGCGTTGAGACCACTTCACCGCCGACGACACAGCGACACCGAACCGGGCTGCGACCGAGCGGCAGCTCTCGCCGGAAAGAACTGCCGCCACCACCCGCTCGCGTAGATCATTGGAAAGAGGTGCTGTCATAAGATGCTGGCCTCCACTCCAGCCAGCATCTTGAATCACAAAACACCCAAAAACGGAATCTGGAGGCTTCTGTGAGGTCCGCGGGCAGGACGGAGCGGCCGAGTTGGCTGTCGGACCTCATTGCAAGCCGGATTGAACGGGGCCGCGGGCAGGACTGGCGCTATGGGGATTGT
>NZ_RKST01000019.1 GCF_003934165.1 Borborobacter arsenicus | reverse complement strand
CGGAAATCGCCGAAATACTTCGTGATCGCTGCCGTCAGCGACGTCTTGCCATGGTCAACGTGACCAATCGTGCCAATGTTCACATGCGGCTTGGTGCGCTCGAATTTACTCTTGGCCATCGTCTTTTCCTTGGCGTCGGGAGTTTAAGTTTGGTTCGAATGCGGGGCGATTAGCGATAAAGGCCGGAAAACACAAGAGGCTTTTGACCCGCACCGCCGCAGCCTGATCGGCCAGCACCCCGATCCGCTTGCGCTGCGCTCATATGGGGGCGCATCCATACCAATGGAAGGGGCAGCGCCGCAACCGAAGCCCTGGAGCGGGTAGCGGGAATCGAACCCGCATATTCAGCTTGGAAGGCTGCTGCTCTACCATTGAGCTATACCCGCGGGTCTCGACGTCTCCGGTCAGGTGGTGGAGGGGGCTGGATTCGAACCAGCGTACGCATAGCGAACGGATTTACAGTCCGTCTCCTTTAACCACTCGGACACCCCTCCAAACTGCCGGGAGCCGTACAGGCTGCTTGGCGATTGCACATGATCGATGTGGCACGCCCCAACCTGCTGGCGCCTTATGGCGGCAAGGCAAAAGGCTGTCAACCGGCTCTTGTGCGCAACCGACTGCAAACATGTGATTTTGTGAAGCGGCATATCCAAAATCCCCTTTGGCGGCTATAGAGCCCTCATGAGCGACGACAAGAAACCCGGAACACCCAGGGACACCCATTACGCCAAGCTGCGGCGCAGTTTCCGCGACCAGAAGGCCGGCGGCCAGCCGGGCTTTCGCCCGAAAAAGCCGCTTCCGCCCGGCGAAGCGCCGCAAGACGGGCTGCTGCGGCTATATGGCCTGCATACGGTGCGGGCAGCGATCGACAACCCGCGGCGCAAGATTCGGCGCATGCTGGTCACCCGCAACGCCATTGAACGACTGGGAATCACCGATCCGGCCGCCCTGCCCTTTCCTGTGGAGATCGTGGAGCCGCGCGACATCGACAAGATCACCGGCACGGATGCCGTGCACCAGGGCGCGCTGATCGAAGCCACGTCTTTGAAGCCCAAGGCGCTCAACGCCCTTGGCGATACCCCGCTGGTGCTGGTGCTCGACCAGGTGACTGACCCGCACAATGTCGGCGCCATCATCCGCTCGGCCGTCGCGTTCGGCGCCGGCGCGCTGATCACCACTTCGCGCCACAGCGCGCATGAATCGGGAGTGCTGGCAAAGTCCGCATCCGGCGCACTGGAACATATCGACCTGATCGAGGTACGCAATCTGGCCGAAGCGCTGGGCGAACTCCACCAGGCCGGCTTCCAGACCATCGGCCTTGATTCGGAAGGCCCCCAGGATCTGGAAAAATCCCTGTCCGGGGCAAAGATCGCGCTCGTGCTCGGCGCCGAAGGCAAGGGCCTGCGGCAGCGGACACGCGAGACGGTCAGTATACTTGCCCGGCTCGACATGCCGGGACCGATCCGTTCGCTCAATGTGTCGAATGCGGCGGCGGTGTCGCTTTATGCGGCAAGGAAGTTCTTGGGGCAGTCGGGAAATCGGCAGTAGGCAATCGGAAGTGGGCAGTCGGTGATGCCAATATTCCGAGTGCCTATTGCCGACTGCCTACGTCGTGCCCCGCCATTCGCTCCAACGCCTTGACCAGTGCCGAGTGATCCTCATCGGCACCGCCATTTGCCGCGCAGGAATTGAACAATTCCTGCGTCATTGCCGTATTTGGCAGTGAAATTCCGAGCGATTTTGCGCCTTGCAGCGCAAGATTGAGGTCTTTTTGATGTAATTCGATGCGAAAACCGGGCGAAAATGTGCGGTTTATCATGCGTTCGCCATGAACTTCCAGGATGCGTGAGGCCGCCAGCCCGCCCATCAGCGCCTGCCGCACCTTGGCCGGATCGGCACCGGCCTTGGAGGCAAATACCAGCGCCTCACCCACCGCTTCGATGGTCAGCGCCACGACGATCTGGTTGGCGACCTTGGTGATCTGGCCAACGCCGTTGTCGCCCACCAGTGTGATGTTCTTGCCCATTTTCTCGAAAACCGGCCGGGCCCGGTCGAAAACAGCCTGCGGCCCCCCCACCATAATGGTCAGCGAGGCTGCCTTGGCGCCGACCTCCCCGCCCGACACCGGCGCATCGAGATAATCGCAGCCCAGCGCATTTATCTTGCGTGCAAACTCCTTGGTCTCGATCGGCGAAATCGAACTCATGTCGATCACGAGCTTGCCCTTGCTCAGGCCGCCGGCCACGCCGTTTTGACCGAACAGCACTTCGGCGACCTGCGGCGTATCGGGAACCATGGTGATGACGATGTCTGCGGCGCGCGCCACGGCGTGGTGACCACTGACCGTCCTCAATCCCTTCTCAACCAGCCATTGCGGCGGAGCCCTGCGGTGGCCGCTGGCAAAAACGCCGTAGCCTGCATCGAGCAGATGCCCGGCCATCGGCGCACCCATGATACCGAGACCGATGAAGCCAATGGTTTCCATGTTCATTTCCTTTCCCAAGCGCCGCTCACTCCGCCTCCGTGTAGCGGCCGGATGAGGGAGCATGACTAAGCCGCCACGCTTGCCTTGCCCGCAAATTCCCGGAACCAGCCTAGCCCTTCGAACGTGCCGGCCTTCGGTTTGTATTCCGCACCGACCCAGCCGGAATAACCGATGCGGTCGAGGTGTTCGTAGAGGAATGGATAGTTTATCTCGCCGGTGCCCGGTTCATGCCGGCCGGGATTGTCCGCAAGCTGGATATGCGCGATGCGGCCGAGATTGGCCTCGATGGTGCGGGCGAGATCCCCCTCCATGATCTGCATGTGATAAATGTCATACTGCAGATAGAGATTGTCTGAGCCGACGCGCTTGATGATGTCCAGCGCCTGCTTCGTGTTGGTCAGGAAGAAACCAGGAATATCGCGTGTGTTGATCGGCTCGATCAGCAGCCTGATCCCCGCCGCTTTCAACTTTTCAGCCGCAAAAGAAAGGTTTTCGACAAAGACCTTTTCCAGAACATCGCGCTCGACACCAACCGGCGCAATGCCGGCAAGGCAATTGACCTGCCCACAGCCCAGCGTGTTGGCATAGGTGATCGCGGTCTCGACGCCTGCGCGAAATTCCTCGACCCGATCCGGCAGCACCGCAATGCCGCGTTCGCCGTTGGCCCAGTCGCCCGGCGGCAGGTTGAACAATACCTGGACCAAGCCGTTCTGCTTCAGGCGCGCAGCGACCGTCTCGGGTGCATGGTCATAGGGTGCGATATATTCCACGCCGCCAAAGCCGGCCTTGGCCGCTGCATCGAAGCGATCGAGAAATTCATGCTCGGTAAAAAGCATGGAAAGATTGGCTGAAAAGCGTGGCATGTCCCGGTCTCCATTCAGCCCCGCAACGGAGCATCAACCCTAATGTAGCGCGTCATCCCGGCCGACCGAAGCGTAGCGGAGGAAGAGCCGGGATCCATTCCGTGACCTTGAGCATGTTCCGGAATGGATCCCGGACAGCCGTTCCTCGCTACGCTCGACCCGGTTTCCGGGATGACGGCCGGTCCTAATCCAGCAGCGCAATGGCCGTCGGCGCATCTTCGTTGTTCTGGGCAAGTTCCTCGAATTCGACGATATTGTCGATTTCCGTGCCCATCGAAATATTGGTCACCCGCTCGAGGATGAATTCAAGCACCACCGGCACCTGATACTGATTCATCAGCCGCTCGGCCTCGACAAAGGCCGTCTTGAATTCCTCCAAATGGCGCACTCGGATGGCCTTGCAGCCCATCGCCTCGGCAACCGCGACATGATCGACGCCGTAGCCTGCCTCGGCATTTTCGCCGGCATTGACGTTCTCAAAGGCAAGGCCCACCTCGAAATCCATCGAAAAGCCACGCTGCGCCTGCCGGATCAGCCCGAGATAGGCGTTGTTCACCACGACATGGATATAAGGCAATCTGTGCTGCGCACCGACCGCCAGTTCCTCGATCATGAACTGAAAATCATAGTCGCCCGAAAGCGCCACGATCTTCCGGTCCGGATCGGCCGCACGCACACCGAGCGCGGCCGGCAGTGTCCAGCCGAGCGGTCCGGCCTGACCGCAATTAATCCAGTTGCGCGGCTTGTAGACATGCAGGAACTGGGCCCCGGCAATTTGGCTCAACCCGATCGTGGTGACATAGGTCGTGTCGCGGCCGAAAGCCTTGTTCATCTCCTCATAGACGCGTTGCGGCTTGAGCGGCACCTGGTCGAAATGCGTCTTGCGCTTCATCACCTTCTTGCGCTGCCGGCATGCCTTTGCCCATCCGCCCCAGTCGTACAGCCGCCCGGCCGTCTTCCACTCGGTCGCGACGTCGAGCAGCATCTTCAGGGCTGCACCAGCATCGGAAACCACGCCGTAATCTGGCGCAAACACACGCCCGATCTGCGTCGGCTCGATGTCGATGTGAACGAATTTTTTCGCCTTGGTATAAATATCGACCGAACCGGTATGGCGATTGGCCCAGCGATTGCCAATGCCAAGCACGAAGTCGGCCGCAAGCATGGTCGCATTGCCGTAGCGATGCGCTGTCTGCAGGCCACACATGCCCGCCATCAGGCGATGATCGTCCGGGATCGACCCCCAGCCCATCAGCGTCGGGATAACCGGGACGCCGGTGATTTCGGCAAATTCGATCAAAAGGTCCGACGCATCGGCATTGATGATGCCGCCACCCGCCACGATCAAGGGATGCTCCGCCTCGTTCAGCATCTGCAGCACCTTCTCGGCCTGCACATGTGTCATCGCCGGTTTATAGGGCGCCAGCGGCGCATAAGTGTCGATGTCGAACTCGATCTCGGCCAGTTGCACGTCGATCGGCAGGTCGATCAGCACCGGACCTGGCCTGCCCGAACGCATCAGGTGGAATGCCTTCTGCAGCGCCATCGGAACCTGATAGGGCTCCATGATCGTCGCTGCCCATTTGGTCACCGGTGCGGCAATCGACGCGATATCCACCGCCTGGAAATCTTCCTTGGTCAGCCGCGCCCGCGGCGCCTGACCGGTGATGCACAGGATCGGGATCGAATCCGCCTGGGCCGAATAGAGCCCGGTGATCATATCGGTCCCGGCCGGGCCGGAGGTTCCCAGGCAGACACCGATATTGCCGGCCCTGGCCCGCGTATAGCCTTCGGCCATATGCGAAGCGCCCTCGACATGGCGCGCCAGCACATGCCGGATCGTGCCTTGCGCCTTCAGTGCCGAATAGAGCGGGTTGATCGCCGCCCCAGGCACGCCGAAGGCGCAATCAACGCCCTCCCTTTCGAGAACGAGAACTGCCGCATCGACGGCACGCATCCTGGCCATTTCAATCCTCCCATGCAGAGGGGTTCGATCTCGCTCAGCATGCCACCAAGGTCAACCTTTTTCAATTTTTTCAGAAAAGTTTTCCATTTTTGAAAATAAATAGCATCTGATTGATTAGGTTGATTTATCTGTTTTCCAGAATCGCCATCTTTCATTTTCCGAAATATTTTTCTATGCTATGGAAATGGACTCTCCAGAAAGACGCCAGCGCGGGCGCCCACGCGCTTTCAAGCCGAAGCCTGAGGCTAATGCCGTACAATCGCTGGATCGTGCGCTGCGCATCCTCGCCATTGTCGCGGAAGGAAACGGCCTGTCGCTCAGCGAGATTGCAGCGAGGTCGGAGCTTGCTGCCTCTACCGCCTACCGCATGCTGACGACGCTGGAGAGCCACGCCATGGTGGAATTCGACCAGACCGACCAGCTATGGTCGATCGGTGTCGGAACCTACCGCATGGGCACGGCCTTCCTGCGCCGACGCCGGTTGATCGATCGGGCGCGCACAGTCATGCAGAAATTGATGGAGCAGACCGGGGAAACGGCCAATCTGGGCGTTGCCGAAGAGGATTGCGTTGTCTTCGTCAGCCAGGTGGAAACCCATGAGGCGATCCGTGCCTTCTTTCGACCCGGCACCCGGACCTCATTTCATGCTTCGGGCATCGGCAAGGCCGTGCTGGCGCATCTTAATCCACAGCGCGTGGACACTATCGTGGGCCGAACCGGCCTCGAGAGTTACACGCCAAGAACGCTTTCCAACATGATTGTGCTTACACAGGATCTATCGGAAATCAGACAGCGCGGCTGGTCCGTTGACGATGAGGAGCGTTATCCCGGCATGCGTTGCGTGGCGGCCGCGATCTTCAACGAATTCGGCGAACCGATCGGTGGCGTCTCGGTCTCCGGCCCGACCGTGCGCATGACACCGGAACGTGTGGCGATCATTGGCCCGGTCGTGAAGGAAGCCGCCGCCGAGGTGACCCGGCTGATCGGCGGCATGGCGGCACCGCTGCAATAGCTGTGGCGCGCCAGCGCTCGCCTGGACTTTTGTCTTTACTGGAGCGCCAAATATGCTAACCGGGGCCTGATGCCCTTGTAGCTCAGTTGGTAGAGCACCTGATTTGTAATCAGGGGGTCGGCGGTTCGAGTCCGTCCGGGGGCACCATCCCTTCCCTCTTCGGTCCGACATGTGGCGCGCTTGCAAGCTGCCCGTCTGTCCGCTGCCGCCACTAAAGTGGACATTGATATATCACATTAATGGGACTACGGATGGAACCGGCTCTTGGGTTCAGGGGGCTGGGGCGTGAGAACCCCTCCATGTGGCGGGCATTGCCCGCAATAGAACGCTCTTCGACTTTTTTGCCGGAGAGCGTTTTACCGGTTTCGCGGGAAGGCGGGCGTGCTTTCGAGCACTTTGCCTGAAGGTGGTTGCTGTCTTCCACATGAGAGGCTTCTCAACCCCTGCCTATCGGGGAATTGTTGTGAAAGCATTGCTCATCGTGATCGTGGCGCAATTCAGCGGCCCCGACGTCACGGAAATTCGTGCACCAACCATACTCTACTTTTCTTCCATGGATGTCTGCGAGGAACAGAAGAGCGTCATCGTCAAAGCCTTCGACGAAATGGCGCATGGCCCGCTGAGCGAACTTCCAAAAAAACTCAAACTGACAATCGCTGCGCGCTGCAGCCCAGCGGTCCGATGGTAGCGCTCAATCGGCTCTGGAAAACCGTTAAGGACGTTATCGGCGCCCTGGGCGGCCTTGCAGCACTGCCGGCGATTATTGCAGCGGTCCGGATCTATGATCTCTGGTTCCGCGCTTCGCCTTCTGCACGATTGAAATGTGCAAGCCTCTTTGCAGGGGCAATCCTCGTTATCGCGCTGGTTTTGGCAGCCTGGGCGTTGTGAATGGAGCCCGCTCAGACATCGAATTCCGCCTGACCCCGATCGATCGCTTCAATCACATCCGCGGCAAGCGTCCGGCTGACCCGCGTCTTCTGCTCAAGCGCCACCCGATCAAGGCGGTCGACGACACGGATCGCTGTCGAGAGCGAACGCTCTATGCGTCGGACCAGATATTGCACCACATTTTGATCTACCTCGATCTGGCGATCGGCGAAAAGCTTGGTGATGACGCCGGCCAGCAGCAAATCGTCCGGTTCGTGGATCTCGATCGTCGCTGCCGCCTTCAGCCGTGACGCCAGATCCGGCAGGGTGACTCCCCAGGCCAGCGGGAAGCGGCGCGCGGTCAAAAGCAGCGCACCGCCGCCGGCCCTGATCGTGTTGATGAGATGAAACAGGCCGTTCTGGTCGAGTTGCCCGCAATCGGCATCGTCGATCAGAACCGCACCGGCGCCATCCAGGCCGGCAAGATTTTCGCCAATGCTTGCTGCAGGCAAGCGCACGGCGCCGGAATTGGCTTGCCAGATTGCGGCCAGATGCGACTTTCCCGAGCCCGCAGGCCCGGCCAGCACCACCACCGGCGACGGCCAGTCAGGCCAACGATCGATCAGCGCCACGGCCTGGCTGTTGGCTGCCGACACGACGAGGTCATCGCGGGTAAAACCCGTCGAAAAACCGAGATCGAGCGGCAGTTGGCGCGGCGTTTCAGGTTCACGCATGGCGCTTTGTCCGTGAGAAGAACAAGTCAATGATCGTCGCCGGTCCTTCCGGTAAGTCGCGTCGAACCGGCATTCGCTGCCTCATGCCCCTTGTAGAGGGGCGAATCGAGATAGCGCGAAATTGCAAAGCGGACCAGCACCGCAATCGCCGCAGCCGCCGGCACCGCAATCAGCAAGCCGACGAAGCCGAACAGCGCGCCGAAGGCAAATAGCGCAAACATCAGCCACACTGGATGCAGGCCGACGCTTTTGCCGACCAGCCGCGGCTGGAGGATATTGCCTTCGATGAACTGGCCGACGAAGAACACGCCCGCCACCGCCACCACCATCAGCCAATCCGGCCAGAACTGCACGAAGGCAAGCCCGACCGACAGCACCAGCCCGACCAGCGAACCGACATAGGGGATGAAGCTGATAAGCCCTGCAAACAGACCGATCAACACACCGAACTTCAGCCCGGTCAGCGTCAACCCGAAGGCATACATCAGTCCGAGTATGAGGCAGAGCGTGCCCTGCCCGCGCACGAAACCGGCGGTGGCGGCATTGATGTCGGCGGCGAGCTGGCGGACTGTCTCCACGTGATCGCGCGGCACCCAGCTATCCACGGTATGGATCATGCGATCCCAGTCGAGAAGCATGTAGAAGGCCACGACCGGCGTGACGACGAACAGGCTGGCGATGGAAAACAACGCTACGCCCGAGCTCCATATCGACTGGAACACCGTCGTCAGGAAACCGAAGCCGGTGGTCAGCAGCGAGTTCAGGCCTTCGCGAAGCCCCTCCGCATCGACGCCGAAGCGCTGCTCGATCCATTGCGGGTCGAAACTGGTGATCAGCCCCTGCAACTGGGTCAGATATTCAGGGAGCTTGGCGATAAAATCGGTGAGCTGCGAGGCCAGAAGCGGAATGAGGATGACAAGGCCAAGCACCAGCACGATCAGGAACGCGACCAGGATCAGCGTGGTCGCCATCACCCGCGACAGGCCGAGCCGCTGCAGCCGATCGGCAACCGGATCGAGGAAATAGGCCAGCGCCATGCCTGCCACGAACGGCAAAAGGATGCTGCTGAACAGATAGAGCAGCAACGCCAGAACGATTGCCGCAATGATCCAGAATCGGATCTGCCGCCGCAGCGCGGCCGAGGCCAGATCTTCCTGCGTCACTTCAACTGTCTGGAGTTTCGCCTTCGCCATAGCCGCTCATATGCCTTAGCCAGGCGACGAGATAGGCTGCCGCAGAAGCAATGGTCAAGAGCCCGGACAGGAATACCAGGCCGGGCCGGACAGGCCCATAATCGAGTTGGAAGGCAAGTTCGGCCAGCACGAAGCCGGCAAGAACGATCTGGATCGCGGTGTTGGCCTTGGAAATCATCAGCGGCTTCATCGCCACCGGATTGCCCATCACGGTGGACAGCATGACTGCGCACACGATCAGCGCATCGCGCGACACGACGGCGATGACCAGCCAGACCGGCAACTCGCCCATCAGACCGAGCACCACGAACACACTGACCAGAAGCAGCTTGTCCGCCATCGGATCGAGATAGGAGCCAAGCTCGGAACGCTGGTTGAAATGCCGGGCAATGAACCCGTCGATGCCGTCTGAAACGCCGGCAATGACGAAGCCGGCAAAGGCCAGGCCCATGCGGCCGGTCAACAGCGCATAGATCACCACCGGCACCAGCAAAAGCCGCAAAATCGTGATCATATTGGCTACGGTCACGTCGCCTCTCCTGTCCGATCCTGATAGATGGTCGACCCGGCGCGTGGCGACAAGCCCCCGCAGGTCGTGGCTGGAAAATAAGCAACGCTGTCCACGGATTTACTATTTGTCCAGCGACAGATTCCGGCCGCTTCTTGCGAGGCAGGCCGGTTCATGCGAAGAGCCGGAACAAAGCGGCCGACACCCGGAGAACCAGCCATGGGCAAGCAGAAAAAAGGGCTCACCTATGCTCAGGCAGGCGTCGATATCGATGCCGGCAACCAGATGGTGGAAAACATCAAGCCACTGGTTCGCTCGACCCGCCGACCGGGTGCGGATGGGGAGATCGGCGGTTTCGGCGGCCTGTTCGACCTGAAGGCGGCCGGCTTTTCCGACCCGGTTCTGGTGGCGGCCAATGACGGCGTCGGCACCAAGCTGAAGATCGCCATCGAGGCGAACAAGCACGATACGATCGGCATCGACCTCGTCGCCATGTGCGTCAACGACCTTGTCGTCCAGGGTGCCGAGCCCCTGTTCTTCCTCGACTATTTCGCCACCGGCAAGCTCGACCCGCAGCAGGGAACTTCCATCGTCAGTGGCATTGCTGAAGGCTGCCGGCAGGCCGGCTGTGCGCTGATCGGCGGTGAAACCGCCGAAATGCCCGGCATGTATCACGGCAACGACTACGACCTTGCCGGCTTTGCCGTGGGCGCTGCCGAACGCGGCCAGTTGCTCCCTACCGACGACATTGTGGAAGGCGACGTGCTGCTCGGCATCGCCTCTTCCGGCGTTCACTCCAACGGTTTTTCGCTGGTCCGCCGCATCGTTGCTGCAAGCAAGCTCGGCTGGAACGACGACGCCCCCTTCGCCGATGGGCTGACGCTGGCAGAAGCCTTGCTGGAGCCGACCCGCATCTATGTCCGCTCGGTACTGAAGGCGATCCGCAACACCCACGGCATCAAGGCGCTGGCCCATATCACCGGCGGCGGCTTTCCCGAAAATATTCCGCGCGTGCTGCCGAAGGATTTTTCGGCCGAACTCGATCTCAATGCAATCGAGGTTCCGCCGGTCTTCTCCTGGCTTGCCAGAACCGGCAATGTCGCGCCCGATGAAATGATGCGGACCTTCAATTGCGGCGTCGGCATGGTACTCGTCGTTGCCTCCGGCCAGGCAGCGCAGGTCGCCGCCGTTTTGCAGGAGGCGGGCGAGACCGTTTCGCCCATCGGCCGCCTCGTGCCGCGCCGCGACAGCGGCGTCATCTATCGTGGAGAGATCGCCCTGTGAGCACCGAGCGCAAGCGTGTCGTCATCCTGATTTCCGGACGCGGTTCCAATATGGCCGCCCTGGTCAATGTCGCGTCCGACTCCGCCTTTCCGGCCGAGATCGTCGGCGTGATTTCCGACAAATCCGATGCGGCCGGCCTGCAATTCGCTGCCGGACAAGGCATTCCGACGCGAGTCATCGCCAGGGCCGATTTTGCCGACAAGGAAAAACACGACGCGGCGATAGATGCCGCACTTGAGGGCTTTCGTGCGCAGATCGTCTGCCTCGCCGGCTATATGCGGCTCTTGACGTCCGGCTTCGTGGCAAAATGGCAGGGCCGGATGATCAATATCCACCCCGCATTGCTGCCCTCCTTCAGGGGGCTCGACACGCACCAGCGTGCTCTGGATGCCGGCGTTCGTCTTCACGGCTGCACCGTGCATTTCGTGACAAACGAAATGGATGATGGCCCTGCCATCGCGCAATCGGCAGTGCCGGTCCTTATCGGGGATACGGCCGAAGCGCTGGCCGCCCGCGTACTCAAGGCCGAACATCACCTCTACCCGCTGGCGCTGCGGCTGGTGGCGGAGGGAAAAGCAGTGATGACGGAAGGGCGGACCGTTTTTGCTGACAGCGACCATATTATCGAAAATGCCGGCGAAACGCTGGTTTCCCCGAGCGCGGTGCGCGAATCGGTCGACCTCGAGGCACTGGCACGGTTCACACCGTAAATTGCCTGCAATCGTTTTCTGATTGCAAATCAGGCCAAACCCGGTTTAGAATGCTTGCATGAACAGCAAGCATCGGAAGACGCTCGAAGCCATATTCATGGATCCGGTGCCCAAGTCGATGGAATGGGCGTCGATCGAGAGCTTGCTGATATCGGTTGGCTGCACAATCATCGAAGGAAAGGGATCAGCCGTGCGCTTTACCCTGAATGGCGTTGTCGCCTATTTCCATCGGCCACATCCGGCAAAGGAAGCGAAAAGCTACCAAGTAAGGGATGCGAGGGAATTCCTGATCAAATTAGGAATAAAGCCATGAACACGATGACATATAAGGGATACAAAGCATCGATCGCCTTCGACGAGAAGGACGATATTTTCTTCGGAAGGCTTCTTGGCATCAATGACGTTGTCGGATTCCACGCCGATACGGTCGCGGATTTAAAGGCAGCATTCCACGAGGCGGTCAACGACTATGTCGAAACCTGCGCCAAGGTAGGAAAGTCGCCCGAGAAGCCATATTCGGGCAATCTGATGCTACGAGTTGACCCTGCGGTTCATTCCAAGGTCGCACTTGCCGCAGAAGTGGCCGGCAAAAGCCTCAATCAATGGGGCGAAGAGGTCCTGCGTGCGGCCGCCGACAAGCAAGTGGCGTAGGCACCCTCACCCCGCCGCACGCACCCAGATCTTGCTGTCATGGACAGCGGCGCCGCCATAGGGCGCCGGCGCATCGGCGCCTGTCAAAACATTGATGCCCTCCCCGCGCTCATGCGCGGAATTCGGCCACACGCCCTCGGCGATCACCACGCCACGCCGCACGCCCTTAAACAGCCTGGCGTGAAGCACCACCTCGCCGCGCATATTGCCGATTTCGACCCGGTCGCCCTCTGCCAGGCCAAGGGACGCCGCGTCCTGCGGATGGATGAGCAGTTGCGGCCGTCCTTCCTTCGATTTCGAAACGGGGGTCTCGGTGAAGCTCGAATTGAGGAAATTGCGCGCCGGCGACGTCGCCAGGCGGAACGGATGCTCCTCGTCGGCAACCTCGATCAGATCTACATGGTCGGGCAGTTCCGGCAGGCGTTGATGCGGCCCCAATACGCCCATCCGGCGCGGCGGCCGGTTCGGTGCGGGCTGCCCGGTCCAGTCGGGGCGGAAACGGAACTTGCCGTCCGGGTGGCCGAAGCCGTTCAGATAATGCGAGGTCTCGAAATCCGGCTGCATATCGACCCAGCGCCCTTCCTTGAAGGTGGCGAAGGTGCCGAGCCCGCGCTTGCCGAGCATGAGGTCGATATGTTCGCGCTCGGTCAGCCCGAAGCCCGGCAGATGCGACACGCCCAGCCGCTTGCCGAGTTCCTCGATGACAAAGTGGTTAGTGCGCGGTCCTTCCGGCGGGTCGATCAGCTTCGGCCCCAGCACAATGTACTGGTTTCCGCCGCCGCGATAGATGTCGTCATGCTCCAGGAACATCGTCGCCGGCAGCACAACATCGGCAAACTTGGCCGTGTCGGTCATGAACTGCTCATGCACGCACATGAACAGGTCGTCGCGCAGCATGCCGCGCTTCACCAGCCGCTGGTCCGGCGCGACATTGGCCGGGTTGGTGTTCTGGATCAGCATCGCCGTCACCGGCGGCCCGCCATAAAGCGCATCCTGCGCGCCCGTCAGCACCGGGCCGATGCGCGAATGATCAAGATAGCGGATATTCCGGTCGCGCAGGCTCGTGCCTTCGAGCACGTCCTTGTCGAGCAAGAAGACGCCTGAATTGGAATGGAAAGCGCCGCCACCCTCATATTGCCAGCAGCCGGTTACCGCGGCGATGGACAAGGCGGCATGCATGTTCACCGAGCCATTGCGCTGGCGTGAAAATCCGTAGCCCAGCCGGAAAAAAGTCTTCTTCGTGGTGCCCACCAGCCGGGCGAAGGCCTCGATTTCCTCCACCGGCAGGCCGGTGATGGCTGAGGCCCATTCCGGCGTCCGGGTCTGCAGATGCGCTTCGAGCTCCTTCGGATCGTCGGTGTATTTCTCCAGATAAGCACGATCGGCGAGGCCGTCGCGAAACAGGATATGCATCACCGCACAGGCAAGGGCGGCGTCCGTTCCCGGCTTGACGATCAGGCCCATATCGGCCTGCTTCATCGTGGCGTTCTCATAGACGTCGATGACGACGATCTTGGCGCCGCGCTCCTTGCGCGCCCTGATCGCGTGGGTCATCACATTGACCTGGGTGACAACCGCATTGGTGCCCCAGATCACCACGCAGTCGGACTTCGCCATTTCGCGCGGGTCGGGACCACGCAGCGCGCCGGTGCCCATCACGTAGCCGGTCCAGGCCAGGTTGGTGCAGATCGAACCGAAGAAGCCAGAATATTTCTTGGCATGCCGCAGCCGCTCGATGCCGTCGCGCTGCACCAGCCCCATCGTGCCGGCATAGAAATACGGCCACACCGTCTCGCTGCCGTAGCGCTCCTCGGCCTTGATAAACTTCTCGGCAACGAGATCAAGGGCTGCGTCCCAGCTTGCCTCTTTCCAGCCGCCCTCGCCCTTGGCGCCGGCCCGCACCAGCGGCTTCAGCAGCCGGTCGGGGTGATGCACGCGGTCGGCATAGCGCGCGACCTTGGCGCAGACAACGCCGGCCGTATAGTCGTTGTCCTTGGCACCATGCACCCGGCCGATACGGTTCGGCCCGAGGATTTCGACGTCGAGCGCGCAGGTCGACGGACAGTCGTGCGGGCAGGCGGAATGCCCGATCTTGAGCTTGATGTGCTGGTTCATGGACGAAACCTACAGCGTTTTACGAAAGACGTGTAGGGCCTGATCGGAGCGCACGATATCCTTCTTCCGTCCTATTCCGCCGTGCCCTCCTCATATTCGGCCGAAAGCTCAAGCCATTTTTCCTCATGACCGGCAAGGGTGGCACCCAGCTGCGAGCGCTCCTTGGCCAGCTGTGTGGCGGCGGCAGGGTCCTTCTCGTAAAGGGTCGGATCGGCAAGCTGGTCCTCGATGCCGTCGATGCGCTTGCGGATGCGGTCCATCAGCGCTTCCGTCGCCCTTATTTCCTTGGCCACCGGCTCCATGGCGGCGCGGCGCTGGGCCGCTTCGCGACGGCGATCGGCCTTGGAAGCCTTTTCCGCCTCGCGCCGTTCCCTGCGGTCGACCGAAACCCCGGTCACCAGCTGACGATAATCGTCCAGGTCACCGTCATAGGGGTTCACCTGCCCGTCCTTCACCAGCCACAGCCGGTCGGCCGTCGCCTCCAGCAGATGGCGGTCGTGCGAAATCAGGATCACCGCGCCGGGAAACTCGTTCAGCGCATGGATCAGCGATTCGCGGCTGTCGATATCCAGATGGTTGGTCGGTTCGTCGAGGATGAACAGGTTCGGCCCGTCGAAGGCCGAAAGCCCCATCAGCAGCCGTGCCTTCTCGCCGCCGGAAAGGTCCTTGGCGGCGGTGTTCATCTTCTCCGTCGCCAGACCGAACTGCGCGACCTTGCCCCGCACCTTCGATTCCGGCGCATCCGGCATCAGCCGGCGCACATGCTCATAGGCGTTTTCCTCCGGCCGCAGATCGTCCAACTGGTGCTGGGCGAAGATCGCAACCTTTAGACCCGGTGCAATGGTCATCGTGCCGGTTTCGGCCTTCAGCCTGCCGGAGAGAAGCTTGGCGAAAGTCGACTTGCCGTTGCCATTGGCGCCAAGCAGGGCGATGCGGTCGTCGGCATCGATGCGCAACGACATCTTTTTCAGGATGGCCTTGCCCGGCTCGTAGCCGACCTCGACCCGGTCGAGCGCCACGATGGGCGAAGCCACGGTCTTTACTGGCTCGGGGAAATGGAACGGCCGGACATGATCGTCCACCAGCGCCGAAATAGGCTTCATGCGCTCCAGCGCCTTGATGCGCGACTGCGCCTGGCGTGCCTTGGAAGCCTTGGCACGGAAGCGATCGACGAAGGACTGCAGATGCTTGCGCGCCGCTTCCTGCTTGACGCGGCCTTTTTCCTGCAACTCCCGCTGTTCGGAAAGCTGCCGCTCGAACTGGTCATAGCCGCCGCGCCAGAAAGTCAGCGTCTTCTGGTCGAGATGCACGATCGAGTTGACCGCGCGGTTGAGCAGGTCGCGGTCGTGGCTGATCAAGAGCACGGTGTGCGGGTATTTGGCGACGTAGGTTTCCAGCCACAGCGTGCCTTCAAGGTCGAGATAGTTGGTCGGCTCGTCCAGCAGCAGCAGGTCGGGCTGCGAAAACAGCACCGCCGCCAGCGCTACGCGCATGCGCCAGCCGCCGGAAAAGGAGGATGCCGGCCGCTTCTGCGCCTCGTCGTCAAAGCCAAGGCCTGCCAGAATGGTGGCGGCGCGCGCCTCGGCCGAATGCGCGTCGATATCGGCCAGCCTGATATGGATTTCGGCGATGCGATGCGGATCGGTCGCCGTCTTTTCTTCTTCAAGCAGCGCCGCACGCTCCGTATCGGCCTTCAGCACGATATCGATCAGAGGCTCCTCGGTCCCCGGCGCCTCCTGCGCCACCTGGCCGATGCGCAGGCCTTTCGGCAGGCTGACCGAGCCTGTTTCAGAAGGCATGTCACCCGTGATTGCGCGAAACAGCGTCGTCTTGCCGGTGCCGTTACGGCCGACAAGCCCCGCCTTCGTGCCCGCTGGCAGCGTCAGCGAAGCGTGGTCTAGCAGCAGGCGCCCGGCAATGCGCAGAGAAAGGTCATTGATCATCAGCATGTGCCGGCTTTTGCACTGGACCGTTGCGGATCGCAAGGGGCGGGCGGCCACGATCGGCGCCTGGCCGCCTTGTACCGCAGCATTTGGCCCATATATTCTGCAGACCTTCCAACGGCCGCCTTGGTCAAACCTCTCAGCGATTCCCCATGCAGCCGATCATCTCCGTTTCGAACCTGTCGAAGACCTATGCCACCGGCTTCCGTGCCCTAAAAAACATCAATCTCGATATCAATCGCGGCGAGATCTTCGCGCTGCTCGGCCCCAACGGCGCCGGCAAGACCACGCTGATCGGCATCATCTGCGGCATAGTCAACCCAAGCGAAGGCAAGGTCACGGCTGACGGCCACGACATCATCCGCGACTACCGGCAGGCTCGTTCCCGGATCGGCCTCGTACCGCAGGAACTGACCACGGATGCGTTCGAAACGGTATGGGCGACCGTCAGCTTCAGCCGCGGCCTGTTCGGCAAGAAGGCGGACCCTGCCTATGTCGAAAAGATCCTGCGCGACCTGTCGCTGTGGGACAAGAAAGACAGCAAGCTGATCACGCTGTCTGGCGGCATGAAGCGTCGCGTCATGATCGCCAAGGCGCTGTCGCACGAACCGCAGATCCTGTTTCTCGACGAGCCGACAGCCGGCGTGGACGTGGAATTGCGGCGCGACATGTGGGAGGTCGTGCGCTCGCTGCGCGACACGGGCGTCACCATCATCCTGACCACGCATTATATCGAGGAGGCCGAGGAGATGGCCGACCGGGTCGGCGTCATCAGCCATGGCGAGATCATCCTGGTCGAGGACAAGGCCGAACTGATGCGCAAGCTCGGCCGCAAGCAGCTCAGGCTACAACTGCTCAATCCGCTCGACGCCGTTCCCGCGTCGCTGGGTACATATGGGATGGAACTGGCCGATGGCGGGCGCGAGCTGGTCTACACCTATGACACTGCCGGCGAGCGAACCGGTATCACCAGCCTGCTGCAGGACCTCAACGAAAGCGGAATCCGCTTCAAGGACCTCCAGACGCATCAAAGCTCGCTGGAAGAGATTTTCGTCAGCCTGGTGAGGAAACAGCCATGAACTACCGGGCGATGCGATCGATCTATCTGTTCGAAATGGCGCGCACCTGGCGCACGCTGCTGCAAAGCATCGTCTCGCCGGTCATCTCTACCTCGCTCTATTTCGTCGTGTTCGGCGCGGCCATCGGCTCGCGCATCGAGGAGATCGACGGGGTGAGCTACGGCGCCTTCATCGTGCCGGGGCTGATCATGCTCTCGCTTCTGACGCAGAGTATCTCCAACGCCTCCTTCGGCATTTATTTCCCGAAATTCACCGGTACCATCTATGAAATCCTGTCGGCGCCGGTGTCCTTCCTGGAAATCACCGCGAGCTATGTCGGCGCCGCGGCGTCAAAATCGATCATCCTCGGGCTGATCATCCTGGCGACGGCAGCACTGTTCGTGCCGCTCCACATCGCCCATCCGTTCTGGATGCTGCTGTTCCTGGTGCTGACGGCCGTCACCTTCAGCCTGTTCGGCTTCATCATCGGCATCTGGGCCGACGGCTTCGAAAAGCTGCAACTGGTGCCGCTCTTGATCGTAACGCCGCTGACCTTCCTCGGTGGCAGTTTCTATTCGATCAACATGCTGCCGCCCTTCTGGCAGAAGGTGACGCTGTTCAATCCTGTGGTCTATCTGGTCAGCGGCTTTCGCTGGAGTTTCTTCGGCATCGCCGATGTCAGCGTCGGCATCAGCCTTGGCATGACGCTGGTATTCCTGGCGGTCTGCCTTTGCATCGTCGCCTGGATCTTCAAGACGGGTTATCGGCTCAAGACCTAGGTGTTGAGCCGATCAGGCGTAGGCCTTGCCCTCGGTGCGCTGGAAATAGATCAAGTCCAGCACCACCGATGGCCTGCCCAGAACGGTCAGGATCATGTGCGCCTGTCCGCGATGATGGGTCTGGTGGTTGAAGAAATGATCGAGTGCCGGCGCCAGGCGTTGCGAGATCGTGCGCATGTCGGTCACCGTCATATAGGAGAAACGCCCGGCCAGCGCCTTGTCGCTGAGGCCCTCCACCCAATTCAGAATCCGCCTGTCCTCCGCCTCGCGTGCCAGGCGCAGCTTGCCGAAATCGGCATGGATGATCGTGTCGAGCGCGGCGGGCGCATCGCCCTCGCCGGTAAAGCGCTTCATCCAGATACGGTCGGCAGTGAGGACATGGTTCAACGTGCCCACCATAGACTTGAAGAACGCCCCCGTATCACGGGTGAATTCTTCCGCCGAAAGTGTTGCGGCAGCATCGTAGATGCGCGCATTGGCCCAGCGATTATATGCCGCCAGCATCATGAAATGCTGCTTCATGGACTTTCCTTCGAGATACAAAGCGCAGACTATGGCGCTCTTTCTAACCACATCGGAAAGAAGCGCAAATGACCATTCTGCTCTACGACCTTGTCGGCAGCGATCCCGCCCGGCCCTTCAGCCCGCATTGCTGGAAGGCAGCGATGGCGCTGGCCCATAAGGGGCTCGATTTCAAAAGCGTGCCGACACGCTTTCTTGAGGTACCGAAGGTGGAAGACAGTGCGTCGAAAACCATTCCGGTGATCCGCGACGGCGGCAAGGTGGTGGCCGATTCCTTCGCCATCGCGCTCTATCTGGAAGATGCCTATCCTGACCGGCCGACGCTGTTCGGCGGCGAAGGCGGCAAGGCAATGGCGCGCTTCATCGAGCGCTGGTCGCAGATGACGCTGCATCCCTATCTCGGCGCGGCCGTGCTCATGGAAATCCACGCGCGGCAGGACGAAGCCAACAAGGTCTATTTCCGCCAAAGCCGCGAGGCGCGCTACGGCAAGCAGCTGGAGGACGTGCCGGCCGGCCGCGACAGCGGGCTTGCCGCTTTCCGTGCATCGCTGGAGCCGCTGCGCAGCATGCTCAGCTACCAGCCCTTCATTGGCGGGCAGACGCCGCTCTATCCGGACTATATCGTCTTCGGCGCATTCCAGTGGGTGCGCGTCACCTCGCCTTTCGCTTTCCTCGCCCCCGACGATCCCGTCAACGGTTGGTTCGAGCGCTGTCTCGACCTTTACGACGGGCTGGGCCGCAGGGTCGAAGCCGCATAGGCAACAGATGACCGTTGGGTATTGGCAATGTGGCGGCGCGCCTGTATAGGGTCCGCCACACATTCTTTCCCCAATTTCAGAAGGACCTACCATGGCGATCGAACGCACGTTTTCGATGATCAAGCCGGACGCAACGCGCCGCAACCTTACCGGCGCCATCACCAAGATGCTGGAAGATGCCGGCCTGCGCGTCGTCGCGTCCCGCCGCGTCTGGATGAGCCGCCGCGAAGCCGAAGGCTTCTACGCCGTCCACAGGGAACGCCCCTTCTTTGGCGAGTTGGTCGAGTTCATGTCCTCCGGCCCGACCATCGTCCAGGTGCTGGAAGGCGAGAACGCGATCGCCAAGAACCGCGAAGTGATGGGTGCCACCAATCCGGCCCAGGCCGCCGAGGGCACCATCCGCAAGGTGCATGCGCTGTCGATCGGTGAGAATTCCGTCCACGGTTCGGATGCCCCGGAAACCGCGGCCGAGGAAATCCGCTACTGGTTCTCCGACACCGAGATCGTCGGCTGAGAATTTGAGTCGCCTTTCAGGCGCAAACGATTGATTTAAAAAGAAAGGCCGGGGTCAACGCCCCGGCCTTTCTGCTTTTGGGCCTGCCCTCACCCTTTCGTGAGACGCACCAGTTCCTTGCCGTCCTTGTCGGCCAGCACCAGCCTGCCACCTTCGATGCGATAGCCCTCGACCTCCTTCAGCGCGGCGAAAAACCGTCCCTCCTGGTCCATCGCCGCCTGTTCGCAAGCCATAAGGGTCGCGCGCATATTGCCAAAGGAGATCTTTTCGCCCTCAACCTTCGCTGGGCCACCATAGCCGTTGCAGCCGCCACGGCCGCTGACCTGTCCGTCCGCCTCGATCTTTAGCGTCGACTTCACGCCACCCGCCGCCGGTTTGCCCTCGATTGCTTCCACGATCCACTCGACGTCGAATATCCCGGACGTGGAGGGATCGCTCGGTTCTCCCTGTGCCACGCGCTTGACCAACACGGTCTGCGGCTCGGTCGTCGCCAGTGGATCCACCTCATGGCGGGTGTCGGTGATGAACCAGAGCTGATCCTCCACCGTGATGCGCGCCTGTAGGGCATAGCTCATCTTCGGCTGGATGACCGACGCGTCGAAGCGAAGCTCGAATTTGATCGGCACCTGCCCGGCGGGATCGACCGTCTGCTCGGCAATGATGGCCGCAGGTGCGTCGGCCAGCGAAACGTCGGCCAGTTGCACCGCCATGACCGCATTCGGCGGCAGTGCGATGCGCTCACGATAGAGCACTTCGCCGGAAATCACCTTTTCCTCAGCCAAGGCATTGCCCGGCAACAGCACCGCAGCAACCATCAAGGGTGCCAGTCCAAAGATCAGGAATTCCGAAAGCCTGCCGAGCATCGGTCAAATCTCCATTGTTTTGAAGATCTTGCAGCAGGAGATTGCGGTTGTTCAATGGCGGTGGACGTTTTGCTGCCGGCGCAATAGGACGGTTCCGCCCTTTCGGTCGGACGCTCTATCGCGCCCAGCGAGCAGCCGCCTCATCGTCTTCTTCCTTGGCATCGACCCAATCGCCGGCCGAGCCATCCGCACGATGCTCCTTCTTCCAGAAGGGCGCGCGCGATTTCAGATAGTCCATCAGGAAGCTGGCCGCCTCGAAGGCAGCCTGGCGGTGGGTGGAGGCCGTCACCACCAGAACGATGTTGTCGCCCGGCGCCATCTTGCCGAAACGGTGGATGGCCGTCAGTCCGCACAGGTTCCAGCGCTCAAGCGCTTCATTGGCGATGCGCGCGATCTCGGCCTTGGCCATGCCGGGATAGTGTTCGAGTTCCAGGGCCGAAAGCGCGCCGGCCTCATCGCGGCACAGGCCGATGAAATTGACCACCGCTCCGACATTGGTCTGCCCCGTGGTCAGGCGCGCAATCTCGGCGGCAACGTCGAAGTCCTCGCGCTGGATGCTGACATAGGGCTCGACCGAAGCAGTCATGGCCTCAGCCCCCGGTCATCGGCGGGAACAGCGCGATCTCACGCGCGCCCGCTATCTTCTCCCGGTGGTCCACATGCTCATGATTGATGGCGACGCGGATCACTTCGGGATATTGCAGGGCGTTTTCATATTCCTCGCCCCGGCCTTTAAGCCAGGTCAGCAGATCGGCCACCGTTTCCACCTCGGCGGGAAGCGCCACGTCTTCTTCCTGCCTGCCGATCCGCTCGCGGACCCAGGCGAAATAAACCAGTCTGGTCGGATGCTCGTTCATTCGTCGATAATATGCTTTACGCCGGCCCGAAAATAGTCATAGCCGGTATACAGCGTAACAATAGCCGAAATCCATAGAAGCGTTATGCCCACATTGGTCCAATAGGGCACGATCTTGTCGCCGGCCGGCCCCAGCAGCAGGAAGGCGATCGCCACCATCTGGATAGTGGTCTTCCATTTGGCCAGTTGCGTCACCGGCACGCTGACCTTCAAGGCCGCCAGATATTCGCGCAGGCCCGAAACCAGGATTTCGCGGCACAGGATGATGATTGCCGCCCACAGCGTCCAGCCGGCTATGGTGCGATCGGTGTCGGCAGCCAGAAGCAGCAGGCAGGTCGCTACCAGAAGCTTGTCGGCGATCGGGTCGAGCATGCGGCCGATATTGGAGGTCTGCTGCCAGGCCCGCGCCAGATAGCCGTCGAAATAGTCGGTAATGCTTGCCGCCAGGAAGATCGCCAGCGCAGAATAGCGGGCAAAGTCGCTGGAGCGTAGACGGCCCTCAAGAAAAAAGCACAGCACGATCAGCGGCACAGCAAGAATGCGTGCGTAGGTCAGCATGTTGGGAAGATTGAAAGCGCGCTTGGCCATTTTGATCCGTGACCGTTTTATCTTTCGTACTCAAATCAGAACCCGACGTAGGGGGTCAACTATGGGAAATTGATGGCCCAGCAAATTTTTTGGCCGCTAACGGCTAATTTTCGTGAAAATGATTGTAAACGAGACGTGCAACATGCTCCGAAATGCCATCCACAGCCACCAGATCCTCTATAGCCGCCCGGCTGACTGCCTTGGCCGTGCCAAAGTGAAGCAGCAACGCGCGCTTGCGGCCCGGCCCGATGCCGCTGATCTCGTCGAGCGGATTGCGAACCATTTCCTTCTTGCGCCGCGCCCGGTGCGAGCCGATGGCGAAGCGATGAGCCTCGTCGCGCAACCTCTGCACGAAATAGAGCACGGGGTCGCGGATCGGCAGCGAGAATGAGGGCTTGCCTTCGACGAAGAACCGCTCGCGGCCGGCTTCGCGGTCCTGACCCTTGGCAACGCCGATCGCGGTGACCCGGTCGGCAATGCCAAGCTGGTCGAGAATAGCGCGCACCGCCGTCATCTGGCCCTGCCCGCCATCGATGAAGATCACATCCGGCCAAGCTGGAAAGGCCGAACCGCCGCTCTCCTCCTCCGCCTCGTTCCCATTCACCTCCGGTGCGGCATGCTCCTTCAGCAGCCGGGAAAAGCGCCGTTCCATGACCTCGCGCATCATGCCGAAATCGTCGCCGGGCGTGATCTCGGTCGAGCGGATGTTGAACTTGCGATACTGGTTCTTCACGAAGCCTTCCGGCCCGGCCACGATCATTGCGCCCACCGCATTGGTGCCCATGATGTGGGAATTATCATAGACCTCGATACGGGTCGGGGTCTTTTCCAGCCCGAAGGTCTCGGCCAGGCCGGCCAGCAGTCGCGCCTGGGTGGAGGTTTCGGCCAGCCGCCGCCCCAGCGCCTCGCGGGCGTTTTGCGCTGCGTGATCGACCAGATCCTTCTTCTCGCCCCGGCGCGGCACCGCAATCGCCACCTTTTGACCGGCACGCGTGGACAGCGCCTCGCACAAAAGATCCTGTTCCTCCACCGCGTGCGATAGCAGGATCAGGCGCGGTGACGGTTTGTCGTCATAGAACTGCGCCAAGAACGATCCCAGCACCTCGCCCGCTTCAAGAGCCGGATCGGCCTTCGGGAAATAGGCGCGGTTGCCCCAGTTCTGCCCGGTGCGGAAGAAGAACACCTGGATGCAGATATGCCCGCCTTCCTGATGGATGGCGAAGACGTCCGCCTCCTGTGTCGCCTGCGGGTTGATTCCCTGATGGCTCTGCACATGCGACAGGGCTGACAGCCGGTCGCGATAGATCGCGGCACGCTCGAAATCGAGTTCCTCGGCTGCCTCCTGCATGGCAGCCGAAATCTCGGTCTTCACCTTCTGGCTGCGGCCTGAAAGGAAATCCTTCGCCTCGTCCACCAGCGCGGCATAGTCCGCCGCCGAAATTTCACCGGTACACGGCGCCGAGCAGCGCTTGATCTGATAGAGCAGGCACGGCCTTGTGCGGCTCTCGAAGACCGAATCGGTGCAGGTGCGCAGCAGAAAGGCGCGCTGCAGCGAATTGATGGTGCGATCGACCGCGCCAGCCGAGGCGAAGGGGCCGAAATAGTCGCCCTTGCGTGAGCGCGCACCACGATGCTTGAAAATGCCGGGCGACGGGTGGTCGCCGGTCAGCAGAATATAGGGAAACGACTTGTCGTCGCGCAAAAGCACGTTGAATCGCGGCCGCAGGCGCTTGATAAGATTGGCCTCAAGCAGCAACGCCTCGATTTCGGTGCGGGTGACGACGAACTCCATCGTCGCCGTTTCGCGCACCATGCGGCCGATGCGCATGGTGTGGAAGCGCCCCTGCGCATAGCTGGTGACGCGCTTTTTCAGGCTGCGCGCCTTGCCGACATAGAGCACGTCGCCGGCTGCATTCATCATGCGATAGACACCCGGCGCGTTGGGGAGGCGCTTGACCAGCGCCTGGATCACCTTGGCGCCGTCCGGCTGATCACCATCGGCGGCCGGCGGTGTCCAGTCGACGGCGGTGAAGGCCGCGTCCGATACCGAAGGCGTCGCGGGGTCGACGGTCGGCTCCTCATCCTGCTCGACCTCATGACCAGGCATGAAGCCGGCAATATCGTCTCCGGCTGCCATCGATCCGCGTCGCAGCCTGGAATTGGGGTCCTTGGGGCTCATTCCAACATGCCTGTCACATCCGGCGTCTGCCATGCAAGATGCTGGCCGCCATCAAGTGCGATCATCTGGCCGGTCACCGAACGCTGCTCCCATAGATAGCGGATGGTTGCGCCAAAATCGGCAAGCTGCGGGCCGCGGCCGAGAATCAGGCCCTCCACCTGCGCTGTGAAATCGCTTGCATCCTGCCTTGCATTCGCAAGCGTCGGCCCCGGCGCGATGGCGTTGACGCGAATCCTCGGCGCCAGCGCCTGCGCCATCGTTTGTGTCGCCGCCCACAGCGCGGATTTGGACAGTGCATAAGAAAAGAACATGGGTGTCGGCTTCCACACCCTTTGGTCCACGAGATTGACCACCAATCCCTCCTGCTCGGGCGGGAGCGCTTCGGCAAATCTGCGGGTCAGGAGCGCCGGCGCCTTCAAATGAACGGCAAAATGCCGGTCCCAGGTAGCCCAGTCGAAGTCGCCGAGCTGGTCGGGCTCGAACACCGACGCATTGTTGACCAAGAGCCCGATCGGCCCGATCTCGGCCATCGCCTGCGCGACCAGCCCGTCAACGGCCTGGGTGTCGGTCAGGTCGGCCTGCACCACGCTTGCGCGGCCACCGGCCTGCCGAATCGATTGCACCACCGCATCGGCTTCCACGCGCGAGCTATTGCAATGGATGGCCACGGCAAATCCGTGGCCGGCAAGGTCTTCGACGATGGCCCTGCCCACTCTTTTGGCGCCGCCCGTCACCAGAGCCGTCCGGCCGGGGTTCGTCATCTGTCCACCCTTCATTTTGCAAGCGGCCGTGGATCAATCCGCCGGCTACCCATCGTTAATTTCCGTTCGTCGATTTGGCTGCATTGTGGCAAGGCGCCCGAAAACGCGCCAGATCCGGCAGGAAACCATCGCGGACAGCTCCCATATAGGGTCTAAAATCCCTTATACCAAGCGACCTTAGCCAAATGTCGGCCAACGTCGTCGCCATTTCTGTTGCGCAAGTGCAACGTCAAGTTTCCGCCACATTTCGGCCAGCTAAAGACCCAACTTCAGGTGCGCTCCAGCCGCAATTCGACATGACATTGGGAACCGTCAGGCACCCAGCCCGTTATTCCTCCCAGCGGGATTAGGGATGCCCCCACAGAAGTTTTCAAGTGCTGTGGCTTAAGGAGTAGAGAAAAATGGAAGCCAATTTGAAATTTGCGCGCCCCTTTGCGGTTGCGCTCGGGCTCATCGCCCTTGCCGGCGTTGTCCCTGCCAATGCGGCCGATGTCGTCATGGAAGAGCCGCCGGCACCTGCGGCACCGATGGAAGTACCTCCGCTTAACACCTGGTCCGGCCCCTATGCCGGTGTAACCCTTGGTTACGGCTTTTCCGGCGAGGCTGAAGAGCCGGGCAACACGATCGAAACCGATGGCTTTGTCGGCACCGGTTTCGCCGGTTACAACTGGCAGTCGGACAACTTCGTGGCCGGCGTTGAAGCCGATATCGGCTACGGCGACTTCAGCGGCGATAACGCCGGCACCACGGTTGACGGCGGTGCGAACGGCTCGCTGCGTGGCCGTCTTGGCTATGCGATAACGCCGGACATTCTGCCCTACATCACGGCCGGTGGCGCTGCGCAGAGCCTGAAGGTTACCCAGGGCGGCATCAGCGACCGCAACACGATGTTCGGCTGGACCGCTGGCGTCGGCACCGACGTCAAGATCACCGACCAGGTGTTCGGCCGCGTCGAATATCGCTACACCGACTATGGCAGCGAAGACTTCACCACGGGTATCGGCACCCGCGAAGTCGATGCCACGGATCATCGCATCCAGTTCGGCATCGGTATGAAGTTCTAACAATCGCCCCTAGCGGGCGGGCAGAAAAAGCCGGGTGTTCCTCACGGGATACCCGGCTTTTTCGTGTCTGCACTTAGAGCGCGATGACTTTTCCTTGAAGCGCTATCTCGCTCTAAGTCTTTATTCTTGAGGCATGATCTGGTCCGAAAAGTCTGCAACTTTTCGGGATCAAACACTTTTAGGATGGGAGGTAGGGCTTCAATTCCGGAAACTTCTCATCGAATCGCGCGGCCCAGCGCTTGAGCTTGGAGCGGCCGCGTTCCCACTTGCCGGCAAAGCGCAGGTCCATATAGCCAAGACAGGCGCGCAGCGCGATGTGGCCGGCATTGACCTTCTTGGGCAGCTTGGGTGGATTGGCATTCAACTCGTCCAGCGCGCGCACCACCTTCGACCACTGCTTTTCCAGCCACGGCTCATGGACTTTCTCCTCCGGGTGGAAGCGGCGTTCATAGACATGCGCCAGCAGGCAGTCGCAGATGCCGTCGGCCAGCGCTTCCAGCCGCTCAGCGTCGAGCCGCTTGGCCTGGTTTCGCGGAAACAGAAGATTGCCGGATACACGGTTGAGATGCTGGGTGATGGCGCGGCTGTCGAACACCGATTCGCCGTCTTCGGTGATCAATACAGGTATCTTTCCGAGCGGATTGGCATTGATGAGTTCCGCCGGCTCGGCATTGGTGTCGGTCGTGACGGCCTGAAGCGCGACACCCGCATAAGCGGCGGCCATCCGCACCTTCGCGCTGTAGGGCGATGCGGATGCATAAAGCAGTTTGGACATTCATCAGTCTCCGGGATTCAAGGCGGCGGAACCCTAGTTTCAGCGTTGCCGCAGAGCAACACCCAGTTACGGAAAAACTATCCGCCACGAACCGGGGGCATCACCACTTTGGAACGGCGGCAGGCGTGTGCATCGACTTCCGGGCAGGAGCGGAACGACAGGTCCTTGCCCATGCAGATGCGAACCTCGCGCAGATAGCGGCGATCGCAGGTCACGGCGATGCCATCCGGTCCAAGCCCCGGATTTGAATGAAGGAACGCGCCCTCCACCGCATCGGGATGGACCGATCGATAGGTCCTGAGCCGCTGGAATTCGGGCGGGATCATCACGCGCCCGCGTGCGGCCCGCAGGACATTGAAATAGTCCCGCTGCGGCAGGCCGGCGCAACTGCCGTGCTTGCGCCATTGATGGCGGATCAGGCCCGCCGAAGGCATCAGGTCGTAAAGCGTAGGCAAGGTTCCGTTGGGCACGCCCCGCTCGGCCACCGGGCAATCCTGCGGATAGCCGCGCTCGAATTGCGGCCACAAACCATGGACAACAAAGGCATAGGGCCGCCCCGTCGCACATTGCTGGCGGTTGGCAGCCTCCCCCTCCGCCTCGCAATAGCTCGGTGACCAGGACAGCGACAGGACATAGAAATCAAAGCCGCGCCCGGCTTTAGGCAGCGAATCAGCCTGAACAGCAGGTCCTGCCAGCAACAGAACGCCAAGCGCGGCCAACCGCTTTGCCCAACGCCTCATGCGTTCGGACCTGTCGCGCGCCGGAAGATCAACTGGCTCTAATGCAATACCCGGCAGCCGCCATTATAGACCATCCAGCGGTCAAAACCGGCGACGCAGAATTCGACATTGTCGCCGATGCCGACAAAGCCCATCCTGCCTTCGATCAGATACCAGATCTGGCGCTGCTGGCCATCCGAAAGGCTGGCATTCGCCGTACAATAAAGGCGCGCGATCGGATGGCGCTCCGCCACCGGCTCATAGCGGACCTGTTGGATCAGATTGAAATCCGAGATCGCCACATTGGGGAGATTAGGCACATTGCGAACCTGATAGCCAAAGCGATCGACGATCTTCGACAGGTAGCGCTGTTCCGTGCACAGGCTGGCCCCCTGGTCCGAATAGACCACCTGATCCGCCGCGAGCGACACCGCTGGCATGGCGAAAACCGACCCGGCAGCAAAAAATGCAGCCATGGCGAACTGGGCGATGCGTGACATAGTTGACCTCATGATTCATCGCTCAGCGCGACGGTTGGGTGGGCGATTGTGCTGAATGCGCAGGGCATGGTCAAGCGCCGGCGTCTTCCCTCGCCAACCAGTCCAGTGACCAAGGTGCCGCTTTTTCTTCGGAAAGCAGGTTGTGCAGGAGAGGAAAAACAGTCCTCAACTCCGCTTCCAGGGTAAATGGCGGGTTGACGACGATCATGCCGCTGCCGTCGAGACGCGGCTCGCCTGTGGCACGCCTGACCTCGAAACGGATGTTGAGGATCTTCGGGATGCCGGCCGAGGCCAGCGCCTTGTGAAAGGCGGCAACCACCGGCCGGTCCTTGATCGGATACCAAAGCGCATAGATGCCGCCGGGCCAGCGCTTCCAGGCCCTTGACAGCCGCTCGACCAGCCGGTCGAACTCGCCTGCCTGCTCGAAGGGCGGATCAACCAGCACCAGGCCGCGCTTTTCCTTCGGTGGCAGATGCGCACCCAGCGCCAGCCAGCCGTCAAGCTCGGTCACCCGCACCTGGAAATCGTCGGCAAACAGCGCCTTCAGCCGGATCACGTCTTGCGGATGCAGTTCGATCGCCGACAAGCGGTCCTGCTTTCGGAGCAGAAGGCGGGTGATAAGCGGCGAGCCCGGATAGGCAGAAAGCCCGCCATCCGGATTGACCGAGCGCACCGCATCGAGATAGGCCGCCATCAGCCCAGCCGCTTCCGGCGCGATGCTTGCGGCAAGTACCCGGCCGATGCCGTCCTGCCATTCCCCGGTCTTCTGCGCCTCCTGGCTCGACAGGTCGTAGAGGCCGATCCCGGCATGGGTATCGATTACCCGAAACGCCTTGTCCTTGCGCTTCAGATATTCGACCAGCCGCGCCAGCACGACATGCTTGACGACATCGGCGAAATTGCCGGCGTGATAGGCGTGGCGATAGTTCACGTCAGCTGCTCCCGCCGCCATTGCGGCCCCAGCGTGGCGGAGGCGGTTGGGAATTGGGGTTCCGCCGTTCCGATCCGCGCCGGCGCCGCATGGCGATGACAAATCCGATCACGCCGATCGCCATCAGCGAGAAGCCGATCGGCTGGGCCCTTTCATCCAGGTCGGCGGCATCGGCACGCAAGACCAGGTCGACCGCGTGCATGTCAATGCCTTCCGCATCTCCTGGCCCGAGCGTGAATGTGTAGCTGCCGCCTTGCGTATCGGCAATCACGCCGGCTTCGGCACGAAATATCTTCTCGTTGGTCTGGGGTGATTCATCGCGAACCCTCGACCCTTGGAAGGTCAGCGTATCGGCAAGCACCGTGCGCCCATCGGTTGCCGCCGTTATCGTCACCACCGTGCGCGTGCCGACCAGCGCCGGCTCACCGACCGCGGTCATGTCGACCAGGACCCGCACCGGCATGTCTGACGCATCCAGCCGTGCCATCACCGGCTTGAAGCCCGAGGCGCGGTCATAGACCCGCCATGTGCCTATCTCATGGCCCGAGAAATTGTTGACGAACCACGGGTAGAAGACACCCATTGCAGCGCCGGCGAGGAGAACAAGAAGGAAAAGAAAGCGCATCAGCAAATCCGTCTACGGCCAATGGGGCGCAGCTTTCTGTCCGAATTCCTGCAAAAGCAAGATGGAGCGTGCTTCACGGCATCCAATCGAAACGGAAAACCGTGCGCGTAACCTACGCCTTGCGCTCCCAGCGCCGGTCGGAGGTCTGTTGCCAATAGGTGACCGTATGGCCGGCTGCCTTCGTGACCTTCCAATGCTCGCGCGCGGCCTCAAGCTGGGCCGCGTCATGGCCGTCGAACATGAAAACGGCGCGCTCATAAGGGCCGAGATCGGGCGGGTTTGCCCCGTCGACCAGAAACCGCACCTGCGCCTCGTTGCGGTTTTCAATCGAAGTGGTCAGCAGGATCGGCTGCTCTGCCGCATGGGGTTCGCCGTCCGGCCCGTGCGCGAGGAAAGAGTCGTCGCGGAAGGTCCACAGATGCGCATCCAGCGCATCCCGACGCTCGTCGCTGCCAGCCTGCACCACCACCCGCCAGCCACGCTGCACGCTGCGTTCGAGCAGGCCGGGCAGCGCATCCTCCAGCGTGGATTCCGTCAGGTGGTAGAACAGCACATCGGTCATTGCGCCGGCATCAGCCTTCGTAGTGGTCACGCACGAGCTGGTCGAGCAGCCGCACGCCGAAGCCCGAGCCCCAGGACTGGTTGATCTCGTTTGCCGGCGAACCCATGGCAGTGCCGGCTATGTCGAGATGTGCCCAGGGCGTGTCCTTGACGAAGCGGTGCAGAAACTGCGCCGCAGTGATCGCTCCGCCGAAGCGGCCGCCGATATTCTTCATGTCGGCATTCTTGGAATCGAGCAGCTTGTCATATTCGCTGCCCATCGGCATGCGCCACAGCTTCTCCTGCGTCGTCAGCCCCGCCTGCGTCAGCCGCTCTGACAATTCGTCATCGTTGGAGAAGAGCCCGGCATGGATCTGACCGAGCGAAACCATGATCGCCCCGGTCAGCGTCGCCAGATTGACCATGAATTTCGGCTGGAAACGGTCGTTGCAGTACCAGAGCGCATCGGCCAGCACCAGGCGGCCTTCGGCATCGGTGTTGAGCACTTCGATGGTCTGGCCCGACATGGAGGTGACGATGTCGCCGGGGCGCTGGGCCGCGCCATCGACAGCGTTTTCCACAAGGCCGATGATGCCGACGGCGTTCACCTTGGCCTTGCGTCCGGCAAGCGCATGCATCAGCCCGGTCACGGCGGCCGCCCCGCCCATGTCGCCCTTCATGTCTTCCATGCCGGAGGCCGGCTTCATCGAATTACCGCCCGTATCGAAGGTCACGCCCTTGCCGACGAAGGCGACAGGCTTGTCCTTTGCCTTGCCACCGTTCCACTGCATGACCACCAGGCGCGCACCGCGCGGCGAGCCTTGCGCCACGCCCAGAAGCGCACCCATGCCGAGCTTCTTCATTTCCTTTTCGGTCAACACCTCGACCTTGACACCTAGCTGCTCAAGCTCCTTGGCGTGGGCGGCAAACTCTACCGGCCCGAGCGCATTGGCCGGTTCATTGACCAGGTCACGTGCGAGCGTCACGCCATCCACGACTGCCTTGGCATTGGCGAAAGCCTTCTTGGCGCCTGCCGGATCGGAACAGTGGATGGTGATCTTTGCCGGCTTCGAAGGCTCCTTGCCGTTCGCTTCGTCCTTCCTGGTCTTGTATTTGTCGAAGGAATAGCTGCGCAGGAGAATGCCGGATGCAAGCTGCGCCGCCTCGGCCCCACCGAGCTTGGCCCCATCAAGCTCGGCGACCACGGAGACGTCTGTCGCCTTGCGCAGTTGTGCGGCAACAACGCCGCCAAGCTTGAGCCAGGCATGATCGTTGAGATCAGATCCCTTGCCGGCGCCCAGCGCGACCAGCCGGTCGAGCGGTGAACCTTGCGGCGCCAATACGTCCACCACGCTGCCGAACTTGCCCGTGAAGTCTGCCACCGGAAAGGCGCGCTCGAACGTGCCGGCCGGATCGCAGGCCCGCGCCTGTTCGCTCAATCCCCCGCCCTCGGCTACAAGCACGAATGCGACCCCCTTCTTGGGCGCAGCAAATTTGGCAAAGCTGATGGTAGGGGTCGAAGTCATGGAAGCCTGCTTTCGGATGATGCTAAGTGTGCGGTGTCGCGCGCGACCTTTCGTCCTTTTACGGCATTTGGCAAGACGCAAGCATGCGCGGCCGGTCTTTTGCCGCATTTCAGCGGGCTGAATGTCGCCACGCGGCATCCTGCGTTGCATCGCCATTAACGAGCGGTTAACCAGCTTTTTTGGCGTTTTCTTAGCCAATCCTGACGAGACTCCTCGATGCATCAAAAAGGCGAGACGGGACGGGAACCAGGTCAAGCCGGTTGTGCTGCAGCAGCGGCGCGGATACTTTGCGGTCCACGCTGGCGATCGCATGGGCCGCTACGAGTAACAACCACAGACGGAAAAATTTGCGGCACATGAAGGTCCTTGAGCGCTACATAATGCGTCGAACCATCGAGGTCTTCCTGGCCGCGCTGTTCTGGACGTTGGCGATCGTTTGGACGACACAGGTCCTGGCCCGCGTCGATCTGGTCACCGACAGTGGCCAATCCGCCCTCACCTTCTTCGAAATCGCCACGCTCATCCTGCCATCGATCATCCCGATCGTCGTGCCTTTCGCGCTCATCATCGCGGTAGCGCAGACGCTCAGCGTCATGAACACCGATTCCGAACTCGCCGTCATCAACGCGGCGGGAAGTTCGCGGGCGATCATCGTGCGCCCGATCGTCATCCTGGCGCTTCTGGCAAGCGTGTTTTCCTTCGCCGTGGATAACGGCGTCGACCCCTATGCACGTGAGCGCGGGCGCGAATTGGTGGCGGCGGCGCGAGCCGACCTGCTGTCGCTGGTCATCCAGGAAGGGACGTTCCGCAAGGTGGATGAAGGCCTGTTCGTCCAGGTTGCCGAGCGGCTTCCGGACGGTAGGCTCGGCGGTATCTTCGTGGCCGATTCGCGGCAGGAAGGCATCGATCTGGTCTATTATGCCAAGACCGGCGCGGTCGTGCAGACCGAGGGCCGCAGCATGTTGATCATGAATGACGGCGTGGTCCACCGCAAGACGCCGGCAGGCGACGTCTCGGTGATCCGCTTCACCTCCTATGCATTCGACCTTTCGGCCTTCTCGTCGGCGGCCGAAACCGTGACCATGTTTCCCAAGGACCGCACGATCCCCTATCTCATAAACCCTGATCCCAATGACAAATTCTACCAGATAGCACCGCAAACCTTCCGCGCCGAACTGCACAGGCGCTTCACGGAATGGATCTATCCGCTCGTATTTTCTCTCATTGCACTGGCGGTTGCCGGTGGCGCCCGCTCGCATCGCGAGGGCCGCATCAATCCGCTGCTGACGGCAATCACCATCGCGCTGTTCGTGCGCTGGCTCGGATTCTTCGTGACCAACCAGGCACAGACCAATGCGCTGTTCAGCCCGCTTGCCTATGCGGTCCCGGTCGGCGCCTCGCTGGTTGCGATCGGCTTCATCCTCAGCAATCGCACGATGGAGCTGCCGCTCGCCTGGGCGGAATGGCTGGGCATGGCATGGACCCGGCTGGGCAGCGGCCTTTCGGCAATCTGGCGGCGACTCTTCAATCGCGCCGATGCCGCGGGAGGGCGTGCGTGATGGGGTGGACGCTCGGCCGCTATTTCTTCCAGCGCTATGTGGTCATCACCACGTGGTTCTTCATCGGCATTTATGCGCTCGTCTTCCTGATCGATTTCACCGAGTTCTCCAGCCGCACCTCCGGCCTGCCAAACTTCACCTTCCTGTCCGCGCTGGCGATCTCTGCGCTGCGCGTGCCGATGGTCATGCAGCAGACCGTGCCTTTCGTGGCGCTTTTTGCCGCCATGGCCACGCTGATCTCACTCAACCGCAAATATGAACTGGTCATTGCGCGTTCCGCCGGCATTTCGGCATGGCAGTTCCTGCGCCCGGCCTGCCTCGGAGCCTTGCTTTTCGGCGTGCTGACAGTCGGCGTGCTTAACCCACTGGCGGCCAACGGGCTCTCCCATTCCGAATTTCTCGAAAGCAATTTGCGCTCGGGCGATTCCAACACGGTTTCGGCCTTTGCCGCGCCCTGGATTCACCAGAAGACCAACAATTCGGACACGATCATCGGAGCCCGGGCTGTCCTCAATCGCGGCCTGGAACTCTCCGACGCCGTCTTCTTCGAACTCGACCAGGACGGCGATATCATCGAACGCAAGGACGCCAGGCGGGCTTACCTTCGCGATGGCTATTGGGAACTCAACGACGTGAAGCGCTTCCGCGGGCGCGGTCCTGCCGAGACGCTGGCCGACGACCGGGTGCCGACCAATCTGAAGCCGGAATTCGTCCAGGAACGGCTGGCGCGACCCGAGACAATCCCATTCTTCGAGCTTCCCGGCAAGATCGAGGTGGCGCGCTCCTTCGGCCTCAGGGCAAATGCCTTCGCCATGCAATTCCACTCGCTGGTGGCGCTGCCGCTGCTTCTTGTCGCAATGACCCTCATTGCCGCGACAGTTTCCATGCGCTTTGAGCGCATGGGGCAATCTTCAACGATGATTCTGGGTGGCATCCTTGCCGGCTTTCTGCTTTATGTCGTTTCAGTTTTGGTCAAAGCATTTGGGAATGCTGGATTCGTGCCACCTTTTGTTGCAGCGTGGCTTCCAGTGATAGTGGCGATGTTTTTTGGGGTGACGTTCCTTTTGTACAGAGAGGATGGCTAGTGGGGGGCGCGGCAGTTTCCACCTGCAATTCGGCTCGCCTGAAGCGCCTTTACGGCGCCACGGCACTCGCTTGCCTTTTTGCCTTCGCCATGCCCGCACAGCCTGCCCTGTCGCAGGAACTCCCGGACATTTCGGGCCAGGTTCCGGAAGGCTCCCAGATGCTGCTGGAAGCCGACACGCTGGTCTATGACAACGACGCCAATACGGTGACGGCGGTCGGCGGCGTGCAGATCGACTATGGCGGCAACCGGCTGGTCGCGCAGCGCGTCGCCTATGACCGCAAGACCTCGCGCCTGGTCGCCAGCGGCAATGTCGAGATCATCGACAGCTCGGGCACCAAGATCTATTCCGACGAAATCGACGTCACCGACGATTTTGCTGATGGCTTCGTCAACGCACTGCGCGTGGAAACCGTCGACAAGACCTATTTCGCGGCCGAAAGCGCGGAGCGCAAAGGCGGTGTGGTGACGACCTTCAACAATGGCGTCTACACCGCTTGCGAGCCTTGCGAGGAAAAGCCTGACAAGGCGCCGATATGGCGCATCAAGGCCCAGAAGATCATCTGGAACGGCAAGGCCAAGACGGTACGGTTCGAGAAATCGCGCTTCGAGTTCTTCGGCTTCCCGATTGCCTATCTGCCGGCGTTCGAGATTGCCGATCCCACGGTGAAGCGCAAAAGCGGCTTCCTGTTCCCCGGCATCGGCTACAAGTCGGAGCTCGGCGCGGTTGTCTCCGTGCCGTATTATCTGGCACTTTCGCCGACCTATGACTTGACCGTCACCGGCACCGGCCTTTCCAGGCAAGGCTTCCTCGGCCAGGCTGAATGGCGCCAGCGCTTCAACAATGGCGAATACAGCCTGAAGATCGCCGGCATCCGCCAGAATGATCCTGGAGCGTTCGGGTTCGGCCTGGAGGATGCAGGCACTGCCATCGACCCGAACCGGTTCCGCGGCATGGTCGGCACGAAAGGCCGCTTCACCATCAATCCGCGCTGGGCCTTCGGCTGGAACATCCTGGCCCAGACCGACAAGAATTTTTCCAATACCTATGAGATCGACGGATTTACCGAATCCACTCACCGGTCCGAGGTTTATCTGACCGGCCTCAATGATCGGAACTATTTCGATCTGCGCGGCATGAAATTCCAGGCTCAGGAAAAATACCTGGATAGCAGCCCGTCTGCGCGTAACGACAAGCTGCCCTGGGTGCTGCCGTCGCTCGACTATTCCTATACGCCCGACGAATCTGTCTTCGGCGGCGAACTCAATTTCGACCTCAACACCCGTTCGGTCCGTCGGTCCGAGCTCGACGAGCGTCTGGCGACACCCTCTATCCCCGGCATTGACGGCACCTCGACCCGGTTGACGGGTGAGGCCGAATGGAAACGCTCCTTCATCACTGATGGCGGCCTGGTGGTGACGCCGCTGCTGGCTTTCCAGGCGGACACGACCTACGTCGACCAGACATCAGCTTCGGTCGATGCGATAAACGACATGGCAGGCTTGCGTGGCGTCCAAGCGGACGTACGTTCGGCCTATTACCGGTCGATGGCGACAGCCGGGCTGGAACTGCGCTGGCCGGTGCTGTTTTCGCTTACCAGCGCTTCACATGTGCTGGAGCCGATGGCGCAGGTCTTTGCACGCCCGGACGAAGCCTATGCCGATACGCTCGGCATCCCCAATGAAGATGCGCAAAGCTTCGTCTTCGATGCCACGACGCTGTTCGAGCGCGACAAGTTCGCCGGCTATGACCGCATAGAGGGTGGCACGCGCGCCAATATCGGCCTGCGCTATACCGGCTCCTATGCCAATGGCTGGACCACCAACGCACTGTTCGGCCAGTCTTACCACCTCGCCGGACGCAACTCCTTCGATTCGCCCGACCTGGTGAATGTCGGCGCGGCCTCGGGGCTTGAAACCGAAACATCTGATTTTGTCGGCCTTGCCGGCTTCAGCACGCCATTCGGCCTCGCGGCCTCGGCCAGCGCGCGGCTGGATGAGCAGACGCTGGAGCTTCGCCGTGCCGAATTGCGGGCAGGCTATGCGACCAGGCCGTTCTCCGTGAACGCCAAATACGCCTTCATCCAGGCGCAGCCGCTTTATGGCTTCGCAGATGATCGTCATGAGGTCACGGTGGGCTCGTCGGTCCGCTTCCATGAGAACTGGCGTGCCTTCGGCTCAGTCACCTACGACTTCCAGTCCAGCGTGTTGAGCCAGCAGTCCATCGGCTTTGCCTATGACGACGAGTGCTTCTCCTACACGATGACCATGACCACCAAGCGCGACCCCAACCCCATCGTGGCTGACAGGGTGGAGGATGAGCAGACCTTCGGTTTCAACATCTCCTTCCGCACGCTCGGCGATTTCGGCTCGGCCACCAGCGCTTTCGAATAGGCTGATGGTGGTCGCAGGTCATCGTTTCGCCGCATAGGATCGGCATTGACGGGCATATCCACTCAGCAAAAACGCCGGAAACAAGGATCGATTGGCATGTCTTCGATCAGGAAATATCTTTTCTCGACGAGCTTTGCCCTGCTGGTCGCTGCAAGCGCCATTCCCGCAGCGGTGTCCATCTCGCCTGCCCAGGCGAGCGAGATCAAATATGTCGTCAACAATGTCCCGATCACGACCTACGACATACAGCGTCGCGCTGCCTTCATGAAATTGCAGCACCGCAAGGGCAATCTAAACAAGCTCGCCGCCGATGAGATGATCGAGCAGACATTGCGGGTCGCCGAAACAAAACGGCTGGGCATCAATGTCTCGGACCAGCAGGTCGAAGATGCCTTCGCGCGCTTTGCCAGTTCCAACAAGATGTCGACCAAGCAGTTGACCGGCGCCCTTTCGCAAGCCGGAGTCACCGCTGAGCACTTCAAGGACTTCATCCGTGCGCAGATGAGCTGGAACCAGGCGCTTTCCTCCCGCTACCGTTCCCAGGGCGGCACGATGAGCGAACAGGACGTGGTGCGGCGCATGCTCGAGCAGGGCGGCAGCAAGCCCTCGGCAACCGAATACATGCTGCAGCAGGTTATTTTCGTCGTTCCGGCCAAGGAACGTGGAAACATCGGCAAGCGCAAACGCGAGGCCGAGGCAATGCGTGCACGCTTCAGCGGCTGCGAAAGCACGCGCCAATTCGCCAAGGGCCTGCTCGACGTGACCGTTCGCGACCTCGGCCGGGTGCTGGCGCCTGAACTGCCCGCCGAATGGGCCGACCAGATCAAGAAGACCAAGACCGGCGGCGCGACCCCTGTTCGCCAGACCGATCGCGGCATCGAGTTCATCGGCATTTGCAGTGCCCGCGAGGTTTCCGACGACAAGGTCGCCAAGATGGTGTTCCAGTCGGAAGGCAACAAGGATGAGCAAGCCGAAGCGATGAGCAAGCGATACATCGCCGAATTGCGGGAAAAAGCTCGCATCGTCGAACGCTAACGCCATGGCTGGGGCGGAGGAAGCGGCGGCTCTTGCGGTGACGGCGGGTGATCCATCCGGCATCGGGCCGGAGATTGCCATGGCAGCGTGGAACTCACGAGCCGCGACCGGAATTGCCCCCTTTTATCTCCTCACCGATCCGGCTCTGATGTCTGCGCGGGCGCGGCATCTCGGCGTCGACATCCCTGTCGAAGAAACGACACCTGCGGAGGCTGCGAAGGTCTTTGCGCGCGCCTTGCCGGTCGTTCCTCTGGCTTCACGCTTCACCGACAGCATCGGCGTGCCGACTTCCGACAATGCGGCCGGTGTCATCGAGGCAATCGACCGCGCGGTCGCAGATGTGTTTTCAGGAACTGCGGCTGCGCTCGTCACGTGCCCGATCGCCAAAAAGCCGCTTTATGATGCCGGCTTCCGTTTCCCTGGCCACACCGAATATCTCGCCCATCTCGCCGGGCAGAAGGTCGGCCGGGAGATTACCCCGGTCATGTTGCTGGCCGGGCCTGAATTGCGCACCGTACCGGTGACGATACATATCCCGCTAGCGCGAGTGCCGGGAACGCTGACCACCGAGATGATCCTGCGCACCGCGCGCATCACGGCGCATGATCTGCGCAGCCGCTTCGGGATCGCAGACCCGCGGCTCGCCATAACCGGGCTCAATCCCCATGCGGGCGAAGGCGGCGCAATGGGCAAAGAAGACGAGACAATCGTACGGCCGGCAGTAGATCAGTTGCGAGCCGAAGGCATCAATGCTTTCGGTCCCCTGCCCGCCGACACGCTGTTTCACGCCCGCGCGCGCGCCGGCTATGATGTCGCCTTGTGCATGTATCACGATCAGGCGCTGATTCCGGCCAAGGCGCTGGCCTTCGACGAGGCCGTGAATGTCACACTCGGCCTGCCTTTCATTCGCACCTCGCCAGATCACGGCACCGCCTTCGACATTGCCGGCAAAGGTATTGCGCGACCGGACAGTTTGATCGCTGCGCTCAAGCTTGCCCGGCAACTCGCCGACACGCAGGACGCTTCTGCGTGAGCCTCGACGGATTGCCGCCGCTGCGCGAGGTGATCGCGCGCCATGAGCTTCAGGCGAAGAAGTCGCTTGGCCAGAACTTCCTGCTCGATCTCAATCTTACCGGCAAGATTGCCCGCGCCGCCGGTGACCTGAGCGACGTGACCGTCATCGAGGTAGGGCCTGGGCCCGGCGGGCTGACCCGCGCATTGCTGGCGAATGGGGCTGCGCGCGTGGTTGCCATCGAGCGCGACGAACGTTGCCTGGCGGCGCTGGCCGAGGTTTCCGCACACTATCCCGGCCGCCTGGAAGTCATACCCGGCGATGCGCTCAAGACCGATTTTCCAGCCATTGCTGGCGGCAAACCGACAAAGATTGTTGCCAACCTGCCCTACAATATCGGCACCGAACTGCTGCTGCGCTGGCTGACCGTTGCCGACTGGCCGCCCTTCTACCGCTCCATGACGCTGATGTTCCAGCGCGAGGTTGCCCAGCGCATCGTGGCTTTGCCTGGAAGCGATGCCTATGGACGGTTGGGCGTTCTGGCCGGCTGGCGCACAGAAGCAAGGATCGCCTTCGACGTGCCGCCACAGGCTTTCACGCCGCCGCCAAAGGTCACGTCCTCAGTGGTGCATCTCATCCCCCGAGAACAGCCGCTGCCCGCTGACGTTCGTACCCTCGGCCGTGTCACCGAAGCCGCCTTCGGCCAGCGCCGCAAGATGCTGCGCCAGAGCCTCAAGGGCATCGAGGGTGCGCGCCTCCTGGAGACAACTGGCATCGACGGCACCCGCCGGGCCGAAACGCTCGATATCGCCGAATTCGTGGCGCTGGCCAACGCTGTGTAGGGTCTTCGATCAGCCCTATATCTTCTCGTCCAGCAGGCCGGAAACGAAATCGAACAGGCCGGGTCGGCGGTCGCGCCGCAGCCGTTCGGCGGTTACGATGGCGCGGACATCGCTATAAGCGCGGTCGAGGTCGTGATTGATGACGACATGGTCGTAATCACGCCAATGCTCGATCTCGACTCGCGCATTCTGCAGGCGCTTTTCGATCACCTCGTCCGAATCTTCCGCCCGGCGCTTGAGCCTAGCTTTCAGTTCCTTCATCGAGGGCGGCAGGATGAAGATCGAGACGATGTCGGCTCGCATCTTGTCCTTGAGCTGAAGCGCACCTTGCCAGTCGATATCGAACAGCATGTCGCGGCCGTCGGCCATCGCCGCCTCCACCGGTTCGCGCGGGGTAGCGTAGAAATTGCCGTGAACCTCAGCCCATTCCAGCAAGGCGTCCGATTCGCGCATGCCGTCGAATTCGCGCGGCGTGATGAAGCGATAATGCACACCGTCGATTTCGCTGCCGCGGCGTGGCCGCGTGGTGACACTTACCGACAGGCTGAGTTCGTGATCGTTCTCGAGCAGATTGCGCGCAATGGTCGACTTGCCCGCCCCGGAGGGGGAAGACAAGACCAGCATAAGGCCACGCCGCCGGATTGCGGTTGACGATGTCTGCGCGCTCATACGCTACTCCAGATTTTGAACCTGCTCACGAAACTGATCCACCACGGCCTTCAATTCCAGCCCGGTGGCAGTCACGCTCGCAGCGTTCGATTTCGAGCACAAAGTATTCGATTCGCGGTTGAATTCCTGCGCCAGAAAATCGAGCTTGCGCCCGATCGGCCCGGTGCCGGACAACAGCGTTCGTGCCGAGGCGACGTGGGTTTTCAGCCGGTCGATCTCTTCGCGGATATCTGCCTTGGTGGCAAGGAAAGCAGCTTCCTGATGCAGGCGGGTTTCATCGAGATTGGCCGCAGCATCCATCAGCAGGGCGACCTGCTCGGCGAGCCTGGCGCGGATGACCGCCGGGTCGCGCGACTTGTCGGCTTCGGCCCGCAAGGTCAGCGCCTCGATCGCATCGACGTGGCCAGCTAGCAGCCCGCGCAATGCCTCCCCTTCGGCCTGGCGCGCCTGTTCAAGACCGGCCAGCGCCTTGTCCAGCGCAGCCAGGACAGCCACATCGAAAGCAGCGCGCACCTCCTCGGTTTCCAGGGTTTCCGGCACGTCGAGAACGCCGCGTAGGGCAAGCAGGCCGTCAGCGCTTGCCGGTGCGACGCCGAACTGTTCCTGAAGCCGCTGGGCAAGCCCTGCCAGATCCTTCAAAAACGCCTCATTGACCACGGGCTGCACCATCGTCCCGGCAGTCCGGCCGATGGTCAGCGATGCCTGGATGCTGCCGCGCGAGAAGCGGCGTTGCACGGCCTGGCGCACCGGCTGTTCCAGCCTTTCGCAGCCCTGCGGCAACCGGAGCCGGGTGTCCACGGCCTTGCCGTTGACCGACTTCACTTCCCAGGCAATGGCCGCACCGTCATGCTCCGCCGTGGCCCGCGAAAAGCCCGTCATGCTTTGCAAAGTCATCGGCGCCCCTATCTGATTGCCACCTCGCGCCACGGCAAACGGCGGATTACGCCTTACCATTGCGGAGATCTCCATGCCGCATTGTCTTGAACCTGGTCCCTTGGTCGGGTCCGATCCGCTATTGCTTCGGTGCCGTCTCTTCTGCCGCGCCGCCTTCGCCGGCCTTTGCGGCTTCATCGGCCTGCTTCTTACGGATGGCCCGCCAACGCGCGACATTCTGGTTATGCTCTTCCAGCGTCTGGGCAAAGACGTGCCCGCCGGTGCCATCCGCGACGAAGTAAAGATCGTTGGTCTGCGACGGGTTGGCGACCGCTTCCAGCGCTGCCTTGCCTGGATTGGCGATCGGCGTCGGCGGCAGGCCGTTGATGACATAGGTGTTGTAGGGCGTCGGCTTTTCGATGTCGGACTGATAGATCGGGCGATCTGAGGGCCTGCCCTTGCCGCCGAACAGCCCATATAGAATGGTCGGGTCGGACTGCAGCCGCATGTTCTTCTTCAACCGGTTGAGGAAGACGGCAGCGACCCGCGAACGCTCGTCGCCGCGTCCGGTTTCCTTTTCCACGATCGACGCCAGAATGACGAATTCCTCGATATTGGCCAATGGCAGGTCAGGCACGCGCCGCGACCAGATCTCCTCGACCAGTTCCTTTTGATGCGCCAGCATCTTGTCGATGATCTGCTGGCGCGTGGCGCCACGGGTGAAACGCTGCGTATCTGCCGCAAGGCTGCCCTCGGGCGGTAGCGTCTGCGGCAGGTCGCCGGTCAGCGCCTCCTGTTCGGCAATGCGCTGGAATGCCTGCTCGACCGTCAATCCTTCCGGAATCGTCAGCGAATACATCACCGACTTGCCGCTCTTGAGAAGCTCCATGATGTCGCGCATCGAAGCTTCCGGCTTGATCTCGTATTCGCCGGCCTTCAGTGCCGAATCATTGCCGTGGGCGCGCACGCCGAGACGGAAGATGCGCGCATCGCTGATCAGGGCGCGCCGTTCGAGCTGTTCGGCGATTTCCTGAACGCCGGTGTTCGGCTTGACCAGGAAGGTCGTGGCCGTCCTGGCCGGACCCGCGCCCTCGAATTCACGCTTGCCGAAATAAACCGCCGCACCCGCCGCCAGCACGATGAGCATGACCACCGACAGGAGGAAATTCATGAATACAATGAACTGGTTGCGCGACGCTCGCGAACGGGTTCGCGGCGGCGGCGGCGTGCCTGCCTCCGGCCGCAGCGCTTCGCTGGCGGTCTTCGGCACGATAGGCTTCGGCGCCTGGGAGCGCTCGCCGAATTCCCCTTCTGCCGGATTGGTGTTCATGGCGCCTCAATATTGCTCTTGCGAGTATCATCCCCGCCGAACGGCCAGGACAGGATCTTGCGGTTCCGGCCGATCGCATTGATGAATCCCCCTTTGGGGGACCCTAGGCACGAATAAGGCAAAATTCGCGACGAAATTCGAACCCGGCCGCGAACTCAGCCATTGTAGCGCTGGAAGACCAGCGATGCGTTGGTGCCGCCAAATCCGAAGGAATTCGAGAGCGCAACGTCGATCCGGCGCTGACGCGGCTTGTGCGGCACCAGGTCGATGGCCGTTTCCCGTTCAGGATTGTCGAGATTGATTGTCGGCGGCGCGATGTTGTCGCGAATGGCCAGGATCGAGAAGATCGCTTCGGCGGCACCTGCGGCCCCCAGAAGGTGGCCGATGGACGATTTGGTCGAAGACATGGAAATCTTCGATGCAGCATCCCCAACCAGCCTTTCGACCGCGCCGAGCTCCAGCGTGTCGGCCATGGTCGAGGTGCCGTGGGCGTTGATATAGTCGATATCGGCCGGAGACAGGTTTGCACGCTTGAGCGCGGCCTGCATGCAGCGGAAGGCGCCTTCCCCGTCCGGTGATGGCGCGGTGATGTGATAGGCATCGCCGGTCAGACCGTAGCCGGTCACTTCGGCATAGATTTTCGCGCCACGCGCCTTGGCGTGCTCGAGTTCTTCAAGCACGACCACGCCCGCGCCCTCGCCCATGACGAAGCCGTCACGGTCGCGGTCATAGGGGCGGGACGCCTTTTGCGGTGTCTCGTTGCGCCCTGTCGAGAGCGCCTTGCAGGCGGCAAACCCGGCCAGCGACAGGCGCGTCACCGGCGATTCCGCGCCACCGGCCAGCATGACATCGGCATCGCCGAATATGATCAGCCGTGCGGCATCGCCGATTGCGTGCGCCCCGGTCGAACAGGCGGTGACGACCGAATGGTTCGGGCCTTTCAGCCCGTGCCGGATCGACACCTGGCCTGAAACCAGGTTGATGATGTTGCCGGGAATGAAGAAGGGCGTGATGCGACGAGGTCCGCGTTCATGCAAAACCAGCGCATTTTCCGCGATACCCTCGATGCCGCCGATGCCTGAACCGATCATCACCCCGGTGGCATATTGCTCCTCGGGCGTCTTCGGCTCCCAGCCGGAATCCTTCAACGCCTCGTCGGCGGCCGCGATCCCGTAAAGGATGAAGTCGCCGATCTTGCGCAGTTCCTTCGGCTCCAGATAGGCCTCGGGATTGAAGGTGCCGTCGCTGCCGTCGCCGCGCGGGATCACATGGGCGATCTTGCAGGCGAGGTCTTCGGCCTCGAACTCCGTGACCCTTCTGGCCGCGCTGCGGCCGGTCAGAAGCTGCTTCCACCCATGTTCCACGCCCACGCCAAATGGCGAGAGCAGGCCCATGCCGGTTACGACGACACGCCTCATAAAGGTACTCCCGGTCTACTGACTGCCGGCGAAAGCGTCAGGCCGAGGCCTTGTCGATATATTTCACGGCATCGCCGACGGTCAGGATCGTCTCGGCCGCATCGTCGGGGATTTCCACACCGAACTCTTCTTCGAACGCCATGACGAGTTCAACCGTGTCAAGGCTGTCCGCGCCCAGGTCATCGATGAAGCTCGCTGCTTCCGTTACCTTGTCGGCTTCGACGCCGAGATGTTCGACAACGATCTTCTTGACGCGCTCTGCGGTGTCACTCATGTGGGCATCCTCGTCCTTTGTTTGTTCGTCTTCGTTAGCCGCACGAATGCCGCTAATCAAGCTGAAAGATGTTCCTTTGAGGAACCGAACGGCAGCGGCAATTCCCTCGCCAGCCCCGTCTCAAGGGCGGCATTACACGAAAAGCTGCGCGCGTCCAATGCGGAAAACGCCTCATCCACCGTCGTGGATGGCGTATTCAGATCATCGCCATGCCGCCGTTCACATGAATGGTCTGGCCGGTGACATAGGCGGCTTCGTCAGAGGCAAGATACACCACCGCCGAGGCGACTTCGGCGCCTGTTCCCATGCGCCTGGCGGGAATCGCGGCCATGATCGCCTCCTTCTGCTTGTCGTTGAGCTTGTCGGTCATGGCTGATTCGATGAAGCCCGGCGCAACGCAATTGACCGTCACGTTACGGGTGGCGATCTCTTGCGCGAGCGACTTGGAAAAGCCGATCAGGCCGGCCTTGGAGGCGCAGTAATTCGTCTGGCCGGGATTTCCGGTGACGCCCACCACCGAACTGATATTGATGATGCGGCCATTGCGGCGGCGCATCATCGGATGGGTCAGTTCGCGCGTCAGGCGGAACACCGCCGTCAGATTGACCTCCAGCACGGCATCCCAATCCGCATCCGACATGCGCACGAAAAGCCCGTCCTTGGTGATGCCGGCATTATTGACCAGGATATCGACGCCCTCGAGTTCGGCTTCTGCCTTCTGGCCAAGCGCCTTGACCTCGTCGCGGTCCGACAGATTGGCCGGGAACAGCTTCACCCGCTCGCCGAGTTCGGCGGCCAGCGCTTCCAGCTTCTCGGCACGGGTGCCATGCAGGCCGACGGTTGCGCCCTGCCTGTGGAGCGCGCGGGCGATCTCCTCGCCAATGCCGCCGGTAGCTCCGGTGACGAGCGCCTTGCGGCCGGTCAGATCGAACATGTTTGAACTCCGCTTCTTAGAGCACACCCTTCAAATGGGTGGGGTCGAGTTTATTCCTCAGGCCAGCGCTGCGACAGTTGCTTCGACATCCGCGGGAGTGCCGACCGCCGTCGTCGCGATTTCCTTATTGATGCGCCGCGCCAGCCCCGACAGCACCTTGCCGGCGCCTATTTCATAAAGCGCGGTAACACCATTGGCGCCAAACCAGTCGATGGTCTCGCGCCAGCGCACCCGTCCCGTCACCTGCTCGACCAACCGCGCGGCGATCTCGTCCGGGTCGCTGGACGGGCTCACCGAGACATTGGAGACCACCGGCACCAGCGGCACATTCTTCTTCACGCCGGCCAGCGCCTCGCGCATGGCGTCGGCCGCCGGCCCCATCAGCGCGGAGTGGAAGGGAGCCGAAACCTGCAACATCAGCGCGCGCTTGGCGCCCTTTTGCGTGCAAAGCGTTGCCGCAAGTTCGACCGCTGCCTTGGCGCCCGAAATCACGAACTGGCCGCCGCCGTTGTCATTGGCGATCTGGCAGACCGATCCATGGGCGGCCTCGGCGCAGGCCGCCTCTACATCGGCCTGCTCCAGCCCGATGATGGCTGCCATTGCGCCCTCGCCCACCGGCACCGCCGCCTGCATGGCATTGCCGCGGATACGAAGCAGCCTTGCGGCATCGCCGATGGAAAACATGCCTGCCGCGGCAAGCGCCGAATATTCGCCGAGCGAATGGCCGGCGACATAGGAAACCTTGTCCTTCAACGCCAGGCCGCTCGCCTCCAGCGCGCGGATCGCGGCCATGGAGACGGCCATCAGCGCCGGCTGCGCATTGGCAGTCAGCGTCAGGGCGTCTTCCGGCCCCTCCCAAATGACAGATGACAGCTTCTCGCCAAGCGCTTCGTCGACTTCCTCGAACACCGCGCGCGCTTGCGGGAAGGCCTCGGCAAGGTCCTTGCCCATGCCAATAGCCTGGCTTCCCTGCCCCGGAAAGGTAAATGCGATGGCCATGAACGGCTCCCGGATTGTTTCTCGACGTCGCGTGTGACGCGAGGAAGGCGTCAAAGTCAAGGCCGTCCGGTATCAACACCGAACGTAGCCATTGTTTTCAAAAATGAGCGCGAAGCCCGGCTCCCCTTCTCAATTTGAACACAGACGCTAGATTTTGTGACAGTTCGGTGACAGTGGGATGACAGTTTTGTTTCGCGTTCGAGGTTCGTGAGTTGGCAAGTCTGTTTGAGCCTTTGCAGGGCGATTCCACAAATGATGCGGCAGCGGCCGGGCGCAGCCGTGCGTTTTCGGCAGCACGGATCGGCGGTACCGTTGCGCTCACACTACTGATTTCAGCCCTGCTGGTCTTTGCCGTCGAACTGATCGTGCGCGGATCGCTCTCGCAGACGCTGCTCTTCTTCCAGCAGCCGTTCCGTCCCGGCTGGACCACGGTTCTTCTGTTCGCATTTCTGCTGATCTTCCTCGACGCCCTGCTTGGCCGCGCCTACCACGCCTTGCTTCTGGTGGCACCGCTCGCTCTGCTGCTGGCCTTCATCGGCCACCAGAAATCGCACTATCTCGGCGACCCGCTCTATCCGACGGACTTTCTATATGCACGCCAGATCCTGGAACTGGCGCCTCTGCTGGTAGGACAGCGCCCGCTGATGGCAGTGGCGACCCTTGCCGGTGCGGTTGCTTCCCTCGTCCTTTTGGTCATGGCCTGGAAATTCTGGCGCAGGCACATCCCCGCGCTTTCATGGCGCGCCCGAGCCGCCCGCCTGGCCTTGGCGCTGCCGGCACTGGTCTTCTTCGGCTCGATCATGGACTACGCGACGTTCTCCTGGGCGCGCGACCGGCTCCAGATCATCCCGATGATGTGGGACCAGAAGGAGAATTACGACAGCAACGGCTTTGCCATCGCCTTCGCGCTCAATGTGCCGATGGCCAAGGTGTCGGCCCCTCAAGGCTATTCGGCCAAGGCCATCGAGGCCATCGCGCAGCCGCACACGGCGCTGCCGGTCCTGCCTGCCGAGCGGCCTGACATCATCATCGTCATGAACGAATCCTTCTGGGACCCGACATTGCTGCCGGGTGTCACCATTACGCCCGATCCCATCCCTACAGTTCGGGCGATCCAGTCCGGTCATATCTTCTCGCCGGAATTCGGCGGCATGACCGCCAATGTCGAGTTCGAGGCGCTGACGGGCTTTTCCAACGCATTCCTGCCCTATGGCAGCATTCCCTATCAGCAATATGTGCGCCGCTCGCTGCCGTCGCTTGCAACCTTCCTGAAGAGCGAGGGCTATGCCACGCGGGCCTTCCATCCCTTCGAGGGTTGGTTCTGGAACCGCGCGCCGGTCTACGAGGCCTTCGGCTTCGAACGGTTCATGTCGGTGGAAAACCTGCCGCCGCTGGCTGCACGCGGGCCGCTTGCGTCCGACATGGCGCTGACCGACGAGATCATTCGCGAGGCCGACGCTATCGCGCAGCCGTTCTTCCTGTTTGCCGTCACGCTGCAGAACCATGGCCCTTACGCTGCCAATCGCTATATCGACACCATGCATGAGGTGTCGGGAGCCCCAAGCGCAGAGTCACAAGGGGCAATCCTGAGCTACACCGAGGGCGTTGCAGACGGCGACAAGAGCCTTGCGCGATTGCTCGAATGGGCAAGGCAGCGGGAGCGGCCCACGGTCATTGCCATGTTCGGAGACCATCTGCCACCGTTGGGGCCAGCCTATGTCGAAACCGGCTTCATGAAGGACAATGTCGCCAGCCGCAAGGCGCCCTTGCCGGAAATGAGCGCCCAGCATGAGACACCGCTGGTCATCTGGTCGAACCGCAGCGGTCCGGTGACGGATCTGGGCTCGATCAGCCCGGCCCTGCTGCCGCTGCATGTGCTCAAGGCGGCCGGCATCAGCCACCCTTATTATACCGGCTTCCTCGGTGAGATCAGCGAGCGCTACCGCGTCATCGACCGCAACATGCTGGTGTCGCCGGCAGACGAGGCGACACCGAACTGGTCACGCGCCAAGACGATCGATCCGGTTATCCGCGACTTCCGCCTGCTGCAATATGACATGATCTTCGGCAAGCGCCACGGCAAGAAAACCTTCTTCCCAACACCAAAGGAAGCTCCCGGCACGACCTGATCAGTTCGTCACATAGAGCTGCGAGATCGAGTAGCTGATCTTCTTGAATGCGGCCTTCAACTCGGTCGCATCCTTGGTCGGATAATAGTCCGTCGGGTTCGTGGCACAGGCCGTGTACAGGTCCCGATTGGTCGCGGTGACCGCCTTCAGCACCACGGTAAACACCCGGACGTCATTATCCTTCAACTGGTTGCATGCGGCGAGCGTCAGCTTGTTGACGTTGGACAGGGCGATCCCCCGGTCATCCGTCCCCATTCTCTTGTAGCCGTCCTTGACGTATCCGTAGGAACCATAGTCCGATTTGTTGATGAGAGCGTCTTTCGCTCCAAAGACATTGTTTTCGCCATCGGTGAAGACCACCACAACCTTGGTCGTCTCCTTGGCATCGAAGGGGTGGCCTTGCGTATAGGGTTCGCCTGGCGAAAGCACGCGCATGCCCCATGCCACCCCCTCCGCAACGTTGGTACCGGAACCCTGCCAGTAGATCATCTTAGCTATTTCTGTCTTGAGCGTGGTTAGATCCGTCGTCAGCGGCACGATCGGCGTCGGACAGGCATAGTTCGGGCCTGTGGTCCTGAAAGTGTTGTCTCCGATTACATTCCGGATGCTGCTCTTGCTATACTTGGTGAGTGACCTCTGCATCGCCAGAAGATTGTCCGCGTTGTTTTGCTTTTTGTCACTCGCGTCGTATGGGTCTTCCAGATAGCTATTATTCAGTTTGTTTCCGTCGTTCAGCGCCTGTTGGGCCTTTCCCGGCTCATCCGGCGCAAAGTACGGCACAAACATCGTTTCGGGCTTCAATGGGTTGGGCTGCGTATCGTCAAGGTTTGGAGTAACGCCCATCTTAGGCGTGTAGTCGGCATTGTAGCGCGCCGGGCGCGCCTCCACACAGCCTTTCCACTCGACGTTGACTCCGGCCTTCTCTTTAAGCCGTGTGAACAGTTCCCAGTGGCCGACCCGGCTTCCGTCCTCAAGCTCGAAATTTACCCCGTTCAGGCTAGAATCGTCCTCTGGTACGACCTTGCGCTTATCGATCCATTCTTCCTTGAACCCCACGCCTTTGATATTCACAGCGGTGACGAACGGAACGAGCGCGGCTCGGATTTCACGATCTGGATTCTTGGTTTTTTCTTCTTCCAATGTCGCGATCAGGTCGGTTGCAGCCTCCCTCAGCGCCTGCATATTGGTGGCTTCCATCGAACCGGTATTGTCGAGCACCAGCGCGACCTCCAGCCGCGCGGTCGATTCATAAGCGCTGGCCGTCGCCGTGACGCGCGCACTCTGGCCGAAAATGAAGGCAAAGTTCAAAGATACGTCGGCGTGGGCGGTAGCTGTCGTTCTGATGGAGTTGATGCCCGGGTCAACCGCGAACTCGGCTTCCGCGTTCTCAAGATAGTGGTTGCCGGCAATGTTGGCCGCAAAGAATCCGTCAAATGCATCCTGTCGGGAAGATGATGCATCCTGAAGCCGTGAAGCGGCCAGAACCGCCGAATCCAGCGCGTTCTGAAGGTTCGATTTGGCGGCGATCAGATTGGCGACATCAAGGGCCAGGCCAACCCCGGCGAGGACAGCAGGAAACGAAATCGCGAACATCATGGCGAAATTGCCGCTTCGCGAATGCCAGAAACGCTGGATCAGCATCACAACCCCCGTGATTGCCCGTTTGACGTAATCTGGCGCGGGCAAGGTGAAATTTTGTTGAATGCAGCCGCATTCCGCCGGCTTCATTCGCAAAAGGGTTAAGAATGCGTTCGCGATATGCAGGCATCGAATGACCGCCTTGCATCCGTCGCAAAAACCTGTATAGACGCCCGCAATCTGCCGGTCCCAGCTGGGGGCTGAACGGAGGGCCGGAGGCTTTCAATGTGAAAGCATCCGTTGTGAAGCCAGATGGGTTTCCGCTTCCCGTGTCTCCGCTCTCGACCGTCTCGTTACGCTCCTTTCTTCCCTGCCATGCAGGTCAAGAGAAGTTGCAGAGGCTTTAGCCGCCGGGAACCGACAGGGAAATGAAGAAAGGCACGAAAACAATGGCTCTATACGAACATGTGTTTCTTGCCCGGCAAGACCTCTCGCAGCAGCAGGTCGATGCTCTTGTCGAACAGTACAAGGGTGTCATCACCTCTCATGGCGGGTCTGTCGGCCGGGTCGAGAACTGGGGATTGAAGTCCCTCACCTATCGCGTGAAGAAGAACCGCAAGGCTTACTACACGCTGATGGACCTGACCTGCCCGCCCGAAGCGCTCAATGAAATGGAGCGCCAGATGGGCCTGTCGGAAGACGTCCTGCGCTTCCTGACCGTCAAGGTCGAGGCTCACGAGGAAGGCGCGTCGGCCATGATGCAGAAGCGCGAAGAGCGCAGTGATCGTGGCGATCGTCCGGGCCGTGGCTTCGGAGATCGTGATCGTGGTGACCGGGGCGACCGCGGCCCGCGCCGCCCGCGCGAAGGCGTTGAGGGAGCAGAATAATGGTCGACATCAATCAGATTCCGACGCGGCGCCCTTTCCATCGTCGCCGCAAGACCTGCCCGTTCTCCGGCGCCAACGCGCCCAAGATCGACTACAAGGACGTGCGTCTGCTGCAGCGCTACATTTCCGAGCGCGGCAAGATCGTGCCGTCGCGCATCACGGCCGTCAGCCAGAAGAAGCAGCGCGAACTCGCCAAGGCGATCAAGCGCGCGCGCTTCCTCGGCCTGCTGCCCTATGTGGTGAAATAAGGGTCGCCACGCGACCGAACTGCGGGCGGTAAGCCGCCCGCATCTTCCCCGCCGCGACGGGCGCGGCTTCGGGAAGCAGAATAAAAATCCCCGGGTTGGGAACCGGCTTGTCCGCTTCCCTAACTGCCAGCCGGCAGGACAGCGACCGAGGCGCAACGCGCCGACCTTCAGCTTCCTGCCTGGCTCTTCGCAATTGTGCGACATAAAGGAGATCAGAATCATGGAAGTCATTCTTCTGGAACGTATTTCCCGCCTCGGCCAGATGGGCGACACCGTCCGCGTCAAGGACGGCTTTGCCCGCAACTTCCTCTTGCCGCAGGGCAAGGCGCTGCGCGCCAATGAAGCCAACAAGAAGAAGTTCGAGGGCCAGCGCGCCCAGCTCGAGGCACGCAACCTGGAGCGCAAGTCGGAAGCTGAGAAGGTTGCCGAAAAGCTCGACGGCATGAACTTCGTCGTCGTGCGCTCGGCCGGCGAGACCGGCCAGCTCTACGGTTCCGTTTCGACCCGCGACATCGCCGACATCATCTCAGCCGAAGGCTTCTCGGTCGATCGCAACCAGGTCGAACTGAACCACCCGATCAAGACCATCGGCCTCACCAATGTAGCGATCGCGCTGCATCCGGAAGTCGAGGTCACCATCACGCTCAACATCGCCCGCACCGCCGACGAGGCAGAGCGCCAGGCAGCCGGCGAGAAGCTCGATTCTGCCGAAGCCATCTATGGCGAGGACATCAATGAGAATGCCCGCCCAGAGAATTTCTTCGACCCGAATGCCGAAGAAGGCGAGGAAATCTGATCACAGTTCTACGCGCCGATACATCTTCGGTGAACTGGACCAAGACCCGGGCATTTTGCCCGGGTTTTTTTGTACAAACTGGAACTATTGTGTTTGTGACGCTTTGACGCACAATAGGGGTGGACCTTCTCGTAAAAAAGCGGGTGCATCGCCGTGAACAGATTTTTGCAGCGTGTCGTCGAACGCCTGGTCATAACAGGCAACCTCTCCGTCACCGGCCCCACCGGCGCCACTTACAGGTTTGGTGATGGCAGCGGCGAGCACGTCCATGTCGTCGTCAAGACAAAGCATGCCGAACGCGCCATCGCGCTCGATCCGATGCTGGCACTGCCGGAAGCCTTCATGGAAGGCGATTTCGATGTGGTCGAGGGCGACATATTGGGTGTGCTGCGAATAGCCTTCGAGAATATGGGGCCGAGCGGCACCATCGAAGCTGCCTGGACCAAGGCGGTGGAAGGCCTGCGTCATGCCTTCCGGCGCTTCCACCAGCTCAACACGGCAAGCCGCTCCAAGCGCAATGTCCAGCGTCACTACGATCTGTCGGGTGAAATCTACAAGCTGTTCCTCGATCAGGACATGCAATATTCCTGCGCCTATTTCGAGCGACCAGACATGACGCTCGACGAGGCGCAACTGGCCAAGAAGCGCCATATCGCTTCCAAGCTTTGCATGAAACCGGGCCAGAACGTGCTCGACATCGGTTGCGGCTGGGGCGGTCTGGGCCTTTATCTGGCGCGAAATTTCGATGCCGAGGTTCTCGGCGTCACGCTGTCGACCGAACAGCTTGCGGTTGCGACCGAACGGGCCCGCGAAGACGGCCTGGACAACCACGCCCATTTCGAACTGCGCGACTATCGCGATCTGACAGAGCGCTTCGACCGCATCGTGTCGGTCGGCATGTTCGAGCATGTCGGCGTCAACCACTACCGCACATTCTTCGAAAAATGCGCGCAATTGCTCAAGCCAGATGGCGTCATGGTGCTGCATTCCATCGGCCGCAGCGGCCCGCCCTTTGCCACCAATGCCTTTATCCGCAAATATATCTTCCCCGGCGGCTACATACCGGCGCTGTCGGAAGTGCTGCCCGTCATCGAGAAATCGGGGCTGATGGTGGCCGACATCGAGATCCTGCGGCTGCACTATGCCGAGACCCTGAAGAACTGGCGCCAGCGCTTCATGGCCAATCGTGAGCGCGCCAAGGAAATCTATGACGAGCGCTTCTGCCGCATGTGGGAATTTTACCTTGCCGGCTCGGAGGCTGCGTTCCGCTGGCAGGACCTGATTGTCTTCCAGGTGCAGCTCACGCGCCGCAACGACACCGTGCCGCTCACCCGCGACTATATCGGCAAATGCGAGAAGGCGCTGGCCTTGCACGAGGCCGCCCACAAGCCGGACGATTCTTCCGGCGAACCGGCGCCTAAGCGGCGCGTTGCCGAGAAAGGCCAGTAAACGCGGAGCATGACAGGATTTTCCTGTTTTGTTCCGCGCGGCCTGCGCTAAACTCCCGTACTGATTCGCGTCAATCTGATTCTGGCATCGAGACGGATTTTTCCGGTCGTCTGTGAATCGCGGGCACAAGAGGGAAAACCCGGTATTTGTCGAGCGGGCGCCGGCGGCTTCTGGTACCGAGGTCCGGGGCTGAACATCGGGGAAAGAATGGCAGAGGCAGCACGAAAATTCGGCGTGGCCGAAACACCGCTCTATCGCGAGGCGCCGAACAATATCGAGGCTGAACAGGCCTTGCTGGGCGCGGTGCTCGTCAACAACGACGCCTTCTACCGCGTTTCGGATTTCCTCAAGCCGGCACATTTCTACGAGCCGCTGCACCGCAAGATCTTCGAGGTTGCGGGCGAACTCATCCGCATGGGCAAGATGGCCAATCCCATCACGCTGAAGACCTTCCTGCCGGCCGACGAGAAGGTCGGCGACATGACGGTCGCCCAATATCTCGCCCGGCTGGCCGCCGAAGCCGTCACCATTATCAACGCCGCCGACTATGGCCGCGCCATCTACGACCTTGCCACGCGGCGCGCGCTGATCACGGTCGGCGAGGACATGGTCAACATCGCCTATGACGCCCCGGTCGACATGGCGCCGCAGGAACAGATCGAGGATGCCGAGCGGCGGCTGTTCGAACTGGCCGAAACCGGCCGCTACGATGGCGGCTTCGAGAGCTTCAACGACGCGGTCAAGACCGCCGTGGACATGGCCAACGCCGCCTATATGCGCGACGGACACCTCTCCGGCATCGCCACCGGCCTGCGCGACCTCGACCGGCGCATGGGTGGCCTGCAGCCTTCCGACCTGATCGTGCTGGCGGGGCGTCCGGGCATGGGCAAGACCTCGCTTGCCACCAACATCGCCTTCAACATCGCCCATGCCTATGAGCCGGCGCAACAGGCCGACGGTTCGTTCAAGGCGGCCAATGGCGGTGTCATCGGCTTTTTCTCGCTTGAAATGTCGTCCGAACAGCTCGCCACGCGCATCATTTCCGAGCAGACTGAAATCCCCTCCTCCAAGATCCGCCGCGGCGACATCACCGAGGCGGATTTCGAAAAGCTGGTCGCCTGTTCGCAGACGATGCAGAAAATCCCGCTCTTCATCGATTCAACCGGCGGTATCTCGATTGCCCAGCTTGCCGCACGGGCCCGCCGCCTGAAGCGCCAGCGCGGACTCGACGTGCTGGTCATCGACTATATCCAGCTCATGCAAGGCTCCTCCGCCAAGGCCTCGCAGAACCGCGTTCAGGAAATCACCGAGATCACGACCGGACTGAAGGCGCTCGCCAAGGAGCTTGGCGTGCCGATCATCGCCCTGTCGCAGCTCTCGCGTCAGGTCGAAAGCCGCGACGACAAGCGCCCGCAACTTTCCGACCTGCGCGAATCGGGCTCGATCGAGCAGGACGCCGACGTGGTGATCTTCGTCTATCGCGAGGAATATTATCTCAAGAACAAGGAGCCGAAGCCCGGCACCGAGGAATATCTCAAGTGGGAAGGCGAAATGAACGATGCCCGCGGCAAGGCCGAGGTCATCATCGCCAAGCAGCGCCATGGCCCCACTGGCACTGTCTCGCTCGCCTTTACCGGCGAATTCACCCGCTTCTCCGATCTCGCCGAAGAGCATCATTTGCCTGAACGGTTCGAGTAGGCTGGACGTGCCTGTGATATCCACCCTCCTCTGGCCTGCCGGTCATGGCTAAAACCCGCACCCAGTTCATCTGCCAGAATTGCGGCACGGTCCACACGCGCTGGGCCGGCAAATGCGACGCCTGCGGCGAATGGAACACGCTGATCGAGGAAGGCACCTCGGGCGGCATCGGCAGCGGGCCGGCGGCAATGCGCAGCGCCCGCAAGGGCCGCCCGGTCACGCTGACCACCCTGTCGGGCGAGATCGAGGATGCGCCGCGCATCGCCAGCGGAATCGGCGAGCTTGACCGTGCCACCGGCGGCGGCTTCGTGCGCGGCTCGGCCCTGCTGGTCGGCGGCGATCCGGGCATCGGTAAATCGACCCTGCTCACCCAGGCCGCGGCCGCCCTTGCCGGCAAGGGCCACCGCATCGTCTATGTCTCAGGCGAAGAGGCGGTAGCCCAGATCAGGCTGCGCGCCCAGCGGCTCGGCGTTGCCGATTCGGCGGTGGAGCTTGCTGCCGAAACCAATGTAGAGGACATTCTGGCAACCATTGCCGAAGGCAAGCGGCCCGACCTCGTCATCCTCGATTCGATCCAGACGCTATGGACCGACATGGCCGAATCGGCGCCGGGCACGGTCACCCAGGTCCGTTCCTCGGCGCAGGCGCTGATCCGCTACGCCAAATCCACCGGTGCGGCCATCGTGCTGGTCGGCCATGTCACCAAGGAAGGGCAGATCGCCGGCCCCCGCGTGGTCGAGCACATGGTCGACGGCGTGCTCTATTTCGAAGGCGAAGGCGGCCATCACTACCGCATCCTGCGCACGGTCAAGAACCGCTTCGGCCCGACCGACGAGATCGGCGTGTTCGAGATGTCGGACAAGGGCCTGCGCGAAGTGTCCAACCCATCCGAATTGTTCCTCGGCGAGCGCCATGCCAAATCGCCGGGGGCTGCCGTTTTTGCCGGCATGGAGGGCACGCGCCCGGTCCTGGTCGAGATCCAGGCGCTGGTCGCGCCCTCGCCGCTGGGCACGCCGCGCCGCGCCGTCGTCGGCTGGGACAGCCCGCGCCTTGCCATGGTGCTTGCGGTGCTGGAGGCCCATTGCGGCGTGCGCTTTGCCACCCACGATGTCTATCTCAACGTCGCCGGCGGCTACCGCATTTCCGAACCGGCGGCCGATCTCGCGGTCGCGGCGGCCCTGGTTTCGTCGCTTACCGGTCTTGCCCTTCCGGCAGATTGCGTCTATTTCGGCGAAATCAGCCTTTCAGGCGCCATAAGGCCGGTTGCGCATGCGCAGCAGCGTCTCAAGGAAGCCGAAAAGCTGGGTTTTGGAGAGGCGGTTCTGCCCAAGGGCAGCGAGGAAATATCCGGGGGCATCGGGTCCCGTGCGTTTCAGCCGGCGACGCTCACCGATCTTGTGGTGCGGATTGCGGGATCGCTGCGCCGGAACGCAGACGACTGACCGGACCATCGCAGGCGTCATGATGGAGTGGGAACGACATGCCGATTACGCTGCTTGACGGAATTCTCGTCGGCTTCACCCTCGTTTCGGCGATGCTTGCCATGGTGCGCGGCTTCTCACGCGAGGTGCTTTCAATCGCGTCATGGGTTGCGGCGGCAATTGCTGCCTATTTCTTCTACCCGGCCGTGCTGCCCTATGTGCAGCCCTATATCGACAATGAGAAGCTGGCGATGGGTGCTGCGGCGGCGATTGTCTTCATCGTCGCGCTCATCGTGGTGACGGTCATCACCATGAAGATCGCCGATTTCATCATCGATAGCCGTGTCGGCGCGCTCGACCGCACGCTCGGCTTTCTCTATGGCGCGGCACGCGGCATCCTTGTCGTGGCCGTGGGCCTTCTGTTCTTCAACTGGCTGGTCGGCTCCAATCCGCCGGCCTGGATCGCGGAAGCCAAATCCAAGCCACTGCTCGAAAGCATCGGCGCAAAACTTGAAAGCATGCTGCCGGACGATCCCGAAAACTCGATCCTGAAGCGGTTGCAGCCGGATCAGGTGCCCGAAACGGGTGAGGCACCGCCGGCCGAAACCACGACACCACCAGCCGAGACGCCACCGTCCGAAGAGGCTCCAGCGGACAATTGATATGGCGCACGGCTTTCTGCTGCCCTATATGATGGCTTTCTGATGAGAGTGCGCCCCATGGCACATGCAGACGTCCTCCAAGGTGAGGCCGACGATCATTTCCACGACGAATGCGGTGTGTTCGGCATTTTCGGCCGGCAGGATGCTGCGGCAATCGTCACGCTCGGCCTGCACGCGCTCCAACATCGCGGCCAGGAAGCGGCCGGCATCGTCTCCTATGATGGCAGCCAGTTCCATGTCGAACGCCATGTCGGGCTGATTGGCGATACCTTCACCAAGCCGCGCGTGCTCGACAGCCTCAAGGGCAACCGCGCCATCGGCCATACGCGCTATGCCACCACAGGCGGCTCGGGCCTGCGCAATGTGCAGCCGCTCTTTGCCGAACTTGCCGATGGTGGGTTCGCCATTGCCCATAACGGCAACATCACCAATGCCATGACTGTCCAGCGCACGCTGCAGAAGCAAGGCGCGATCTTCTCTTCCACCTCCGACACCGAGACCATCCTGCATCTGGTCGCCACCAGCCGCGAGAAGGATGTCAACAGTCGCTTCATCGAGGCGGTGCGTGCGCTCGAAGGCGCGTTCTCGCTGGTGGCGCTAACGTCCAAGAAGATGATCGGCTGCCGCGACCCGCTCGGCATCCGCCCGTTGGTGCTGGGCGATCTCGACGGCGCCTGGATCCTGGCATCCGAAACGGTTGCCCTCGACATTATCGGCGCGCGCTTCGTGCGCGACGTCAAGCCGGGCGAAATGATCATCGTAACACCCAAGGGCATCGAGAGCATCTTCCCGTTCGAGCCGCAGAAGCCGCGCTTCTGCATCTTCGAATATGTCTATTTCGCCCGCCCGGACTCCTCCGTCGAAGGCCGCAACGTCTATGATGTGCGCAAGCGTATCGGCATGGAGCTGGCGCTGGAAAATCCGGTCGAGGCCGATATCGTCGTTCCGGTGCCCGACAGCGGCACCCCGGCAGCCATCGGCTTTGCCCAGCAAGCGGGCCTGCCCTTCGAGCTCGGCATCATCCGCAACCACTATGTCGGCCGCACCTTCATCCAGCCGACCGATTCGATCCGCCATATGGGCGTCAAGCTCAAGCACAATGCCAATCGCCGCATGATCGAGGGCAAGCGCGTGGTGCTGGTGGACGATTCCATCGTGCGCGGCACCACCAGCCAGAAGATCGTGCAGATGGTGCGCGATGCCGGCGCAAGGGAGGTGCATATGCGCATCGCCTCCCCGCCGACGCGCTCCTCCTGCTTCTACGGCGTCGATACGCCGGAAACCACCAAGCTGCTGGCCTCGCGCATGTCTATCGAGGACATGGCGGAATTTATCCGTGTCGATTCGCTCGGTTTCCTGTCGATCGACGGGCTCTACCGCGCGGTCGGTGAGGCAAGGCGCGAGAACGACCAGCCGCAATTTTGCGATGCCTGCTTCACCACCGACTATCCGACCCGACTTCTGGACCATGAAGGGGCCGACAATGTCCGCACCCTTTCGCTACTGGCGTCGAGCGGAACATAGGCGTTAGGTTCAATTCAAAATTCAGGTTTGGGTCTGGTGCGATCACTGGCTCAGAGTCGGCCAGAAACGGATTCGCCTTTCCAGATCAAGCCATTGTGCAACGCCAGCTTTTCGCCCGGCCCGTGCACGGCCGCGAAGAGCAGGCCGGCCAGGAAGGTGAAGTGGTCGACAAAGAAGCCGAACTCGGCCTGATTGCCTTGCCAATGTGATGGGCCGTGGAAGGCAAAGGCCAGGAAGATTACATAGACACCGGCCAAAAGTGCCGCCTCGGAAAAATACGCTCCGGTCAGGAAGGCAAGCACCAGCGCAAGCTCGAAGAACGCCGCGAGCCACGCCAGCAGCAATGGAAACGGAAAGCCGGCCGCAGCGATGTAAGCGGCAGTGTCTGCCATTCCGGCGAATTTGAATGCTGCCGCCATGGCAAAAATGCCGGCGAAGATCAGCCTTGCGATCAGGATTGCAACGGTTCTGCTCATGGATTTCCCCTCCTGCGATAAATTGTCTGTTCCAGGGGCATCGCGGTCCGTCCCGATGCACCGGGAATCCCCCGCACTGGGGCAAAATGGATCAGCCGTTGCAGGGTTCCTTATTTTGCGGTTTCGTCCTATCTGATACCGCATATTCGAACTGGAAATCCTTATGACCCCTGCTCCCGACCTTTCCAACCGTATAGCGCTGGTCACTGGTGCATCGCGTGGCATCGGCTATCACATCGCCAGGCAGATGGCGGCGGCGGGAGCCCATGTCATCGCCGTTGCCCGCACCGTTGGCGGCCTTGAGGAACTCGACGACGAGATCAAGGCGGAGAGAGCCAGGACCGGGCGTGGCGAGGCGACGCTGGTGCCGCTCGACCTCACCGACATGCAGGGCATCGACCGGCTCGGCGGCGCCATCAACGACCGCTGGGGCAAGCTCGACATTCTCGTTGCCAATGCCGGCGTGCTTGGCGTCATCGCCCCTATTGGCCATGTCGAGGCCAAGGTGTTCGACAAGGTCATGGCCGTCAATGTCACCGCAACCTGGCGGTTGATCCGCTCGGTCGATCCCCTGCTGCGGCTTTCGGATGCCGGGCGCGCCATCCTGTTGTCTTCGGGAGCAGCCCATTCCGCCCGTGCCTTCTGGGCGCCCTATGCCGCCTCCAAGGCCGCGGTCGAGGCGCTGGGGCGCTCCTGGGCCGACGAAACCCGGAACATGAAGCTCAGGGTCAATTGCGTCGATCCGGGCCGCACCCGCACAGCCATGCGTGCGCAGGCGGCGCCCGGCGAAGATCCGGCCACGCTGCCGCACCCATCCGAGATCGCGGCCAATATTTTGCCGCTGGCGAGCCCTGAACTGACGGAAACCGGCCGGATTTTCCAGGCCAAGCCGCAGCGCTGGGTCTCCTACCGGATGCCGGAGTAGTCCGGCCGCGCACCGTTCACATCTTCAACACGGGGTTGTGATTGGCTGCTTATGTAGGTGCGCCCTAACGTTTTCTTCCGGGTGGGGACCGAAAACCGGGAGGAAATCCGTGAAACATCTTGCTGTTCTAGCGGCCGCAGGCATTGCGGCCATGATGTCGGCGGCCAGCGCGCAAGACACGTCGATGAGTTTCTTCGTCACCAGCCAGGGGCCGGGCAAGGGCGCCAATCTGGGCGGCCTTGCAGGCGCCGATGCCCATTGCCAGCAACTGGCAGAAGCTGCCGGCAGCTCAGGCAAGACCTGGCATGCCTATCTTTCGACCAGTGACACCGACGCGCGCGACCGCATAGGCGCTGGCCCCTGGTTCAACGCCAAGGGCGAAAAGATTGCCGACGATGTCGCCTCGCTGCACAGCGATGCCAACGGCATCAACAAGCAGACGGCGCTCGATGAGAAGGGCACCGTCATCAACGGTCGCGGCGACGAGCCCAATCGGCACGATATCCTGACCGGATCGATGCCGGACGGCACCAAGGCCGCCGACCAGACCTGCGGCGACTGGAGCATGGACGGAACCGAAGGGGCTGCAATGATGGGCCACCACGACCGCATGGGGCTCGATGATTCTCCCCCAGCGAAATCGTGGAACTCTTCGCATGCATCGCGCGGCGGCTGCAGCCAGGATGCGTTGAAGGGAACCGGCGGCGACGGTCTTTTCTACTGCTTCGCCGCGAATTGACCTTTTCCGGCCAACACCCCGCCCGGCCTCACATCCGGGCGGTTGGCCGTTGTGCCTGCACCGTCACTGAAAGATCAGGCTTTGCATTGAGCGTCTGGAACACCACGCAGTAGCGCTCGGTCAGCTTAAGCAGCGTGTCGATGCGCTCCTGCGGCTCGTCCGTCTCCAGGTCGAAGCGCAGGCGGATGGCGCGAAACCCCACCGGCGCATCCTTGGCCACGCCAAGCGTGCCGCGGAAATCAAGATCACCCTGCGCCTCCACCGTGCCGGCGTGCAGCCTGAATTCCAGCGCGGTGGCTACCGCCCGCAATGTCACCCCTGCGCAGGCAACCAGCGCTTCCAACAGCATGTCGCCGGAGCAAAGCTCAAGCCCGGTGCCACCCGTCGCCGGATGCAGGCCGGCAACGGCCATTGCCCGTCCAGTCTCGACCTTGCAGGCGATTGTCTGGTCATCGATCGAGCCCTTTGCGCGAAGCGTTATCAGCGCCTGGGCAGCATCGTCCCGGTAAGCCTCCTTCAACGGCGTCTGCAAGGCTTTCAGTTGGGCGGCGTCCATGGGTTAACCTCTCACATGCGCGGGAAGCCACTCTACCACGCATGTGCCTGCCTTGCCCAAGTAAGGCAACCAGGCGGGTGTTGTGAAATATCGATCCGCGACGCCGCGCTGCTTGCGGCGTTCGGTGCGTCATTCGCCCTGGCTTCCGTCATTTCTGGCGGAAATTCCGCCGGCGGCCAATCTCTTCGGCGGCACGATCGTGCTCGCCGCAGTCTTTTCACATGCGGGGCGCGACTGGAATGAAGGCTCGACGGCCACGCATGGCTTGATGCGCTGAAGCTAGGGTCAGGACCTGTTAATCTGGTCGAAATGGTGTGAGACCATCTGGCTGGATACGAGGAGAAAAGGCGCAGGAAATGTCGTCATTTTCAAGCCTTTTCAACAAAGTAGCCGGCCAGAGGGACCACATCCGAAGGACGCCGAAACGGCTTCGAGCTGCGGCGTCGAGGCCCTTGGCCGATGAACCACATCGACCGGCGGGCTTCTCCTGGCATCTCATCGCCGTTTCAGGCGCCATTTTCGATCATATTAATAGGTCCTGACCCTAATTGCGGGAACCCTTTTGCCTCCCGTGCGTTCTCTTGGCGGACGGGTACACCACCCCCCATCCCCCTCACCCGTCCAACCCTTACTCAAAGCCGGCCTCGCGCCGGCTTTTTTCTTTGCGCAGGCAAGAAGGCCACCCAACATTCTTGGAATGTCCGCCTGGTGAATGAAAATGCCTGCATTGACCTTCGCGCACCTTCGTCTAGTTTTCTCATCCCAGGCGGTCGCGAGAACCGCAAGTAGGACACGCATGGGGAGTGCGGCATGATCCTTGCCAGCAGCATCGCGCTGGGTATCGTCGCAGCCTATCTGGCTGTGGCCATTCTCCAGATTGTCCGACTTCGACTGGGGTTTCGCCAGGCACTGCTTTATGTGCCGCTGAAGCTCGTCTATCGCATCCGCGACCGAAAAGTCCGCGCTGCGCGCGCGGTGCAGACCCCCGTCATCTACGCGATCACGCATCAATCCCGTCTCGATCCGGCCCTGATGCTTTCACTGCTGCCGGAGGATACGCTGCATATCCTCGACGATGAATCCGCACGCTCGCCCTGGCTGGAGCCATGGCGGGCCCTCGCCCGCACCATCGTCTTCAAGGCCGAGCATGTCTTCGTCAGCCGGCGCCTGGTGCGCGTCCTGAAAGGCAGGGGCCGCCTTGCCGTCTACCTGCCCGACACCATCGAGCCCGACACAAAGACCTATCGGCTATTTCGTGCCGTGGCACGCATCGCGCTGCGGGCCGATGCGAAGGTTGTGCCGATATTCGTCGGCGAGGCGCGATATCTGCCTTTTTCCCGCAGCAGGGCGACAGACGGGCGCAGGCGGCTTTTCCCGCGCCTTTCCGTCAATACGCTGGAGCCGATAACCATCGCCGAGCTGATGGCGCTCAGTATCAAGCAGCCAGCTCGCGCATCGAATGCCCTGTTCGACCGCCTGGCGGAAGCTCGCCTTGCCGCACCCGATCCAAAGCGCAGCCTGTTCCTGGCACTCCGCGACGCAGCCTTCCGCTATGGCCCACACCACCCGATCGTCGAGAGCTTTGAGCAAGCCGAATCGGGCCGGATGCACGCAACGCTGAGCTACAGGCAGCTTTTTGTCGGCGCCCGCACATTTGGCCATCGCTTTGCCTCCGTGACCGCGCCGGGCGAAGCCGTCGGCGTGCTGCTGCCGAACACTGCCGACATGGTAGTCTCGCTCCTTGCGCTCTGGTCCGGCGACCGCGTTGCGGCAATGATCAAGCCCGAGACGCAATCAGCCGGCATCACCACCGCCATTCGCACCGCGCTTGTGCGCACCGTCGTCTCCTCACGCAGCTTCATTGCCAATGCCGGCCTCTCGCAAGCCGTTGAGGCGGCAGAAAAAGGCGGTGCAAAGTTCGTCTGGCTGGAAGACGTCCGCAAGAACATCACGATCGCTGAAAAACTCGTGGCGGCAGCCTTGTGGTGGTGGCCCGTCCATATGCGCCAGGAAGCGGCGACGCCGGCCGCAATTCTGTTCACTTCCGGCCGGGAGGCGGATCCCAAGGCGGTCGTGCTGTCGCACGCCAATCTTCTGGCCAATGCCCGCCAGCTTGAGGCGCGCCTCAGCATCGGTCTTGACGACAGCCTGCTCAACCTCCTGCCTGTATCGCGCACCTTCAGCCTCACCGGCGGCATTGTCCTGCCGCTTCTGGCGGGAGCCAGGCTTCTGCTTGACCGCGAAGCCCTCGGTTCGCAGCGGGAAGCAGCCATTGCGGCAAAGATCAGGCCAAGCATCATCCTGGGCAACGACACGTCCCTCGCCGCCCATGGCCGGCTTGCGGAAAACTTCAACCTTTCGGGCCTGCGTTTCGCCATGGTCGGCACCGGAACTGTCGATGACGAGACCCGGCGCATCTGGCGTGAGCGCTTTGGCGCGCGCATCGTGGAAGGTTTTGGCCTGACCGAGGCTGCTCCTGTCGTTTCCATCAACACCGCCACCCACAACCGGGAGGGCACGGCCGGCCGTCTGCTTCCGGGCATGCGCATGAAGCTTGAACCGGTCAGCGGCATCCCGCAGGCCGGTCGCCTGCTGATCCAGGGGCCCAATCTGATGCTCGGCTATATGCGCGCCTCGCAACCCGGCGTGCTCCAGGCTTTGGGCGATGGCTGGCACGACACCGGCGATATCGTCGACGTCGACCGCGAAGGATTCCTGACCGTGATGGGCCGCGCCGGGCGCATTGCCAGCGTCGGCGGCGAGATCGTTTCCCTCGACGCGGTCGAAGCCCTTGCCTGTCAGCTCTGGCCCGATGGCCAGCATGCGGCCATCGCCGTTCCCGATAAGCACAAGGGCGAACAGGTCACGCTGGTCACCACCGCCGACGAGCCCGATCTGCTGCGGCAATTCGGCAGGCTTGCCGGGGCGAGCGACCGGTTAATCCCGCATGACATCATCACGATCGCGGACCTGCCCCGGCTCGATTCCGGACGGATCGACTATGCCGCGGTCAGACAAATGGCGCTGCAGCGGCTCGGAATCGTGGCCGCCGCATAGGATTTCGCTTGTTAAGGAATTTTGTCGGCTTCTTCCGCGGCCGCTTTCGCGTCCTCGATCTTGGCCCGGCGAAAATAAGCTCGGGCGCTCAGCGGCAGAAACAGCAGATAGGCGATCACCGAGACGGACAGTGTCTGCCACGGATAGGTGACCAGCAGCAGCACGAAGAACGATATGCCCAGGATCAGCGGCAATACCTTGTCGCCTGGCACCCGCAGTTTCTTGCCGGTATAGATCGGCAAGCGGCTGACCAGCAGGAAGGCGACGAGCACGGTGAAACCGGAGCTGACGAAACCCAGCATGGGGCCGGCCTGCAGCGCGCCGATGAACACCAGATAGATCGGCAGCATGACGATGACGGCGCCGGCTGGAGCCGGAACGCCGACGAAATACTCCCCTTCCCAGGCAGGCCGGTTGTGGTCTTCCTCAAGCACGTTGAAGCGCGCCAGCCGCAATCCGCAGGCAATGGCAAACAGAAGAGCGGCAATCCAGCCCGGCGAGCCGGCGCGATCGAGCAGGAAGGCATAAAGCACCAAGGCCGGCGCGACACCGAAATTGACGATGTCGGCAAGCGAATCCATCTGTGCGCCGAATTTGGACGTCGCCTTCAGCATACGTGCGATGCGACCGTCGATGCCGTCCAGGAAGGCGGCAATCAGCACCATCACCACCGCCGTCTCGAAGCGCAGTTCGAAGGCAAGCCGGATGCCCGAAAGCCCTGCGCATATGGCCAGCACGGTGATCAGGTTGGGTAGGACCAGCCGCAGGGGAATTTCACGAATACGGGGACCGCCGCGGCCATAACTCTCGAAGGGTTGGAACGGCCGGGCCATCTCAGGAGACCCGCGCCAGAAGGGTTGCGGGATCGCCACCAAACTCGGCGATGACGGTTTCGCCTGCGACCGCCGTCTGGCCGACCGCCACACGCGCCGTGGCACCCAGGGGCAGGAACACATCGACACGCGAGCCGAAGCGGATCAGCCCGAAGCGTTCGCCGACCCCGATATTGCTCTCTGCCTCGGCCCAGCAGACGATTCGTCGTGCCACCAGGCCGGCGATCTGCACGGCAGCCACGGTTCCATTCGGGCTTTCGATAACCAGCCCGTTGCGCTCGTTTTCGCTGCTTGCCTTGTCGAGGTCGGCATTCAGGAACTTGCCGGGCCGGTGTTCGATCCTTGTGATGCGGCCGCGCACCGGCGCGCGGTTCACATGACAGGAAAAGACATTCATGAACACCGAAATACGGGTCATTTCCGTGGTTCCGAGGCCAAGCTCGCGAGGCGGCACTGCCGGCCCGACGGCAGAGACGATCCCGTCGGCGGGACTTATCACCAATCGGTCATCAACCGGCGTCACGCGCTGCGGGTCGCGGAAGAAATAGGCGCACCACGCCGTCAGGATCAGGCCGATCCAGAACAGGCTGGTCGAAAAATAGCCCAGGATCAGCGTTGCCGCAAAAAACGCCCCGATGAACGGATATCCCTCCCGATGAACGGGCACGAGTGTATTCCTGATCGTATCGACAAGGCTCATAGGGCGGGGGCAGGCTCCAATTCAGTTGGCGCCTGCTTACCGGAAACACTCGCCCATCGCAACGCGACATTGCAGCGGATCGGCGCTTCCGCACTCAAACTTCTGCAGTGCGGCGGCGGGTGACTATGCCCAAATCGTCGCTCTCGCGGGCGATGCGCAACCGCTCCTCGGCCTCGCTCGCCTCACGCTGGCGAGCCCACATGGAGGCATAAAGCCCTTCCTTGCGCAGCAGCGCCAGATGCGTGCCGCGCTCGGCAATGCGTCCATCCTTGAGCACGATGATCTCATCGGCGCCGATCACCGTCGAGAGCCGATGGGCGATCACGATCGTCGTTCGCCCGCGGCTGACCAGGTCGAGCGCGGCCTGGATCTCCTGCTCGGTATGCGTATCGAGGGCTGACGTCGCCTCGTCCAGCATCAGGATAGGCGGCGCCTTGAGGATCGTGCGAGCGATGGCCACGCGCTGCTTTTCGCCGCCCGAAAGCTTCAACCCACGCTCGCCGACCATGGCCTTGTAGCCGTCGGGCAGGCGGTCGATGAATGCGCCGATCTGTGCAAGTTCGGCCGCCTTCTTCACCTCCTCGTCACTCGCATCGGTACGGCCATAGCGGATATTGTAGGCAATAGTGTCGTTGAACAGCACCGTGTCCTGCGGCACCATGCCAATCGCCGCGCGCAGGCTCTCCTGCGTCACATCGCGTATGTCCTGCCCGTCGATCAGCACCGAGCCGCTCTGGATGTCGTAGAAGCGAAACAGCAACCGCGAGATGGTCGACTTGCCCGCGCCCGAAGGGCCGACGATGGCAATCGTCTTGCCGGCCGGCACCTCGAAGCTGACCCCCTTCAGGATCGGGCGCGCCGGATCGTAGGAGAAATGCACGTCGCGGAACTCGACCGCGCCATGGGACACGGCAAGGGGCCTTGCCTGCGGCTGGTCCACCACCTCCTGCTTCACATCGAGCAGGGCAAACATCTGCTCGATGTCGGTCAGGCCCTGGCGAATCTCGCGATAGATGAAGCCTATGAAATTCAGCGGCACCGAAAGCTGCATCAGCATGGCGTTGATGAAGACGAAATCACCGATCGTCTGCGTGCCGGCCATCACTTCCAGCGCCGACATCCACATGACAATCGCCATGCCGGCGCCGAAGATCGCGCCCTGCCCGAAATTGAGCCAGCCGAGCGAGGTCCAGGTCTTCGTCGCTGCCACCTCATAGCGCTGCATCGAACGATCGAAACGCTGCGCTTCCATGCGCTCATTGTTGAAATATTTGACCGTCTCGAAATTCAGCAGCGAATCGATCGCCTTGGTGTTGGCGTCGGTGTCAGAATCGTTCATCTCGCGGCGGATGCCGATGCGCCAATCGCTCGCCCAGACGGTAAACCAGGTGTAGATCGCCACGGTGACCGCCACCACCAGCACATAGAGCCAGCCATAGGCGATGGCGAAGATCACCGCCGTCAGGGCAAATTCCAGTATGGTCGGCAGGCTGTTGAGGATGGTGAAACGGACGATCGTCTCGATGCCCTTGGTGCCGCGCTCGATGATGCGCGACAGGCCGCCGGTGCGCCGCTCGAGATGAAAGCGCAGCGACAGATTGTGCATGTGGACGAAGGTCTTGTAGGCAAGCTGGCGCACCGCATGCTGGCCGACCCGGGCAAAAAGCGCATCCCGGAGCTGGTTGAAGCCAAGCTGCACCAGCCGCACGACATTGTAGGCGATGACCAGCATCACCGGCCCAAGCAGGAAATCCGGCAGCGGCGGCAGCGGTGCATTGTCACCGGCAAGCGCATTGGTCGCCCATTTGAAGAAATAGGGCACCCCCACCAGTATGAACTTGGCGACAAACAGATAGAACGTCGCCCATACCACACGGGCTTTCAGGTCGGGGCGGTCCGATGGCCACATATAGGGCCATAGATTGACCAGCGTTTTAAGCGTGGAGCCGGAATCGGCTGAAACGGTCTTATCGGCCAAAATTGTCAGTCTCTGTATTGGCTGGGCTGGCAGAACAACAATCTTCCACCAGCGTGGCAAATGACGCGGAAAACCCCGCAAGGGCGTCCCGGTCGATCTCGTAAAGCGAACGCTGCCCTTCTGGCGAAAGACGCACGAGGCCTGCTTCCACCAATATCTTCAGATGCTGCGACACCGTCGATTGCGCAAGGTCGAGTTGTTCGACCACGTCCTTGCAGCAACAGCATTGCGCCTGCGCCAGATGCCGCAGAATTGAGATACGGGCAGGGTGCGACAGGGCGGCAAACCGCGCAGCGATCAGGTTTGTTTCAGCCGGTCGGCAGTCAGTCATCTCCGGTGCACCGGCAATTCATCGTCCATCGACGATAGACGATGAACCGGATTTCTGCAACAGCTGCGATTATCGGGGCGCGGTCGTTGCCTGGCTGCCGATGGCTTCCATGTCGGCCGCCTCGCCCTCCCGCGTCTTCTCCGGTACCTTGAAGACCTGGCCCGGCCAGATCATGTCCGGGTCCCTGATCTGCTCCTGATTGGCGAGATAGATCGTGGAGTAACGGACACCGAGCCCATAGACACGGCGGGATATGCGCCACAGCGAATCGCCACGACGGATGATGACCGCGCCATCGACGTTTTCCAGCTTCGGGGCAAGAGCCTCAGGCGCCGTGGCGGCAATCTCGCCGGCTCCGGCAGGCAGGGCCGGTGCCGCCGCTGCCTTCTCGCCAGCGTCGCCTGGCGCGGCTGCCGCAGCATCCGCTGCTTGTCCGCCTTCCGGCGCATTGGCGTCCGGCGCGACCGCCGAAATCGCTTCTCCCGGCTCGCGTTCGAACGGAACGGCCGCCCGGGTCACCACCTTGGCCCCATCCGGCTCCAGCCCGTCGACACGGATGATGTAGTCACCGACCGGCAAATCACGCTCGGTTTCGATCAGGAAGCGCCCGCCCGGCGAGGTGATCACCTCCCCCAGCAGGATATCGTTGGCATAGGCGCGCACCTTGCGGCCTGGATCGGCGGCACCGGCGATGAATATCTTGCGCCCCTCGATCTCCACCGCTTCGACCTTGACCATGGGCTCGCCGGGCTTCGGCTCAGCCGCAGACGGTGCCGGGGAGACAGCCGCCTGTTGCTCGCCTGCCTGCCCGGAAGGTGTATTGGCCTTTTCTTCCTGCGCCACAGGCGGTGCCTGCGTTGTAGCAGCATTCTGATCCGAGGGCTGAGACGCCTTGCTGTCGGCCTTCGCTTCGGCCTGCTTTTCCGGCTCGGGCACCGAAATCAGCTTGCTTGGCACGCCGGGCTGCTCGACCAGCGCCAAGACCTGCCCGTCTTTCGTTTCGGGGATGGATACGATCGCGGTTTCGGGCGAGGTTGCCACTACATTGTCAGGGGCGGTCGAACGCAGCACGATCTGGTGGTTGCCAGGCTTCAGATTTTCATCGAGTGCGACCGCGAAATCCCCCTCCGGCCCGGCTGTCGCATTGCCGATCACTTCGGCGCCAATGACGATCTCGACCTTGGAGTTGGGCGCTGCCTTGCCGGCGATGACGATCGACCCGTCGGGCTCGGCCCGCACGACATCGAAGGACGGCGCCAGAATGTCCTTTGCCTGCTTCTCCTGTCCAGCCGTGTCGGCAGAAGGCGCCTTCGTGTCCGCGGGCTTTGCGGCCTCAGCGCCTTCCGGACCGGCCAACGTCGCCGAAGGCTGCGAGGGAGCTTCCTTGCTTTCACCGGGCAGCCTTGCCGTCTTGGAATCCGCTTTTGCCGCCGCGGAAGCATCCGGCGTCGCCGCGACCACCTCCGGCTTGCCCAGATATGGATCGAGCGCGCCGGACACATAGGCCGTCACAGCCGCGGCAGCGACGCCACCTGCCAAAAACAACAAGGCTCTTACTGCTGTGCCTGCCATGGTACCCCAACACTTAGCCACCTTCGCCGGGTCTATCCTGTTTTGGCGAGGGCTACAAGAAAAAGCCCGACTCCAAGCTTGACCAAAGCGGCCAAGACAACCACGAATAAGCGGATGAAGACGATTCGATCGATCTGCGTTTATTGCGGTTCCTCGCCGGGCATCAATGGCCTGTATCTCAAGGCAGGGCATGTGCTTGGACGCTCGATCGCCGAGGCTGGCCTGCGGCTCGTCTATGGCGGCGGCACCAAGGGCATCATGGGCGCGGTGGCGGACGGTGCCTACCGGGCCGGCGGCAAGATCACTGGCATTATCCCGCGCTTTCTCGTGAACAAGGAAGCCACCGAAAGCGCGCTCGACCGGTTCGACGAAATCCTCGTCACCGAAAACATGCATGAACGCAAACATGCGATGTTCGAGAAGTCGGATGCTTTCGTGGCGCTTCCCGGCGGCATCGGCACGCTGGAAGAGATCGTCGAGATCATGACCTGGGCCCAACTCGGCAATCACCGCAAGCCGATCGTTTTCGGCAATGTCGCCGGCTTCTGGAACCCGATGCTGGCGCTCATCGACCACATGAAGGACCAGGGCTTCGTGCACACCTCGCATCTGGTCAAGCCGCTGGTAATCGACAAGCCCGAGGCCATCGTCGCGGCAATCCTCGCGGAGGGCGCGGCGGTCGATACGCCGACCACCGGCGTGCAGTCGGTCATCGACAAGATGTAGCTAGCCGCCTTCAGCGCCAAGCTTCATTACTTGTCCGGCGTGACTACCTGCTCTGCAACCGCCGGGCGTTCATGGACGAAAAACGTCGACCAGGTGTAGATCGCAAGCGCCGACCAGATCAGTGCGAAGGCGACGACGCGCACGCCGTCAAACGGTTCGTTGAAAACAAATATCGCGATCAGGAAGATCATTGTCGGCGCGATATATTGCATCAGGCCAAGGGTGCTCAGCCGCAGCAACTTGGCACCGAATGCATAGAGCAGCAGCGGCACGGCGGTGATCGGTCCGCAGGCCAAGAGCAGGGCGAAGTCATAGGGCTGCGAGGGCAGAAGATGGCTTTCCCCTCGCATCTGCAGCCATACGACATAGGCAAGCGCCGGCAGGCACAGGATCAGCACTTCCAGGAAGAAGCCCTGGCTTGGGCCGATGGGCAGCGTCTTGCGCAGATAGCCATAGGTGGCAAAAGTGAAGGCAAGCGACAGCGAGACCCAGGGCACCCCGCCGGCATCGACAGCCAGGAAGCAAACGGCGACCGTGGCCAGACCGATGGCTGCCATCTGCATCCGGTTCATCCGCTCGCCGAGCAGCACGGCCCCCATGGCGACGCTGACCAGCGGATTGATGTAATAACCGAGCGCCGACTCCACGGTGCGCTCCACCGCGATTGCCCAGACATAGATGCCCCAGTTGAGCGCAATGATGGCCGCAGTGACTGCCGCCATCACCATCGTGCGCGGTGAGCGCAGCGCCGCCATCACATCCTTCGTGCGGCCGAGCACCAGCAGCACGACCCCCGCGACCGGCACCGACCACAATATCCGGTGCGCCACCACTTCGGTTGCAGGAATATGCGCCACCGCCTTCAGGAAAAGCGGAAGGAAGCCCCAAAGGGAATAAGCCGAAAGGGCATAGAAGAACCCCCGGCTCGCCGGGTCGCTGCTTGTGGTTGTCTGCACTGTCATGGGTTCCCTATGCGCCCATTGGAGAGCAAGCACCATTTCAAAGTTCTGATCGATCGTCGCATATGGCTGATGGCTATTCGGCGGCCACCAGACCCGCCATTTCGCGGTTCTTCATCAGCTTGTAGACGATGGAATCCATCAGCGCCTGGAAGGAAGCGTCGATGATGTTGTCGGAGACACCCACCGTCGACCAGCGCGCACCGGTCGAATCGCGCGATTCGATCAGGACCCGCGTCACCGCCTCGGTGCCGCCATTGAGGATGCGCACCTTGTAGTCAGCCAGTTCCAGGTCACCGATCTCGGTCTGGAACTTGCCAAGATCCTTGCGCAGGGCAACGTCAAGCGCATTGACCGGCCCCCTGCCCTCGGCAACCGACATCTTCTCCTCGCCATCGATGGTCACCTTGACCACCGCTTCGGAGATCGTCTTCAGCACGCCATTGGCGTCGAAGCGCCGCTCGACCATGCAGCGAAAGCTGGTGACGCGGAAGAAATCCGGCACCGTATGCAGCATGCGCCGCGCCAGGAGCTCGAAGCTCGCATCCGCACCCTCATAGGCGTAGCCCTCGGCCTCGCGCTCCTTGACCACGGCGATCAGCGCATCAAGCTTATGGCCGTCCTTCGGTATTTCAATGCCGCGCCGTTTCAGTTCGGTGACGAAATTCGCCCTGCCGCCCTGGTCCGACACCATGACCCTGCGCCGGTTGCCGACCGATTCCGGCGGTACATGCTCATAGGTCTGCGGCTCCTTGGCCAGCGCCGAGGCATGGATGCCGGCCTTGGTGGCGAAGGCCGAGGCGCCGACATAGGGCGCCTGCGCTTCCGGCGCACGGTTGAGCAATTCGTCGAAGCCGCGCGACAGCCTGGAGACGCCGGCAAGCGCCTCAGCCGAAATGCCGGTCTCAAAGCGGTCGGCGAAGGCAGGCTTCAGCATCAGTGTGGGAATGATCGTGATCAGGTCGGCATTGCCGCAGCGCTCGCCGATGCCATTCAGCGTGCCCTGGATCTGGCGCACCCCGGCCTCCACCGCGGCAAGCGAATTGGCCACCGCCTGCCCGGTATCGTCATGGGCGTGAATGCCGAGATTTTCGCCCGGAATACCACACGCTATGACTTGTTCGACAATTGTGCGCACTTCCGAGGGTTGAGTTCCGCCATTGGTGTCGCACAGCACCACCCAGCGCGCGCCAGCCTCAAATGCGGTGCGCGCGCAAGCCAGCGCGTAGTCTGGATTGGCCTTGAAGCCGTCGAAGAAATGCTCGCAATCGACCAGCGCTTCCCTGCCGGCGTCGCGTGCCGCCTCGACCGACGCTGCAATCGCTTCCAGATTCTCTTCATTGGAACAGCCGAGCGCCACGCGCACATGATAGTCCCAGCTCTTGGCGACGAAGCACACGGTGTCCGCCTCGGCCTGCAAGAGAACGGCCAGTCCCGGGTCGTTCGACACAGAGACGCCCGCCCGCTTGGTCATGCCGAAAGCGGAAAACTTCGCCCGCTTGGTGCGCTTTCCGGTGAAAAACGCCGTATCGGTCGGATTGGCGCCAGGATAGCCGCCCTCGACATAATCGAGGCCGAACTCGTCCAGCATCTTGGCCACCGCCAGCTTGTCTTCCACCGAAAAGTCGATACCCGGCGTCTGCTGGCCGTCACGCAGCGTGGTGTCGTAGAGATAAATGCGTTGTTTCACGGTCATTGCCATGCCCAATCTTGCCTTGGCGGACATGAACCACCCCCCTCTGCCCTGCCGGGCATCTCCCCCTCAAGGGGGGAGATTAGCTTTCGCCACGACCTCACCCAATCGCCAACGTTGCAGAATAGGTGGCGAAGTTGGCTCTGCTGATCTCCCCCCTTGAGGGGGAGATGGCCGGCAGGCCAGAGGGGGGTGGACCTATCAGGCCAGATAAATGCCAGACAGCTCATGACGTCCCCGCGAACTGATCGGTCGCCCGCATCAGCCGGTCCAGTATGCCCGGTTCGGAATAGGCGTGGCCGGCATTCTCGATGATGTGGAACTCGGCCTCCGGCCAGGCCTTGTGCAGCGCCCATGCCGTCGCCGGCGGACAGGCGGCATCGTAGCGTCCCTGCACGATGACGCCGGGAATGCCCTTCAGCTTGCCGGCATCGCGGATGAGCTGTCCCTCCTCCAGCCAGCCGCCATGGGTGAAATAGTGGTTCTCGATGCGCGCGAAGGCGACGGCGAAATCGTCCTGGCCGAAGGCGGTGGTCATCGACGGGTCGGGCAGGAGCGTAATCGTCTCGCCCTCCCAAAGGCTCCAGGCCTTCGCCGCCTCCACGCGCACCAGCCGGTCGTCGCTGGTCAGCCGCTTGCGATAGGCGGCGACGAAATCATGGCGCTCGCCTTCGGGGATCTGCGCCACGAAGCGCTCCCATTTCTCCGGAAATATCTGCGAGGCACCATGCTGATAGTACCATTGCACCTCCGCTCGGCGCAGCGTGAAGATGCCGCGCAGCACCAATTCGCTGACGCGCTCCGGATGCGTCTCGGCATAGGCGAGCGCCAGCGTCGAGCCCCAGGAACCGCCGAATACCAGCCATTTGTCGAAGCCGGCCATTTCGCGCAGCTTCTCCATGTCGGCCACCAGATGCCAGGTGGTGTTGGCTTCGAGCTCGGCATGCGGCGTGGAATGCCCGCAGCCGCGCTGGTCGAACAGGATCACGTCGTAGAGCTTCGGGTCGAACAGCCGCCTATGCTTGGGCGAGATGCCGCCGCCCGGCCCGCCATGCAGGAACACCGCCGGCTTGGCGCCGCGCGTGCCGGAGCGTTCCCAATAGACCTGATGGCCGTCGCCGACATCCAGCATACCGCTGTCAAAAGGCTCGATTTCGGGATAGAGCGTGCGCAATTCGTCAGTCATTCTTTTGTCTCTCCTTCGGCGGCCATTCATCGGTGTCGTGGTCGGGATGCTGGTAGGAAACCAGCGTGGCCAGGAACCCGGCGGCGTCCTTATCGGCCATCGTGTCCTTGCCCGGCAGGTCCGGAACGCCGTCGACATAGGGCAGCTTGGCCTCGGTGCCCCACTGGATCTGCGGCGCTAGCCCCGATGGGTCGTCGAAAGCGCCGATCATCAGCGCCAGCCCGTCCGGGGCCTCATAGGTCAGCGGTGTGCCGCAATCGGCACAGAAGCCGCGCGACACATGGTTGGAGGAGGAAAACAGTTTGCGCTGCCCCCGCGTCCATTCAAGCTTTGCCTCGCGCACCGAGACAAGCGGCGCATAGAAATTGCCGCTCGCCTTCTGGCACATGCGGCAGTGGCACACCGAGGCGTCGCCGAGTGCGCCTTCCACGCGGAAGCGCACGGCCCCGCACTGGCAGCCACCCGTATGCACCGGCTTGTTGTCGAGGCTCATGGCTTTGCCCTCCCCGCATCATTCCGGCAGGTGGCAGACGGCTTCGATATTGTTGCCGTCAGGATCGAAGACGAAGGCGCCGTAATAATCGGGATGGTAATGCGGCCGCAGCCCCGGCGCGCCATTGTCACGGCCGCCGGCAGCCATCGCCGCGGCGTAGAAGGCATCGACCTCCGCCCGTGAACGGGCCGAAAAGGCGATGTGCCGCCCCGGACCGGTTTCCGCCCCTTCATGCAGCCAGAAGGTCGGACGCTCGCGGCCATAGCCGCCGACCTTGACGCCACCGGTATGCTCCGCCGGCACCATCATCAAGAACGAGGCGCCAAGCGGCGCCATCACCTTGTCGTAGAAGGCCTTGGACGCATCGAAATCCGCAACGCAAATGCCCAGATGATCAATCATCGTTTCACCTCCCAGGTGGTCACGCGCTCGCCGGTGGCGGGGTCCTTGCCGTCCTTGAGCTGGACGCCCTGCGCCAGCAGCTCATCGCGGATCTTGTCGGCCTCTCCCCAATCCTTGTCGCGGATGAAGGCAAGGCGCGCGGCAATACGCTGGGCGATCGCCTCTCGATCGATCTCGGCATTTGCGGCCTTCGCCGCAAACCACTCGTCGGCAGTCACCTGCAGCAGGCCCAGAAGTGCCGCGCTCGCCTTGAAGCAGGCCTGCGCGCCACTGCTGCCCTTGGCCGCCTCGGCGCGCAGTTCGTGCAGCGCCGTCACCGCGCCTGCGGTGCCGAGATCGTCGCACAACGCACCGAGCACGTCGGCGCAGGAAATGTTGGAGACAGGCGTATCGCCGACGGCGCGATACCAGCCATCCAGCACGGCCTCCGCCTCCTCAAGCTTGCGCACCGAGAAATCGATCGGCTCGCGGTAATGCGTCATCAGCATGGCAAGCCGCAGCACCTCGCCCGGCCATTTGCGCCCGCCGAACCTGTCCGTCTCCAGCAATTCGTGGATGGTAACGAAATTGCCCTCGCTCTTCGACATCTTGCGACCCTCGACCTGCAGGAAGCCGTTGTGCAGCCAGTAATTGGCCATCACCTGCGTGCCATGCGCACAGCGCGATTGCGCGATCTCGTTCTCGTGATGCGGGAAGATCAGGTCGAGCCCGCCGCCATGGATGTCGAACACCTCGCCCAGATAGGCCGCCGACATGGCCGAGCACTCGATATGCCAGCCCGGCCGACCTTTTGGCTTCCCGGTCCCGCCTGTGGCGGCCCACGCCTCTTGGCCCCACGGCGCCTCCCAGCCAGGCTCATGGGCGGCGGAAAGCTTCCACAAAACGAAGTCGCCGGGATTCTTCTTGTGCCCCTCGACGGCGATGCGCGCACCCGCCTGCTGCTCGTCGAGATTGCGCTTGGAGAGCGCGCCATAGTCGGGCATCGAAGCGGTGTCGAACAGGACTTCGCCATTGGCTTCATAGGCATGGCCGCGTTCGATGAGACGTTGAATCAACGTAACCATATCGGTCTTGCCGTCGGCGCGCGGTTGAACGAACTCGGTCGCGCGCGGCTCATATGTCGGCTCCAGGCAGCCGAGCCGCGCCACATCGGCATGAAACTGGTCGGCGGTCTTTTCCGTGACCCTGGCGATCGCTTCGTTGAGCGGCAGGTCGGGAAAATCGCGCAGGGCGCGCGCATTGATCTTGTCGTCCACGTCGGTGATGTTGCGCACATAAGTGACGTGGCTCTCGCCGTAGAGCTGGCGCAGCAGGCGGTAGAGCACGTCGAAGACGATCACCGGCCTGGCATTGCCGATATGGGCGAAGTCGTAGACCGTGGGGCCACAGACATACATGCGCACATTGCGCGCATCGATCGGCACGAAGTCCTCCTTCGTGCGTGTCAGCGTATTGGTAAGCCGCAAGCCTCTAAATGCGTCCGACATTCAAACTCCGGTTCGTTTGCGGGCAGGTCGCCACGCGTGATGAAACCTATTCTTCCAGCCTGCTGGCCGGGGCGTTTGTCCTGTCTGTCGAGAGAAAAGGCGAAAACGTCCGAGCCAGCTTTCGCTAGCCGATAATGCAAATGCCGCAAATGGCGAAAGGCGTTTTCATGGCTGCTTTATCGCTGCCGGCGCTGTTGCCGTCAAGCCGCAACTGCGGCTTCTCCTTTCGGACTATCCGTAAGATTTTATTAAACATGTCCATAGATCAAATTGTTCAACTGGCGGAAAGGCCGGCCAGCGGTCACTATTTCGACCCAAAGACCTATCATGGCAGGACCTGAACGGGAATTTACCTTGGGGAACGCAGTCATGTCGGTCGCACAGAGCGAAGCAGAACGCATTCGCCGCCAATATGCGGCGCTCACCAGCCATTACCGGGCAATCGGCCCAGCGGACATTCTCGCAGCCGTGCTTGCGGCCAGGAAGGACAAGCCGGCCGAAGAGCAGCAGCCGCTACGCAAGGCGGCTTAGCAGACTGAGGCCGATACCGGCCATGATGAGGCCGATGGCGACGTCGAGCACGCGCCAGGCGGCGGGTCTGGCAAAGACGGGCTGGAGCAGGCGGGCGCCATAGCCCAGCCCGAAGAACCAGACGAAGGATGCAAGCACCGCGCCTGCCGCATAGGCCAGGCGGGCGCTTCCCTCGTAGCGTGCCGAGAGCGAGCCCAGCAAAAGCACCGTATCCAGATAGACGTGCGGGTTGAGGAAGGTGAAGGCCAGGCAGGCAGCGATTGCCGTCTTCAGGCTGCCTCGGCCGGTGTTGGCCGCGTGCAGCACCTCCGGCTTCAGCGCGCGGCGAAAGGCAAAGAGCGCATAGCAGAACAGGAAGAGCGCTCCGCCCATCGTCACCACATTGATCAGCATTGGCGATTGCGCGATCAGCGTGCCGAGCCCGGCGACGCCCGCCAAGATCAGCAACGCATCCGATAAAGCGCAGATCAGGCACAGGATGAAGACATGCTGCCTGAGCAGGCCCTGCCTCAGGATGAAGGCGTTCTGCGCGCCGATGGCGATGATGAGCGAGGCGCCGAGCAGAAAACCGGACAGGCCTGCCGATAGCGTGGCTGACATCGGTAGGACCGCTTAGAACAGCGACATCTGCGCAGGAGCGGGTGGCGGGTCAGCCTTCTCCACCGCCGCGGGCTCCACGCGCTGCTGCAGTTCCGGCCCGGCATTGTCGACCTTGTTGACGAGATCGGATACGGGAACCGCCTCGAAGAAGCCGGGTTCGGTCGGCCGCATCAGATCGACCACGTCGCGGGGCTCCTGCGTGCGGCAATCCAGCCAGCGTGCGAAATCCTCGCGGTGGATCACCACCGGCATGCGCTCATGGATCGGGGCGATATCGCTGCTGGCGCTGGTGGTCAGGATGGTACCTGTATCCATTTCCGAGCCGCCGGGCTCGGCATAGCTTTCCATCAGCCCGGCGAAGGCGATGATGCCGCCCTCCCTCGGCCGCACCCAATAGGCCTGTGCGCCCTTCTTGTTGCCCTGCCGCCATTCATAGAAGCCGGAGGCCGGCACCAGCGTGCGGCGATGCCGCATGGCGGTGCGGAACGCCGCCTTTTGGGCTGCCGTTTCGGACCGGGCATTGAATAACAGCGGAAAGGCCTTGGTATCCTTCACCCAGGCCGGAATAAGCCCCCAGCGCACCAGCAGCGCCTGGCGGTCGGGCAGATTGGAGCCGGGTTCACGCGGCGTGCCTGCCATCACCATCAGGATGGGCTGGGTGGGAGCGATATTGTAGCGCGGCGGGAACGGGTCGAGCGCAATCAGTCCGAACAGGGCTTCGACCTCTTCCGGGTTGGAAATGAGTGAAAAGCGGCCGCACATTGCTCGTTCGATACCGATTGATAATTCTATCGGTACTGTGGCCATGGAAACCGGTGGCGGCAACCTGCTAAGTGTCCGCAACCGGCGCTGTCCCCAACGCAATCACCAACAACCGAGCAGACCAATGGCACAGAAGCTGATCATCCCCGCAGTCTCGGTAGCGCTCAGGCGCGGCGACCGCATCCTGCTGGTCAAGCGCGGCCACGCCCCCTCCTTCGGCGAATATGCCTTTCCAGGGGGACGGGTGGAGCCGGGCGAGAGCGAAGAGCAGGCGGCAGCCCGCGAGTTGCGCGAGGAGACCGGACTTGAGGTCTGCAACCTGACACCGCTGCGTCAATTCACGATCGAAACGCTACGCGACGGCATCGCGGTTGCCTATCGCCTTCAGGTGTTTTCGGGAGACGATTGCGGCGGCGAGCCCCTGGCCGCCACCGATGCAGCCGAGGCCGGCTTCTTCACGCTGGGGCAGATGAAAACCATGCCGGTAACCGCGAGCACGCTGGAGGTGGCAGCCAAGCTTCTGGCGGACGACAATTGACCGGGAATTGCCGGTAAATCGCCTTGCGGCTGACAAATTGTTTCGCCACAAGGGGTTATGAGCCGCATCTTGCAGATTTTCCTCGTTCTGGCCGTCGTTCCGGCACTCTCCTCCGGACCCGCACGCGCTGCGGAGGCGCCGTTCGAGGGCAGCTTGATGCGGCTTGCCGAAATTCTCGGCTCGCTGCATTTCCTGCGCAATCTGTGTGGCGAGGAAGGCACGCAGTGGCGTGGCCAGATGGAAAAGCTGATCGAGGCCGAAAAGCCCGACCCGGCGCGGCGGGCAAAATTCATCGCCAGCTTCAATCGCGGCTATCGCTCTTTCGAAGGTGCCTATGCCAAATGCACCCCCTCGGCCACCGAGGCGATCGACCGCTACATGAAGGAGGGCGAAACGCTCACCCGCGAGGTCGCCGGGCGCTATGGAAATTAAGTGCGCATTAACGGTCCCGGCAATCCGGGGCGTACATGGAACGCCTGGCGTGCTAAACAACTTAACGGGACATTAAAGGGAAAGCTCAAGTTGATCCGACTTTTTCGGGCCGGACTTGAAAGGGTGGAAGATGAGCATGCAACAAAGGATCAGCGACATCGATGCGCTGGTCAGGGAAGAAAAGCGCCTGACTGCCGTTGAATGCCACAATGAGGCCTGGGCAGAAGGACTTTCGGCCGGCATCGAATCCGACATCATCGCGGAGGCGGCCCTTGCCACCGCTTGCGGCGAGATATTGCGGCGCAGCGGCGAGGCCGCCGCACTGGGCCTGCTTGAGCGGATGCGCGAGAAAGTGATCGCCGGCGAGTTCGAACCGGTCCGCCTGCGACATTGACACGTCCCCCTCGCCGCCTTTTCATTGTAAGAGACGGCTGGGCAAGGAATCGATTCCGTGCCCATGAGAGGGAGTGACATGCAGCTATCCAGATGCGGCGCGGCAGGCGACCGAGTTTCGATCGGCCGGTTTACCTTTTCCTGGCTTGCCACATTTGCCATCGCCGCTTCGGCGTTTTTCTTCACCGCGACGCTTCCAGCCGCAGCCTTGAGCGAAATCAAACGGGAAGAGCTTCCCGCGCCAGCCTCCCCCGAAGAGGCACCGGAGAAATCCGTCCCCCTGCCCGATCCCATCCAGACCACGCCGCCAACGGGCGCCAAGCCTGACGAGGCAGAGCCCGAGGAAGAAGAACCCGAACAGGTCGAGCCCGGACAGCCGGCGCAACCCAACGGAGCCACGCAGGGCGTTGACGACCCCAATGCGCCGCTGCCGGAAATCCTCTATGACCTGGAAAAGCTGCCAGAACCCGTCCGGCGCATGCGCCAACTCATTCTCGACGCGGCCAAGACCGGCGACATCGAAAAGCTGCGTCCCCTGATCGGCTCCGGCGACGACGCAACCCAGCTTTCACTGGCCGAAGTCGAGGGCGACGCCATCGACTTCCTGCGCGGCCTTTCCGGTGACACCGAAGGCCAGGAGATACTGGCTATCCTGGAGGAGGTGCTGACCAGCGGCTACGTCCATCTCGACCCCGGCACGCCGCAGGAGCTTTATGCCTGGCCCTATTTCTTCGCCATGCCCCTGGAAAAGCTCACCTCGCCGCAGCGCGTCGAGCTTTTCAAGATCGTCACGGCCGGCGATTACGAGGATATGAAGACCTACGGCACATATACATTCTACCGTGCCGGCATCGCGCCTGACGGCCAGTGGGTGTTCTTCGTCGCCGGTGAATAGAGCGATCCGGCTTGAGCCTCAGCCTGCGCCGGATTCGGAGAACTCGACCGCCCTGCCCTGCGAAGGCGAAACAATCTCGCCTTCCCACATCACGCGGCTGCCGCGGATGATGGTGCCAACTGGCCAGCCGGTCACTTCCCTGCCGTCATAGGGCGTCCAGCCCGCCTTGGAGCCCTGCTGGGCATTGGTGATGGTTTCACGCCGCTTGAGATCGACCACGGTGAAATCGGCATCGTAGCCGGCGGCGATCCGACCCTTGCGGGCCATGCCGAACAGGCGCTGCGGGCCATGGCTGGTCAGGTCCACCAGCCGCTCCAGCGTCAGCCGGCCGGCATTTACATGGTCGAGCATGATCGGTACCAGCGTCTGCACGCCCGTCATACCCGAGGGCGACGCCGGATATTCCTTCGCCTTCTCGGCAAGCGTGTGCGGCGCATGGTCGGAGCCCAGCACATCGACGATCCCCTGCGAAATGCCGCGCCAGATGCCATCGCGATGGCGCGAGACACGAACCGGCGGGTTCATCTGCAACAGCGTGCCGAGCCGGCCATAGTCGTCGGCGGTCATGGTCAGGTGATGCGGCGTCGCCTCACAGCTTGCCACGTCCTTGTGGCCTTCGAGGAAGGCGATCTCCTCCGCCGTCGAGATATGCAGCACATGGATGCGTGCCCGCGCGCGCCGCGCCACCTCAACCAGCCGCTCCGTGCAGCGCAGTGCCGCGATCTCGTCGCGCCACACCGGATGCGAGGAAGCATCGCCCGCCACTCGCTCGCCAAGCCGCTCGCGCAGGCGGAATTCATCTTCCGAATGGAAGGCAGCCCGCCGGCGCGTGTTCTTCAGGATCGAGAACACGCCGTCATCATCCTCAACCAGAAGGTCGCCGGTGGACGAGCCCATGAACACCTTGATGCCGGCAGCGCCCGGCAGCCTTTCCAACTCGCCGACATCGGCGGCATTGTCGCGTGTGCCGCCGACCCAGAAGGCAAAGTCGCAATGCATGCGGTTCGTACCGCGCGCAACCTTGTCGGCCAGTGCATCGGCACTCGTCGTCAGCGGATTGGTGTTGGGCATTTCGAAGACGGCGGTCACACCACCGAGCACGGCGGCCCGCGACCCACTCTCCAGGTCTTCCTTGTGCTCCAGTCCGGGCTCGCGGAAATGCACCTGGCTGTCCACCACGCCAGGCAGGATGTGCAGGCCGGTGCAATCGATGGTCTCGCCGGCCGAGGCCGTGGCGAGATTGCCTATCGCCGCGATCCGCCCCGCCCTCACGCCGATGTCGCGCGCACCGATGCCGTCCTGATTGACGACAATGCCGCCTTTGAGAATAAGGTCGTAACTCGCTGTCATAGCTGGGTCCTGGCTCTTGCCGGTCTGATGTGAGCGGCTTACGTAATGGCATCCCGATTTGCAAGTTTCAGGTCATTGTCATCATGCCCATTGTCCACCTCGCAGACCGTAGCCTGGTTTTGGTGTCTGGCGCGGATGCGGAACATTTGTTGCAAAACATCCTCACCACCGATCTCGACAAACTCGGCGAAGATGAGGCCAAGCCCGGCGCGCTGCTGACGCCGCAGGGCAAGATCCTGTTCGATTTCCTGATCTCGCGCGACGGTTCCGGCGGCTTCCGGCTGGATTGCCGCGCCGATGTGGTGGACGACTTCATCCGCCGGCTGATGCTCTACCGGCTGCGTGCCAAGGCTGAGATTTCCAAGCCGGATCAGACATTTGTCTCCGTTTCGTGGCAAGGTGATTCATCGACTTCACAAGATGATTCAAGCGAGCTGCCGCAAGGCACGGCAGCGGTTCGCGACGCGCGTTTTGCCGGCGAGCCTTCCGTCCGCCGCATCTACGCTCCCATTGCTTTGGGCGAGCCCGATCCCTCGCTGTGGCATGCGCTGCGCATTGCCCACGGCATTGCCGAAAGCGGTCCGGACTATGCGCTCGGCGATGCCTTCCCGCACGATGTGCTGCTCGACCAGAGCGATGGGGTCGGCTTCACCAAGGGCTGCTATGTCGGCCAGGAGGTGGTGTCGCGCATGCAGCATCGAGGTACCGCGCGCAGGCGTGTCCTTCTGGTTGCCGCAGACTCGGCCCTGTCTGAAAGCGGCGCAGACATCCTTGCCGGCGACCGTTCCATCGGTACGCTCGGTTCCGTTTCCGGCACTGACGGCCTGGCGATCGTGCGGATCGACCGCGTCAAGGATGCGCTTGACACCGGCCTGCCAATCACCGCCGGCGGCGTTGCCGTCTCGCTCACCATTCCCGCCTGGGCAAAATTCACTTTCCCGCAGGACCAGACCGCCACGGGGGACGCCTGATGGCGGATCGGGCGGGCGCGCCGGCGCGTGCATGGCAGCGCATGCTTTCGGGGCGCAGGCTCGACCTGCTCGATCCCTCGCCGCTCGATGTCGAAATCTCCGACATCGCCCACGGCCTTTCGCGTGTTGCCCGCTGGAACGGCCAGACCGGCGGGGATCATGCCTTTTCGGTCGCGCAGCATTCGCTTCTGGTGGAAGCGATCTTTCGCGAGCAGGTCAAAAATCCCTCGCCCGACGCCTGCCTGGCAGCGCTGCTGCATGACGCCCCGGAATATGTCATCGGCGACATGATCTCGCCGTTCAAATCCGTGGTCGGCGGCGGCTACAAGACGGTCGAGCACCGCCTGCAACGGGCGATCCATATCCGCTTCTCATTGCCGGCCGACCCCGACGAGAAGCTGAAGAAGGCGATCAAGCGCGCCGACCAGATCGCCGCCTATTTCGAGGCGACCGAACTGGCGGGCTTCTCGACCGCCGAAGCCGCCCAGTTCTTCGGCCGCCCGCGCGGCATCGCGGCAGATCGCTTCGACCTGACATCGCGCCCGGTCAGGGCGGTGCAGAAGGCGTTCCTCGACCGCTTCATGCATATCGAAAAGCAGCGCGCCACCATTGCGAGGGCAAGCTGACAGGCTACGTGCGTTCGTCAGCGGCTGCGGCGGCCATTTCGTGCTTGCGTAGCGCGTTGAGGAAGCCGGCGCGGGCCTCCGGCGGATGCAGCCCGCGCGGCTCATAGACGTGCCGGGTGAAGAAGAAATCCGTCAGGCGAAATGCCTGCTCCATCGTCGCCCTGTCGGCGCGCAAGCCCGACCCGCGCAGCAGGAAGGACGGCAGCGCCAGCATCTTCTCGTGCCAGGGCAGCCCCGCTTCGCGTGAGACCGCACGGCCTGATTTCGGCGAGACATAGACCAGTTCATCGCGCCGGCCGGTTGCAGCACATGAGGCAAGATCGAGGCCGAAGCCAAGTTCTTCCAGGACGAGCAATTCGAAACGCACCACCAGTTCCCCCGCCGCCATCGGCTCGGCAAGATTTGGGATCAGCACTAGCAGCGTTTCATACAGCGCAGCATGCGGGTCGCGTTCGGGGAGCAGGCGAAGGTGCGCGGCAAGCGTCTGCAGGCCGTAGACGGCACAGGCGCTTTCGAACAATCGCGCGGCATTGAGTTCCAGCGCCTCGACCTGGAACATGCCGAGATGTTCGTCGAGTCGTGCGCGCCAGGTCACGTCCACCCGGTTGCCCGCCTGCAGCACCGGCTGCGCTTTGCGTGAGCGCCCGCCGCGCACCATGCCGAGATGGCGGCCATGCGCGCGTGTCATCACCTCAAGGATGACACTCGATTCGCCATGCTTGCGGGTGCCGAGGATGATGCCTTCGTCGCGCCATTCCATCGTGCAAACTAAGCCGGGTGCGACAGGTCGCAACCGCTATCAATGTCGCGCCCCACCACAAGCGCCCGTTTCAGACGCGGCTCTATCTCATGATAGACGCCATCAGGCTGCACACCCAATGCATCAAGCGTCTTGCTGAAGAAGCAGCGCACGGCGGCCGCAGCAACGATGTCGAAAATCTCGCTATCCGTCAGTCCCCTGCTCCGCAAGTCCTCGACGTCTTCGGCGCTGACCGACGTGGCATCGCGCACCACCTTGGCGGCAAAGCGCATGATGGCGCGGTCGGTTTCGTTGAGGGGAGCCGTATCGTTGCCTTCCACCACCGCCTGAAGCTCCAGCGGGGTGAAATGTCCGTGCAGGAGCACGCTGCCATGGGCCAGCATGCAATATGAACTGCGCAGTTCCTTGGCTGCCGCCATGGTCACCAGTTCATAGCGGCGCAAATCCATGCTCGACTTGATACTGGCAAGAAGGTTGTTCCAGGCCTCCATCACATCCGGACGGTGGCTGAACGCCTTCACCATATTGGGCAGATAACCGTAGCCGGCCTCAGCCTTTGCGAACATCCGCGCTATCTTGGAACCAGGATCGCTGTCGGTCACGGTATTGATGTAAGCCATCGCGCATCTCCCGAACTGAACGAGCCGAAAGAATAGCGCAAATCCAGGTCGCGCGGAACGATCAACCAGGGAAATCAAGGCCCATTTCGCGATAGCGTTCGGGGTCGTCGCCCCAGTTCTCGCGCACCTTCACGAACAGGAACAGATGCACCTTCTGTTCGAGAATATCGCCGATCTCCTTGCGGGCCGCCTGGCCGATCGAGCGGATCGTCTCGCCCTTGTGGCCGAGCACGATCTTCTTCTGGCTGTCGCGCTCGACATAGATCACCTGCTCGATGCGCACCGAGCCGTCGGGCTTTTCCTCCCACTTCTCCGTCTCGACATGGGAAGAATAGGGCAGTTCCTGGTGCAGGCGCAGATAAAGCTTCTCGCGGGTGATCTCGGCGGCGAGCTGGCGCATCGGCAGGTCGGAAATCTGGTCTTCCGGATAATACCAGGGGCCGGCCGGCAAGGCCTCGGCGAGATAATCGAGGATGGCGCCGCAACCAGCCCCGGTCAGGGCCGAGACCATGAAAGTGCGCTCGAACTTGACGCGCTCATTGGCCGTGGCGGCCAATTCCAGCAGGCTTTCAGGCTTCACCCGGTCGAGCTTGTTCAAAATGAGGATTTTGGGCTGATGCACGCCCTCAAGACTGGTCAGCATCGCGTCGGCATCGCCCTTGATCCCGCGTTCGGCATCGATCAGCACCATGACCAGATCGGCGTCCTTGGCCCCGCCCCAGGCGGTGGTGACCATGGCGCGGTCGAGTCGGCGGCGCGGCTTGAAGATGCCGGGCGTATCCACGAACACGATCTGCGCATTGTTATGCGTGGCGATGCCGCGCACGATGGCGCGAGTCGTCTGCACCTTATGAGTAACGATCGACACCTTGGCGCCGACCAGCTGGTTGACCAGCGTGGATTTGCCGGCATTGGGCGCGCCGATCAGCGCAACGAAGCCGGAATGTGTCACAGGCGCCTGGGTTTCGGTCACGATTGTTGTCCTTCCTCGCTGCCCCACACGCCCTCGCGCAGAAGCAATGCGGCGGCCGCCGCCTGTTCTGCCTCGCGCTTGGAGCGGCCGGTTCCGATCGCCGGCTCATGGTCGCCCACTTGCACGCTCATCGTAAAGAGCGGATCGTGATCCGGTCCCTCGCGGCTTTCGATCTTGTACACGGGCGTGGTGGTTGCAGTGTGATGCGCCCATTCCTGCAGTTCGGTCTTGGGATCGCGGCGGGCAGCCCCTGTCACACGCGAGCGCGGCTCCCAATAGCGCAGGATGAAGGCTCGCGCCACATCCATGCCGCCATCGAGATAAAGGGCCGCGATCAGCGATTCCAACGCATCGGCGCGAATATTGACGCGCTTGCGGCCGGCCAGTGTCTTGACTTCGCTGCCGGCGCGGATCAGTTCGGTCAGGCCGATCTCGTCAGCGATTTCAGCAAGCGCCTCGGCATTGACCAGCGCGTTCAGCCGCACCGACAATTCGCCTTCGGCCGCATCCGGAAAGGCATGGAACAGCATGTCGGCCACCAACAGGCCAAGCACCCGGTCGCCAAGGAATTCGAACCGCTCATAATCGACGCCTGAATGAGCGCCGCGCGCGCTGGCATGGGTAAGCGCGCGCTGCAGCCGCTGATGATCGCGGAAAATATGTCCGGTGCGCTCCTGCAGCGCTGCCGCCAGCGCCTCTCCGGTCAGCCGTTTGAAGGCCATGACGCGGCGCCGCTAGCGCACGAAGTCGAGCAGGCGCGAGCCGCGCAGCGAGCCCGGCCATTTCCATATTTCCAGCGGGCTTGCGCCATCGGCGATCGAGAAGAAGATGATATTGGCGCGGCCGACGAGGTTTTCCGCCGGCACATAGCCCACCGAGAAGCGGCTGTCGGAGGAATTGTCGCGATTGTCGCCCATCATGAAATAATGCCCGTCGGGCACGACGAATTCGCGCGTATTGTCGCCGATCGAATTCGGCGTGATGTCGAGCGTGTCGTAGGAAACGCCGTTCGGCAGCGTTTCGCGATAGACGTCGACCGGGCGGCTGACCTCCGTGATGTCCGGATTGTCGATCTGGCCGATCTTCTCGCGTTTCACCGCCTCGCCATTGACGACGAGCTCGCCGTCACGCATCTGGATACGGTCGCCCGGCAGGCCAACTACGCGCTTGATATAGTCAAGCGAGGGATTGGGCGGGAATTTGAACACCACGACATCGCCGCGCTCCGGCTCCGATCCCCAAATGCGGCCGGAGAAGATGTTGGGCGAAAAGGGCAGCGAGTGGCGCGAATAGCCATAGGCCCATTTGGTGACGAAGAGATAGTCGCCTTCCAGCAGCGTAGGCCGCATCGACCCGGAGGGGATCGAGAACGGCTGGAACAAAAGCGTGCGGATGACCAATGCCAGCAGGAGCGCCTGGACGATGACGCTGACGGTTTCGCCAAGTCCGCCCGATTTCTTCTCAGATTTGTCAGCCACGCTCATGTCGTCCTCTTTGTCTGGGTCGTTGGTATAAGGGGTCGGCACGCGCGGGGCAACGTCCCGAGCCGGTAGGAGCGCCATGAAAGTGGCGGTTATTCGACCGGCAGGGCCTCGATGATCACAAAGGCTTGGGCGAGCGGAAAATCATCGGTGATGGTGAGATGGATCATCGCCCGATGACCCTTTGGCAGCATCTGTTGCAATCGCGTGGCCGCGCCGCCGGTCAGTTTCATCGTCGGCTTGCCCCCCGGCAGGTTGACCACGCCCATGTCGCGCCAGAACACGCCATGCGACATTCCCGTGCCCAGCGCCTTGGCGCAGGCCTCCTTGGCCGCGAAACGCTTGGCATAGGACGCGGCCCGCTCCCGGCGGCGGTCGGATTTCGCCTGCTCCACCTCGGTGTAGATTCTTTGGACGAAACGCTCGCCATAGCGCTCGAGCGATTTCTCGATGCGCCTTATGTCGATCAGATCGCTGCCGATGCCGATAATCATGGCAAGTCAGATGTTGCGGCTGCCGGGCTTGACCGCGGGTAGCGCGGCAAGTTCAGGCGGCAACTGGTCCGCCGGATAGGCCGGCACCTCATATTCGGCGAGCGCCACCAGCTTCACACCGACATCGCTCTTGCCGGCCGAGCGGTCGATGATGCAGGCGGCGGCCAGCACTTCCGCGCCCAGATCGCGCAGGCACTCGATGGTTTCCCGGATCGACAGGCCGGTGGTGACTATATCCTCCACGATAACCACACGGGCACCCGGCTCGATCTCAAAGCGGCGCAGCTTGAAGGTGCCTGCCTCGCGCTCAACCCATATTGCCGGCACGCCGAGATGGCGCGAGGTCTCATAGGCCGGGATCAGGCCGCCAATGGCAGGTCCCACGACATAGTCGATCCGGCCCGGCACCTCGGCACGGATCTTCTCGGCCAGCGCCCGGCACAGTGCCTCGGTCTTGTCGGCATGCATGAAGACGCGCGCCTTCTGCAGGAAGATCGGGCTGCGCAGTCCCGAAGTCAGGATGAAATGGCCTTCCAGCACGGCGCCTGCGCTGCGGAAGATATCCAGCACTTCTGTCGTATTCATTCAGTCAGTCCATTGCTTGGCAGGCGTTCAGCCATTGACGCGATGGGCGTCGCTGACGCTGGCGTTCTCCTTGAGCTGAGAAATCAGCCGGTTCAGGTGCTTCAGGTCCCAGACTTCGAGATCGATCAGCATCTCGGTGAAGTCAGGCGCTGTGCGGATCATGGAAAGCGTATGGATGTTCGCATCGTTTTCGGCAATCACCTGCGCGATTTCGGCGAGCGACCCCGGCGCATTGAGCGCCACCACCGATATGCGGGCGGGAAAGCGCTCCTTGGTCGCCTCGTCGATGTCCCAGCGCACGTCGATCCAGCGCTCCGGCTGGTCGTCGAAAGCGGTGAGCGACGGCGACTGGATCGGATAGATGGTGATGCCAGACCCTGGCTGCATGATGCCGATGATGCGATCACCCGGCACGGCGCCCTCCGGCGCAAACCGCACCGGGAGGTCGCCGCGAACGCCGCGGATCGGCACTGCGCCGTTCTCTCTGGCCACCTGCCTGTCCTTGCGCGAGGCCCGGCCCGGAATCTGGAACAGCATGCCGGCCGCGTTCCTGATCTTCGACCAGCCTTCCTCCCGCGGCTTCGCTGCTTGGGTGACCCGTTCGTCCTTGAAATCCGGGAACACCGCCTTCATCACGTCGCTGGACGCCAGTTCGCCACGGCCGACTGCCGTCAGCACATCCTCGACATCCTTGCGTGCAAGGCGATGCAGCACCGGCTTCAGCCCGTCCTTGGAAAAGACCTTGCCGGCACGGTCGAAGGCGCGCTCCAGGATGCGCGCCCCGAGGCCGGAATATTGCTTGCGGATGGCATTCTTGGTGGCGCGACGGATGGCGGCGCGCGCCTTGCCGGTCACCACTACCGATTCCCATGCCGCCGGCGGCACCTGCGCCTTGGAGCGGATGATCTCGACCTCGTCGCCATTCTTCAGTTCGGTCATCAGCGGCATGATGCGGCCATTGACCTTGGCCCCCACGCAAGTGTCGCCGACATCGGTGTGCACGGCATAGGCAAAATCGATCGGGGTCGCGCCGCGCGGCAGCGCAATCAGCATGCCCTTGGGCGTGAAGCAGAACACCTGATCCTGGAACAATTCGAGCTTGGTGTTTTCGAGGAAGTCTTCCGGATTGTCGCCTTCCGCCAGTTGCTCGATGGTGCGCCGCAGCCAAGCATAGGCATTGGTTTCCTTGGAGATCGCGTGGTCTGCGGCATTCACCTTGCCGGGCGTATCCTTGTAGAGCGCATGAACGGCAACACCATACTCGGCCACCTTGTTCATCTCGCGGGTGCGGATCTGCAACTCGATGCGCTGGCGCGACGGCCCGACGATGGTGGTGTGGATCGAGCGATAGTCGTTCTGCTTGGGCGTCGAAATGTAATCCTTGAAGCGGCCTGGCACCATCGACCAGGTCGTGTGGATGGCACCCAGAGCGCGATAGCAATCCTCGACCGTGTCGACGATGACGCGGAAGCCGAAAATATCGGAAAGCTGCTCGAAGGAGAGCGCCTTGGACTCCATCTTGCGGAACACCGACCACGGCTTTTTCTGGCGGCCTTTGACGCTCGCCTTCAGCTCATATTTCTTGAACAGTTCCGACAGCGTGTTCTCGATCTCCACGATCACGTCGCGATTGCGCTCGGAAAGCTCGGCAAGCCGGGAAGTCACTGTGCGATAGGCCTCCGGGTTGATATAGCGGAAGGCCAGTTCCTCCAGTTCCTCGCGCATGCCTTGCATGCCCATGCGGCCGGCCAGCGGCGCATAGATGTCCATCGTCTCCTCGGCGATGCGCAGTCGCTTGCTTTCGGGCATATGGTCGAGCGTGCGCATATTGTGCAGGCGATCGGCAAGCTTGACCAGAAGCACGCGCACATCTTCCGAGATCGCCAGAAGCAGCTTGCGCAGGTTCTCGGCCTGCTCGGCCTTCTTCGACACGAGATCGAGCTTCTTGAGCTTGGTCAGCCCCTCGACCAGCGAGCCGAGATCGGGGCCGAAGAGTTCGTCGATCTCCTGCCTTGTCGCCGACGTGTCCTCTATCGTGTCATGAAGAAGCGCCACGGCAATGGTCGCCTCGTCCATATGCATTTCGGTGAGGATCGCCGCCACTTCCAGCGGGTGCGAGAAATAAGGATCACCAGAAGCACGCCGCTGATGGCCATGCTTCTGCATGGCATAGACATAAGCCTTGTTGAGAAGCGCCTCGTTCACGTCAGGCTTGTAGCGCTGCACGCGCTCGACAAGCTCATATTGACGCATCATGGCCAGATCTCGCGGGTCGGAAAACGATCATGCGCCGCATCGGGTGATACGGCGCATGTCATAAATAGCCATGATTCAACCGGCACGGAAGTGCCGATGCTGACCCAAAAGGTCAGTATTCGTCGTTTTTCTCCGGCGCGACAAGGCCTTCGATGCCGGCAAGCAGGTCTTCCTCGCTCATCCGGTCGAAAGCGATGTTTTCTTCCTCGCCAGCGTCCTCGGAAGGAGCCGCCGCCGATGCGTCGGCCTGGTCGAGCAAGGCCTGGCTATCGGATTCGGGTTCGTCGACCTCGACATGCTTCTGCAGCGAATGGATCAGGTCTTCCTTGAGATCGCCCGGCGACAGGGTCTCGTCAGCGATTTCGCGCAATGCGACGACCGGATTCTTGTCGTTGTCACGATCAACGGTGATCGGCGCACCCTGCGAGATCTGCCGGGCGCGATGGCCGGCCAGAAGCACCAGCTCAAAGCGGTTGTCGACCTTGTCAATGCAGTCTTCAACGGTTACGCGGGCCATGGATCGCCCCTTTCATACGTGAATGTCATGGAAAACAGGCGCGGTCCTTAACCCGAACCGCTGCAAAACACAAGCAAGAAGCAGCATGCCGCCTCGGCCACAGGCACGGTTTCATGCCTTGACACTCGACTCCTCTTGCCGGAAACGCAAGATCACATTTTCTTGTGCAGGCTTGCGGCCCTTGGAATGGGAAGCAGTCGCGTTATATTTTTAGATTAGGCGGTTCGTCAGGGCTGTTTTCACGAAACCCAACGGCAGTTCTGGCGTTTTGATGACGTTGCCTATTTTTTCTAGGGATATTTCACATGTTTGATCCACGGGAGAAGATCGCGCTCTTTATTGATGGCGCTAATCTCTACGCCACATCGCGCTCGCTCGGCTTCGACATCGACTATCGCAAATTGCTGTCGAGCTTCCAGAAACGCGGTTATCTGCTCCGAGCCTACTACTACACTGCGCTGGTCGAAGATCAGGAATACTCCTCCATTCGCCCGCTGATAGACTGGCTCGACTATAACGGCTTCAAGGTGGTGACCAAGCCGGCCAAGGAATTCACCGATTCCGCCGGCCGCCGCAAGATCAAAGGCAATATGGACATCGAACTCACCGTCGATGCGCTGGAACTGGCCGACGTGGTCGACCACTATGTCATCTTCTCCGGCGACGGCGACTTCCGCACGCTGGTCGAGGCATTGCAGCGTCGGGGCAAGAAGGTGAGCGTGGTATCCACCATGGCCTCGCAGCCGCCGATGATCTCCGATGAACTGCGTCGGCAGGCCGACCACTTCATCGACCTCATGACGCTGAAGGGCGAGATCGGCCGCGATCCCACCGAACGACCCGCGCGGCGCCCGGAGCCGGCCGATACGGCCGATGACGAAGACTATTGATGCGGGGCGCCTGCGAACCCTCGCCCGATTGCCCACTCTGCCCCCGCCTGCATGATTTCATTGCGGGATGGCGTGAGCGCGAGCCATCATGGCACAATGCACCGGTCCCCTCCTTCCTGCCCCCTGAAGGCGACGCGGCCGTGCGCCTGCTCGTCGTCGGGCTGGCACCCGGCCTGCGCGGTGCCAACCGCACCGGAAGGCCCTTCACCGGCGACTACGCTGGCGACCTCCTCTATGACACACTGATCCGCTTCGGTCTGGCACGCGGGCGCTTCGAGGCGCGTCCCGACGACAGTCTCGAACTGATCGGCACCGCAATCACCAATGCGGTCAAATGCGTCCCACCCGAAAACAAGCCGGTCGGCGCCGAAATCAACACCTGCCGGCAGTTCCTCAGCGCCACATTGAAGCGCTTTGAAAATCTGGAAGCGATCCTGACACTGGGGACGATTTCACATCAATCCACCATCAGGGCATTGGGCGGGCGAGTGGCCGACTTTCCCTTCAGCCATGGCGGCAGGCAACAGATCGGCGGTGTGACCGTGTTTTCGAGCTATCACTGCTCGCGCTACAACACCAATACCGGTCGCCTGACGACAGAGATGTTCATCAATGTATTCAGCGAGATAGCAGAGTATCTGAAGCGATAAAATCAGGCTGGAGCTGAAGTAGCTCTACCCGGTCCGGCCCTTCGCTATGGCTTCGGACGTTCGTCGCACGAAAAGCCAAATCGTTGGCTTTTCGTGCGCGGACGCGCACCATTCCTCACCCTCGCTCCTTGAGCAGCCTGCCCTTTTCGCGGTTCCAGTCGCGCTGTTTTTCAGTCTCGCGCTTGTCGTGCAGCTTCTTGCCGCGTGCGATGGCCAAAAGCAGCTTGGCGCGGCCCTTGTCGTTGAAATAGATCTTCAACGGCACCATGGTCATGCCTTCGCGTTCGACGCTCTGGGCAAGTCGCGCCATTTCACGCTTGTTCAGCAACAATTTGCGGCGGCGGCGCGGCTCATGGTTGAAGCGGTTGCCCTGCAGATATTCCGGCACATAGGAATTGATCAGCCAGATCTCGCCATCCTCGGCCGAGGCGTAGGATTCCTGGATATTCGCCTGCCCCTGCCGCAGAGACTTGACCTCGGTCCCGGTCAGCACAAGGCCGGCCTCGACCGTGTCGATGACCTCATAGGAAAACCGTGCCTTGCGGTTTTCTGCGGCAACCTTGTTGTTGGGGTCTGCTTTCTTCTGGCTCATGGCATCACATCGCTATCCGGTGGTTCTTCAAGGCGCCCCCCTCGCTGTCGGGAAAGGCCTTGAAGGACGCACTCAAATGGCCCTGCGAGCCGAATTCCGCAAGGGGCTAGAGCCGTTCCAGTTCGAGGACGGCTCCAAGCTTTTATTCAGCCGCATTTCAGTTGATCAGCCCGGCATGCTTCATCGCCGCATCGATGCGCGCGGCAGTCTCGGCCTCGATCTCGACCATCGGCGTACGCAGCAGATTCTCGATCCGACCGAGGCGCGAAAGCGCATATTTCGGCCCGGCCGGGTTGGGCTCCAGGAACAGCGCCCGGTGCAGCGGCATCAGTCGGTCCTGCAATTCGAGTGCGCGTTCGCGATCGCCCTTCAGCGAAGCCTCCTGGAACTCCGCACACAGCCGCGGCGCGACATTGGCGGTCACCGAAATGCAGCCGACGCCGCCATGGGCATTGAAGCCCAGCGCCGAGGCATCCTCGCCCGAAAGCTGGATGAAGTCCTTGCCGCAGGTCGCGCGCTGCTCGGAAGCGCGCTCGACCTTGCCGGTGGCATCCTTGACGCCGGCGATGTTGGGGAAGTCATGCGCCAGGCGGCCCATGGTTTCGGGCGCCATGTCGATGATCGAGCGCGGCGGGATATTGTAGATGATGATCGGCAGTTTGGTTGCCTTGGCCACCGCCGCAAAGTGGGCGTAGAGGCCGCGCTGGCTCGGCTTGTTGTAGTATGGCGTGACAACCAGCACCGCATCTGCCCCGACCTGCTCGGCATATCTGGCAAGGCCAATCGCTTCTTCCGTATTGTTGGAGCCGGCACCCGCGATCACCGGCACCCGGCCTGCGGCGACCTCGACACAGGCCTTGACCACCTGGCGGTGCTCGTCATGCGACAGGGTCGGTGATTCACCGGTGGTGCCGACCGGCACCAACCCGGACGTGCCTTCCGAAATCTGCCACTCGACAAGGTCGCGAAAGGCTTTCTCGTCGAAACCGCCACCCTTCTGGAACGGTGTCACGAGTGCGGTGATCGAGCCTCTCAGCATGTCATGGAACTCCCTGCGGCCTTTCGGATATGCAGTCATGTTTTGATTTCGCGGCTTTCTATCCGAAAACAAAGCCGCACACCATAGCCTTGACGCGGCAGACAGGAGGGATCGGCAGGGCCAGAAAACCCGCTATTTTATCGACCCCGATAACCTTTCATTAACCTGCTCTTCATCGGCGCCGAATAGGCTTCCTGTCACTCCATCCAGTTTGTATTGTGTGCGGCAGGGAGTTGGCATGGCCGGCAACAGGCACATTCATCGCTTCGCGCTGGTCGGCGCGTTTCTCGCTTTCACGCCAGCGGCGATGACAGGCACCGTTGATGCGCAAATGACCGCCGCGATCCCCGCCCAGCCTGGTGGTTTCGTTGGCGCGGGTGCGATTGCAACGGGCAGCATCGCCGTACTGAAAAGCGGGCTCGATGCGCTCTCGGCGCGCGACATCGATGGCGCACGCACGATCCGCGATCGACTGCCTCGCCATTCCCTCGACCACCATATCCTCTCCTGGGCCATCGCTCTTCGAGGCGGCGACAAGGTCCCAAGCGGCGAAATTGCCGCTGCCGCACAGGCGCTGCCCGGCTGGCCCGGCATGGAGGCGCTGCGCCGCAACAGCGAACGTGCGCTTTTTCGCGAGGCGCCTGATGCGAAAGCCGTCGCCAAGGCATTCGGCAGCACGCCGCCGCAGACCATCGAAGGCGCGATGATCCTCGCCCGGGCGCATGTCGCGCTCGGAAATCGCAACGCAGCACGCGCCGCACTTTCACCGCTGTGGCGCACGCAAAAACTCGACGCCAGGGACGAAGTTGCCGTCATCAAGGAGTTCGGCAAGCTCATCCCGGCCGCCGACCACCGTTTGCGCATGGAGCGGATGCTTTATGCGGATCGAGTCAACTCGGCCATGCGCGTTGCCGCCCTTGCCGGCGCCGAGACATTGGCCGAAGCCTGGGGTGCCGTGATCCGCGGCGAAAAATCGGCGGGCAAGCTGCTTGACGCGGTGCCGGCCATGCAGCGCAGTGCCGGCTATTATTTTGCCGAGGCGAAATATCTTCGGCGCAAGGACAAGTTCGCGCAGGCCGCAGCCGTCATGCTCAAGGCGCCCAAGGAGAAGGCCGCGCTGGTCGATCCCGATGCCTGGTGGATCGAACGCCGCGTACTGTCGCGCGAACTGGTCGATCAGGGCGACATGAAAACCGCCTATCGCGTGGCAGCCGCCCATGCGGCCGAAAGTCCGGCCAATGCTGCCGATGCCGAATTCCATGCGGGCTGGTATGCCTTGCGCGGCCTGCGCGACGCGAATGTGGCGGCCCGGCATTTTGCCCGCATTGCCGATCTCGCCGAAGGCCCCATTTCGCTGGCGCGAGCCTATTATTGGCTCGGACGCGCTGCCGAAACGGGCGGCCCGGGCAATTCGAAGGATTATTTCCAGAAGGCGGCGCGCTACGGCACCAGTTTCTATGGCCAACTCGCCGCCGCCAAGCTGGGCCGCAACACGATCAAGGTGGACTACCCCCAGCCATCTACCCGGGATCGGCAGGCTTTCGAGCGCCGCGAGGCGGTGCATGCCATCAAGCGTCTGGAGCAGGCGGACCATGCCAGCCTTGCCGACACGCTATACCGCGACCTTGCAGCCCAACTCACCAGCCCCGGCGAATTGGCTTTGCTTGCCGTCATGGCCGAAAAGCGCGGTAATCATTTCCTGGCCTTGAGGGTCGGCAAGATCGCCGCTGCGCGCGGCATCGAGGTCGGCGCGCTTGCCCATCCCACCGGTGTCATCCCCTCCTCCGCCAATATTTCCGGTTCCGGAAAGGCTCTTGCCTATGCCATTGCCCGCCAGGAGAGCGAGTTCAACGTCACGGCCGTTTCGGGTGCCGGTGCGCGCGGCCTGTTGCAATTGCTGCCGGGAACCGCCAAGGAGGTGGCACGAACGGCCGGCATGACCTATTCGCAGGCCCGCCTCACCACCGATGCTGGGTATAATGCGACGCTGGGTGCGGCCTTTCTCGGCGAGCAGCTTAGGCGTTTCGACGGCTCCTATGTGCTCACCTTCGCCGGCTACAACGCCGGTCCGCGCCGTGCCTCCCAATGGATGTCGCGCTATGGCGATCCGCGTGGAAAGGATATCGAGATCGTCATCGACTGGATCGAACGCATTCCCTTCGCCGAAACCCGCGGCTATATCCAGCGTGTCATGGAGAACTATCAGGTCTACAAGATGCGCCTTTCGGGCAAGTTCGATATTGTCGACGATCTGGTGAACGGTCGTTGACTTCCACGCCAGACTATTCCGACTTCTATTACAGCGCGCCTGATGGGTTGCGTCTGCACGCGCGCATCTATGGCAAGGAGATATCGACAGCACAGCCGGCAATCTGCCTTCCGGGGCTCACCCGCAATGCCCGCGACTTCCATGAACTTGCGCTCTATCTGTCGCGCGACGCCGCTACGCCGCGCATGGTCGTCGCCTTCGACTATCGTGGCCGTGGCCAATCGGCCTATGACCGCAACTGGCAAAACTACAATGTCGTCGTCGAGGCAGAGGATATTCTTGCCGGGCTGACGGCAATGGGGATTGCGCATGGCGCCTTCATTGGCACCTCGCGCGGCGGCCTCATCATCCACGTGCTTGCCGCCATGCGCCCAACGACCTTGAAGGCCGTGATTCTCAACGACATAGGCCCGGTCGTCGAAGGTGCGGGCTTGGCCCATATCCGGGCCTATCTCGAACGTGCGCCCAAGCCCAAGAGCCTTGCCGATGCCGTAACTATCCAGCGCGCCACTCACGGCCAGGCCTTTTCGGCGCTGACCGATGCCGACTGGGAACGATTCGTCCGGGCCATCTACCGCGATGCCGACGGCAATCCAGTCGCGGACTACGACCCTGCGCTTGTGAAAACCGTGACTGGTTTGGATCTGAATGCACCGCTGCCGGTGCTGTGGCCACAATTCCAGGGCCTGTGCAATATTCCGCTTCTGGCGATCAGAGGCGAAAATTCTCGGCTGCTTTCGGCCGAAACCTTGGATGAAATGGCGCGGCGCCATCCAATGATCGATACAGTGACCGTTACCGGCCAGGGGCATGCTCCCCTTCTTGAAACAGGCAGTCTGCCTCAGAAAATCGCAACCTTTCTTGCAAAGGCCGATCGCAAGACGCGCCATGGCGGGTCGGGCGCGGGAAGCATCGCCCCCTCATCCATTGCCGGGACCTCTGCGTAAACGAGTGCGCGGAAAGACACGAAATCGCTTCTGTTATGTCCGCCAGCCGCACACCATCTCTGCGCGGGGCGCGGATGTTTGTATCTCATATCATTTGGCGCGGCATTCCTTCTTGAAGCCCCTCAGTGCGTCGCGGAATTTGGACTGATCGGTTACAACCCGCTTCAATTCCTTGTCACACCCATCGCCATCCACATCTTCATTTGCAGCGCAAAGGCGAAGAATATCGGAACTCATCGAAAGCCGCGCTGACGAATCGTCAACACGGTCATAGGCGTCGAGGCAAGCCAGAGACGGGATCGATGTTGCGTTCGCGTCGATAGGTCTGAACACCACCACCTCCTGTGCGCTGGCGTTGACCATCCCCATGCAACCAGCCAGGAAACAATGAAATACGCTTGTCCGCAGCATCAGTGAGGCTCCACGCGCTGACGCGGGCAGATGCCCAAGCGTAATCTCGGCCACAGCGAGCGAATAGCGCTCACTTGGGAGAGACCCGTCAATCTATTGTGGTAGCGTCGCGGCAGATCAGGTGGACAAATAGACGACGGCTCGCGATCCCTTGGACCGCGAGCCGTCAACACTCAGTAGGCCGATAGGCCGATCAGAAATTGCGCTGGAAGCGCAGGAAGCCGCCAACACCGTCTTCACCGTCGACGTCGAAATTGTCGACATAGTTGACTTCCGGCGTGATCGTCAGGTTAGGAACGAGTTCATAGGCTAAGCCAGCAACTGCGGCGAAGTCTTCCGTCTCCGTGTAGGAAAGCTGGACGTTAAGCGTCGCCTTTTCCGACAGCTTGGCGGTGCCGCCACCCCAGACTGCCCAATCGCCGTTCCAGGAGCCATAGAAATTCGGCCTGTCGGCATCTGACTGCCAGCCGCCCATGATGAAGAGCGAAACGGTTTCGGTCGCATTGACGTCCAGGCGAACCTTGCCGGCCCACTCTTCCCACACCGAGTCATAGCCGACGACGGCCGAGACACCGCCCCAGCCCTGGGTGAAGGACAGGCCACCGACCACATGCGGGACGTAGGAGTCGAGAGTGAACAGCGGACCGTCGCCCTCTTCCAGGCCGATCGCCGCCGAGAAACCGTTGCCACCGGTGTAGGTGTAGACGATCTGGTGGGTGTCGAACGGGCCGTAGGGGATGATGTCGTCGGCAATCACGCCGCCGGCATAGCCGGTGAAGGTCGAGAACAGTGAATCGCTCTTGCCGATGCGGAACCCGCCAAGCTCGATATAGGCGTGCTCGATCGCCACTTCCGTGCTGGTGGTGGTGATGCCGTCGTCGTTTACGTCGCCGCCATCCCAGTTGAAGTTGAGGTGCATATAGGCGCGCAGGGTGCCAAGTTCGGTCTCGGACCGGGCATCAAGCTGCAGCGCTACGCGGGCGCGCTTATAGTAGGTGTCGTTCAGGCTATCGACACCATCAAATGCGTCTCCCTTGTCAACCACATCGGTGAAGCCGCCATAACCGGTACGGTCGCCAACACCGATGTCATAGCGCAGATAGCCACCAACGCGCAGGCAGGTCTCGGTGCCCGGGATATAGTAGAAGCCAGCGCCGTAAACGTCGCAGACGCGGACATATTCCATGGGCTCCGGTTCAGCGACGACAACCGCATCGGCCGCGTAAGCACCGGAGACTGCGAAAAGGGCCGCAGCGGAGCCGAGAAAGAGGCTCTTGGTGTTCATAGTCAAATCTCCAGTCAAAACTCAAAGGGTGGCCTGGGTATCGCTGCTATTGCGGATTGCCTTGGCTTGAAGAGACCGATGCGGGAGGCACCGATTCTTGAAGGCGATATTTGCCACCAAAATCTTGCCGCGCAACAGGAGCCGATCCGCAGAATGCTATGCGCAGCCGGAGTTTCTTCGTCTGTTGTAGAGAAAACACAAATGGAGTGGTGGCGTTAAGGCCGCGTTTACCATGTGAACGCCGCAGCCAGGCCAAGCAGCCGGACGCAATTTCGGGACTGCGCAATAGGTGGCGGAGCCCGCTTCGAGCGATCCACCCAAACAAAAAACCCGGCGGTTGCCCGCCGGGTTCTCAAATCAGCCGATGGGCTGATTAGAAGTTGCGCTGGAAGCGCAGGAAGCCGGTGACGCCATCAGCATCAACACCATCCGGGGCGTCGAAGTTGTCGGTGTAGGCGATTTCAGGCGTGATGGTCAGGCCTGGAACCAGCTGGTAGTTCACGCCAGCGACAGCAGCAAAATCTTCTGCTTCGGTGTAGGAGAGCTGGATGTTCAGCTTGGCCTTTTCGGTCAGCTGAGCCGAACCGCCGCCCCAGACAGCCCAATTGCCGTCCCACTGCTTGTAGAAGCTCTGAGCGACATTGTCATCCGAGCCATAGGCGCCCATGATGAAGAGCGAAACCGTCTCGGTGGCGTTCACGTCCAGGCGAACCTTGCCGGTCCACTCTTCCCAAACCGAGTCATAGCCGACGACACCCGAGACGCCGCCCCAGGCCTGCGTGTAGCCAACGCCAGCAACCACGTGCGGGACATAGGAGTCGAGCGTGAAGTCCGGACCGGCACCCTCTTCAACAGCGACTGCAGCCGAGAAGCCGTTGCCGCCGGTGTAGGTGTAGGCGATCTGGTGGGTGTCGAACGGACCGTAAAGGATGATATCGTCCATGATCACGCCGCCGGCATAGCCGGTGAAGGTCGAGAACAGCGAGTCGGTCTTACCGATGCGGAAGCCGCCGAGCTCGATATAGGCATGGTTGATGGCAACACTGGTGCGCGTGTCGCTGTCGTTGTCGTCGTTCCTGAAGGTATCCCAGTTGAAGTTGAGGTGGATGTAGGAACGCAGGGTGCCGAGTTCGGTTTCCGAACGGGCGTCGAGCTGCACGGCAGCGCGAGCACGCTTGAAGTAGGTGTCGTCCGTTCCGCCGTCGAGACGGTCGTTGACGTCCTGCAGACCGTTATACACGGCAGCATCACCGACGCGGATGTCGTAGCGCAGATAGCCGCCGACGCGCAGGCAGGTTTCGGTGCCCGGGATGTAGTAGAAGCCGGCGCCGTAAACGTCGCAGACGCGGACATATTCCATGGGTTCCGGTTCG
>NZ_RKST01000018.1 GCF_003934165.1 Borborobacter arsenicus | reverse complement strand
GGCCCGGCTCGACGGCGGTGATGCATGCCAATGACGAATATGTGTCGATCGACGACTACCTCACCGCCATCAAGGTCATGGCGCTGTGCATCTATGACTGGTGCGGCGCCGAGCAGTGACCAGCGCGGGGCACGCCGAACAAGGCGTGCCCCGTTAAACGGAAAAAGGGTCCAGCCACGGCTGGGCCCTTTTTCGTTGTGTGATGACTTCCTGACGATGTGTGGTCATTTCAGCATATGAAAATGATTCTATCTTACTATAAATAGGTTGACTTTGATTTGGGGCAGGCGCAATGTCGTGTGGACGTTAGGGCAAGTCCGGCAAATTGCGTCGCTGTCCTTACGTCCCGGTTCAGGAGATTAGGGTCATGCATATTGCGGTTTTGTCCGACAAGATGACCGACGCGCGGGTGGCTGCCACGCCCGAGACGGTCAGGAAATATGAAACGCTGGGCGGCAAGGTTTCGATCCAGGGTGGCGCCGGCGGCGGCGCAGGTATTGCCGACAAGGATTTTGAGGATGCCGGCGCCAGGCTCGTGCCGGATGCCATTTCAGTGGTGAAGGATGCGGACATCGTGCTGGCGGTGAACCGCCCGAGCGGCGATGTCATTCGCGCCTGCAAGCCGGGTGCGATCGTCATTGCCACCATGGACCCGCATCGCCCGGAAGCCGGACTGGACATCATGGCGAGCGCGGGCGTCTCCGCCTTCGCCATGGAACTGATGCCGCGCATCACGCGCGCACAGGCGATGGATGTGCTGTCGAGCCAGGCCAACCTTTCCGGCTATCGCGCGGTGATCGACGCATCGGCCGAATTCACGCGCTCGCTGCCGATGATGATGACCGCAGCGGGCACCGTGCCTGCCGCACAGATATTCGTCATGGGCGCCGGCGTTGCGGGCTTGCAGGCGATCGCAACCGCACGCCGGCTTGGCGCGGTGGTGTCGGCGACCGATGTGCGGCCTGCCGCGAAGGAGCAGGTCGAGTCGTTGGGTGCGCGGTTCGTTGCCATCGAGGACGATGAATTCAAGGCTGCCGAGGCGTCAGGCGGCTACGCCAAGGAAATGTCGAAGGAATATCAGGCCAAGCAGGCCGAACTCGTCGCCACCCATATCGGGCGGCAGGATATCGTCATCACCACGGCCCTTATCCCGGGCCGTCCGGCACCGAAACTGGTCACCCAGGCGATGATCGAGACGATGCGAGCCGGCTCGGTGCTGGTCGATCTTGCCGTCGAGCGCGGCGGCAATATTGAGGGATCGAAGGCCGGCGAGATCGTTACCACCGCACGCGGCGTCAAGATCATCGGCAATTCGACGATTTCCAAGGTCGCTGCAACCGCATCGAATCTCTATGCGCGCAATCTCTACAGCTTCGTTTCGACCATGGTTGATCAATCCAAGTCGGGCCTGGCGGTCGATTGGGACGACGAACTGGTCAAGAGCACGAATCTGACGCGCGACGGGGCTATCGTTCACCCGGCATTCGCGAAAGCATTACCCAGCTAGACCATGATGCCGAAAAGTGTGAAGCGGTTTTCGGACGACATCATGATCTATCTAATTGATTTTGCCGCATGTGTGCGACGCCAAGTGATTCCACTTGGCTGCAACATGCTCTAAGCCTCTCTGCCGCAATCCAGCCTCACACCAGCCGGGCCGCACGGGTCCGGCTTACCCCTCCCGCATGTCTCGCGGCGGGAGAATGCTTTTGCTTGGCCTGAACAGGCCAGCTTACGATCTTGGAGGATCGATATGACATCCACCGCTATCATCCAGCTATTTGTTTTCCTGCTAGCCGGCTTCGTCGGCTTCCAGACCATCAGCCGCATTCCGCCACTTCTCCACACGCCGCTGATGGCGGCAACCAATGCCATTTCCGGCATCTCGCTGGTTGCCTCCCTGGTTCTGGCCGGCGCCAACCAGGGCTTCGTCAGCACCGTGCTTGGGGCTGTCGCCGTCGCGTGCGCCATGGCCAATGTGGTCGGCGGTTTTCTCATCACCGACCGCATGCTGGCGATGTTCGGCGCCAAGGCTGCCAACAAGGGAGAGCGCAAGGGCGCTGACCGTCAATGACCGAGACCTTCATCCAGCTTTCCTATCTGCTTGCGGCAGGACTGTTCGTGCTAGCACTTCGGTCGCTCTGCCATCCCGATACTGCGCGGCGCGGCATGCATATGGCGGCGATCGGCATGCTGATTGCTGTTGCCGCGACACTGCTCCACCAGCGCATCGTCACCTATGAATGGTTGGCTGTGGGTGCCGTCGTCGGCGCGGTGATCGGCTATCCGCTCGGCATGTGGGTACCGATGACGGCCATGCCGCAGCGCATCGCCTTCAGCCATGCCTTCGGTGCGCTCGCCGCCACATTGGTCGGCATCGGCGAATACATCCACAGCTATGACACGCAGCATCTGACCCAGGGCCATGTCCTGGCGCTCGGTTTCGAAGTGCTGCTAGGTGCGCTGACCGTTACCGGAAGCCTCATGGCCTTCGGCAAGCTGCAGGAAATCCTGCCTGGGCGGCCGGTCACTTTCAGGGGCCAGAACGTCTTCAACCTGTCGCTGTTTGCTATCGGTGTCGCCTGCCTGGTCTGGCTGATCGTCAATCCCTATGACGTATGGAGTTTCGTGGCGATCTGCGTCATCGGGCTACTCGTCGGCATCCTGCTGGTGCTGCCGATCGGTGGAGCCGATATGCCGGTGGTCGTCTCCCTGCTCAATTCCTATGCCGGTCTTGCCGCGGTCGCTACGGGCTTTGCTCTCGACAACAATATCCTGATCGTGGTGGGCGCACTGGACGGTGCCAGCGGCTTCATCTTGTCGATCGCCATGAGCAAGGCGATGAACCGCTCCTTCTCGAACGTGCTTTTCGGTGCATTCGGGTCAGCGGCTGGCGAAGAAGCGGCCGTATCCGGCGCCAAGGGAGACATGGCGCCGATCAGTGCAGATGACGCCGCCCTGCGCCTCGCTTTTTCGCGGCGGGTCATCATCGTTCCGGGCTACGGCCTTGCTGTCGCCCAGGCGCAGCATCAGGCACGCGAGTTGGTGGACCTTCTGGAAAAGCGCGGCGTCGATGTTCGCTTTGCCATCCATCCGGTCGCCGGCCGCATGCCCGGTCACATGAACGTCCTGCTTGCCGAAGCCGGCATTTCCTATGACAAGCTCGTCGATATGGAAGACATCAACCAGCGCTTTACCGATACAGATGTCGCGCTTGTGGTCGGGGCCAATGATGTGGTCAATCCGGCGGCGCGCACCAACAAATCCTCGCCCATTTATGGTATGCCGATTCTCAACGTATCGGATTCCAAGAGCGTCATCGTGCTGAAGCGCGGCAAGGGTGCAGGCTTTTCCGGCGTGGAGAACGACCTCTTCGTATCGCCGAAAACGTCGATGCTGTTCGGCGATGCGAAGCAGTCGCTCATGCAACTGGGGGCAGAGGTCAAGCTGGCCTGATGAGCGCCCCTGCTCATCTCGGTTACAGTGATCCGGCTTCAAATAAGTCTTGCTATGATAGGTAAAATAAGATGATATGGCGAAGAGGCGGACGCTTTTGGAGCGTGCGCCTTCAGCGTCCATACATCAACGATGCTGGTTTGACCCCTTCCGCAGAGGGGTTGGAGGAGGATTGATATGACTGAACAGGGTGTGGGCGCCTCGTTGCTTCGCAAGGAGGATGACCGCCTCCTTCGCGGTCGCGGCCAGTTTGTTGGTGACATCAGGCTCGCTGGCATGAAGGATGTCGCCTTCGTGCGCTCGCCGCTTGCGCATGCCAAGGTTGGCGAGATCAGGATACCCGATTCATGCCGTGGACAGGTCTTCACCGCTGCCGACCTTGAGGGCGTGAAGCCTATTGTCGCGGTTTCCGGACTTGCCGGGTTCAAGGTTTCGGAGCAGCCGATCCTGGCCTTCGAGAAGGTTCGCCAGGTTGGTGAACTCATAGCAATGTGCGTTGGCGATACGCGGGCGAAGGCAGAGGATGTGGCTGCTTGCGTCGAAGTCGATCTCGATGAGCTCCCAGCCGTCCACGACATGATCAAGGCACGCGAGGCCGCCTCGGCGCTGGTGCATGAGCACTGGGGCGATAATGTCTTTCTGGAGACATTCGTGGATGTCGGCATCGAGGCCGCCTTCGATGCGCCGATCAAGGTGAGCCGCGAAATCTCGACCGCGCGGCAGAGCATGGCGCCCATGGAAGGGCGCGGCACCGTCGCTTATTGGGACAGCCGAATGGAGCAGCTCGTGCTCTACACCGGTTCCCAGATGCCGCACATTGTTCGCACCGGCCTTGCGGAGTGTCTTGGTCTCGATCACGCGCAGATCCGGATCATTTCGCCCGATGTCGGCGGCGGTTTCGGCTACAAGGGCATTCTTTTGCCGGAAGACGTCTGCCTCGGCTGGCTGGCAATGCGTTGCGGCCATCCGCTGCGCTGGATCGAGGATCGCCGCGAGCATTTGACCGCCGGCGCCAATTGCCGTGAACACCACTATCGCATCACTGCCTATGCCGACCGTGACGGCAAGCTGCGCGGCATTGACTGTGAAGCGACCGTCGATTCCGGGGCCTATTCCTCATATCCGTTCTCGGCTTGTCTCGAGGCGGCGCAGGTAGCGAGCATCCTGCCGGGGCCTTACGATTTTCCCGCCTACCGCTGCCGTACCTGGTCGGTTGCCACCAACAAATGCCCGATCCTGCCCTATCGCGGTGTCGCACGTACCGGCGTCTGCTACGCACTTGAACTGATACTCGACGCGGTTGCGCGTGAGGCGGGCCTCGAGCCGCATGAGGTTCGCCTGAAGAACCTCGTGAAGCCCGAGCAGATGCCGTTCGACAACATCACCAAAAAACATTTCGACAGCGGCGATTATCCTGAAGCGCTTGAGCGGGCACTGGCGGCGATGGACCTGAAGGCCATCCGCGAGCGGCAGAAGCATCCCGAACCCGATGGCAGGCTGATCGGCATCGGCCACTCCATTTATTGTGAGCAGGCGGCTCACGGTACTTCGGTCTATTCCGGCTGGGGCATACCGATGGTGCCCGGCCATGAGCAGGCCACGGCTCGTGTCACGCCGGACGGCGGCCTTGAGCTGCGGGTTGGCGTTCACTCGCATGGCCAGAGCATGGAAACCACGCTGGCCCAGGTTGCTCATGAAATCCTCGGCATCGACATCGCCAAGATCAAGCTGGTGCATGGCGATACCGAATATACGCCCTATTCGACAGGTAGCTGGGGTTCGCGCTGCGCGGTGATGGCAGGCGGTGCGGTTGCCACGGCTTCGCGTGAGATCGCCGGCTTGGCCAAGCGCATCGGTGCTCACCTGTTGCAGGCCGATCCGAACGATGTCGAGGTCGCCCACGGAAAGGTGGTCGGCCCGACCGGCAGCGTGACATTCGAGGAAATCGCGCACACCTGGTATCTGCGCCCGCAGGATCTTCCCATGTCCGTTGATCCGCGTGGCCTGGAATCGACCATCGGCTTCAAGCCGGTACGCGATTCCGGAACGTTCAGCTACGCCGCCCATGTCGCGCTGGTCGCCGTTGATCCCGAAATCGGCGACATCGAGATACTCGACTATGTCATTGTCGAAGATGGCGGCAAGCTGATCAACCCGATGGTAGTGGACGGCCAGATCTATGGCGGACTCGCGCAGGGCATCGGCACGGCGCTCTACGAGGAGATGAACTTCGACGCCTCCGGCCAGCCGCTGGCTTCGACTTTCGCAGATTATCTTCTGCCGGGGCCGACCGAGGTTCCCGCCCCCAGGGTCGACCATATGGAGACGCTGTCGCCCTACACGGAATTCGGCGTCAAAGGCATAGGCGAGGGGGGCGCAATCGCACCACCCGCCGCCATCGGTAATGCGGTCAACGATGCGTTGCGGCCTTATGGCGCCGAACTTCTGCGGTCGCCGATGACCCCGCGCCGGGTGCTTGAGGCGATCTGCGCCGCGAGCAAGGAAAAGTCCGCCGAGGCGGAGCGGGAGGAGGCGGCATGAAGCCTGTCAATTTCGACTATGCACGCCCTGCCGATGTCGGTGCGGCACTGGCGCTGCTGGCTGATGACAGCCTGTCGGTGAAGCTGATGGCCGGCGGGCAATCGCTCGGGCCGATGCTCAACATGCGGCTGGTGCAGCCTGACCTTCTGGTCGATATCACCGGGATAGAAGAACTCAAGCGGGTGGAGGATAGGGCGAACGAGATCGTTCTTGGTGCCTGCATCACCCATGCCGATATCGAGGATCTGCGCGTGCCCGACGTGACATGTGGCGCCCTTCCGAGCGTGGCGCGCGGCATCGCCTATCGGGCAGTGCGCAATCGCGGTACTATGGGCGGAAGTCTCACCCACGCCGATCCGTCGGCCGACTGGCTGTCGATCCTTTCTACGCTCGGTGCGAAGGTGACGCTGCGCGGGCGTTCCGGCGGCCGGACCATTCCGGTCGAGGACTATATGCTTGGGGCGCTGGAAGCCGATCTGCGTCCGGGCGAGATGTTGGTTTCCATCACTGTGCCGAAACTCAGTCGTTCCGCACGCTGGGGCTATTACAAGAGCTGCCGCAAGACCGGCGAGTTCGCGCATGCCATCGGCGCCTTCCTGGTCGATCCGGATCGCGGTGTCAGCCGCGCCGTGATCGGCGCGACGGAAAGCCGGCCGATCGTCATTGCCGAGGCTACTCATCTTGTCGGCGATGGAAAAGCCGAGCGCCTCGACCTTGCTTTCGACAGCCATGCCGCCGGTGCGGCGATCGAGGCGGCCGGCATGGCTGATCCGATCGACCGCCAGACCCACGTCGTCGCGCTGCGGCGCGCCATCGAGCGAGCACATACAGCATGAACACGGTTACTCTCACGGTCAATGGAAAGCCGGCCAGCGCCACCATAGAGCCGCGCACGCATCTGGCGGATTTCCTGCGCGAAACCCAGAACCTGACAGGCACTCATATCGGTTGCGAACATGGTGTGTGCGGCGCCTGCACCCTGCTTGTCGATGGCGTGCCGACGCGTTCGTGCATCACCTATGCGGTTGCCTGCCAGCAGGCGGAAGTCACCACGGTCGAAGGGCTCGACAACGATGATATTGCCGCAGAACTCCGTACGGCCTTCTCGAAGGAACACGGCCTGCAATGCGGCTATTGCACGCCCGGCATGATCGTTTCGGCCCGTGACGTGGTGCTTCGCATGGATGCTCCCTCCGAGCACGACATTCGCATCGCCATGAGCGGAAATCTCTGCCGTTGTACCGGCTATGTCGGCATCGTGCGGGCCATCCAGGGCGTGATTACAGCCCGCCGTGCCCGTGGCATTGCAGCGATACCCGATGGCAATCGCAAGATATTGGGGCCTGCAGGGTCAGGTCACGCCGTTCCGACAACAAACGGAGCGGAACCGCGTGCTCGCGTGTCCAGTGGCCCGGCCGATACCCAGGCGCGCGCGCAAGCGGCAAAGCCGGTGTCGCGCCCGGATGCCGACTGGAAGCCGCAGACGACTTTCACCCAGGGCTTCACCGTTGCCCATCCAGTGGATGTGGTCTGGGATTTCTTCGGCAATATTGGCGAGGTGGCCTCATGTCTTCCGGGCGCATCGCTTGCGGGCGAGCCGGTTGATGGCCATGTCGAAGGCCAGATCAGGGTCAAGGTCGGGCCGATCGCGGCAGAGTTCCAGGGGGTCGCTGATGTCACCCGGGACGACGCCACCCGAACCGGTACCATCAGTGGCAGCGGGAAGGACAAGCGCAGTAATTCGGCGACCCGCGGGCTGATCGGCTATGCCGTGAGGCCGGGTGACGCTCCAGGCAAGACGAAAGTGGATGTCAGCATCGGCTATACGCTGACCGGCATGCTGGCGCAGTTCGGTCGCTCGGGCCTGGTCCAGGATGTGGCAGGGCGACTGATTGCGGCTTTCGTGCAGAACCTTGAAGCCAAGCTTGCGCATCGCGAGCAAGGCCAAGGTGGCGAAGCGCCACCGGTAATCACTGAACTGGACGCCGGATCGCTGGTTTCGTCCGTAGTCTTCGGCCGCCTGAAGCAGTTTTTTGCAAGTCTCTTTGGGCGCCGCTGAAGCGGTCCGAAACTGTCAGAAACGATCTTGGCGACCATAGTCCTCCAAGCGACTTTGCTGCCGCCTGCCTAAAGGAATGCCCATATTCGCGCGTGCAGTTGAAGTTTCCTAGAAACCTCGGTCAAATCAACGCTCCTGCTTGCTGGGAACGTGTGATTGAGTTGCTGCGTGGCTTGTTGCACAGCAACTTCAGCGCATTGCGGCTTGGATCAGCCGAGTCGCGTTATAGTCGGGATGCAGACTTTGTTCCAGCTTGGCCTTTGTTTAAGGTTTGGCAACTTTCCTGGAACGCTCTCTGGCAAAGTGAACCTATTTGTCGTACATTCGTACCATGAGCAAACTAGCATCGATCTACGACCGCAGCCGCGTTCCCCTCTACATCCAGGTCGCTTCCGTCATGCGGCAGCGCATCGACACAGGCTTCTGGATGCAGGGCGACAAGATTTCGACCCTGGAAGAGCTTGAGCGCGAGTTCGCGGTGGCACGCGTCACCATCCGCCAGGCCATTGAATTGCTGCGGGAGGAGGGTCTCCTTGATGCCCAGCAGGGCAGGGGAACATTCGTTTCGGGCAAGCCAAAGCACAATCGCTGGCTCAATCTTGCCACCGATTTCGATTCCATGATCGCTTCCATACGCGAGAACGTGCTGAAGCGTGTGCATATCGAAGAGAACGCTCCTTTGCCTGAACTGACCGAGGGCGAAGGCAAGGTGGCACCGGAAGGATATACTTTCCTCCGGAGCGTGCAATACAACAATGAGGAGCCCTTCTCGGTCGTCAATCTATATCTGGCGCAACATATCTTCGCAAAAGGTCGCGAGTTGTTCAGCCATGTCGCCGCCTTGCCCAATATCGCCGAGATGGACGATGTGTCGATCACTCACGCCCACCAGACGGTGACAATTGGCGTCGCTGACCCGGAAACGGCCGATCTGCTCAAGATTGGTCTTGGCGAACCGACGGCCGACTGCCGGCTGGTGCTGGTGGATGGGGAGGGGGTGGCTATCTATGTGGCCGATATCCACTATCACAAGAGCTGTTTTGCCCTGCGCGTGGATCTGCTGGAGAAAACCGGCCCGCGTGGTGGCCGAAAGATAGCCGGAAAAAAATAATATGCGGCGGCGCGCTGCTGTACTTTGCGGTCTACGATCTGTCTGATTTGAAGCCGGCTCCGAAAGGAGCCGGCTTTTTACGTTTAGACGAATATCATGCAGCGGCGGCGAGAACCGCGGTTGGGGCAGAGCCTACAATCTTCTCGTACCGGGCTTCGTCGGTTGCGCCTTCGGTATTGATGACGAAAACACGCGCCTGCGCATCGAGGCCAAGCTGATTGGGCAACTTTTCGTCTTTCATGACGCTCAACAGACCGGCCAGCCCTGCACCGCCGCTCTCGCCAGCCACGACCGCCGGATCGCCCGACTTAGGCTGGGCAAGAAGCCGCATGGTTTCGGCAGCATCATCTTCTCCAACGGTCATGAAGGCGTCGGCCGTGCGCGTCAGCACGCGCCAGGCGACCAAAGACGGCTCATAGCATTCCAGCATGGCCATGATCGTCGCCTCGCCATGCTCGACCTTGATCGGCTTGCCGGCATGAGCGCTTTCATAGATGCAGGCGGCGCGATCCGGCTCCACCACGATCAGGCGCGGACGGTCTTTGCCATAGATCACCTCGAAGTAGCCGGCGACTGCTGCAGCAAGCCCACCAACGCCTGCCTGGATGAATACATGTGTAGGGCTTTGGGGCAGTTCCCGCACGGCTTCGTTGAGCATCGCCGTGTAGCCCTGCATCACCAGGCCCGGTATACGTTCATAGCCCGGCCAGGAGGTATCGGAGACGACAATCCAGCCATTTTCGTTGCAGACACGTTCGGCTTCCGCAACCGAGTCGTCATAAGTGCCTTCGACCCGGATCATCTGCGCACCAAAGCGCGCGATGGCCGCCACCCGCTCGTCGGAAACGCCCGAATGAACGAAGATCGCCGCCTTGGCGCCAACGATCTGTGCACCTGCAGCGACCGAGCGGCCATGATTGCCGTCGGTAGCGCAACCCACCGTCATCCCCTGGGCGATCTCCCGGACCGCCGGCGATTGCAACTCGCTGATATCCACCGTGCGGCCAAGCTTGCGGCCGGCTTCCTCCAGCACAAGCCGGATCACTGCATAGGAGCCGCCAAGCGCCTTGAAGCTGCCAAGTCCAAGACGAAAACCCTCATCCTTCAAGTGGATGGCGCCAATGCCGAGTTCCTTCGCCAATCCGGTCAGCGAATGAAGCGGTGTCGGCTGGTGGTTGTCGCGATAGGTCAGGAAACGCTCGACCTCCTTTGCAGCCTCGGTGCTCAGCACCTCGGCATCGACAGGGGCCAGTGGCTGCTGGTGATCCGGATGCGTATTGAAGACAAACATAAAATCACTCCTGTTGTAGTGGTGAAATTATATTGCATATATATCGAATTTTGTGCTCTATTTGGGGCATATAAATGCAACGTTTTTGCGTGGAGGTAGGGGTGCAGGATGCGGTGGCTGGTATCCCGTCCGATCTGGATCGTTTCGACCTGGCGATCCTGGAAATCCTGCAACAGGACAACACGACGCCGCAGCGGGTTATAGGCGAGAAGGTGAATCTGTCAGCCGCAGCGGTTCACCGGCGTATTCGCCGCCTGGAAGCCGACGGTGTAATTGCCGGCAATGTGGCTTGCGTCGATCCGGCCCGTGTCGGCCGCCCGATCACCATCGTCGTGGAGGTGGGTATCGAAAGCGAAAGGCTGGACCTGCTCGATGCCACCAAGCAAAGCTTCTCCAGGGCACCGGAAGTCCAGCAATGCTTCTATGTAACGGGCGAGGCCGACTTCGTTCTCATCATCACCGTGGCCTCGATGGGTGAATACGAGGCGCTCACCCGCCGGCTGTTTTTCCAGAACCACAATGTGAAGCGGTTCCGCACCTTGGTGGTGATGGATCGCATCAAGACCAGCCTAGCAGTTCCGTTGACCAGTATGCAGAAGTAAAAAGGCCCCGGTGGTTTCACCGGGGCCGTTTCAGAGCTTGATGCTGGAAAATCAGGAGCCGGCCAGGACGATCTTGCCGTCAACGATCTTGATCAGCGTGCCATTCGCCATGTATTGGCCGCTCTCCCGGCCTTCCGGGCCGTCCTTGACGAAGGTGACGGTGCCATTGAGTGTCGGCACTTCGATCTGCCAGAACGCGTCGCGGATCGCTTGGGGCTCGGCTGCACCGGCCTTTTCAATCGCAGCCTTGATGACGCGGATGCCGTCATAGCCGCGATAGCTTTCCGTCAGACCTGCCTTGTCGTGGCCGGCTTTTTCCCAGGCGTCGATGAAGGCCTTGGCCTGATCCGGATGCGGCGACTTTTCCGGCATCCAGGGCGCAAAGAACACCATATGCATGGTGTTGTTGGCTGCCGCGCCTGCCTGATCGATCAGCTGATCAGGATTTTGCGAGCCGCCGGTGGTGATGATCCGCTTGGTGATGCCTAGAGCGGCTGCCTGCTTCAGCACAAGTGTCAGCTGTTCGACGGCCGTGGTGACGATGATCGTGTCTGCGTCCGACGATTTGATCTTGGAAAGCTGCGCGCTCATGTCCTGCGCCGCCTGGTCCATGATCTCGGTCAGGCCGACCTCTACGCCGTTTTCCTGGAACATGGTGGTGAAGTCGGTAATGGTGCCCCGACCCCAGTCATTGTTGATGGCCAGGAAATCGACCTTCTTGATGTCGAGCGAGGGCAGCAGTGTCTTGAATAGCGCCGCTTCAACCCAGGATGGGGGTGAAATCCGGAAGATGTAAGGGTTGCCCTGCTTGGTGATCTTGCTGGAGGACGAGGTCTCGACCAGCATCGGCACTTCATACTGCATCAGCTTCGGCATGGCGGCGAGCGTCAGGCTGGAACCCCAGGCGCCCATGATCACCGGCACCTTGTCGCGCTCGATCAGCTTTTCGGCCACGGCCGCGGCTTCGGTCGGGTTGCTCTTGTTGTCCTCGATGACCAGTTCGACCTGATTGCCGAGAATGCCGCCATTGGCATTGATCTCTTCAGCGGCGATCTTGGCGCCGTCGACGATATAGGTGCCGGATGCCGCGAACGGCCCGGTCAGAGGCTGGTTGATACCGATTTTGATAGTGTCGGCAGATGCGATGCCGGCTGTCGCCATCAGCATCGACAATGCCAATGTCGTAATCAGATTGGTGCGCCTGTTCATTAACTCTCCTCCGGATCGGTTGTTGGGCCGCCAAATCACTGCACACCTCAACGTCGACGCGAGCGACCTGAAACCGGGACGCGCACGTCGTTCCTCATTCGTCGAACCGAACCGCATGCAGAAGTCAACCTACACAGGCCGTTGGTGTCAGTGATATTATCATCCTATTTTTAGTATGATAGAGCAAGTGGAATCTCGCACCTGACGGACCGAAAAGAACTGTCGATCACGGTGGATATGCTCGGATGATGAATGCGGGCGTTCCCGGCTTCAAGATTCATGTTACAGGAGACGGCCTGTCGGACGTCAGGCCGTCTCCTGTTCAAAAAAAAGCGAGCGTCAAGCAACACGGAGCTGGCGGCACCTTGCCGGCCACGCGGACGTCGAGATCAGGCGTATTCCGGTCGTGCGGGCGTAAATACATCCAGATTGAGCACCGGCTCATCGCCGACGACTTCGGCATGATGCATCACGTTTGGCGGAACAACGGCCAGGCCGCCGGCGCTGAGGCGCACCACCTCGTCACCGATATGGAAATCGACCGTACCGGCGAGGATGTAGACGATCTGTTCGTTGACATGGCTGTGCGGCTTGGGCTCGTGGCCCGGATGCAGGCGATGCAGCGCAACCGTGGCACCCGCCCCCGAAAACGCCTTGCGTTCGACGCCCTGGCGCACCGGGGTCCATTCGATCGCGTCCCAATCAATGCTGTGTATGTTCACGGCCTCGTCCTTTCTGTCTTGATTTGGCGGAAGAGTCATTCATGCGGCGCGCAGTTGCGCTGCCGCCTGGCTGAGTTGTCGGGCGCCGGCCATCATCAGGCTCTGGTCCGAGCCGCAGATGAAGACGGACATGCCCATCACCGCATAGGCGGCTATCTGATCGCCGCGCCCAAGGAAAATGCCCACGGGCTTGCCATGGCGCCCGGCGGCGGCAAGCACTGTGTCGATCGCTTGTGCGAGGGCCGCGTCGGCCGGTTCGCACCCAAGCGACAGCGCCAGATCGGCCGGGCCGATGCATAGCGCGTCGATCGCGTCGATTGCAGCGATCGCCTCGATATTGTCGAGTGCCGCGCGATCCTCGATCTGGGCGAGGAAAATGCTCTCATCGTCGGAACGGCGGCGGAAGTCGGCGTGCCCCTCGGTGCCGTATCCGGCCGCGCGCGGTGATGGCGAGAAACCGCGGCGGCCGCGCGAAAATTTCGACGCGTCCAGGGCGGCTTGTGCCTCCTCGGCGCTGCCGATATGCGGCACGACCATACCGGCTGCCCCAAGATCGAGTGACGAGGCTATGGTCGTCGCCTCATTGGCCGGAACGCGCACGATGACGGGCATGGCAACGGCTCTTCCCGCCATCACCATAAGGTCCAGCGCCGCTGCATTGATCGGTGCGTGTTCCCTGTCGGCGACAACGAAATCGAGGCCGGACAGGCCCAGGACCTCGACAATGTGAGGTGCCGGGGTTTTCACGAAGGTGCCGATGACGGTTTCGCCCGCGCGTATCCGGGCGCGTAGCGACGCTGCCGGGATTGTCATTTGAGCCCCATCAGGTCGGATGCATTGGTCGAGACCATCTTGCTGATATCCGCCTCGCTGTAGCCAAGCTCCAGCAGCAGCTCGATGATCTGCCGGAAGCCCTCGACCGGGGTCGGATTGTTGTTCTGGCCGAGATCGGAACCGAAAAATGTATTCTCTACACCGCCGGCGGCAATTGCGGCCCGCAGATGCTCCTTGTCGAACTGATAGAAGGTGGACGGAATGAACATGCAGATCGAATGCTCCATCTTCACACCCATGCCCACCAGTTGCTGGATGTCCTGGAACGACGCCTCGTTGACATAGGTCGGATGGTTCAGGAACAGGCGCTTGACGCCGCGCTTCCTGGCCTCCTCGTAGAAGGGCCACAGCTCGTCGATATGATGGTGCCCGCCGGAAACGGCAGCGTCCGCATCGGCGATGAGATCGAGGATCTGCTTGACCTCGTCGAGAACGACGCCCTTGTCATCGACCAGCGAGGCGCCCACCGCCTGGACGGTCTTTTTCGAGTTAACCGGAAACTTGTTCTTGAAGTCGGCATCCTTCTTGTCGTGCTCGATATGGTTGCGGGCGTGCGCCGTGGCCATCCAGACGACACGCGCGCCCTGCTTCAGCGCATAGTCCACAGCGCTCGGATTGAGGCCACCGACAGGATTGTTGAGCACGATCGCGCCGATCGTGGTGACCGGCAGTTCAAGATGCTTGTTGAGCAGATGCGCGATCGGCATGGTCGGATAGTAGTGGTCCTTGAGAAGGACGGCCTTCATGCCGGCTTCCGCGGCCTGCCTTACCACTTCGATATGATCGACCTTGCGCGGCATCAGCGAAGGGCCGCTATGCACATGCAGGTCGACGCTGCCCTGCATCAGCCGGCTGACGGTTTGCTCGCGTGCGGTGGCGGCGGTGCTCATGATTTCGGCTCCTTGGTTGCGGACATTGTTGGGATGAAATTCTTCCAGTGGTCGTCGAGCACCGGCATGTCGGCGAAGGACTTGCGCTGATCGGCGGCGATGCCGACCAGGTCCTCGGCGCTAAGTCCTGCCTCGGCGCAATAGGCGCAGAGATCGCCCACGGCTTGCTCGACCACCTGAAAACCACGCATCATCACGGCCGAGGCCAAGCCGACCGCCGACGCACCCGCCAGCATCATGCGGGCAACGTCGTGACCGCTTGCCGCACCGTTGATGCCGATCAGCGGCCGGGCTGCCCCCAGCCGCTGCCGCGTCGAGGCAAGCCAGTGGCAGGTCAAAGGCAGGTTCCAATAGCCTCCAATGCCGCAACTGGTGCCGAGCACGGGCTTGCGGGTAGTGAGATCCGGCAGGAAGCCAAGCAGTCGCCCCGCCATCACCACGCTGTCAGCCCCGGACTGGAAGGCGGCCTCGGCCAGTTCCGGGACACGTTCGCTCTGACCGGTGACCTTGATCCATAGCGGCAACGCAACCGCCTTGCGAATGGTCCGGACGATCGACGCCACGCGCTCAGGCGACAGTTCGGTGCTGACTGCACCCTTCGCGGCCTGGCTCGCATAGGGCGTGCCGATATTGAATTCGAGGACACGAAAGCCGGCGTCGGCAACAGACCTGGCCATGCCGACAGCCCTGTCGAGATCAGCCAGGATCAGGCTCGGCACAAGCAGGCAGTCATGGTCGCGGGCGACCTGTTCGGCGCGCCGGTTCTGCTCGAGCCAGGCATCAAAGGACAGGGGCGTGAGCCCCGAGCGGCTGAAGACGGTGGCGCTGCGCGAGGCGGCCGGACCCCATGTCACCGGTCGCCAGTTCTCGTCGAGCGCGACATATTCGGCGCGTCGTAACTGATCCTTCGCAGCCTCGGATTCATTGGTCGACTTGACGACGACCGCTCCCGCCCCGGCGCGGATGGCGCTCAATATGCCATCCTCCTCGATCAGGTGCTCGGCCGCAGCCGCAATCACCGGATTCTTGAGACGGATTTCACCGATGCTGGTTTCGAGGCGGGCACTCATGATCGTCATCCGACAATGAGGTCGGGAAGGAACAGGACCAGTTGCGGAAACAAGGTGATGAGTGCCAGCACCACCAGCGCAACGCCGATCATCGGCACAGCCTTGAGCGCGACCTTCTCCAGCGGCCGCTTGGCCACGCCCGCCACGATGAACAGGCACAGGCCCACCGGCGGCGTGACGAAGCCGATCAGCACGTTGAACACGACCATAACGCCAAGATGGACCGGGTCCATGCCGAGCGCCTGGCCGATGCCGATCAGCGCCGGCACGGTCAGGATGAGAATGCCAACCGTGTCGAGGAACATGCCCAGCACCAGCAAGATGAGGTTGACCAGTAGCAGGACGACGAACTTATTGTCGCTGACCGACATCAGGGCTTCGACGACGTGCTGGGGGATCCGTTCCATCGCGAAGATGAATGCGGCGATATTGGCCATGGCGATCAGAAGATAGATCGACGCGGTGATGACTGCCGTGGTCAGGAAGGCGCGGCGCAGATAGGTCCAGTTCAGCGCCCGGTAATACAGGCCGGCGACCAGCAGCGCATAGATGGCAGCCACAGCCGCGGCCTCGGTCGCGGTGAAGACGCCGCCGCGAATGCCGCCGACGATGATGACGGGCAAAAGCAGCACCGGTCCCGTGTCGAGGAAGCCCTTGAAGATGGCCGACAGGCTGGCGGGCGGCAGCTTGGGGTAGCCGTTGCGATGCGCAGCCCAGATTGCGTAGATGGTCAGTGCTATTGCGAGGATCACGCCTGGCACCAGGCCGGCAATCAGCAGGCGCGATATCGATGTGCCACTGAGCGCGCCATAGATGATCATGGCGATGCTGGGCGGCACCAGTGGCGCCATCAGCGAGGAGACGGCGACCAGGCCGGCGGCATAGTCGACATCATAGCCCTGGCGCTTCATGTCCGGCACCAGCACGGTGCCAAGGGCGGCCGCATCGGCTGCCGCCGATCCGGAAACGCCGCCGAACAGGAAGCTGCCCCAGATCGTGGTCAGGGACAGGCCGCCGCGAAAGCGGCCGACAATGGAATTTGCGAAATCGAGCAGGCGGCGCGTCAACCCGCCGACATCCATGATGTTTCCGGCGAGAATGAACAACGGGATGGCCAAGAGCACGAACTGGTCGACGCCAGCAAACATGCGCTGCGGCAGGACCAGCAGGAAATTCGTCTGGCCGGTCAGGACGAAGTAGCCGAGCGCGCTTATTCCGAGGACGAATACGATCGGGATACCCGTCAGCAGGGTGACGATAAAAATCGAGCCGAGCCAGATCATTGGTGAAGCTCCGGTGCTTCGTCGGTTACGAGAAGAGCGTTGAAGACGCTGGCCAGCACCACATGGATGGCGAGCAGGCATGCACCGACCGCGATGGCGATGTGGACCCAGAACAACGAGAACTCGAGCGCGGCCGCTTGCTGCGCGCTGGTGCGGTAGGCGAAATCGAAGCCGTACCAGGCGACCACCAGCAGGAAGACCAGGATCAGCGCGCGTCCGACAAGGTCGACTATCCTGGCCAGGCGAGAGGGCAGCGCATTGACCAGCAACCGCATGCCGAGAAGCTCACCGCGTGAATAGGCGATGCCGGCGGTCAAAAACACGATCCAGACCATCAGGTAGCGCATCAGCTCTTCCGACCAGAAAAGCGATGCCCCGAGGGCATAGCGAAAGAAGACCTGAGCCGAAGCCACTATGACGACGACCATGGTGCCGAAGACGGCAAAGGTCTCGATAAACCAGATATAGGCCAGCCAGAAGCGCTCGAGGCGCTTTCTATCTTCAACTCCAGCCATGAGCGCTCCTCCAGAACACGGATTGAGCGCGTTGCCGGCTTGTCGCTGCCGGCAACGCTGCCCAGTCAGTTCGCCTGCTGGCCCGCGCGCAGCTCTTCACCGGCCTTGACGAAATCGGCGATGAGCGGGTTTTGCGAGGCATAGTTCTCGACGACGGGCTTTACGGCATCGGTCAGGGCTTTCCTGAACGCCTCATCCGGCTCGATGATGGTGGCGCCGCGCTCCTTCAATTGAGTGATGATCTTCTGGTCGAGCTCGGCGACCGCCATTACCTGTGGCTTGACGATCTCGTCTGCAGCCTGGCGGATTGCCGCCTGCTGCTCAGGCGCCAGGCCATCGAGCTTCATCTTGTTGATCAACAGGAAGCTCGGCCAGAAATAGTGGCCGGTGAGCGTGACCTGCTTGGCGATCTCGTAATACTTCTCACTCTCGATCGAGGTGAGGTTGATCTCGACTGCGTCGAGCGTGCCTGTCTCCAGTGCCGTATAGACTTCGCCATATGCCATAGGGGTCGGGTTGACGCCCACGGCCTGCCAGACATCGAGGAACATCTTGACCGGAGCGACACGGGTCTTCAGCCCGTGGAAACCTTCGAACGCCGTGACCGGCTGCTTGACGGTAAGGAAGTGGCGCTGGCCGCCTTCATAGAGGCCCAGTGCGACCATGCCGTGATTGTCCAGTCTGGACATGATGGCCTTGGCCGCCGGCGAAACCGCAAGCTGGGCGAATTCCTCGTAGCTGCCAATCACATAGGGCAGCTGGAATGCATCGATCGACGGCTCGATCGTGGCCAATGCCGAGGAGGAATTGACGGTCATGTCCACCGTGCCGAACTGAACGCCCTCCATCAGTTCCTTGACGTCGCCCAGCTGGCGAGAGGGGAAGATCTCGATCTTGACGCTTCCGTTGGAGAGGCGCTCGACCGCCTCCTTGAAGCGGACGGCGGTGTCATGGATCGGATGCTGCTCGAAAACGGCATGGCCAAGCCGCAGCGTCACGTCCTTGGCGGAGGCGTTGGTGACGAGGCCTGCGGCCAAAATTGCGGCGATGGAGAGGGACTTTATCAGGTTCACGGTTTTTCCTCCTGTTCTCGTATGATGAACGTCGTTCTCAAAAAAACATTGATCGAAACGACTGTCAAGGCTATTTTAGGGCTGCGCACTGCCACGAAATGGCACGGAAAACCGCTTGCGTGCCGATGTTTAAGGAGGGGCAGCAGCAAAATAATCGTTGATTTAAAGAGTTAAGCGTATTCTGGTGGAGAACGATTTGGCCGAAAAACATAAACGGAGTCGCGTGAAAATGTCCGAGGGGGTCAAAGCCGCCGATCTTTCGCTTGCCATATTGGAAACGGTTGCGTTCTCGCCCGAGCCGTTGGGAGGTTCGCAGATCGCCGCCATTGTGGGCATCGCCAAGAGCGCAGTGTTCAAGCATACCCAGACATTGGTCGAGCGCGGCTATCTGGTTCAGGATGCGGTTTCACTGCGCTACAAGCTCGGGCCAAAGGCCTGGCTGCTCTCCAAGCTCGCGCCGGCGGTGGATGATATCGCCGCTATCGCCGAGCCCCTGATGCGCGATGCCCGTAGCGCCACCGGCCTGGCAGTTGTCCTCTCCACGCCAACCCCGAAGGGCGTGTTCGTTCTGGCGACGTTTACAGGAACCGGATCGATCGAGATCGGCGTGCGGCCGGGAAGCGAGTTGGAACTTCATGCCTCGGCGCAGGGGAAGATCTTTCTCGCCTACGGTCCCAAATCCATGTCGGATCACCTCGCCCGAAAGGAATTGCAGCCTTTGACGTCGCATACGATCACCTCGCTGGAGGTGTTGATGGACGAGATCGGCGAGATCAGAAAGCGCGGCTACGCCACCGCACCGGAACAGACACTGCTTGGCGTTAATACGATCGCAGCGCCGGTCTATGACTATATGGACAAGCTTGTCGCCAGCGTCGGGCTGGTCGGCTCGATCCAGCATCTGCCAAGTACGGTCGAGCCGGCGATGGTCGAGACCATCCTCAATCTTGCCTCGGACATATCGAAGGCGATGGGCAATGGATTGCCGTACCGAAGCGCTGATTCGGTTTTGCTCTGATCCGAGCGCTGCAAGCTCCGGAGAATTTTGCGCAACTCCGAAACGTCCGATGGATCGCCGTCACCAGCGATTCATCGAGCCGGGAGCAGCGCCGAGGCTGCGATTTATAACCGGATGTGGAAAGCTGCTCCAGGCATCCGGCCTGCAGGCTCATCCCGTCTGCGGATGCCCTCGACTGCGACATGTACCACATTCGCAACCAATACTTCGAAATCAAATGAGCTATGACGAAATCAGCGCCGTGTTAGGGCGTTGGTGGAGCCAAGCGGGATCGAACCGCTGACCTCTTGCATGCCATGCAAGCGCTCTCCCAGCTGAGCTATGGCCCCACATCCGGCAAAGGCCGGGCGCCGTTTCCGGCGGGTTCCGGTGTCTTCACCACCGGTGTCGAAGGCGGCTTCTAACCCCGCCTTGGACTAAGATCAAGCCTGTGTCGCGTCTTTTTCATCAGCTGCGACACAGGCACCTGAATTTTACATTTCGTCGTCGTCGCCGACGCCGATTATGCCAGAAACGTCGTCGTCATCCTCTTCCTCGTCTTCGAGGAAGGTGTCGTCGTCATCGTCGCCGAGATCGACATCTTCTTCGTCCTCGATCTCGATAGCGTCGTCGACCTTTGCCTCGTCGTCGGCGTCCTCGAGCGAAACGATTTCGGTATCTTCGTCCTCGGCATCGACCTCTTTTTCGTCGACTTCATCTTCCTCGTCGGAAGGCTTCATGCTGGTCGATTCAAAATAGGAGCGCGGATACGACTTTCCCGTGTAGGGAGAGACGATCGGATCCTTGTTGAGATCGTAGAATTTGCGCCCGGTCTCGGGATCGATGCGCTTCGTGCCAAGTTCGGATTTTGCCACCGTCAAGCCTCGTCTGAAAAGTTTGGTCCCCATAACCACAGTTTGAAGCGCTGTCAAAGCTAAAAGCCAGCAATTTCGACAGCGACAAAGTCCAGTGTAACACGGCCGTCGTGCAGGGGATGACCCGACCTTCCTCTCATGCTAGGAGACCGCCACCGCGTCAGGAAAACGCACATATTGCCGTTGTCCGCAAGAGGCCAGTCATGTCGCATGAAGCAGTTCCGCAGCCCGCCATCGGGCGCAAATCGCAAGGCTTGTCCGGCACGGTGGCGATGCCGGGCGACAAGTCGATCTCGCATCGCGCCTTCATGTTCGGCGGACTTGCCTCAGGCGAAACGCGCATCACCGGCCTGCTCGAAGGCGAGGACGTGCTTCGCACCGGCGAAGCCATGAAGGTAATGGGCGCCTATATCGAAAAGCATGGCGACGAATGGATCATCCAGGGCACCGGCAATGGGTGCCTGCTGGAGCCCGTAGCAGCGCTCGACTTTGGCAATGCCGGCACCGGTTCGCGCCTGACCATGGGTCTTGTCGGCACCTACGACATGGAGACCACCTTCATCGGCGATCCCTCGCTCTCCAGCCGGCCGATGGCGCGTGTGCTCGATCCGCTGCGCGAAATGGGCGTGCAGGTGTTGAAGGCTTCGCCCGGCGACCGCATGCCGCTGACGCTGCGCGGACCCAAGCACGCCGCACCGATCAGCTACCGCGTGCCGATGGCCTCAGCGCAGGTCAAGTCCGCCGTCCTGCTCGCTGGCCTCAATACGCCTGGCATCACCACGGTGATCGAGCCGGTGATGACGCGCGACCACACCGAAAAGATGCTCCAGGGTTTTGGCGCCGATCTGGAAGTCGAGACTGACAAGGAAGGTGTCCGCCATATCCGCATCGAAGGGCAGGGTAAGCTCGTCGGCCAGGTGATCGCCGTGCCGGGCGATCCGTCCTCGGCGGCTTTCCCACTGGTCGCCGCACTGATCGTGCCGGGCTCGGACATCACCATTGAGAATGTGCTGATGAACCCCACCCGCACCGGCCTCATCTCTACGTTGCTGGAAATGGGCGCTTCGATCGAACTGGTCAATCGGCGCTCGGCCGGTGGCGAGGACGTGGCTGATCTGAGGGTGCGCTCATCCGAACTGAAGGGCATGACCGTTCCCGCGGAACGCGCGCCTTCGATGATCGATGAATATCCGGTACTGGCGGTCGCCGCCGCCTTTGCCCAAGGCGAGACGCGCATGCCGGGTCTGGAGGAACTGCGCGTGAAGGAATCCGACCGGCTTGCTGCGGTTGCCGAGGGGTTGAAGAGCAATGGCGTTGATTGCGACGAGGGCGAAGCCTCGCTGGCCGTGCGCGGCCGACCGGGAGGCAAGGGCCTGGGCGGCGGTACGGTCAAGACGCATCTCGACCATCGCATCGCCATGAGCTTCCTGGTCATGGGGCTTGCCGCTGAAAAGCCTGTGACGGTCGATGACGCCAACATGATCGCCACTAGCTTTCCAGAATTCATGGGGCTGATGGCGGGGCTTGGCGCAAAGATCGAGACGGCTGTGTGACCTGATGTCCAATACGCCTCTGGTTATCGCAATAGACGGCCCTGCGGCGTCCGGCAAGGGCACGCTGGCGCGCAGATTGGCCGACTATTATCATCTGGCGCATCTCGACACCGGCCTGACCTATCGGGCTGTAGCGCATCTCCTGCTTGCCAGGGGCTGGCCCTTGGACGATACCGCGCATGCGGTCGAGGCGGCTCGGCTCGTCGATCTCGGCAATCTAGACCGTTCGACGCTTGCAGCGCATGCAGTAGGCGAGGCGGCGTCGAAAGTCGCGGTTATCCCCGAGGTGCGCCGAATCCTTGTCGAAAAGCAGCGCGCATTCGCCAATACGCCAGGAGGTGCGGTGCTGGATGGACGCGACATCGGCACGGTCGTCTGCCCGAATGCGGATGTGAAGCTCTATGTCACCGCCAGTGCGGAGGTCCGGGCAAAACGACGCCATGACGAGATCGAGGCCAATGGCGGGCAGGCCGATCTGGGCGAGATCCTCGCCGACATTCGCCGCCGCGACGAGCGTGACACGGGTCGCGCCGATTCGCCCCTGAAGCCTGCCGTCGACGCGCACTTGCTCGATACGTCGGAAATGGATATAGAAGCCGCGTTTCTCGCGGCTAGGACAATTGTGGACGACGTCATGGCCACGAGGGGCAAAATTTGATCCGGGTGCTTTTCGCCGCCTTGCTGTAAGGCATGAGGCCCTGATCCGATACGTAATCCGCCTGCCAGCATTCTCATGCGCCGAACAGCCGCGAAAAGCGGCACCCAGGGCTTCCGCCCGGAATGCCGGTCAGGTCAACGCAACGCTAACCGACGGCGCCAGCTCCGCAAGACAGCATGTCCGGGGCCCCAGGAGAACCAATGTCAGTTTCCAATCCTACCCGCGAAGATTTCGCCAGCCTGCTCGAAGAGTCTTTTTCCGACGGTAATTCGGGTGAAGGCCAGGTTGTTCGCGGCACCATTACGGCCATCGAAAAAGACATGGCCATCATCGATGTCGGCCTCAAGGTCGAAGGCCGCGTGCCGCTGAAGGAATTCGGCGCCAAGGCCAAGGACGGCCAGCTCAAGGTCGGCGACACCGTCGAGGTTTATGTCGAGCGCATCGAGAATGCGCTGGGCGAAGCCATGCTGTCGCGCGACAAGGCCCGCCGCGAGGAGAGCTGGGTCAAGCTCGAAGAGAAGTTCAACAAGGGTGAGCGCGTCGAAGGCGTCATTTTCAACCAGGTCAAGGGCGGCTTCACGGTCGATCTCGACGGTGCCGTGGCCTTCCTGCCGCGTTCGCAGGTCGATATCCGTCCGATCCGCGACGTCACGCCCCTGATGCACAACCCGCAGCCCTTCGAGATCCTCAAGATGGATCGCCGCCGCGGCAACATCGTTGTCTCGCGCCGCACCGTGCTTGAAGAAAGCCGCGCCGAGCAGCGTTCGGAGATCGTCCAGAACCTCGAAGAGGGCCAGGTGGTCGAGGGTGTCGTCAAGAACATCACCGATTACGGTGCGTTCGTCGACCTCGGTGGCATCGACGGCCTGCTGCATGTCACCGACATGGCATGGCGTCGCGTCAACCATCCGACCGAGATCCTGTCGATCGGCCAGACGGTCAAGGTGCAGATCATCCGCATCAACCAGGAAACCCACCGCATCTCGCTCGGCATGAAGCAGCTCGAGAGCGATCCGTGGAGCGATATCGGCACCAAGTTCCCGATCGGCAAGAAGATCACCGGAACGGTCACCAACATCACTGACTATGGTGCGTTTGTTGAGCTGGAGCCGGGCATCGAGGGCCTGATCCACGTGTCCGAAATGTCGTGGACGAAGAAGAATGTCCATCCCGGCAAAATCCTGTCGACCACGCAGGAAGTCGATGTCGTCGTGCTCGAGGTCGATCCCTCCAAGCGCCGCATCTCGCTTGGCCTCAAGCAGACGCTGGAAAATCCGTGGGAAGCGTTCGCACGCAACCATCCGGTCGGCGCTATCGTCGAGGGCGAAGTCAAGAACAAGACCGAGTTCGGCCTGTTCATCGGCCTGGAAGGGGATGTGGACGGCATGGTCCACCTTTCCGACCTCGACTGGACCCGTCCGGGCGAGCAGGTCATCGAAGAGTACAATCGCGGCGACATCGTCAAGGCGCAGGTGCTCGACGTCGACCAGGAGAAGGAGCGCATCTCGCTCGGCATCAAGCAGCTTGCACGCGACACTGTCGGCGAGGCTGCCGCTTCGGGCGAACTGCGCAAGAACGCAGTCGTGACCTGCGAGGTCACCGGCGTCAAGGATGGCGGCCTGGAAGTCCGGCTCGTCGACCACGACATCGAGACCTTCATCAAGCGCTCCGACCTGTCGCGCGATCGTGACGAGCAGCGCCCCGAGCGCTTTACCGTCGGTCAGAAGGTCGACGCTCGTGTCATCGCCTTCGACAAGAAGACCCGCAAGCTGCAGGTCTCGATCAAGGCGCTGGAAATCGCCGAGGAAAAGGAAGCGGTTGCGCAGTACGGCTCGACCGACTCCGGTGCTTCGCTGGGCGACATCCTCGGCGCAGCCCTGAAGAACCGCGGCAACAAGGACGACTGATCATCCTTAGCTGCTGATCAAAAAACCCGCCGGAGCGATCCGGCGGGTTTTTTGTTGGGTGATTGTCAGACGGAATTGCCCGTGGCCGGAGGCACGGTCTTGTCTTGCCGAAAGCGGTGTTGCCTGTGATCGCGGCCGGACGCGGCTGTGCCGCTTTCTTTATCCTGCTACGGCGACCGTTGCCGATGCGCGTGTCGCGCGTGGAAGATAGCGCTCGATGAGTTCCCGGACATGTGCATCGCGGGTTGCTGCGGTGTTCCCGCCCATGATGGTGAGCACCAGCCAGCGCCCGTCCCTGTTGACCGAGGTAACGATATTGAAGCCGGACGCACGGATATAGCCGGTCTTGATGCCATCCACGCCTTCGACACGGCCAAGCAGCCGATTGTGCCCGCGGATCGTCTTGCCGTTGAAACTGAAGGCCTGTTTGGAGAAATAGGCGTAATAGTGCGGAAAGCGCTTTCTCAGCGCTATGCCGAGCAGAGCCATGTCGCGCGCGGTGGTTTGCTGGCCGGCATCCGGCAGGCCGGAAGCGTTTCGAAACACTGTGTGCCGCATTCCCAGTTGGCGCCCCTTCGCCGTCATCATCTGGGCAAACTGTTCCTCGGAGCCGGCGAGAAACTCGCCGACCGCTGCAGCGACGTCATTGGCCGACTTTGTCGCCAGCGCGCTGATCGCAGTATCGACATCGACCGACTGCCCAGGCTTGAAGCCTAACCTGCTTGGCGGTCGCGAGGCTGCATAGGCCGATACCGGTATCGACGATGACGGGCTCAGGCGACCTTGCTCGATTGCCTCGAAAAGCATGTAGAGCGTCATCATTTTGGTGAGCGAGGCCGGGTAGCGCGCTGCTTCGGCATTCTCCTCGAAAAGCACCTTGCCGCTATTCGCATCGACGACGATCGCGGCATATTTGCTTGGCACCGCTTGCGGTGCCTGAACCGAATCCAGCGTGGATGTTGTGGAGCAGCCGGCAATCATGCCGATAAGCAGGAGGAGGGCCGCGGCTTTGCGAAAGGGCGCTGCGATGTGGGATGATGCGAGGTGCAAGAGGTTATCCGAGCGATGCGATGCAGGCGTAGCCCACGCGTTACAGCTTCGATCAACTTATCGCAATCCGGTTTCCGGCCCGTTAAGCAAACCATGCCTCTGTTCAGCAGTTCGCCTTGGTTGGCCTTCGTCAGGATTTGAATTTTTTCCACGCTGGCCACAAAATACACATGTCGATATCGGATGAGACAGTGATGTCAGAGATCGCGACCATTGCCGCCTCGATTTTCAGGCACGCTGCGCGAATGCCGCGCTTCGTCGTCGCCATTGCCGGGGCGCCAGCTGCGGGCAAATCCACCCTTGCAGAGAAGCTGCATGATCTGCTGCCCGAGGGTTCTGCCGTCGTGGTGCAGATGGACGGCTTCCATTTCGACGATGCCATCCTTCATCAGCGGGGCCTGCGTTCGCGCAAAGGCGCGCCGGAAACATTCGACTATGCGGGTTTCGCAGCCCTGCTTCGCCGTATCCGCGCGGCCGAGCCCGATATCGCCATTCCGGTATTCGACCGCGACATGGAGCTTTCGCGTGCCGGTGCACGCATCATCGGCGCGGACATCAAATTCGTGCTGGTGGAAGGAAATTACCTGCTGCTCGATGAGGCGCCCTGGAATGATCTGGCGCCGCTTTTCGATTTCAGCATCTTCCTCGACGTGCCGCGAGCGGAACTCGAACGGCGGCTGATGATGCGCTGGCGGGAGCAGGGCAGACCCGACGAGGAGGCGCGGGCCTGGGTTGCATCCAACGATCTGCCCAACGCCGAGCGCATTCTGGCTCGATTGAGGCGGGCCGATCTGGTGCTGTCCGAGCCATCGGCCGGCACCGGCGAGGGCTATAAGCCGGCGTCTGCCTAAAGCGCGTCGCGATCTTTCAGATTCGCTTGTCCCGCTTTAGGCCTTTGTTTTTGCGCATGTCTTTATCCCGAAACCGGTTCCCACTTTCGGGAGACATGCTCTAATTTCGCGCCGGGATTTCCAGACCTTTCTGCACGGCAGGGCGGGCGAGACCGCGCTCGAGCCACGCGGCGACATTGGCGAAATCGTCGAACCCGACCAATTCGCGCGCTTCATAGAAACCGATCAGGTTGCGGACCCAGCCGAGCATCGAAATATCGGCAATGGTATAGTCATTGCCCATGACCCATTTGCGCCCGGAAAGCCGGCCGTCCAGAACGCCGATCAGCCGCCGGGATTCGTCGCGATAGCGTTCCAGCGGGCGCTTGTCCTCGATCGCCCGGCCAGCGAATTTATGGAAGAAGCCGAGCTGCCCGAATATCGGCCCGATCCCGGCCATCTGGAAAAACACCCATTGGATGGTCTCGTAGCGCAGTGCCTCGTCGGTAGGGATGAGTCGCCCGGTCTTTTCAGCCAGATAAAGCAGGATTGCGCCTGATTCGAAAAGCCCGAGCGGTTTGCCGCCGGGACCCTTGGGATCAATGATCGCTGGTATCTTCCCGTTCGGATTGAGCGACAGGAACTCGGGCGTCCAGCTTTCATCCTTGCCGATATTGACCGCATGCGCTTCATAGGCAAGGCCCAGCTCTTCAAGCGCAATCGACACCTTGACGCCGTTCGGCGTCGGATAGGAGTAGAGCTGGATTCGATCGGGATGCTGCGCCGGCCAGCGCGCGGCAATGGGAAAGCCGGAGAGATCGGTCATGGACAGCCTCGATGGTGGATGTTGGCGCAATGCCAGGAGAAGACAGCGCAGATTCGATCTGCAGACCGTATCACCACTGGAGCCATGCGCAACCTGTGCGAATGGTGCCGGAAAAGCGGGCTATGCGGATTTGAATGCAATGACGGCGTTGGTTCCGCCAAAGGCGAATCCGTTGCTGATTGCGGCCCTCACTTCCCGCTGCCTTGCGACATTCGGCGTGACGTCGAGATCGCAGGCTCCATCCTTTTCGCGATAATTGGCGGTGGGAGGGATGATGCCTTCGCGGATGGCCAGGATGCAGGCGAGCATCTCCAGCCCGCCGGATGCGCCCATGCAATGGGCATGCATGGATTTGGTCGACGATACGGACAGCCGGTCGGCGTGGGTCCCGAATACGCGCCTGATTGCAGCCGTTTCGATTTCGTCATTGGCTTTAGTGCCCGTGCCGTGGGCGTTGATATAGTCGATGTCCTCCGGCTGCAGCCCCGCATCCGCCAGGCAGGCCTGCATGGCGGATGCGGGTCCTTCCACGGTGGGGGCTACAATATCCGTTGCATCGCCAGACAGGCCGGCTCCAGCAATCTCGGCAAGGATGGAGGCGCCGCGCGCCTTGGCATGCTCGTAGGTTTCCAGAACGGCCATGCCGGCGCCCTCGCCGATCACCAGCCCGTCCCGATCCGCCGAGAAGGGGCGGCATGTCTCGCGCGCCAGTGCCCGCAATGCCTCCCAGCCCTTGAGAACGCCATAGACTAGCGGTGCGTCGGTGCCGCCGGCAACCATCACATCGGCCCGGCCGAGACGGAGCTGATCGACAGCCGATGCGAAAGCATGATTTGAAGACGCACAGGCAGAGGTTACGCCGAACACCGGCCCACGCAGCCCATAGATCATGCTGACCTGGCCGGCAGGCGCGCCCGGCATGATCTTCGGCACCGTGAAGATGCCGACACGTGGCCGACCCTCGAGCAGAACCTCGCGATAGCTCTCGTCATTGGTGATCGCACCGTAAATCCCGGTCCCGACCACTGCACCGATCCGGGTGGTGTTGCGGTCATCGACTTTGAGACCCGATTGCCGCAGCGCTTCGCCCGCCGCGATCACCGCGAGCAGGCTGAAGCGATCCATTGCGACCAGCCGTTTGTGTTCTAAGCCATGGTCGGGAAGCGCTTTTATTTCCGCGCCGAAGCGGACCTTGAGTTCATAGAGGGGTGTTGTGGTGATTTCACCGATGCCGGATCGGCCTTGTCGCATCGAATCCCAGATTGCGGGCACATCCGTTCCGAGTGCACATAGGCCGCCAATGCCGGTAATGACGATGCGCGGGCCCGGCATTAGGCTTTCTTGGCAATCAGGGCGCGCACGGCTTCCACCATGTCACCGACATTCTTCAGGTTGCTCCAGGCCTCGACGGTGTTCATCTCGATCTCGATGCCATAGGATTCCTCGAGATCGAAGATGATCTCTGTCAGCTCGAGCGAATGGATGCCGAGCGAGGTGAGTTCAGTCGCCAGGGTGATTTCGCCGCCTTCAGGCTCTGCGTGGCCTTTGATCCGGTCGATAATTTCCTGAGCAAGCTGATCTGCCAATGCGCCTCTCCCTTGACCACAAACGTCAATTCAACCCCTAGCGCCCGGAACAGATCGACCGCAAGGAAAGTGCAAGCGCCCACGCAGGCGACTGAGGTGTTTTCCTGTATAGGAACCGAAAATCAATCAGGCAACAAGCGATATACAGGTAAGGTCGGGCGCTCGGCCTTTGAAGGCGGGGACGTTAGATCAACGGGTTGGCTTGGCCGTGGCATAAATGATCACGCTTTTCGAGCTGTCGAATTCGACCGCCAGCACATCGCGCATCAGCACGGCACGTGAATTGATGGCATGGAAAAGCATCGCATTGCCTTCCAGTTCCTTGCGCAGATCGATTATCGCCTTCTCATGCTCCTTGACCTTTGCATCCACTTCCGGTGGCAGACCATTTTCGGCAGCATCCGGCAGGAAGACGATATCGACCTTGTCGAGGCTGGAAATCTTGCGCACCTCGCTGGTATTGGCAGCGGTGTTTTCAATGGCGGTGATGATCTTGTCCGGGTCCGCTTTTGCGCTTGCCTCCTCCTCATGCACCTCCGATCCGATGATGGTGTCGATGGCCTTCTGGCTCTCCAGGCCCTGCGCCATCAGCGTCATGTCAGGCGCCGAAGCGACCACGAAAGCCAACACCGCGAGCGCGTGAAACCAGAAGGCGTCGCGCGTCACCATAACCCTCATTCAACTTCTCCTTATCATGTCGGTTCACGCCCCGCTTTTATGGAGCGTAAGTGGCAAAACAACTCGCGGGTCAAAATGGTTCCTTCGGCGCGGCGGTTTGTCCCGATCTTAAGCCGCAGCCGATGTTGGGTCAGTTTACGCCGAGATGCCGCTTCAGATCCTCGGCGCTGGTGACCAATATGGCGCCGGCTGGTGGTTCCATCGGCTGTTGCGGCCAGAAAAGCGTGCGCATCCCGGCGGCGAGACCAGCAAGCGAACCGGTTATCGTGTCTTCGACCACGAAGCTTTTGGCGGGGTCGATACCGGTCAACCAGGCCGCGCGAAGATATGGTTCCGGATCAGGCTTGCCCAGGCGCACATCATTGCGGGTAACCGACTTCATGCCGGGCTTGTCGATGCCGATCACCCGCATATTCGCTTCGACGATCAGCCGATCGGAATTGGACACGACAGCCTGCGGCACGCCTTGCGCGCGCAGGTCACGAAAGGTCTCGACGGCCCCGGCACGCGGTGTCAGGCGGCTGACATGCTCCATGTAGTAGACATATTTGCGGACGATCCAGTCGTCGAATGACAAGCGCAACCCCAGCGTATCGCGCAGCATTTCGTAGATCGGCATGGCTGAAATGCCGATGATGCTGTCATGCAGGTCTGCGGGCGGCGTGATGCCGAGGCTGGTCAAAACGGCAGCCATGGCCTGCTCATGCAAAGGCTCGCTGTCGATCAGCGTGCCGTCCATGTCCCAATAGACTGCTTTGGGCGTCATCCGGTTCTCCTTCCAAGGGGACATAGCGCCTTTGGGCTGCAAGATAAACCTTGGCTAGGCGGGGGCAGGCGCCCTGACCGGTTCAGCGGGCGAGCACCAGCGCCCAGTACCTCTGCTGGCTACCGTTGCCGTCGCGCATATAGGCGAGGCCAAACCGGCTGAATCGCGGATCGAGCATATTGCGGCGGTGGCCTTGCGAGGCCATCCACATGGAGAATAGCTCGTCCATACCCATGCGCCCATGCGCGATGTTCTCGGCAGCAGCACCTTCAACACCGTCGTCGCGCATGCGCGCGGCAAAATTCCTGCCCCACCCTGTCGTGTGCTTCATCTGCGCCGTACGCGCCATATAGCCTGCCTGCCGCAACGCAGCCTGTTCCAGTTGCGGATCGGACACGAGCCGGGGGAGGCCGTGGGTGGTCCGGATTTCGGCAAGATGGCCGACGGCAGCCGCCGAGGCGCCGGCACCTTGGCCGGGTGAGGTTGATGTCTGGCAAGCAGCCAGGAGCAATAGAGCGCCGGCTGCGGCACTTTTCAGGATTTTCTGGATCAATGGCCTTCGCCTGCGTCTGCTTCAATGAACGCGAAAGCCAGTTTCCGCCTTTCGCAGCCGACCCCATTTGCCGGCAATGACGTCGACAATATGCTCGCGCGGAAATTTTTGTTGGATTATGCGGTGGCGACGCGCAAGGCGCCGCGCGAGGCCTCGCGCAGATAGCCGAGTGTAGCGCCGGCATTGGCTGGCCTGCCGAACAGGAAACCCTGGCCACCGCCGCAGCCGAAGGTAACCAACCGATCGGCCTGCGCCTCCTGCTCGATGCCTTCGGCAACCACGTCCATGCCCAGTCCCTCGCACATTGCCAGGATTGCCCGGATGATATGTTCGGACGGCCGATCATCGAGAATCGAGGAAACGAAGGCGCGGTCGATCTTGAGTTTGTCGAAACGAAACTCGCGCAGGCGACCCAACGAGGATTGCCCGGTGCCGAAATCGTCAAGCGAAACGCGAATACCGCATCTTCTGAGATCGTCGACGATCTTTTCGGCCGAGGCCGGATCGCTCATCAGGCCTGTTTCGGTGATCTCGACTTCAAGTCGCCGTGGATCGAAGCCTGCACGATCCAGGATGGCCAGGATATGAAGCCCGGTATTCTGGTCAACGAGTTGGGAGGGCGACAGGTTGAAGGACAGGAACAGGTCGCTGGGCCAGCTCTTTGCCGCCTCGGTCGCCTTGCGCAGCACCAGTTGCGACAATGGACCGATGATGCCACGCTCTTCGGCGATGGGAATGAACACCATCGGTGGAACGGCCCCCAGGTCGCGGTCGGTCCAGCGCGCCAATGTTTCGAAGCCGACGACTTTCCTCGTTTTCAGATCCACGATCGGCTGGAAATGGGGCTCGACTTCTCCGGCTGAAACCGCTCGGCGCAACGCCTGCTCGATGCGCGTGACGCGTTTGGCGGCCTCCTCCATTTCATGCGTATAGACAACGACGCGTCCACGGCCGGAACGCTTGGCGTGATAAAGTGCCGTTTCGGCCTTGTTGACCAATATGTCGGTGGTCTCTTCGTCGAAGTAAAACAGCGAACAGCCGACTGAGGCCGACAGCCTGGCGGTTCTCTCCCCTACATCATAGGGCGCCGACAGGATTTCGATCAGCATCTTTGCCTTTTCGGTGGCGGCTTCCTCGGAAAACACCATCGGGTAGAGAAAGGCGAATTCATCTGCGCCGATGCGTGTGACCGTCGAATGACCGTCCATCGCCGCACGCAGCCGCATACCCACCTGTATGAGGATGTCATCGCCAGCCTTGTGGCCGAAGAGATCATTGATCGGCTTGAAGCCGTCGAGATCAAGAATGCCGATGGCAAAGGGTGCGGGATCGTCGGCCCGTCCGTTGATCAGACGATCGACCTTGTCATAGAAACGCCGACGATTGCCAAGCCCGGTCAAGGAATCGGTAAAGGCAAGATCAGTATTTTCCTTGGCGGCGTGGACAATGCCGAGCGGCGGCTGCATGTTTTTTCCTGCGGTCTTCTTATGTGCTGGCCGACAGTGGCATCAAACTGTTTAGGAAAGGTATCACACAAGCTTGGTAGGCCCCGCTGGCCCAATGCATTCTGAAGCCAGCTTAAACCACCGTGGAAATGCGGAAAATACGAGGCGGATTGGCAGGACGCTTTCCAAGCTGTACATGCGCTGTTGCCATACCCTGACGGAGACAGCCATGCCGCTCAAGATTGCTATCCAGATGGATCACATCTCCACGGTGTCTATCGCCGGCGATACCAGCTTCGCCCTGGCACTGGAGGCGCAGCGGCGCGGGCACAAACTGTTCCACTATACGCCTGACCGCCTCTCGATGGTCGGCGGGAAAGTATTCGCACGCATTGAGGAATTGCAGGTGCGCGACGAGAAGGGCAATCACTTCAGCCTCGGTGCGCCGGTCCGCACGGACCTGTCTGAGATGGATGTGGTGCTGTTGCGCCAGGACCCGCCCTTCGACATGAACTACATCACCACCACGCATATTCTGGAGCGCATCCATCCGAAGACGCTGGTGGTGAATGACCCGGCCTGGGTACGCAACAGCCCGGAGAAGATTTTCGTCACCGAGTTTCCCGACCTGATGCCGGAAACGCTGATCACCAAGGACCCGCGCGAGGTCGATGCGTTCCGCAAGGAGTATGGCGACATCATCGTCAAGCCGCTCTACGGCAATGGCGGAGCCGGCATTTTCCATCTGCATGAGGCGGATCGCAACCTTGCCTCGCTGCTCGAGATGTTCGCGCAGATGTTCCGCGAGCCCTTTATCGTCCAACGCTATCTAAAGGATGTGCGCAAGGGCGACAAACGCATCATCCTCATTGATGGTGAAGCTGTCGGAGCCATCAACCGCGTGCCGGCCGAGCACGACTCGCGCTCCAACATGCATGTCGGCGGTCGTGCGGAAAAAACCGAACTGACCGAGCGCGAGCGTGAAATCTGCGCACGCATCGGCCCGTCGCTGAAGGAGCGCGGCTTCATTCTGGTCGGGATTGATGTCATTGGCGACTATATGACCGAGATCAACGTGACTTCGCCGACCGGCGTTCGCGAGGTCAAGAATTTCGGTGGCGCGGATATCGCTTCCCTGTTCTGGGACGTGGTGGAGGACAAGCGGCGGGCGCGCTGACGCACACTTGCCTTGAAATGTTCCGGGCCACAACCGTCCGCAACCGGATTGCAATCTCTGCGTTTATTTTGTTCCCTTCTTGTTCTTGATTTGCTCTGCGATCTGTGATTGTCTCCTGTGGCGTCGAAATTGAGCCGGTGAATTGGGGCAGTGACCGGCGACGCATTGGGGGCTTGCATGGTTTCGCGGGTACGCACGGTTGCGTTTCAGGGCATCGAGGCAGTGCCCGTCGACGTCCAGGTGATGGTCGCGCCTGGCAAGGTGGGGATGCACATTGTCGGGTTGCCCGACAAGGCGGTTGCGGAAAGCCGGGAGCGCGTGCAGGCGGCACTTCATGCCTCGGGCCTGTCGATGCCGGCCAAGAAGGTGACGGTCAATCTGGCACCAGCCGACCTGCCCAAGGAAGGCAGCCACTACGATCTGCCGATTGCGCTTGGCCTGATGGCGGCGCTTGGGGCGATACCGGCGGACGCGCTCTCCGCCTATGTCGTGCTGGGTGAGTTGTCCCTCGATGGGACGATCACCGCCGTCTCGGGCGCATTGCCGGCGGCAATCGGTGCGAATGGGGAAGGAAAGGGCCTGATCTGCCCGGCAGCTTCCGGTTCCGAAGCAGCCTGGGCCGGTGCCGATATCGACATTCTGGCACCGCGCAGCCTTATTGCGATCGCCAATCATTTTCGAGGCACTCAGGTCCTGGCGCGGCCAGAGGCGAGCATCCATGCGCCTGCGATGGATTTGCCCGACCTTGCCGACATTAAGGGGCAGGAGACTGCCAGGCGCGCACTGGAGGTGGCGGCGGCCGGCGGGCACAATCTGCTGATGGTCGGGCCGCCGGGCTCGGGAAAGTCGATGTTGGCGCAGCGCTTGCCGTCGATCCTGCCGCCTTTGGCGCCGAAGGAGCTTCTCGAAGTCTCTATGATCGCTTCTATTGCGGGCGAGCTTGCAGGTGGGCGGCTCACCGACCGGCGACCTTTTCGAGCCCCGCATCACTCCGCCTCCATGGCGGCTATGGTTGGTGGCGGCTTAAGGGCGCGGCCGGGCGAAGTTTCGCTCGCGCATAACGGCGTGTTGTTCCTGGACGAGTTTCCTGAATTTTCGCCGCAGGTACTGGATTCGCTGCGCCAGCCGATCGAGACCTGCGAATGTGTCATTGCGCGAGCCAATCACCGGGTGAGTTATCCTGCCCGCATCCAGCTTATCGCCGCCATGAACCCGTGCCGCTGCGGTATGGCCGGCGAACCGGGCTTCCGCTGCGCCCGCGGTCCGCGCTGTCAATCGGATTATCAGGCACGCATATCCGGTCCGCTGATGGACCGTATCGACTTGCGCATCGAGGTGCCGGCAGTGTCGGCAAGCGATCTGATCCGGCCGGGGACGTCGGAGACCAGTGCCACGGTGGCGGCACGGGTCTTGGCGGCAAGAACTGTCCAGCGCGAACGTTTCGAGCGCCTCGGAACCGGTGCTGCCACCAATGCGCATTGCCCGACGGCGTTGATCGAGGAGATCACGATTGTCGATGATATGGGCTTGGCATTGTTGCGGGATGCCAGCGACAAGTTGGGCTTTTCGGCACGTGCCTATCACCGCGTCCTGAAGGTGGCGCGGACCTTGGCCGATCTTGAAGGCCAGGAAACGGTGGGACGCATCCACCTTGCCGAGGCCATTTCTTACCGGATGGCCGGCGACAGGCTTGCGCAGGCCGCCTGAACCAGCGTGCCGCAGTATCGCCACGCACAGCCGGTTACGTCTACAAGCCCGCTTCGCCGCTCCGGTCAGTGGCATTTGCATCCTTCTTGGCAGATGCCACTGTGGCAAACCCTGTGTTCAAATCCGGCCTGCTGCTCCAGGCATGCGGGACGAATTTCTCCAAGATACTCGCCAATTCCCGCTCGGCCACCATCTGCGCGGCCGCATGGAGGCCGAACCATCGTCGCTTCAAACGCTTGCGCTCCTGCCAGCTGATCAGTGTACCCTTTACGTGAAGGCTGAACACCGTGACACGGCATTGCCGCATCCGACCGTCGCTACCTGGCCTGACATAGCTGTAATCGCCGACCGCCACGGGGTGCGTCTGGCCGATGATGCCAACCTGCTCGAAAGCCCGCAAAGCTGCGCTTCGAACGGCCGTTCGACCCATTGCCGGCAGGCCCTGCGGCAAGGTCCAGCGACTGCGTTGGCGCGATGCGACGAGGAGGATTTCCAGCCTCTTGTCGCGGCCGATCCGCCACGGCAGGGCACCGACCTCCTGAACCCCAAAGCCGGGGTTCCGTACTTGCAGAACATCCTCTGCTGCAAAGGGAATATCTGTCATCCGAGCCCCCCGTCGAGCGGGAATGGGTATGCCGGCCCATGCCGAAGCCATACGGTCCCGGGCTGGGAAGGCTGCGGCGAATGCGGAATCTGGCACCACGGGCAACGCTGTGCGGCGCGGGGCAGGCGGCGCTTGCAGGAATTGCATTGCTTTTGAGGAAAAGGCTCTCTCATTGAGACGCTCCATTCATATGGCGAACCAGGCGCCATGTCGAAATGAACCGCTTTATTTAAGAGATGTCCCGGAGCAGAAGATTATGTGCGGTATTCTGGATTCGGATTCAGGATGCTCCGGGAAAAGCCATATGCTTTTTCGGCAAGCCTCGTAATCCTGATGAATGTTTCCATGCACATATTGCATATCTATTATGCAATTTTGACAAAACAAGGGCGCGGGGTCGCCAGCGTGGTAATTTTATTTGGGCATTCAAAGCTTTGAGGCAGTCGCGCGAGTGGATCGCAGCTTTGAACTGCCTTGATGCCAAGTCTGGTGGCCCGAACAGAAAGGGCGCGAAGCGATCTTCACGCCCTTTCACCGATTTGTAACCCGTAGCGAAGCCTATTCAGCAGCTTTCTTGGCCGGACCTGCATGCATGATGTCGTCGTTTTCCGGGCCGTCGACGATCAAATAACCTGCAAGTCCGCGCTCGGCTCGCGACAAGGCGTGATCGACCAGGACATAGTGTCCGCCGCGATCGATCTTGAAGTCGACGATGGTGGCACCGCCCGGTGGCACCGTCACCGTCTGCACACCGGCCACCGGCGGAGAGGTCACGCTGCCCAGCGTGTAGACATGGTCGAAAATCTCGCCGATGACATGGAAGGAGGACGTATAGTTCGGTCCGCCGACACCGAAGAATATGCGCACCGTTTCGCCGGCATTGGCATAGAGCGGATGCGACTTGGTGAGCGCGCCGACCGAACCGTTGAAGAGGAAATATTCCGGCCGCTCGGAGATCAGCTTGTCATAGTCCATCTCCATCTCGCCTTGCGTACCGAAGGGTTCGACGGTGTAGAGCTCGCCTTGCATGACGTAGAACTCCCGGTCCACCTGTGGCAGTCCGCCTTCCGGCTCGACCAGGATCAGGCCGTACATGCCGCTGGTGATGTGGTGGGCCACGCTCGGTGTCGCGCAGTGATAGACATAGATGCCTGGTTTCAAAGCCTGGAAGGTCACCACAGCCTCTTCACCGGGCGCGATCTGCGTGAAGTCCGCCCCGCCGCCGGGGCCTGTCGCGGCGTGGAAATCGACCGAATGCATCATGACGCTGTCGGCAGCATTTTTCAGGTGCACCTCAACCGTGTCACCGACCCGCACCCTGACGAAGGGACCGGGGACCTTGCGGTCGAAGGTCCAGTAGACATAGGTGGTGCCGTCGTCGAGCCGGCCAGTCAGTTCCACGGTCTCGAGATCGACCCGTACGACCTGCGGCGGCCGCTGGCCTATCGGCCCCGGCAGATCGGCAGGATCGCGCACGATGTCGGCCGCATCCGTGTCCATTGCAGCGCGCTGCCCGGGCATCACCTGGATCAGCCCTTCCATGCCGGCCTGGCGATGTCCGGCAATGGAGCAGAAATAGGAAAACTCGCCCACCTTGGTTGCCGTGAAGGAAAAAGTGGAGGAGGCGTTCTTGCCCACCACGATCGAGGAGCGGGCGGCATATTGGTCGATAACCACGTCGTGCTCAGCGCCTTCGCCATTGATCAGGTTGATCTGCACCAGCTCGCCTTCATGCACCATGAGGGTCGGATTGATCTGGCCGTCAATGTCGCCACCGACGCCGATATAGACCATGCGTCCCGTGGCGATTCCGGTCCTGAGAGTAAAGACAGTCGGAGCGTGATAGCTGACCGTCGGAGACGCATCCGCGTCGCGTGCCGGCTGCGGATCGGCCTCAGGCGCCGGGGTGGATTGAGCCTGCGCGGTGTCGGTCGCTTTCCCACTGTGCTGATGGCTTTGGGTAAATGCCGGCGACAGGAGAAACAGGACCGACAACATCGCCATAATCGTCACCAGCGATCCGATCCGTATGCGCCAGGCAGTGTCCGGCCTACAGAGGGCGGCACAGGCCTTGGCGCTCGGTTCAGCGCCCGGACCAGCCCTGCTTTTGTCGGTCATAAGAAACTCCATCCTTGCGTCCTGAGAAGGTAAAGATGAAGTGTAGGAGAAGACGGCCTGCGCAACTTTGTCCAAGCGCAAGCACAGAATGGATTAGTTCTCGCCGTTTACTTCAGGCGGGACGGGAAGGAATGAGGTGCGTCTCGCAAAAAATAGACTGCATCACAAAGTTTTCGGCGTCAGCTACTTTGCTTGAGGTTTTGTCGAACCCGACTGGACCGATGCGACCAGCGGCGCCTGGCCTTCCCTGATGCTGACCCAATGCCCGGTGTGGGTGGAGGCCTGACGCTTGAGGAAATGATAGCCGGTCTCGTTCCACTGGCGCACGGCATTGGTCAAATTGTCGAGGACGAAGTCGCCCTTATCAGTGCGGACCGTGAGGATGGCATGGCCCTCGCCATCCGGCTTGCGCACAACGGTGATGAGAAGATTGCCGAGCGAAATCCCGCTTTTTGCCAGCACCCGGCGCTTTTCCAGCACGTAGTCCTCGCAATCGCCGACGCCGTCGACAGGGTAGGCCCACACTTCGTCCTTGCCGAAGATGTCGAAATCATTCATCGGCCGAATGGCGGCATTGACCTTCGCATTGACGGTGCGAAGCGTCTGCCAGAGCGCATCGGTCATGCGTTCCGGATTTGTAGGCCGCAAGCGCAACGAGCATTCAGCGGGATTGGCCCGGCAGAATTCATAATGGCCGATCGGCTGCGAAGTCAGGCCGCCGGTCGTCATCGGAGCCGCGACAAGCGTCGTGGCCGTGAAGGCCGCGGTCAGCAGCCCGGCAAGAAATATAGCACGCCCTGTCGCGCGCTCCGTCACCGATGAGGAGTTCATTGCCCCAGGCCCCGTTTGCCGCAATTTGTTAACGAAAGATTAAAGGCGTTAACAGAACGTTGTCAATTACAGCGAAGGGGTGATCGGCCGTAAGGCGGCGGAGAATCGCCGAGCGCGACGATTCTGCAACAGAAGGCGCAGCGAAGGACCAGAGCCTCGCCTTTTGGCCCCGTCACTACTCCCTCGGCAAGCAGGGCCAGCCGATTGCATATTATGGGCCATTGTTTTTCGTAGTAGCCGGGACACAATGCCAACAGCGCGGGAATTTCCTTTCGCGCCGCCTCTGCGGGATTTCTTTGCTGGCGCCGATTATGCCGCGCTGCTGAAATGCAGGGCTCAATTGCTCGCCGACGGGTTGCCGGCTGTTTCGGAGTTGAAGATGGTTCAGATCAGCTTGTCCCGCCGCGCGCTTCTTCATAGTTCGGCGCTCGTCATGGCCTCGGCGGCCCTGCCGCGGTACGGTTTTGCCCAGGCGGTGGCGAAGGGCGGGCGCCTGATCGTTGCAGCGGATTCGGAGCCGAGGAACCTCAATCCGGCGATTGTCGCGTCCAACGGCGTCTTCTTCATCTCAAGCAAGGTGATCGAACCGCTCGCCGAAGCATCGTTCGAGGGCAAGGACGGGTTGGAACCGCGCCTTGCGACCAACTGGGAAGGCTCGAGTGATGGATTGTCGGTAACCTTCAGGTTGCGCGAAGGCGTTGTCTGGCATGACGGGACGCCCTTTACTTCTGCCGATGTCGCTTTCTCGGCCTTGGAGGTCTGGAAGAAGCAGCAGAATCTCGGGCGGCTGGTATTTGCCAATCTGCAAGCCGTCGATACGCCGGACGATCACACGGCGGTGTTCAGGTTTTCGAGGCCGACCCCCTTCCAGCTTATCCGCAATTCACTTCCGGTGGTAACGAGCGTCGTCGCCAGGCATGTCTTCGAAGGGATGGATGACATTGCCGCAAGTCCCGCCAATAACCAGTTGATCGGCACCGGCCCGTTCAAATTAGCGGAACACAAGCCGGGCGAATATTACCGGCTAGAACGCAATGACGCCTATTGGGGCGAGGACAAGCCTTATCTCGATGAGATCGTCTACCGCGTGCTGCCGGACCGGGCGGCTGCCGCTGGCGCGCTGGAGGCAGGGGAAATCCAGCTTGCCGCCTTCAGCCAGGTGCCGCTGGCGGATCTGGAGCGCATCTCGAAGGTGGAGGGGTTGAAGGTCTACTCCAAGGGCTACGAGGCGCTCACTTATCAGCTTGCCGTCGAAATCAATCACCGCCGCAAGGAACTGGCCGACCTCAAGGTGCGGCAGGCCATCGCCCATGCCATCGACAAGGATTTCGTCGTCAAGACGATATTCCTTGGCTATGCTCAGTCCTCGACCGGGATCATTCCGCAGAACGCTCCTGAATTCTATACATCGGACGTGCCGGCCTATCCCTTCGATCCTGCCAGGGCCAACGCCCTGCTGGATGAGGCCGGGTACACCAAGGGTGCGGATGGCAAGCGCTTTTCGCTGAAGCTGCTTCCGGCGCCCTATTTCGGCGAAACAAGGCAGTTCGGCGACTATCTGCGTCAGGCACTTGCCGTAATTGGCATCGACGCCCGGATCGTCAACAATGATTCCGCCGCCCACCAGAAGGCGGTCTATACCGATCACGATTTCGATCTCGCCGTTGCACCGACCGTTTTCCGTGGGGATCCGGCTATCTCCACCACCATTCTGGTAAGGAGCGGTACTCCCGCTGGCGTGCCCTTTTCCAACCAGGGCGGCTATGCCAATACGCAGCTCGACGCGCTGATCGACAAGGCCAACGAAACGGTGAATGTTGCTGCCCGTACCGAACTGTTTCGCCAGTTCCAGAGAATGGTCGCGGAAGACCTGCCGCTCATCAATGTCGCGGAGTGGGGCTTCATCACCGTGGCCAGCGCGAAGGTCAGCAATGTCTCCAACAATCCGCGCTGGGCGGTTTCCAACTGGGCCGATACCGCGCTGGAATCATGATAGGCTCGGGATTGCCATTTAGGTTCTGATTCCGAGGCTCCGGGCTGGATGAAACGCGCCTTCCTTCTGCTGCGTCGACGGGCTGTCGGCAGCATTGTCGTGCTGCTGATCGTCATCGTCGGTGCCTTCTTTCTGCTTGAAGCCGCGCCGGGAGATGCTGTCGATGCCTATGTCCTGTCGATCGGCGGCGGCGATCCTGCTTTGGTTCAGTCGCTGCGCGAAAGCTATGGGCTGGACAGGTCCTTGTTTGCGCGGTTGTGGCTTTATCTGACGGCGCTGGCGCAACTCGACCTGGGCTGGTCGGTGGCTTTCAACCGGCCGATAAGCGCAGTCATCTTCGAACGCTTGCCGAACACGCTCTGGCTTATGGGCAGCGCAACCGCCCTGGCATTCAGCCTCGGAACACTTCTGGGTATCCTTGCCGGGGCAAGGCCTCGCAGCGCCTGCGACCGCATCCTGTCGGTCGGTTCGCTTTCGCTCTACGCCATTCCAAGCTTCTGGCTGGGCCTGGTATTGAGCATCGTCTTCGCTGTTCAGTTGCGCTGGTTCCCTACCGCCGGCATCGAGACCATTGCGTCTGGCAAGCAAGGACTTGCCCGTGCCCTCGACATTGCATGGCATCTGGTGCTGCCGGTCTGTGCATTGGGCTTCATCTATCTGGCGCTGTTTCTGCGGATGATGCGCGCCGGCATGGCGGAGGCTTGGCGGCAAGACTATGCGCTTGCCGCCCGTGCCAGGGGGCTTGTCCGCCGGCGCATCGTGCTGCGACATGTCGCGCGCACCGCACTGCTGCCGGTCGTTACCATGCTTGGGCTGCAGGCAGCCTCCATGCTCGGCGGTAGCGTCGTCATCGAGAGCGTATTTGCAATTCCAGGTTTCGGCAGGCTGGCGCAGGAGGCCGTGGCCCTTCGCGATGCGCCGCTGCTGGTGGCAATCATCATCGTCAGCGCGGTGATGGTGATGATCGCCAATCTTGTCGTCGATGCTGCCTATGCTTTGCTGGACCCGAGGGTGGGTGCGGCGGAGACATCTGCATGACCCTGCTGATCCGGTTTCTCCGTTCGCCGGAAGGCGTCGCCGGGCTTGTCCTGCTTGGCCTGCTCATATCGGTGGCGCTGCTGGCGTCGGTCTTTTTTCCGCGCGACCCGCTGTCCATCGCCGGGCCGGCATTGTTGCCGCCGTTTCAGGACAGGGCCTTTCCGCTCGGCACAGACCGGCTTGGGCGCGACGTGCTGGCGGGGTTGATGCATGGCGCGCGTGCGTCGCTGGCCGTCGGTATTGCGGCAACCCTGGTGGCAATGGTCGTCGGGGCGCTTGTCGGAACCATCGCGGGCTTTGCCGGCGGGATCGTCGACGAGGCACTGATGCGCATCGTCGACGCTTTCCAGATCGTGCCCGGCTTCCTGCTTGCTCTGGCTTTCGTCAGCGTCGTCGGGGCGTCGCTTCTTGTGGTCATTCTCGCGATTGCACTTGGTGCATGGACCGGCCCTGCGCGCCTTGCCCGCGCCGAGGTGCTTTCGATCCGGGAGCGCGACTATGTGGCGGCCGCGCGCGTCATCGGCATGCATCCGCTGGAAATCGCCATCCGCGAGGTCCTGCCCAATGCGCTGCCGCCCGTGTTGGCGCTCGGTTCCGTCATCGTCGCGGGCGCGGTGCTGACGGAAGCGGCCCTGTCCTTCCTCGGCTTGGGCGACCCCAATCTCGTCACCTGGGGCTCGATGATTGCGGAGGGGCGCAACGTGCTGCGCACCGCGCCCTTCCTTTCCATCATTCCGGGCATCGGCCTCGTGCTGACGGTGCTCGGCATCTATCTTTTTTCGGAAGGGCTCGGCGAGGCCCTGGCACGCCGAAGGATACGGGCATGACGGAGATTCTTGCCAGCATCCGTGACCTTGGCGTTCGCTATGACGACGCCATGGCCCTCGCCGGGATTGACCTGGACATACTGTTGGGCGAACGCCTTGCCATCATCGGCGAAAGCGGTTCGGGCAAAAGCACCCTGGCCCTGGCAGTGGCGGGACTTCTGCCGGATGAGGCCGCCTGCACCGGAAAGATCAAATGGCCGAGGCTAGGTCACGCACCTCAGCCGGGCCGTGACATCGGCTTTCTGTTCCAAGATGCGGGGCCGAGTTTCAATCCGGTCCTGACCATTGGCGAGCAGATCGCCGAGGTGGCGCGGCATCATCTCGAATTGGGTTGGGGTGAGGCCTATGAGTATACGCTGCATCTGCTGGAGCGCGTGCGCATGCCGGAGCCTCACCGGGCCCTTCATGCTTATCCGCATCAGTTTTCCGGCGGTCAGCGTCAGCGTCTCGCGATAGCGGCCGCAATTGCCGCACGGCCACGACTGCTGATTGCCGATGAGCCGACCAGCGCGCTCGATACGGTGGTTCAGGCCCAGATAATCGGGCTGCTCGATGGGCTGATCCGCGAGGCAGGTATGACTCTGCTGTTCATCACCCACGACATCGCGCTGGCATCAGGCTTTGCCGACCGCATCGCCGTGTTCCACGATGGCCGTATCGTGGAGGCTGGCAATGCCTCCCGCGTGTTGGCCCGCCCGCAGGCAGGCTACACGGCAAGGCTCCTGGCAAGTCATATAGACCTTGACACGCCGCCGCTTGTTTCAGGGTATCCGGCATGATGGGCATGACGCCGCTTCTGGTCGCTGCGGATCTGTCGAAGACCTTTGCCAAGGGGGGAGGGCGCGTCGTGGCGCTCGACCACGCTTCCTTCGATATCGCAGCGGGCGAAACGCTTGGCCTGGTCGGACCTTCCGGCAGCGGAAAATCCACATTGGCCCGTATCCTGTTGCGGCTGATCGAGCCGGATGGTGGAAGCGTCCGGTTTGCCGGCGTCGATCTGCTTGCGTTGAAGGGCGCGAGGCTGCGTGCAATGCGTGCGCGCATCCAGATGGTGTTTCAGGAGCCCCTGGCAGCCTTCAACCCGCGCGCCACGGTCGCCGGCGCGTTGGACGATCCGCTACGCATCCATGGCAGGATGGATCGTCATGGCCGAAAGACAGCCATTGCCGGCCTGCTTGAGCGTGTGGGGCTGGATGCCAGCCTTGCCGGCCGTGCAATCCACGAAATTTCCGGCGGCCAGCGCCAGCGTGTCGCCGTCGCCCGGGCGCTTGCCACCAAACCGGATCTGATCGTGCTGGACGAGGCGGTTTCGGCGCTCGACATGTCGGTGCGAGGCCAGGTCCTTCAATTGCTGGTCGATCTCCAGCGCGAAGACGGCATCGCCTACATCTTCGTATCGCATGATCTGGCGGTGGTGCGCGCCGTCGCCCACCGCATCGCCATCATGGAGGCGGGGCGGATCGTCGAGATCGGCCCCGCGCAGGAGGTCATCGAAAATCCTCGATCGGCAACCGGAAAGGCGCTGATAAGCGCCGTTCCGCGCCTGCGGCTTTAGAGCATTTCCAGCAAAAGTGTGAAACGGTTTTGCGTCCGGAAATGCGTAAAATAAAAGCTTAGAGCCGTTCCTCGATTCCGTTTGAATCAGAACGGCTCTAGGGTCAGGAAACCTTGGGGTCGAGGCTGCCGGAGCGATAGCGCTTGGCCATTTCGGCCAGCGCGATCGGCTTGATCTTGTCGGCGTTGCCGGCGGTGCTGAACTGCTCGAAGCGCTCCGTGCAAAGTTTCTTCATGGCTGCCATGGCCGGGGCCAGATATTTGCGCGGATCGAATTCGCTCGGGTTTTCGCTCAACACCTTGCGGATTGCACCGGTCAACGCCATGCGGTTGTCGGTGTCGATATTGATCTTGCGCACGCCATGCTTGATGCCGCGCTGGATTTCCTCGACCGGCACACCCCAGGTCGGCTTCATCTGGCCGCCATATTTGTTGATGATCTCCTGTAGCTCCTCCGGCACCGAGGATGAGCCGTGCATCACCAGATGCGTATTGGGCAGCTTGCGGTGGATTTCCTCGATGACGTTCATGGCCAGCACTTCGCCATCAGGCTTGCGGCTGAACTTGTAGGCACCGTGGCTCGTGCCCATGGCGACCGCGAGCGCATCGACATGGGTGTCGCGCACGAATTGTGCGGCCTGTTCCGGGTCGGTCAGCAACTGGTCATGGCTCAGCGCCCCTTCTGCGCCATGGCCGTCTTCCTGTTCGCCGCCGCCGGTTTCCAGCGACCCCAGAACACCAATCTCGCCTTCGACCGACACGCCGCCCCAATGCGCCATATCGACCACACGGCGCGTGATGCCGGCATTGTAGTCATAGTCGGCGGGCGACTTGCCGTCTTCCTTCAGCGAGCCGTCCATCATCACCGAGGTGAAGCCGTGCTGGATCGCGGTCATGCAGGTGGCTTCATTGTTGCCGTGGTCGAGATGCATGCAGACGGGGATATCGGGATGGATTTCCACCAGCGCGTCGATCAGCTTGGCCAGCACCACGTCATTGGCATAGGCGCGGGCGCCCCGGCTTGCCTGGATGATCACCGGCGAGCGGGTCGCCTGTGCGGCCTCCATGATGGCCAGCCCCTGTTCCATATTGTTGATGTTGAATGCGGGCACGCCGTAATTGTGCTCGGCGGCATGGTCGAGAAGCTGTCTGAGGGTAATGCGAGCCATTTTCCTGAAAAATCCTCCGATTGCGGATGCGAGGGAGTGAAGGGGCGGGGCTCCGCCCTTGTCGTGCTTGTTGCCGAGCTTGCGGATAGTAAAAAAAACGGGCCGGGGCAAGCCGCTGGCGCAATGCGCACCTCATCTGGGCTTCGCAAGAGGCGGCAACCAGATGCAATTAATGGTTGAAGATTGTGGTGGTGTTTTAGAAATATAAACTCTATAGTTGTGTTGACGAAGAATACAACTGGAAGACGTCGTGTCGCAGCCACTCCCATCCCTATCGCGTAAGCCGCGTCTGGAACTCGTCTGGGTCAACAAGGAAAACCGCCCTCGGCTGGAGCCCCGCATCCTGATCGAAGTTCATGAGCGTTCATATTGCAGAGAGGACGGTGATGACCGCCTGATCTTCGGCGACAATCTCCTGGCGCTGCGGGCACTGGAACATGAATTCACCGGCAAGGTGAAATGCTGCTTCATCGATCCGCCCTACAATACCGGCAGCGCCTTCGCTCACTATGATGACGGGTTGGAACATTCGATCTGGCTCAGCCTGATGCGTGACCGGCTTGAGATCATCCGTCGGCTGCTGTCGCCCGATGGGTCGCTCTGGGTCAGTATCGACGACAATGAAGCGCATTATCTGAAGGTTCTGTGCGACGAGGTCTTCGGCCGCCGCAACTTCGTCGCCAATGTGGTGTGGCAGAAGCGGACCTCGCCTGACGCGCGCTTGGGGCTGGGCGGGGCGCATGATCACATATTGGTATTCGCCAAGGACGCATCGAAGCTTTCGTTCAACAGGCTGGCGGTGTCACCAGACAAGTCAAAGTCTTATCGGAATCCCGATGGCGATAGTCGCGGACCTTGGACTTCGACCGACTTTACTGCCCAAGGCTGGCGGCCAAACCAGATGTACCGCATCGTCTCGCCTGCTGGTGCAGCTTTCGATCCTCCTCCAGGTCGTTGCTGGGCAAACGTCGAAGCGATGTTTCGGTCGCTGCTCGCCGACAATCGGATCTGGTTCGGGGTGGACGGCACAGCGCGGCCGCGGATCAAGAATTTCTTGTCTGAACGAGAGGGGGTCGCGGCTTGGAGCTGGTGGGACAATAGCGAGGTCGGCCATAATCAGGAGGCCAAGAAGGAAAGCATCGCCCTGTTTGGCCCGGAAAATGTCTTTACGACGCCGAAGCCCGAACGGCTGGCCAAGCGTGTTCTCGACATTGCAACCAGCCCCGGAGATCTGGTGCTCGATTCCTTCGCCGGCTCAGGGACCACGGGTGCGGTCGCGCATAAGATGGGCCGTCGCTGGATCATGGTGGAGCGCGGGGATCATTGTCATAGCCATGTTCTGCCGCGGCTGAGGAAGGTGGTTGACGGCAGCGACGGCGGCGGCGTGACTGCTGCCACCGGCTGGCAAGGCGGCGGTGGCTTTCGCTATTTTCGCCTCGCGCCGTCGCTGCTCGAGCGGGATGCCCATGGACGAGAGATACTCTCGCGCTCCTATGACCAGCGCATGCTGATCGAGGCGCTGTGCAAGCTGGAAGGGTTTACCTATGCGCCGAGCGAGACGGTCTATTGGCAGCACGGCCATTCCACCGAACGCGACTTCATATTCGTCATGCCGCGCGTGCTCCTGTTCGAGGAACTCGTTCATCTCAGTGAGGACGTGGGTGCCGATCGCAGCCTCCTGGTGATGTGCCTGGCATTTCGCTGCGAGAGTTCGGCCTTTCCCAACCTGACGATACGAAAAATTCCCAGCCATTTCGCCGCGCGTTGCGAATGGGGCCGTGACGACTACGACCTCCCACCCGGCGTGGCGAATTCCTGACGGCTAGGCCGAGGTCAAATTTCCCCCTGAGCGGTGGCAAGAGTTTGTAATGAGTAGCCATGTTGACGCTATTGCCGGTCGGCTCAGTTTGCGTGCGCCGCAGCGACGGTCACTGGAGATCCTGGACCGGATCACGCAACTGGTGCCGCTGCGCAAAGACACCGACCTGCATGCCGCAATAGAAGCAATTGCCAGCGAATTCCCGGACGTCACGGATTTCGAGCGAGCTTTTCCGTCCTATTGCTTTTCGCTTGCGACGGGCGTGGGCAAGACACGGCTGATGGGCGCATTCATTGCCTATCTGCGCCTGGTGCACGGAATGAAGAATTTCCTCGTTCTCGCTCCGAACCTGACAATCTACGACAAGCTGACTACCGACTTTACGTCAAACACGCCGAAATATGTGCTGAAGGGGATCGCAGAATTCGCGCATTCGCCGCCGGTGATAATCACCGGCGACAATTACCAGCGGCACATCGCCGGCGGCAGCGACCTGTTCTCGACCACCATCAACATCTTCAATATTTCCAAAATCAACGCCGAGGTTCGTGGTGGGCGCAGTCCGCGCATCCGCTCCTTTCGCGAGGAGATCGGCGAAAGCTATTTCGACCATCTCGCCGGTCGGGACGATCTCGTGTTGATCATGGATGAATCACATCGCTATCGCGCCTCGGCCGGTGTTCGCGCCATCAACGAGTTGCGGCCGGTCATGGGACTTGAATTGACCGCGACCCCCTTCGTTGAAGCAAGAGGCGGGTCGAAACGGTTCAGGAACATCGTTTTCGACTATCCCTTGGCCAAGGCAATGGCGGACGGCTTCGTCAAGGAACCTGCTGTCGTTACCCGCGAGAATTTTTCGCCACTCGGTAAATCAGCGGATACGATAGAGCACATCAAGCTGGAGGACGGTGTGCGGCTGCACGAGACCGTCAAGGCGGAACTGGCGTCTTACGCGCGCAGGCCGGGCAGGCTCCATGTCAAGCCGCTGATGCTGGTGATCGCCCGCGACACAAGCCATGCGTCCGACCTGATGCGGCGGATCGATTCCCACGCCTTTTTCGACGGGCGCTATGCAGGCAAGGTTATTCAGGTCGATTCGAGCCAGAAGGAGGAGGAAACAGTAGGGCGGCTTTTGACTGTGGAGCAAGCCGACGAACCGACCGAGATCGTTATCCACGTCAACATGCTGAAAGAAGGCTGGGACGTCAAAAATCTCTACACGATCGTCCCGCTGCGTGCCGCAAACGCAGAGACATTGGTTGTCCAATCGGTGGGGCGAGGCCTGCGCCTGCCTTTTGGCGAACTCACGGGCATAGCGGCGCTCGATCGCCTCAACATCGTTGCCCATGACCGTTTCCAGGAAATCGTTGACGAGGCGCGCAAGCCGGGGTCGTCGATCCTGCGCGTGCAACAGGTTGTCCTGCCGTCTGATTTCCCGGAAGAAAAAGAGGTCAACATCGTTTCGCAGCCCCGGCTGATGGCACGGCTTGGTATGGCTGACGCCCACCATGAAATTGTCGGGCTCGATGCATGCAATGGGTGCTCAGAGTTCCAGCCCGAGGAACGCCAGCTCGTGAAAATCATCCATGATGTGATTTACGAGCAGGCGAGACGTCCCGACCTACTGCCGGCCTCGGCGCTTCTGGCCCGACCGGAGGCGCAGGCTGTTCTCCTGCGTGATGTCGAGGCCCGCTATCGACCGGAGCGAATGCAAGGAGACGAGGTTCGTACCAGGCCCGACCTTCCCCAGTTGATTGCCAGGGTTTACAAGCTGTTTGCCGCTCATACGATCGATATACCTTGTGTCGTCTGCAATCCGCTCGGGGAGAGGAAATCCGGCATTCATGCCTTTGTGCTTGATGTTTCCGACTTACGCCATGAAGCACCGAGCGAGACGCTATGGGCTGCGCATCTGCGAACAGGAAAGGTCGACCGGATCGCCGCCCCGCCCTTGGAACGGCATGAAAGGCGGCTTGAGGACTATGTGGTCAATCATCTCATCGGTTTCGATGACATTTCTTATGATCAGCACGCGGACCTGCTCTACAATCTGGCCCAACAGGTCCTGTCGCACCTTCGTTCCTATCTTTCGGCGGCAGATGTCCAGCAAGTGCTCGAATTCCATGGCGCCGAGATCGCCCGAATAGTGCATACCCAGATGCAGTTGCATTTCTGGAGGGAGGGGGAGGCAGGCGATAGGGTGGAGGTCAAGAGCAGTTTTACCCCTCTTCGGTCGAGCGTCTATCGCGCGCCTGCAGGCAAGCCGCCGCTAGATTTTCATCTGTCGCCAGAAGACAAGAGCAACATGGCACGCCATGTGTTCGGCGGGTTTTCACGCTGCTTGTTTCCGGTGCAGAAGTTCCACTCCGATGTCGAGCGCATGCTGGCCGTCATACTCGAGCGAGAGGCGGTGAAATGGTTCCGGCCGGCAAAAGGCCAGTTCCACCTTTTCTACCGCCAGGACGGACGGCAACTGGAATATCAGCCGGATTTCGTCGCCGAGACCGATGCGGTTATTTTCATCATGGAAACAAAGGCCGCCGACCAGATGACGGCCGTGGATGTGCTGGCCAAGCAAGAGGCTGCCATTGCATGGTGCCGCCGCGCCACGGACTACACGGCAGCGCATGGCGGCAAGCCCTGGCGCTATCTGCTGATCCCCCACGACGCCTTGGCCGAGAACATGACGATCGCCGGGCTGGCGCGGGCCTGGCTCTGCCGTTGATCGAGGATGGATCATATTTGCGCCGCCGGCGTTAAGCGGCATCCGCAACAGGGTGCCGCAGCCATGAACACCGCAAACCTGCAACTCGAGGGCCTTTACCTTGCCATCGCTTCTCTCAACAATCTCCTGGTCAGCAAGGGTATCCTCTCGGTCGAGGAAATAGACACAGCCCTGCGCCGTGCCGAAGCCAATGCCACCGGGGACGAGCATATCGTCGAGATCATGTCGCCGGCCAACCGGGATGCTGTGTGTTTCCCGATCCGATTTCTGCAACTGGCCAACAACAGCGGGTCCGAGCACGACATTCCCTCCTTTTCGGAGCTTGCGCGCATGGTGGCGCTGACCAAGGAACCTTATAACGATCAGATGTGACCGTGGGGAACCGGTAACCTCCGTCGGCGTTGTCCCGAGCCTCAACCAAGGCCAAGGGAGAATCGCCATGGACGACGACCGCCAGCCTTTTGGGAGCCCTGTGCGTGTTCGCATCGGCGCAGACAACACAATTCGCGACGTCAAGACCGTCAAGGGTGCCTGCGAGTGCCTGACTGACTGGCCGCAAGCCAAACGCGGCCAACTCTATCGCGAGGCCTTCGAAACCTGCAACGCAGTGCTGGCGGGCGAACGTTCTGCTGAGGATGCCCGTGCAGCCTTTGTCGCTGCCGCCGAGGAATCGGGCCTGCTGGCGAACAGATAGGTTTATCGCTCGAACATGATGAGTTCGGAGCCCTTGTAGCTGGTCCGGACTGTTTCTTCGTAGCCGCATTTCTTGGCAACGCGGAGCGAGCCTGTGTTTTCCGGATCAATGATGCAGACGGTCTTGGCCGCGCTGAAATGCGCATCGCTCCATTGATGCGCGGCCATCATGATCTCGGTTGCCAGGCCTTTGCCGTGAGCGTCAGGCACGAGCACCCAGCCCGCTTCGGGAGTGCCTTCTATGGACGGCGTAATATCGCGCTTGAGGTCATGAAATCCTGCCTCGCCAAGAAACCGGCCGGTTTGCCTGTCCTCGATCGCCCACAAGCCAAAACCCAGCAATCGCCAGTGACCGGCATAGCGCAAAAGCCTGATCCACGCTTCCTCGCGGGTGAGGGGCTTGCCGCTGGTGAAACGAATGACACCAGGGTCCGTCCACATCTGCGCATAGGCGTCGAGATCTTCCAGCCTGTGCGCGCGCAATAGCGTACGCTCGGTCTCGATCATCGGAATTTCAGTGGCTACGGGTAGGGTCATATGGGTGATACCGGCCGGCTGGTTCCGGCGCTATTGAGGGTGGAAATTCCGCTATCGCCAATGCTAAACACTGTCAAATCGACTATGGCGGTTGCGCCGATCCGGACTTGACGTTCCATTCCAGACCTCCCGCAGGAAGGATGAACCATGGACCTTGTCGACCTTGTTCTCGCGATCTTGCACCATTTTCTGGTGTTCGCCCTGGCCGCCATTCTTGCTGCCGAAACCGTTTTGATCAATCAGCCCTTGGTTGGCGACACGGTGCGGCGGCTTGCGCGCATTGACGGCCTTTATGGTGCGACGGCAGGGCTGGTGCTGGTCGTTGGCATCTGCCGGGTGCTGTTCGGCCTCAAGGGCTGGGAGTTCTATGTGGCCAACCACGCCTTCTGGGGAAAGATGGTCTGTTTTGCCATTGTCGGCCTGCTGTCGATCGTGCCGACCCGGCATTTTCTGAAGTGGCGCGCTAAAACCGGCAGCGATGCCGGCTTTCAGGTTCCCGACGCGGAGGCGGCTTCCATGCGCCGCTACCTGCGGGCCGAGGGCGTATTCTTCATGGCTATCCTAGTCTTTGCAGCCGCCATGGCGCGTGGCTACGGTGCCTGAATTTCCTGCGCGGGCAACGGCACCAATGGTGCGGGGATGTCGGTGGTCTTTTCCGCCGACTTGCAGATATCGGCGATGACGCACCGTTCGCAGTCAGGCTTGCGCGCCTTGCAGACATAACGGCCATGCAGGATCAGCCAGTGATGGGCATGGCGCATATATTCTTCCGGGATGATCTTCAGCAATCCGGCCTCCACCTGCTCCGGCGTCTTGCCGGGCGCCAGGCCGATGCGGTTGCCGATGCGGAATATATGGGTGTCGACCGCCATCGTATGCTGGCCAAAAGCCATGTTGAGCACGACATTGGCGGTCTTGCGCCCCACGCCGGGAAGCTGCACCAACTGGTCGCGATCGCCGGGAACCTCACCGCCATGGTCGCGCAGCAGCGCTTCCGACAGCGCGATCACGTTCTTGGCCTTGTTGCGCCATAGGCCGATGGTGCGGATATAGTCGCCGACCTTGGCCTCGCCCAAGGCCAGCATCTTTTGCGGGGTGTCGGCGATTGCAAAGAGCGACCGCGTTGCCTTGTTGACGCCGGCATCCGTCGCCTGGGCCGACAGCACCACGGCTACCAGGAGCGTGAAGGCGTTGACATGCTCCAGCTCGCCCTTAGGCTCTGGACGCTGCACGGCGAAACGGCGGAATATCTCATGGACCTCCTCCGGCGAGTAAAGCGAGATGGCGCGTCTCGACCGACGGCTGGAGATGGAGGCTTTTGCCGCGGCCTGCGGCTTTTTCGGCTTCACGGCATCTTTGGTCTTGGGGTTCTTCATGATCTTCCTGTAGTCTGCCCGCATGAGCGAGACAAATTCCGTATTCGCCGCCGACCAGCCGATTTTCCAGGCCTTGCTGACGCCGCACCGTTCGCTGGGCCGTACCGGCTTCTTTGTCCTGATGGCTGCACTTTCGATAAGCTGGCTTGCCACCGGAGCCTTCTTCCTGTCCAGAGGCGCATGGCCGGTTTTCGGCTTTTTCGGGCTCGACGTCCTGGCGGTCTACATCGCTTTCCGGCTGAATTATCGCTCCGCGCGTGCCCATGAAGAGGTGTCGGTATCGCGCACCAGCCTCGATATTCGTAAGGTTGCGCCATCGGGTCGTGCCGAAGCGCATCATTTCAACCCGTTCAGGGCGCGGTTCTCGGTCAAGCGGCATGACGAGATCGGCATCACCAATATGGCTGTCGAGGCGCCCGGCCGGAGCGTGTCGATCGGCAGCTTCCTCAATCCTGATGATCGCGAAAGCTTCGCCAAGGCCTTCGCCCGGGCGCTGGCGACCGCGAAAACATATTGAAAATAGCGCCGGCGCAGGAAACGGGTGGAGATCACGCCCTTGAGACGCAATATTGCGGGTCAAGGAGATTGTCCAATGAACGCACAAACCGCGATCCTGCAGCAGGAAATTACGCCGCAAGGCGGTGACTATGAAACGGTGCGTCGGGTGATCGAAAAGATCAGCCTCGATTACCGCGACCAACCTTCATTGGAGGCGCTTGCCGAAGAAGTGGGCGAGACGCCGACGGGCCTGCAGAAACTGTTCACCCGCTGGGCCGGCCTCTCGCCGAAGGGCTTTCTGCAGGCGGTTACGCTGGATCATGCGCGCCGGCTGCTCGATTCAGGCATGCCGCTGCTCGAAACGGCCCTTGAGGTCGGCATGTCAGGCCCAGGCCGGCTGCACGATCTGTTCGTGACCCATGAGGCGATGTCGCCGGGCGCCTACAAGACACGCGGCGCCGGCCTCACCATCCGCTACGGCTTCCACCTGTCGCCCTTCGGCGTGGCCTTGATCATGGTCACGGATCGAGGGCTTGCGGGCCTTTCCTTCAATGATGCCGGTGGTGAGCGCGCCGCTTTTGCCGACATGTCCTCCCGCTGGCCGAACGCGAACTATGTCGAGGACATGGCGGCGACCGCGCCTTATGCCGCACGCATCTTCGACCCGTCGCGTTGGCGGGCGGAGGACCCCCTGCGCGTGGTCATGATCGGCACGGACTTCCAGCTTCGCGTCTGGGATGCGTTGCTCAAGATCCCGATGGGTACGGCGCGGACCTATTCCTCTATCGCGGCCGAGATCGGTTCTCCCTCTGCCTGCCGGGCAGTTGGCGCAGCCGTCGGGGCCAATCCGGTGTCCTTCGTCGTGCCCTGCCATCGGGCGATCGGCAAATCCGGTGCACTGACCGGCTATCATTGGGGGCTGACCCGCAAACGGGCGATCCTGGGCTGGGAAGCCGCCCAGGTTTCTGTTGATGCGCGCACAACGGCCTGACCATGGCAATGTCGATGCAAAATGAGTAGCCTCCGATCGGTAAATCGGAGGCTTCTTCTTGATCACCATCATCGGTTCCATCAACCTGGATCTCATTGCTTCGGTCGAGCGATTGCCCGCACCCGGCGAGACGGTGCTGGGGGATGATTTCAAGACGGCCCCAGGCGGCAAGGGCGCCAATCAGGCGCTAGCCGCAGCGCGTGCGGGCGCGCAAGTTCGCATGGTCGGCGCCGTCGGCAAGGATGCATTCGCCGTGGAGGCGCTTGCCTGCCTGAAGGACGGCAAGGTCGACCTTACCGGGATTGTGGAAACACATGCCGCCACAGGCACCGCATTGATCCTTGTAGCCGCCAGCGGCGAAAACACCATCGCGGTGGTCCCGGGTGCCAATGCCTCGGTGCTGCCCGGCGACACGGCCAAGGCATTTCAGGCCAAAGGCGGTATCGTGCTGCTGCAACTCGAAATTCCCTTGACCACGGTAGAAGCCGCACTCCACGCGGCGCGCAAGGCACAATGCGTCGCCATCCTTAATACCGCCCCGTTTCGTGCCGAAGCCGCACCGTTTCTTGCCAAGGCCGACTATGTCGTGGCCAATGAGACCGAATTCGACCTCTATGCAGACGCGCTTAAGCTCGGCGGTAGCGGTCGCGAAGCCCGCATGAGAGCGTTTGCCAAACAGACCGGGCGAACCATCATTGTTACTCTCGGTGCGGAGGGTGTGCTGGCGGCGACTACGGACACATTCCTGACGGTGCCGGCGCTCAAAGTCACGCCGGTGGATACGGTGGGGGCAGGCGACACGTTCTGCGGCTATCTGGCAGCCGGCCTGTCACAGAAAATGTCGCTGGAAGATGCTCTGCGCCGAGCCGCCGTGGCTGGCTCGCTTGCCTGCCTGAAACCGGGCGCGCAACCGGCAATCCCGCTGGCTTCGGAGGTGGATGCAGTGTTGTCGCCTACGTGACCTGACGCCTTACAGCCGGCCGATCCGTTCCACCAGCAGATCGAAGAAGCCGTCATCGTCGATGTCGCGCATCACCAGTGCATTTTTTTCACGCGCCGTTACACCCCACCAGTCGATCACCGTCATGCCCATTGTGAGTTCGGACGCTGTTTCGACGGTGACATTGCAGTGTCGGCCCCTGAACAGGTCCGGCCTCAGCAAATAGGCAATCACGCAAGGATCATGCAGCGGCCCGCCATCGGTGCCGTATTTTTCCTCGTCGAAGCGCTCGAAGAAGTCCAGCATCTCGGCGGTCGCGATGCCGGCCCTGGTGCCGAGTGCGCGAAAGGCAGCAATCCGCTTGGCGGTCGTCAGCGCCTTGTGGGTGACGTCGAGCGGCATCATGATGATCGGGACGCCAGAGCGCAGCACCACGTCGGCGGCATGCGGGTCGACATAGATGTTGAACTCGGCCGCCGGGGTGACATTGCCGCCTTCGAAGAATCCACCGCCCATCAGCACGATCTGCTTGATGCGGTTCGCGATCTTCGGCTCGCGGATGAGGGCAAGCGCGATATTGGTGAGCGGTCCCAGCGGGCACAGCGTTACTGTGCCGCTGTCCTCCTGCAGCAATGTTTCGATGATGAAATCGACTGCATGCTGGGGCTGCAGTTCCATGGTCGGCTCAGGCAATTGCGGTCCGTTGAGGCCGGTTTGGCCGTGGACCTCCTCGGCGGTGACCAGGGCGCGCATCAGCGGCCGTATCGCACCTGAAAAGACCCTGGTTTCGGGTTTGCCGGCCAGTTCACAGATCTTGCGGGCGTTCTTTTCCGTCAGCCGCAACGGGACGTTGCCGGCAACCGCGGTAATGCCGAGGATTTCCAGTTCCGGGCTCGCCAGTGCCAACAGGATCGCGACGGCGTCATCCTGCCCCGGATCGGTATCGATGATGATCTTGTGAGTGGCGGACATTTTCAGGCTCCGTATCGAGGCCATGTGCAGGCTTGAACTTATTTGTGCGGCGGACCATATCAGGATCAGCGGGAAAAATGCCATCTGGGTTTCTCTCGCCAAGGTCGCTCCTAGAGGACATGAAATGAGCCGTATGACGCCCTTTTCGAGCCCGCTCCTGCTCGGGTTCGACACGATGGAAAAGACGCTCGAACGCTTGGCGAAATCGGGCGACAGCTATCCGCCCTACAATATAGAGCGCGTTCGCAAGGCCGAGGGCGGGGATCAGTTGCGCATTACGCTGGCGGTCGCCGGCTTCTGCGAGGAAGACCTCGAAGTCACGACCGAGGAAAACCAACTGGTCGTACGCGGCAGGCAGAACGACGATACCGAGCGGGAATTCCTGCATCGCGGCATCGCCGCAAGGCAATTCCAGCGAACTTTCGTTCTGGCTGACGGCATGCGGGTAACGGGAGCCGAACTCAAGAATGGTCTCTTGTCGGTCGATCTCGAACGGCCCGAGCCCGAGCGGCTGGTACGGAAAATAAACATTTCGGTGAAAGACTGATTGTCGCCCGCCGGAACTGAAAGCTCTAAAGCGGGTTGGTCACTAAGGACGCCCCGCAATCAGGAGGCTATCATGACTTATAGTGATACGAGACACGCCCTCACCGATGCCGAACTCGCCCATCTTGGCGAAGGCACGGTTGCTTATCTTCGCGAAATCGACAGTGAGGAACTCAAGGGCAAGTTTCCCGGATTGCCGGAGATTGCGCCCGGAACGCGGCTATGGGCCCTTTTTGCCGCCAACGGCCAGCCGATCCTGTTGTCGGATGAGCGTGATCGTGCCTTGGCAGGAGCCCTGGAAAACGACCTGACGCCGGTTTCCATCCACTGAATTTCCCATCGAAACGGAAAGGGCGGTCTTCGAGACCGCCCTGCTGTTCAATTCGGACATAAGCCGCGCTCAGGCGGCGTCGGCCTGCTTTTCTGCAAGAAGTGCGTGGATCGCCGCGGCATCGCGCGTGCCGCGAATCTTGGTGACGGTATCGGCGTCACGAAGCACACGCGCGATGCGCGACAGTGCCTTCAGGTGGTCGGCGCCCGCACCTTCCGGTGCAAGCAGCAGGAAGACAAGGTCGACCGGCTGATCGTCCAGCGCTTCGAATTCCACCGGCACTTCAAGCCGGGCGAAAACGCCGGTGATTCGATTGATTCCCGAAAGCTTGCCATGCGGAATGGCAATGCCGTTGCCCACGCCGGTGGATCCAAGCCGTTCGCGCTGAAGAATGATATCGAAGACTTCACGCTCCGGTATGCCGGTCACCGCGGCGGCGCGCTCGGCCAGCAATTGCAAAAGCTGCTTTTTGGAGTTCGCCTTCAAGGCGGGCATGATTGCCTTCACTTCGATCAGATCGCTCAGATCCATGCCAATGTCCTTTCTGCATCCTCGCCGCCAACCCCAAGGTGGCGATTCGGTCAGGAGATCTTGCCTATCCCTGCGAGACTTTTGTCGTCGAAGGGTCGATCCATCCGATATTTCCGTCAGGCCTCCGATAGACGATGTTGATCTGTTCACTCCCCGCATTGCGAAACACGAAAACCGGATTGTCGCTGGTATCGAGTTCGATCACCGCCGAGGCGACCGACATGGTCTTCAAGGTGACACTCGATTCGGCGACAATTGCCGGCGCGTAGTCTCCCGGCAATTCCTCCTCGTCATCGGCAAGTGGTGCCATGACGGTATAGGCGATGTCCGTGGCAACCCCGTTCCCACCCTTGGGGCTGTAGGATTTCAACCGCCGCTTGTAGCGGCGGAGCCGTTTTTCAAAGCGTTCGGCCGCTGCGTCGAAAGCAGCGGTCGGCTCCTGGGCCTCCCCGGCGGCCTGAAGCGACGTTCCCGTATCGAGCCGGATCATGCAGTCGGCAGAAAAACGCGAGCCCGACTTCACCACCGTTACATGTCCGGAAAACCCGCCATCGAAATATTTCTCGATGGCTTCACCAATACGTCCTTCGATGCGCGTGCGAAACGCATCGCCGATGTCCATGTGCTTTCCCGAAATGCGTAAATTCATCTGAAAACTGACCTTCCTTGCCCAGACTTCAAACTGACTGGAGTTTATACCCGTGGCAGGTGGGCACAAGCTTCGGGGCGGGTTCCACGCCGATTTAAGTCCGAACTTTTCGGTTAATCACAGGCCGTCTCCGACGGAGCATTCGTCTGCGGGCAAAACCACCCGTCCCATGCGGGCGGCCTTCTAGTCAGTTCATCTGCGATTGTCAATGAAAGGTAAAGGCGACGCCAGGTCAGCGTCGTGCCATCGCAATGGCGCGTTTTTCCCGGCGCCGCTGAACGGACGAGGGAATACCCATCGCTTCCCGATACTTGGCCACCGTTCGCCGGGCAATTTCGATCCCGCCTTGTTGCAGCAGATCAACGATATCGTCGTCGGATAGAATCTCCGACGGGCTCTCCGCTTCGATGAGTTGCCTTACGCGATCGCGCACCGCTTCGGAGGAGTGCGCATCTCCACCATCAGCCGAAGCAATCGCGGCAGTGAAGAAATAACGAAGTTCGAACACGCCGCGCGGCGTCAGCATGTATTTGTTGGCCGTAACGCGGCTGATGGTGGATTCGTGCATGCCGATCGCATCGGCGATAGCGCGCAGGTTGAGCGGGCGCAAATGCCTTATGCCATGCAGCAGGAAGGCGTCCTGCTGACGCACGATTTCCGAGGCCACTTTCAGGATTGTCTTGGCGCGCTGATCGAGGCTGCGGGTGAGCCAGGTGGCGTTCTGGAGGCATTCGGCAAGAAAACTTTTCTCCTCCTGGTTTTTCGCGCCGCTTGAAACTTCAGCGAAATAGACCTGGTCGACCAGCACGCGCGGCAAGGCGTCGGCGTTGAGTTCGACCGTCCAGCTTCCGTCGGCGGCCGGACGAACCTCGATATCCGGGACGATCGTGTCGGCGCTGCCGCCGGAAAATGCCAGCCCCGGGCGCGGATCGAGGCTCCGGATTTCCGCCACCATATCGACCAGGTCTTCATCATCCACCTGGCAAAGCCGCTTCAATGCCTGGAAATCGCGGCGTGCGAGCGAATCGAGGTTCTGTACCAGGGCCTGCATGGCCGGATCGAGCCGGTCGCGGCTGGAAAGCTGCAATGCAAGGCACTCGGCCAGATCGCGCGCGAACAGGCCGGGCGGATCGAATGCCTGGCAAGCCGTCAAGACGCGCAGGACCGCATCCGCCTCGACACCAAGCCGATTCGCGGTCTCGGAAAGCTCGGCGCGCAGATAACCGGCTTCGTCGAGTGCATCGGCAAGATCATGTGCGATCAGATGGTCCTGCGGGCTGAGGAAGCCAAAGGCAATCTGTTCGGTGACGATGTCGCGAAGCGTCGTAGCGGGCGCGGCCATATCATCCATGTCGAAATCTGACGTACCGGTGCCTGCGCCGCTGCTGCCTGCCGCCGATTTCCATTGTGCGGCCAGGTCCGGACCCAGTCGCTGATCAACGCCAGGGTCGTCGGGAAAGACATTTTCGAGCGAGGCATCGAGCTTTTCCGAGATGGAAGCGGAACTCCAGTCGGCTTCCGCTTCGCCCGAATTGTTGCCTGTATCTTCTGCTCGGGGCGTATTGGGCGGCTGGATGTCGACAGCGTCGTCACGAGGTTCAGCGCGGGCAAGCAAGGGGTTGCGCTCGATCTCGTCATCGATGAAGCGCTCAAGCTCGGGATGCGTCATCTGCAGCAGCTTGATCGACTGCAGCAGTTGCGGTGTCATCACCAGCGACTGGGACTGTCTAAGCTGCAGCTTGGCCGCAAGCGCCATTACCAACCCTTCTCACGCTGCGACGGACGATGCGCCGTCACTGGCGCATAGGAACTGGCCCGGCTTTTGCTTGTCAAGCGGGCTTGTCGGTGATTTCAGCCGCCCAGCAACCGGTCCGTGCTTTTTGAAGCGCGGCCTAAAGGGTGAATCCTTCGCCGAGGTAAAGGCGGCGGACATCGTGGTCGCCGACGATCTCGGCGGCCGATCCATGTTTCAGGATTTCTCCGGCATGGATGATATAGGCGCGATCGATCAGCCCGAGCGTTTCGCGGACATTATGATCGGTGATGAGCACGCCGATGCCGCGCTTGGTCAGGTGGCGCACAAGCTGCTGGATATCGGAAACCGCAATCGGATCGACGCCGGCGAAGGGTTCGTCAAGCAGCATATAGCTTGGTCGGCTCGCCAGCGCGCGGGCGATCTCCAATCGCCGCCTCTCACCGCCGGAAAGCGCCATGGAAGGCGCCTTGCGCAGATGGGCGATGTGGAACTCGTCCAGCAGTGCATCAAGGCTGCGTTCACGCTCCTTGCGGCTGCTCTCCACGACCTCCAGCACGGCGCGAATATTGTTTTCGACAGTCAGCCCGCGAAATATCGAAGCTTCCTGCGGCAGATAGCCCACCCCCAGCCGCGCGCGGCGATACATCGGCATCGCTGAGACATTGAAGCCGTCGATCTCGATCGTGCCCTTGTCTACGGGAACCAGGCCCGTCACCATGTAGAAGCAGGTGGTCTTGCCGGCCCCGTTCGGCCCGAGAAGCCCGACAGCCTCGCCGGCGCGCACGCCCAGCGACACGCCATTGACGACCGTGCGCCCCTTATAGGCCTTGGTCAGTCCGCGTGCGATCAGGGTTCCCTTGAAATTCGACGCATCCTTGCGCAATGCGGGCGCCGCCGGCCGAGGCCGAAGACGCCCCGTCAAGCGCGACAGAAGCGAGACACGTTGTGACATTACTGATTCTGCGTTGCTGTTCCCGGCGTGATCGACATCATGACCCGCCCGCTGCCGCTTTCGCCCTTCTTGCAGCCGTCAACCTTGGCCTCGCCCGTTTTCATCTGCACGGTCAGCTTGCAGCCGACCAGCACATTCGAGCCTTCCGAAAGCACCACTTCCTTGCCGGACAGGACCAGGATCTCGGTCTTCATGTCGAATGTTCCGCGGTCGCCGGTCGCAACCTGCGCGTTGGATTTGACATAGACCTTGCCGTCCACTTCCAGCCTGTCGATATTGGCCGAGCCGGTGGCGGCCGAGCCGCCATCCTTGACATAATAGACCGTCATCTTGCCGGATTTCAGCAATGTGGGGCCCTGGACCACGCTGACATTGCCGGTAAAGATCGCCACATTCTCGGCCTCGCGGACTTCGAGCTTATCGCTTTCGATCTGGATCGGCTCCTTGCCCGAAAGGCTGAGGCCGGTAAGCCTGCTCTTCCCGCCGTCCTGTGCGGAGGCTCCCGGCAGCGCCATGGCCATGATGCCAAGACCCAGTGCCGCGGCGAGCGGCCATTGTCCCCTATTGCACAACATCCTGGTCTCCGCTCGTGTTCTGCGCCGTCTTCAGGCGGCGCGGATCAATATTCATACGCACCCGGTTCTCGAATATCATGACCTTGCCATTTTCAAGTACCGTCAGTGAATCAGAAGTAACTTCCGTGCCCTTGAGCTGGATATCCACCGCATCGTCGGTTTTCATCCCGCCCGTGCCGATATCCAGATACGCCGATTTGAACTTTGCCACCATACCGTCGGAGGTGGTGATGGTCATGACGCCATTTATGTCCAGCGTGTTCTTGTCGCGGTCATAGGTGCCGCTTGGTGCGGTCACCGACGCCCAGTTGTCATTGTTCACGGGAAGTTTGGCGTTGATGCCTTCGAGTTCGACGATGCCTTCGTTCTGAAAATCCTGGATCGCCCGCGCCGCCGTCATGTTGTAGGGGCGATTGTCCTTGGTGAAACCGTCAAGCTTCGGGTTGGCCATGACCAGCTTGCCATCGGAATAGGCTGCGCCATCGGCGCTGACCGACACGGCTTTGGGAGTAGCCAGATATGAATAGCCTGCAAACGCCGCCGCCATGGCAAAGGCCAGGACCGGCAATACGGTTTTGAGAAACCGGACCTTGTGGGAATGCCGCTCGGCGCGCTCAAATGCCAGCGACTGGCTTGCCGCTTGCAATTCAGGTGCAGACTGGCTGCTGGTTAGTTCAGTCGGTCGCGCCAACTCGATGCCTTTTCGTTACAGTATCGATTGCAGATGGACGGTCCTGGCGCCCTTCAGTCCGGGCGTGCAGTATCAAACGTTTGAAAACCACAAAATTGTGGCGATTTGAACCAGAATAACTCCAACTCAATCGAAACAGGAATTAGTCTTGCACGCGGTAAATATTGGTTGGTTCGGGTAAAATTCCAGCCCCGCACACCATTCCGTTACGGCACTGCCATGCACTTGGCCGCGCCTGATCGCAGCTTTGCCGGATGCAAGTCCACTGCGCTAATTGCTCCGTACAACGCCACGCCTTGACGGATCTTGACGGATAATGCTGTTTAAAACCCCTTTCACTTCTCCCCTTGTCCTCAATATGGTTACTTTTCGGTGAAAAGTCAGCCCCGCAAGGCCTGCGACATGGAAAGGCATAGCGGCAACGACGAAAGCGGTGGCCCTTGCCGGTGGCTTGATCTAGGCTCTGATCGGCGTCCGGGTCATAGGGCCGATGCGTGACGCCGATAGACTTGCCCGACAGACTTGCATTGATGTTTTTTGCCGAATACGAGGCAGGTATGGTTTCGAGAGCAGACGATCTGATCGACCGCCGCAATTTGCGGCGCAAGCTCACCTTCTGGCGTATTGCCGCAATCGTGATTGCGGCAATAGGAATAGCGGCGGCTTCGGCCTGGATCTATGGCGATGAGTTCGGCGGCACCGCCGCGGCCCACATTGCCAAGGTCAAGATCGAGGGAACGATCACCGAGGACGAGGAACTTATCGAGCGCCTCGACAAGATCGGCGAGTCGACTTCGGTCAAGGGCGTCATCCTGTCGATCGATTCGCCGGGCGGCACGACTGCCGGCGGCGAGGCAATTTTCGAGGCCGTGCGCAAGCTGGCCGCACAAAAACCGGTGGTGGCGCAAGTCGGGACCTTGGCGGCGTCGGCAGGATATATGATCGCCACCGCCTCCGATCACATCGTGGCGCGCAAATCCTCAATCGTCGGCTCGATCGGCGTTCTGGTGCAGTTTCCCGATATTACCGGGCTCATGGACAAACTCGGCGTGAAGCTTGAGGAGATCAAGTCATCGCCTCTCAAGGCCGAGCCTTCGCCGTTCAACCCTACCAATGACGAAGAGCGGGCGATGATCCGCTCGATGATCCTCGACAGCTATGACTGGTTCGTCGGCCTCGTCGAGGAGCGCCGGCCGCTGAGCCGCGAAGAAGCGCTGGCGCTGGCTGACGGCTCGGTCTTTACCGGGCGCCAGGCCTTGGAAAAAAAGCTGGTGGACGGGCTGGGCGGTGAGGCCGAAGCCGTCAAATGGCTCTCGGGCAAAGGTGTGGCGGCTGGCCTGAAAGTGGTGGAGTGGGAGGCCAAAGGCAGTGGAAGCGGCCTGTTTTTCGGCAGTTCGCTCTTGCAGGCTGTCGCGCGTATGCTCGGCGTGCCCGATCGCGGTGCCGAGTTGCTGCGGGAGATCGGTGCCGAGCGCTTGTTCCTTGACGGTCTCGTGTCGCTCTGGCACCCTTGAAACTCCGGTGGAGCGGCTTAAAAACGAATAAAATCATCTGCCTATTTTCAAACCATCGGCGGGGACAGCGCTCATGATCAAATCCGAACTCGTGCAAATTATCGCCGCACGCAATCCGCATCTGTTTTTGCGCGACGTAGAAAACATCGTCAGTGCGATTTTCGATGAGATCACGGATGCACTGGCTGACGGGAACCGGGTGGAACTGCGCGGTTTCGGCGCTTTTTCGGTCAAGAACCGCCCAGCGCGAACCGGTCGTAACCCGCGCACAGGAGATTCGGTCCAGGTCGAAGAGAAGTGGGTGCCTTTCTTCAAGACCGGCAAGGAACTGCGCGAACGGCTGAATGCGAGCAAATAGGCTAAAAGCCTGGGCGCTCCTGGAAAACGACATGCTCAATCGTTTCATGCTTATTGTGGTGTTCGTACCGCTCGCCATCATCCTGATCGCGCTGGCGGTGGCGAACCGATCGCCTGCCGCCTTCACACTGGACCCGTTCAATCCGGGAAATCCTGCATTGACGGTGCAATTGCCGCTGTTTTTCCTGCTGTTTGCGGCCGTGGCTGTAGGTATTATCATCGGCAGCCTGGCAACCTGGTTCAAGCAGGGCCGCTACCGCAAGCTGGCACGTCAGCGCGGCCAGCAACTCCAGACGCTGGCCGAACCCGAGCCGCGTGGCACTAGCCAGGCAAATCTGCCGACCCTGAAGAGTTAGAGCCTATCCCGCGCTCTTGCCTCGGAGAAATTTCATGCTGATGCTCTCGGCCCGTGATGTCGATAACGCTTTGACCTTCCCCGGTCTGGTCGAGACCTTGCGCGTGGCCTTTCGCGAAGGCGCCATCCAGCCGGTTCGCCACCATCATACGATCGAGCGTCCGACCGGCGCGGCTTCGACGCTGCTGTTGATGCCGGCATGGAGCGACTTCAACGCCGGTGTTTCCGGCAGCGGCCATATCGGCGTCAAGATCGTGACGGTTTCGCCTGATAACAATGCCATAAACAAGCCTGCGGTGATGGGGCTCTATCTCCTTCTCGACGGCACCACCGGCGAGCCGCAAGTGCTCATCGACGGTCAGCGGCTCACACAATGGCGCACGGCCTGCGCGTCGGCGCTTGCAGCGACTTACCTTGCCCGCGAGGACGCCTCACGCCTGCTGATTGTTGGTGCGGGCGCGCTGTCGCCGTTCCTGGCCAGAGCCCATTCGGCGGTGCGGCCCATCAAGGAAATCCGCATCTGGAACCGCACTGCAGCCAATGCCGAGAAGGTCGTCGCTGAACTTCGCGTCGAAGGCCTCCAGGCCGAGGTGGCCGGCGATCTGGACACGGAATTGGCACAAGCCGACATTGTCTCCTCCGCCACCATTTCCACCACGCCGCTGATCAATGGCGCCCGGCTGAAACCGGGAGCCCATGTCGATCTGGTCGGCGGCTTCACGCCTGCCATGCGCGAGGCGGACGATGATGCCATCCGCCGCACCCGTGTCTTCGTCGACACGCGCGCAGGAGCGACCAAGGAGGCCGGGGATATCGTCCAGCCGCTCGCATCTGGCGTCCTTAAGGCGGAAAACATCGTGGCCGATCTGCACGAACTGGCGCGTGGTGAAAAGAAAGGGCGCGAAAAACCCGACGAGATCACTTTGTTCAAATCGGTCGGAGCCGCGCTGGAGGATCTCGCCGCCGGCATTGCGGTCTATCAACAACAGAACCGCGCCGGCTGACGGAACCTCGCCGGTTGCCGCGATAACTTCCAGCACAGCGCGCCTTTGTTGCCTGAAGCGCAGGGCTGTGGCAGAAGCGCGGCTGCCGCCTCCGGAGTACCGATGAAACCTTCGCGTGACAAACGCCGCGATAAGCGCCAGCAGCCCGAGCGGCCATTGATCCGACCGCGCGAAGATCGTCATGACGCGCCCCGTCATGCGCTGGAGAATGCCGACCCAAAGACTGTTCGTATCCTGCGGCGTCGCGAAGGCACTTTGCCGGGTGAGAAGCTGCCGCTCATTCTCGAAGTTGCGCCCAATGCCGACTATGCCCTGCTCGACAGCGGCAACGGCCAGAAACTGGAGCAATACGGGCCTTACCGGATCATCCGGCCGGAGGGGCAGGCGATCTGGCAGCCGGCCTTACCGGCCAAGGAATGGAATGCCGCGGATGCTGTGTTTACCGGTGATACCGATGAGGAGGGCATGGGTCGCTGGCGCTTTCCGCAAGCACCGCTTGGCGAGACATGGCCGATGCGCCATGACGGGCTCGACTATCTCGGTCGCTTCACCTCGTTTCGCCATGTCGGCGTCTTTCCCGAACAGGCCTCTCATTGGGAACATATGGCCGGGCTGATCCGCGATGCCCGGCGCCCGGTGAAGGTGCTCAACCTCTTCGGCTATACCGGGCTTGCCTCGCTCGTGGCGGCGCGCGCGGGAGCGGAGGTTACCCACGTCGACGCCTCGAAGAAGGCGATCGGATGGGCACGCGAGAACCAGGAGATCGCGCGGCTTGGCGACAAGCCGATACGCTGGATCTGCGAGGATGCGATGAAGTTTGCCGAGCGCGAGGAAAGGCGTGGCAACACCTATGACATCGTCCTGTTCGACCCCCCGGCCTATGGACGCGGGCCCAAGGGCGAGGTCTGGCAACTGTTCGACGACCTGCCGATGCTCACCGACATCTGTCGCTCGATCCTGACGCCAAGGCCGCTTGCCGTGGTGCTGACGGCCTACTCGATCCGAGCCTCATTCTTTGCCATTCACGCCCTGATGCGCGACACTTTCGCAGGCATGGGCGGAACGATTGAATCCGGTGAACTGATCATCCGTGAAAAATCGGCAGGGCGGGCATTGTCGACCTCGTTGTTTTCGCGCTGGGTTGCCTCATGAACGAACATCGCGAAGGTGCGCCGGGGCGGGTCAAGGAAGTCACCAGCCTTGCCAATCCGCTGATAAAATCCATCAAGTCGCTGGCCCTGAAGAAATTCCGCGACCAGCAGCATGCCTTTATGGCCGAGGGCCTGAAGCTGGTGATCGATGCACTCGACCTCGGCTGGTCGATCAGGACGCTGGTATTCGCCAAGGCTGGTCTCGGCAATCCGGCGGTAGAAAAGGTCGCCGCCCGCACCGTGGCAGCCGGTGGAACCGTGCTCGAGGTTTCCGAGAAGGTTCTGTCGGCGATCACCCGCCGCGACAATCCGCAGATGGTCGTGGGCGTGTTCGCGCAACGTTACCTCCCCCTCAAGGAGATACGCCCGCAAAATGGCGAGGTCTGGGTGGCACTCGACCGTGTGCGCGACCCCGGCAATCTCGGCACGATCATCCGCACGGTGGATGCAGTCGGCGCCAAGGGTATCATCCTCGTGGGCGATACGACCGATCCGTTTTCGCTGGAGACAGTGCGTGCCACCATGGGCTCGGTCTTCGCGGTGCCTGTGTCGCGGGCGACCCCTGAGGCGTTTCTGGCCTGGCGCAAGGACTTTCCCGGCCTCGTTGCCGGCACTCATCTGAAGGGGGCGGTCGACTATCGTTCAGTTGATTTTTCCGGTCGGCCGGTCCTGCTCCTCATGGGCAATGAACAGCAGGGGCTGCCGGATGTTCTGGCGCAAAGCTGCGATCGGCTGCTGCGGATTCCGCAGGCTGGCCGCGCTGATTCCCTCAATCTTGCCGTTGCTACGGGCGTAATGCTTTTCGAGATCAGACGCAGTGCGCTGACGCTCGGTGCGGAGGACAGTGTTTGAAGCTGAAGACGCTTTCGCCCTACGCCCTGCTTGCCATTATTGCAGTCGCCCTCGATCAATGGATCAAGCTTCTGGTCGAAACGCACCTTGTCATGCACGACAAGGTCGATCTGCTGCCATTCCTGGCGCTTTTCCGCACCTACAATACCGGCGTCGCCTTCTCGATGTTTTCATGGATCGGCGACAAGGGCCTGATCCTGCTTTCGCTCGCTGTGGTAGGTTTTGTCCTCTATCTGGCCGGTCGCACCCGGCCTGATCAACTGGCTGCGCGGGCAGGTTTTGCGCTGATCATCGGCGGCGCCATCGGCAATGTGATCGACCGGACATTCTACGGTCATGTCATCGACTATATCCTTTTCCACACGCCCGTCTGGTCGTTTGCCGTCTTCAATCTGGCGGACTCATTCATAACGGTCGGCGCAGTGCTTGTTTTGTTCGAAGAGTTCTTTGGCGGGCGACGTCAACGAGCCGAACGATAAAATTCGAATGATACGTCAAAAGCTTCCCTAAGGCTTGTCGTCTATGGAAGCGGCATGAACGCGGATTCCACCCAGAAGGCGACCAGCGCCGATATGAGCGGCGCAATGCCTGCACATGAGGACTTGTCGCCGCGGCGCATCGTGGCGCCGCCACCGCTGGTTCCGGAATTGCCGGCCCGTGGATCGCGTGGCCTGATCTGTGCTCTGTTTGTCATTGTCGTCCTGTTTGCCGGTCTTGCCAGGCTTGCCGGCGCCCCGGATTTTCTCACCGTCGGCCTGTTGATGACAGGCTCGGCCGGACTTCTGATCCTCGCCAGGGCCGTCTATCTGGATGCTCATGCAGCCTCTCTGGCCGATGAGAAGGTCACTCGCGACCGTGCCGAGATCGAGACGTTGGCGGATCGGATGTGGGAGCTCCAGGAAAGCGAGGAGCGCTTTCGAGGCCTGATCGATGCGCTTGGCGATCTCGTGGTTCACCGCGACCGCGACGGCCGTATCGTCTATGCCAACAAGGTGTTCGCCGATCTTCTCTCGATGGATGCGCGCGACCTTCACGGACGCGCTTTTTCGGAACTCGATATCGATGTCGGTATCGTGCCGGATGCGGCGTTTTCGGACGGTGAATGCCTGAGTTCGACGGATGTAGCGATACGGGTGCCTGGCGGCCCGCGCTGGTTCTCCTGGATCGAGCTTTCGGTGCGTGACAAGGAGAACGGTGCGGTTTCGCATCGGGCTATCGCGCGCGACATTACCGCGCGCAAGCGCGCTGAAGCCGCGCTCATTAATGCACGTGAGCGGGCCGAGCATGCCAGCCAGGCCAAATCGCGGTTCCTGGCGACGGTCAGCCACGAAATCCGTACCCCGATGAACGGCATCATGGGCATGGCCAAGCTGCTGGCCGACACCAGCCTTTCACCGGAACAGCAGACCTATGTCGGCGCCGTTTCCACCTCGGCGAGCGCCTTGCTCGCCTTGATCGAGGATCTGCTCGACTATTCCAAGATCGAGGCAGGGCGCTTCGAGCCCGAGCCGCAGCCGATGTCGCCGCGTGAAGTCGGCGACAATGTTGTGGAACTGCTTGCCTCGCGGGCCTATGCCAAAGGGATCGGCCTTGGGTCCCACGTCGCGCCGGACGTGCCGCAGATGATTACGGCCGATCCCGGCCGTGTGCGCCAGGTGCTGCTCAACCTCATCGGCAACGCGATAAAATTCACCGATGTAGGTGGCGTTCTGCTCACCCTGACGCGCGAGTGTGTCGAGGGAGCGGATATGATCCGTTTCACCGTTTCAGACACCGGCGAAGGGCTGCGCAAGGTCGATATGGAACGGATATTCGAGGAATTCGAGCAGGCCGACGGCACCTCGACCAGAAGCCATGGCGGCGCGGGACTTGGTCTGGCGATCTCTCGGCGTATCGTTACGTCCATGGGCGGCACGATTGCTGTTACCAGCGAATACGGCAAGGGCTCCGATTTTTCCTTCACCGTGCCGGCCGCCGAGGCGGTCGATGGAACCAATATGCAGGTAACCGCGCTTCGCGGCCGCAATGTCCTGATCCTGTCGCCCAACAATGTCGAAGCCACAGCGATAGCGCGTACGGTTCGCGACTATGGCGGCACTGCTGAAATTGCCGAGACCGCAGCGCAGGCGGCCACCCACCTCAGGGCCTGCGATATAGTTCTGGTGGATGCCGCCCTCGAAACCAGCGAGGGGCGGCTCCTCAAGCAGCTTCGCAATTCCGGCTATGCGGGGCCGGACGCGATCACGTTGATCGCCCCGACCGAGCGCGATATGCTGTCGGCTTTCAGGAGCAGCGGCTACACCACGTTTCTTGCCCGGCCGGTGCGTGGCGAGACACTGCTTCGCATCCTGCTGACCGCTCGTTCAGGGCCGCTTGCCCGTCCCGAAACACCCAAGCCACGATCGAGCGGCAGATTTGCGCGTCAGTCTGGACTTTGGATTCTTGTCGCCGAAGACAATGAGATCAATGCGATGCTGGCGCGCGCCACGCTCCAGAAAGCAGGTCATCGCGTCGACGTGGTCGGCAATGGCAAGGCTGCCGTCGAAGCAGTGACCGGATTGGGCCGCAAGCAGCGCTACGATGTGGTGCTGATGGATCTTCATATGCCGGTGATGGATGGCCTTGATGCCATCGCAGCGATCCGCCGGCATGAGGAGGAAACGGGATCGGCCCCGACCCCGATCATGGTTCTTTCGGCCGATAGCCAGGAAAAGACTCGGCATAGCGTGCTTGCCCATGGCGCGAGCGGCTTCGTCACAAAGCCGCTCGACCCGGATGCGCTGGTGCGCGCAGTTGCCGACCATGCGGTCGCCTGATCCTTTGTGGATGCCGGTGTTTCGCCGGCTACCGAGCATCCTGTTGTCCTACCGAAGCGAGCAAGTTACAGTCACAATCCTGTTGCACTGTCCCACTACAGCAAATCCAGTATATCGGAAGCAATGTGCATTGGCGGTTAAGCGGGTGCGGCCGAATAGATAGGGATCGAAGCCGCTTCGCAGCCGGTTGCTGAAGGTCGATTGGTTCCAGTCCTGCTGGTTGGGACGACAGGAAGGAGAATCACCCGTGCAGACAGCCTTGCCGGAACGTAATGGTTTTCTGGACACCAGCAGTGCCGTCATCGGTACTCGGCATCGGGATCATAGCTTCGGCAGCAAGCCGCTGGGCCGGATCGGCACATTGGAAGTGCGCCTTGCCTGCGATGCTGCTGAAATCGCCGCGGCCCAGGAAATACGCTACCGCATATTCTATGAGGAACTTGGCGCCGGCCGGGGCAGCCTGAAGACAGCGAAGCGCGACGCCGACCGTTTTGACGACATCTGCGATCATCTTCTGGTGTTCGATACGGCCCTGACGGGTCCGGCGCATCATCAGATCGTCGGCACCTATCGCCTGCTCAGACAAGAGCGCGCGCTGGTGTCCGGAGGTTTCTATTCGGATGAGGAATTCGAGTTGAAGGCGCTTATCACGCGCCATCCGGGTCGGCGCTTTCTCGAACTCGGGCGTTCCTGCGTGTTGCCGGCCTATCGCTCCAAGCGCACCATTGAGGTTCTCTGGCAAGGCATCTGGGCCTATGTGAATCACTATGACATCGGCGTGATGGCTGGCTGTGCCTCGTTCCAGGGCACTGTACCGGCAGCCCATGCTGAGGCCCTGTCCTATCTTGCGCATCACTGCCGGACCAGCAGCCTATGGGACGTGCGTGCCGTGGCCGGACGTTACAGCAGCATGGATCTTATGCCCGCGGAGGCAGTCAGCCCGAAATCAGCAATCCTTGCCATGCCGCCTCTGATCAAGGCCTATCTGCGCATCGGTGCCAGGGTAGGGGACGGCTGCGTCATCGATGCGGATTTCGGCACGGTCGACGTCTTCGTCGTACTCCCGGTGAACGATATCGGTGCCCGCTACATCAATTATTACGGCGGCGAATCCCAGAGTTTCGCCGCCTGAAGGCTTTGTAGTCCCACGCTGTCGGTGGTGGCTGGTCGATCACACGTCCAGATTGGCGACCGACAATGCGTTCTCCTGGATGAAGTCGCGCCGCGGTTCGACATCGTCTCCCATCAGACGCGAAAACAGGCTGTCGGCCTTGGTTGCGTCGTTGATCTTGACCTGCAGCAGCGAGCGCACATTGGGGTCGAGCGTCGTTTCCCACAATTGCTCGGCATTCATTTCGCCAAGGCCCTTGTAGCGCTGCATCGTCAGGCCCTTCTTGCCGGTGGCAAAGACCGTATTGAGCAACGCCATCGGGCCGGAAATCATCTCTGATAGCTCCTTGCGGCGCAATGTCGGCGATTGTGCATAGACCTCGCCGAGACGGGTGGCATAACGGTCCAGAGCGCGCGCATCGGCGGAATTGAGCAGCGCCATGTCGATCTGCGCATATTCCTTCACGCCGCGTACCGTGCGTTCGAAGATGAAGCCGCCCAGCCCTTCGTTGGAGGGTGAAGTTCGCCCGTGCCAGCCGCGTTCGGTATCTTCGGCGATGGCGTCAAGACGTTCGGCAATTTTCACAGCCATGGCATTGGCCTGGCCAAGGTCGGAGAATATCGCCGGATTGAGCGCGCCGGCGATTGCCGCCTGCTCCACGACCATGCGTGAATAGCGGGTGTGCAGGCCGTTGAGCAGCGAGCGTACGGCCAGCGCATCCTCCACCGCCGCACGCAGGTCACGCCCGGCGCGGACCTCTCCATTGGAGAGCGTGAGCGAGGCGTCTTCAAGGCCCGTTTCGATCAGGAATTCCTCGAAGGCACTTTCGTCCTTGATATATTGCGAGCTCTTGCCGCGCGAAACCTTATAGAGCGGCGGCTGCGCGATATAGAGGTGGCCGCGTTCTATCAACTCCGGCATCTGACGGAAGAAGAAGGTCAGCAGTAGAGTACGGATATGGGCGCCGTCGACGTCGGCGTCAGTCATGATGATGATCTTATGGTAGCGCAGCTTGTCGGGATTGAACTCATCCTTGCCGATCGAGGTGCCGAGCGCGGTTATCAGCGTGCCGATCATGTCTGACGACAGCATCCGGTCGAAGCGTGCGCGCTCCACATTCAGGATCTTGCCGCGCAGCGGCAGGATCGCCTGATTCTGGCGCGAGCGTCCGCCCTTGGCGGAGCCGCCGGCCGAGTCACCCTCGACAATGAAGATTTCGGACTTGGCCGGGTCGCGCTCCTGGCAGTCGGCGAGCTTTCCGGGCAGCGAGGTGATGTCGAGCGCACCCTTGCGCCGCGTCAATTCACGTGCCTTGCGTGCAGCTTCGCGCGCGGCCGCGGCCTCCACCACCTTGCCGATCAGCACCTTGGCATCGCCGGGATGTTCCTCGAACCAGGTGCCGAGCGCTTCGTTGACCAAGCTTTCCACGACCGGACGCACCTCTGACGACACGAGTTTGTCCTTGGTCTGGGACGAGAATTTCGGGTCCGGCACCTTGACGGAAAGCACGGCGGTCAGGCCCTCGCGGCTGTCATCGCCGGTAATCGAGACTTTTTCCTTCTTGGCGATGCCTGAGCTTTCGGCATAGCCGGTGACCTGCCGGGTCAATGCGCCCCGAAAGCCTGCCAGATGGGTGCCGCCGTCGCGCTGCGGAATGTTGTTGGTGAAGCAAAGCACGTTTTCGTGGTAGCTGTCGTTCCACCACATTGCCACTTCGACGGCGATGCCGTCGCGCTCGTTGCGGATGAAGATCGGCTTGTCGATCAGCGGCTTCTTGGCCTTGTCGAGATATTTGACGAACTCTTCCAGCCCGCCATCATAGTGCAATTCCTGCACCTTCACGTCGGCATGGCGCTTGTCGCTCAATATGATGCGCACGCCCGAATTCAGGAAGGCCAGTTCGCGCAGCCGATGTTCCAGCGTCGGATAATCGAACTCGGTCATCGAGAAGGTTTCGCTGGAGGGCAGGAAGGTCACTTCTGTGCCGGTTTCGCCGCCTGAATCCCCGGTCACCCGCAATGGTGCGTCAGCGACGCCATGCGTGAACGACATTTCATGGATATGGCCATGGCGGCGGATCTTGAGCTTCAGGAAGAGCGATAGCGCATTGACGACCGACACGCCGACGCCATGCAGGCCGCCCGAAACCTTATAGGAATTCTGATCGAATTTGCCGCCCGCATGGAGCTGGGTCATGATGACCTCGGCGGCCGAGATGCCTTCGCCGCTGTGAATGGCCGTTGGAATGCCGCGGCCATTATCGGTGACCGTCACCGAACCATCGGGATTGAGCGTTACCGTTACCAGCGTGGCGTGACCCGCCAGCGTCTCATCGATGGCATTGTCCACCACCTCATAGACCATGTGGTGCAGGCCGGAACCATCGTCGGTGTCGCCGATATACATGCCGGGGCGCTTGCGCACTGCATCCAGCCCTTTCAGCACCTTGATGGAATCGGCGCCGTATTCGGCCGGCATGCCGGCTGTGTTCTCGGTCGTATCGCTCATGAAATGCTTTCGTATCTGGTCACAGGACAGCGCGCGATCCCACCTCCGAATCGCGCGCCTGATTACCTCCAGATATAGGCGTTTCAAGCGGTTTTTCCAAGTTTTCCGCCATATTTCCGGGGGAAATCAGGTGCCAAGGCGTCGCAAATGCCAAGGGTTCGTCAAGCCGCGTCAGCTTGAGAAGCGGATCAGGCCTGCAGGCGTGGTGTCATAGCCGGTGAGTTCTTCTGCCCTGGCTGTCAGTTCGCCTTGCGCAAGGAATCTGATCAGGGCCTGCATCGGCGGCTGGAAATAGGTGCGCTGACGCATCACGAGATCGAAATTCTCCCAGAGCAGGGGCACGAAATCGAGGCCCGAAGCGCGTGCGGCCGAGCGGGTCGCAATGCCGCAATCGGCTGTACCCGCACGTATTGCGGCGGCTAGATCCGGTCCTGTCAGGCACGGGGGATCGAGCCGGTTCAAATCAGATAGAACAGCGCGTGCCCTTGCCAGCAGCACCTCCAGCAGCATCTGGGCGCCCGCACCCTTTTGTCTTACCGCCATCCTTGCATCCCCCGCCAGCACATCGGCCAGGCTGCGCAGCCCCTTGGGGTTGCCAGGTGCCAGCAGCAGACCCTGCTCGCGACGGGCAATGGCTACCACGACCGCGTCATGCAGCCGGGGCGTGGCTCGCACTGCCGCAAGATTGGCCGGTTCCTCGTCTTCCTGCGCCGAATGAAAGTGGATCGCCGCGGCTGCCACCTCGCCGCGCAGCAACCGCGCAATACCGTTTTCACTGCCTTCATTCAGGGAGGCGAGGCCGGACCCGGAGCGGCGCAAGCACCATTCGAGCAAATCGTCCTGGCTGCCGCCGATGATCGGCGGTGGATTTGCCGGCACCATACCGGCTGGCTGGGCCAGGCCGGAAAGCACCCAGCGGTCGAGCTCGTGGCGGGGGAACAGCCATTTGCCGGTGACCTTGCTACATGGGATCGCATCGGCTGCGACGAGTTCATAGAGCTTGCGTTCGCCCAGGCGCAAATAGTCTGCCGCTTCGGAGGTTGTGAGAAGGTCCATACCTGCATTGTTATGCATATTCCTGTTCGATTTCAATTGTTTGACAGCATGGAAATCATTGCAGACAAACGCGGTCGGAGAAGAAAATGCCCGATAGCATGACCGCCTGGGAACTGATTATCAGCGGCGACGCCACGCTTTATGCGATTGTGCGGCTGTCGCTGGCCGTCAGCCTTTCAGCCGTGGCGATCGCCGTGGTGATCGGGCTCCCTTTGGGTGCCCTGCTGGCCCTGACGCGTTTTCGCGGCCGCACGGCGCTCATCGTGCTTCTCAATGGTTTCATGGGCTTGCCGCCAGTGGTGGTGGGCCTGACCGTTTTCCTGCTCCTGTCACGGTCGGGACCGCTAGGCGTCTTCGGCATTTTGTTCACCCCGCTTGCCATGGTCATCGCACAGGCCTTGCTGGTGGTGCCGATCATTGCTGCGCTAACGCGCCAGACGATCGAGGATCTCTGGCACGAATATCGCGATGAACTGACCGCCATGAATGTCGGGGCAGGTGGGCGCATGGCGACGCTTCTGTGGGACAGCCGCTTCAGCCTGATCACAGCGCTTCTGGCCGGCTTCGGCCGTGCCGCAGCCGAGGTCGGCACGGTGATGATCGTCGGCGGAAATATCGATGGCTTCACCCGCACCATGACCACGACGATCGCGCTTGAGACATCCAAGGGCAACCTGCCGCTTGCCATGGGACTGGGCCTGATCCTGATCGTCCTCATACTGATGATCAATGCCGCCGCCTGGGGCGTGCGTGTCTGGTCCGAGCAGCGGGCGGGCTGAGATGCGGGATATTTCCAGCGATCTTCCGGTCAGGTTCGAAGGCGTGTCGCTACGTGCCGGCACCACCACGATCCTGGATCGCCTGAACTTCTCGATTCCCCCCGGCACACCGACATTGATTGTCGGGCCGAACGGGTCCGGCAAGACCTCCCTGCTCCGGCTGTGCATGGGGCTTTCCACACCCTCGGAAGGCAGGATCACCTGGGGCGGGCGCAATGCGCTCGGTCCGGGACGGCTCGCCATGCTGTTCCAGCGTCCGGTCATGCTGCGCCGCTCGGTCGCCGATAACGTCATCTATGGCCTCGCCAAGGCCGGGCTGCCGCGCAAATTGCGCGTGGCTCGCATGGAGGAAGCGCTTGCCCGCGTCGGCCTTTTGGAGCTCGCCTCGCGTCCGGCCAGGCGGCTTTCGGGTGGGGAACAGCAGCGTGTCGCGCTTGCTCGTGCATTGGCGCGCGAACCTGAATTGCTGCTGCTTGACGAGCCGACCGCCAATCTGGACCCGGCAGCCACCCGTGCCGTCGAGGAAATCATCCTCATGGCCGCACAGTCCGGCATCAAGATCGTCATGGCCTCGCATGATCTGGGTCAGGTGCGCAGGCTGGCGGGGGAAGTGATGTTTCTCGTTCGCGGGCGCCTGTGCGAGCGCGCCAGTGCTGCCGATTTCTTCGATCATCCGTCAACCGGCGAGGCCGCTTCATTCGTCCGTGGCGACCTCGTCATCTAAATCAGGGAGTTTCTCTTGTTAAACCGTCGTCTGTTTTCCGCTTTTGCGGCAGTTGCACTGATGGCTTTCGGCAGCACTGCTGCCGTTGCCCAGGACAAGTCCATTGTCGTCGCCTCCACCACCTCGACACAGGATTCCGGCCTGTTCGATCACATCCTGCCGCTGTTCAAGGACAAGACCGGCATCGAGGTGAAGGTGATTGCGCAAGGCACCGGCCAGGCGCTCGATACCGCACGGCGTGGAGATGCCGACGTCGTTTTCGTCCATGCCAAGGCGCAGGAGGAGAAATTCATCGAAGAGGGCTTCGGCGTGAAGCGCTATGAGGTGATGTATAACGACTTCGTGCTGATCGGCCCCAAGAGCGATCCCGCTGGCATCAAGGGCACCAGCGACATCACCGCCGCTTTCGAGGCCATCCGCGCCAAGCAGGCTCTGTTCGTCTCGCGTGGAGACAAGTCCGGCACTCATAGCGCCGAACTCAAGCTCTGGAAGGAGGCTGGCATCGATATCGATGCTGCGAAGGGCGAATGGTATCGCGATATCGGCCAGGGCATGGGGGCGGCCCTGAACACCGCCGGCGCCATGAATGCCTATGTGCTTTCCGATCGTGGCACCTGGCTGTCCTTCAAGAACCGTGGCGATCTCGAGATTGTGGTTGAACGCGACAAGCGGCTGTTCAACCAATATGGCGTCATGCTGGTCAATCCGGAGAAATTTCCGACCGTAAAGGCTGAATTCGGCCAGAGCTTCATCGACTGGCTGGTGTCGCCGGAAGGCCAGGGAGCAATCGCCGAATACAAGATCGACGGCCAGCAACTGTTCTTCCCCAACGCCAGCCGCGATCCGTCCTGACACATGGATTTCCGGCAGCGCGTCACCGTGCTGCCGGACCCATTCTACTTCGCATGGTCGAGTAAAATGCCGCGCAAGGCACAGTAAATGGCGGTCACTGGCCGCATTCCAAACTGGTTGTGGATAGGCTAAGGGATCAAATCTGACCGTCCACGCTGGATCTCCTTAAAAATGACCGTTTACTCCAAGCCGCCGCTATCTCCCCTGTTCCTGGGGATCGATACCGGGGGCACCTACACCGATGCCGTACTCTGGTCGGAGGCGGGCGGTGTGGCCGCCAAGGCCAAGGCGTTGACGACGCGTCACGATTTGGCAATCGGCATTTCCGGCGCGGTCGACGGGGTGCTGGAGAAAGCGCAGGTCAACCCGGCAGAGATCAAGCTGACTTCGATGTCCACCACGCTTGCCACCAACGCGCTGGTGGAAGGGCAGGGCGGGCGTGTGGCGCTGATCATGATCGGGTTTTCGCCCGACGACCTTGCCCGTGACGGTCTAAAAGCGGCACTGGGCCTCGACCCTGTGGTTTTCTGTGCTGGTGGGCATGACGTCCACGGCAATGAACAGGAACTGGACTTGCATACGCTTACAGCGGCACTGCCCGAACTGGAAAAGACGGTTTCGGGCTTTGCCGTGTGTGCTTACTTCGCCACCCGCAACCCCGCACATGAGATTGCCGCGCGCGATCTGATCCGTGAAAAGACCGGATTGCCGGTCACCACCAGCCATGAATTGTCCGCGAAGCTAGGCGGTCCGCGCCGTGCGCTGACGACACTGCTCAATGCGCGGCTGATCTCAATGATTGACCGGCTGGTGGCGGCCACCGAGGGTTTCCTGGAAAAGCGGGGTATAGAAGCGCCGCTGATGGTGGTGCGCGGCGATGGCGCGCTGGTCTCGGCCTCCTTCGCGCGGGCCCGGCCGATCGAGACAATCCTGTCAGGCCCAGCTGCCAGCCTCGTCGGTGCGCGGCACCTGACTGGTTTGGAGAACGCCATCGTCTCCGACATCGGCGGCACCACCACCGATGTTGCCGTGCTGGAGAAGGGGCGGCCCCGTCTTGATCCAGAAGGCGCAACGGTCGGCGGGTTCCGCACCATGGTCGAGGCGGTCGCCATGCACACATTCGGCCTTGGCGGCGACTCCGAGGTCAAGCTGGCCGTCGGTGGGTTGGAAGCGAAGATCCTGCTTGGCCCCCGCCGGCTGGTGCCGCTGGCGCTTGGAGGCCTTGTGCATGGTCACGCGGTTACAAGGCATTTGGAACGGCAGTTGCTGGCCTCCACCCCCGGTCGTCTGGACGGGCGGTTTGCAGTGCGCACCGGTGTGCCGGAGCGGTTGGCAGCCGGGCTTTCCGGGCCCGAGGCTCGGCTTTATGCCGCGATCGGCGAGGTGCCGCTGCCCTTGGACACGCTGCTCGCTTCCAATTCTCAGAATGCCACCCTCAACCATCTGGTCTCGCGCGGTCTCGTCCACATTTGCGGCTTCACGCCCTCGGATGCGGCGCACACTCTTGGCAAGCAGTCGAATTGGGACGCTGCCGCAGCGCGAATGGGAGCCGAATTGTTTGCACGCAAGCGCGACGGGCTCGGCAAGATCATTGCCTCTTCGGCTGACGCCTTTGCAGAGGCGGTGCTTAGGGCGTTGACCCTTCGGTCGGCCGAAGCTGTTTTCGAAACCGCCTTTGCCGAGGACGGCCTGGACGGGGCGGCGACCGTCGCTCATGCGCTCGTCCAGCGCGCGATCTACAAGGGCGATGGCATTGCCCGGCTTTCCGTGGCGCTTGACCGCCCGGTGATCGGCCTCGGCGCTTCCGCGCCGCTCCACTATGCGGGGTTGCCGCCATTGGTCGGCAATGAATGCATCGTGCCGGAAGACACCGATGTCGCCAATGCGCTTGGCGCCGTGGTGGGTCAGGTGAGAGTTTCGGTGGAAGCAAATGTCAGCCAGCCCGAGGAAGGACTTTTCCGCGTCAGTTCTGGTGATTCCATCAAGGATTTCGACAATGAGGAGCAGGCGGTCGCGGTCGCCGAAGCCGATGTGCGCGAAATTGCCGCCGCGCGCGCCAGGGAAGCGGGGACCGATACAGCCGAAATCGAGGTCGTTCGCGAGTTCCGCACCTCCGTGATCCAGGATCGGCGAATGTTTGTCGAAGCGCAGATCACCGCCATTGCTACCGGGCGCCCGCGCATCGCCGTTTGAACCGGACGCATCACTGATCGTTGAAGCTGACGTCGGGTCAGATGATGCGCAGGGTGAATTGACCCTGGGGGCCCGGCGTGTCAAAGGCCGCAGCAATATTGTCACCAGGCCGGCTTTTGGGAGAAGATTATGAGCGATAGAATCGAAGTGTCGGGTTTGCGGATTGCCCGGGAGCTTTTCGATTTTGTTGGCAAAGAAGCCTTGCCGGGCACAGGTGTGGATGCCACCGCTTTCTGGGCGGGTTTTGCCGCCATCGTTCAGGACCTCGCCCCGAAGAACCGGGCCCTTCTGGAAAAGCGCGCAGGACTCCAGAAAAAGCTCGATCACTGGTATCAGCAAAACGGCGCCCCTTCCGACATGGGAGCCTATCGCCAGTTTCTGACCGAAATCGGCTATCTCGTTCCCGAGGGACCCGCCTTCCAGGTATCGACCGAAAATGTCGATCCCGAGATCGCTTCCGTGGCCGGGCCGCAGGTCGTCGTGCCAGTGATGAACGCACGCTATGCGCTGAACGCGGCCAATGCCCGCTGGGGTTCGCTCTATGACGCGCTTTACGGCACCGACGCCATCTCCGACGAAGGCGGTGCGGAAAAGGGCAAGGGCTACAATCCCAAGCGGGGCGAAAAGGTGATTGCCTGGGGCCGCAACCTGCTTGACGAGTCCGCTCCGCTGAAGTCCGGATCGTGGACGGATGCCGGCGTGCTTTCGATCAAGGACGGACAGCTTGCCGTGGGGTCGACCGGGCTAGGCGATCCGGCACAATTCGTCGGCTATCGCGGCGATGCCGCCTCGCCCTCGGCAGTGCTGCTGCGCAAGAACGGCCTGCATATTGAGATCGTGATCGACCGCAATCACATGATCGGCAAGACCGATGCGGCGGGCATTGCCGATCTCATTGTCGAATCGGCACTGACGACCATTCAGGATTGCGAGGATTCGGTTGCGGCAGTCGATGCCGAAGACAAGGTTGTTGCCTATCGCAACTGGCTCGGCTTGATGAAGGGCGATCTTGCCGAGGAGATCACCAAGGATGGCAAGACCTTCACCCGCCGCCTCAACCCGGACCGGATCTATACCGCGCCGGATGGCGGCGAGCTCGTTCTGTCCGGCCGATCGCTGATGCTGGTGCGCAATGTCGGTCACCTGATGACCAATCCGGCCATCCTCCTGCCTGATGGCAATGAAGTGCCGGAAGGCCTTATGGATGCGATGGTCACCTCGTTGATCGCGCTGCACGATGTCGGCGCAAACGGCCGGCACGCGAATTCACGCCTGGGCTCGGTCTATATCGTCAAGCCGAAGATGCACGGCCCGGCTGAAGTTGCCTTCTCCGTCGAACTCTTCGACCGGGTCGAAGCGGTGCTCGGCATGAAGAAGAACACGCTCAAGATGGGCATCATGGACGAGGAGCGCCGCACGACGGTCAATCTCAAGGAATGCATCCGCGCGGCAAGCGAGCGTGTGGCCTTCATCAATACCGGCTTCCTCGACCGCACCGGCGACGAGATCCACACCTCGATGGAAGCCGGGCCGATGATCCGCAAGGGCGACATGAAGCAGGCTGCGTGGATTGCCGCCTATGAGAATTGGAACGTCGATACCGGGCTGGAATGCGGCCTTTCCGGCCATGCGCAGATCGGCAAGGGCATGTGGGCCATGCCCGACATGATGGCGGCGATGCTGGAGCAGAAGATCGTGCATCCGAAGGCGGGCGCCAACACCGCCTGGGTGCCTTCGCCGACTGCCGCGACGTTGCATGCGACCCACTACCATCAGGTGGACGTCCATGCCGTTCAGGCAGCAATCCGCAACCGTCCGAAGGCAAAACTTGACGACCTTTTGACCGTGCCGGTTGCCGTGCGCCCTAACTGGACGCCGCAGGACATCCAGCACGAGTTGGACAACAACGCGCAGGGCATCCTCGGTTATGTGGTGCGCTGGGTCGATCAGGGCGTCGGCTGCTCGAAAGTGCCGGACATCAACGATGTCGGACTGATGGAAGACCGCGCCACGCTTCGTATCTCATCGCAGCACATTGCCAACTGGCTGCATCATGGCGTGGCCAGCCGTGATAAGGTGATGGAGACGATGAAGCGCATGGCCGCGATCGTCGACCGACAGAATGCGGCCGATCCGCTCTATCGCTCGATGGCGCCGGATTTCGACAATTCCATCGCCTTCCAGGCGGCATGCGATCTGGTCTTCAAGGGCCGCGAGCAGCCAAGCGGCTACACCGAGCCTCTGCTCCATCAGCGCCGCTTGGAACTGAAGGCAAAGCTGGCCGGCTGAAGGCATACGCATGAAGCTCCTCGTCATCGACTGTTCCGCTAGGCTTTGTGCAGCCTGTGTGCACGATGCCGAGGCGGACCGGGAGCTTGGCCGCGCCGTGCTCGACCTCGGCAAGGGACATGCCGAGCATCTGGCAGGCGTGGTCGGGGATGCGATGCGGGCGGCTGGCGTGGAGTTCTCCGATCTAGGAGCCGTTGCCGTCTCGGTGGGCCCCGGTTCCTTTACCGGAGTACGGGTCGGCGTGTCGGCAGCACGCGGCTACGCACTGGCGCTTGGCATTTCAGCCATCGGCATAACCACGCTCGAAGCCCTCGCTGCCGAGACGCGCCAACTTTCGGGGCTGGGCAACGTTCTTGCAGCATTGGATGGCGGACGTGGCGAGATTCAGGCGGCTGTCTATGACCAGGCCGGCGCCCCCCTGTTTCAGCCCGCCGTGATCGATTTGGAACAGGCCGTGGTGTTAGCACGGCAGTTTTCCGCGTCGCTGGCCGGCACGGCAGCAGAACTGATTGCCGCTGAACTGCAGAACCCGGACCTTGCTATCGGGCCTCTGGCGGCAACCGCCGATATCGGCTTCTATGCGAGACTGGCGGCCAAAAAGCAGCCGGCTGAAAAGCCGCGACCGCTTTATCTGCGCGAGCCGGATGCCAAGCCGCAGGCGGGGTTCATCCTGCCGCGGAGCACGCGGGAGGACAGGTGATGCGTATACCCTTCTTCCAGCCGCGGGTTCGCGACTATGTGCTCGAACCTTTGACTGTGGCCGACAGCGCCGCGGTTGCGGTGCTGCATCGCGAGGATTTCGTTAGGCCGTGGACCGGCGGAGAGTTCGCCGATCTTTTGACGCAGGACACGGTATTCGGCTATGCCGCGCGTGAGGTCGGGCAGCGCGGTGCGGCACCCGTCGGCTTCGTGCTGGCGCGGCTTGCCGCCGACGAGGGCGAAATCCTGACGGTCGCCGTCGCCCGCTCGCATCGGCGCCGGGGCATTGGCTGGCTGCTCATGGATGCGGTGCTGCGGCAACTGCATGCCGATCGCGCCCAGTCGCTGTTTCTGGAGGTCGATGAAACCAATGCGCCTGCCATCGCGCTCTATCGGCGGCTGGGTTTTCATGAGGTCGGACAAAGGCCCGCTTATTATTCCGGCAGTGCCGGCCGCACGGGTGCGCTGGTCATGCGGCGCGATCTTCGCTAGACCATGATGCCGAAAAGTGTGAAGCGGTTTTCGGACGACATCATGGTCTATCTGATTGATTTCGCCGCATGTATGCGACGCCAAGTGAGTCTACTTGGCTGCAACATGCTCTAGCGCGATCATGCAGCAGCGGGGCACTGTATGATCGGCTGGATGCGCATTGGTCTGGGAGTGCTGTCGGTCGCAGCCGGTTCGGCGGTCCTGGCACCGCTGCAGGCTCTCGCTTTGAAGGCCCGATTTACCAATGAATTCCTGCTTCCACGCGCCTGGCATCGGTTGATCCTGCGGGCTTTGGGCATGCGGGTGAGTATTCACGGCGCAATGTCCAGCCAGCGTCCGCTGCTGCTGGCCTCCAATCATATTTCCTGGACCGACGTCATGGTCCTCGGCTCGTCCAACGATCTCGCCTTCATCGCCAAATCGGAAATGGCGGGATGGCCGGTCCTGGGCAGTCTGGCGCGGCTGCAGCGCACGATCTTCATCGAGCGCGAGCGGCGGCGAAAATCCGGAGAGCAGGCAAGCGAGATTGCTGCCCGGCTGGCTGCAGGCGACGCGATGGTGCTGTTTGCCGAAGGCACGACAAGCGATGGCAATCTGCTCTTGCCATTCAAGAGCACGCTGTTCGGTGCGGCGAGCATCGCGATTGCCGAGGGCGGTATCGAGAAGGTGTTCATCCAGCCCGTGGCCATTGCCTATACGCGGCTGCATGGCCTGCCCATGGGCAGGCAGCACCGCACAGTGGCAGCCTGGATAGGCGATATGGACCTCGTGCCGCATATAGGCAGGCTGCTTGCCGAAGGCGCCGTCGATGTCGAGGTGCATTTCGGCGAGCCGCTGGAATTTCATGCTGGCTCCAGCCGCAAGGAAGTGGCGCGGCGAGCGGAAGAGCAGGTCTACGCCATGATGCAGAAAGCCCTGCGCGGCGGCTGCTCAGGGAACTGATCAAGAATCCGGCTGTTTTTCACGGTTGAAAAGGGCTAGAAGCCGCCTCATGAAGCTCGACAATTTATTGACGGATGAAAGCGCGACGGCATTGGCGGAAGATCCTGGTGCCGTGAGCAGTGCTGCCCGCAAGGTCTATGTCAAGACCTATGGCTGCCAGATGAATGTCTACGACTCCCAGCGCATGACCGATGCGCTGGCGGCCGACGGCTATGTCGCCACCGACGTCATCGAGGATGCCGATGTCGTGCTCCTCAACACCTGCCATATCCGCGAGAAGGCCGCCGAAAAGGTCTATTCCGAGCTTGGGCGCATCCGCGACATGAAGCAGGAGCGCGCCGAAGCCGGACGCGAATTGATGATTGGCGTTACCGGCTGCGTGGCGCAGGCCGAAGGCCGCGAGATCATCCGTCGTGCGCCGGCGGTCGATCTCGTCGTCGGCCCACAGACCTATCACCGCCTGCCGGAGGCGCTGCGCAAGGCGCGCGGCGGCAGCAAGGTCGTCGAGACCGACTATGCGCTGGAGGACAAGTTCGACCATCTGCCGCAGCCGCGCCGGGCCGATGTGATCAGCCGCGGGGTCACCGCCTTTCTGACAGTGCAGGAAGGCTGCGACAAGTTCTGCACCTTCTGCGTGGTGCCCTATACACGCGGCTCGGAGGTTTCCCGGCCAGTCGCCCAGATCGTTGCCGAGGCCGAGCGGCTGGCCGAGGCGGGCGTGCGCGAGGTGACGCTGCTTGGGCAGAACGTCAATGCCTGGCATGGCGTCGGACCCGATGGCAGCGAGTGGGGCCTGGGCCGGCTGCTCTTCCGTCTGGCAGAAATCCCGGGACTGGCACGCTTGCGCTACACGACCAGCCATCCGCGCGACATGGATGACGAGTTGATTGCCGCTCATCGTGATCTCAAGGCGCTGATGCCCTATCTGCACCTGCCCGTCCAATCAGGTTCGGACCGCATCCTGAAGGCGATGAACCGGAAGCATACGGCCGATGATTACCTCAGGCTGATTGACCGTATCAGGAACGCGCGCCCGGATATCGCCATGTCGGGCGATTTCATCGTCGGTTTTCCTGGCGAGACGGAAGCGGATTTCGATGCGACCGTGAAGTTGGTCGAACATGTTGGCTATGCTCAGGCATTCTCCTTCAAATATTCGCCGCGGCCCGGAACGCCGGGCGCGGAGATGAAGAACCAGGTCGAGGAAGCGGCCAAGGACGAGCGGTTGCAGCGGCTGCAGGCCCTGCTTATGGACCAGCAAGCGACGTTCGCGACGGGCCTTGTCGGCAGTATCATCGAGGCGCTGATCGAAAAGCCCGGCCGGCAGGCCGGTCAGATCGTCGGCCGTTCACCCTGGTTGCAGCCGGTTATTCTTGATGAAAAGGCTGGAAAAATCGGCGACATTGTCCAAGTACGAATCATGAGAACAGGCCATTCAAGCCTGTTCGCCGAATTGGCCTGACAGAGTCGGCCGGCGAGGAGAAACGTTTGAACGCCAAGACGGACCTAAAGAACGTGCCCTCCGGGGCCTCGGACATGGCGCATATCGTTTTGACCTTCGACAACAACAAGCTGGCCAGCGCGCTCTACGGCCAGTTCGACCAGAATCTGGCGCGGCTGGAGCAGAAGCTCGGCGTCGAAATTGTTTCGCGAGGCAACCAGCTTACCATCAAGGGGGATCCGACCGCCGCCGAACAGGCACGGCGGGCGCTGGATCATCTCTATGGGATATTACAGAAGGGCGTCGATATCGCCCAATCGGATGTGGACGGAGCGGTCAGGATGGCAATTGCCGCCGACGATCAGCTCACCCTGCCGACGCTGGAGCGCAAGGGCAAGATGGCGGCAGCCCAGATCGCCACGCGCAAGCGCACCATCTATGCCCGCTCGCTAAACCAGGATGCCTATATGCGTGCGCTGGAGCGCGCGGAACTGGTGTTCGGTATCGGACCTGCCGGTACCGGCAAAACCTATCTGGCGGTGGCGCACGCAGCCATGCTGCTCGAGCGCGGCATGATCGAGCGTATCATCCTGTCGCGGCCGGCGGTCGAGGCCGGCGAGCGGCTGGGCTTCCTGCCGGGTGATATGAAAGAGAAGGTCGATCCCTATCTGCGGCCGCTTTACGATGCGCTCTACGACATGATGCCGGCCGACAAGGTCGAGCGCGCAATTGCCGCCGAAGTCATTGAAATCGCGCCGCTGGCCTTCATGCGCGGCCGCACGCTGTCGCATGCCGCGGTTATCCTGGACGAGGCGCAGAACACCACATCCATGCAGATGAAGATGTTTCTGACGCGTCTTGGCGAAAACTCCCGGATGATCGTCACCGGCGACCCGACGCAAATCGATCTGCCGCCCAATACCAAGTCCGGGTTGGTGGAGGCGCTGCGGATTCTGGATGGCGTGCCGGGTGTTGTCACCGTGCGTTTCAACGATGCAGATGTCGTACGTCATCCGCTGGTTGCCGAAATCGTGCGTGCCTATGACCGCGACGGCAAGATGGCGCGCGGTCTCGGTGTGACCGAAGACTGATCTGCCTGAACTCGCCATGACCTATCCTGCGGATCATCCTGTCGAGCCATTTGCCGTCGAGATCGACGTGACGGTCGAGGCCGATGGCTGGCCGATTGACGCCGAGCTTGAAAGCCTTGCCCGCGGGGCGGTGGAAAGTGCCTTGGCTGAAGCGGGCGGGCCGTCAGGCCATAGCGAATTGAGCCTGGTCTTTTCGGATGATGCGGCCGTCCAGGCGCTGAACGCCGAGTGGCGCGGCAAGGACAAGCCGACCAATGTCCTGTCCTTCCCGGCATTCCCGTATCTGCGCGGAGCAGCGCTTCCGCCGATGCTTGGCGATGTCGTGCTGGCCTTTGAAACCGTCCAGCGCGAGGCGGAACTGGAACAAAAGCTGCTCGAACATCATATTAGTCATCTCGTCATTCACGGTTTTCTGCACCTCTTGGGCTATGACCATGAGAACGACGAGGAAGCGGAAGAGATGGAAGCGGTAGAACGCCGGGCATTGGCAAGGCTTGCCATTCCCGATCCCTACGCGTAACAGGAAGTGGCAACCAACCGGACGAAGATGAACGACATCCCAGATACTGCCGCCAAAACCGATGCCGGCAGCGGCCAGACGGCCAAAGACACCGCCGAAGACGAGTCTAGTCACAGTCCGGCGAGCAATGCGACGCCGGAAACCTCACCGGAACGGTACTCGTTCTTCCATAGGCTTGCCGGCCTGTTCCGGCATCGCAACGGATCCAATCTTCGCGACGATCTGACGGACGCGCTGGCCGAAAGCGCGACCGGCGAAGAGTCATTCTCGCCCGGCGAAAGGGCGATGCTGAACAATATTCTGCGGTTGCGCGAAGTCCGCGTCGAGGATGTCATGATCCCGCGCGCCGATGTCGAGGCCGTCGAGATCACCACGACGCTTGGCGATCTGATGGTGGTGTTCGAGCAGTCCGGCCATTCACGCATGCCTGTCTACGCCGAGACGCTCGATGATCCGCGCGGCATGGTCCATATTCGCGACGTGCTTGCCCATATCACCCGCTTTGCCCAGCCAAAAAAGAACGGCCGGCGCACAAAAAAGCCGGCGAATGGCGCGGTCAACCTCGATCTTTCCCATGTCGATCTGACCCGGTCGATAGGCGACCTCAACCTGATCCGCACGGTGCTCTTCGTCCCGCCGTCCATGCTGGCTTCGGACCTGATGGCGCGCATGCAGGCATCGCGCACGCAGATGGCCCTGGTCATCGATGAATATGGCGGCACCGATGGTCTGGTTTCGCTGGAAGATATCGTTGAAATGGTTGTCGGCGATATCGAGGACGAGCATGACGACGACGAGCCCTTGATCACCAAGGCGGCAGACGGTGTTTTCGTGGTCGACGCCAAGGCCGAGATCGACGATGTCGCCAAGATGATCGGCGACGATTTCGCGGCCGGCGAACATGGCGAATATGTCGATACGATCGGTGGCATGATCTTCAACACCCTCGGTCGCGTGCCGGCACGCGGCGAGGTGGTCCAGGCAATACCCGGCTTCGAGTTCCACGTGCTGGATGCCGATCCGCGCCGGGTCAAGCGCGTGCGCATCGTGCAAAGCCAGAAAGGCGAGCGCCGCCGTCGTGTTGCGCGTGCCGAGCAGGCATAGAATAACGCGCAAAGAACATCGGTTTGGAGCTGTCTGCCGGTCCTGCTAAACCGTTCGAGATGATTCTTAGCGCTGCCGCCATGCTGCTTGCGCACGCTAGTGCATGATCCCGAAAAGTTGCAGACTTTTCGGACAAGATCATGCATCAAGAACAAGGGCTTAGAGCGAGAGGGCGATTCAAGGAAAAGTCAGCTCGCTCTAGGTGACGGAGCTTTCGGTTTTTTGCGTGTTCCGCCCAGCCGGTGCGCTGAGGGGATGCGCCGGGGAGCGCGCATGGAGCGCCTTGCAGGGCGGATAATTTTGTTATGGGGCTGGCGCCGGGCGCTGGCAGCGTTTCTGGCCGGGGCACTGGCTGTCCTGGGCCAGGCGCCATATGATTTCTTTGCCGCGTGCTTCGTTTCCTTCTCCGTCCTCGTTTGGTTGCTTGACGGCGCGACGGAGGGGTCGCGGAAGCGATTGCTCGGCCGCCTCCTGCCGGCTTTCAGCATCGGCTGGTGGTTCGGCTTCGGTTACTTTTTGGCAGGCTTGTGGTGGATCGGCGGCGCCGTCCTGGTCGAGGCCGAGAGTTTCGCCTGGGCGCTGCCGCTGGCCGTTCTCGGCATCCCGCTGTTACTGGCCTTCTTTTACGGCTTTGCCTGCATGGTGGCTCGCCTGCTTTGGAGCGATACGATCGGTCGCATAGCCGCACTAGCCTTCGGTTTCGGGCTGGCTGAATGGCTGCGCATGTTCTTGTTCACCGGCTTTCCCTGGAACGCCATCGGCTATGCGGCAATGCCGATACCGCTTTTGATGCAAAGCGTTGGCGTCACCGGCATGATCGGCATGAATGCGCTTGCCGTCTTCGTCTTTGCCATGCCGGCGCTTGTGGCAACCCGGCGACATGCCGTGGCTGGCCTGGCTCTGGCCGCCCTGCTGGTCGCTGCCCATGTCGTTTATGGCTATTTCCGGCTCGCAACGCCCCTGGTGCCCGACGGGAGGACGCTTTCGGTGCGGATTGTTCAGCCTTCCATCGATTTGACGGAGAAGTGGGACGCAGAAGCGCGAGACCGGATTTTCCGCACAATGCTCGACCTGTCCCGCCAGCCTGTCGCTGCCGGCAAACCGAAGCCGCAAGTGATCCTATGGCCGGAAACGTCGGTGCCGTTCTTTTTCACCGATCGACCCGATGCACTGGTCGCGCTTGGCGAGATGCTGGAGCCGGGCCAGATGCTCGTTGCGGGAGCAATGCGCGAGGAGGGGGCCAGCACCGCTGCAAGCCAGCCGCGCTACTATAATTCAGTCGTAGCAATCAACGATGCCGGCGAAATCATCGACGCCGTGGACAAGGTCCATCTGGTTCCGTTTGGCGAATATATTCCGTTTTCGGATATTTTTTCTCGTCTTGGTCTTGAGCAGTTGGTGGCCGGGCCGATGAATCTGTCGCCCGGCATCGAGCGCCATGCCATCGCCGTCGCGTCAGGAATCCGGGCACTTCCTTTCATATGTTATGAAATTATATTTCCTGACATTGTTGCAGTTGACGTAGCGTCATCAGACATTATTGTGAATGTAACGAACGACGCGTGGTTCGGTGACACACCGGGCCCATACCAGCATTTCCGGCAGGCGCAATTGCGCGCGGTTGAAACGGGGTTTCCATTGGTACGGGCCGCCAATACGGGTATTTCAGCGGTGGTGGACCTGCGCGGCCGGATTGTCGATGCACTTTCGATCGATGCCAGCGGCGTGATCGATGCAGTGATTCCGTTTTATGAAGCGAGCCGGCCCGCAGGTGGGCCAACGCGCACCAGTGGATTGTTAATCTTGTTTTTCTTTGGAGCCATAGGCATCGGAATGCGGATGGGACAACGCTTTCGGTCGAATTGACAGTTGACATATTGGAAATTCATATTGTGCCCAACCGGGCGGGCTTCGAGACGTTCGGACAACGTCGCTCAAGAAATCGAATAATTGTACAATAAGCCGATGAGACGCGGCGAGGGAACTGATGGTCGACAAGGAAAACAAGAAGAAGCCGAACCCGACGGACGTGTATGTCGGCAGCAGAATCCGATTGCGCCGAAATATGCTTGGAATGAGCCAGGAGAGTCTCGGCGAGCAGCTGGGGATTACGTTCCAACAGATACAGAAATACGAAAAAGGCACCAATAGGGTCGGTGCGAGCCGTTTGCAGGCGATCTCGTCGATCCTGAATGTTCCGGTGTCCTTTTTCTTCGAGGACCAGCCCAACCAGCCGGACGCTTCCAAGGGGTTCGCAGAGGATGCTTCAGGGGCCTTCTCGCTGGATTTTGTCGGCAGTGCCGAAGGCCTGCAGCTGAACCGTGCCTTCGTCAAGATTTCCGACCCCAAGGTGCGGCGAAAGATTATCGATCTGGTGAAGGCGCTGGGCTCCGACGAGGAATGAACCCAGGGATTAGGCGCTTATACCAAAAAGCGACCTATCCATGAAAAATGCCAACTTGACGACATCCGGCCGGGTCCGATAACACCTATCGTGCCAGGACGACGGCGTGTTGCCGATCGTTTTTTCAAGAGGGGACACCCGTGACGCGGCAAAACTATCTATTCACTTCGGAATCCGTCTCCGAAGGCCATCCCGACAAGGTCTGTGACCGTATTTCCGACGAGATCGTCGATCTCGTCTACCGTGAAGCCAGAAAGGCAGGCATGGACCCGTGGAAGGTTCGTGTCGCTTGCGAAACACTGGCAACGACCAACCGCGTTATCATCGCGGGCGAGGTGCGTGTTCCCGACACGCTCCTGAAAAAGGACAAGGCCGGCAATATTGTTCACGACGCTTCCGGGCATCCGGTCGTCAATCCGGCGAAGTTCAAATCCGTTGCGCGCAAGGCCATCCGCGCGATCGGTTATGAGCAGGCCGGATTTCACTGGAAGACCGCCAAGATCGACGTTCTCCTGCACGGGCAGTCGCCCGATATCGGCCAGGGCGTCGATAATGCCTCCGACCGCCAGGGCGAGGAGGGTGCCGGCGACCAGGGGATCATGTTCGGCTATGCCTGCCGCGAGACCCCCGATCTGATGCCGGCGCCGATCTACTATAGTCACAAGATACTGGAGGTTCTTGCCACTGCCCGCCATGAGGGCGTGGGCGAAGTCGCCAAGCTGGGTCCTGATGCCAAAAGCCAGGTCACGGTACGTTATGTCGACGGCAAGCCGGCCGAGGTCACCCAGATCGTGCTGTCGACGCAGCACCTCGACCCGAACTGGGATTCCAGGAAGGTCCGCTCCGTCGTTGAGCCTTATATCGTTCAGGCCTTGGGCGACCTGAAAATTGCCGCGAACTGCAACTGGTACGTCAATCCGACCGGAAAGTTTGTCGTTGGCGGACCGGATGGCGATACCGGTATTACCGGTCGCAAGATCATCGTGGATACCTATGGCGGCGCAGCCCCTCATGGTGGCGGCGCGTTTTCCGGCAAGGACACGACCAAAGTCGATCGCTCGGCCACCTACGCGGCACGCTATCTGGCCAAGAACGTGGTCGCTGCCAAGCTGGCGGATCGTTGCACGATACAGCTTTCCTATGCCATCGGCGTCGCCCAGCCGCTATCGATCTATGTCGATCTGCACGGCACCGGAACGGTAGACGCCGCGGTTCTGGAAGAGGCACTGCGCAAGGTCATGGACCTGTCGCCCTCGGGCATCCGCCGTCACCTCGACCTCAACAAGCCGATCTATGCCAAGACGACCGCTTATGGCCATTTCGGGCGCAAGCCCGGCCGTGACGGCTCCTTCTCTTGGGAGAAGACTGACCTCGTCAAGGCCATCAAGGATGCGATCCTCGACGTGGCGATCAAGGACGAGGCGGCCTGATCCACCGTCCGGATGATGTCATGAATGCCGAAAATCGGCCCAGCCGCTCGACCGAAGCGTTTTTTGGTCGGCGGCATGGAAAGACCATACGCCCACAGCAGGCGGCGGCTCTGGAACTCGGCCTGGCCAGTTATCGGCTGGACCTGACGTCACCAGCGCCGGCGGATTTGCGCGAATTGTTTTCCTCGGCAGTTTCCACCGTGCGGCTGGAAATAGGCTTTGGCGGCGGCGAGCATCTGCACCACATTGCTTCCAGCCAACCGCAGGCCGGTTTCATTGGCATAGAGCCCTTCGTCAACGGCATGGCTCGTCTGATGACGACGCTCGCCCAAGAGCCGCTCGCCAATCTGCGCGTCTATGATGACGACGCCACCCGCGTGCTGGATTGGCTTCCGGATGGCTGCCTCTCAGGCATCGACCTTCTTTATCCCGACCCCTGGCCGAAGAAGAAACATTGGAAGCGGCGCTTTGTGAGCAAGGCCAATCTCGACCGTTTTGCGCGCGTGATGGCCAAGGGCGCACAGTTCCGCTTTGCCTCTGATATCGACACCTATGTGAATTGGACCCTGCTGCTTTGTGGGAAACATCAGGCGTTCGAATGGCAGGCCGATGAGGCGGCGGACTGGCATCGTCCCTATGGCGGCTGGGTCCGCACCCGTTATGAAGCAAAGGCGGTGCGCGAGGGACGCCAGCCGGCCTATCTGACATTTCTCCGGCGCTGATTCCCGCCCGACCGAAAGAGTGCGCCTCCTAGAGAGATGTGCCGAAGTGAGATCCGGTCTTAGAAAAATCCGGTGCTCAAACAAGGAGATAGGTCACCATGATGCATGCAGGGCGATCCAGCGAAACAGTATCTTGCGGGTGGGTTATCGAACTGCCAAGATAAGATAACGATCCAGGTCGCGATGAAGATGGCCGGATCAAGGCTTTGGGGAGGACTTCGACCTGTTCCTGCCGTTTCGCACTGTCGAAGATGCTCGATATCAGCAACAGCGGGAACATCGACAATCAAAATCCACGAGCGGTTGGTTTCCTCGCGTGCGGCATTTGCCCAGTGCGCGAACAATCCGGGAAGCCGCAACCGGGTCGAGGATTGCATTGAAACAAGAAACGAAGCGATCAACTGACCGCTTCGCCCGCCATTGAGAGTTCGGCTTCCTTCGGGAAGCTGAACGACAACCAAGGAGGTAGCACAGTGAAGCATTTCGTATTCGCGACGATACTTGGGGGGCTGCTTGCCCTTCCGGCGCAAGCCGCCGACTACAAGATCATGGCGCCGGCGGCGCCCGGTGGCGGTTGGGACCAGACCGCCCGGACGATGCAGACTGCGCTTCAGGACGAGAAGGTTTCTTCCAGTGTCCAAGTGGTCAACGTTCCGGGTGCCGGCGGCACCATCGGGCTTGCCCAGTTCGTCAATCAGGCAAAGGGCGATCCCTCGCAACTGATCGTCGGCGGCTATGTCATGGTGGGTGCCATCCTGACCAATGCCTCGCCGGTCACGCTTGACCAGGTAACGCCGATCGCGCGCCTCACCGGCGAATATGAAGCCTTGGTCGTTCCGGCGGCCTCCGACATCAAGGACATGGCGGGCCTGGTCGAGAAGCTGAAGGCCGATCCGGGCGCTGTCTCATGGGGTGGCGGTTCGGCTGGCGGTACCGATCACATCACTGCCGGCCTTATCGCCAAGGCGGTTGGCGTCGATCCGACCAAGGTCAACTACATTGCCTTTTCCGGTGGTGGCGAAGCCCTTGCCGCAATCCTTGGCGGGCAGGTTACGGTCGGCATCTCCGGTTATGGCGAATTCGAATCGCAGATAAAGGCCGGCCAGTTGCGCATCATCGGCATCTCCAGCGATGAAAGGCTCGAGGGCATCGATGCGCCGACCTTCAAGGAAGGTGGCGTCGATGTGTCGATTCAGAACTGGCGCATGGTGGCTGCAGCACCTGGTATAACCGACGAGCAGAAAGCCGCGATCACCGCCGACATCGACAAGATGGTGACTTCCAAAACCTGGCAGGACGCGCTTGCCACCAAGGGATGGGCCAACACATACCTGGCAGGTGACGAGTTCAAGGCTCAATTGTCCAAGGATATAGAATCTACCTCGGCTATCTTGAAAGACATCGGCCTCGTCAAATGATCGACAAGGATCCTGGTGCACGGCGTCGCCCCGATCGGGCGGCGCTGGTCATTGCCGCCGCTCTGGCGGGAATGGGCGTGCTCATCGCGTGGAGTACCCATTCGATGGGAGGAGCCGGAAGCTATTCCCGCATAGGGCCGACCGCATTTCCCTATGCCATAGCGGCTGTCTTCCTGATTCTCGCCGTCTGGACGGTGTTCGCGGCGTTGCGCAACGATTTTCCCGAGCGCGAGCCGCAGAAATTCGGGCCTGTCATCTGGATCGTCGGCGGATTGGCGGCGCAGATGCTGCTTCTCAACATCGTCGGTTTTTCCATCGCCACCGGCCTGCTGTTTGCCGCGACCGCGCGTGGCTTCGGACGCGGCCCGCTCTGGCTAACCATTCCGATCGGGATCGTGCTGTCTTTCGCCGTCTGGTTCGTCTTTTCCAAGGGCCTCCAGCTCACTTTACCGGCCGGCCCGCTCGAACGCTTGATTTAACAGGCTCTGGCACATGGATACATTTGCCCTTCTGGCTCAAGGCTTCCTGGTGGCGCTGGAGCCGATCAATCTGCTCTATGCGCTGATCGGCGTCACGCTCGGCACGGCAGTCGGCGTCCTGCCGGGCATCGGGCCCGCTTTGACCGTGGCGCTGCTGCTGCCGGTCACTTACAAGCTCGATCCGGCCGGCTCGCTGATCATGTTCGCGGGTATCTATTATGGCGGTATGTATGGCGGCTCGACGACCTCTATCTTGCTCAACACGCCGGGCGAAAGCGCATCGATCGTCACCGCGCTGGAAGGCAACAAGATGGCCCGCAAGGGCAGGGGCGGACCCGCTTTGGCGACGGCAGCCATAGGCTCTTTCGTTGCGGGCCTCATTGCCACGATCGGACTGGCGCTGATCGCGCCCTGGATCGTCAAATTCGCCCTGTCTTTCGGGCCTGCCGAATATTTTGCCCTGATGGTGCTGGCCTTCATGACGGTTTCGGCAGCCTTTGGCGATTCATCTCTACGGGGCCTGACGGCTTTGTTCATCGGTCTTGCCTTGGGATTGATCGGCATCGATTTGCAGACGGGGCAGGCTCGCCTGGCTTTCGGCATCCCTGACCTTCTCGACGGCATTGAGGTGACGACGCTGGCGGTTGCCCTGTTTGCCATTGGCGAAACTCTGAGCATCGCGGCAACGCCGTCGAGCGGCGACGAACGTATTGAACCGGTCAAAGGCTCAGTGTGGATGAGCCGGGAAGATTGGTCACGCTCCTGGAAGCCCTGGCTGCGGGGCACTGCAATCGGCTTCCCGATCGGCGCCATGCCGGCAGGTGGCGCCGAGATCGGCACTTTCCTTTCCTACTCAGTGGAAAAGCAACTTACCAAAAAGCCGGAGGAATTCGGCCAGGGGGCGATTGAGGGTGTTGCCGGACCGGAGGCAGCAAACAACGCCTCGGCAGCTGGAACGCTGGTGCCTCTGCTGACGCTCGGCCTGCCGACGACGGCCACGGCGGCGATCATGCTGGCCGGTTTCCAGCAATTCGGGCTTCAGCCCGGGCCGCTGCTTTTCACCAGCAATCCGCAACTGGTCTGGGGCCTGATTGCAAGCCTGCTGGTCGCCAATCTGATGCTTGTGGTGCTGAACCTGCCGCTGATCGGCCTGTGGGTCAGGCTTTTGTCTATCCCCCGGCACTGGCTTTACGCCGGCATCCTGGTTTTTGCGACCCTGGGAACAATTGGCGCCAATCCCTCCGCCGTTGAGCTTGGCATATTGCTGGCGTTCGGCCTGCTGGGCTATCTGCTGCGCCGCTTCGACTATCCGATCGCGCCAGTCGTGGTCGGGCTTATTCTGGGGCCGCTTGCCGAACAGCAACTACGCCGGGCATTGGCCATTAGCCAGGGCGACCTAACGGTGCTGGTGCATTCGCCGATCTCGATCATCTTGCTGACCTTGGCTGCCGCGGCAGTGATCGTGCCGCTGGTGATGCGCGCACGCGGGCAAGGCAAGATCCTGTCGCAACTTGCTGGCGACGAGGATTGATCGGGGCTTCGGATAGGCTGGGCGAGCTACAAGCCCGCCCGGCGTGTGGGGAGCGGTGCTTATTGCCGTTTTATAGGGGCGCCATAAAGGCCGCCCGGCGCAAACGCCTCTCTTAGGTAATCGGCGAATTTCCGAGCCGCAGGCCGCATCGTATGCCTTCGAAGGCTGAGGCTCATGACATGGACCGGCGGCAGTGTTTCGCGGATCGGCAGGACCGCGATCCGCGTTCCATCATAGCCGAACGTCGTCCCCGGCACGGCGTTGTGGATGGTGTAGCCATGACCATGCCCGACCAGCCCACGAATGAGCTCATAGGAATGTGAGCGATAGACAATGCGCGGCTCGATCTTGCAGGCGAGGAACAGGTTGAAAAAATATTCGCGCGAATGCGGCAGGTCCAAAAGGATGAAGGGTTCGTTGGCGAGTTCCGAAAGGCTGACGTGAGGGCGATCGGCGAGCGGGTGCTGGGCTGAGACCAGGACGTAAGGTGGCAGCTCCGCCAACAGCTCTCCGGCCACTTCCTCCGTCAATGCATAGGCGTAGGAAAGCGCCATTTCAAAGCGGCCGGAAACGAGGCCATCTAGTATTTCTTTCTGATTGCCCTCTTCCAGATTGACCATGATGCCCGGCGTGCGCTGCGAAAACTCGGCGAGCAATCCCGGCATGAAGCGCGTGGCCAGCGTGACGAAACTGCCGACGGTGATCCCGCCCGACAGGCCGTCGCCCAATGCAAGAGCGTTGCGGCCGAATTCCCGAGCATGATTGAGCAACAGCCGTGCCTCGCCGACCAGACGGCGCCCTGCCACGGTCAAGGTCATGCCGCGAGCATGATGACGAATGAAAATCTGTGCGCCCAGCTCGGCCTCCATATGTGCGATCGCACTGGAGACGGAAGGCTGGGATACATTCAGCAGTCGGGCTGCCTCGGTCACGCTGCCGGTGTCGGCAGTGGTGACGATGTAGTCCAGTGTGCGGAATGAAAGGTGCATAGGTTCAATCTATCTTGTTGCCGGTTTAAAAGTATTTTTCTTTATACGCGGGCTGTGTTCAAGTCTTCAAAGAAAGAAAAATCATGAGGTAACCGTCAGGAGGGGACGGAAACCTTGATTGCCGTGGGGACGGCAATTCGCACAGCGCCAGGTGAGGACATGGGGCAGCGACCGACCTTCGAAGGGTTCTAGTGCAGGACGTTTATCCGCATGGCAGAGCGCGTGGCGCTGTGTTTGTGGCTGGACGGTCCAACGCTCGAATATCCGCATATGAAGCAAGGCAATCCAACAAGGAGGAGTTGAAATGTTGGGAATCAGAAAACTTGCAGTTCTGGCAGCGATCGGCCTCAGCCTTACGGCTGTCCCGACTGCTTTCGCTCAAACCAAGCTGCGCCTGGCGGTCGAGACCACCGGACGTGACCCGACCAATGTAATGCTGTCGACTTTCCGTGATGAACTCCAGAAATCCGCAGGCGATGAGGTTGCCATCGAATATTTCGACGGTGGCGCGCTGGGTGACGAGAATGCGCTTGCAGAATTGATCCGGGCCGGACAGGTCGAGATCGTTTCGATGGGGTCGGATATCGTTTCCCTCGACAGCAAATTTGCCGTCTTCGACATGCCCTTCCTGCTCGGGGACAAGGCGACCGCTCGCGCCGCGATGGACGGCGAACTCGGCGATATGCTGGCAAAATCCCTTCGAGAGACTGTCGACCTCCAGGTCGTCGGATATGGCGAACTGGGCTTCAGGGCGATCAGCAACAATGTCCGCCCGATCACCAAGCCGGAAGATCTCCATGGCTTGAAGCTGCGGACGCCGAGCAACGAGGGCCGCATCGTGGCATTCAAGGCGCTTGGGGCCGCTCCGACGCCGATGCCGCTCGGCGAAGCTTATGTCGGCCTGCGCCAAGGCGCGATCGACGGGCAGGAAAATCCGCTTTCCGTCATCAAGGAGTTCTCCCTGCACGAAGTTCAAAAATACATTTCGCTCACCAACCATGTCTACACGCCCATCACTCTGACGATGAACGGCAAGGCCTGGGATGCGCTTACCCCCGAAATGCAGGCAAAGCTCAAGGATGCAGCAAAGAAAGCCGGCGATGAGACGCGCAAGCTTTCCGATGAAAGCGATGCCAAGCTCGTCGATGAATTCAAGGCAGCCGGGGTAGCGGTCAACGAGATCGATCCTGCTCCATTCCAGGAAGCGGCCGCACCTATTGCCGAAAAGATTTCTGCGGTCGTTACGCCTGAATTCATGGCCCGCGTACAGGAAATCCTGAAATGAATGAGCGGAGCATAGTCTCTCCCCGCTTCCGATATGACGGGAACGGCTCGAAGGCACGGATTGGGTTGATCTTCATGGCCTCCAGCGTGGTCATGGAAGCCGAGATGTGGGCCATGGCCGCAGAGGGCGTGGCGGTTCACACCACGCGCATCAAGCTGCCGAAAGTGACCGTCGAAGGCATCGAGGAGATGATGAACGCGCCGGAACTCGAGCAGGCGGCACGCCTGCTCGGATCCGCTCCCATCGACGTGCTTTGCTTCGGTGGCACCAGCGCTTCCTTCCTGCATGGCACCGCCTATGACACTGCCTTGATCAAGAAGCTGCAGGCCTGGGCGCCCGGCCCGAAGATCACGACGGCGTCGACGGCGACGCTTGCAGCGCTTGCCGAGGTGAAGGCGGGGCCGGTCGTTTTGGCGACTCCCTATGTGGATGGCGTGCAGGCGCGCGCCATCCGCTTCCTGGAGGAGAACGGCCACAAGGTGCTCAAACACCGCAATCTGGGCATCGACAAGGACCAGGCGCTGGCCGAGGTACCGTTGGAGCAGGTGTACGACATGGTGATGGCGATCGATCACCCCGACGCCACGGCTGTGTTCATCAGTTGCACCAACTTCCGGTCGGTAGGCGCCATCGAGGCGCTGGAGACAGCGCTTGGGAAGCCCGTCATCTCGGCCGTCCAGGCCTCGTTCTGGCATAGCCTCGAACTGACGGGCGTCAACGGCGCAAAGCCCGGCTACGGGCGGCTCTTCAGCAAGCGCATTGCGGCTTAGGGAGGTAGGTCATGTCTGAGGAAACAATGATCTCCGACACCGGGCTGGATGCGGGAGCACCGCCGGCAGGTCGGCTTTCCCGAGCCTTGAATTTCGTGCTCGAGAACCTCGCCATGGTGCTGATGGCGGTCCTGACGATGCTGGTGTTTGCAAATGCCTTCTCGCGATACGCCTTTTCAGCACCGCTGCCCTGGACGGAGGAGGCCGTGACCTATCTGCTGGTGTGGCTCGCCGCCGTTGGCATTATCATTGCTGGCCTGCGCCAGACGCTGATTTGCTGCGACATTGTCACCTACCGGCTTCGTCCGGGTCGCCAGCGCATGCTGGGTGCGTTCTGCGCCCTGCTGGGCTCGGCGACCATGTTCTACTGCGCCTGGCTGACCTGGCAGTATATGCGGATTTTCGGTGCGGACCTGAGCCCCGTCCTGCGCGTGCCCAAGGGCGTGCTGATGATTGGCTGGATGCGGGGTGGCCTTGCCCATGTCGATGTGATGGTGAGTATCATGTTCGGCGGCATGATCGGTACCTCGGTTGCAGACCTTGCCGGTACGGGCTCGGTGATGATCCCGAAGCTGAAGCGCGCGGGCTATCCAGGTCCCTTCGCCTGTTCCATTACGGCCACGTCGTCGGGCATCGGCATCCTGATTCCTCCGAGTTCGCCGATGATCCTTTATTCGGCGGTCACGGGCACATCGCTGGGCGCGCTGTTTCTCGCCGGCGTCATTCCCGGCCTGCTCATGGGGCTCGCCCTGATGGTTACGATTGCCTTGCTGGCGCGCCGCAATGGCTGGAGTGCGATGCAGGGCTTTGAATGGCGCGAACTGATGCGCACCGGCAAGGAGGCGATCCTGCCCATGGGCATGCCGACCCTCATTCTCGGCGGGCTGGTGTTCGGCATCTTCACGCCGTCCGAGGCCGGGGCCTTTGCCGTGGCCTATGCATTGGTTCTGTCGATGGGGATCTATCGGTCGATGACCTTTGCCGATTTGCGCAAGGCATTGGTGGAGGCGACCGTGCTGACCGGTGAGGTTCTGCTGGTGGTGGGCTTTTCGGTGGCGCTGGGCTGGGCTCTGTCGGCCGCAAGGGTGCCTGTAGCCCTGCTGGATATGATGCAATATCTGTTCCCCTTCGAGTCCACCATTCCGCAGATACTGCTCATGCTGTCACTGGCTCTTGTGGCCGGAATGGTCCTCGACCCCCTGATCCCGATGATCATGCCGGTGCTGCTCCCCTCGCTTCTGGCGCTTGACGTGGATCTGGTGCATTTCGGTGTCCTGATGGTGGTCACCGTGGTTATCGGCCAGGTCACGCCACCCGTAGCCCTTGCCTTGATTGTCGCAGCCCGGATTGGGCAGGAAGACATAGTCGCTACGTTCAAGGCCAATACGCCGCTTCTGCTCAGCATGGTGCTGCTGCTGATGATGCTGGTGTTCTTCCCATCCATCGCGACCTGGCTGCCCAGCCTAATGATGTAGGCGCCAGGCAACTGGCCCACCTGTTTCAAGGTGGGCCACTCCTTTTCAGCGACCAGGCTGCGACCTGCCTTCGGGGCCTTCCGCGTGCCCGGATTCCGATATGATCGAGGTTATCACCATGCCCAATTCACAAGACGAGAAAAGCCTCTCCGCCGCAGAAATCAAGCCAGTGGGGGCTCTTGTCTTCTACAGCGAGTTCGACGATCCGCATGAATGGCGCGATCTCTTGAAATCGGAACTGCCATCGCTGGATTTCCGGGTCTATCCTGATATCGGCGATCCGGAGGACGTGCGCTATGTGCTTGCCTGGAAGCCCTTTCCCGGCTTCTTCGCACCGTTCCCCAACCTTGCTCTTGTCACAAATCTCGGTGCCGGCATCGATTCACTGGCAGGCCGCTCGGACCTTCCGGATGTGCCTATCGCGCGCCTTTCCGACGATGGAATGATCGCGCTCATGAAGAGCTACGTACTGTTTTCCGTGATCCGATACGCCCGCGACATTCCGAGCTTCGAAGAGGCCAAGCGAGTGGCGGAATGGCGCTATATCCATCCGCGTCCGCTGCACCGTATCAAGGTCGGGATAATGGGGCTTGGCCATCTCGGATCCGCTGTTGCGTCCGCGCTGGCAAATCTGGGTTTCGACGTTCTCGGTTGGGATCACGAGCAAAAATCCATTCCCGGTGTGCGCTGTCTGTTCGGCGATGCTCGCGGTGAATTCCTGTCGCAGGTAGAGATTCTGGTGAACATGCTGCCATTGACCCCGCAAACGAGGGGGCTGATCGACGGGCATGTGTTCCAGGCCTTGCCGAAGGGCGCCAAGTTCATCAACGCTTCGCGCGGCCCGGTGGTGGACGAACCGGCGCTGATCGAAGCCTTGCGGTCGGGCCAGATCGGGGGAGCGACGCTCGATGTATTCTGGACCGAGCCGCTGCCCGCAGACCACCCGTTCTGGCAGATGGACAATGTACTGATCACCCCGCACCTTGCCAGCATCACGGTGCCGGAAACGGCTGCCCGCGATGTCGCCGAAAATATCCGGCGAGTGCATGAAGGCAAGGAACCGCTTCATCTGGTCAATCCACGCCGGGGTTACTGATAGCTGCCGATGCGGTTCGTCGGTGAATCCCGATAGAGAATATACGGGCGGCGGCCACCTCGAATATTCATGGCCGTCGGGAAAGCGACGCCGGCCCTGGTCGCGCAGTTGGGCCGCGTCGCCACAGGCGACAATGGGGCGGATGATGGTTGATTCATCCACAATTCTATGCGCGTCCCGTCTCCATTCCGCGTAATGGTCCGACCGCAATGGCCTCACCCCAAGGGTGGCCGCCTTAGGCGGGCTTGACGTCCGTTGGGCAAATGCTGCCGCGTAGGCCTCAGCGTCACAATATCGCGTTGCGTGGAATCCATAAACTGGCAATCCGCGTGCTGATCTCGTCTTGTGGTGGCACCTGGTTGCCGTAGTCTCACGCTTTGTGAGCAAAAAAAATCAAATAAAAACATACATTTAGGAAATCGTATTTTATGCCCTGAGAGGCTGCCCTTTCATACCGGCAGCCGACTCCAGGTCATCCTAATTCATGCACTCAGCGTATTAATAGTGATGATATTTGCACTTATCATCATAGATGGTTTGCTTTTATATGGATCGCATAGCCGGTAGGCACGCAGGTCAGCAACGATGCAGCGTAGGGAGGCTCCGTTGAACCGTGATCACATCATAATTCTATGCACTACAGCGCTCGCGGTTGGATATTTGTATGCAACGACGAAAATTCCTTCTCTGGATACTGTCGATCCACTTGGTCCGAGAGCGTATCCATACCTCGTTGCTGCAGGACTTATTGGTTCAGTGGTATGGTTACTGCTTGAGTCTGTTCAATCACGTAAGGTTGCTGTCCAAGCAGAAGATGTTTCTGAGCGTGAATCCGAAACAGTAGATAACAAGCGTTATATCATGCTTTCTTTCGTAGTTGTGAGTCTTGGTATTTATTATGCAGCAATAGAGGCTGCCGGGTTTGTAGTCAGTACCGTTATATTTCTCGTCAGCCTTACAGCCTACTTCAATCCAGGGAAGTGGGTGGCAAACATTCTGGTGAGCTTCATCTTCGCGGTTGGCGTCTATGTGCTCTTCACGCATGTTCTTGGCGTTCCCCTCGCCAAGGGCCTCCTGGACATCTAGGCCCGAGACATATCATGGAAGCACTTATCCACGTTATAGATGGCTTCGGCATCAGCCTTCAGCCGGGCAATCTTTCCTACACATTCATCGGTGTTTTGCTGGGCACCATAATCGGTGTTCTTCCGGGTATCGGTCCGTCTGCGGCCATGGCCCTGCTGATCCCATTTTGCTACGATCTGAACGCCACCTCAGCCCTGATCATGATGGCTGGCGTCTATTATGGCGCCCAGTATGGTGGCGCCATAACCTCGATCCTCATCAATACGCCGGGCGAATCTTCGTCGGTGATGACGGCGATCGATGGTTACCAAATGGCCCGCAAGGGCAGGGCCGGCGCCGCACTCGCCGTTTCGGCCTGGGGTTCCTTCATCGGCGGCACTGTCGGCGTCATCGGCCTGACGCTGCTGGCGGTTCCCTTGACCAAGGCGGCGCTCGGATTCGGCCCGGCCGAGTATTTCATGCTGATGCTCGTTGCCCTGACGGCGGTGTTCTCGCTCACCGGCAAGTCACCGGCAAAAGGCATGCTCGCCACCATGCTGGGCCTTGGTATCGCCACCGTCGGAACCGACCTGCAGAGCGGCCAGATCCGCTACGCCTTCGGCTTGCCTGCTTTGCAAGAGGGGATCGACTTCATCATCGTGGTGATCGGCATGTTCGCCATTGGTGAAGTTTTCAGCGCCCTCGAAGACAAGTTTACCCAGAAGAGCGACATCATTCGCCTTAAAGGCAAGCTGATGCTGACCCGGGACGAATGGCGCAGATCGGCCAAGCCGATTGCCCGCGGAAGTGTCATCGGGTTTCTTGTCGGGGCCCTTCCCGGTGCTGGTGCCACGATCGCGTCGATCATGTCCTATACCGTGGAGAAGAACAGCTCCAAGCACCCCGAGGAGTTCGGCAAGGGTGCGATTGAAGGGGTGGCTGGACCCGAGACTGCCAATAATGGCGCCAGTTCCGGCGCAATGGTTCCGCTCCTCACGCTCGGCGTTCCCGGTTCCGGTTCCACCGCCGTCCTGCTTGGCGCGTTCATCATGTTTGGTATCCAGCCCGGCCCGATGCTTTTCCAGACCCGCCCTGACCTGGTCTGGGGGCTGGTCAACAGCATGTATGTCGGCAACGTCATGCTTCTGCTGCTCAACCTGCCGCTGATCTTCATCTTTGTCAGGCTTCTCTACATCCCGACGGGAATCCTTCTGCCGATCGTGCTGGTTCTGTCGACCATCGGTGTTTACGCGATCAACAACAGTATTTTCGAATTGTATCTCTGTCTGTTCTTCGGCGTCGCCGGCTACATTTTCCGCAAGGTCGACATCCCGTTGGCACCGCTCGTCCTAGCCGTGGTGCTCGGAGGCATCATGGAACAGTCGTTCCGGCAGGCAATGACGATCTCGAGCGGCAGTCTTTCCATCTTCGTCGGCAGCAAGCTGACCATTGGCTTGGCGGTAATCGGCGTCGTGATCCTGGCTTTCACGCTTTACAGCACCGTTTCGCGCCGGCGGCGGATTGTCGGCACGGAAGACAACTGAATTGGGAGCGTTGGTGAGTGCCAACTCAAAAACTGGAGGAAGTATAGCAATGAGAAATGAAAAACATGTCTGGAGGGCGCGCAGTATTGCCTTGGCAGGCTGTCTTGCACTGCTGTCGGTCAGTACGGCTGACGTAAGGGCGGAGGAATGGGCCCCAAGCAAGGTCGTTGAAATCGTTGTCGGCTCGGCTGCCGGCGGCGGTAACGACAAGTCCGGCCGCGCGATCCAGAAGGTCCTGACGCAAGAGCAGATCGCTGAAAGTGTCGTCTTGAACAAGGTCGGCGGCGGTGGTGGTATCGCCTATGGCTATGTCAGCCAGAAGGGGGATCCGCACTTCATCGGCATCGCCCAGGGCGGCTTGATGAGCAACCATATCAGCGGGCGCAGCGAGCTTGATCCGCTCACTGACGTTACCCCGCTCAGCTACATGGGCAATGAGGCGGTGGCGATCGCTGTTCGCACCGACTCTCCATACAAGAACATCTCGGAGTTGCTTGCCCAACTCGAGAAGGACCCAGCATCACTTTCCATTTCGGTCGGTAGCGACCGTGGCGGCACCAACCACAGCGGTATTGCGCTGCTGGCGAAGGCGAAGGGCATTGACGCCAAGCAACTCAAGATCGTGATCTTCGGCGGTGGCGCCGAATCGGTCACCAACCTGCTGGGCGGCCATATCGACGCGATGTCGCAGCTTCAGAACAACGCTATCCCGCACCACCAGGCCGGCACCATGCGTATCCTCTGCCTGACCTCGGCCGAGCGGGCGGCCTCCGTTCCGGATGTCCCTACCTGCAAGGAAGAGGGCTATGACGTCATCGCCAATAACTGGACGGTCGTGCTCGGACCGAAGGACATGACGCCCGAGCAGATTGCGGGCTGGGAAAAGATACTCAAGCGGGTGAGCGAGAGCCAGGTCTGGATAGACCTCATGGCTTCGAGTTCCGCTAGCAACGAATACAAGAACTCCGCGGAAACTAAAGAATTCTTCGCCGCTGACTACCAGCGCGCCAAGGAACTGATGACCGAACTCGGCATGGCCAAGTGAAACAAGAGCCGCCAGGACGTTCTGGCCCTGGCGGCCACCAACCGCATTGAACTCAGGGAATATCCTCTATGGCCTCGACCGACTGCACCTATTTGACCTCTACAGAGCAGGCTCGCCTCATCAAGGCGCGCGAACTGTCCCCAGTCGAACTCATGGAGGCAAGCCTCGAGCGCATCGAGCAATATGATCCGGTGCTTCGTGCCTGGATCAATATCAATGGCGAGCGCGCCATGGAGCAGGCGCGACAGGCCGAGACCGAGATTACAGCCGGCAAATATCGTGGCCCCCTGCACGGGCTTCCCTATGGCGTGAAGGACCAGATGCACGCGCTTGGCTTCCTGACCACGCTTGGCACCAAGGTCATGGACGAAAGCGAGATGGTGCCGCCCTACGATTCGACGGTGATCAAACGGTTGGCAGACGCCGGTGCCATCCTGATCGGCAAGCAGAACCAGCATGAATGGGGCAAGGGCAGCACTATCGAATTTCCATACGGCCTGCCGCGCAACCCCTGGAACCCGGATTACGATGCTTCGAGCTCTTCCACCGGCTCGGGAATCGCTCCGGCGGCAGGGCAGTGCAGCTTCTCGATCGGCGAGGATACAGGCGGTTCGGTACGCGGCCCGGCGTCCTGTAACGGCATTGTTGGCCTGCGCCCGACATTCGGACGCATCAGCCGCCATGGCGGTGTGATGGCTGGCTATAGCAGCGACACTTTCGGCCCGCTTGCCCGCTCCGTCGAGGACATCGCCGCGGTTATGGAGGTCGTCAGCGGGCACGACCCCAATGACGTTTTGTCGAGCCCACGTCCGGTTCCTCGCTACAGGGATCATCTTGAAGAGGACCTGCGGGGCATAAAGCTCGGCTTGGTGCGCGAACTCGCCTATGGCGATGGCGTCGATCCGGAGGTGCGTGCTGCCCTCGAAAATGCGCTCGATGTCCTGCGCCGGCAAGGTGCGACGATCGAGGAGATTTCCCTGCCGCTGGCCAAGCATTCGGTAGCGCTGCAAATGCTGACGACCGATGCCGATGTCGCTTCCTGGTTCCTCGCCAATTTCCTGCGCGATCGCTACGAGCGTTTCGACAAGGGTACCCGCACCCGACTGGTCGCCTCAAGCCTGATCCCGGCGACGGTCTATCACCGCGCCATGCGTGCCCGCACGATCGTGCGGGCGCAGGTGCTGGATGCGATGCGCAAATATGATGCGCTGCTGATGCCCACCGATGTGACGCCGCCTCGGCTTGTAGCCAGCGCACGCGAGACGCTGACCGATCGCGCTGACGTCTTGCCGAAACTGATCCGTCGCCGCATCGCCCACTATCCGTTCAGCCTTTCCAACGTGCCGGCGATGTCCGTCCCAAGTGGTTTTTCGGCCAAGGGCCTTCCGCTGTCGATGCAAATCGCCAGCCGGCCGTTTGGCGAGAGCACCGTGTTGAAGGTCGGATATTCCTATCAGCAGGCGACGCAGTGGCACCTTCGTCATCCCGATCTCAATCAAACATTGGCGGCAGCTTAGGCTGAGTTTCACGAAGGAGCACACATATGGAACTGAGCATCGACGACATTCGACTGTTAACCAGGATGCAGGGATTGAATATTCCTGAGGAGGATTTCGAGAGTATCGAAATCCGGTTCTCGACCTGGCTTTCGGCAATGGAGCAGATCGAGGCCGAGCTGGGGCCTCAGATCAACGCAGCGGAGCCGATCCCGCCGGTCTTTCCCCGGGAAGAGTTCTGACTTTTCAGGGTGAAGATCGCCGCGCTTCTGACCCGTGCCTTGGCTTCTGGATGAGGACACTTGTCCACGTACCAAAGGCAAGGTGATGAATATGACCGGGTTCGCGCCAGCCTCACTGGCAGGCGCACCGGAATCGGTTGGTGGCAAACGTGTCGCCAGGACCGCCTGCCGTCTGGTCTGCTGTGGCCTGGGGCGGCGATCGAAAAGCATCTCGTTCTACAGGAAAAATGTTTCGTCATGAACAAGCCACTTGAGCGAAAAGTAGCCATTGTGAGCGGCTCGGCGCGCAACATAGGTCGCGCAATTGCGCTCGGCCTTGCCGAGGACGGCGCATGCGTCGTCGTCAATGCGAAGAGTTCGCAACAGGATGCAGAAGGTGTTGCTGCGGAAATCCGCTCACGCGGGGGGAGGGCAACGCTGGCCATGGCGGATCTGAGTGATCCGGAGCAGGTCAAGGCGTTATTCGCACAGACACAAGAAATCTATGGCCGGCTCGACGTGCTGGTGAACAATGCGGCCGTGCGACGTGAGACGGCGTTGGCGGATATTTCGCTTCAGGAATGGCGCGATGTGCTGTCGAGCATCCTTGACGCAAGCTTCTTGTGCGCGCAGACGGCCGCCTCATGCATGGAGGATGGAGGACGTATCATCAATATCGGTGGCCTGACGGCCCATTCCGGCGCGCCTGGACGAGCCCATGTGGTAGCCGCAAAGGCCGGGCTTGTCGGTCTGACCAAGGCGCTTGCCATTGAACTGGCCCCGCGCGGCATAACATCGAATATTGTCGTCCCGGGCCGTATTGCCACGAACCGTAAGGCGAGCGGGCTGACGGAGCCGATTCATCACAGCTATCACTCGTCCCCGCTTAACATCCAGGGTGCGTCTGAAGACGTTGCCGCCATGACGCGCCATCTGGCTGGACCCGGCGGTCGCTATGTCACGGGCCAGACGATCCACGTGAATGGAGGGATCTATCTTCCCTGAGACCTTGGGCATGACCGTAGCGGGTTTTTCGCGATCCGGCGCGATGCGGTGCGGCTCGGCCAGCGCCCCGCAACCGCTATCGAAGCGTATGCTTGACCTTCAGGATTTCGTCATAAAGTTTTTGCGCTGCTGTCGACAGGCGCGACCCTGTTCGGCGGATGAGGCCCACTTTCCTGGAGATCATCGGGTTCGTCAGCGGAACGCTTACGAGGCTGGGGTGGTTGCCGATCGGCATGCACATATTGGGGACGGCGGCGATGCCGATGCCGGCTTCCACGAAGGCTACCAGGGTGGAAACGTGCTGGGCCTCGCAAAAGGCACGCGGCTTGTTCGGTACCGTTGCCAGGGCCAGGTCGATCAGCAGCCGGTTGCTACTCGCCTTGGTGACGGTCATGTAGTCGTAGGCGCCGAGTTCGGCCCATTTGACACTCTTTTTGCGTGCCAGCGGATGCGAGGGCTGGCATGCCAGCACCAGTCGTTCCTGAAGAACGAGCATGAAGGTCAGTTCGGGATCCGGCACCTCCAGGTGGTTGAACGCGAAGTCCACCTCACGCCGCTTCACTGCCGCTATCGCGTCGGTCGCGCCCTGGTCAACGACGCGCACTGTGATTCCAGGATAGCGCTCGTGGTAGTCGCGCAGGATGCGCGGAAGGAAAAAGCGACTGGCAGACGGCATGCAGGAAATGCTGACCTCGCCGCTGACATTTCTTGCAACGTCACTGATGCCCAGCAGCGCCTCGTCAAAATTGTGCAGCAATTCGGTCGCGCGCCGGTTGAACTCCATACCTACTGGCGTCAGGTCGACTTTTCGCGTGGTGCGCTTGAGCAGGCGCGTGTTGAGGGCGGTCTCCAGTTTCTCGATGCGTCGAGACAGCGCCGGTTGCGACACATGCATCTCCGCTGCCGCCGCAGTGAAGCTTCCCAACTTTGCCACCGTCACGAACGCTTTAATGTCGGCCAGATCGAACCTCATCGTCTGTGCAAACCGAAGCTGTTGCGATGGTGGGATGCAGCTGTCATCAAATGGCTCTTGCGGTGGGAAAAACGATTGGCGGCCGTAGGGCGCAGCCATTTTTCGCGCGCCCTGCCGTGCAAAGACACGCCTCTGGAAATCCGTGGCCACGCCGATCGAGCAGGATGGCGGTCCTTCATCGATCTTGATCAACCGCCGTGTCCCCAAGCGAGTCGCAGTGACATTGGCATTGTGTCCGAGCGCTTTCAAGCCCGGCGCCTGGGCGCTAGCCGTCGTGCGTTTGCGAGCGGCTTTCAGCTCCAATTGGAAAAGGACTTCAGCCGATGAAGCATTTGCCGGCGATCGCGGTATTCGTGGTTTCTGCTCTGACCGGGTATGTCGCCTCGCTGAGCGGTGTTCCGCTCGCCTGGGTGCTGGGGTCCCTTGTTCCGACGGCGCTGGGGTCCATCTTCGGCGTCGACGTTTTTGCGCCCAAACGCGGACGCAAGCTTGGTCAATTGATCGTCGGTACGTCCATCGGCCTCAGCCTCACGGTCGCCGCAGTCGGAATGATCGCCACATGGTTCCCGGTCATGCTGCTGACGGCTTTGGTTTCCATTCTGGCAACTGCCTTGTTGTGCGTGCCGTTCAGTCGTGTCAGCCGCGTCAATATCCCCACGGCGTTCTTTTCGCTCACTCCGGGGGGGCTTGCCGAGATGGCGCGGACCGGTGCGAAGGAAGGCGCCCAGCGTGAAGCGGTGGCGTTTTCACAAACCATCCGGGTCACGCTGCTCGTCTGCATTCTGCCCTCGCTGCTGTTGAATTTCGGCATTGACGGAGGGTTGCCGCAGAATTCCGAACGCTCGCTACTATCGCTCGATCAGCTTGGTATTGTCTTCGCGGTCGCAGCCCTGTGCGTTTACCTTGTTCGCTTCACCGGCGCGAACAATACCTGGATGATCGGCGGACTCCTCGGCGCGGGCATTGTCGCCGCTTCCGGGATGGTTGAGGGGAGGGTTCCCTACGCGATTTTTGCATTCGGCCAGTTCATGATCGGCATTTCAATCGGCGCCAGGTTCAAGCGCGAGAGTCTGGTCCAACTGCCGCGCATTTGTTTGATGTCGGCACTGTTCGTTGCCTGCATGACCACCATGCTGTTCGGCTACGCGGTCCTGGTGCATCTGGTGACGGGGCTAGACCTGTCGGGCATGACTTTGTCGGCTTCGCCCGGCGGGTTGGCGGAGATGGCGCTCACCGCCCAGGTACTGCATCTCAACACGGCGCTGATCACCTCGTTTCATGTGGTGCGCTCCTTCATCATCAATGCCTACAGCCCGCAATTCTATCATCTGTTCCGGAAGATAGGCCTGTTCGACAAGATGGAAGCATTGCTGGACCGGATGGTCGGGCCAAGACGCCAGCAATAGGCTTGCGGGTGCACGCGTGGCGAACTGCCTGGATATGGAAAATCAAAGGGGTTGGTGACAACAACTCACAAATTGACGACAAAATACTGTCGACAATATACAATGATTCTGCTACTTGCTTGTTCTGATTGTCGGCCGCTGCGGGCGGCCCTGAGGTAGGGTCGGTAGAGGTGCGATCCTGGAGCAATGAGGCCAGGCGCCGGATGAAGCTCCCGGCGGACAAATACTTGGTGCGTCGCCGACGCATATTTGAATAGGAAGAGGGCGCCGATGGCCAAATCAGAAAATCCACCTCGTGGCGCAGCCGTTGCGGAACGTTTCGCGCAATGGGCATCGGCATTGAAGGACGACGCGATCCCGGCATCGGTACGTGACACCGCTCTGCGTGCGCTGATCGATCATGCCGGCCTGACTGTGTCTGCCCGGGGCGAACCCTATGTCCGCGCAATCGTCGATACATGGGACCAGGCCGGGCCATGTACGGCATTCGGTCACTCCACCGGTTTCGACATGGCGGGGGCCGCGCTTATCAACGGTACCGCAGCGCATGGCGAAGACTATGACGACACCTTCGAAGGTTCGCCCATGCATGCCAGTGCCGTAGTGATCCCGGCTGTTTTGGCGGCTGGCGAGCGTTTCGGTTTGAGCGGTGCGGATGTGTTGCGCGGCATGGTTGTCGGCACCGAATTGATGTGCCGCATGGCGATCGTTGCGCCCACCGCGCAGCACCGCGCCGGCTTTCATCCCACAGCGGTTGCAGGTGCGCTCGGCGCTGCCGCGGGAGTGGCTGCAGCGCTTCGCATGAAGGACAGCGAAATTACCGATGCGCTTGGCATAGCCGGCAGCTTCGCATCAGGCATCATCGAATATCTTGCGGAAGGGACATGGACCAAGCGCATCCATCCCGGCTGGGCCGCGCAGAGCGGCATAAGGGCGGCGTTGTTGGCGCGGGGAGGGTTTCTCGGGCCGCGTACCGTGTTCGAGGGGGAGCACGGTTTCTTCTTTGCGTTCGGTGTTGGCCAGATCAAACCCGACATGACCAGGATAACCGCCGATCTTGGCGAGGATTGGCATTGCGGGCGCATCGCGTTCAAGCCTTATGCCTGCGGCACCATGGTGCAGCCTTTCATCGACTGCGCCGTCAGACTGGCTGGCCAAGGCATTCCGGTCGATCGCATCAAATCAGTCCTATGTAAGGTCGGCGAGGGCACGGTTCATCGGCTATGGGAGCCACTTACGGAGAAGCGTCGGCCGACGACGCCATATTCGGCCAAGTTCAGCGTTCCGTTCGGAGTTGCCGTTGGATTGCTCGACCGTGCCGCCGGCTTGAGCCAGTTCACCGAGGAGCGGATCACCGCTGCCGATATTCTCGATCTCACCGTGAAGGTCTCCTACGAGATCGATCCTGCTGACGAATATCCCAGAAATTACACCGGAACCGTCATCGTCACGCTGGATGACGGGCAAAAATTCGAGGCTCATCAGCCCTACCTTCGTGGCGGCGTGAAAGAAACGCTCGAAATGGAGGAGATTCTCACAAAATTTCGCGCCAATTGTGCTTTCGGCGGGTGGGGCGCGGACAAGGCCGAAGAACTGGCCGAGGCTGCGGCAGACCTGTTTTCAGCCCCCGATCTTGGCCGACTCAAGGCATTCCGTTGTTAAGGAAAGGTCAATGAAAACTACACGCTGATCTTACAAGGTTGAGCGTCAATGTCGGCCGCAGCCGATCACATGGGCCTGGGCGGTTCCTTGCGGTAGCGATCGCTGTGCTGCAGCAAATAATCAAGAAAATCCAATCGGATAGAACGGGCCTTCGCAAGAGGCCTCTCCAACCCTTCGAGGTATCGATATGTCCAATACTCCCGTAACCCGCAAGCTCGCAGAATGGATCGTGGGCCTGCAGCCCTCCGACATTCCGGCCAATGTCCAGTCAGAAGGGGTACGCACTTTCGTGAACTGGCTTGGCTGTGCCATCGGTGGCGCCGACCACGAAACCGCCGATCGTGCAATTGCTGCCTTCACGCCGTTTTCGGGCTCCGCACAGGCGTCCGTCCTGGGACGAACTGAACGTTTCGACGTTCTCCATGCGGCACTGATGAACGGGATCACCTCTCACGTTCTCGACTATGACGACACCCACCTGAAAACCATTATCCATCCAGCCGGGCCGGTTGCTTCTGCGCTTATGGCTGTTGCAGAGTATCAGCCTGTGACCGGTGAGGATTTTCTGGCCGCTCTCATCGTTGGCGTCGAGGTAGAGTGCCGGATCGGAAATTGCGTCTATCCCGATCACTACGACCGCGGATGGCACATCACCTCAACGGCCGGTGTATTTGGTGCTGCTGCGGCCGTTTCAAGGCTTCTGCGGCTGGACGTCGAACAGACCGTCTGGGCGCTCGGCATTGCTGCCACCCAATCGTCCGGTTTGCGCGAGATGTTCGGCACCATGTGCAAAAGCTTGCACCCGGGACGCGCGGCACAGAACGGAGCCGCGGCGGCCTTCATGGCGGCGGCCGGGTTCGACAGCTCCGAACGCTCGATCGAAGCACCGCGCGGCTTTGCCAACGTGCTCTCGACCAAACAGGACTATTCGGAGATTCTCGATGGTCTCGGCAGTCGCTGGGAATCGGCGCTGAACAGCTACAAGCCGTTCGCCTGCGGTATCGTTATCCACCCCACTATCGACGGCTGTATTCAGCTTCGCGCCGGACTTGGTGATGCTGTAGCCGATATCGAAAAAGTGGAACTGGTCACCCACCCGCTCGTGCTTGAACTGACTGGCAAGAAGACGCCCCGCACCGGCCTTGAGTCCAAGTTCAGTGTCTATCACTCTGCCGCGGTCGCCCTGCTCTATGGCGATGGAACGCCGACCGCCTTCACCGACGAAATGGCAACGGATCCACGGGTCATCGCGCTACGCGACCGCGTTTCTGCCGAAGCGCGCAAGGATGTCGATGAGGATGCCGTCCACATTACCGTCACCTTGAAGGACGGCCGCCGGATCGAGCACCATGTCGAGCACGCAATCGGAAGCATTCATCGGCCGCTGACCGATGAGGAGCTTGATGCCAAGTTTCTTGGCCAGGCAGTCCGTATCATTGGCGAAGACAAGACGCGCAAGCTGATTGCTCTGGCATGGACGCTGCCCAGGCTGTCAAACGTTGCCGAAATCTCGGCGGCTTGCGCGCCGGCATCGAGTAAAGCTGCCTGATATCCGGACGCGGTCGCCTTGCTGGAGACGGGGTGACATCGCACGGAGTTCGGCTGCGGCCATGGAGTTGCAGCCGAACAGCAGCAGCCCTTTTTGCTGGGCCCGCTTGATCACCGCCGATGGCCGTTCCTCTACGGCACCAAGCTGGGAGTGAAACGAATTGGCTGGGCTAGCCGCTCCTGATGACGCCGCGACTTCACGCTACGTCGAATACGCAAACTGGTAACCCGCGTGTAACCCTGACCTTTTGAAGCCCATCGGCCGGCTGCGATTCCAACCGTCCGGAAAACGAAAAAGCCGCGGAAAACCGCGGCCTTTCGACGCTTTGACTATTGGAGCGGGTGAAGCGATTCGAACGCTCGACCCCAACCTTGGCAAGCAAGAAATTACACTGTCAAGGTATTCGTTCAGAATATCCCAGATTTCGTCCTAGTACGCAAGAGGGCGCGTTCTTCCGATATTCGTCGGGTTGGCGGCTTGTGAACGGAATGATACTCCAATGAACTGACTTGAACTGCAACGAAACGACGAAACGGTGACCGCACTGTGACCGCGACCGGTCAAGTAGATGATGCAAGTTAATCTAACAATGTCGGCGACAAGTCGGGTGGTCGGCAGAATGTGGTCGATTATGCTGCTGCCTAGCTTGCTGCCTCGTCCCAGCTAATCAAGCACAAGGACTTGCCGGTCTTATTCCATTCTCCGCCGTAGGCGACTAAGTGGCGCCCAGCGACGACTAGGCCCTTCACCGGCATCTGGACGTTGACTTCGCCTGACTCCGCTCCCGACGTCAGGTCGATTGCTCGAATGATACCTTCCGCCGTCGCCACTGCAATGAGGTTGTCAGCAAGCTTCACGACGCTGACATAGTCGACGAAGGCAGGCACGCCAAGAACGCGCGTGAATACGCCAACGCTAAAGTCGACGACCGCAACGATGCCTTCGCCGACGGCTACGACCTCGTTCTGACTTAGAACGCACATCGCGTTGACGCGCTGATTGAGGTCGATTTCACGCTCTAGGTCGAAGTCTTCGTCCAGCACTGCGACCTTGTTGTTAACCGCCACCAATATCTGGCTGCCTCTGACCACGAGGGCTTGCAACGAGCGGCCAATACGATTGACCACGTCGCGCGCAATCATATCCTTGTCTCTTACCTGTTCAAGGTCCTGTAGTACCCGCCACCACCGCCTCATGCCACCATCACCTGCTCCAGTTATGAGAGTATCAGTGCCTTTGCGACGTTGATGGGCTATGGCGACGACCTTCTCACGGAAGCTGGTATGCTGGCCGCGAAAGCCGGTGTGGGACTGCGACCAAATTTCAAGCCCGTCTTGGGTGCCGAGCGCATATATGGTGGGGCCGACCTCGGCGATCGCTAGGATGGCCTGATTGCTCTCGGTTGAAATGTGGCTTGTCTTGCCCGAAGTCTCGACGGTCACGATAATACCTCGACCGCCTATCGCGACCGAGCCATCTTTCTGAACCGTCGAGCTGGTCAAACAGCGGCTTTGCATAAGCCGGGCGATCTTGAACGAGACCAACTTCATTTCAGGCTCGTCGTCGCTCAACGACCCGGTAATAAGCCCGCCTACCAATCTAACGAACCGTGTGCCGGCATTTATGACAGGCTCAAGACTTTTCACAAGATCGGAGGCCGAGCTAAAGGTTTCTCTTAGAACCTCCGCCAGAGCCTTTATGTCGGTCAGCACCTTGTCGGCACCAGCGGTTAGAAACTTTATCGTTCCTTCATAAATAATCTTAGCGTTGAGGTGTACTTTTACCGCGAATGCACTAGCGCTGAGACGCTGAATTCGAACCTTGAGGTTCCGCAGCGTGTCGACGCTTAGTCCATTCAGAATGTTGATCTGAATGAAGCGCTGGTTGATCGTAACCGTATTGATGACCTCGTTCGAGACATTGATGATGTTCTGCGCGATCGGCCCACCCGCTGAAAGTGGAATCTGGTCCGTCTCGGACTGCTTTGCCACCGTTGCCTTGGCTTCTTCCACTATCGAATGCGTGGATCTGAGTAGGGCTTCAAGGTCGACGTACAAGCGATTTAACGCATGTAGAAGCTGGCCGATGGAGTGCTGGGCGTTTTCCTCCAAGTCGTTGGTGGTTTCGACGATGTTATACAAGCCGTCTCGAACGATGATGATACGCTCCAAATCTTGGATTGTGATCTCCTCCACCTCCATGCCAAGCGAAGCGTGAAGCCCACGGATGTCGGTAAGGTCGACATAGTTGTCCAGCGGGACATTGTTAGCTGAATCAATCAGCTGGCTGAGATTGTCGGCCGCCTCCCTTACCCGCTGCAGGCGTTTCTCATGCCCGGACATTTGCAGGGTCCCCTTTACCGCGTCGCTAGATGCGGATTTCTACGTTGACTTTCGTGCGCATCCCAAAATTGAGTCGCCACCGGATTATATGGCTGGCCATCTCGGAACAAAACAAAAACATGCACTATCCCCACAATCCCCAACGACGGCGCATGGTTGAGATTGTCATTCGGGCATGTCGAGGAAACAACACGAAGACCAAAAATGGTGACATTCATAAAATCTGGTGCGTTACATGCGTAGTTCCGCCATACCCGCACCGATCACCTGTATCCAGCAGCGCCGAGCGGCATGGCTATGCAGGCGCATAGGCCGCGAGTACCTCTATTCATGCGGCGTAGACATTGAGCAATGCCGCCGCCTACAATACATGTGGGCATGCTCGGTCGCTGGGTACGATCCCAGCTCGCGAGAGATTCTATTCTGGGGGAATATATGACTGATTTTGAACAGCAGCCGTTTGGGGATGCCGAGTTTTTGGACAATCCGCAGGCACGATGCCCCTGCATTCTGCTCCTCGACGTTTCCGCATCCATGTCGGGCGCACCCATCGGCCAGTTGAACGAGGGGCTGCGACATCTCCAAGAGGAAATCCAGAGCGATAGTCTAGCGGCCAAGCGCGTTGAATTTGCCATCGTGACCTTCGGCCCCGTCAGCACAGAAATGGATTTTACGAGCGCGACCAATTTTTTCCCTCCACATCTATCTACGCAGGGCAACACGCCTATGGGCGAAGCTATCGAAACGGCTTTGCGCATGCTGCGTGAGCGTAAGGACCGCTACCGCGCCAATGGTGTCAGCTTCTATCGCCCTTGGGTCTTCTTGATTACGGATGGCGCGCCGACCGACAACTGGAGGAACGCAGCCCAGCAGATACAGGAAGGCGAAGCGTCGAAAGCCTTCATGTTCTACGCAATCGGCGTTGAAGGCGCGGACCTCGGAATGCTCGCGCAAATCTCCGTCCGCCAACCCCTCAAGCTCAAGGGACTCCAGTTCAAAGAGTTCTTCCAGTGGCTTTCCAACTCACTGGGCGCAATGTCCAGGTCCAACCCGGGGGATCAGGTTCCGCTTGCCAACCCCACCGCGCCGGATGGCTGGGCAACTGCCGGATAAGCCGTCATGAAGTGGTGTTACGCGGCCGCGTCCGCGGTCGGCCTGTCGCATATTCGCGCCGGGACCAGACTTCAGGATGCCAAGCATTGCTTTGTCGCCAGCGGTGCCGAAGGTCGCCGGGTGCTTTTCGCCGTGGTTGCCGATGGCGCAGGATCAGCCGAGTTCGGCGGACAGGGCGCGTCCATCGTATGCCGCACCTTTGCTAGTCAAGCCCGTTGCGCGTTGCGCGGCGCAACGGAGCTACCGGACGATGAAACGATCTGGACTTGGCTGGATATTGCTCGCGACCGTATACAGTTAGCTGCAAAGAAGCGGGAACTAACCCCGCGAGATTTTGCCACGACGATGGTTCTGGTCATGGCGTCGCCGGATACAATCGTCACCGCGCATATAGGCGACGGCGCAATCGTCGTCCGCGACAGAGACAATACCCAATGGAGCGTCCTTAGCAAACCGCATCACGGCGAGTACGCATCGACCACCTATTTCGTCACGGATGACCCACAGCCAGCCATGCGCATAGGCAGGCATGACAACCAATTCAATGCCATCGCGGCCTTTTCTGACGGCATCGAGAACCTTGTTCTCGACAGCGTTACCGGCGCAGCCTCAGCCGCGTTTTTCACACCCATGGCAAAACCGCTGGACGCCTCGACCGCCACAGGCAGGGATTGCACGTTGAGCCGAAGCCTTGCCGCCTTCCTCGCCAGCGACCGCCTCAACGAGCGGACGGACGACGACAAGACCCTGATCGTCGCGGTGCTGAAATGAAGACGGCCAAGCTGTTCGTAGGTCGCCACGAACTGCACATCGACAAGCGTATCGGCAAAGGCGGCGAAGGTGAGGTGTTCGCCATCCGCAATATGCCGGGCTTTGCGGTGAAGACCTATCTGCCCGGCATCGTGGCCGAGCGCGAAAAGAAAATCCGGGCGATGGTCAGCGCCCGGCTTGCCGACAACGCATCCATGGTGGCCTTCCCCCATCAAGTTGCCGTTGATGGGCGCGGAATCTTCGCCGGTTTCGTGATGCGGCTTGTCGAGAAGCACAAGGAAATCCATGAGCTTCAAACCCCGTCGTCCCGGCAGAAGTATTTCCCCAAGGCCGATTATGCCTTCATCGTGCGCGTGGCGCTCAACATCGCCCGCGTGTTCGCACAGGTCCATGCCACAGGCTGCGTTATTGGCGACATCAATCAACGCGGCATTCTCGTATCCCCAACCGCGACTGTCGCCCTGATAGACGCCGATAGCTTTCAGGTCAGTGATGGCGCGCAACGCTATCTGTGCGTCGTCGGCGTTCCCGAATACACGCCCCCCGAATTGCAGGGCAAATCCCTGAAAGCCATCGTCCGTACCATCGACCACGATGCTTTCGGGTTGGCTGTGTGCCTGTTTCAGCTACTTTGCATGGACCGGCATCCGTTCTCAGGCCGGTTCACCGGCCATGGGGACATGCCGTTGGAAAAGGCCATCGCGGATTACCGCTTCGCCTATTCCTCCCGGAACACGGGCATGGTTCCGCCGCCTGGCACTGTCCGGCTTCACGACTTCACCCCGAAGATCGCCCAGCTATTTGAATCGGCCTTCTCCCCCAACCATATGGGAAAACGCCCGTCCGCGCCGACATGGGTTGAGGCCCTTGGCGAACTGGAATCCGCATTGCGGGTTTGCAGCCGCAACAAACTCCATCGCTACGCGCGGAACGCCATGGAATGCCCGTGGTGCCGGATGGAGAACGAATACGGACGCCCCCTGTTTCTGGATACGGACCTCACGAATGTCCACGTCCCGAACGGTCGTCTGGACCCGGCAGCAGGGTTTGTTCTGGACATTCCTGCGCTCCTGTCGGCGATCAACGGCGTTTCCATCCCGTCTTCCATATCGGTGACAATCCCGCCGGTGGCGGGCGCGCCTTTACCAAGTCAGGCGGCCAGCGAGGCGCTGTCTCAAAAGCGATTGGGTCCACTAGCCAAGATCGCAGGGGTCGGCGTCATGTTCGGCGCGGCGTATGCGTTCGCGTCCGGTGTCCCCGGTATTGTCGCCTTGGGCATCGCTGCCTTTGGTGGCTGGCTTCTGTTCCGCTCATCCTCACCGGCAGAGAGCTTGCTGGCCGAACATCGAAAGACTGCCAGCGCCCTGTCCTCGCGCGTAGAGCAGCTTCAACGCTCATCACCCATTGAGCAGGTGTTGCGGAAAAAGGCGGAGGCGCTGGATGCCATCGACGAGTTCAAACAACTGGCATCCGCCTTCGGGAATGTCAGAAACGAGTACGAGAAACATAGGCGGCAAAAGCAGCTAGCCTGAAAAATTCATGGGGGTTGGCGGATGTGGTGCAAGCCGTTGAAATGACGTAGGATTTGGTTGCTTACGCCGATCCGCGCCGTTTCCCGGAGGCCACACCCGCCATGAAT
>NZ_RKST01000017.1 GCF_003934165.1 Borborobacter arsenicus | reverse complement strand
TCCAAAACGCAAATGCCTCCGATGAAACCGGAGGCATTTTGATGACCCCACGTTAAGGGGTCCCGTTTGGACGAAAATCACCCCTCAAACAGGGTCCTCATTCCACGAAAAATCACAGCCATGGCGGTTCCCGCCCTGCTAAAGGCTCTCGACAAGGATCGATCACGCGAGGTGCGCATTGCGGCGGCAATTTCGCTTTGCGATCTTGGCGCCCTGCCGCCGCTCGAGATCGCGCTGGCCAGTATCGGCATTGCCGGCCAGCGGTCGCGGCGTCTGGTCGACCTCTTTCGGCGTTTTCCCACCGACAGGGTTGATGAATTGCTGGATTATGCAAAGGGCGCAAACGTGCCGGCTTACGTCAAGGCTTGTGCGATCGACGCATTGGCTCGGACCAGCGGTCTCCAGCTTTCTAGGTTCTTTCTTTTGGCTGTGCAGGATCCTTCGCCTGATGTCGCCGCCGCCGCAATCCGGGCGCTCGGCCGGATCGGGCATCCCAACATGCCGTCTATCCTGGCCGATGCTATGTGCAGCGGCGCGTGGGCCGTGCGCTCCGAGGCTGCAGACGCTGCTGGTCGGCTAGGGCTTGTCCAGCTCATCCCCACGCTCACGACGCTGCTCGACGACGAGACCTGGCCGGTGCGCTATGCCGCTGCAAAAGCGATGCGTGCGATCCTGCCGCAAGGCGAACTCATGTTGCACAAGATCGCATCGAGCCAGACTTCACGCAGCCAGCGCACCGCCTCGCTGGCTCTTTCTGAGGGGCCAGCGGCATGATGTCCGGCTGGAGCCATGAAGTCGTGCTGGCGGCGACCATTGTTTCCTGGGTCATCATTGTATCCGGGCTCGCCCAGACGGCCGTCTATCTGATGCAGCTTGTCCTTGCCGGCTTTGCGCTGTCGCAACGGCCGCCGGTGGCGCGCTCGGCGCTGCTGTGGCACCGGTACGGCGACATCGCCCCACCGATTGCCTTGATTGTTCCGGCCTATAATGAAGAATTGAACATAGTCGAAAGCGTGCATTCGATGCTGGCGCTCGAATATCCCAATTTCGAGGTTATCGTCGTCAATGACGGCTCGAAGGATCGCACGCTGCAATGCCTTATCGATGCGTTTCGGCTGGTGAAGTTCCAGCGTCCCTACGAAGAAGCCCTCACCCATATGCCCATACGCGGCCTCTATTCGTCGCCGGTAACAGAGCGGCTGTTCGTCGTCGACAAGGAAAACGGCGGTAAGGCGGATGCACAGAACGCCGGGATCAATGTATGTCGGGCACCGGTTTTCTGCGTCATCGATGGTGATTCAATCCTGGAGCCCGATGCCCTGATGCGCGCGACCCAGCCCTTTGTCGACGATCCGGAACGGACCATCGCCGTAGGCGGCACGATCCGGATTGCGAACGGCTCGCGTATAGAAAGCGGTCGAGTTACCAAGGTTGGCCTCCCGTCCAAGCTTCTGCCTCTGTTCCAAGTGATTGAATATTTGCGCGCCTTCCTGATGGCGCGGCTTGCCTGGAGCCGCATCAACACGCTGATGCTCGTATCGGGTGCCTTCGGCGTGTTTCGGCGGGCCGAAGTCGTGGCGGTGGGAGGTTTCACCAAGGGCTCCATGGGTGAAGATCTCGACCTCGTCATCAAACTGCACCGCCATATGATCGACTCCGGACGCAAATACCGCATCCAGTTCATCCCGGAGCCGGTGTGCTGGACGGAGGCGCCAGAGTCGCTGGGCGTCCTTGCGCGCCAGAGGTCGCGCTGGCAGCGTGGCGCGCTCGAATGTTTCTTCCGCTACCGATCCATGCTGTTCAATCCTCGCTACGGGCGTGTCGGTTTTCTGGGGTTCGGCCATATCTTCGTCGTCGATGTTCTGGGGCCGATCGCCGAAGTGCTGGGCTACATCCTCATCCCCACCTTTTGGCTGCTCGGCATTCTGTCCTTCGAGCATCTGCTTGCCTTCACGGCTCTCGTCTTCACCTATGGGGTTTGCATCAGCGTCTGTTCGCTCATCCTCGAAGAAGCCGAACTCCAGAAGTTTCCCCGCGCACGCGACCTGGCCGTATTGACTGCAGCCGCTGTGTTGGAGAATTTCGGTTATCGCCAGATCAACAATCTTTGGCGCATCAAGGGCTATTGGCAATATCTGCGCGCCGACCAAAGCTGGGGCGAAATGACGAGGACGGGTCTGTCCGGCACAAGGAAATAGGGCTCGGCGGGTTTATTCCAGGACAATTTCGATTTGCTGGATAAGGGCGTCCAGTGCCGCGCCCAGCTCTACAGGGTCGGCTTTCGTTTCTGCCAATAGCAGCGTTTCCAGACGGTATGCGCGCTCGCTCAATTCGTGAAAGCCGAATGTGCCACCGGCACCAGACAAGGAATGCACTGTCCGCACGAGTGCATCGTCTGTTGCCGCCAGTGCTCCGCCACTATGTTTGACTGCTTTCAGGGTCGCGAGGTGATCGCGACACCGGGTCAGGAAGCGAAGCCGTAAAGGGCTAAAAGGATCGCTGGAGATTTTGAATTTCCTGTCGTGTTGCCAAGAGGCTGCCATGGCGGCCGCTGCCTGATGAAGCCTGCGTTCCAAGCGCTTATATAAAGCCAATATCATGGCTTGTTGGCAATGTCTGACCGTCATGGGCAGCAAGAGTTCAGGCGGACCTAGGATTTTGGCTCGGCCCGGAAGACCTGCGAGGGCATCTCGAAAGCGATCGAACGGGCCCGCTCAAGATGCTGGCGCATGCGTGTTTCGGCAGCGGTGGCATCGCCATCGAGCATAGCCTGCGCAATGGAACGATGCTCATTCAGCGAGGCGGCTATGTTGGCGATTGTCAGCTTCTTGCTCAACTGGAACATCAGCAGAGGAAGCTGGAGTTGATTGGTGACGACAGCCAGCGTCTCGTTGCCGCTCGCCCGGATGATCGCGTCGTGAAACGCCTTGTTTTCGGCAATGTAATCGCCGCTCGGCACACGCTGCTCGGGAAGCCAGATCGGCTGGATATCGGTCTCGAAGCGCGCCCTTATTGCCTGATCGGAAAGATTGGCAGTGCCCTCTTGCACCGCCAGACATTCCAGCGCGATGCGAATGGAAAACAGCTCCAGCATCTCGCGCATTGAAAGCCGGCGTACAATCGCACCCCGGTTCGGCACGATCTCAAGCAGATTGTCGGCTGCCAGACGATGAAGCGCCTCGCGCAAGGGACCGCGGCTGACGCCGAATTCCCGCGTGAGATCAGCTTCGATAAGGCGTTGGCCGGGCGCGTAAAGCCCCTGGAGGATTCCTTGCCTGACACGATGTAGCAGATAGTCGACGGTCGCGCCGCGCACTCGTCCCTGTTCGCTCTGGTCGGTCAAGTTTTCCATGCGCCCTCCTGCTCGTGCTCTACCAGTGCGAAACCTGCTTGACAAGCAAGCATCATACAATATTGTCCTACAATAATGATTGACAAGCCGCGACTATCCCGTGCGGCTGTCTGGGAGGAAAGGGATGACGCAGCGATCGACGCGGCGCGTGGAAGCGTGCGCAATTTGCCAAGAGGCACCCACGGTGCATGCGCTTTGCCGGGCGGTGCGCCCATGATGATCGGAAAGGCCGGCGAGGCCGTTACCAGCATTTGCACCTCCGATGCCGCCAGCATCGAAGTCCATGGCCGCGATCTCTGCAACGACCTGATGGGCCGCAAGAGCTTCACGGATTTTTTCTTTCTGCTCGTTACCGGCAGGGACCCGAACGAGGAGCAGCGCTTCTTCCTCGACATGCTGTTGATCGCGATTGCCGAGCATGGCCTCACGCCCACCGCTCAGACCGCCCGCATGACGCTTGCCGCCGCGCCCGACAGCCTGCAAGGGGCGGTAGCCGCCGGCATCCTCGGCTGCGGCACGGTGGTTCTCGGCACTGCCGAACAGTGCGGGCGCGTCCTTATCGAAGCGCGCAGCCGTGTCGAAAAGGGCGGTGACCCCGACGAGGTTGCACAGGCACTCGCTGCGGAAGTCCGTGCGCGCGGCGAAAAGATGCCTGGCTTCGGGCATCCTATCCATCATCCCGTCGACCCGCGTTCCGAGCGCATCCTGGCGCTTGCGGATCAACGTGGCGTGAGCGGCATCCACATCGATTTGCTGCGCCGGCTAAAGCCTGCCGTTGCTTCGGCCTGGGGCAAGAAGTTGCCGCTCAATGTCTCAGGCCCGATCGCGGCCGTGCTTCTCGACCTCGATTTTCCGCCAGCGATGATCAAGGCAATTCCCCTACTGGCAAGAACCGCCGGTGTCCTGGGCCATCTTGCCGAAGAGCAGGAGAAACCGATCGGCTTCCTGATGGCGCATCGCGCCGAACAGGCGATCACCTACAAGCGCAAAGCCTGACTGCTTCGGAGCCGCATGAATGGTCTACCAGCCCGAAATCGAAATGCTTCCATGGGCCGAGCAGCGCCGGCTGGACGAGCCGTTTTACCGCAAGCAGGTGGCCTATCTTTTCGAAAATTCCCGCTTCTTTCGCGACAAGCTGCGGCGTCACGGCTTCAATTCGGCCGCCGATGTCGGCGGTCTCGACGATCTTGGCGCCGTTCCCCTGACCGAAAAGGATGAGTTGCGTGCCAGCCGCAGCGACGCCGACCCTGTCGGCACCTATCTGGCCGCGCCCATGTCCGACCTTACCCGCATCTTCTCGACCAGCGGCACGACAGGGCTGCCGAGCTATGTTCCGCTGACGGTGAGCGATCTCGACAATTGGGTGACGACTTCCTGCCGCAGCTATTCGGCCTCGGGCGCAAAAAGCGGCGAGGCGATCGTTTCCACCTATAATGCCGGCCCCTTCGTCGCCGGTGCCGCGCTCGAAGCCTTCAATCGGCTCGGCCTGTGCCATATCCCCGTCGGGACCGGCAACACCGAGCGCCTTCTGGCCGCGATCAGGTTGCTGAAGCCGTCCACCCTTGCCTGCACGCCCTCCTACGCATTGCATCTTGCCGAGATCGGTGCGGCGCGCGGCCTCGACCTGCCGGCGAGCAGCATCAGGCGCATCATGGTCGCAGGCGAACCCGGCGGCGGCGAGCCGGCCATGCGCGAGAAGCTGCAGCAGGGCTGGGGCGCCAAGGTCTATGAGGCGATGGGCCTGGGCGACATTTCCATCTCGCTATGGGGCGAGTGCGAACATCAGGCCGGCATGCATTTCAGCGGCCGCGGTTTCGTTCACTTCGAACTGATCGATCCCAAAAGCGGCGAAGTCATTCCCGCAACCGATGGCGCTACGGGTGAGCTCGTCCTGACCCATCTCAGGCATCAGGCCGCACCGCTGCTGCGTTTCCGCACGCGCGATCATGTGGTGGTCTGGACCGAGCGTTGCCGCTGCGGGCGGACCTCACCGCGCATCCGCTGCATCGGCCGCACAGACGACATGATGATCGTGCGCGGCGTCAACGTGTTCCCCTCGGCTGTCCGCGAAGTGGTGAACCGCTTTGCCCCTGACGTTACCGGCGTGATGTCGATCCGTCCGGGAGCCAAGGGTGTCAAGCAGGCACCGCCGCTGAAGATCCTCGTTGAAATCGCCGACCATCTATCGGACCCCGGCGATCTTGCCGAGCGGATCGAAAAGGAGATCCGGGCGACGCTGATCGTCACCACCAGGATCGAGCTGGTCTCGAAAGGAACCTTGCCAAGAAGCGACTACAAATCCCGCCTGGTCGACTTTTCCGAGGCGGGTGCCGCCTTGGCGGACGACTGAACGGGCTATTTGCCGGGAGGACCAACCTCATGACCCTGGCCTCTGTCGCACAAGCAGTCCTGCTGTCGCTGACTGTTGCCGGACTTTACGCCGCAATCGCGGCCGGGCTGACGCTGACGGTCGGCGTCACCCGCATCATTAATTTCGCCCATGGCGAGTTCGTCATGCTGGGCGCTTTCCTTACCTATTTCCTGTTCAATCAACATGGTGTTTCGCCATGGATCGGCATGGTGGTTTCGGGTGTAGTGATCGGGCTGTTCTCGGCGCTGGTCTACCGCGTATTCCTGGCGCGGGTGCTCAAGCATGACGAGCACAACCAGCTTCTGGCCACGCTCGGCCTGTCCATCCTGCTCGTCAACATCGCCATCATCCTGTGGTCGCCCGATCCGCGCGTGATGCAGGCTCCCCAGTTGCTGCCGGCCTTGCAGTTGGGCGGCGTGACGGTGCCGGGCAACAATCTTGTCGTTGCCGGCGTCGGCGGCCTGCTCTTCCTGGCGCTGCAATACATCATGCGCCACACGCGCTACGGCACGCAGATGCGGTTCGCCAGTGATGATGCCGAGCTCGCCATGCATTGCGGCATCAATGTCGACCGCATTTTCGAGCTGTCATTCGTGATCGGAGGGGTAGCGGCCGGCGTTGCCGGTGGCCTGGTCGCGCTGATCCTCTATGTTCATCCCGTTGTCGGCCTCGATCTGGTGATCCGCGCTTTCGCCATAATCACGCTCGGCGGCCTTGGCAATATCCCGGGCGCGCTGATCGGCGCCGCCATCCTTGCACTGGCAGAGGGGCTGACCAGCACCTTCGTGCCGCATGGCGGCAGCTTCGGCTATGGCATCGCCTTCCTGCTCCTCCTGCTGGTACTCGTCATCTGGCCGAACGGCCTGTTTGGAAAGCAGGCCCATTCATGAGCGCGCGTTACAGCCTGCTCACCTATATCGCGGTCGCCGTCGGGCTCGGCGCGATAGCACTTGCCGGAAACGCCTTCCTCATTCAGGCGGCAATCGGCGTGGCGATCTCGGCGATCCTGGCGCTGTCCTGGGATATACTGTCGCGCACCGGCCAGGTTTCGCTGGGGCAGTCCGCTTTCTTTGGCATCGGCGCCTATGGCTCAGGCCTGCTCACGCCGCAATTCGGCGTCGTGCTCGGCTGGGTCGCCGGCATCCTGCTCTGCGCGGTCGCCGCCATCCTGATCGGCCTGGTGACCCTGCGCCTGCGGCGGCTCTATTTCACCATCGCCACCCTCTCCTTCGGGCTGTCGATGCAGGTGCTGATCCTGGTGACCCCCGGCATCACCGGAGGCTCCACCGGCATCATGCCGCCGGTGCTGATGGGCGGCTCGCCGCCGGCGCAACTGCTATTGATCACCGGTTTCCTGGTGGTGGCGGCGATCGTCAGCGATATCTTCCTGTCCGACCGGTTCCGTCCTGCCTTCTTCATGATCCGCAGCAATCCGGCGCTCGCCGCCTCTTCGGGCGTCCCGGTGGTGGCCACCAAGATCATGGCATTCGCCGTCTCCGGCATGGTCGCCGGTGTCGCCGGCGCCTGCTATGGCGGCCTTTACGGCTATGTCATTCCCGAAGACGTCTTCACGCCAAACTGGAGCATCCTGCCGCTGGCGGTCAGCATCCTCGGCGGCATGGATACCACGCTCGGCCCCATCCTTGGCGCGCTGGTGCTGCGTTTTCTGGAAGAGATTGCGCGCCACTATGTCGGTGGCGTCGGCTACCAGGTCGTCTATGGCGCGGTGATCATCCTGTTCATCGTGATCCTGCCGAGGGGGCTGGTGGGAGGTTTGCGCCAGTTGCTTCGCAAGCTCGCCCGTCGCGATGCGGTGCCCGCCCGCTCCAGATCGGAGGCCAAGGCATGACCGATCTTTGCGTCAGCGGTTGCACCGTTGCTTTCGGCGGCCTGAAGGCCATCAACGACCTCACCTTGACCATCCCGTCGGGTGCAATCACCGGCCTGATCGGTCCCAACGGTTCCGGCAAGAGCACTTTCTGCAATATGGTCTCCGGCCAGATCCCGCCGAGCGGCGGCCGGGTGAGGCTCGGCGAAAAGGACATCACCGGCTGGCGCAGCGACCAGGCTGTCGCCGCAGGCCTTGCCCGCACCTATCAGGTGCCGCGCGTGCCGAAGGAACTCACCATCGGCGAAGTCATCGGCGTTCCGTTCCGCTACGCGCGCTCCAGCCGTGAGCTGCCGCGGCAGATGAGTACGACGGCCGACCTTGCCCGCTTCTGCGGCCTTGCTCCCGCGCTCGACACGGCATGTGCCGACCTGTCGATCTCCGATCTGCGGCGGCTGGAGATCGCCCGGGCGCTGGCCTGCAAGCCGCGCGTGCTTTTGCTCGACGAGGCCATGGCGGGGCTGAGCCTCGAGGACACCGCGCAGGTGATCGAACTGGTGCGTGAGGTGCATGCCGCCGGCATTACCATCGTGGTGATCGAGCACGTCATGCGCATCATCGCCACTTTGTGCCAGCACGCCGTCGTGCTCAACAACGGCCGCCTGCTGTCGCAAGGAACGCCGGAGGTGGTGCTGCGCGACCCTGCGGTGCGCGAAGCCTATCTCGGCAAGGGGTTCGGGCCATGAACCGTTTCGATGTCGCCCTTGCCGGCGCCGGCTATGGTGCGCTGACGATCGTTCCCGAACTCTCGCTGAGCGTTTCGGGTGGTGAGGTCATGGTCCTGCTTGGTTCCAATGGTGCCGGCAAGACGACATCGCTGCGCGCGGTGGTCGGCACGGTCAGGACGAGAAACCGTTCTGTCAGGCTCGACGGTGAGGATCTTTCGCCGCTCAGCGCCTGGCAGCTTGCGCGCCGGGCCATCGCCTTCGTTCCCGACGGCGCGCGCTGCTTTGCCAATGCCCGCGTCATCGACAATCTGACCGGCGCGCTGGAAGCGCTGAAACCCAAGGTGATGCCAGCGGAACGCAAGCGGCTGTTCGACCGGGTCTTCGATCTTTTCCCGATCCTGCACGAACGGCGCCGGCAACTGGCCGGTTCGATGAGCGGCGGGCAGCGCCAGATGCTGGCGATTTCACGCGCCTTGATGATCGAGCCGCGCGTCATGATCCTAGACGAGCCTTCGGCCGGGCTGGCGCCGAAGCTGGTCGAGGAGGTGTTCGAGGCGCTCGGGCGGATCAAGGCGGCAAGTGGCTGCGCCATCCTGATGGCGGAGCAGAACGTCGCCGCAGCCATGAGCATCGCCGATCGTTGCCTGATCCTGAGTGAGGGGCGCGTCATGCTCCAGGGCGATATCGACGATGTTCGCAACGATGAGCGGCTGCGCGTCGCTTATCTGGGTCTGTGAGGTTGATGGAACCGCACGGCCTATCGGAGGAAGGGAGGAGAAGGAAATGTGGTCACATCTAACCCGGCTTGTCGGGGCTGCCGCCATGGCGGCAGCCATGACATTGCCCGTACAAGCGCAGGACAATGCGCCGATCAAGATCGGCGTCCCGTTGCCGTTGACCGGCCCGTTGGCCGGTGCGGGAACGCAACTGCAATGGGGCATCGAATATGCCGCCAAGCAAGCGAATGACGCAGGCGGCGTGCTCGGCCGCAAACTCGAACTGATCATCGAGGACACCAAGGGCGAGCCCAATACGTCGGCGACGGTTGCCGCCAAGCTGGGCGGGCAGGACAAGGTCGATGCCGTGGTGGGCGGCTTCGGCAGCACATCGGATTTCGCGCTTCTGAGCGCCATCCAGCGCTACAACACCATCTTCGTGCATCCAGGCTCGTCCTCGGTGCGGCTGGAAGAGAATTTCGGCAAGAACCCGTGGTATTTCCACGTCTATATCTGGGATTATCATCGCCAGAAGGCGGCGGTGAATTTCTTCAAGAGCGTGCCTGATCTCAAGACCGTGGCAATCGCCTATGAAGACAAGCTCTACGGCACCGATGGCTCCAATTTCACGCAGAAGTTTGCCAAGGAGGCCGGGCTTGAAGTGGTGATGAACGAGCCGTTCCGCGCCGGAACGCCCGATTTCTCGCCGATCCTCAACCGGGTCAAGACACTCGATCCCGACGTATTGTTCGTGATCGGCTATTCGGGTGACAATCTCCAGGTGGCCAGGCAGGCCCTGCAGCTTGGCATCAAGCCGAAACTGATCGTCACGCAAGGTGCCGGCGAGAAGCGCTCGGACTATGGCGATGCCGGTGACAATGTCGTGGTCCTCGACCTTTGGTCGTCAAAGCAGAAGACGCCGGGCCTGGCGGAATGGGTGGAAAAGGCCAATATCGCGCGTGGCGGCGAAGTGGTCTCCACTGCCGTGCAAGGCTACACGGCCATGAAGACCCTGATCGATGCGGCCACGGCCGTAGGCAAGTGGGATCGTGACGCAATCATCGCCAAGCTGTCGGAAATGACCTTCGACACGCCTTACGGCCCGGTCAAATACGGACCTTCCGACCTTGGCGGTCTGCATCAACTCATCACCGAAAAGACGATGATCGCCGTCCAATACCAGCCGAACAACGAGTTCAACGTGGTATGGCCAGCTGACAAAGCAGCGGCCGAGCTGGTCTATCCGGCGCGTTGAACACCTGGCTCCGCCGGCGGACCCTTCCGGCGGAGCTTTTTTATCTATCAAGCACTGGAGAGGCGGCACATGATGCGAGGCTTGGCGCAACGGCTTCGGCAACCCGGACTGGTCACCGCACCGGGCGTGTTCGACATGATCTCGGCGAAACTTGCCGACGGTCTTGGCTTCGATGCGCTTTACATGACCGGCTACGGCACCGTCGCCTCGCATCTCGGCTATCCCGACGCCGGGCTTGCCACCTATAGCGACATGGTCGGCCGCGTGCGGCAGATCGCTGGAGGGACGCGCACACCGCTGATAGCCGATGGCGATACCGGCTATGGCGGCCTGCTCAATGTCGAGCATACGGTGCGCGGCTACGAGGCGGCCGGGGCGCAGGCCATCCAGCTCGAGGATCAGGAATTTCCGAAGAAATGCGGCCATACGCCGGATCGTCGCGTCATTGCCATAGCCGATGCGGCGGCCAAGATCCGCGTGGCAGCAGAGACCCGCAGCTCGAAGGATTTCCTGATCGTCGCCCGCACCGATGCCCGCACGGCGCACGGGCTCGATGAAGCGCTGCGCCGCGGCGAGGCCTATGCCAAGGCCGGTGCCGATATCCTGTTCATCGAATCGCCGGAAACGGTGGAAGAAATGGAGAAGATCGCCGGCAGTTTCGACCTGCCGCTCTTGGCCAACATGGTGGATGGTGGACGCACGCCCATCCTGGGCAAGACCGATCTGGAGCAGCTCGGCTTCAAGGTCGCCATCTTCCCGGTAACAGGTTTTCTGGCGGCCAGTGCCGCGATGGCCTCGGCCTATCGTCATCTCCTGGAAACCGGGTCGAGCAAGGACTGGCAGGGAACGCTCTACCCGTTCAACGATTTTTCCGCGCTCATGGGCTTTGACAAGGTCTGGGCGTTCGAGCGGGCACATGCCGACTACACCAATCCCAGCCAAGGCGCCGACTGATTTCCTTCCCGAGAGACACTTGATGATGCAGGCAACGACCGCCGACCTTTATGACGCCCACCCGCAGGCCGTCGAGGTATGCGACCTCCAATTCCGCAGTTTCGGCAGGCGTATGCGCTTTTTCGGGCAATGCGCGACCCTTCGCACCTATGAAAATCATCTGCCGATCCTGCAGGCATTGAAGGCCAATGGTACGGGCCGTTTGCTGGTCGTGGACGGCGGAGGCTCCCTGCGGGTCGGGCTGGTCGGCGACCGCATCGCCGGCATCGCCGTTGAAAACAACTGGGCGGGGATCGTCATCTTCGGCGCGATCCGCGATTCCACGGCTGTCAATCAACTCGATATCGGCATCAAGGCGCTGGGCGCGACCGCCCGCCGCGGCTGGAAAGACACGACGGAGGCGCTGGAGGGGCCTGTCGAATTCGGCTCCGTCCAGTTCCAGCCCGGATCATGGATCTATGCCGACGAGGACAGCGTTATCGTCAGCCCGGTGGAACTCAGTCTGGAAACCCCTTTGGTGGATGAGACAGGCGCAACCGTAGCCTAGACTCGACACTTCCCCTGCGACGCAGGTCAGCGCTCGCTCAAAATTGAAATCACCGCCACCCTTGTCCGATCGAGGTGCTGCGACAGGAAGTCGAGACTGGCGGGGTCACGGGCAAGCACCAGTTCCATCAGCTTGCGGTGTTCGGCTGCCACGTCGCCCTGAATCTTCGCCCTGTCCATGCCTGTGAGCCGAAGCGCACGATACCGTTCGGTCTGATCGACCATTTGATCGATCAGCTTGAGCAGGCGAGGCGAAGGGGCCGCTTTGATCAGGCTGTGGTGAAAGGCGCGGTGGCGGATTTCCCACTCGATGATCGAGGTTGGCTGGTCCGCAACGTGGTCGGGAAGGGTGGCCTTTTCCATGCGATGGCAGGTCGCGATGATCTCGCCTTCCCATTCGTCGTCGCCATGAGTTAGCGCCAAGGCCAGCGCCTCACGTTCAAGCGCGATCCTGATGCGATAGACGTCCTCGACATCGCTGATGGAAGGCTGGGGAACCTTCACCCCCCGATGGCTTGTGGCTTCGAGGAACTGTTCGCCGACAAGCCGCGCCAGGGCTTCGCGCAGCGGACTGATGCCGCAGTCGTACCGTGCCAGCAAATCGCGCGTCAGCAAAGCCGATCCCGACGGGATTACCCCGGAGAGAATATCCATCTTAAGCGACCGATATACGGTTTCGCTTACGGTCTGTCCCTGGCCTGTGGCGGATAAAATCTCGTTCATTTCCTAGCCTTAGCAGATTTGAAAACGGCGCACTAGTTTCCAATATACAAATATTTTCCAAACTATTGACGATTATGGAAAATATGACATTATGCCCCCGTCTGAGTTAGGGAGGGACGTTTCATGTGGTCACTGGTGACAGCCAGAATGGGCGGCAAGCCGACAGCCTGCTTGCAGGTGGCCGGGCAATTGCACCCGATCGCTGATCTCGCCTCCCGCCATGGGAGCGAACTTCCCGCGAGTGTTGCGGATCTGTTTTCAGACTGGTCGCGACATGAGCCTGTCCTTGAGATGCTCGCGCAAAAGGCAGCAAGCGGGGTTCCCGTCGATCAGGCCGAATTGCTGGCGCCCCTGCAGTATCCCGGGAAAATCCTATGTGCCGGCGCGAACTATTTCGATCACATGGCCGAGATGGGCTTCCCCGACATCACCAAGGAAAGCCAGCGCCTTTTCTTTTTCATGAAGCCGCCGCGCAACGCCATTGTCGGCCCCGGGTCCAATGTCATCATGCCGCGCGGGACAAAAGCGTTCGACTGGGAAATTGAGTTGGCGGTCATTATCGGCAAGACAGCGCGCTATGCGTCGGTGCAAGACGCCATGGCCCACATCGCCGGCTACAGCGTTGCCATCGACCTCTCCGCGCGCGACTTCAACAAGGCTCCCGAACAATTCTACAAGCTGGATTGGGTTGCCGGTAAAGCAAACGATACTTGCTGCCCCATGGGTCCCTGCATCGTCCCAGCCTCGCAGTTCCGTGATCCGCAATCGGCCAGGCTGCGCCTTTCTGTCAACGGGGAGGTCAAGCAGGACAGCGATGCCGGCAAGATGATCTTCTCGATTGCCGAACAGGTGTCGCGCGCTTCCGAGATCATGACGCTCGATCCCGGCGATGTCCTGTTGACCGGAACGCCAGCCGGCGTGGGTGTGCCAAGCCAGACATTCCTGAAAGTCGGTGACGCGATCGACGCTGAGATCGACGGCATCGGCAGACTATCTGTCAAGGTCGCGAGGGAGGCATAGATGGCGCGGCCCGTTGCATTCGTTACCGGAGGTGCTTCCGGCATCGGAGCGGCAACCGTAAGGCGCCTCGTGCAGGATGGTTTTCACGTCGCTGTTGCGGACAAGAGCCCGATTCCCTCCGAGGAATTCGCAACCGAAGGGGATCGCGTCTCGACGCATGTCGTCGATGTGCGCGATCGTGCTTCCATCGCTGCGGCTATGGAGGGGTATCCCGAAATTTCAGCCCTGGTCTGTGTTGCGGGCATCTATCAGCCGCGCCGCTTCGAAGACATTACCCTGGATGATTTCCGACTGATGCTCGACGTCAATCTGCTCGGCGTCTTTTGCGCCGCGCAGGAAGTGCTCTCGCGCATGCCGGCAGGCGGCCGCATCGTCACGGTCTCGTCGCGAGCTGCCATCGGGGGCACGAATTTCGCTCATTACGTCGCGTCCAAGGCGGGCGTGATCGGCCTGACACGCGCAATGGCGATGGAACTTCGGGACCGGCAGATCGCCGTCAATTCCGTCGCACCCGGCTTTACCGATACGCCGATGACCCGCAGCATGCCGGCCGACCAGTACCAGAAGGCGCAGTCGCTTGAGCCCAGCGGTGCTGCCGCCGATCCAGCGGACATTGCCGGCGCAATCGCATTTCTGGTCGACCCGGCAACGAAGTTCATCACCGGGCAAACGCTTTTCGCCGATGGAGGAAAGTCCCTCGGCGGCCTCGGGGTTTGATCAAGCAGTCTCAGCTCGCACGCAGAAAATGGAAACCTCGGTCTCCAAATAGCAAACAAAAGGGGAATGAAATGAACAGACGACACCTTCTCATATCGCTTGCCGGCGCCGTTGCCATGGCTGGCTTTACCGTACCGGCACATGCCAAGACCGAAATCCGCATCTCCACGGCCGCGCCGGACAGCTCTCCGTTGAGCGATGCTTTCCGCCTCATCAAGCAGCGAATGGAGGAAGCCTATCCCGACGACATCTCGGTTTCGGTTCACACCGCTTCGACCTTGTTCCGGCAGGGCACGGAACTGCCTGCTATGCAGCGCGGCAATCTCGAGATGGCATCGCCTGTCACCTTCGAGATCGAGGCGCAGCTTCCCGAATATGGCGTTTTCAGTTCCGGCTATGTGTTCCGCGACCCTGAACATATGCTCAAAGTGTTCAACGGCCCGATCGGCGAGGAATTCTATGCCAAGGTGGCCGAGACCATGGACCTCGTCATCCTTGACACGGCCTATCTGGGCACGCGCGTCGTCGGCTTGCGCGAAGTGAAAAACATTAAGACGCCGGAAGATTTTTCCGGCGTGAAGTTGCGCATGCCGCCGGGCGCTGCTTTCCAGACGCTTGCGCGCGCCATGGGGATCACCCCGCTCGCCATGCCCATCACGGAAGTCTATCTCGCACTTCAAACCGGAGCCATCGATGGTCAGGACAACCCGACCAATATGACGCGTGACTGGAAGTTCGACGAGGTTTCGAAGGAAATCGTGCTGACCCAGCACATCGTTCAGCCGGTCTTCATCGCCATTGCAAAACCTGTCTTCGACGCGCTTACGCCTGAACAACAGGCCACGCTGCGCGCTGCGGCAAAGGAAGCCGCGGCAATGGAAGTCCAGAAGACGATCGAGGATGAAAAGTCAGCGCTCGAAGGCTTCGAGAAAGCCGGGATCGTCATCTCAAGACCAGACCTGGAGCTTTTTCGCTCCAACGCGGCCAAGCTCTACAAGGAGGAGGGCTTCGAGGAGAAGTGGCAGGCCGGTTTGAAGGAAAAGATCGACGCGACCAAGTGATTGCAATATCCGGCTTGCCTGGCTGAGTGGCCTGGCAGGCCGGAGGGGAGGAAGTACCATGGGCATTCGCTTTATGAGCGCCGTAGAGCGGTTTCGCAAAATTGCAGAAATCGTTTCGGGCCTGATGTTTGCTGCCATCTTTGCCGTCTTCATCATCGGCATCACGATGCGTTACGTGTTTCATCATCCGCTTTTGTGGGGTGATGAGGTTGGCATCCTCCTCTTGCTCTGGTGCACCTTCCTGACTGATGCCTTTGTCGTCAGGTCCAGCGATCATGTCGCATTTGACGTTGTGTGGGACGTGGTCTCGCCCCGGGCCCGACGCATAATCGGTATCGTCGGACGGGGTGTATTTGCGCTGATCTTTCTTGCTGCCCTGCCGACGATTATCGACTACGTCCTCTTCCTGTGGCGTGAAAAAACCGATGTCCTGGAGTTCAGGCTCGATTTCGTCTTCTCCTGCTTCGTCGTCTACATCGTGATGGTCGTGATCCGGCTGGTCGCCCAGTTCATCGAATATTGTGGCCCGCAATGGCACGACCATGTCGGCGCTTCCGATGCGGCCCCCACCACGAACGTGATCGGCTGAGACCATGACCAACAGCCTGATCATGCTCTGCATCACCTTCTTCGCCGGCGCGGCCCTGCGCGTTCCCGTCGTGCTGACGATGTTCGGCTCCGGCATCGTCTATCTGTGGGCAAGCAAGCAGGATGTCGGCCTGCTCGTTGACCAGACACTGAACAACACGATGGGCATGAGCGCGATGCTTGCGGTGCCGATGTTCATTCTGGCCGCCAATGTGATGAATGCCGCTACCATCTCGGAGCGCCTTTGGTCGGCGGCAAACCTGCTGGTCGGCCGGCTGCGCGGCGGGCACGGCCACGTCACCGTGCTGATGAACCTCGCAATGTCGTCGATGACCGGCAGTGCTGTTTCCGAAGCCTCGGGTCCGGGCATGGTCGCGATCAAGATGATGCGCAGCCAGGGCAATTATCCGGGAGGATTGGCCGTCGCCGTCGCATCGGGAGCCGCATTGCTGGGGCCGATCATGCCCCCATCGATCCCGCTGGTCCTTTACGCCGTCATTTCCGGCGCATCGGTCGGTACGCTGTTTCTGGCCGGGATTGTTCCCGCCTTCCTGATGGCGTTGTCGCTAAGCCTGCTGATTTCGTTTGCCGCGGTACGCCGCAACCTGCCTCAGGCCGGTGAGGTTGCAGCAAAGGATCGGTTGCGCGTGGTCGCCGGCGCGCTCATACCGATGACCCTGCCGGTGGTGCTGCTTGGCGGCATCTGGAGTGGCATGTTCACGCCGACCGAGGCTGCCTCCGTCGCCGCTTTGTGGGCGATGCTGCTGGGGATTGTCGTCTATCGCAACCTCAACGCCAAATCGCTGTTGGCCGTGTTCTTCGAATCCTCGCGGCAATCTGCCGTGGTGATGATGCTCATCATCAGTTCCTTCATCATCAACTACGCAATCACCAATGAGGGCCTCGCTGCTGGCCTCGCCAGCTGGATCAAGGCGATGGAACTTTCGCCGCTTCAATTCATGCTGCTGGTCAACGTGCTGTTCCTGCTTTTGGGAACGGTGCTCGACGGCGCGGTGATGCTGATGGTGTTCGTGCCGGTGTTCCTGCCCTCCGTCCACGCGCTCGGCATTGATCTGGTCCATTTCGGCGTCGTGTGCATCATCAACTTCATGATCGCCGTCATCACCCCGCCCTACGGCCTGATCCTGTTTGTCCTCTCCACCCTGACCAAGGTTCCGATGCGCGAGATCAACCGGGAGATCTGGGCCTTCTGCGTGCCGCTGGCCGTGGTGATGTTCATCCTGATCCTGTTCCCGCAGATCGTCCTCTTCCTCCCCCATATGATGGGATACAAATAGGCGAAAACCTCGAGGTTTATCATGATCGTCCGCTCGGCCTTCCTAGAGGGCCATGTAGAAGAAGCCGACCAGGAACAGTTCGACCGGAGCATGCGGGAGAATGTGCTTCCGGCCATCCGCAGCTATCCGGGCATCCGGGACGTCAGACTTCGCCGCCTGGTGGTGCCGGAAGAAGGTGCGCCGCCCGCCTATATGATCTTCGACCTCTATTTCGACAGCGTCGCGGACATGAATGCGGCGCTGGCAAGCGAAACACGCCAGATCGTGCGGTCGAAAATCGCCGAGAACATGGGGCCGTTCAAGGGCCGGGTGTATCATCTTGTCTTTGCCGAAAACGAGTAGGACGGAGTAGGGCCTGTGACAATTCTCGTAACCGGTGCGGGCGCAATCGGCATGAAAACGGCAGAGTTGCTGCTTGCCTGCGGCAAGACTGTCATTGTCGCCGATGTAAGGCCAGTCGATCTGGGCGAACAAAAACCGGACGGTCTGTCGTTTGAAGTTTGCGATATCCTTGATCGCCAGGCGCTGGACGCGCTTGTCTCGGCCTACAAGGTGGACGAGATCGTCCACACCGCAGCGCTCCTGTCGACGGCAATCCGCCTCGACCCGCCAAAAGGTGTTCTGGTCAACACGGTAGGCACGGCAAACATCTTGGAGATTGCGCGGCAGCGCGGCCTGCGCCGCGTGGTCATAGCCAGTTCCACGACGGTCGGATACACCGCCTTCGCCAGCCATGACAACAGCCCGATAGAGGAGGATCTTGCGCTTCGCATCGTCAGCCAGCGGCCGGCCAGCATCTATGCTGCCACCAAGATCGCCGCGGAACATCTCGCCTTGGTCTATCATGACCTCTACGGCGTCGATGTGGTCGTCCTGCGCTATGGCGCGGTTCTGAGCGGCGGCGCGGGCTTGGCGACGAGCGTGCCGGGGCGACTTCTTGCAACCCTTCTGGCCGCAGGTGAGGCCAGGCGAGAAGCGGTCATAGACGATCCGTTTCTCGTCTGGGACGGCAGGGAGGAATTTGTCGACATGCGTGATTGCGCCGAGGCCAATGTCGCAGCCCTTCATGCCGATCGGCCAGGCTCGCGCGTCTACAATATCGCGACGGGAGAATGGTACAGTTTCGACCAGTTCTGCGATGCCGTTCGCGCGATCTATCCCGATCTGCGCGTCCGGCTGAAAATTCCCCCGACGGGCGGCTTCGCCGGCTTTCCCTATCTGCGCCCCGCTCCTTCGGACATTCGCTTGGCCGCCGATGAACTGGGTTTCAAAGCGAAATATAGCCTGCATAAGACAATCGAAGACTACGCCAAGTAGTTGTGCCGTTGCAGAAATCAAGCTGCATCGGTGCCGCGCATCAACTGATCGGCGACGGACCGGCCTGGGTCGCGGGCCGGGCGGGCACGACGGCAGTTCCTACAATGGCGTCTCGATAGCGCACTTCTGCTGGCAGGGTTGGTGCGCAACGCCTGTGTTGCCCGGGTTCATGGCGTTGGCATAACTTCCAGGCGAGACGCGCCAGTAAAGCACCGCCACGACGATCGCGCAGGCCAGGTGCATCAACCAGCCGGCGTGGAAGCTGCCGGTAAGGTCGTGCAGCACAGCCACGATCCATGGCGGCAGTGCCGTGATCAGGAAACCGCCTCCCTGCATGAGCGCCGATAGCGCGCCGGCCTCGACCGGGTCGGCCAGGTGATCGAGGGCCACGATCATCGACAGGGCAAAGCAGCCGCCCAGCCCCGCGCCCAGCAGCATTGCCGACGCGAGTGGCGCCGCCTCCGGCCAAAACGTCAGCGCGGCGAAGCCGGCCGCCTGCATGGCCAAGGTCAGCCAGAGCCATGGCCTGCGGTCCTCGCCCCTGGCAGCAAGCACCGGCAGGAAAAGTGCTGCCAGTGCCTGGCAGACGGCCATGATGGCAAGCAGGCTGCCGCTGGCGGCGGCGCTCCAGCCATGCTCTTGATAGAACGGCGCCAGCCATGCCACCACGGTCGAATAACCGCCATTGACAAGTCCGAAACAGGCCATCAGCAGCCAGACGCGCGGCCACTTCAGGAGCGCTGTCGTGCTCGTTGTACCTTGCCGGGTACCGCCGTCGCGCGGCAGGCAGCGTATTGCCAGCCACAGCGCCAACGCTGCCGGAACGGCCAACCAGGCAAGGCCGACATGCCAGTCTGCGGCAGCCGCGGCAATCAGCGGTGCAGCCTGTGCGCCCAACGCGCCGCCGCCCATCAGCGTGGCCGAATACAGCCCCATGACGACGCCGACATGGCGCGGGAATTGCTGTTTGACGATACCGGGAAACACCGCTTGGACCACCGCTACGCCCAGCCCGAGCAGGGCTGCGGTTCCCACCATCTGCCAGCCGCTCGAAGCGAACAGGCGCAGGAAAGAGCCGAGGGTGAGGACGACGAGCGCGGCAATGACCGAGCGCCGTGCACCGATGCGGTTTTGCAGGAACGGCCCGGCAAAGGCGAATATCCCCATCAAGAGCATCGGCACCAGTGTCAGGAGCGAGATGCCTTTAAGGTCGAGCCCGGTCTGCGCACTTATGTCGGCCGCCAATGGCCCGATGCCGGTAATGAACGGCCGCAGATTAAGGCCAACCAGGGCAACGGCCGCCAGCAGCAGGATGCGAGCGGCGGACGAAGGCTCCTCGGACTCCATGCGTCTATCCCCGCTTATCCCGAGCCTCTGCCCATTCGGCATAAAGCTCCGCCGTGCCTTCCGGCCGCACGGGCACATGGCTGATTGCCATCGACTGCTCGGCAAAGGGCCGCTTGAGCTCGGCATAGATTGCCGCCGTGGACAGGCCGAACGGCGCGCCGTCCTCGTTGGAATAGGCATAGGCGACCTTGCCGACACCGGCCAGCCGCATCGCCGCCATGCACATCGGACAAGGGTGGCCGCTGGCATAGACGGCGCAGCCGCCGAGATCGGTCGATCCGAGCTTGCGGCTGGCAGCGCGGATCGCCATCATCTCGGCATGGGCAGTTGGATCGTTGGTGGCGTGCATCTCATTCACGCCGGTGGCAACCACCTGGCCGTCGCGCACAACCAGCGCGCCGAACGGGCGGCCGCCCTCGTGTATGTTGGCGCGAGCGAGTTCAATCGCCTCGCCCAGGAATTTCGTCTCGTCGCTCATTGATCTTCCTTTCCGTCAATGTGCCCCGGCTGCTGTGAGTATTCCCTCGATCGTGGCGAAGCCTCGCGTGCGAGCATGTTGCAACGGCGTCACGCCGTCGCCATCCGCCAGATTGACGTCGGCGCCCGCCTTGACGAGCAGGTCGACGATCTGCTCGTGCCGCTTGCCGCCGTCGCCGAGGATGATCGCCTCCAGAAGCGCCGTCCAGCCGAGCTTGTTGACATGGTCGACAGCGACGCCCGCTTCAATCAGCGTGCGTACAGTTTCGACATGGCCGCGTTCGGAGGCAGGTATGAGGGCGGTGCCCCCGTAGCGGTTTGTGCTTTTGAGGTCAGCACCGTGCGCCAGTGTCATCGTCAGGATTTCGAGGTGCCCGCGTGCACCCGCATAAAGATAGGGGCTGTCCTCGATATTGTCCTTGGCGTTGACGTCGGCGCCGGCCTCGATCAATGCCTTGGCGGCCTCGATCCTGTTGCCATGGGTAGCAACCAGCAGCGCGGTCGCTCCGCTGCCGTCGCGTGCATCGATCTTAACGCCCTCGGCCAATAGCTTCCTGATGGTGGCGACATTGTTTTGCCCTGCCGCCGCGTGCAATGGCGTTTTGCTCATGTCTTCTCCTGTCGCAACGAGAGGGACGGCCGACAGCAGCAGGGAAGCGACACCTGTAAGGATCGAACGGCGAAGCATTTTGATTTCCGTGATGACTGGGGCCGAGGACGGCCTGCGTGAGTGATTTTGCTGTGGCGCATGGCCACGGTGTCTAGATAGGGGCGCAAGCCCCTATTTGGAAATTAAATATCAAGATGTATCATATTACGAAATTTGATGTCCATCGAGGCGCGTGCCGATCTGGCGCGGGAAAAACATGCTTGATCCACGCCTGCTTCGTTCCTTCACCGCAATCGTCGATGCGGGAAGCTTCACACTCGCGGCGGAACGGCTGAACATGACGCAATCCACCATCAGCCAGCAGCTTGCCCGGCTCGAAGAAGCAGTCGGGTTGGCATTGGTAGACCGCGCAGCACGACCGGTCGAGCCGACTTCTGCCGGTGAACGGCTTCTGGGATATGCCCGCAGAATCCTCGCCCTTCATGAGGAGGCGGAGTCCGCCCTTGGCGATCCGGCCGGTACGACATCCATCCGTATCGGTGTTCCCGAGGATATCGTCACCAGCGCCATGGCGACGGTGTTCGCAGACTTCGCCCGGCGCCACCGTAAGATCAGGCTGGATGTCATCGCGGGACTTAGCCGTGATCTGACCAGGCGCTATCGCGCCGGCGAATTCGACGTCGCGATCGTCAAGGAGGCCGAGGCCGGCCCTGATTGCCGGGCGACGTTCCCTGAAGCCATGGCGTGGTTTGAACGCGCTGACGCGCCCGGCGAATGGCCCAATCCGATCCCGCTGGTCGCCTTCCCGCAGGGAGGCCTTTACCGCGAGACCATGTTCGAGCGCATCGAGCATGAGCAGCTTCGTTGGTACGTCGCCTTCTCGGGCAGCAGCCTGCACAATGTGCTGGTCGCGGTGGAGGCGGGGCTCGGCCTGTCCCTTCTGCCCAGAAGTGCGGTCGCCGGGTATGGCGTTCGGCAATATGCGCCTTTCGGCATGGAGTCCGCGATGGCAGTCTCCATCTATTCGTGGGAAAGCGCGGGGGCTGTCTCCGACCTGGTCCAGAGGATGGGGGCGGTTCTTGCCGCCAGATGTGGGCAGCCTGGGTAAGCGGGTAATGAGACACTGCACTTTTGAGCGATGGTTGTGGTCTGGGGAGCAGGCGCGCCCCAGCGCGGGCCCATGCTTTCCGCGTCAATGCGCTTGGCTAGGGGCGGCCCCGGTGCTATCGCGCACGATGATGCGGATCGGCAGTTCCGTCTGGCGCAGGTAACGCTTCTGCGCGGCGGGTGCGAGAATGTAGTCGGCGGCAAGATTACCCATCTCGCGCGCCGGCACTTCCAGTGTTGTGAGTTCCGGGCTGGTCAGCTCGGCTATTTCCAGATTGTCGAAGCCGACGACCGAGACCTCTCCGGGCACCGCAATGCCTTGTTCGTGGCAGTATTTGATGGCGCCGGTGGCCAGGATGTCGCTGCCGCAGAACACGGCTGTCGGTGGCTGCGGCACATCCATCAGCGAGCGCATTGCCTGTCTGCCGCTTTCGACCTTGTAAGCGCCTTCCACCACCGGTACGGCGGCCGGATCCAAACCTCGTGCGGCGAGCTCGGACAGAAAACCGTCGAGGCGACCCTTTGCGCGGTCGTTGTTGGTGGTGATGCCGGCAATCATGCCAAGCCGCTTGTGGCCGAGGTCGAGCAGGAAACGAGCGGCCGCCGCTCCCGCCTTTTCGTTGTCGAAGCCGATTGCCGCTCCGGCTTCAGCGACGCTGGAGGTATAGGTGAACACGTAGTCGACCTGTTTCTGGTCGAGAAGCGACATGGTCTGGGCACTATGCGTCGACCCGACCAGAACGATCGATTCAGCCCCGCGTTCGACCAAAAGGCGTGTCTGCTCAAGCTCGAGGTCGAGATCGTAATGTGACGTGCTGATGATGACCGAAACGCCCTTTTCGGCCAGTTTGGCCTGGAGGCCGTCGACCATGGTGGCATAGATGGCGTGGTCGAGGGTCGGTATGATGGCGCCGACGAGCCGCGAACGGGTCGACCGCAGCGCCCGCGCCGAACCGTTGGGAACGTAGCCGAGTTCGGCTGCCGCCCGCATGACGCGCTCGCGTTCGTCCTGTCCGACCCGCGGATTGCCGTTAAGTACGCGCGAGGCTGTCGCCGGCGAGCAGTTGGCAAGACGGGCAACATCGATCAGCTTGGCCCCGCCGCCATCCGGTCCTCGAATTCCGCTCGCCAATGGGCATCTCCATTTGTGAAATCGTTTTATCAATTTTTCTTCGATTACCATAGCTGACGTGCCAATCGAAGCGAAAAATCGCTTGACTCGCACATTCTGTCGTGAAAACGTTTTCTCATCAACGGGAGGGAAAGATGCTGCTCAATGGCATCAGGGTTGTCAGCTTCTGCCATTTTCTGCAGGGGCCGGCTGCAGACCAATATCTGGCCGACATGGGTGCTGATGTCATCAAGGTCGAGCCGCTTACCGGAGCCTATGAACGGCACTGGTCGGGCGCCGATGTTTATGTCGAGGGCGTCAGCGGGTTTTATCTCTGCGCCAACCGCAACAAGCGTTCCATCGCCATCGATCTCAAGAGCGCCGAAGGCAAGGCCGTCGCCCGGCGGCTGATTGCCTCGGCAGACGTCGTCTCCGAGAACTTCCGCCCCGGCGTATTCGACCGGCTGGGTTTCGATGAAGCGGCGCTGCGGGACATCAATCCGGACCTGATCTTCGCCTCGGCCAGCGGCTTCGGCTCCAGCGGCCCGATGGCGCAGAAGCCCGGCCAGGACATCCTCTGTCAGGCGCGCTCGGGACTGATCAGCGTTACCGGCACTCCTGCCGGTGGCCCGACGCCGGTCGGTGTCGCGGTGGTGGACCAGCATGGCGGTGCGCTGATGGCAATGGGTATCCTCGGCGCCCTGATCCGGCGGCTGCGCGAAGGGCGCGGCACGCGTGTCGAGTCCAGCCTCATTAACTCGGCCATAGACCTGCAGGGCGAGGCGCTGGTCAATTATTTCGCCGGCGGCATGACACGCGAGGTGCTGACGCGCGAGCACAATCTGGCGACCTGGTTCCACGCCGCACCCTACGGAGTCTACCCGACCCGAGACGGCCATGTCGTCATTTCGTTGTGCGAGGCTGCCGCGCTTGCCGAGGCGGTGGACAGCGACGAACTGCGCGCCGCCGCCACCGTCGATCGCTACAAGAGCCGCGACGACTATGCCCGCTTGCTCGACAAGGCGACCGCCGTCTTCACCACCGACGAGCTTGCCCGCCGTCTTGACGAGCGCGGTATCTGGTGGGCACCGATAGCCTATTACGACGACCTCCTTGCCGATCCTCAACTCACCCATATGCAGGTGTTCCGGCGCATCCAGGTCAGGGGCCGCACCATTCACCTCGTCAACCATCCCAACCGCTATGACGGGCAGGTCCCGGATGTGCGCGTCCTTGCGCTGGAGATTGGTGAGCACACCCGCGAAATCCTCAGTGAGCTCGGCTACTCGCGTGCCGAAACCGAGGGCCTTGTCGATGCCGGCGCGGTGGCCGCATCGCGTGAAGAACAAACCAGGGTGACGGAGCCGTCATGACGCTGAGAGAACCGCTTGCGCACCCCGGCGAAATGCCGCTGCCTTCCGATACGGCCTCGGGCGGACGAGGTGTTGCACTCGTCACCGGCGGGCGCCGCGGCATCGGCCGTGCGATCTGCCGCGAACTCGCCGCCCGCGGCTTTGATATTGCCGTGGTCGATGTCGTGGATGACGACAGTGGCCGGGAAACCGTTGAGATGGTGCGGCAGGCAGGGCGCAAGACGCTGTTTCGGCAGTGCGACATCTCCGACACCGGCTCCTACAGTGCGCTGCTCGATCAGGTCGAAGGGAATCTTGGCGCCATCAGTTGCCTGGTCAACAACGCCGGCATCCAGGTGCCGGTGCGCGGCGATCTCCTCGACGTTTCGGAAGAAATGTTCGACCATCTGATCAACATCAATTTGCGCGGCACCTTCTTCCTGACCCAGGCGGTCGCGCGCCGCATGGTGGCGCAGACAGCACCCGCTGCCGAACGCTCCATCATCACCATCACTTCGGCCAATGCGGGCCTGGTATCGCCGGAAAAGGGTCCTTACTGCGTGTCCAAGGCCGGGCTTTCGATGGCCTCGCAGCAGTTTGCGCTGCGGCTTGCCGCTGAAGGAATCCGCGTGCACGAAATCCGCCCCGGGCTGATCCGCACCAGCATGACCGCGGATGTATATGACCGCTACTCGCCGCTAGTGGCTGCGGGCGGCATCTGCCCGATGCGCCGTTGGGGCGAACCGGAGGACATCGCCCGCGGCATCGCCACATTGGCGACCGGCGCCATGCCTTTCAGCACCGGCGACATCTACAACATAGGCGGAGGAATGCAGATTCATCAGCTTTGACCACTTGAAGGGTGTTTTGCAAGCTGGCTGAGAAAACGATTTCTCGGCTGGGAATGGAGAGGATCGGAATTCATGCTTCTGGAAGCGATCTCGAAGGGCTCGCAAACCTTCGATCCGACGATGATCCTGCAGATGGCTGGCATCGCCAAGTCGTTCCCCGGTGTGCGGGCGCTGGACGGTGTCAGCTTCTCCGTGCGACGCGGTGAGGTTCACGCACTGGTCGGCGAGAACGGCGCCGGCAAATCCACCCTCATGAAAATCCTCTCCGGTGCCTACCAGTCCGACCGTGGCGTGATCACCTTCGACGGCAAGGTGGTGGCCTTGCCCACGCCCTCCCAGATGATCGGCCTTGGCATCGCGGTGATCTATCAGGAGTTCGCCCAGGCCCCGCATCTGACCGTTGCCGAAAACATCTTTCTTCATCGCCTGCCGCGCACCCGGTTCGGGCTCGTCGACTGGAAGAAGGCTTCGCTCGATGCCAGGGGCTACATGGAGCGTCTCGGGTTTTCTGTCGATCCGCTTGCCCGCATCGATCGCTTGAGCGTGGCACAAAGACAGATGGTGGAGATTGCCCGCGCCTTGTCGCGAAATGCCCAGCTGATCGTGCTCGATGAGCCCTCGGCAGTGCTTGGTGACAACGAACTGCAGAAGCTTTTTGCCACCATCCGCAGCCTGCAGAACGAAGGCGTCTCCTTCATCTATATTTCACACCGGCTAAAGGAGGTCTTCGATATCAGCCAGACGGTTACCGTCCTCAGGGACGGCAAGGTGGTGAATTCCACCGCGACCCGCCAGATGACCACGGACGAATTGATCCGGTCCATGGTGGGCCGCTCCATCGGCGACTATTTTCCTGCCCGAAACCCGAAATTCGGCGCCGTTGTGCTGAAGGTCACCGGCATCAACCGCGGCAAGATTCTCAAGGATATTTCGCTCACCCTGCGCGGCGGCGAGATTGTCGGCATCTGCGGTCTTGCCGGTGCCGGGCGATCGGAACTGTTACGGGCCATCATCGGCGCCGACCCCATAGACAATGGCCGCATCGAATTGCACGGCAAGGAGCTGACCATCGACACGCCGCGCAAGGCAATCTCGCTCGGCATCGGCTTCGCACCTGAAGACCGCAAGACCGATGGACTTTTTCTGCTGCAGTCGGTCAGCTTCAACATCACCATCTCGCGCTTGCGTGATTTTCTTAGTGCTTTCCGGCTGGACCTTGGGAAGGAGCGCAAGGCGGCCCAGGACTTTGCCGCAAGGCTCCGGGTCAAGACGCCCGATGTCGATGCCCGCATCGGCAACCTGTCGGGTGGCAACCAGCAGAAATGCGTCATTGCCAAGCAACTCAACGCCAAATGCGACGTGCTTTTGGTCGACGAACCGACGCGCGGCGTCGATGTCGGCGCCAAGCGCGAGATCTATGAGTTGCTGGTCGATCTCACGGAACGCAATGGCTTGGCCATCGTGATGGTTTCATCCGACCTGCCGGAGGTGATCGGCATGTGCGATCGCATTCTGGTCATGTGCGAAGGCCGCATCGCCGCCGAACTCGCCAAGGCTGATGCGACGGAAGAAGCAATCATGAAACACGCGACGATTCACTGAGGAGGAATGATGCGCCAGCCTATTTCCCTCATTGCCCTCGACGTCGACCGCACGACCCTGACCGACGATTACCGTCTGTTGCCGGCGGTTGTCGAGGCAGTCGCACGGGCAGCCGAAGCCGATGTTCAAGTGGTCGCCGCCACTGCGCGGGCGCCCAATGCCCTGCGTGACATTGCGGCGGCCCTTGGACTTCGAGGTCCGAGCGTATGCCTCAATGGCGCCTGGACCGGCACCATCCTGCCAGATGAAGCCGTGATGGAACGTGGCGTAGCAATGGATCTCACCAGAACCAAAATATTGATCGCCGAAGCCGAGGCTGCCGGCCTCAATCCATGCTGGTTCACCGAGGCAGGCTGGCATGCATTGTCGGAAGGCCATCTCGTCGAGCGGGAAGCAAGAGCCACGCAAACCGAACCGGTGCTGACGCCGTCGCTGGAGTGTTTTGGCGAACCCGTATTCAAGGTGTTGTGTCTGGAGACGGAACGTTCGGGCGATGCCCTGGATCGGCTGATGGTTCGCTTCACGGACGAATTCAGCTTCGTGCGTTCCGACAGGCATTTGATCGAGATCACGGCCAACGGCGTTTCCAAGCAGGGCGCGATCGCAGCGCTAACCCGCCGCCTTGGTGTGGATCGGGAAAGCGTTGCGGCTATCGGGGACTCCGAAAACGATCTCGACCTGATCCGCTGGGCCGGTTTTGGCGTGGCAATGGGCAATGGCACGGAGGTCGTCAAACGCGCCGCCGACTGGGTCACCTGGTCCAATGCCCATGCCGGCGCTGCCTTCGCCATAGACACGATCATTGCCGCCAACCGGGCTGCGATCTGCCCTGCGGGGATCAGGACATGAGCGACCTCACCACAACGCAGCCGCAATCAAACATTCACAAGCTTTCTGCGTCGATCCTGAAGGCATCCGGTCTTTTGTGGGTTTTCCTCGGCCTTTGTGTCGTGGCTGCATTGCTGTCGCCGGCATTTCTCAATCCGGCCAACCTGATGAATGTGTTCCGGCAGGTCGCGCTCTACGGCATCGTCAGCGTCGGCATGACCTTCGTCATCCTGACCAAGGGTATTGATCTTTCGGTTGGCTCGATATTGGGCGTGTGCGCGGTTGCGGCCGCCCTCTTGCTGACCGGCGGCTGGTCGCCCTGGCTGGCAGTCGTCGTCGTTTTGCTGATCGGTTCGGGTCTCGGCGCGGTCAACGGGATCGGCGTTGCCGTCGGGCGCGTGCCGCCCTTCATCATGACGCTTGGCATGATGGTGATGGCGCGCGGTCTTGCGCTGACGCTGGCCAATGGCCAGCCGATCGGGCTGAAGGACGCGGCAGCCAGCTTCGCCTGGCTTGGCCGTGGCGCTTTGCTTGGCGTGCCGGTGCCGGTGTGGATCTTTGCCGTCGTCGCAGCCATTGCCATCTTCGTGCTGCGCTACACTCCGTTCGGGCGTCAGATTTATGCCGTGGGTTCCAATGAGGAAGCCGCCCACCTTTCGGGTATCAGCGTCAATCGCGTCAATTTCTACGTCTATGTCATAAGCGGCTTCCTGGCCGCGTTGACGGCGTTGATTTTCGTGTCGCGGCTGACGGTAGGCGAGCCGACGGCAGGCACCGGCATCGAACTGGAAGCCATCGCCATCACGGTCATCGGCGGCACCAGCCTGTTCGGCGGCGAGGGTGGCATTTTCGGCACCATCATCGGCGCGGCAATCCTGGCCGTGCTCGCCAACATCATGAACCTGGTCGGCATCTCGCCGTTCACACAACAGATCGTCAAGGGAGCCATCATCGTCGGAGCCGTGCTCTACGAGATGCAGCGCAAGCGCAAATGACCCCTTGGCCCGCCAACTTCGCCGTCGCGAAGTCCGCCGCAGGACAGTGCGGAAGACGCTGGAAACAGAGGCAAAACCAAAGGGAGGATTATCCATGTCGTTAAAGCAGAACCTGAAGAAGGCCGGCATCGCTCTTGCCGGGGCAGCGGCGCTGATCGCCATGTCGGGCGCGTCGTTCGCCGCTGACAATATCCTGATCGGCTTCAGCCAGGGCACGCTCAACCATCCGTGGCGCGTCGCCATGGTCGACGGCAACAAAAAATATGCCGAGGAACATTACAAGGACGTCGAACTGGTGATCACCGACGGCCAGAACGACTCGTCCAAGCAGGTCGCCGATGTCGAAAGCCTGATTGCCCGCGGCGTCAAGGTGCTGATGATCAGCCCGCTGACCTCCGACGCACTGACGCCGGTCGTGCAGCAGGCGCTCGACGCCGGCATCCAGGTCGTGACCATGGACCGCAAGGTCAACATCCCGGTGACGGTGCATGTCGGTGCGCTCAACCTGCCGATCGGTGAAGCTGCCGGCAAGTTCCTGGTCAAGGCGCTCGACAACAAGGGTAAGGTGATCGAACTGCAGGGCACCGGCGGTGCCTCGGCGACCGTCGATCGCCATGACGGCTTCGTCAAGGGCATCGAGGGTTCCGGGCTGGAAGTCGTTGCCTCCCAGAACTGCGACTATCTGCGTGAGAACGCGGTGAAGTTCATGGAAGATCAGCTGCAGCGCTTTGGACCCGGCGAGATCCAGGCTGTCTATGCCCACAATGACGAAATGGCGCTGGGCGCAATCCAGGCGCTGGAAGCCGCCAATCGTCTTGGCGAAGTGAAGGTCGTCGGCGTCGACGGCCAGAACAATGCGTTCGAAGCGATCGCCGCCGGCAAGCTTGCCGCCACCTTCACCTATCCCTACGTCGCGCCCGAGGGCATCGAGATCGCCTACAAGCTCGCCAAGGGCGAGAAGGTTGACGCCGAGGTCGTTCTCCCCGGCAAGCAGATCGACGCCACCAACATCAAGGAAATGCTCGGCACGGGCTTCTGAACCGGCAAAAGCCGCCGCGCGGCCGTATCGGCCGCGTGGCTTCATCCAGTCAATTTTTTAAGGAGAACTCTCGTGGCCCAGGCCAAGCATTTCGATCCAAAAGGTGTTATCCCGGCCGTACTGATGCCGTTCGACGCCGATCTTGCCGTGGACGAACGCGCCTATCGCGATCACCTTGCCGACGTGGCCTCGGTCGAAGGAATTGCCGCCATCACCATCAACGGCCATGCTGCCGAGGTGCATGCGCTGACGCTTGACGAACAGCACCAGGCGATCGTCACCACCAAGGATGTGCTGCAGGAGCGCGTACCTACCGTCGTTGGCATCTTTACCAATTCGAGCCTCGAAGCCGCCCGCATGGCAGCCGATGCCGAACGTGAGGGCGCCAATGCGCTGCTCGTTTTCCCGCCCGATATTCTGTCGCTTGGTGGCCATATGCGGCCCGAGATGATCTATGAGCACCTGCGCCGCATCACCGATGCTTCGAACCTGCCGATCATCCTGTTCCAGTATCCGCTCGGCTCCAATCTCGCCTATCCGCTGCCGACCCTGCTTGAGCTCTGCCATCGGTTCCCCGCGATCCGGGCGATCAAGGACATGTGCGGCGATGGCAATCTGCATGAACGCCAGATTCGCGAACTGAAGGCGCTGGACCACCCGGTCAAGACACTCACCACCCATAGTTCATGGCTGCTCGGCTCGCTGGCGCTCGGCTGCGACGGCCTGCTTTCCGGTGCCGGCAGCGTCATTGCCGATCTGCAGGTCGCGCTGTTCCGCGCGGTACAGGCCGGGGACCTCAACACCGCCAAGGCGATCAACGACCGCATTTACCCGACGGTGCGCGCGTTCTACGACCATCCGCTGGTCGATATGCACAACCGCATGAAGGAATTGCTGGTCATCCTCGGCAAGATGAAGTCGGCCCATGTTCGCCCGCCGCTGGTAAAGCCCTCCGCAGCAGAGATCGAGAAGATCAGGCGCCTTGCCACGCAAGCGGGCCTGACGCCGGCCTCTGTCTACAGATACGCGGCCTGATCGGGGGAGTATCGAATGGCTGATTTCTATCTCAGGGTCGGCGACGAAGTCAGCCTTGATCGCGAGGTCACCGAGCAAGCCGTGAACACCTTTGCCGACCTCAGCGGCGACCATTCGCCCAACCATGTCGATGAGGGCGAGATGGCGGCGTCCACCTATAAGGGGCGCATCGCCCATGGGGCGATGCTGGTCGCCTATATGTCCGCCTGCTCGACCGAGATCGTGGAGCGGGTGCCGAACGTGCGGGCGACCGAGACCCCGGTTTCGCTCGGCTATGACGGCATCCGCTACATCAGGCCGGTCTATATCGGTGATCGGCTAAAGCTACATTACACCGTCAAGGAAGTGGATGTCGAAAGGCGGCGCACGCGCTCGACTATCACCATCACCAACCAGAATGGCGACCTGGTCTGCGTTGGCGAACATATCCTGAAATGGGTCTCATGACGGGGGCAGGGGCAAGAACCTATGATTACGTCATCGTTGGTGGCGGCTCAGCCGGCTGCGCGCTGGCCAGCCGGCTGAGCGAAGACGCAGAGCGGAGGGTGCTTCTGCTGGAAGCCGGCCCTGCCGACCGCAGTCCCTACATCCACTTGCCGGTCTGTTATTACAAGACCACCAAGGGTCCGCTGACCTGGGGTTTCGAGCTTGCCGCACAACAGCAGCAGGAAGGCATCACGCCGGCTTATGCGCAGGCGCGTGTGCTGGGCGGGGGCAGTTCCATCAACGCTCAGGTCTATATCCGCGGCAGCGCGGAGGATTACGATGGCTGGGTCGATATGGGTTGTCCCGGCTGGTCCTATCGCGAGGTGCTGCCCTATTTCAAGCGCTCGGAAGCCAATGAGCGTCTGGCCGGCGCCTATCACGGAACCGACGGTCCGCTCGGCGTTTCCGACCAGCGCCACACGCATCCTCTGTCCAGGGTATTCGTGCAGGCCTGCCAGGAATATGGCATGCCCTACAATGCCGACTTCAACGGCGCCGGCCAGAGCGGCTGCGGCCTCTATCAGGTGACCAACCGCAATGGCCGCCGTTGCAGCGCCGCCGTCGGCTATCTCGGCCGGGCGCGCGGGCGGGAGAACCTGACGGTGCGCACGGGTGCACTTGTGCATCGCATTGTGCTGAAGAATGGTCGCGCTGCCGGTGTCGAATATATCGAAAACGGCCGCCTAATCGAAGTGAACGCCGATGCCCAGGTGATCGTGACGGCCGGCGCGATCAACTCGCCCAAGCTTCTGATGTTGTCCGGCATCGGGCCGGCGGTCCAACTCGCCAGCCACGGCATTAACGTCAAGGTCGACCTGCCCGGCGTCGGCCAGAACCTGCATGACCATCTCGATGTCTTCCTGATGTACAATCTGAAAGGCATCACCAGCTACGACGCCTATCGCAAGCCGCATCGCCAGCTTTGGGCGGGCATCCAGTATGCCGCCTTCCGCAATGGGCCGGTAAGCGCCACGGTGGTGGAGGGCGGCGCCTTCTGGGCAACGAGCAAGCGGCTCTTTGCACCCGACCTGCAGTTCCATTTTCTCGCTGGTACCGGCATTGAGGCGGTCACCGACGGCCACTGCTCCGGCAATGGCTGCACGCTGAACGCCTATTTCCTGCATCCGCGCTCGCGTGGGTCGGTGACCCTGAAAAGTGCTGATCCGCGAACGGCGCCGAACATCGATCCGAATTTCCTCGCCGAGCGCTACGACCTCGACCGCACGGTGGCTTCGCTTGAGATCGGGCAGGAGATCATGGCGCAGCCGGCAATAGCGAAATACATCGCCGACCGGTTCATGCCTGGTCCCGAAGTGACGACGCGTTCCGGCTACGAGGCCTATGTGCGGCGCGAGGCCCGCTCCGGCTATCATCCGGTCGGCACGTGCAAGATGGGCCTGGACGAGATGGCAGTTGTCGACCCGCAACTGAGGGTTCATGGTGTCGATGGCCTGATGGTGGCCGACTCCTCGATCATGCCGCGCCTCGTCTCCGGCAATACCAATGCGCCGTCCATCATGATCGGCGAGCGTGCCTCGGATTTCCTGCGCGGCAACCGCATCGAGACACGCAAAGGACAGGCCGCATGACCGTTGCCGATATGCCGGAACTGGTGATTGCCGAATACGCCCGTCCGGGCGTTGTCGTGCTGACGCTGAACCGCCCTGAAAAGCTCAACGCCCTATCGAAGGAACTGCTGCGCCAGCTTCTCGATCGGCTTAGCGAGGCCGAAGCCGATCCGTCGGTAGGATGCGTGGTGCTGACCGGCGCCGGTCGTGCCTTCGCCGCGGGCGCCGATATTTCCGACATGCTGGCGCGCGGCGTTGCCTCCTACGCTGACCCGGAACGGCTGTCGGTCTGGAAGGGCATCGAAGCGTTCAAAAAACCGCTCATTGCCGCCGTCAACGGCTATGCCATGGGCGGCGGGCTGGAACTGGCGCTTTTGTGCGACATCCTTGTCGCCAGCGACACGGCCAAATTCGCGACGCCGGAAATCCGCATCGGCTCGTTTCCCGGCGATGGCGGCACGCAGCGCCTGCCGCGCCTGGTTGGACAATCCTTTGCCATGCAGATGGTGATGACCGGTATGATGGTCGATGCAGCACTTGCCGAGCGCAAGGGGCTGGTCAGCGAGGTGGTTGCGCCCGGCGCCTTGATGGAACGGGCGCTGGAAATCGCTGGCGAAATCGCGGCGATGTCGGTCGCCATCACGCCCTATGCCAAGCGGGCGGTGCGCGCGGCGGCGAACCTGCCGCTTGAGGAGGGGCTGAAGTTGGAGCACCGGCTCACCGTGGAGGCCTTCGACACCGAGGATCGCGTCGAGGGGCTGCGCGCCTTTGCGGAGAAACGCAAACCCGGCTTCAAGGGCCGTTGACATGGCAAGCCGGCAAACAAACGCCTGGGACTACATCATCGTCGGCGCCGGCTCGGCCGGCTGCGTACTGGCCAACCGGCTGAGCGAAGATCCGTCCGTGCGGGTGTTGTTGCTAGAGGCGGGCAGCCGCGACTGGAACCCGATGATCCACATCCCCGGTGGTCTCGGCAAGCTGTTCGGCCCGGGCGTCAACTGGCGTTTCCACACAGTACCGCAAAAGAACCTCGACAATCGCGAAATCTGGTATCCGCAGGGCAAGACGCTCGGCGGATCAAGTTCGATCAATGCCATGATCTACATTCGCTGCCAGAAGGAGGATTACGACCATTGGGCCGAACTCGGCAATACGGGCTGGAGTTACGAGGATATCCTGCCCTATTTCCGCAAATCGGAAGACAATGACCGATTGGCCGACCGCTATCACGGCGAGGGCGGGCCGCTCTGGGTGTCGGACCAGATTTCGCCCCACCCCATCAGCCGCGCTTTCGTGCGGGCCGTGCAGCAATATGGCTTGCCCTATAATGCCGATTTCAACGGTGAAACGCCGTATGGCGCCGGGCTCTATCAGGTCACCTGCCGCTATGGCCGCCGCCGCTCAGCTGCCGTCTCCTACCTGCACCCTGTAAGGTCGCGCCGTAATTTGACGGTGAGGACCGGCGCGCGCGTGGTCCGCATCGTCGTCGAAAGCGGCCGCGCCGTTGGGGTCGAACTGGCGAACGGCCGCACGCTGCGGATGGAGCGGGCCGGGCGTGAGGTGCTGGTGGCAAGCGGCGCGATCAACTCGCCGCGCCTGCTGATGCTGTCCGGCATCGGGCCTGCCGACGAATTGAAGGCACTCGGTATCGCGCCTCTGCATGATCTTGCCGGCGTCGGCAGGAACCTTCAGGATCATCTGTGCACCAACGTGCATGTCGGCACGAAGCAGCGCATCAGCTATGACGGCCATGACAGGTTTCCACGTTCGATCCCGCATGGCGTTCAATGGCTGCTCTATCGTAACGGGCCTGCGGCTTCGGTCATTGTCGAGGGTGGCGGCTTCTTCAAGAGCGACGGTGCAACCCGGCCTGACCTGCAGATCCACGTTGCGCCGGGCACGGTGGTGCGCGGCGGCCAGACGACGATCCCTGGCCATGGCTTCACCGTCAATTCGACCTTCCTGCGGCCGGAAAGCCGTGGAACGGTGCGCCTGCGTTCGGCCGATCCCGCCGATGAGCCGCTGATCGACCCGAACTATCTTGGCGAGGCGAAGGACCGCGCCATGGCGTTGAAGTCGGTCCGGATCATCCGCGAGGTGCTGTCGCAAAACGCCATTTCCCATCTCATCGACAGCGAGCGGCTGCCGGGACCGGAAGCCCAGTCGGACGAAGAGATCATGGCCTATGCGCGCCAATATGCCTGCTGCGACTACCACCCGGTCGGCACTTGCAAGATGGGCATCGACGATGCCGCCGTCGTAGATCCGCAGCTCAGGGTGCGCGGCATAGATCGGCTGAGAGTTATTGATGCCTCGGTCATGCCGAAATTGCCCAGCGGCAACACCAACGGGCCGACCATGGCGCTGGCGGAAAAATGCGCCGACCTGGTCAAGGCAAACATATAGGTGCACCAATCGGCCGCTCCGGTCGAGCGGCCAAAACGCTGAGGAGCAAAGACGATGGACGCGAAAAGCCCCACTCTTTCATTGCCGGCCCAACCGCGGGAATTCGGGTTTCACGTAGGAGGCCGCTGGATCGCGACCGGCAGCCGCGAAACCATGGTGCGGCTGAGCCCAGGTCACGACGTGCCGGTGACGCGTATAACGTTGTGTACGCGCAAGGACCTCGACAATGCCGTGGCCGTGGCGCGCAAGACCTTCGACAGCCGTGTCTGGTCCGGCATTTCAGGGGCGGAGCGGGCAACCGTGCTGCTCAAGGCGGCGGCCGGCATTCGCGCCCGTGCCGAGGAACTCGCTTATTGGGAGACGCTGGAAACCGGCAAGCCGATCTCGCAATCGCGCGCCGAGATCGAAGGTGCCGCCGGCATCTACGAATATGGCGCCGGCGCTGCCCGCTGCCTGCACGGCGACAGCTTCAACAATCTTGGTGACAAGCTGTTCGGCATCGTCACGCGCGAGCCGGTCGGTGTCGTCGGCCTCATCACGCCCTGGAACTTCCCGTTCTTCATTCTGGCCGAGCGCATTCCCTTCATGCTGGCGGCAGGCTGCACCATCGTTGCCAAGCCCTCTGAAATGACCTCGGCGACCACGCTGATCATGGCCGAGATCCTCACTGACGCCGGGCTTCCCGAGGGCGTCTTCAACGTCGTCAGCGGCACCGGACCGGAAATCGGCCAGGCGATGACCGAACACATGGGCATCGACCAGGTGTCGTTCACCGGCTCCACGGCCGTAGGCCGTCATGCGCTGCTGGCTTCGGCCGGCAACTTCAAGAAAGTCGGGCTCGAGCTCGGCGGCAAGAGCCCGCAGGTCGTGTTCGCCGACGCCAATCTGGACGATGCTGCCGATGGTGTGGTGTTCGGCATATGCCACAATGCCGGCCAGTGCTGCGTCAGCGGCAGTCGGCTCATTGTCGAGAAGTCAGTGGCCGCCGAGTTCGAAAAACTGCTGGTAGACAAGTTTGCCCGGGTGCGCATCGGCGATCCGCTCGATCCGCGCACGCAGCTTGGTGCCATCGTCTCTGCAGCGCACAATGAGAAGATCCTGGGCTATATCCGAAAGGGGAGTGAGGAGGGCGCCCGCCTGGCCTGTGGCGGTGAGTCCGTGGCCAGCAAGGCCGGCCGCTTCATCCATCCGACGCTGCTTGCCGACGTCACCAACCATATGGTGGTGGCTCGCGAGGAGATTTTCGGCCCGGTTCTGGCGATGATCACCTTCGAGACGCGGGAAGAAGCGATCGAACTCGCCAATGACAATGCCTACGGCCTTGCCGCAAGCGTCTGGACTTCCGATCTCGACAAGGCGCTCGGCACTATCCGGCGCATCCAGGCCGGGCGCACCTGGATCAACACCACCATCACCGGCGGTCCCGAAATGCCGATCGGCGGCTTCAAACAGTCGGGTATCGGCCGCGATACCGGCATGTATGGCGTTGAGGAGTATATGGAGGTGAAGTCGATCCACATCGCGCTTGGCGCTCGCGATCACTGGGTGTCCTGACGGCCATCGCCATATCCCCTGCAAGCCGGACCCCACGAGGCCGGCCTGCCGCTTGATCTCGGCTACGACGCCTCAAGGCTTTGGCGTCGCACCCCTGGTGGTGATTTAAACCAGTCTTTCTTCAGTTATTCGATCGAAATAGCGTAACTGACCGGGCTCTACCGTGAGATAGACCGGCGTGCCCGGCTTCAACTCGCGCTCGGCATCGACGCGCGAGACCATGATTTTTGCCCCCTCGGCAATAACTTCCACCAACTGCTCCGCGCCCAGCTGCTCCGTCAGTTCGACGCGGCCGTGCAGCGCATTCTCGGTTCTGGTTTCGCTCAGGCTTATATGCTCGGGGCGCAGTCCCACGATAATCTCACCCCCATCGTGTGCGGCCAGTTCGCTCGAACCCTGGTCGGAAACATGGAATGTCCCACCGGGCGCCTGGACATAAAAACCTGAGCCGTTGCGCCGGACCTTTCCATCGAGGAAGTTCATCGCCGGAGAACCGATGAAGCTCGCCACGAAGCGGGTGCGCGGGTGCGCGTAGATTTCCCATGGCGTACCGACCTGCTCGATACGGCTGTTGTTCATGACGACCACTCGATCGCCGAGGGTCATCGCTTCGACCTGATCATGCGTGACGTAGACGGCCGTGGTCTCGACGCGACGGTGCAGGCGCTTGAGTTCCAGACGCATATGGGCCCGCAGCTTGGCGTCGAGATTGGACAGCGGTTCGTCGAACAGGAACACCTTGGCATGCCGCACAATGCAGCGGCCGAGAGCGACACGCTGCTGCTGGCCGCCGGACAGTTCGCGCGGCTTGCGCTTGAGCAGGTCGCGCAGGCCGAGGATGTCGACCGCGCGGTCGATCTCGGCCTTGATCGTATCCTCCGGCACTTTCCGGTTGCGCAGGCCGAAGGCCAGGTTGTCATAGACTGTCATGTGCTGGTAGAGCGCATAGTTCTGGAACACCATGGCGATGTCACGCTCGCGCGGCGGCAGGTCGTTGACGATCTGGTCACCGATGGCGATGGTTCCGCCGGAAATTTCTTCCAGGCCGGCAATCATGCGTAGCGTTGTCGATTTGCCGCAGCCGGATGGGCCGACGAGCACGACGAATTCCTTGTCACGAATAGTCAGGTTGACGTTGTCGACGGCGTTGTAATTACCGTAGCGTTTGCAGACATCGCGCAAAACGACTTCAGCCATATCAATTCTCCGAGTAAAGGCGCGTCAGATGCGCAGGCCCTGGATCACGTATTTCTGGGCGAACAGCGTAATGATGATGGCGGGGATCATGGCCATTACCGCCATCGCGCTCATCAGGTTCCACTCCGTACCGAGTTCAGTGACGAACTGCGCCATGGTTACGGTGAGCAGGGGCGTGCGATTGCCGGTGAGGATCAGTGCGAAAAGGAACTCGTTCCACGTCCATAGCCAGGACAGGATGCCGAGTGCGGCAATTGCAGGGCCTGCGGCTGGCAGTGCCACTCGCCGGAACGCGCCCCAGCGGGTGCAGCCGTCGATCATCGCCGCATACTCCATCGAAGGGTCGATGCCATCGAAGAATCCCTTCATGATCCAGGAAAAGAAGCACACATGCACGGCGACATGCGCTGCAAGGATGCCTGTGAAGGTATCGTAAAGGCCGAGCGACTGATTGACCACATAGAGCGGCAGCACCCAGGAAATGTAAGGCACCGTGCGAAACACATAGATGGATGTGAACCAGGTCTTCGGCAGCCAGCCCTTGAAGCGCGACAGCATGTAGCCACTTGTCACGGTCACCCCGAGCGAGATGATCGTGGCGACTGTCGAGAGCACGAACGAGTTGACGAAGGCCTTGATGACCACGCCTCGCTGGAAAACCTCGAAATAGTTGGCCAGCGTGAACTCGGTCCCGCGATAGATATAGTAGACGCCCCAGCCTGGTCGCAGCGACGTCACCACCAGGATGATGATCGGTGCAAGAAACAGGAGAAGCACGGCCGACACAGCGAGGATCGTGAAGGCGGCGCGCGCGCCGGGACGCAGCAGATCGAACAGGCCGGTAGGGCGCGGCAATGGTGCGGCGGAGGAAGCGAGGCTCATCGAGACACATCCATGAAGCGGTTGATGAGGGCGTAGAGCGCCAGTCCCGCCACCATGATGATCAGTGTGCCGATGACGGCGGCCGCCGAGCCGCGGGCAAAATTCAGGTTCTGGAACGCTTCCATGTAGACATAGATGCTGAACACTTCGGTCGAACGGGCCGGCCCGCCGCCTGTCAACAGCCACACCTGGTCAAAGGTGCGGAAGCAATCGATGGCCCGGATGACGACGCATACGCCGATGACCGGCCGCAGCATTGGGACGGTGATGTGGGTGAAGACACGCCAGCGCCCCGCAGCATCCAGTGCGGCCGCCTCGAACGGCTCTTTGGGCAGGCTCTTCAATCCGGCCAAAAGCAACAGGGCAAACCAGGGCGTCCAGAGCCAGACATCGGTGAAGACGATCACGCCGAAGGCGTACCAGCGGTCGGCGAGCCAGGCTGGTTGGCCGAGCCCGAGCCAGCCAAGGAACGCGTTGACCACGCCGAACTGGTCGTTGAAGGTCCAGCGCATCATCGTGGACGAAATGACGGGACCTATCATCAGCGGCAACAGCACCACGGTTTGAACCAGGCGCTGGGCGGCAAAGCCGCGATGGAGAAGTAATGCCACGGCCATGCCCAGCGCCAATGACAGGCTGACAGAAGCGACCATGAGCAGGAAGGTGTTGGGCAGTACCGTGAATAGGAAATTGGTGTCGCTGAGCACATAGCGATAGTGCTCGAGCCCGACCCAGGTCTTGTCCGGATCGTAAAGCGACCAGCGACGGAAGCTGGCATCCATGCCGATGAAGATCGGCACGACCTGGAACAGCAATAAGACCAGCACAGACGGCAGGATGAGGCCGATCTGGAAATACAGCCGCTCGCCCATCAGGCGGCTACGGCGTCGCGTCGCGGGGATTGCTCCCCGCGACGCAGTCTGACGATCCCCGGCAATCGTCGCCATCGCGCTACTTCGCGATCTGCTGGACGGCCGCATCGTGCAGGGTCTTCATGCCCCGCTCCAACACCGCGGGTATGTCCTCCCGCTTTCCGCTCAAGGCTTCGGTCGATATATCGGCATAAGCCTTTTGCACCGCCGGCCAGTTGGGGAAATAATAGGCCGACAGGACTTGGTCCTTAACGTCGAAGACGACTTCCTTGAGTTTAGCGAACACAGGATCCTGGCTGGCCAGTTCAGGCCATAGATCGGTGTTCGGCGGCGGTCCGCCTGTCCCCTTCCACTGTGCGATCTGACCTTCGTGGTCGAGCAGCATTGCACCCAGCGCTTTCTTGGCGAGTTCTTTCTGCTTGGGGTCCAGCGCCTTTGGAATGCCCCAGGCCCAGATCGTGTCCCAGGCGACATTGTTGTTGAGACGCGGACCCATCGGCCAGAGTGCCATGCCGACCTTGCCTGCGATCTTCGATTTTTCAGGGTTGTTGAATTCACCCCAGAAGGTCGAGTCGGCAAAGGTGAAGGCCGATTCACCGGCCATGAAGATGGCATTGGCTTCGTTGCGGCCATAGGAGACCATGGCCTCGGGGCTGATCTTGTCCTTGTGCAGATTGTCCCACCAGAACTCGATCGTCTCGCGGTGGCAGTCTTCAGTCAGCGTCGGCACCCAGCCGCTCTTGTCGAGAACGGCGTTGTCGCGCTCGAACTTCGGATTGAAGATGTCGCAGCCATTGGTCCATAGCGACCACCAGATCGAGAACCAGGTGTTCTGGTGCGTCATGCCGCCGACATAACCCCACTTGGTCTTGCCTTCTTCTTGGAGCTTGTGGCCGACGGCCACGATTTCGGCCCAGTTCTTCGGCACGTCTTTTTCGTCGACCAAGTCGGTGCGGTAGAAGAAGGTTCCGACCGTATGTGCCAACGGCACCGCTGTCGGCTGGCCTTCGTCATTGGGGAAGGCACGCATGGGGCCCTTGCGGATCTTGTCCATGCCCGCAACATCGGAGGTCGGCTCGACCCACTGCTTCCACAGTTGGCCCCAGTCGTCATTGTGCCAGAAGATATCGCAGTCGGTGCCGCCATTGCTGAGCATCTGGCTCATTTTCGGCAGATAGACCGTATAGGACATCGGATTCTTCTCGAATTCGACGCCATTTGCATTGGCCCATTTTTCCATCATCGCGACATTGGCGTCGATGACGGGTTGGCTCATGTAACAGATCTTGAGCGTGCCTTCGGCCTGTGCCGGGGTTGCCCCCAGCGCAGCCAGGCCGAGCAACAAGCTCCCGGCCAAAGGCAGCCCGCCTAACTTTCGTTTCATCACTATCCTCCCAGGAAGTCCGGTCCACGCCGCCAACACAGCTTTCAAATCTGTGCGGACCGCCATGTCTCAGTTGCGTACAGCCCCCATTTGTATGAAACCGCTTTCATTTTCTTTCGAAAGACAGCGGCGCGTGTAGCCATGCGCCAGTGAACCGGCCTCTAACTCTTGGATAAGCGCAGAAAAGCTACCCCTATGGCCTGCGTCAAGTCAAGCGTTAGATGCAAATTCCGACCCGGATAAGACGAAGGTCTTGGGGTCGTGGCGGCGGGATTGTTGCATGGTTTCCATACAACTTTATCCTGATATCTTGGTAACCTATTGTTTTAGGTATATAAAAAATAATGCAAACGCTTTCATCCGTGTGGCGCTTGGATTTTTTTGATGCTACGGTGCATGCAGTGGATTCGCGGGGGTCGCGCAAGGAGTTTCAATGACGCAGTCACAGCAAGGAGAGCCGAAGCGTCAACGGGCGCGCCGCGGCGTCAAGCGCAAGATGCGGCTTGCCGATGTCGCCCGTCGCGCCGGCGTTTCGGAGGCGACGGCCTCGCGTGCCATCAACCGGCCGGAGCTCGTGCGGCAGGAAGTACGCGAGCGCGTGGCCCGAGCCATCCAGGAACTCAGCTATGTAGCGCATGGCGCGGCCCGTGCTCTCGCCTCGGACCGGACCCATTCCATCGGGCTGATCGTGCCGACCTTGCGCACCGCGATTTTTGCCGAATCGGCCGAAATCCTGCAGCAGGCGCTCAATCGCAGCGGCTACCACTTGATCATCGCCAGCTCTGAATATGACAAGGCGCGCGAATTCCACGAGGTCAGGGCGCTTCTGCAGCATGGCATCGACGGCATGGTGCTGGTTGGCCAAGATCACTCGCCCGAGCTTTGGCAATTGCTGGAGACGTCGGGCCTGCCGTTCGTCACCGCTTTTCAATATGCGGGCGATTCGTCTTACCCGTGCATCGGCGTGGACAATCGACAGGAATTTTACGATGCGACGCGGTTCCTTATCAATCTCGGCCACACCAACATAGCTGTGCTGTCTGCCGAGATGCACGCCAACGAGCGGCTGGCGGCGCGGGCCGCTGGCGCTCGCGCCTGCATGGAGGATCATGATCTGCCAGCGCCGGACATGATCGAGGTGCCTTCCACGCTGACCGACGCGCGCCAGGGGCTGCGTCGTCTCCTCGAGCGCAATCCGCAGGTCACGGCAGTTGCCTGCACCAACGACCTGATGGCGTTCGGGGCGTTGGCCGAATGCCGGACCCTTGGCATCGACGTGCCGGATCAGCTGTCGGTGATCGGTTTCGACGATCTCGATATCGCCGAGCACACGCACCCCTCTTTGACCACCGTCCGCCTGCCGCTTGCCGAGCAAAGCCGGCGTGTCGGCGAATATTTACTGGCGCGCATCGAAGGGCGGGACGCCCCTTCCTCAACGCGCCTCAAGGCGTCCTTTATCGTGCGGGAATCGACCGGTCGTCCGCCTGAGCCCGCAAGAACGGCTCAACGCGGTGCAGGGGAGGCTACGCCCTTGCACACGCCATCCTCGAAGAGGCGTGCCCGCTCCGCTGCCGAATAGCCGAGTTCTACAAGGATTTCCTCGCTCTGGGCGCCAAGCGGCTGCGGCACCAGGCGCACGGCCGGTGCTGCCCCGTCATAGCGAACCGGGTGGGCAACGAGCGTGATCGGCTCGCCGGATGCGCTATGGGTGTCGATGAAGCAGCCATTATGTTGCACTTGCGGGTCCGCCAGTACCGATTCGTAGTCGCCGACCGGCGCATGCCAGATGCCCGCTTTGGTGAAGATCGCCTGCCATTCGGCGCTCGGCCGCCGGGCGAGCACCTCATCGAGCAAGGCGCCGACACGCGTTCGCGCCGTCCATGCCTTGGCATCGTCGATGCTTGCCAGTTCGGTTGATCCGGTCGCGGCCGCCAGCGCCTTGAGGCTGGTCAGCGAAATGGCAAGATCCGTATCGGCCGTACGGTAGATGCCGTAGGGGGCCGGAAAATACCAGCCGCCCAACGAGCCTTCGGTCGCAATTCCGTTTTCAGGGCGAGGGCCGTTCAGATAGGTGACGAAGGATTCGAGTTGCAGGTCGATCGCCGCATTGAGCAGGCTTACGTCGACCTTGCAGCCTTTTCCGGTGGTGCTGCGCCGATAAAGGGCGGCGAGCACTCCGAGCGCCAGCAGTGCGGCCCCATGATGGTCCACCGCCGAGACGCCGACCGGGCGCGCTGTTTGCCCAGCGCGCCCGGTGATCGCGGCCAGCCCGCTCATGGCCTGGATCAGGAGGTCCTGGCCGGGGCGGTCGCGATAAGGGCCATCTGCTCCGAAACCGGAGGCGGAAGCGTAGACAACCCTGGAGTTGAAAGCCTGGACAGCCTCGAAGCCGAAGCCCAGCTTGTCCATCACGCCGGGCCGGTAATTCTCCACCACCACGTCCGCTTCGGCGATGAGACGCCGTGCGATCTCGGCGCCTGCGGGCGACTTGAGATCGAGCGCCAGGCTTCGCTTGTTGCGGCCGCCGGCGAGAAACAGCGGCGTGTCGGGGCCGATCCATTTGTCCGCCGCTGCCCAGTGCCGTTGCTGGCCGCCGCCGATCGGCTCGATGGCCACGACATCTGCGCCGAGGTCGGCGAGATGCTGGACGCCGACAGGGCCCATCAGAAAATGATTGAAACTGACAATGCGGACGCTATCGAGAAGAGTCATAAAATTTCCAATTCCTGCAAGCGTTTACATATGATTGGAGGTGAAATCCGAGATTCCATATCATACAACCATCTGTTTTTACCGATATTATCCATGCGTATTGTTGACTGTCGATCCGGAATATGACAGAGCCATGTTAATTATGAAAGCGGTTTCATAAATGGAGCAGCAGTGACCCGGCTGATTGAAACAAACGAGCCAGCACCCGGGGTGCGATTGGTCCGTCTCAACCGCGCAAGCCGGCTCAATGCCTTGAGCGGCGATCTTCTGGTCGAGCTCGCGGCAGAGCTTGGCATCTGCGCGGCAAGCGATGATGTTCGTTCGGTGGTACTTGCCGGCGACGAGCGGGCCTTTTCAGCCGGGGCCGATGTGCACGAAATGGCCGCCGGGGGTATCGACGCGATTTACGGATCGCGCCGGCTCGATGCCTGGAAAGCCATCGACGCGTTCGAAAAGCCGCTGATCGCGGCGATCGAGGGCATTGCCTTCGGCGGCGGACATGAGCTGGTGATGTTGTGTGACATCGTGGTTGCGGGCGCCAAGGCGCGCTTTGCCCAACCTGAGGTCGATCTTGGCTCGCTGCCGGGCGATGGTGGCACCCAGCGCCTGCCGCGCAGCCTGAGCAAGGCCCAGGCGATGCGCCTCGTGCTGACCGGCGAAGCCATCGATGCGGCAACGGCGGAGCGCTGGGGCCTGGTCTCCGATCTGGTGCCGGCGGGTGAGGCGGTTCGCCACGCCGTCGGGATCGCCGCTCGCATTGCCGCTAAGGCGCCTGTTGCCGTCAAATTGGCCAAGCAGTCGGTGCGCACGGCCTATGAAACCACTCTGTCGGCTGGCCTGGTTGCCGAGCGCCAGCAGGTGCGGTTGAGCTTCCAGACTACCGATCACGACGAGGGCGTGGCGGCCTTCATGACGAAACGCAAACCGAACTTCCAGGGACGCTGAACCATGGCGCGCAGCATCATCGTCACGGGCGCGGCCTCCGGCTTCGGCGAGGCGATCGCCAGGAATTTCGCCGCGGCGGGCGACGCTGTCATGCTGGCGGATACAAATGAGGCCGGCGGCCAGCGCGTGGCGCATGAGATAGGTGCGGCCGGCGGCATGGCTCGCTTCCAGCATACTGATGTTGCTGACACGAGATCGATCCAGCAACTTATCGAGGCAACGTTGGAGTGGAGGGACGGTATCGATGTGCTGGTCAACAATGCCGGTATCACCCATCCGCCGCTGCCGGCCGAAGCGATCGAAGAAGAAGAGTTCGATCGCATCTTCGCCGTCAATTTCAAATCGGTCTATCTTCTGACGACGCGGGCCATTCCGTCCTTGCGCGCCCGCCGGGGGTGCATCGTCAACATCGCCTCGATCACGGCCGAGCATCCGCGCTGGGGGCAATCCGTCTATGCGGCAACAAAGGGCGCGATGATCAGCTTCACCCGTGCCTTGGCCATCGAACTTGCGCCCGACGGCGTACGGGTGAATGCCGTTGCGCCGGTTGCCTCGCTCACCGGCATGACCAAGGACACGCTGGGAAGTGCCGATCCTCAGGCCCGCCGCCGCCAGATCGAGGCGACGATCCCGCTCGGGCGCCTTGGCGAGGCCTCGGATATCGCCGGCGTCGTAACCTTCCTGGCGTCTCCGGCTGCCGCATTCCTTACCGGCATGTGCGTTCCGATAGATGGCGGGCGCTCCATATAGCTCGAGCGGTTGCCGCCAGATGACGAAAGCAACCGGATACGGCCAGTCGTCCGTGCCTGACTGTTTGCCGTTCTGCGGCTTCCTTCCGGGTGGACGTTTGACCTATGGCCATCGCCGCGCCGGTCCGAACGGCTGCGATGGGCCTCAAGCTGGCCATTCGCATAGCGTGGAGCCTCATTGCAGTGGGGAGGCCGACGACATAGGGTCGACTGGCGCCAGGACTTTGACGAACTCGTAGCCCAAGCGCAGCCGGGACGAGACGTGCATGTCGACTGCAATTGCCATTCTCGGCGGTGTCGGGCTGTTCCTGCTCGGCATGACCGTCATGACCGACGGCCTGAAGGCGCTGGCAGGCTCCGCCCTGCGCACCGTCCTCGGCAAGGCGGCGGCTACACCGCTCTCGGGTGCCTTCTGGGGCGCTATCATTACACTGCTCGTGCAATCGTCCAGCGCAGTGACCATGACGACGATCGGCCTCGTCAGTGCCGGGCTGCTGACATTTCCGCAGGGGCTCGGCCTGGTATTCGGCGCCAATGTCGGCACGACGGGGACGGGCTGGCTCGTGGCACTGATCGGTGTGCGCGTCTCACTTTCGGCCTATGCCCTGCCGATGATCTTTATCGGTGCGCTGGCCAGGTTGCTGGCGGGAGGGCGGATTGCGGCATCGGGTGGCGCCCTCGCAGGCTTCGCGCTGGTGCTCTACGGGCTGGCCACCCTCCAGCAGGGCATGGGAGGCCTTGCCGAGACCCTGCATCCGTCCGACCTGCCTGCGGTGCTCGGTACACCGGGCCTCATGACCCTGATCGTCGTCGGCCTGGCGATGACGGCGGTCATGCAGTCCTCGACGGCTGCCATCGCCGTCACCATTTCGGCTTTCTATGCCGGGGCCGTGGGCCTGGAGCAGGGTGCAGCACTGATCGTCGGCCAGAATATCGGGACGGCGACAAGCTCGGCATTGGCAGCCATTGGTGCCGGCGTGACGGCCAAGCGCCTCGCTCTCGCCTATGTGCTTTTTAAGGTTGTCGCGGCGCTCATTGCGATTGCCGCCTTTCCTTTCACGGCGGCGCTGATGAGAGCCTTCCTTGTGTCCGTCGACGGGATGACGCTTCTTGCCGCCTACCACACGGCCTACAATGTCGTGGGTGTGGCGGTGCTCCTTCCGGCGACGCAGTGGTTTACCCGTATCGTCGAGCGGCTCCTGCCCTCCAGGCAGACCGCACTTCAGCGTGCGCTTGATCCGAGTGTGCTTGCCAGCCCGGTGATCGCGGTCGAGACCGCCCGGCGTGTCGTAGCGGACGTGCTGTCGACAGGCGCCGCTTCGGTTTCCGCAACGCTTTCGGGCGTGGCCGCCGGCCGCGTGGCACAGGACCCTGCGGCTTTCGCTGCCGCGCTCGAGGAGGTGCGGGATTTCCTGTCCGAGTTGAAGGAGCCGCCTGGGAGCGAGGCCGAGCGACTCCGCCTGACGAGTACGTTGCACGCGCTCGATCATGGCTCACGCCTCGTGGAAGTCGTAGCTGAGGGCAGACTCCCGGGACAGCCTGCGGGAGCCCCTCAAGACCTTCGTGCGGTCGAATTGTGCGCGCGGGCCATGCGCGCGGCCGACATGGTTGGTGGGTCGATCACCGCCGAATCCGCCCTCAGCGCGAAGGCCACGCCCATCGGCTGGAACGTTTCACCCGAGGTCGCCGCGGCGCTCGCAGACTTGGAGGGCGCAGCAAGGGAACTCGACGTCCTGCGGCGCCACCACCGCGTCACGATTCTTGCCTCTGTCGCGGCGGGTAAGCTGACCGCAGCGCAGGCTTTCGCGCAGATCGACGCGGTCCATCGCCTCGACCGGATCGCGCATCATGCCTGGTCCTCGGCGGCGTATCTCCTCGGCCGCAGCGCACATGACGATCCAGGCCCACGGCCCCAACCAGATAGCGCAGCCGGGCGCAAAGAGTGAGAATAAATCCGACTGAGGCCGGGGCGTTCCCTGCTCAGAATCCGCTGCCCTCCTTGACATAGGTTTCGAAGAAGTCCGAGAAGGTCGCCACCCGCAGGGGCAGCCGTTCATAGGGTGGATAATAGAGCGTGAGCCAGATTTGCGGCGTCGCCCAATCCTGAAGCACCTCCACCAGCCGGCCGGTCGCGAGATATTCGTCGACGATGAATCGCGGCAGGAGCGTGATGCCTTCACCGTTGAGGGCAAGGCGCGCCAGCAGGTCGCCATTGTTGGAACTGAATCCTCCTCGTGCCTTGTGGTTGCGTTGGCTCACCCCTTTGGAAAGCTCCCAGACCTCCTCGCGCGCATCCGACCGGTAGCTGAGACAGGCATGCTCGGCCAGATCGTCCGGGGACTCCGGCATTCCGCGCAAAACCAGATAGGCTGGGGCGGCAACCAGAATGCGCTGCATCTGGCATATCTTGCGCCAGATGGTCGACTTGTCGGCCGGCGGCCCGGAGATGCGGATGGCAAGGTCGTAGCCCTCTTCCACAATGTCCACGAGGCCGTCGGAGAGCGTCAGCGAGACATGCGTCTGCGGATAGAGGGTGACGAACTGCGACAACACAGGCGGCAGGACCTTGAGCCCCAGCGACAGAGGCGCGCTGATACGGATGGTGCCGGATGCAATGCCCTGCGCCTCGCGGGTCTCCTCCGCTGCCCTCGCAAGCCCTTGGGACAACGGCGCCACCTGCGCCGCATAAACGGCGCCGGCCGAGGTCAGCGATACCTGCCGTGTGGTCCTGACCAGCAGTTGCACGCCAAGCTGCCCCTCCAGGCCGGTGATCGTGCGTGTCACCGAAGCCGGCGTCATGCCGAGCTGGCGTGCGGCGCCGGTAAAGCTGCTCTGCTCGGCCACGGCCAGAAACACGCGGAGAGATTCGAGTTCGCCCATGCCGAGATTATTACGCCATATGCAATAATAAATGAAACATTATGGGTGTTCTGATGAATGAAGGTTCATCCTATCTTTCGGCCAACCAAGACAAGCGAGAGTGAGGACACCACCATGCTTACTCAAATCAAAGGCCTGCATCACGTCACCTCGATGGCCGCCGACGCGCAGGAAAACAACGACTTTTTCACCAAGCTGCTCGGCCTGCGCCGGGTCAAGAAGACCGTCAATTTCGATGCGCCGGATGTCTATCATCTCTATTATGGTGACGAGGTCGGCACGCCGGGCACGGTTATGACCTATTTTCCGTTCCGGCATATCGTCAAAGGCCACCGCGGCGCCGGAGAAGTCTCCGAGACGGTGTTTTCGGTGGCGCCCGGCACGCTCGGCTACTGGAAGGAACGTTTCGCCAGCCGGGGGCTGAGTGGCCTGCAGGAAGAGGATGTTTTTGGCGAAAGGCGCCTGCGCTTCCTCGGTCCTGATGGGGACGGCTTCGCGCTGGCGGAGGTTGATGGCGACAAGCGCTTGCCTTTCGCCGGTGGCACGGTGCCAGCCGATGAGGGGGTCCACGGCTTCCATGGCGTCACCATGCGGCTGCGGGATGGTGGCGCGACGGGAGAGCTTCTGAAATATATGGGCTATGAGGAAGTCGACCGTCAGGGTGCATTGACCCGCTACGCCATCAAGGACGGTAACGGCGCTGACTTCGTCGACCTCGAGGTGTTGCCCGGCGCGTCGGCGGCACGGCAAGGCGCGGGCTCCGTCCACCATGTCGCCTTCGCGGTCGAAAACCGCAAAAAGCAGCTCGAGGTGCGCAAGGCACTGATCGACACGGGCTACCACGTCACGCCGGTCATCGACCGTGACTACTTCTGGGCGATCTACTTCCGGACTCCGGGCGGTGTCTTGTTCGAAGTGGCGACCAATGAGCCCGGCTTCGACCGTGATGAGGACACGGCGCATCTGGGGCAGGCGCTGAAGGTCCCTGCCCAGCATGCCCATCTGCGTGAGCGGATCGAAGAGATTCTCCAGCCGATCGCAGATTGACCCAAAAGGCAGTCCGCCGCCATGGTCGGCGGGCTGCTTGTAGCCCGGGCCACGGTCATTGAGTATCGTCGCAACCCAACAGGACGCCGCAGGAGGCGAACCCATGCAGCAGACCAGTGAAGACGAACGGGCGGGACCGCCGCCGGCAAGCGGCATCCACCATGTCACGTTGATTACGCGCAATGTTCAGGCGAATGTCGATTTCTATGCCGGCTTTCTCGGCCTGCGGCTGGTCAAGCGTACCGGAGGCTACGAAGACGCCGAGCAACTCCACCTCTTCTATGGAGACAGGCTGGGCTCGCCCGGCTCCCTGATCACTTTCCTTGTGTGGGAAGACGGATCGCCGGGCCGGGTCGGCCACGGACAGGTATTCGAGATCGCGCTTGCGGTTCCTCAGACAAGCCTTGGCGAATGGATGACGCGCGCACTCAAGCACGGCATCCCGGTCAACGGTCCGGTTCGCGAATTCGGCGAAGCCGTATTGCGGCTCAAGGACCCCGACGGCATCATCGTCAAGCTTGTCGGCTCGGACATGTCTGCGGAGCAGCCATGGGGCGACGACGCCATCGCACCCCGGCGGTTGCACGCGGTGACGATCCTGTCGGAGCTTCCGGAAGCGACAGCCGCCTTCATCGCGTCGTTCGGCTATCGGCTAGGGCTGGTGGAAGGAGGCACCACGCGCATGGCCTCCAATACGGACGCCATCGACATCCGGGACGGCTCCGGTTACGTGCCCGGCATTCCCGGCACCGGCACGGCCGATCACGTCGCGTTCCGCGCCATCGACACGGCCACGATCGAAACGCTGCGGGCGCAGTTCGCCAAGCTCAATTCGTCGCCCACCAATGTCCATGACCGGCGCTATTTCACCTCCCTCTATGTCCGCGAGCCGGCAGGCACGCTGCTGGAGGTGGCGACGGACGGGCCCGGTTTCACGGTTGACGAAGCGCCGGATCGGCTGGGCACGGAACTGATGGTCCCGCCGACCGACCAGGATCGGGCCGACGATCTGCGTATCATGCTGCCTCAGTTCTCCATGCCGGGAGAGCCTCGTCTGCCACGGCGCGATCTGCCGTTCGTGCATCGCTTTTTCGTGCCGGAAAACCCGGACGGCAGCGTCATCACCCTCCTGCATGGCAGCGGCGGTACGGAAGCCGACCTGATGCCGCTGGCCCATCGCATCTCGCCCGGCGCGACCTTGTTTGGCGTGCGCGGCCGCGCCCATGAAGAGGGCAGCGCACGCTGGTTCCGCCGCTACGGCGCCACCAGCTTTGACCAGGCCGACATACGCTCCGAGGCCGAAGCGTTCGCGGCCTTTGCGGAAGGTGCCGCTGCGGCCTACGGACTCGATCCCGTGAAGATGACCTTTCTGGGATTGTCCAATGGGGCCAATTTCGCGGCGGTGGTCATGGGCCTGCATCCGGGGATCGTGCGCCGGGCCATCCTGCTGCGGCCGATGATGGTTCTGGAGTCCGCACCCAAGGTGGATCTGCGCGGCGTCGACGTGCTGATGATTGCCGGTGCGTACGATCCGTTTGGCGTCGATTCCCGCCGTTTGGCGAACTGGCTCGACGCATCCGGCGCCACGGTTGATCTGCGCAGCATCGAAGCGGGTCATGAACTGACACCGGAAGATGGCTCGATCGCAAGGGAATGGCTGGCCGGGAAAAAAGAGATGGAACCGGCTGACATCAATATCACCAAGGAGTAGGCCAAAGGGCGGTGTGGGTCGCTATGCTTTGGGATTGAGAGTCTGCGGCATTGCCAATCATTCACGGATTCGGGATTCAACGCCGGGGACTTTCCAGAATGGCTTGTCAAACGGTACAGAAAACTTGCATTATTAGACTTCGTCAGGTGGCGGCTGCGAGGAATTCATGAGTGAAGTTGTGGTGGGACCTGCTCTTTCCGGCATTGAGGAGAGCCATGCAAGGCGGCCGATGCACGAAAAAGTCCATCTCGAGCGCCATTGCTCGGTGCGTAAGACCGTCGAGATCATCCTTGATAGCTGGACCTTCCTCATCGTACGCGAAGCGTTTTTTGGGGTCCGCGGCTTCGACAAGTTCCAGCGGCGTCTCGGCATTCCGCGCCAGACCTTGTCCACGCGCCTGTCGGCATTGGTCGACAACCGGATATTGGTGCTGGGCAAGAAAGCAGGCGAGCGCGGCCACCAATATTTCCTGACCGAGCGCGGCAAGGATCTGTTTCCGACTATGCTGTCGCTGATGGAATTCGGCGACAAATGGCTCACCAAGGGCGACGCTCCGCCGCTGAAGCTGATCCACAAGAGTTGCGGACATCAGAGCCATCCCACCACCGTTTGCTCGGAATGCCTGGCCCCGGTCAGCGGCCGTGAAGTCTCGTTCCGCGACGGCCCTGGCGCTGGCTATTCCCCCTATGAGGTGAAGCTGAAGAGCCGGCGCAGTTCCGATCCGGCACTGCTTGAGCGTGTGCGGCCCTGTTCGGTCGCGCGCAGCCTGCAGATCATCGGCGATCGCTGGAGCTTCCTTATCATCCGAGAAGGGTGGTTCGGCGTGCGCCGTTTTGATGAAATGGTCGAGAAGCTCGGCATTGCCAGCAACATCCTCAGCGACCGGCTGGCGCGGCTGGTCGAGTGCGGCATCTTCAGCAAGAGCGATCGCTATGAATATCGTTTCACCGAAATGGGGCGCGACCTCTACAAGCCGATGATCGTGATGATGCGATGGGGGGACCGCTGGCTATCCGGCAGCCAGCCGCCGCTCAGGCTCCGCCACCGCGTCTGTGGTTCGGATTTCGAGCCGCTGGTCGTGTGCGACCATTGCAAGCAGGAGATCATCGCCAAGGAGACCGGCTACGAACTGACCTATACGCTGCCTGATTAACGGCGGCACACCAGTCAGTTTCAGTCGCCGAGGTCGGAAGGCTGCCGGGTGGCAAGAAGCCTTGCGCGGATTTCGCCATAGATGCCGCGCCGAAACAGCATGACGCAGATGACGAATACCGTGCCGATGATGAAGGTGATGGGCAGGCCACTGGTCGAAAGATAGTGTTCCATCGACACCACGAAGGTTGCACCCACCGCCGGGCCGATCAACGTGCCCATGCCGCCCAGCAGCGTCATCAGGATGACCTCACCCGACATGTGCCAGGTCACGTCGGCCAGGGATGCGAGCTGGAAGGCAATTGCCTTCAGCGAGCCGGCCAGCCCGGAAAGAGCGGCCGACAGCGTGAAGGCGATGAGCTTGTAGCGCTCGACATTGAGGCCAAGCGATCTGGCGCGTTGCTCGTTTTCGCGGATCGCCGCCAGAATATGGCCGAAGGGCGAGCGGATCGCGCGCCAGATGACGAACAGACCGAAGGCGGTGAAGCCGAGCACTACATAATACATCGAGGTCGATTTGCCGAGGTCGACGATGCCGAGCAGGGTGCCGTGCGGCACCGACTGGATACCGTCCTCGCCGCCGGTAAAGGGCAGTTGCACGGCGAGGAAATAGACCATCTGGGCAAGCGCCAGGGTGACCATGGCGAAATAGATGCCGTGGCGGCGGATCGCCAGCGCGCCGAACACCAGGCCGAGCACGGTTGCAAAACCGACGCCTGCCAGAACGGCCAGTTCAAAGGGCAGGCCCCAGACCTTGGCGGCATGCGCGGTGATATAGGCCGCGCCGCCAAAGAATGCCGCATGCCCGAAAGACAGCAGGCCGGCAAAGCCGAGCACGATATTGAGCGCCGAAGCAAACAGGATGAAGCAGAGGATCTTGACCAGGAACAGCGGATAGATCGCCAGGGGTGCCGCCAGCACGACAGCAGCGGCTGCAACCAGTAAGAACAGGCGTACCGTCGAAAAGGAGCGGGTGGTTGGGGCCGCCGCAGTCGCAGATAGCAATGTCACCTTGGTTTACCTTTCCCGACCGAACAAGCCCGATGGCCGCAACAGCAGTACTGCGACCATCACCAGAAACACCGCGATGGCCGATGCTGAAGGCACGAAGACCTTGGTGAGGCCTTCGATGAGGCCGAGGGAAAGCCCTGTGACCACCGCGCCGATGATAGAGCCCATGCCGCCGATCACGACGACGGCGAAGACGATGATGATGAGGTTTGAGCCCATGCCGGGGCTGACCTGATAGAGTGGCGCCGCAAGCGCCCCGGCAAAGCCGGCAAGACCGACGCAAAAGGCGTAGGTCAGCGTCAGCATCACCGGCACATTGATGCCGAATGCCTGTACCAGCGAGGGGTTTTCGGTGGCCGCGCGCAGATAGGCGCCAAGCCGGGTGCGCTCGATGGCATACCAGGTCACCAGGCAGACGCCGAGCGAAGCCACGATCACCCAGGCGCGATAGGCGGGCAGGAACATGAAGCCGAGATTGATGCCGCCGCTCAGTGCTTCCGGCAGCGGGTAGGGCTTGCCGGCTGATCCGAACAGATGCCTGAACAGCCCCTCCAGCATCAGTGCCACTCCAAAGGTGAGCAACAGGCTGTAGAGGTGGTCCATCTTGTAGAGATGGCGCAAAAGCAGCTTTTCCACGACCACGCCGATGAGACCGACCGCGAGCGGCGCAACGATCAAACTCGGCCAATAGCCGATCCCCAGTGTGTTGAATGCCACCAATGCGGCAAAGCCGCCCAGCATGTAGAAGGCGCCATGGGCGAAATTGATGACATTCAGCATGCCGAAGATGATGGCCAGGCCGAGGCTGAGCAGCGCATAGAAAGAGCCGTTGATGAGGCCCAGCAGAAGCTGGCCGAGCAGGACGGCAAACGGAACCCCGAAGATTTCAGTCACGGTTGATGCGCCTTTCCATCAAGCAGGCTGCGGTCATGATCAGACCCCGAGATAGGAGTTGAGCCGGTCCATGCTGGCCGGCAGGACCTCGTTGGCGATCTCGTCCACGACGACGCCCTGTTCGACCACGTAATGGCGGTCGGCGATCGAGGCGGCGAAGCGAAGGTTCTGCTCAACCAGAACGATGGTCAGTCCGCGCTGCTTGAGAACTTGCAGCGAGGCGGCGATTTCCTCGACGATCACCGGGGCGAGGCCTTCGGTCGGTTCGTCCAGCAGGATGAAATCGGCGCCGGTGCGCAGGATGCGAGCGATCGCCAGCATCTGCTGTTCGCCGCCCGACAGCCGCGTGCCCGGCGTCTGGTCGCGTCCGCGCAGATTGGGAAAAAGCTGGTAGATGTCGTCGATGCCCATGCCGCCGGATTGGGTGACGGGCGGCAGCATCAGGTTCTCCAGCACGTTGAGTGTGGCGAAGATGCCTCGTTCCTCCGGCACGTAGCCGATGCCGAGCCATGGAACCTTGTGCTGCGGCAGCGAGATGATGTCGCTGCCCTTGTAGGTGATCGCGCCGCGCCGCTTGCGCACCACGCCCATGATCGCGCGCAGTGTGGTGGTCTTGCCGGCACCGTTGCGGCCAAGCAGGGTGACGATCTCGCCGGCGCCGACATTGAAGGTCATGCCGTGCAGCACATGGCTTTCGCCATACCAGCCGTTGAGGTTGCTCACTTCGAGAAGATGCTGCTGCTCACGCATGGTGGCTTCCCATATAGGCCTGCTGCACTTCCGGATTGGCCGACACTTCGGCATAGCTGCCTTCCGCCAGCACCTCGCCGCGCCGCAGCACGGTGATCGTGTCGGAGAGATCGGCCACGACACCGAGATTGTGCTCCACCATCAGCACGGTGCGTGAACCGGCAAGGCTGTGGATCAGCGCGGCAGTGCGCCCGATATCCTCGCGGCCCATGCCCGCCATCGGTTCGTCCAGAAGGACAAGTTCGGGGTCAAGCGCCAGCGTGGTGGCCAGTTCAAGCGCACGCTTGCGGCCATAGGAGAGTTCGGCTGCCGGCCTGTGCGCATCGTCGCCGAGCCCAACACGCTCCAGCAGTCGTGCCGCTTCGGCGTTCAAGCTGCTTAACCGGCTGTCGGAACGCCAGAAGGCGAAGGTGTCTCTGTTGCGCGCCTGCAGCGCCACGCGCACATTCTCATGGGCGTTCAGATGCGGAAAGACGGACGAGATCTGGAAAGAGCGCACCATGCCGCGCCGCGAGATTTCGGGCGGCGCAAGGCCGGTGATGTCCTTGCCTTTGAAGAATATCTGGCCGCTGCTCGGCGAGAGGAACTTAGTGAGCAGGTTGAACAGCGTGCTCTTGCCGGCGCCATTGGGGCCGATCAGCGCATGGATCGTGCCGCGCCGAACCCGCAGGTTGACATTGCTGACGGCGACAAAGCCGTGAAAGGCCCGCGTCAAGCCTCGGGCTTCGAGAATAGGCTCGATTTCCGGCACGTTTCCTCCCTGCCGTCTTGAGTCTTGGTAGCTCCGACTTGCCCGCAGTCGTTGAGGGTGCGGATTTTTTCAGCGGCGCTGCTTGACAGAACCTAATCATATAAAGTCTATTAATGCAAGCTAGCAAATGCGAATGCATCTACGTATCATGACTTTGCAAGCGTGATATGCTAGTGAAATGTGAATTCAGGAAAGAGACAAGGTCTTATAGTGAAAGCGTTAATACGCGCATAAGAAACGCGCAGCGGAGGAGAAGGCAATGGGAAGGCTAAACAGATTATTGGGTGTCGGGTTTGCGGCAGCACTTGCGGCAAGCACGGTATTTACGGCCGCCGGGGCACTGGCCGAGGACGGTGCCGTCAAGATCGGCGTTCTGACCGATATCAGCGGTCAGTTCTCGCATGAAGCGGGTGAGGGCTCCGTCACTGCGATCAAGATGGCGGTGGAGGATTTCGGCGGCAAGGTTCTTGACAAGCCGATCGAGGTTCTGGTCGCAGATCACCAGAACAAGCCGGAGGTGGCGGTCGCCAAGGCAAAGGAATGGTATGAATCCGAAAAGGTGACGATGATCGGAAACCTGATCAATTCCGGCATCGCGCTTGCGGTTGCGCAGGTTGCCAAGGATGAAAACGGCATCGCCATCGTCAACGGCTCAGGTTCGTCGAAACTGACAGGCGAAGGCTGTACGCCAAACAGCATCCACTATGCCTACGACACCTATGCTCTTGCCAACGGCACGGCCAATGAGCTGATCCGCCAGGGCAAGAAGAACTGGTATTTCCTGACTGCCGACTATGCCTTCGGCCATGCGCTGGAGGGTGATGCCTCGGCGATCGTCAAGGAGGCGGGGGGCGCCGTATCGGGAGCCGTGCGCTATCCGATCGAAACCTCGGACCACAGCGCCTTCATGCTGCAGGCGCAGGCATCGCCGGCCGATGTGGTCGCCATCGCCGGCTCGGGCACGACCTTTATCAACGCCGTCAAGTCGGCTGGCGAGTTCGGCCTGGGAGCATCCGGCAAGACCGTCGCCGGTCTGCTGGTGTGGGTTACCGACGTACATGCACTCGGACTTCAGGCTGCACAGGGCATGATCCTGACCAACGCATTTTATTGGGATCGCGACGACGAAACGCGCGCCTTCGCTGCCAAGTTCGAAGAGAAGATGGGCCGCAAACCGCATATGGGCGACGCCGGCGACTATTCTTCGACCATGCACTATCTGCAGGCAGTCGAAGCGGCCGGAACCACCGAGGCGCAAGCAGTGATGGCCAAGATGCGTGAACTGCCGATCAACGACTTCTTCGCCAAGAACGGCAAGATCCGCGAAGACGGCCGCATGGTTCACGACATGTATGTCTATCGCGTCAAGGCGCCGGCCGATTCCAAGAGCGAGTGGGACGTCTACGACTATGTCGCCACCATTCCAGGCGACGAGGCCTTCCGGCCACTGTCGGAAAGCGCCTGTCCGCTGGTCAAGGACTGACCCTTCATCCCCAACCCGCGCGTGGCAGCGCCGCTGCCGCGTGCATCCCGCGTGTAAGGCCCGAAAGGTGCGAGCCATGGAAATCAGGGATAGCGTCCTCATTGCGCAAGACCGTGAAACGGTCTGGCGCGCCCTCAACGACGTCGAGGTCCTTCGCCGCTCGATCCCCGGATGCGACACCTTGGAGCAGACCTCACCAGAGAACATGACAGCCACGGTGACGCTCAAGGTCGGGCCAATCAAGGCGAAGTTCGCCGGCGAGGTGACGCTGAGCGAGATCAATGCGCCTGAAAGCTACCGCCTGTCCGGCGAGGGCAAGGGTGGCATTGCCGGCTTTGCCAAGGGTTCGGCCAGGGTTCGGCTGGAGGCGCAGGGAGCGGATGCTACCTTGCTTCACTACGACGTCACTGCCGATGTCGGCGGCAAGATCGCCCAGCTTGGTGCGCGGCTGCTGGATTCCACGGCACGCAAGTTGTCGAAGCAGTTCTTCGAAGATTTCAGCGCCGCGGTCTGTGCGGACGCGGCTGCGGAGGCGTTGTCGTGAGCGACATGCTGTGCGCCATCGAGGCCGGCATCGCCACGGTCACGCTGAACCGGCCGACGCTGCGCAATTCGGTGACCTTCGCCATGTGGCGCGAGGTCGGCGACATCTTCTCGAAATTGGGGCGTGACCGTTCGGTCCGCGCCGTGATCCTGACCGGCGCAGGCAGCGATTTCTCTGCCGGCGCCGACATCGGCGAATTCGCCTCCACCCGCGATGACCGCGCCCAAAGCATTGCCTATGAGGAGGCGGTCGACCATGGCTGCAACGAGATTGCCAATATCGCCAAGCCGGTTATCGCTGTCACCAGCGGGTACTGCCTTGGCGGCGGCGCGCATCTGGCCATGTCCTGCGATTTCAGGTTCGCCCATGACGCCGCGATCTTCGGCATTCCGGCGGCGCGGCTCTCCATCGTCTATGGCGTGCAGGCGACACGGAAACTGGCGGCCCTTGTCGGCCTGACAGAAGCCAAGCGCATCCTCTATTCGGCCGAGCGCTTCGACGCGGCACGGGCGATGAAGACCGGCTTTGTCGACCATGTATCGCCCGACCCGATGGCTGCGGCGCGCGCCTTTGCCGAGCAGCTCACCCGCAATGCGCCGCTAACCATAGCAGGCGCCAAATACATCCTGAACGAGACTGCGTTCGGCACGTTCGACGCCACGCAGGCCGCAGGGCTGATCGATGCCGCCAGCGACAGCAACGACTATCGCGAAGGGCGCGCCGCGTTTGCGGAAAAACGCGCACCGCACTTCACGGGTGAATGATGATGAGCGCCGGATCCAGTACCCGATTTCCGGAGCTGTGCGGATGAAGCCGGCACCGTTCGATTATTTGGCCGTGACCAGCATCGATGAGGCGGTCCGCGCGCTGCAAGCGTCCTGCGATGCCAAGATCATTGCCGGCGGCCAGAGCCTGGTGCCGATGATGAATTTCCGGCTGGTGCAGCCGGAATTGCTGGTCGACATCAATCGCATAGCTGCATTGTCGCAGATCACCGAAACGACGGGTGGCCTGACAATCGGCGCATTGGTGCGCCATGTGGAGAGCCAGAAATCGCAACTCACCATCCGCCACTTTCCGGTGATAGCGGAGGCGATGCACCATGTCGCCCATGTTGCCATCCGCAACCGCGGTACGATCGGCGGCAGCCTCGTTCATGCCGATCCCGCTGCCGAATGGCCGCTTCTGGCAACCCTGCTTGACGCCGAACTGGAAATTCATGGGCCGGATGGTGAAAGGCGGGCCATTCCAGCGGAATTCTTCCTAGGGCCGCTTGTCACCGACCTGCAGGAAGGCGAACTCCTGACCGCCGCGCATCTGCCTTATCTGCCGGCAGGCGCGGGAGCGGCCTTCGATGAATTCGCACAGCGTGCCGGCGATTTCGCCATCGTGTCGGTGGGGGCGGTTGTCGCCCTTCGAGACGGGGTGATTGCCGAAGCACGGCTGGCGCTGGGGGGCGTCGGCGACACGCCGCTGCGGGCACAGGCAGCCGAGACGCATCTGGTCGGCAAGCCGCTTTCCGATGGGTTATTGGCGCAGGCTGCAACGCTGGCAGTCGAAGGGCTCGAACCCAACACGGACCTGCACGCTTCGTCCGAATACAGGCTGCATCTCGTACCGATCCTGGCAAGGCGCGTGCTTGCCACGGCGGCGCGGCGTGCAAGGGGTGCATGCGAATGAGCCGGACGGTCGACATCGAACTCACCGTCAATGGCGAAAGCTTCGCCGAGACGGTCGAGCCGCGCCTGCTCCTGTCGGATTTCCTGCGCGAGACACTGGGGCTCACCGGCACGCATGTCGGCTGCGAACACGGCATATGCGGGGCCTGCACCGTGCGGGTGAATGGCGTTTCGGCCCGCTCCTGCCTGATGTTTGCTGTGCAGGCCGATGGCGCAACGGTCGAGACCGTGGAAAGTCTCGGCACGGTCTCCAGCCTGCACCGCATTCAGGAGGCGTTTCGCAAGCACCATGCCCTGCAATGCGGCTTCTGCACACCAGGCTTCCTGATGACGGTGAAGGATTTGCTCGAACGTCATCCGCTCACGACCAACGCCGACATTCGCGACGGCCTTTCGGGCAACATCTGCCGCTGCACCGGCTACGACCACATCGTGAAGGCGGTTCGCGAACTCGCCAATGAACGTGATGGAGTTGCGTCATGAAGATGCATGTGCTGAACGGCGGCCGGCTCAGAATGAAAAGCCGCATCTATGTGCCGGATGCCGAACGCGACGAGACGATCGAACTCCCGGTCGCCGCGCATCTGTTCCGGCATCCGTCCGGCAATGTGCTGTTCGACACCGGCTGCCACCCTTCAGTGGAAACCGATGCCGAAGCGCGCTGGGGCAGCCTGGCGCGGGTGATGAACTATATCGGCCAGCCGGAGGTGAACGTGGTTTCAGGTCTGGCCGAGATAGGGCTTCAACCCGACGACATCGATCTGGTGGTGAATTCGCACTTCCATCCCGACCATTGCGGCTGCAATGGTTTTTTCCGCAAGGCAAGTTTCATCTGCCACGAGGCCGAACTTGCTTCGGCCAAGGCAACCGATGCCGCCGCGCAAGGCTATCTCGCCGCAGAGTGGGATCACCCGATGCCGATCGAGACTGTTACCGGCAGCCGCGATATCTTCGGCGACAACAGGCTGGTGACCATCCCGTTGCCGGGGCACACGCCTGGCATGATGGGGATGTGTGCGGCGCTGGAAAAGACCGGCGATGTCCTGCTTGTTTCCGATGCGGTCAGCCTGCGCCGCAATCTGGACCGGGACGAGGTTCCTCGCAATGCCTGGAATGCCGACGATCTGGTGAATTCCTATGAAGAGGTTCGCCGGATCGAGCAGGCCGGAGCGATGGTCATCTGTGGCCATGACGCCGCACAGTGGCAGAACTTGCGCAAAGGCGTCGATGCCTATGAATGACGCTGCCTTCCAACCGGGACCAAGCACGCCCGTTCCGCTTTCCGAGGACGATGTTCTCGTCTCGTCGAGACCGAAATATGTCGGCAAGCCGGTGCAGCGGCTCGAGGACCCACGGCTTTTGACCGGTGCAGGGCGCTATGTCGCCGACATGGTGATCAATCGCATGGTCCATGTCGCCTTCCTGCGCAGTGACCAGTCGCATGCGCGCATCCTTGCCATCAGGACGGAGGCGGCGCGCGCCGCAACCGGCGTGATCGGCGTCTACACCGCAGCCGATTTCAGCGACATCCCGCCAGTGGTAGCGACATCGCGGATGAGGAACTATCACGCCACATCAAATCCGGCGCTGGCGGTGGACAAGGTACGCTATGTCGGCGAGCCGGTGGCCGTGGTGGTGGCCAAGAGCCGGTACTTGGCCGAGGATGCGCTGGCGCTGATCGAAGTCGACTATGAGCCGCTGGATGCGGTGATCGAGCCGGAGGCGGCTGCGGCATCGACGACCGCGCTGTTGCATGATCAGTTCGGCACCAATGTCATTTTCGAGCGGGTGTTCCAGACCGGAGAAGCCAGTCAAGTGCTTGCCGCTGCCCCGCTCAGCGTCAAGGGTCGGTTCCGCTTCCACCGCAAGTCGCCGCTGTTCATGGAAAACCGGTCCTACCTTGCCGAATACGACCGCGGCCGGGATCTGCTGACACTTCACTCCTCAACCCAGATTCCAGGTATTGTTCGGGATGTATTGTCGAGCCTGCTGGCAATGCCGGGAAAGGTCCGCGTGGTGGCCCCGGATGTCGGTGGCGGCTTCGGTGGCAAGGGTTCGCTCTATCAGGAGGAGATCATCGTTTCGGCGCTGGCGCGCAAGCTCGGGCGGCCGGTCAAGTTCGTCAGTGACCGCATGGAAGACCTCGCCTCGTCGAGCCAGGGGTTCGACGAACTGGTTGAGGCCGAACTCGGCTTCGACGAAACCGGGCGTTTCCTGGCGCTGAAGGCGGACGTGCTGGGCGATATAGGCGCCTACTCGATCTACCCGTGGACGGCAGCCCTTGAACCAGTCCAGGTGGTGAGCTTCCTGCCGGGCGCCTACAAGATCCCGAATTATTTTGGGCGCGTGCGCGGCGTGGCCACCTCCAAGGCCCCGACCGGGCCTTATCGCGGCGTCGGCCGGCCGACTTCGGTGTTCGTGCTGGAGCGCTTGGTCGACATGGCTGCGCACAAGCTAGGCATGGACCCGAAGGACCTGCGCCACCGCAATCTGGTGGGGGCTGATGAGTTTCCCTATCGGATCGGTTCAGGCATCATCTGGGAGAGATCAGGCTTTGTCGAATGCCTCGACCGGGCCTGTGAGGTCATAGATTATGAGGCGCTTCGCCAGCGCCAGCAGGCGGCGCGTAAGCAGGGCCGTTGGCTGGGTATCGGCATCGCCACCTATGCCGAACTGACCGGCATCGGCTCGCGCATCTCGGTGGCACCGGGCATGCCGATCAACACCGGCAATGAATCAGCGACCGTGCGCATCGATTCCACCGGGGCGGTGACGGCGATCTTCGGCGTTGCTTCGCATGGGCAGAGTCTGGAGACGACGCTGGCGCAAATCGTGGCCGAGGAACTCGGCGTGCGGCCGCAGGACGTTGAGATCGTGCATGGCGACAGCGCCGCCACTGCCCACGGCACCGGCACCTATGCCAGCCGCAGCGCAGTCATCGGCGGCGGTGCCGCCATCCTGACGACGCGGGCGCTACGCGAAAAGGTCAAGCGGGTCGCCTCGCATCTGCTCGAAGCGTCGGTGGAGGACATTGAAACCGGCGACGGCCGCATCTTCGTGCGCGGCACCGATCACCAAATCACCTTCGCCGAACTGGCTCGTGCGGTCTATTCGGACATGCAGACCCTGCCGTTGGACAAGCGCGAGAAACTGGAGGCGAGCGAGAGCTTCGATCCCTATCTGGGCACGACGACCACGGCCACGCATATCGCCCTGGTCGAGATCGACCCGGAAACCTATGGCGTGAAATTGCAGCGTTTCGTGGTTGCCGAAGATTGCGGCCGCATGATCAATCCGCTTGTCGTCGACGGCCAGGTACATGGCGGCGTGGCGCAGGGCATCGGAGCTGCACTGCTTGAGGAACTGGTCTTCGACGGCCAAGGCCAACTGCTCACCGCCAGCCTGGTGGACTACATGGTGCCGACCGCGGTCGAGGTGCCTGCCATCGAGGTCAGTCATCTGGAATCGGTGCTGCCCAACAATCCCGGCGGTTTTCGTGGCATGGGCGAGGGCGGCACAATCGGTGCTCCTGCAGCGGTTGCCAATGCCATCGCCGATGCGTTGGCTCCGCTCGGCATCGAGATTTTCGAATTACCCGCGACGCCCGAACGCCTGTTTCGGCTGATCAGCGCGGCTGGAGCAATTCCAGGAAAAGCGGGAGCCGGTTTTCCGTCCGGAATTGCGCAAGAAACAAATGCTATGGAGGAATGAGATGGAGTTCGGTCTGAAGGGCAAGGTTGCACTGGTGACGGGCGGCGGCCGCGATGTGGGTGGCGACATAGCGCGGGCGCTTGCGGCCGAGGGGGCGAAGGTCGCCGTCAACTATCGCCGCTCCGAAAGCGAGGCGGCGAAGGTGGTGGAAAGCATCCAGGCGGCTGGCGGCACGGCGCGTGCCTTCCAGGCCGATGTCAGTGACCATGCTCAGGTCAAGGCGATGACGGAACTGGTCGCGTCCGAATGGGGCAGTGTCGACATCCTGGTCAACAATGCGGGTTATGTGAAGTACCAGCGTTTTATCGAGACTACCCCGGAGGACTGGAAGGCGCAGATCGACGTTTGCCTTTATGGCGCACTCAATTGCTGCCATGCGGTTGCCCCGCTCATGATCCGCCAGAACAGCGGGCGCATCCTCAATCTGATCGGCGACAGTTCGCGCATTGGCGAGGCAAACCTGGCGCTTGCCGCGGCCGCGCGCGGCGGCACAATCGCGCTCGGCAAGTCGCTCGCCAGGGAGTTTGGCCGCAATAACATCACGGTCAACACGATTTCGCTGGGGCTGATCGAGACAGCGCATTCCGACGCCGATTTCCTCGAGAAGAACCGCGAGAAGATCGTCAAGTCCTATCCGCTGCGCCGCATTGGCAAGCCTGAGGATGTGGCGCCGATGGTGACGTTCCTGGCCTCGGACGCGGCGTCTTGGGTGACGGGGCAGGTGATCAGCGTGAATGGCGGCTTCAGCATGGTCTGAAGCCGGTGCGTGGGAGGAAGAAATGATAAGAACCGAGATTGTTGCGCCGGTTTGCGAGCTTCTGCGGCGACAGGCCGAACGCTTTCCCGACAAGGTGGCATTTTCCGACGACGGCAGTGCGGTCACCTATACCGAACTGGACCGGATGACCGTCAACCTTGCCACCCAACTGCGCGCGCTTGGACTTGTGCCCGGCGGCACCGTGGCGATCTGGCTGCCCAATTCGGTGGATTGGGTTATTTCCTGCCTTGCCATCGTGCGGGCCGGCGGCGTGGCGGTGCCGATCAGCTATGAGGCGACGTCTTCCGAGGTGTCCTACCGCATCGAGGATGCCGCCTGTCGTTTCATCGTCTCGCGAGTGGAAAAGGAAGCAGCGACCGGTGCAGTGGAGACGCGGATCCTCGTCGGCGCACAAGCTCCCGGCACAGTTGCCTTCGAGGCCTTGTGTGCCGCTCCGGCCACCGGGATTGCGCTTGAGCCGGATGATATCGATCGGGTTTCCTATCTCGTCTATACCTCCGGCACCACCGGCAAGGCCAAGGGGGTGATGCTGACCACGCGCAGCATGCTGTGGGTCGTCGCAGCCTGTTGGGCGCCGATCCTGGGTATGGACTGTGACGACAGGGTGCTCTCCCCGTTGCCGCTGTTCCATTCCTATGCGCTCAACATCAGCGTGCTCGGCATCATCGCCAGCGGCGCCAGCGAGCACATCATGGAGCGGTTTTCGACGCAGGGCACGCTGGACCGGCTTGCCGGCGGCGAATTCACGCTGCTGCCGGGCGTGCCGACCATGTTCCACTATCTCCTGCAGGCGGCAGAGAAGGCCGGCCAGACCGCGCTGCCGGGTCTTCGGCGCTGCGTCTCGGCGGGCGCCATCATGCCGGCCGGGCTCAACCGGGATTTCGAGGCCTATTTCGGTGTCGAACTTCTTGACGGCTACGGTATCACCGAAACCTCGACGATGGTGACGATGAACTGGCCGGGAAAGAACCGCGTCCACGGCTCCTGCGGCCTGCCGGTGCCTGGCCTTGCCGTGCGTCTCATCAGCCCGGCCAGCGGCCTTGACGTGGCCACTGGCGAGGAGGGCGAGCTTGTCTGCCGTGGCCCCAATCTCATGCTCGGCTATCACAACAAGCCGGTAGACACCGACGCTGTGCTGCGCAATGGCTGGTATCACACCGGCGATCTGGCACGCAGCGACGAAAACGGCTTCCTGACCATTACCGGCCGGCTTAAGGAGATCATCATCCGCGGCGGCCAGAACATCGCGCCTGCGGAGGTAGAGGAGGCGATCCTGCCCTTTGCCGGCGTCGGCGACTGCGCCGTGGTCGGCGTGGCACATGCCACGCTGGGCGAGGTTCCGGTTGCGTTTGTCGTGCCGAAAGAGGGAGCTCGGATCGAGGAAACGATCCTGCTTGAACATTGCCGCACGGTTCTCTCTGCCTACAAGGTACCCGCCGCGGTCCATATCGTCCCGGAAATCCCGCGCACGGGCTCGGGCAAGATCATGCGCTTCAAGCTGCGTAACCTTGTCGAAACCACCGCCGCCTGACCGCTTGCACATGGAACAACCGACATGAACTCCTTCCGCTTCAATACGACGTCGTCCATCATCTTCGAGGCAGGGGCGGCCGGCCGCCTCGGCAGGCTTGCCGGGTCCGGGCTCGGCGGCCGGGTGCTGTTCGTCACCGATCCGGGGCTGCGCAGGTTGGGGCTTTGCGATCGGGCGCTGCGCTCGCTGGAGGACGAGGGCATTGCGGTCACGGTCTTCGATGCGGTCGAGGCCGATCCGTCGCTGGCGACCTTGCTGAAGGCGGTGGAAGCCGGGCGGGCGGCCGCGGTGGCCGGTGTCGTCGGCTTCGGCGGCGGCTCCTCGCTCGATGTCGCCAAGCTTGCCGCCCTGCTGATCGGTTCGGGTGAAGTTCTCGACGAAGCCTGGGGCGTGGGCAACGCCAAGGGCCCGCGCCTGCCGCTGGTGCTGGTGCCGACCACCGCGGGAACCGGCTCGGAAGTGACGCCGGTATCGATCATCACGGTGGGCGAGGAGGAAAAGCGCGGGGTGTCGTCCCCCATCATCCTGCCCGACATTGCCGTGCTCGATGCCGAACTGACGCTCGGCCTGCCGCCGGCGATCACCGCCGCCACCGGCATCGATGCCATGGTGCATGCGATCGAGGCCTATGCCTCGAGGAGCGCCAACAACAACCCGCTGTCCAAGATGCTGGCGCGGCAGGCGCTGCAATTGCTCGGCGCCAATATCGAGAAAGCGGTGTTTGACGGCAACAACGTCGAGGCGCGCGGCGCCATGCTGCTCGGCTCCATGCTGGCCGGCCAGGCCTTTGCCAACTCGCCGGTGGCGGCCGTGCATGCGCTGGCCTATCCGATCGGCGGCACCTTCCACGTGCCGCATGGGCTGTCGAATGCGCTGGTGCTGCCGCATGTGCTGCGCTTCAACGCGCCCGAGGCGGCCCATCTCTACGCCGAGATCGCCGCCGATGCCTTCCCGCATCTGGAGCGCGAGCAGGGTGTGCAGGGGCGCTGTGGTGCCTTCATCGCGGAACTGGCCGCGCTGGCGGGCAAGCTCGGCCTGCCGCCGCGCCTGCGCGATGTCGGCATCGGCGAAGAACATCTGGCGAAGATGGCGGCGGATGCGATGAAGCAGACGCGGCTTCTGGTCAACAATCCGCGCACGCTTTCCGAGGCCGACGCGCTTTCCATCTACCGGGCGGCATGGTGAAGAGATGAGCGAGCGGCCTGCCCCCTCCACGCGCGATGCCTACAGGGCCTTCCGCACCATTGCCACCCGCTGGCTGGACAATGACATTTACGGCCACATGAACAACACCGTCCACTACACGCTGTTCGACACGACGGTGAACGGCTGGCTGATCGACAACGGCCTGCTCGACATCGGTGGCGGCGCGCGCATCGGCCTGGTGGTGGAAACCGGCTGCCGCTATTTTGCCGAGATGGGCTATCCGGACCTGATCACCTGCGGGCTCAAGGTGGCGAAACTCGGCACCTCCTCGGTGCGCTACGAGATCGGCCTGTTTCGCAACGATGCGCACACCGCCGCCGCCGAAGGCTTCTTCGTCCATGTCTATGTCGACAGGAAAACACGACGGCCCACGCCGATCGATGACAGGCTGAGGAACGCGCTGACGGTCATGGAAGCTGCCGGCGCCTAAATCACTTGGCGTCGCACAAATGCGACAGAACAAACAATAGCGGGCCGAGCATCCGATCGGGCACGCTCCAACAATCCGACATCATCCGACAGGGAAATACCATCATGTCCGAACTTGCATTGAAGGATGCCACTCTGTTGCGCGAAGAGTGCTTCATAGGCGGGCAATGGCAGGCTGCGGCGGCGGGCACGACGATCATGGTGACGAATCCCTCGACCGGGGCGCGGATTGCTGTCGTCCCCAGTATGTCGGCGGCTGAAACCCGTGCGGCGATCGAGGCCGCGCAGGCAGCATTCGCACCCTGGTCGGCCAGGACCGGCAAGGAGCGCGCCGCGATCCTGCGTCGCTGGTTCGAGTTGATCATGGCGAACCAGGAAGATCTTGCTGTCATCATGACGGCCGAGCAGGGCAAGCCGCTTGCGGAAAGCCGGGGCGAAATCGCCTATGCCGCAAGTTTCATCGAGTGGTTCGCGGAGGAGGCCAAGCGGGTCTATGGCGATACGATCCCCGGCTTCTCCTCCGATCGCAGGATCGTGGTGCTGAAGCAGCCCGTCGGCGTCTGCGCGGCCATCACGCCTTGGAATTTTCCGGCCGCCATGATCACCCGCAAGGCTGGCCCCGCACTGGCGGCCGGTTGCACGATGGTGGTAAAACCCGCAAGCCAAACACCGCTTTCGGCCCTCGCGCTATGTGTGCTTGCCGAGCGCGCTGGTATGCCCAAGGGCGTGCTGTCCTGCGTAACCGGCGCAGCGCGCGAGATTGGCGGTGAACTCACCGCCAATCCGATCGTGCGCAAGCTCTCATTCACCGGCTCGACCGAGATCGGCAAGGTGCTCATCAGGCAGTGCGCGGCCACGGTGAAACGCACCTCGATGGAGCTTGGTGGCAACGCCCCGTTCATCGTGTTCGACGATGCCGATCTCGATGCTGCCGTGGAGGGCGCCATAGTTTCAAAATACCGAAACGCCGGCCAGACCTGTGTCTGTGCCAACAGGCTGTTTGCCCAGGATGGAATCTACGATGCTTTCGTCGAAAAGCTTGCGCTGCGGGTTGCCCGGCTCAGGGTCGCGGATGGCATGACGGAGGGAACCGAGATCGGGCCTCTCATCGATCAGACCGCCGTTGCAAAGGTCGAACAACTGATCGGCAATGCAATCACGCATGGCGGCCGGGTTGCTGCTGGCGGAAAGCGTCATGCTCTCGGCCGGACCTTCTTCGAGCCTACCGTTATTGCCGGGGCCACGCCCGAGATGGACATATTCCGAGAGGAGATTTTTGGGCCGGTGGCTCCTGTTTTCCGGTTTTCAACCGAGGAAGAGGCAATCCGCCTCGCCAACAGCACACAATACGGCCTCGCCGCTTATTTCTACGGGCGCGACATTTCCCGTGTCTGGCGCGTGGCGGAAGCACTTGAATTCGGCATAGTGGGCATCAACCAGGGTCTGATTTCGACGGAAGTTGCTCCATTTGGCGGAATGAAGGAAAGTGGAAATGGTCGCGAAGGCTCCAAATACGGGATCGAGGACTATCTTGAGATCAAATATCTCTGCATGGGTATATGACCCTGCCATGCGTCCGCCGATACTTTGCTTACAATCCCAGCCTGGCGGCTGACCGGACGAACAACGACAATAAATAGGGCTGACATTCTGCGCTCTTGCAGGAACCTGTCTCCTTTTGACCCGTTGGCCCCCTGATCGTCTCGACTTCGATCATTGAAAAACGGAAAAAAGGAGTTCGTGATGAAACTGAAACTCGCTTCAGCTGCTGCGATCGCGCTCATGCTTGCTGGAGGTGCTGCCCTAGCACAGTCAGCGACTACAGCGGCACCAGATACGACGCAGTCCGACAAGTTGCACACGCTGGAAGACCCGGCCATGACCGGCCCGTTCTTCACCGATGACACCATGACCACGATGCGCTCCGACGAAGAGATGAAGACCGCCTGGGCGGCAATGAGCGCTGAAAACCAGAAGATGCTCAAAGAACAGTGCGCAACGACTGAATCGGTCAAGTTCAAGGAATTCTGCGGCAAGATCAGCGCCATGTGAACGCAGCGTTGCTTGCCATATTCCCAAGCCCGTCCCGGTTCACACTGGGCCGGGCGTTTCGCATTCAAGTGATGAAGAAGGGGTGAAGCCATGATGCAGCCAAGCCGGCTTTAATTGCGCAAACAATTCACCCACGGTTTATCCTTTTCGTTTGTCGGACGCGAACCGATCCCTGTCTCGTCCGTTGCTTCGCGAGGTGGCAACGGGAGCGAAAAAGATGGACTGGAACCGTGTGAGCAGCGATGGCCAGGAGATCTGGATGCTCATGACCAGGTCAGCGCCTGTCGGGGCACGGACTAAACATTCGCTGACCTATGGCAGCGACACCGAGCCCGGTATCTTACGGCGGCGGGCAGGCCGGGGATTCTACTATGCGGATGCCAAGGGAATAAGGGTGGGGGATCAAGTCATCCTCGATCGAATCAAAAAACTTGCCATTCCACCCGCGTGGGAAAATGTCTGGATTTCATCCGATCCCAAGGGCCATCTGCAGGCCACGGGCCGCGACCAGCGGGGGCGAAAACAATACCGCTACCATCCCGAATGGACAGCGCATCGCGACGGCCTCAAATATACCTCCCTTATCGATTTCGCGCACGCGCTGCCGCGGCTGAGGCAGCGTATAGATGCCGATCTGCGCAGGCGTGGCTTGTGCAGCGAACGTGTTCTCGCATCCATAGTCTGGCTGCTCGACAATGCGATGATCCGCATCGGCAGTGAAAGCTATGCCCGCGACAATGGCAGTTTCGGGCTGACGACGCTTCGAGACAGGCATGTCGACGTTTCCGGCTCGACGCTGCGTTTCGCCTTTCGCGGCAAATCCGGCAAGGAATGGAAGCTCAGGATCAGCGACCGCCGCATCGCCAATATCGTCAAAAGTGTCCAGGAACTGCCTGGCCAGCAGCTTTTTCAATATTCCGACGATGAGGGACAACGCCGTACGATCGCCTCCCAGGACGTCAACGACTATATCAGGTCCGCCAGCAACGCCGACTTCAGTTCCCGGCATTTCAGGACGTGGGGTGGAACGGTGACCGCCGCCAGGCTGTTTGCCGAAACCGCGCGCCCCGATACGAAAAGCGGAATGGCGCGCGCCGCAAACAGCGTCATCGACCAGGTCGCGGCACGGCTTCGCAACACGCGTGCCGTTTGCCGGCAATGCTACATTCATCCGCTGATCCTGTCCGCCTGGAACCAGGGCCGGCTCGCCGAAGAGCTTGCGAGTGTTCGCAGCCGAATGCGAAAGCGGCCCCAATGGCTCGACCTTGACGAGGCGGTCGTGCTGCGCTGGCTTGAACAAGCAAACGGTGCGGCATCTTCGCCAGCGTGAACGATGGGCGGTCTCAGGATAGCTCAGGAAGAGCAATCATTCTTGATATCCAGAAAATCCGTTGCAGAAAGAAGAATTTCTGTTGTTTTGTTAAAGTGGTCTGAAATCAGCGATGCTATCTTGTTCTCGTCGCGTTCCATGGCTGCGTTAAACAACTCGCGGTGCTCAGCATTCAGATCGCGTTCGGTACGGGGCAATTGTACGGCCAAGCGGCGATACCGCTCCCATTGTGTGTAGAGCGTATCGCGGATGCGCAGCAGCCAACTGTTGTCGCACGCGGCCACCAATGCGCCATGAAATTCGTCATGAGCGCTTGCGAAGGTTTCGGACGCACGCTTCGGGTTCCCCTCGTCAAAAATCGGCGTCTTTGATACTTTGTGGAACGCGGCTACCAGATGTGTCTCCCAGCTGAGATCACCGTTACGCAGCGAACGACGAAGGCAACTGATTTCAATCTCGATCCGTACAGGTGTGAGGTCCTTCAGGTCTTGCACCGATATAGGTGCAGCGCGAAACCCGCGTTGCTGTGTGGCGATTACCAGGCCTTCGGCGGCCAGCCGGGAAAGTGCCTCTCGAACAGCGCCCAGGTTCACATCGAGACGGTTTACAGCCTCGTTCATGCGAATGCGTTCGCCAGGTACAAGCCGGCACGCCAGCAGGTCGGCACGCAACTGCTCATAAGCAATCTGTGCTTGGGTAGATTCTGACATCGGATGACATCTTTCCCGTTCGACAAGTAGGCATAGAAAATCGATTAAGTAGCATAGAATCGATCTTATACAACCGGCCGAACATTGGCTTGGACAAACGTAGGAGGGCCTGACACTGAACCGACAGGGGCGTCTGTTCGGGCTTTAAATGTTTACTACCGTGAGGTCGTGAAAGCCAAAATCGACCGGCCTAGCTCGGCGCGAGATCGTGTCTGTCATGAAACGCCTGATATGCGGACCGAACAGGCGCATATACAGCTTGAACCATGGCGTGTAGTCAGCCCGAGCGAGGGTGGCATTACGGAAGGACTCGGTTCTGATCGCGGACACCTCGATGTCGTTTGGTTGGATCGCTTCTGAATACTCTGCACAGTAAAGTTCAACGCGCTCATACTCGATCAGGCTGCCGCAAGCGCTGGTAGGAGCCGGCACGAAAGCACGATAGCGGACGGTTCCAAAGTGCGAAGGCTGGCATCGTATGCCCAACTCCTCCTCCAGCCGCCGGACAACTGCCGTTTCATTGGTTTCATCAGGATAGGGATGACTGCAGCAGGCATTCGACCAGAGACCCGGTGCGTGATATTTGCTGGCGGAGCGCTGCTGCAAAATGTGTCGTCCCTGCGGATCGACAAGAAGAATTGAAATCGCAGCGTGGTAGCGACCCTCCTGATGTGCCGCAAGCTTCTCCATCGTGCCTATCGGTGCGTCGGTGGCGGGGTCAAGAAGTACAACTTCGCTGTCTTTTTTCATCGCTCGATTCCAATTACGCTGCTGCACTTACCATCAATGAAATCGCCTCGGCCGCGCGGCGATCAAGCCGAAAGGCATCTGTCTTCCCGATCTTTCTGGCGAAGTGATCGACGATGATTTTCGCGGTCGCCGCTATGTTTGGTGCGGAGGAGACTGGTTTTGCATCGTCCAGCCATTTCATTATGATGGCCTGCTCCAATTGTTCGGCGCGAAGTTCGATTTCCTTGATTTTGTTGCGGATAGTCTCGCCTGACACCCCGAGCGGCATGTCCTTCAGTCGCCGGCGTGAAACCCGCAATGGTAAAACAACGCACTCGCGAAACTCACGGATCTCCTCGTCGAGCAGCGCAATATCCGTGCCCGTCAGGCCAATATCCAACCGGGCTGCGCAATAAAGGCCAAGAAGCAAGATATTGACGTCTACGCCATAGGTGTCTTGGAGGAGCAGACAAGCCGCAGGGACGCCCTCCTTGCGGTAGAGGGAGAGCGAATACGCCCAATGCGGGCCGCTCTCCACAAGGTCGTCAATCGGCTTGCGGTCACCTCTTCCTCCGGTCTGCTCAACTCTACCTCTGCGATCCATTCAGCATCCCTTTCCGCAGGACGGGAGCATCCCGTCCAACCGCCGACATAATGCGCCATTTCAAAAAAATCAATTTTATGGTTGAATTTCATTTTTATCCTAAATATGCTGTGTTTAGTAAGATAATCAGTTTTGTGCTTGGAGCCATATATTGACCATCGATAATCAAAGCCTCAGGGGCTTCCTTCACCACGTCGAAACCAGGTTTCCCCATGAGCTTTTGCGCATCAAAGGCCAGGTGGATACGCATCTGGAAACCACGTCTGCGGTCTTTGAACTCGACCATGCCGGCAAAAGCCCCGTGGTGATCTTCGAGAACGTCGCCGGGCATTCAATGCCGATCGTGACCAACATCGCGGGTAACAGAACGCTGTTGGCATCGTGCCTTGGCGTCGAGCCTGCAGACATTGCGGACGCATTTCGTGAACGGAGCCAGAAACACATTCCGTGCGAATTGGTGTCGAAGGGAGCTTGGGATGAGGTGGTGATCGAAGGGGATGATGTTGATCTTACCAAACTGCCGATCCCTCATCAGTTCTCAGTAGATGCGGCCCCTTACATTACTGCCGGCCAGGTGACGGCCAGGGATCCCGTCACGGGAATCGATACGACTGGATTTCACCGCCTTATGCTCAAGGGAAAGAACAAACTTGGCATCTCCCTCCATTCTCGCCGCCGGATGTACGAGTTCCATCGCAGGGCGGAGGAACAGGGCCAATCGCTGCCGGCGGCGATTGTGATAGGCAATCATCCGCTCCATTACATGGGCTCGATGGTTTATGCCTATCCGCCGAATGTGCGTAAGTTCGAGATCATTGGTGGGCTTTTCGGAGAGCCTTACCGGCTGGCCAAGTGCGGTGTTGGCGACCTCGAGGTGCCAGCCGGCGCAGAGATAGTCATCGAAGGCGAAATCCTTGCCAATGAACATGAACCGGAAGGGCCGTTTGGTGAGTTCACCGGCTATGCCTCGTATCGAAGCACGCAAAACATTTTCATAGCCAAGCGCATAAGAATGCGCCGGGACGCTTACTTCCATAGCGTCGTGGCAGGAATGTCGCGCGACCACATCCTGATCTCCTGTATCACGCGCGAGGGCGAGATTTTGAACGCTCTGCGCAAAAACATCCCGAATGTGAAAGCCGTCCACGTACCGCACAAGACTTGCGGTGCCTTCATGGCGATCGTGTCGATGAAGAAGGTGTCTGAAGGCGAGCCGAAAATGGCGATGCTGTCAGCGCTTGGGACGGAACTTTATACGAAGTACGTGGTGATGGTCGATGAAGACGTCGACATTTACGACATGGAAGACGTGATGTGGGCGATCGCCACAAGGGTCCGTGCGGAAAAAGATATCATCATGGTTCCTGGCGTCAAATCCGCGATCATCGACCCGACGTCGGATCCCGTGACCTTCACGGTTACCAAAATGGGGATCGATGCCACGGCGCCCACGGAGGCGGGCTTTGCCGAGCGGCTGACGATTTCGGATGAGCAGCGTGCACGCGCAAGATCGATTTTGGAGAGTGCCAATTTCAGCCTGTGACTAATCAGCATGATTAAAGGGAGGAGAACCATCATGCGAAGCTTTCTGCAGATTCTTTCTGCTGGCGCCGTCATTGCGTCGTTGGTTACGGCGCCAGCGCTTGCCGACACAAAGATAAGATTCACCCTCGATTGGATTCCTGGTGCAACCCATGGAGCGTTTCTTATCGCCAAACAGAAGGGCTACTACAAGGAAGAGGGACTCGATGTAACGATCGATCCTGGTAAGGGATCTGCGGAGGTGGTCCGTCAGATTGCTGCAGGCGTCTACGACATCGGATTTCCAGACATCAACGTCCTTATGGACTTCAATGCGAAGAATCCGGAACAGGCGTTCCCGGCCGTCCTGAGCGGATATGAGGAAGCTCCAGCCTCGATTTTTGTCTTGAAGTCGAGCGGGATCGAGGAACCCAAGCAACTTGAAGGCAAGAAACTCGGATCTGCCGCTCACGATTCAACCTTCAAGCTTTTCCCGATCTTCTCCGAAATTAACGGCATAGATATGTCGTCGGTCCAGGTGGAATATATTGATCCCCGCCTTCGAGAAACTTTGTTGGCACAAAAGTCGGTCGACGCGATCCCTGGCCAGGTTTTCAATTCGCTGCTGGAGTTGAAGGCCAAAGGCGTTCCGGAGAGTGAGATCAAATACTTCATGTATAAGGACTACGGTCTCGAACTATATTCAAACTCCGTCGCCGTCTCACCTGCATTCATGAAAGAGAACCCGGAAGCTGTTCGCGGGTTCATTCGCGCGACGATTAAGGGAATTCGCGATCTGGTGAAAGATCCAGAGGATGGTGTGAAGGCGGCCCTTGCCTATGAGCCTTTGCTCAATGCGGACATTGAACGCGAGCGTCTTCGGGTCGCAATGGAATGCTGCATCATTACCGACACCGTGCTGGAAAAGGGCTATGGCGATTTCGATCGTGAGCGCCTGCAGAAGGACATTGACCTGATCTCCGACGCATACAAATTGCCCCGAAAGCCGTCTCTCGACGAAATGTTCGATCCGTCGTTCCTGCCACCGCAAAGTGAAAGACTTGTGAAGTAAGCACACTTGCCGCGCACATACAGGATAAGGCAGAGGCGATGAGTTTTATCGAGATATCAAACGTTGATCTTGTTTACGGAAAGCCCGGTGAAAAGAGTACGGTGAACGATACATTGGCCGTATCCGACACCAGCATAACGATCGAGGACGGAGAATTCCTGGCCCTGGTAGGTCCGAGCGGCTGTGGAAAGTCCACCTTGCTTAAACTCATTGCGGGCCTCATCCGTCCGAGCAGAGGCTCAGTCAAAGTGAGCGGGCAGGAGGTTACCTGCCCGCTCAAGATAGTGGGGATGGCCTTTCAGAACGCTACCTTGCTTCCCTGGCGTAACATTCGCGACAACGTCATGTTGCCACTGGAAATCGTCGAGCCGTACCGCGGCAGACACAGGCAGGACCGGGCAAAAAACCGGGAGCGTGCCGATATTCTACTTGAGAAGGTCGGTCTTGCCGGCTTTGCTGAAAAGATGCCCTGGCAACTTTCCGGGGGTATGCAGCAGCGTGCCCAGCTCTGTCGCGCGCTGATCCACGAACCGTCCATTCTGCTTCTGGATGAACCGTTCGCCGCCCTCGATACGTTTACGCGTGAGGATCTGTGGGGCGTTTTGCAGGAACTCTGGGAGTTCCGAAAGTGCACGATCATCATTGTCACCCACGAGCTTCGCGAGGCTGCTTTCCTGGCAGGCAAGGTCAGCGTCATGAGTTCGAGACCCGGGCGTATAATCAAGACGAGCTCGGTCGATATTCCTCGCCCCCGCACGCTTGAGACGACGTTCGAACCGCAGTTTGTCGAGTTGGTCCAGGATCTGCGCCACCACATAAGTTTAGGGAAGACATCATGATCGGGCATCTGTGTGAAAGGTTTGCGCCCTGGCTGACCGCAATGGCGGCAGTCCTGCTCTGGTGGGCCATGGTTCTGGTATTCGACGTGCCGAACTATGTGCTTCCTTCGCCGTGGGAGGCCATTGCTGCCCTCTATGAGTATAGATTTGCGCTGTCTGTGCACGGCTTATCCACCCTATGGACTACTTTCATGGGTTTCGCAGTCGCCGTTGTCGTCGGCATGATATTGGGAATTCTGGTGGGATCTTCCAGGCTTGCATATCGTGCGCTTTACCCTCTGTTGATCGCCTTCAACAGTGTGCCCAAGGCCGCTTTGGTCCCGATCTTCGTCATATGGTTTGGCGTGGGGAAGGTTCCCGGAGTTTTGACGGCGTTCATGCTGTCGTTCTTCCCCGTGGTCGCGAACGTCGCAACTGCTTTCGCAACCATAGAGCCGGAGCTGCTTGAGGTTATGCGGTCGCTGGGCGCCACAAAGCGGGATATTACGCTGAAAGTGGGAATCCCCCGCTCGCTCCCCTATTTCTTTGCCTCGCTCAAAATCGCGATCACGTTGGCGTTCGTCGGAACGGTGATTGCTGAGATTGTGGCCGGCAACAGCGGAATCGGTAACGTCATGCTGGTTGCCAGCTCAAACTTCAACGTGCCGCTGGTGTTTGCTGCGCTTATCGTTGTCAGCATTATGGGCGTTGGAATGTATTCCGTCTCCGATTTCATTGAACGCCGGCTCACCTCATGGTCGGTGCGCCCCCAAGGGGCAGCGGTGGCGGATCGCGGACAACTCGCTTCGGCCGGAGCTTGATGCTGGGCCGTCGGCACTGACGGCGGCCCACACCACCCAAAACATAAACCAAGGGCTTCAGGTGTACCGGCAGCACGTGCCGGGAGGAATGCGATATGGCATATTCAAGGCTCGTCGTGGCCATTACCGGTGCCTCTGGCGCCATCTATGGTCAGCGGATACTTCAAGCGCTCAAAGTGGCTGGCGTCGAGAGCCATCTGGTCATCTCACGATCCGCGCAGATTACGATTGCACACGAACTGGGCATGAGTCCGGCTGCGCTATCGGCAATGGCCGACGTCACTTACCGGATCGATGACATTGGAGCGGCCATTTCGAGCGGGTCGTTCCGGACGGATGGGATGGTCGTTGCACCATGCTCCATTCGGACCCTGTCCGAGATTTCATCCGGGGTTACGTCCAGCCTGCTCTCCAGGGCGGCTGACGTGGTTCTGAAAGAGCGTCGGAAGCTGGTGCTTCTGGTTAGGGAAACGCCCCTTCATCTCGGTCACCTTCGTACCATGACGCAGGTGGCGGAAATGGGTGCGATACTGATGCCCCCGGTGCCGGCGTTCTACGCGCGGCCGGAGAGCATCGAAGACATTGTGGATCATACGGTGGGTCGAGCGCTGGATCTTTTCGGAATTGAAACCGGAAGGATCAAGCGCTGGGGCGAGGACGTCGCGATCGGAAGATCCTGACGCGGCATGGCCACGTACGCATGCTCGTCTACAGGCACGCGCAATAGGTTACTGCGTGTTCGTTCTCGATAAAAGCATACGTCGCAAGAAAAACTGAAGGGTTTTTCTGTTGCTCTGCTTCTGAAGGTTGAAATGAATAGGAAGCCGCATACCGAGAAGGAAATTCTGAATAAGCTTCATTGCGCAGACCTGATGATAAGCGACGGAAAATCGGTACTGCAAGCGATTCGTGCCATAGGGATTTCAATGGCGACATACTATCGCTGGCGAAGAATGGAAATTGAACCAATAGATCAGAACAAAGCGGTTTCTTCACAGCCGCGACGCTGACGCGCCGCCAGTGCAGCAGCAACAAAGATGTTGGCCTCGCCCACCCGACAAGTTAACGAGCGACTGGCTCTCTACGGCTTTCGCGATGTTTGAAGGTTTCCTGCGGAAATCGAGGGCATAACAGTCGATGACTGTCCTAGAGTAGCTGGACTGGACCTTCTGAAACCGCTTCTGCTCGTCCTGCGATCCGCCCGGCCGCTTGTAGTTGGAGTACGTAACGCGGGTGCCCTCCTCGGTAAACTCGGCCTGACCTGATGTGGTGGACGGCCTCCGCTCCCGGCATCGCAATGTGCCAAAGTGTGGCTGTCGAAAGTCACATGAGGGAGAGCCGTCCATGGAGAAGATTACCACAGTTGGGCTGGACATCGCCAAGCATGTCTTCCAGGTCCACGGGATCAATGGTGCTGGCGCGATTGTGAGCCGCCGCAGGCTGCGCCGCGACGATGTCGTTGGATTCTTCAGGGCACTGCCGCCGTGCCTGATCGGCATTGAGGCTTGCGCGACCGGACACCACTGGGCTCGGGTTCTTATGGCGCTGGGCCACGAGGTTCGGCTGATGCCCGCGTCTTACGTCAAGATTCCATGAGGAGGAGACCGGCACCCTTAGCTCTGAAAGGATAGGGGCGCCCAACTTTCTCGATGGAGATCCTCGCCATGCAGACTGCCAGGAAGACTGCCACGCATACGATTGCGCCCGTTGAGTGCGGCGCGATTTTCGTTTCTCTGGAACTCAGCCGCTCGACCTGGCTGGTCACCGCCCTTGCAACGCCCGTGGGCTCCAAGATGTCGAGACACCAGGTGCGTGGCGGGGATATGCTGGGGCTGCTGGAGCGGTTCTCGGATCTGCAACGCAATGTCCAGCACCGGACCGGCCAGATTGTTCCGGTGATCGTGATCCAGGAAGCCGGGCTGGACGGGTTCTGGATTCACCGTGCCTTAGTCGCGGAAGGGGTCGAGAGCCACGTTGTTGACCCAGCCTCGATCGCGGTTTCGCGCCGGCATCGCCGCGCCAAGACAGACCGGATCGACGGAGAGGCGCTTGTGCGCACGCTCATGGCGTGGAAAAGGGGCGAACCACGGGTATGTTCGATGGTTTGCGTACCGACACCGGAAGAGGAGGATCGCCGGCGTGTCTGCCGGGAACTGAAGACTCTCATCGGCGAGCGCATCCGTCATGTGAACCGGCTGAAGGGCCTGTTCTTCGCACAAGGGATCGACGAGTACGAGCCTCGGAATAAGGACCGCCGGGAACGGTTGGAGAATCTGCATACCGGAGATGGGCGGGCACTTCCGAAGCACCTCAAGGCGCTAGCCCTGCGTGAACTTGAAATCATTGAGTTGCTGAACCAGCAGATCGAGGCCGTGAAGGCAGAGCGTGATGCCCTCCTGGAGCAAGCTCCGGTCTCCGATTCCGCACCGGAGCCGGTTCGGATGCTGCTTGAGCTCAAGGGCATTGGCGCCGGTTTTGCCGGCGCCTTGTGGACCGAAGGCCTGTTCCGGCAATTCGCGAACAGGCGGCAGGTCGCAGCGTATGCCGGTCTTGCGCCTACACCATGGAAGAGTGGCACGATCAACCACGAACAGGGTGTCTCCAAGGCGGGCAATCCCCGTCTGCGCGCCATCGCCGTGGAAATGGCCTGGCTTTGGCTGCGTCATCAACCCGACTCGGCGCTTGCGCGATGGTATCACGAAAGGGTCCGTCGGCTCGGCCCGCGCACCAGGAAAGTCACGATCGTCGCCCTGGCGAGGAAACTGCTTGTTGCTTTGTGGAAGTATGCGACCAGCGGCGTGGTGATCGAAGGCGCCAGAACGAAGACCGTCTGACTGTCGACCTGGAAACCTGCAATCAATTCCACCGGAACCTGATCAGTTCCGGCGGATCCGGGGGGACGAACCGGCGTAGGGTTTGGCCTTACACGCCGTAGTTAAGAATGGTCCCGTCCTCCTGAACCCTGTCCGCAGGATGCGGAATGATGGTGCGGCCAACATCCCTGGCGACCGTATGTGAGCTTGAGCGCGCAGGTCAGTTTCGACGCGCGTTCCGTCGAAGGGTTCGGCCCCGGGATCCGAAATCCGCGGAGAAAAACATGACTTGAACAAACAGCTTGATCCAGCTCTCCTCATGTGAGCCTTACGTGAAGCGGCAGAAGAATGACGCGACGGATGCCGAGGCGATCTGCGAGGCAGTGGCGCGGCCGACGATGCGCTTCGTTCCTGTGAAGAGCGAGGAGCAACAGAGTGTGCTGATGCTACATCGGGTGCGCGAGCTTCTGATCCGGCAGCGGACAATGTTGGTGAACGCCTTGCGCGGCCACCTGGCAGAGTTCGGCATCGTGACGCGACAGGGCATTGCCGGCGTCGGAATGCTGATGGCGTTGGTCGAAGACGATGATCGCGATCTTATCCCGCCGCTTGCGCGGTCGGCGCTTCTTCCGCTGATCGGGCAGTTGCGGGAGGTGCACGAGAAGGTCAGCGAGATGGATCGCCAGATTCATGCTTGGCATCGCTCGAGCGAGCTGAGCCGACGGCTCGAAACGATCCCTGGAATCGGCCCAATCACCGCCAGTGCGATCACCGCGACAGTGGTAGACGCGTCGCTCTTCAAATCCGGCCGGCAGTTGGCGGCGTGGATAGGCCTGGTGCCGCGGCAGAACTCATCGGGTGGCAAGGACCGCCTCGGAAGGATCAGCAAACAAGGCGATCCCTATCTCCGTCGGCTTCTTGTCGTCGGAGCGCATGCGGTCCTCCGCTTCAGCCGCAACGGCAAAACCGCGCCGACGCGCTGGGCTGCCGAGCTCCTGGCGAAGAGGCCGTATAATGTCGTCGCTGTTGCCCTGGCGAATAAAATGGCGCGGATCGTCTGGGCATTGATGACGACGGGCAGGCGCTTTGAGGCCGCCGTCGCCCTTTAACCCGGTCGCGGAGGATGCAGAAATTGGTGAGGTGCTGATGGTGTGATGGCGAACGGTCGAGCCGGGATCGGAGAAACCCGATCAATGGGTGCCGCTTGAAAGCGCGTTGACCTGTCTGGGATCCGATCAGCGGACTACATCAGGGCCAGCGGCATGAATGCGCCGCAATCAAAGGCCGTATACATGCCTGCACCCGACCAATCGTTAGAAGCGCCGAAAAGCCCTTGCCACGCGGAGGCCAATGGTATGGACCCCGCCCTCCCGGCGAGGTGGAATCTCGAACGTCAACTGCGATGAAGGAGGATGTCATGCAGGTCGTTCGGATAGGTCTGGATTTGGCGAAATATGTTTTTGCGGTTCACGGCGTCGACAGCCACGGGAAAGTCATAGTGCGAAAGACGTTGCGTCGTGATGCGGTGGCCCGTTTCTTTGCCAATTTGCCACCGTGTCTGGTCGGGATGGAAGCTTCGAATGGAGCGCACTATTGGGCAGGAGTGCTCACCGATCTCGGTCACGAGGTACGGCTGATTAGCCCTCAGTTTGTGACGCCGTATGTGAAATCCAACAAAAATGACCGGAATGATGCGGAAGCCATCTGCGAAGCGGTCGGCCGGCCGTCAATGCGCTTCGTGCCGCCGAAATCCGTCGATCAGCTGGCGGTGCAGGCGGTCCATCGCATTCGTCGGCGCTTGGTCGCTGATCGGGTCAGGCTCGTCAATCAGGTTCGCGGTCTTCTTTCGGAGCATGGGATCGTCATTGCTCGTGACATCACACAACTGCGACGCGGCCTCGCCGAAATTGTCGGGGACAGCGCTGATGGCCTCAGCGAGCTGGTTCGGTCGTTGATGAGGGAGTTGCAGGTGGAAATGGCCGAGCTCGATCATCGCATTGCAAGCTATGACCGGCGGATACTGGACATCTTCCGCCGCAGCGAGCAGTGCCAACGCCTCGGCAAGATCGAAGGCATCGGCCCAGTGACAGCGACAGCCTTGATCGCCGCCGTGGGCGATAGAACCTGCTTCAAGAACGGTCGCCAGTTCGCGGCTTGGCTGGGGCTCGTGCCGAAGCAGCGATCGAGTGGCGGACGGGCCCGATTGTTCGGCATCAGCAAACGCGGCGACCGATATTTGCGCACGCTAATGATCCATGGCGCTCGCGCCGCTCTGGGGCGTGCTGGCGGCAAGCAGGATCCACGGAGCCTGTGGCTCGGCAAATTACGGCAACGGCGACATCCCAACGTCGCGGCCGTCGCGCTTGCCAACAAGAACGCACGGATCGTGTGGGCCATGCTCTCCGGTGACACATTCTACGAACGCGGGTTGTCGGTGAAAGCGGCCTGAGGTCAAGACTGCGCAGAAGGAAAGAAGGAGGATCTCCCCCGACAATTGCAACAAATGGCAGGAGATGGCGAAACGGTCACCCCGTCGCTTCCCGAACCTGGTGTGTGGACCGGCATGGCTTCGACCAATGTCTGGGGGCCGTTGAGGTGGAAGCGAGCGAATACCCATCGGGGCTCGCGGCGAAGAGTATCGAGCCGCATCAGGAAGCCGGATATACGTCAGCAGTTGTGACCGTTGATCCTAATTCCGCCGGCCTGTTGCAATCGGGCGGGGTCCATATACGTCCATACATGCCACTGAACTTTCATCCAGCGGCGGTTAGAGCCTCGGCCGTTTCTGTTACGCCGTAGGGCGCGGGTTGAGCAACCGGTGGAGACGCGAAGCCCTTATCGAGCGGAGCGCCGAAGACGGTTGCGGTGAGAGTTCCGGTGAAAGCCGCCGGGGTCAAAACGACGCGCGTTCTCTGTTGCCCGGCCTATGGACAAAGCGTATCGGGCCACCTCGGTGTTGGCATCAACCGTATGGTTGAGACCGAATCCAAAATTGCCCCTCATCGGCTGTGTCCCACACATCGTCGTGGTGATTGATTTTAGTCGATGTTATCGCTAACATAGCGCTATGTTCTGCCTTTGCACAAAATGGAAAACGGATCAGGCAAATCTCCAAGTGATCAAAATTGCGGGCGTGCATGGTCGGGCTTGACCGTGCCGCGGCTGCGCCACCACGGCGGCCGCCAAACCCGTTCCCCCAAACGAAAGTGACACAATGCGATTTCTCACGTCCGTGGCCGGCAGCCGATCAGCTTACTCCATCGAAGATCTGCGAAGCAGGGCGCGGGACCGTTTACCGCGCGCCGTTTTCGACTTCTTCGACGGGGGAGCGGAAGATGAGCGCGCACTGAGGGCGAATCGGGCAGCCTATGCCGGGCATAGGCTGGTGCCTTACGTGCTGCGCGACGTATCCGAGATTTCGGTTGCCAGCGACATTCTCGGCAAGCCATCGGCGCTTCCCCTCGCGGTCGGGCCAACTGGGGCGGCCGGCTTCGGCTGGCGCAAGGGCGACATCGCCATTGCCCGCGCCGCCGCCAAGGCCGGCATTCCTTACGGCCTGTCGACTTCGGCCACGGCTTCCATCGAGGAGATCGCTGCGGCCATTCCGAAAGGGCGGCGTTGGTTCCAGGCCTATATCTTGAAAAATCGTGCCTTTACCGAAAAGCTGATCGCCCGAGCGCGGGCGGCGGGCTTCGAAGCGCTGATGATTACGGTGGATCTGCCCGTCGGCGGCAAGCGCGAGCGGGATTACCGTAACGACTTTTCGATCCCGTTCCGCTTCACCCGCCGCAACCTTCTGGACTTCGCGCTCCATCCGAAATGGTCCCTGCCGATGCTGCTGCGCGGCGTGCCGAAGATGCCCAACCTAATCGGCCTGGATGCGACAGCTACCGATTCCAAGGCGCTGGCCTCCTCCGTCGGCCGCAACTACGATCCTTCATTCGATTGGGACGACCTCAGGCGGGTGCGGGACCTCTGGGACGGCAAGCTGATCGTCAAGGGCGTGATGCGTGTGTCCGATGCGGAACGCGTAGCGAGACTTGGCTGCGACGCGCTGGTGGTGTCGAACCATGGCGGACGCCAGCTCGATGCCGGCCTTGCCACATTGGACGCATTGGGTCCCATTGCCAGCGCCGTCGGCAGCGAACTCGAGGTCATGGTCGATGGCGGCATCCGGCGGGGAACCGACATAGTGGTGGCGCTGGCCCTCGGAGCGAAGGCGGTGCTGATTGGGCGGCCGACACTCTACGGTATGTGCGCTAATGGCGAGGCTGGCGCGATCCGCGCGCTCGATATTCTGCACGATGAGTTCCGCCGTACCATGCAGTTGTGCGGACTAACGTGCGTATCGCAAGTCTCTTCCGATATATTCAGAACCGATTGAAACGCATGGCTTTTTCGGGGAGTGAAGGCGGCCGTGGCGGTCGGATTCCGGCTGTGGCTACCGGCCATTTTCTGCCGCCGGGTTCACTCCAAACAATTCCTGATAGGCCATATCAACATGTCTGATTTGACTTATCGCGGCTGCTCTTCAGTTTGCGAGCAAGGCAAACCTAGGGAGTGAACATGAAAAACAGACACTTGGCCGCAGGGCTTTTCCTTGCCCTGACGACATCTTTCGCGCAAGCCGGCGATGTTCCGGAACAGAGCTTTAAGGTCATTGGCACATGGGGAAATGCCTCCATGTACAACGACTACGAAGCGCCATTGTGGAACGAGGCGATCCCGCAGGCTTCGGGTGGCAAGATCACAGCCGACATGCAGGCGATCAACGATCTTGGCCTCAGCGGCTCCGAAGCCATCAAGCTTTTGTCGACCGGCGCTTATGATGCCGGCTTCGCCCTCTATGCCTACATCGTTTCGGGCGATCCGATTTTCGAGGGCTTCGACCTGGCGCTTGTCTCGCGCAGCGCGGAGGACCAGCGCAAGGTGGTCGAGGCCCACTCGGCAGTGATCGAGAAGGCCATGGCGGATGTGCACCGCCTGAAGCTCGTCACGAGCTATCCTTTTCCGCTGCCGGTCATCGCCTGCCGTGATGAGTTCAAGAGTCTCGCGGATCTGAGGGGCCGCAAGATCCGCGTCTTCGCTACCACCCAGGGCGATATGGTCGAGGGCCTTGGCGCCGTCAGCGTTTCGATACCGCTGGCCGAGGTCCCGACTTCGCTGCAGCGTGGCGTCGTCGATTGCGCGATGGCCAGCGCCATCGCGATGTACAATGCCAAATGGTTCGACGTGGTGAACTATCTCTACGAGATGCCCATCGGCGGCGCCATAGGCTTCCTGGGCATGACCAAGTCTCGTTGGGATCAACTGGACGGCGAAACGCAAAAGCTCCTGGACGAGCAGGCGCGGCTCTTTTCCGAAAAGACCTGGGCTGCGACACATTCCGACGAACAGCAGGGAATCGCCTGCCTGACCGGTGAACGCCTCGACGGGCCGGAGTGCCAGCATGGCGAAGCGGCGAAGATGACCCTGGTGCGCACGAGCCCCGAGGATGCGGAACTGCGCCAGACGGTCCTGAACGATTTTGTCCTCAAGCGCTTCGCCGAGCGTTGCGGCGCCGAATGCACCGCCTCCTGGAACCAGACCGCCGGCGCTGCAGTAAACGTCACCATACCTCAATAAAATAGGCGTGCTCTCATGAGCAAAACATCTGAAGACGCGCCCCGTTTCGTGGAACGGGGCGCCAAAATTATGGTCTGGATTTCCGGATCGGCCTTGATCCTCATGTCATTCGTGATCACGGCCGAAACGCTGGTTCGCAAATTCGCCGGCTTTTCGCTCGGCGGGGTTCACGAGTTCTCCTCCTATCTTTTCGCGATCTGCTCGGCCTGGGCCTTCGGTTGGGCGCTCATGCAGGGGGCGCATATCCGAATTTCGGTATTGCGCGAGAAATGCAGCCCGCGCGCCAAGGCAGTGCTGGATGTGCTGGCGTGGGCGGCATTCCTGCTTGTGTTTGTCGCCATCTCCTACCGCGCGATCGAACTTGCCTGGGAGTCCTATGTCACCAATGCGCGCTCACCGACGCCCAGTCGAACGCAGCTTTACATTCCTCAGGCCCTGTGGGCGCTCGGCCTTGCCAGCGCCGTCATCATCGCGCTTCATCTTGGCATCCAGGCGGTACGCGAAAGGTCCACGCGCGTCTTTGCACCGGCCGATGAGGTCGAGGCCGAACTGGAGCATCTGAAATGATCACCTTTGGCCTGATCCTGCTCCTTGCGCTGCTGGCGCTTTCGGTGTCCGTGACGGCAGCTCTCGGGGTCTTGTCTTTCTCGCTGGCGATATTCTTCACGCCGATCCCGCTGGACCGGATGCTCGGCGATGTCGCCTGGCAAAGCATGGCCTCGGAATCGCTGGTAGCCATTCCCTTCTTCGTATTGCTGGGCGAGGTGATGGTGCGCTCGGGCCTGGCAGAGCGCATGTATGCAGCGCTCGTCGAATGGCTGTCCTGGCTGCCGGGGGGCACGATGCATGCCAATATCGGCGCCTGTGCTCTCTTTGCTGCGACCTCCGGCTCGAGCGTCGCCACCGCTGCCACCATCGGCACCGTCTCTATCCCGGAGATAAAGCGCCGAGGCTATGGCGAACGCCTGTTCCTCGGCTCGCTGGCGGCTGGCGGAACGCTCGGCATCCTGATCCCGCCCTCCATTATCCTGATTATCTATGGGGTGTTGACCGATACGTCCATTCCCCGCCTCTATCTTGCCGGAACCATACCCGGCCTGGCGCTGGCAGTCATGTTCATGCTGACCATTGTGGTGGCCTGCTGGTTGCGTCCGTCGATGTCTGGCATACCGCCGGTGACCAACTGGTCTCGCCGGATCGCGGTGCTTCCCGATCTGCTGCCGCCATTGTTCATCTTCGGGTTGGTGGTGCTGACGATCTATGCTGGCATTGCCACCCCTACCGAAGCGGCGGCATTCGGCGTGGTTGGGGCGCTGGGTCTTGCTTTCCAGGCAGGCTCATTGAACCTGAAGATGCTGCAGGCCGTCGTGGAGGGCACGATGCGCACCACCGCAATGGTGGTAGCGATCGTCCTGACATCGACCATTCTCAATTTTGTGCTCACATTCCTGGGCATATCCAAGAACATCACCGCCTTCATCCACGGCCTCGATATCGGTCCTGTCACGCTGATGCTGATCCTGGTGGCCTTCTATCTGGTACTGGGCTGCTTCCTTGAAGGCATGTCGATCATGCTGATCACCGTGCCGATCATCGTGCCGGTCGTCGTGGCTGCCGGCTATGACACCATCTGGTTCGGCGTCGTCATGACGCTTTTGCTGGAGGCGGCGCTGATCACGCCGCCGGTGGGGGTCAATTTGTTCGTCGTGCAAAGTGTGCGTGGGCGCGGGTCGCTTGCCGATGTCATGATCGGCGCGGCACCCTTTGTCCTCACAATAATGTTGATGATCGGCCTCCTGCTCGTCTTTCCGGGGATAGCGCTGTGGCTGCCCACATGGGCCTATCAGTGATTTTTTAGGCATTAACGGAGGCTGCCTGAGTCCGGCAGCCTCGCAAACAGAGATATTGCAGTGACGATAATGAAGATGCGGCTGCTTGGGTCGCCAACCTCTCCTTTTGTCCGCAAGGTGCGGGTGCTGATCCACGAAACCGGGTTCGAAGACCGGGTTCTGTTCGACCGGATCGTGCCGCGTGACCGCGGCAACGATCTGCGCGAACACAACCCGCTCGGCAAGGTGCCTGCTCTTGTCACCGGAGACGGGCTCAGCCTGCTCGAGTCGTCCCTGATTTGTGACTGGATCTGCCAGGAGCTTCCGGGGGCAGGCCGTTTCCTGCCCCCACACCGCCGCTGGGCCGTGCTGACGACGCAGGCGCTTGCCGACGGCCTGCTGGAGGCTGGCCTGTTGATGCGCTCCGAAAGTCTGCGGCCGGAATCGGAACAGTCGCCGGACTGGATCGCCCGGCAGCTCGAGAGGGTTCAGGATACGCTGGCCAACCTGGGTGGAAACATGGCGTGGTGTCAGGATGAGCCGGATCTGGGTCAAATCGCTGTTGCCTGCGCGCTCGGATGGCTGGAATTTCGCTTCCCGGAGGTGGGGTGGGTAGCCGATGATTCAGACCTCGCCGGCTGGTATCGCGATTTTGCCACGCGCCAATCCATGGTTTCGACGGCGCCCGACAAGGACTGACGCAAAGCCGGCACGCCGCCCAACGGTCTTGTTTATTTTTGCGATGCGCGGAGCCTCAGGCCAGAGGTTCCGGGGCGGCGGTATCATCCGCTGCCTTGCCATACTGCGACAGGTCTTCGCGCAACGTGTCGATGAAGGCCTCCGCCGCCTTCGACAAGAGCTTCTGCGAATTGTAACAGGCGATCAGCTTGCGCTTGATGACCGGTTCTGCGACCGGCAGCGCCTGGAGATCGAACCGGTCCAGCAGGTCGGCGATGGCATGTCCCGGCAGCAGGGTGGCATAGCCGTTGCGGACCAGTTCAAGCACGGTTGCCAGCGAATCGATTTCCAGGACGGGCTTCAGCGTGACCCCTGCTTCTGCAAAGGAGGTGTCGATCAGCCGGCGTAGCAGGTTGGGCTCCGATGGCAGGATGACGTCGAGCGCGGCAAATTCCCGGCCGTTGATAGAGCTTGCCCGAATCTTCGGATGATTCTTGGCCGCCACCGCGAACAGTTCCTCCTCGATCAGGGGCCGGCTGAACAGTTTCGTCTCGCTATACTCGTTGGTGAGCACGCCGATATCGATCTCGCCGCTTTCGAGCCAACTGACGATGCTGGAACTGTATCCCTCCAGGATGCGTAGCTTCACCTCGGGAAATCTCTCGCAGTAGCGTCTTACAATGCGCGCCATCGTGCCGAGTGACAGGGTCGGCGGAACGCCTACAGCTATATCACCCATGACGCGGCCATTGGCGCCGACAAGGAAGTGGTGCGCGGTTTCGACATCCTCCATGACGCGCAGGCAGATCTTGTAGAAGTCGCGTGCGATCTCGTTGGGCAGCACGCCCTGGCTGGTCCGGTCGAACAGCGTCAGCCCATATTCCGCTTCGAGCTTGCGGATCTGCATGCTGACGGCCGGTTGCACCACATGCAGCCGCTCCGCCGCACGCGTGATGCTGCCTTCTTCGAACAGGGCGATGAAATAACGGATCTGGCGAAGGTCCAGGGTTATCAGCATGCGAGCCTCTCCTTCGTCGGTTCCGACCGACCACGCATCACGTTATCGCAGTTCTTTGCCTTCTGGCGGCAATGGCAACGTTTCAATGCGCGCCTCGGCCGCTTTGGTTCTGCGCTATCGACGATCCTCTTGCAGAGTGAGTAATTTTCCGGACCTCTCCGGTCAAGGCCGCATGCGGCCGCCACCATAATCGCGGGCAATGGCTGTCATCAAAAACTATGAATGGCCCTCGGCCGGGCCACCGCACTAGTAAGGCGTATCCAAAGGCAGAAATGGAATCCCGATGCTGACTGCAAATGATACCGACACGAGCGAAGAGCTCGATCTCTTTACCATGGTGGTGCTGCGGCGCAGGTTCGAGGCCATCATCCGCGAAATGGTCAATGCATTGTTCAAGTCCGGGCGCTCCGGCGTCCTCAACACGGCAATGGATTTCTCTTGCAGCCTGACAGATGCGGATTTCCGCTCTGTCAGCGTGGCGCTCGGTCTGCCCGTCCATGTTGGCGCCATCGAACTGATCCCGATGGCGGTCAAGGAAAAGTTCGGCGAGGCGATTCGACCCGGCGACTGCTTCGTCAACAACAGCGCCTATCATGGCAACACACATTGCGGCGACTTCACGCTTTGCGTGCCGGTATTCATGGACGATGAGCTTGTCTTCTACTGCATCGCGCGGGCGCATTTCGGCGACATGGGCTTTCCCACGCCCACGACCTATGGTCCGGATTGTCGCGACGTCTATCAGGAAGGTCTCAAGCTTCCGTGCCTGCGCATCCAGCGGGACTATCAGGACGTGACCGAGGTGACCGACATCTGTCGCGCCAATATCCGCTCGCCCGAGCAGTTCTATGGCGACTATCTGGCCTGCCTGGCGGCGGTGCGCACCGGTGAGAAGCGCCTCAAGGAGCTTTGCGGCAAATATGGTCGCGACGTGGTCCTGGGCTTTCTCAGGAAATACCAGGATTATGCCGAGACGATGTGCGTGGAGGCGATCCGCAAGCTGCCGGCCAGCAGCATCAGCCGCACCGTCCGCTACGATTCCATGCTTGCGGACTATCTGGACGGGATTCCGCTCACCGCGAAACTGACGATCGAACCCGATGCCGGCGAAATCCATGTCGACCTGACCGATAATGTCGACAACCTGCCGCTCGGCATCAATATGAGCGAAAGTACGGTGCTGGCGACCTGCCGCATGAACGTGCTGGGCCAGCTTGGCTCCGACATTCCGCGCTGCGCGGGTTCCTTCAAACGCGTCAAAGTCAAGATGCGTGAGGGCTCGGCAATCGGAAAGCCGAAATTCCCCGCCGCAACTTCGTCGGCCACCACGCATCTGTGCCACCTGCTCGGATCGCATATCCAGGCGCTTTTTGCCGAGCTCATCGACGGCACCGGCTCGGCCTATGGCACGATCGGCCTGCCTGGATCGAGCTCCGTCGTCAGTGGTGATGATTTCCGCTATGACGGGCGCCGTTTCGTCAATCAGGTGATCATGGGCTACTGGGGCGGGCCGGCGCTGGCGCGCCACGATGGCTGGCTGACCTATGGCAGCGTCTCCTCCCAGGGAATCCTGTGGCAGTCGAGCGTCGAGGTCGTCGAGCAGCAGCAACCCATTCTCGTCGAGGCGCTGTCCATCCGCGAAGATGGCGGGGGAGCGGGCCGCCATCAGGGCGCGCCGGGTGCCTACTGCGTCTTCGCCAGTCGAGACAATCCCGTCACCTTCTCGCTTGGCGCGGCGGCACGGCAGTTTCCACCGCTCGGCGTACGTGGCGGCGAGGCAGGTGCGGCGACGCAGGTGAGCATGCGTCGCAAGGACGGCAGTGAGATCGAATTGCCGTCGACTGGCGACGTGGTGATCCAGCCGGGAGAGGCACTGGTCTCGCACGGTCCCGGCGGCGGGGGTTACGGCAGCCCGCTCGAGCGCGACCCGGCCAGGGTGCTGAGGGACTACCGCGAAGGCTGGATCTCGCGGTCGAGGCTGGAAGAGACCTATGGCGTCGTGCTGACGGGGCAGGACGGGATCGACACGGTGGATGCGCCCGCAACCGCGGCGCGCCGGAAGGAAATGGGAGCAGCCTGACATGGCCTATGAAATCGCAGTCGATGTCGGCGGAACCTTCACCGACCTCGTCATCAAGTCGGATGCCGGCATGGTCAAGGGCGTCAAGTCTCCCACGACGCCGGGCAACATCATCGACGGCACGATCAACGCGGTTGCCCGGGCTGCGGAAGCGCTCGGCCTGAGTCTCAGAGAGGTGATGGGCGACTGCCGCAAATTCGCCTTCGGCACCACCACAGCGACCAATGCGGTACTGGAAGGCAAGGGCGCCAGGACCGGACTTCTGTGCACCCGCGGCCACCGCGACGTGCTGCTCATCCGCGAGGGTGGAAAGGACGACACCTATAATGTAGAGGTGGATTATCCCGGGCCCTATATTCCCCGCCGGCTGACGGTGGAGATCGACGAGCGCATCGATGCGGAAGGCGGGGTCGTTAAGCCGCTCGACGAGGCGCAGGCACGCCGGGCGATCCGTGAGCTTCTTGACCGGAAGGTCGACGCCATCGCGGTGGCCCTGATCTGGTCCGTGGCCAATTCCGTTCATGAGGAGCGCCTTGCGGCCCTGATCGAGGAGATGGCCCCTGGCCTGCCATACAGCCTGAGCCACAAGGTCAGTCCCAGCATCCGCGAATACCGGCGCACCTCGGCGACCGCGCTTGACGCCTCCCTGAAGCCGATCGTCAACGAGGCGGTGCGCACGCTTTCCGGGCGTCTTGCTGCTGAAGGGTTCAAGGGCGTGCTCACGCTGGTGACGTCGAGCGGTGGCCAGACCTCGCCGCAGGATGTCCAGGCAAAGCCCATCTATCTTTGCTTTTCCGGTCCTTCGGCTGCGCCGGAATCGGGGCGGCGTTTCGCGCGCCTCGAAAATATCGAGGGCGGCAACATCGTCACGGTGGATATGGGCGGCACCAGTTTCGATGTCAGCATCGTCACCGGCTGGGAAATCCCCACCCATCGCGACGGCGTCATTGCCGGGCACTCGTTCGGCGTGCCAAGCGTGGAGGTGCTAACGATCGGCGCTGGCGGCGGCAGCCTGGCGCGCGTCGATGCCGGCGGCTTCGTCCATACCGGGCCGGAAAGTGCCGGCTCGCGTCCGGGGCCTGCCTGCTATGGCCGTGGCGGCATCCGCGCCACCGTGACTGACGCCAATGTCGTGCGCGGTTACCTCAACCCGGAGACCTTTGCCGCTGGAACCATGACCCTCGATGCCGAGGCGGCGAGGACCGTGCTGCGGCGGGACGTGGCCGAGCCGCTGGGAGTAGAGATCGACGAGGCGGCAGAACTCGTCTGCGTCACCTGCGATCAGTCGATGGTGGGGGCGATCGAGGAGATCACCATCAAGCGCGGCATCGACCCGCGTGAGTATGTCATGGTGGCCGGCGGCGCGGCGGCCGGGCTCCATGCCGTGGCCATCGCGCGCGAACTCGACATCGCGGAAGTGATCGTGCCGCGCTTTGCCGGGGTGCTCTCGGCCTTCGGCATTCTGACCAGCAACGTCCAGAACCAGTATGGGCGCAGCGTCTTCACGCGATCCGACGCCTTTGACTTCGATGCGGTCAACCGCAATCTGGCGGAACTGAAGGCAGAAGCGGAAGCCTATCTCGCCCGAATGGGTGTGGAAGGCCAGCGCCGCTGCCTCGAGTTCACGGCAGAGGCTCGCTACCAGGGCCAGGTCTGGCAGCTGACCTTGCCGCTGCAGACCGACCGCTTCGCCGATGCAGGTGACGTGGCGGCCATGGTGGAGGATTTCCACCGCCTGCATGAGCGCCTCTACAATGTGCGCAGCGCCGCCGATGTCGTGGAAATCATCGAGATCAACGTCAAGGCGATCGGTCTGGTGCCTGAGATAACGCTGTCGCAAAGCGAAAGAGGCAATGGCGAGCCGCGCCCCTCCGGCGGGCGCTCCGCCTTCTTCCGCGATGCCGGCCGCATCGAAAACGTGCCGGTCTATCAGGGCGAAGCGCTTCGAGCGGGCCATGTGGTGGAAGGCCCGGCGCTGATCGAGGAGCCGCTGACGGCCATCGTTGTTCCGCCCGGCGCTGTCGCGACCGTATCCGAGTACGGGAACTACCGGATCAGAACCTGAACCGATCAGGTCCGCGCAAACGGACGCGCGGACATGACTCCGACAAATGCGGGAACGGTCCAGCGCTTGCGGGCGCCGCTCCCTTTCGTTTGGCCGCTGAGGCCGCCGCAATGAAAGGTATCCAGAGATGCAATTCACTCCCGAAAATGGCCGCTGGCCGAGTCCCTTCAACACCGCTGCCGAGCTTTCGCGGCTGAACGGCCGCACGATCCGGGTTGCGGATTGCACGCTGCGCGACGGCGAGCAGCAGGCCGGCATCGTGCTTGATCGCGACGACAAGGTAGAGATCGCCAGCGCGCTGGAGGAGCTCGGCGTCTATGAGATCGAAGCCGGAACGGTGGCCAGCAGCGAGGAGGATCGTGAAGCGATCGCGGCGATCTGCGAGCTCGGCCTGAAGGCCAAGATCAGCGTGCTTTGCCGGGGGCTCGAGGCCGATATCGATATGGCCGCGAAACTTGGCGTGTGGGGCGTGCGGCTGAGCTTTCCCATCAGCGACATCGAACGCGAATATAAGCTTAAGGGCATCAGCGAAGCCGACTATATCGCCCGCATGCTGGCGCTGATCGACTATGCAGCAAGCAAGAACCTCGCCGTCGTCTACAGCCCGTTCGACACGACCCGCGCCAATCTGCCGTTCCTGCGCAAGGTGGCGGCGGAGCTCGCCCGCCGCGAGGCTGTCGATCGCCTGCGCATCGTCGACACCACCGGCTGCGCTCTGCCCGAGGCGATCCGGCTCATCGTCGAGAACGTCAAGGAAGCGGCGCCGGGATTGGCGATGGAAATTCATTGCCACAACGATTTCGGCCTTTCCTGTGCCAACACGCTGGCCGGCGTGATGGCTGGCGCCGACTATGTCTCCACCACGATCAACGGCATCGGCGAGCGCTGCGGCAACGCTTCGACGGAGGAAGTCGTCATGGCGCTGGAAGTGCTGTGCGGTTATGATACCGGCATCCAGCTTTCGCGCCTCAAGGAAGTGTCGGAGCTGGTGGACAGGCTGAGCGGCATTGCCGTGCACGCCAACAAGGCGGTGGTCGGCTATAATGCATTCCGCCATGAGGCGGGGATGGTGGTGGCCGGTGTGCTGAAGAACCCCTACACGGCCGAATCCTACGATCCGGTGCTGGTCGGCCAGAAGAGGGACATCCTGCTCGGCAAGAAGAGCGGGCTTGTTTCGGTCAAATACAAGGCCGAGAAGCTGGGCCTCGATCTGACCGAGGCGCAAATGGCGCAGATGCTGCAAACCATCAAGCAAGAAGCCGTTCGCCTGAAGCGGGCCGTAACCGACGCGGAATTCGTCGCCCTGGCCAAGGCCGAAATACAGGGTTGATCCCGTGCGGATCGGCGGGCGCAGCTCCCGCCGCTTGCCGGCAACACGGCCGCTTGCCGAAGAAGGCGGCCGCCTCTATTTGCGTTCGAAGACAATCTCGCCGATCCGTTCGACGATGCGCCACCCGTCCGGCGTGCGCACGAAACGGTCATGATAGTCGCCGATCAGCCTTGCGCCCGCAAGTGGAGCGGGCTCGCCCTCGGCGACGGGACCTTCATCAACGAAATACGTCAGGACGCAAAAGCCCCTTGCCTCGTCGGGGCTGAGCACATCCACTAGGCAATTGCTGATCACGTGCCGCGAAACGCGGTGTCGGGGACGGGACTCAAGATAGGCTCGCACCCCTTCATGACCGTTAAAGGTCGTCTGGCGCGGCCTGTAGACGGTGTCCTGCGTGAAAAGGGCGATCACCTCGTCATAGCGACGCAGGTCGAGATTGACTGCGAAGGCCGTAACCAGTCGCGTGCATTGCAATTCGATTTGCATCCTGTCTTCAGGCGTCATTGCTTCCTGTCTCCGTGGAATCTTTGTTTGCTTGATGGAGTGCGGCGGCATCCCTTGAAATCCTGGATTGCGTTAGCGATAACATGGCAAAGCGATTTCGTATCGTGGCCATGCGGTCGGGATGGGATTTTTCGCTTTGCAATGAAAGGCAGATTGCGCAGCGTTTTGCGCCCGCAATTGCGTTGGAAGAGTGGATGGAGCATTGGCGGCGATACTGTTTGGCCGCAACTGCTCGGGCGGGGATGAGATGCTATGACCATTAAAAGTCGCAAGCCCGGCAGCAAAATGGCGCGCCCTCCAGCGCGCGCCCAAGGCAGCATGGCGACCATGGCGGACGTCGCGCGCTTGGCCGACGTGACGACGATGACAGTGTCGCGCGCGCTTCGCACCCCCGACAAGGTGTCGCCGGAAACGCTGGAGCGCATCGAGAAGGCGATCCGCATGTGCGGCTTCGTTCCGAACTATGCGGCGCGCAGCCTGTCGTCCCAGCGCAGCCAGGTGATCGTCGCCCTGTTCCCAACCATGATGAATTCCGTCTTCTCGGGAACCATCCAGGCGATCTCGAAATATCTGTCGGACAATCATTACCATCTGCTCCTGGGCGAGACCGACTTCGACATCCACAAGGAAGAAGACTTGCTGTCGGGCTTCGTCGGCTGGCGCCCTGCCGGTATCGTCATAACCGGTGGCGCCCATACCTCCAGGACCAAGGAGCTCCTGGCAAATTCCGAGGTGCCGGTGGTGGAGGTCTGGAACAAGCCGCGCTATCCGCTGGATGTTAGCGTCGGCTTTTCGAACGCTCAGGCCTCCTATGAAATGACGCGATCGCTGCATGGCTGGGGGTACAGGCGCATCGCCTTTGTCAAGATCGATTCGCCTCACAATGACCGCGCGCGCCAGCGCCTGGAAGGCTATCGCCGTGCGGTCGCCGAACTCGGGCTCGATGCCGATTCGCGCCTGGAGATTCAGGTCCAGTTCGGCATGCATGCGGGTAGCGAAGCCATGCGGCACATATTGACGGAACTGCCAGATGTGGATGCGGTCTTCTGTTCCTCCGACACATTGGCCGTCGGCGCTCTGATGGAAGCCCAGCGCAACAGCAGGAAGGTGCCGTCGGACATTGCCGTGGCCGGCTTCGGCGATGTCGAGCTTGCCGCGGAGCTGGTCCCCTCGCTCACCACGGTGCATGTTCCGCGCGTCGAGATCGGCCAGCGTGCCGCAAGCATTCTGCTCGAGCGCATCGCCGGCCGCTACGAGGGACCAGCCGTGGTGGATTGCGGTTTTGAGATCGTCAGGCGCGAGAGCGCCTGACGGTTCTTGCCGGGCGGGCCGTGCAGCTTCAGTGGACGGGCCTGACGCCGAAGGTGTCGGCCAGAACCTTGTCCGCCATCACCTGACAGCGCTTGATCAGCCGGTGCTCATCCGGCCCATAATCGGCAATAGCGTTGTGGATGGTGCCGAAATTGTCCCACATCAGCACATCGTTTTCTGTCCAGAGGTGCTGGTGCTGGAACTCCGGCCGTATCTGGTGCGTGAACAGGAATTCCAGGATTTCGTCACTTTCGGCAGCCGGCATGCCGTCAATCGAAACGGTATACCCGGGATTGGCATAGAGCACGCTGCGGCCGGTGATTGGATGCGCCATAACCATGGGATGCGAAACCGGAGGCTTCTTGCGACGCTGTTCCTCGGTCAGGGGCGGGCGGGCGCTGCCCTTTTCCCTGCGCATCTTCTCCCAGAACTTGTTGAAGTCATGGGTTGCAGTACGTCCGTCGATGCGGCGCTTGATGTCGTCCGGAAGCATCTCATAGGCCTTGTGCATGTCGCAAAAGGCGGTGCAGCCCAGAGGACGTCCGTCACGCCGAGGGATTTTGATCCCGTAAAGGATGTTGGCGAAGGCGACCGTGCTGCTGTAGGACATGTCGGTGTGCCAGTCCTGCCCCGCATCGGCAAAGCCGATCGGCTTTCCATCTTCGCGCATATTGGACAGGATCATGATCTCGGGGTGATCCTTCTCCTGGAAGCTGCTGGCGACGTTGACTTCCAGCTCGCCGAAATTGCCCGAAAAAGCCTTCAGATGAACCGGTTCGAGCTTCTGATCCGGAATGCAGATCACGCCGTGTTCGCCCACCGCACGAACGATCCCTTTGACCTCATCCTCTTTCAGGGGGCGCGACAGGTCTAGGCCCTCGATGCGTGCTCCAAGCGCTCCCCCGGTCGGTATTACCTTCATCATCAATGCTTCCTCTCCATCTTCCGGCGCCGAGCCGTGATCCGTCATTCTTGGGACGAAGCGCTCTGCAAGAAAAGCCGGCGCCGGTGCATCTTGCTGTTCGTGAAACAGAAACAATCCCGCTCGCCGCGTCTGGCCGATCATCATGGGTATTGATCCAAGGCGGCATGCCCTGGCTTGTCGCGATACGTCCTGAAGGCTTATCCGCGACGGCTCCCGAAACTCTGGGCGGCAAAATCGACGTTCGATCCTATTGACATCAATCATGTTAGCGATAACATATCAAAAGTTGCCAGCGTACCACGCCAGTGGAGCAAATTTCATGTTGGCGCTAACAGCCGAAATATATTGCGGAGTGAAGCATGGGTTTGGTTGCAGGTGTCGACGTCGGTGGAACGTTCACGGATATCTGCGTCGTCGATGAGACGACGGGCACCGTGAAGGTCACCAAGGTTCCCACCACGCGCAACCAGGCCGAGGGTTTCGTGAGCGGGTTGCACCAATTGGGCGACATTGCGGAGCTTCGGGCCATTGCCCACGGTACCACCGTCGGCACCAATGCGCTGCTTGAAAGGAAGGGGGCGGCCACCGGCCTGCTCACCACCGAAGGGTTTCGCGACATACTCGAACTAGGGCGCCGCACCCGGCCGACACCCTATGGGATGAAGGGCGAGTTCCAGCCGCTGGTCGCGCGCAGCCGCCGCTCGGAAATCCGCGAACGCATGGATGCCGAAGGCCGGGTGCTGGTGGAGCTCGATCGCGCAGCCGCAAGAGCGGCGATCGAGGCGCTGATCGCCGACGGCGTGGAATCGATCGCCGTGGTCCTGATGCACAGCTATGTGAATGCCGAGCACGAGGAGATATGCCGGGAGCTCATCGCCGAGTTCGGCGATCGGGTCTTCATCAGTTTGAGCCATGACGTCCTGCCGGAGATCGGCGAGTTCGAGCGGACTTCGACCACAGTCATCAACGCCTATCTGCAGCCGTTGATTTCCCGCTATCTGGAGCGGGTGGACAGGGAGTTGCGTTCGGCCGGCTTCAGCGGACCCTTCCACATCATGCAGTCCAACGGCGGGGTGCTGAACGCCGAGAATTCAGCCCGCGCGGCTTGCCGTAGCGTACTGTCGGGCCCGGCCGGCGGGCTGATGGCTGCGCATTTCATCGCCCGCAAGCTCAACCGGAACATCATTTCCGCCGACATGGGCGGCACCAGTTTCGATGTTGGCCTGGTCATGGGCGGCGAGCCGATCCTGTCGGAACAGAAGGAGGTAGCCTACGGCATTCCTTCCCGGATTCCGATGATCGACATCGACACGATTGGGGCAGGGGGCGGAAGCATTATTCGCGTCAATGCCGGCGGCTTGCTGACGGTCGGTCCCGAGAGCGCCGGCTCCATACCCGGGCCGATCAGCTATGGGCGAGGCGGCACCGAGCCGACAGTCGCCGACGCCAATGTCGTGCTCGGACGCATCGATGTCGAGCGCATTTCAAGTGATGCAAAGTCGGCGATCGGCGGTGCTCTGAAGGCGTTCGAGGCCGTTGGCGAAAAGCTTAATCTGGACGCCGAAGCGGCAGCGGAAGCTTCGCTGAAGGTGGCCGACCTGCTGATGGCCAATGCGATCCGCAGTATTTCTCTCGAGCGCGGGTTGGACCCGCGCAAGTTCAGCCTGCTTCCCTTCGGCGGAGCAGGTCCCGTACATGCCTGTGCGATTGCAGATCAGCTCGGCATCCGCTCGGTCGTGGTGCCGCCTTGGCCGGGAGTGTTCTCCGCCGTTGGCTGCATCATCTCTGGCGTCCGCTTCGACGACACGCGCTCGGTGCTGAAGCGCCTGGACCGGATTTCCGCAAAGGAAATCCGCGAACTGTTCGACCTGATGGGCGAGCGTATCTTTGCCATCATCGACGGCGAGGGCCTCGCCCGCGATGAAGTCGTGCTGAACTATGAGGCCTCGCTTCAATATGAGGGCCAGACTCACCGCGTGCTGGTGCCGTTGCCGGGACCGAATGTGGAGCCGGACGAACTCGCGCGCATCTTCGAGGCCGCCTATGCAAAGGCGTTCTCGGTCAGCGTGTCGGAGCTCCCGATCCGGCTCGTCAACCTGCGGGTCCGGGCCGTCAGCGCAGCCGAAAGCCGCATCGAGCTGAAGGTCGACATCCGCCGCACAGGCAGCGCAGCAGATGCGGTAGTCGGCGTCACGCGCATGCGCTTCGGCGGCGCCTGGCACGAGGCACGGGTCTATGATCGCTGGGCCATTCCCATCGGTGTGGATGTCGCTGGCCCTGCCCGTATCGACCAGTCCGACACCACCATCATCATCCCGCCGGGCTGGAGCGCTGCGGTCGACGACTTCGGCAATCTCGAAATCACCCGCGAGGAGGCCGGCCATGCTTGATCCTATCACGCTCACGGTTCTGCATCATCGCTTGCAGCAGATCACCGAAGAGATGGACGTCATCCTCGACCGAGCAGCCTTCTCGCCGATCATCTCGGAAGGGCAAGACAGGGCGTCGGGCATCTTCGATCCGGTCGACGGCAAGCTGATCGCGCAGGGCGCCACCGGCATGCCGATCCATATCGGGGCCATGCAATATGCCGCCGCCACTATCGCCCGCCGGCCGGGCGGGCATGCGCCGGGCGATATCTATATCATCAACGATCCCTATAAGGGCGGCACGCATCTGATGGACGTGAAGCTGATCATGCCGGTCTTCGTGGAAGGCAAGCTGTGTTGCTTCCTTGGCTCCAGCGGCCATTGGCCGGATATTGGCGGTGCGGTACCGGGCGGCTTCGTGACGCGGGCAGTGGAGGTCCAGCAGGAAGGCATCCGCATCGGTGGCCAGCGCATCTGCCGCGGCGGCGAGATCGAGCAGGACCTTCTCGATCTGATCCTCGACAATGTTCGCGTGCCCGAACAGCGCGTCGGCGACCTGAAGGCGCAGATCGCATCGCTACGTGCGGGCGAGGCACAGATCGAGCGGCTGCTTTCGGAATATTTGCTTGAAGTGGTCGAGGAGGCGATCGCCGCGCTGCGCAGGACCTCGGCCAATCTGATGATTGAGCGCATCGCGACCCTCAAGCCCGGCTGCTACAGTTTCGAGGATGCGCTGGACAATGACGGTGTGGAGGACAATCCGCTCTGGATCAGGCTCGACCTGACCGTGGAGCCGGACCGCCTGGTCTTCGATTTTTCCCGCTCGTCCCCGCCTTGCCGCGGGCCCATGAACTCGGTGATCAGCACCACGGCTTCTGCCGTGTTCGTGGCGCTCAAGCACATCTATCCGGAAATCCCCATGAATGGCGGATGCTTCGATCCGGTCGAGGTCATCGCGCCGGAAACGACTTTCCTCAATGTCGGTTATCCCAAGCCCGTCTCGGGCTGCGCGGCGGAGGTTTCGCAACGCGTGGTGGATGTGGTGTTCGGGGCAATGGCGCAGGCCGCGCCGGGCGAGCTGACGGGTGCACCGTTCGGCTCGGCCATCAACGTCACCATCGGTGGTTTCGATCCTGGCCAGAAGAAGCATTACGTCTTCTATTTCTATTCGGGCGGTGGGGCTGGCGGTTATCAGGGCGGCGACGGCCTTTCCAATGCCTGCAGCACGGTCGGCCTTGCCAAGACGCCGCCTTTGGAGGTGGTGGAGCAGCAGACCCCCATCCTGTTCGAGCGCTATGCCCTGCGCGAAGGCTCGGCGGGTTCCGGCCAATTCCGCGGCGGGTTGGGGGTCGAATACAAGCTCAGACTCATGCGCGGTGAAGCGCGCCTGTCCGTGCTCGGCGATCGCGCCAAGTTCCAACCCTATGGAATCGAGGGTGGTCTGCCGGCCGCCGGCACCCGGATCGATATGGAGATTTCCGGGGACGGCTACACCCCGCCCATGCTGGCCAAGGACGAGGGCATCGTCATTTCCAGCGGCGACACTTTCACATGCCGGACGCCCGGAGGCGGTGGCTTCGGCGAACCGGCCCGGCGCGATCCGCAGCGCATCGTCCGCGATCTCGCCAATGGCTTCGTGGCCAGCGACGGCCAGAAAATTTCTGAAAGCAAGGAGTTGATTTGATGCCTTCCATAATTGCCAAGGCCAGCATGGGCGACGTCATCTGGGCGCAGCTCGAGCCCGATGCCGACCTCTACCTCGAGATCATGGAGATTTGTCGGCGCGAGAATATCCGCAGCGGCGTCATCCTGAACATCGTGGGTGGGCTGCGCAAGGCGCGGCTCAGCATGCCGATCAAGGAAACCGATATGGATTCGCCTCCCGGCGTGCTGGAGCTGGAGGGTATGATCGAATGCAGCGGCGTCGGCACGATCGGTATCACGCGCGATACCTACGATTCCGAAAGCATCACCGGCATTGTCTATCACGCGGACACGCCCAACCTGCATATCCATCTGACTGTTACCCATGCCGGTAAGTCCTATATGGGTCATCTGATCGAAGGCTGCCTGGTGCGTTCCGTGCATCCGATTTCGCATTTCACCATCGTGCTTGCCCGCACTGAGGGTGCCCTGCTCAACTTCCGTGTTTCCAAGGAAACCACCGAAAAATATCCATTCGGGATTCCGCTCCACGACCTGGTCCAGGAATGACCCGATCTTCGAATGTCAACTAAAGGGAGGAACTCATGATAAAGGCATTCATCAAGGCTGCGATGGCAGCGGCCCTCCTGACCTGCGGGTCAGGTCTCGCCATGGCCGAGCAGATCAACTGGGTCTATTCGAACGGTTATGCGAAAGATCATTTCCAGACCGGCCTGCTTGCCGACGAATTCTTCAAGCGTATCGAGGAGGAGACGCAAGGCCAGCTCAAGATCAGGCATGTGGCAGGCGGTGCGCTGCTGAAGCCGGAAAACACGATCGAAGGCATTCGCGGCAAGGTGGCCAATCTCGGCTCTACCGTTGTCTCCTTCTTCCCCGGCCAGCTGCCGATCTCGGCCACGCTGGCGAGTCTGGTTGATCTTCGCTACGGCAACAAGCTGGAGCTGGAGGACATCGCCGATCTCACCGCCAAGCTGCTTGAAGAGGTGCCGGAATTTTCCGCCGAATATGAGAAGCTCGGCCTCAAGCCGCTGCTGTTCGTGCCGTCGCCTGCCTATGCGGTGATCTCAAACGATCCGATCGCCAAGCTCGAAGATCTCGGTTCGAAGAAGATCCGCACGCTCGGCAATGTGTTGCCTAAGCTGATGGAAGCAGCCGGGGCGGTGCCGCTCTCGGTCGCCTTCGGGGAAATTTACACCAGTCTGCAGACCGGCGTGCTTGACGGCGCGATGACCGACCCGCCGGCCATGTTGAACGCCAAGTTCCAGGAAGTGTCGAAGAACCTGCTCACCACGGGTCCGGGTGCCGGTGCCTTCACTGCCATCGCGCCCGTGCTCTACCTGGTCAATCTCGACGACTGGAACGCGCTGCCGGCCGATGTTCGCGACGCTGTCACCAAGGTTGCCAGGGAAATGGGGCCGGTCGCTTCCAAGCAGGTGCGCGAATATTCCGACAAGGCATTCGGGGAATTCGAGGCGGCCGGGGTGACGATCCATCATCTGAGCCAGGACGACACCGACGCGCTTGCCGCCAAGGCGCCGGATTTCATGGCGCTGGCCGCCGAGGTCCTGAAGGAAAACAAGCTGCCAGGCGATGAGATCATGACCAAATATCAGGCGTTGGCCGATTCCTACATCAACGGAAAATAACCCTGGAAGGGCAGGACGGCGTCGCATTCGGCGCCGCCCTGCCTCTTCACTTCGGGAGGGCGCAATGCACAGGTTATCCAGCTATCTGAACCGACTTCTGCACTTGGGAACCGTGCTCGGTGCCCTGGCGCTCATGGCAATCTCGCTTCTGGTGGGCATCGATGTCACCTTGCGGTGGATCACCGGACGCTCGATCACCGGTGTTTTCGAGGTCTCCAGCGTGTTGCTGGTGATGGCAACGTTCCTGCCGCTGGGAATGGTGCTTTTCCGGCATGAGCAGTTGCGCGTGGACATCATCTTCGATTGGGTCCGCGGCCGCACGGTCGCCGGCCTGGCGCTGGTGGACGTCGCCACCGGGCTGCTCGTATTCGGCCTGCTTTTGTGGATCACCACGGGGGAATTCCAGAAGGCCTATGAGGGGCGCTTCCTGCTGCGCGGCATGATCGAAATTCCGACATGGATACCGCTGGGGATGATCTGGGCCGGGACGGCTCTCGTCCTCGTCACCCTGCTGTTCCAGGGCGTCGAGGCGCTGCGCCGGCTCGCCGGCCGTGGCGAGACGCCCCGACAAGATCATCGCGACTCTACGGCGGAACACTGAAGATGGACCCGGTAACCCTCTCGCTTGCCGTGTCACTCGGGCTGCTGGTGCTGCTACTGGGTGCGGGCGTTCACATCGGCGCCGCCTTGGCGCTGGTGGGCATCGTCGGCTCCTATGTATTCCTCGGAAGCTGGACTGCCGGCCTCAACCTGCTGCTGCTACACGCCGTGGACATCTCCAGCTCCTATACGATGATGGTGATCCCGCTCTTCATTCTGATGGGAGGCATCGCCTCCGCCTCGGGTATCACCAAGGATTTGTTCAATCTGTTTTATCGCAGCTTCGGCCGCCTACCGGGCGGCGTGGCGGTTGCAACTGTTGGCACCTGTGCCGGCATGGCCGCCATCACGGGCTCAAGCGTTGCCACGTCGGCTGCGATGAGCCGCATAGCATTGCCGGAACTTCGTCGCTTCGGCTATGACGAGCGCATGTCGACCGGCGCGATCGCAACCGGCGGAACGCTGTCGATCATGATCCCGCCCAGCATCACGCTGGTGCTTTATGCAATATTTGCGCAGCAATCAGTCGGCAAGATGCTGATTGCGGGCGTCATTCCCGGCCTGCTGCTGGCTCTGGGTTACATACTCCTGATCGTCATACGCTGCAGGATCAACCCCCGCCTCGGACCTCCAGGCCCGCGTTTCAGCTTTAAGGAGCGCGTCGAACTGCTGCCTGGTGTCCTTCCGTTCCTGCTTGTCATTGCAGCCGTTATTGCCGGCATCCTGTTTGGTGTATGGACGCCGGTCGAATCTGCCGCTGTTGCGGTCCTGCTGGTCACGGCCATTTCCGCGCTGCAGGGGCGTCTCAGGTTTCGCCAGTTCGTTGATGCCTGCTGCGAGGCGGTCAACATGTCGGCATCGGTGTTCATTGTGGTCATCGGATCCATGGTGTTCAGCGGCTTCCTGGCGCTCAACGGTTTCAGCGATATGATCGCCGAATCCATTCTAGCGATGAACCTCAGCCCATTCGCGCTTCTGTTGCTGCTGATCGCCATCTACATCGTCCTGGGCATGTTCATGGAAGTCTCCAGCCTGCTGGCGCTCACCATCCCGCTGGTGATGCCAATCGTGCTGACGGTGGGCTGGAACCCGATCTGGTTCGGCGTGGTCGTGGTGTCGCTTATGGAGGTTGCCGCGGTGACACCGCCGGTCGGACTTAACCTCTACGCGGTCAAGGCATCGGTGCCGTCGATCAGCCTGAAGACGATCTATGTCGGATCGGTGCAATTCTGGCTGATCAACATCCTGCTGATCCTGCTGCTGTTCGCCTTCCCGAACATCGCGCTCATCCTGCCCAATATGCAATAGGGGCCATGGTCGCACATATGCTCTAGCGAGATCATGCCATGCCCCAACTGCGCCTGATCCGCGTCTTCGTCGAGGTCGCACAGGCCGGCAGCTACACGACGGCGGCGCGCAATTTGCATATGGCGCGCTCCAGTGTGTCCAAGCACATCACCAGCCTGGAGCAGATGCTGGGCGTAGCGCTGCTGACACGCTCCACCCGGCATGTTTCGCTGACAGTGGCCGGCCAGTCTTTCCTGGAAGGGGGGCTGCGTCTGGTCCGGGATTATGAGCGCCTGGAAAGCGAAGTGCGCGCCAGCATCGGCAGTCTCCGCGGCGAGATCAGGATCGGGGCGCCGCCGGCTTTCGGCGCTGCCCATCTGGTGCCGGCCATCCACGTCTTCACCCGGCTGAATCCGGAAGTCGGTATTTCACTGCTGTTGGACGATGGCAGCCTCGACCTCGTGCGGGAAGGGTTGAACATGTCCATCCGCATTGCGCCGGGGCTGAAGGATGCCAGCCATGTCTCACGCTTTCTCGCGCAGGTCCCGCAATGCCTGGTTGCCGCGCCCTCCTATCTTCGCACCCACGGCGAACCGCAGGAACCCGACGATCTGCGCCGCCACAATTGCCTCGTCCATTCCATTAAATCACCCACCAATATCTGGCGATTGGGCGAAGGGGCATCGGCTGTTTCGGTGCCGGTCAGCGGTTCGCTACGCGCTGCTTATGGCACGGCGCTACATCAAGCCGCCCTGCTCGGCGCGGGCATTTCCATGCATCCGACCTATATGGTCCGCGACGACATCGCCCAAGGCCGCCTGAAAATTGTCCTGCCCGCAGCGCCTCAGCCGGTCGGGCTCGAAATCCACGCCATCTATGTTAACCGCAATACGTCGGTGTTGGTGCGCAGTTTCCTCGACTTCCTCTCCGATCACCTGTCCCACCGTTCCGACTGGTGATCGTCTGCTCCCGCTGCAAGCCGGACTTACCCCACAGCAGCCACTTTCAAGGGATCATGGTGTCGGCAGCATGTCACGCGAGATCGCGCGGATAAGGGCTATCTTCACGCCTTCGACGTGGTCGCGCATCAGCAGCTCCGCCCGCCCTGCATCGCGGCAGAGTATGGCCTCATAAATGCGATGGTGGTCGTCGTGGCGGCGGCGCACGTCGAGGCGTTCGAAAGCGATGACGTTCCGGTGCGATGACGGGGCGACTTGCTGGGACAGGCGTAATTGGTCGCGTAGCATGCGTGATTGGCTCGCCACATGGATGGCATTATGGAAGGCGGCATTGATCTCCCCGTACAAGGTACGGTCGGCGGGGGAGAACGCGTCCCGCTTCAGGAACATTTCGCCGTCGTGCAGGGCCTTCTCGATAATGGCCCGCTCCTGTGCGGCAAGGCCGAGCTGGGCGGCGCGCCTGGCCGCCAGCCCCTCAAGGGCTGCACGAATCTCATAAGCCTGGACGATGTCGTCTATGGAATATTCGCGCACGTAGTAGCCGCGGTTGGGGATATGATCCAGCAGCCCCTCGCCAGCCAGCGACTTGAGCGCCTCGCGGATCGGCGTCCGGGAAACCTTTAGTCGTTGCGACAGGCCGAACTCGTACATGCGCTCTCCCGGACGGAACTCGCCCGCCAGAATTGCACCGCGCAGCGCCTCGGTCGTGGATGCGCTACGGGTCGTGGCTTCACTGTCATTCATGGCAGCATTCGTCTTCATGCTCGCATCTTTCAATTGCACACGTTCCTCGAGCCCGCATTTCGTTGGCTTCCATATCCGCCCGGATTCCACAAGGGTGGAAGGCGTATCTTTCCCATGTTTCGGCGCGAAGGCTGCATTTTTGGAAGTCGGCGCCCGACATGAGGATTCATGCATAATGTATACATTATTGCTTGACAGAGGGTAAGATGCATATAATTTTCAACTTCAAGAAATTACCGCCACCTTGCAGCCAAGGGACTCGGCAGTGTTTCAGGGGAGGCTTTGCCGAATATGTCGATGTGTTTTTGCGTGGAAATGGCCCGCTGATGGCACTGCTGTTCAATCCGAATGTCGTGACGCTGCCGATTGTCGGCAGCCAGGATCGTTTCCCGGTGCGCCGGGTCTATTGCGTCGGCCGCAACTATCTTGAGCACATAAGGGAAATGAAGGAGGGCGATGAACGCGACCCCCCGTTCTTTTTCCAAAAGCCCACCGATTCCGTGACATCGGAAGGAACGGATATCTCCTATCCGCCACAGACCGACGACCTCCAGTTTGAAGTCGAACTGGTGGTGGCGATAGGGAGTTCAGCTACGGGCGTTCCGGTCGAGCGCGCGCTGGATGTCGTGTTCGGCTACGGGGTAGGGGTCGATCTTACCCGGCGTGACCGTCAGCGCGAATCCTTCGCCAAGGGCCTGCCCTGGGAAATCGGCAAGTCCTTCGATCAGTCGGCGCCATGCGGGCCAATTCATCCCGTCGCTGCAATCGGGCATCGTCTGGCCGGGGCAATTTCGCTCTCGCTCAATGGAGCCGAACGGCAGCGGGGGGATCTGGCGCAGATGATCTGGAATCCGCCCGAGATCATCTCCAACCTGTCCGCGTCATACAGGCTCGAGCCAGGCGATCTCATCATGACGGGCACGCCGGCAGGCGTTGGCCCTCTGGTGCCGGGCGACAAGCTGACTGCATCCATCGAAGGGCTTGCCCCCTTTTCATTCTCCATCGGACCGAAGGTGTCCTGAGCCATGTTGCCCACCGAACGCATTTCATTTTCTGCCATCACCGAACGCGATCCGCTGAGGCTGCCGGACAAGAAACGGATGGTCGTTTGGGTCATCGTTAATATCGAGGAATGGGATCCGCGTGAGACCATGCCGCGCACCGTTCTGACGCCGCCGGCCGGCGGATCGCCGCTCCCTGATATCCCCAACTGGGCCTGGCACGAATATGGCAACCGCGTTGGTTTCTGGCGTCTGCTCGAGGCGCTGGACAATCACGGCATTCGCGCGGTTCTGGCCATCAACGGCAAGGCAATTGCGTCCTACGAGCCCATTGCCCGCGCCGCATTGCAGCGCGGATGGGAGTTCATGGGCCACGGTTTCGGCCAGAAGAACATGCAAAAAGTGCCCGACGAGCGCGAAGACATCCGCAAGACCGTGGACGCGATCAAGGCCTTCACCGGCAAGGGACCGCGCGGCTGGCTCGGACCCGGACTGACCGAAACCTGGGAAACGCCCGATCTGCTGGTCGAAGAAGGCTTCGACTATGTGTGCGACTGGGTGCTCGACGATCAACCGGTGGCACTCAAGACCCGAACAAGGCCAATCCTCAACATTCCCTACACGCAGGAATGCAACGACGTCGCCATGATGCTGATCCAGCATCACAAGGCCAGCGAGTATCACGACCGGGCGATGGATCAGTTCGAGCAGATCTATCACGACAGCGCCGATTCCGCGCGCGTCATGGCGCTTGTGGTCCATCCCTACATCATGGGGGCTCCCCACCGGGCCAAATACTTCCGGCAAATCCTCGAAAAGATCAGCCGCCTTCCCGACGTCGCCTTCTGGACCGGCGAGGAGATTCACGATTGGTATCTGGGCGAGCGTCCCGATGCACTGACGGGCGCGGCCTGATCCATGGCCAGCCTCAATCTGGTCCAGATACTCAACGGCCTGACGTTTGCGGCGCTATTGTTCATCGTCGCGTCCGGCTTCACCCTGATCTTCGGGCTGCTGCGTATCGTCAATCTGGCGCATGGCGCGCTCTATCTGTTCGGCGGCTATGTCGGCTATACCGTGTCGGGTATGTCGGGCAGCTTCGCGCTCGGCATTCTGGCTTCCATGCTGGCGGTCGCATGCCTTGGGCTGTTTATCGATCAAGGCCTGTTGCGCTTCGTCCGTGGCTTTGTCCTGCGGGAAGTCCTGCTGACGCTCGGCGTCGCCTTCGTCCTCAACGATCTGGCATTGGTTATCTGGGGCGGCGATACATTTTCGGTCGAAGTTCCGGCGATATTGCGCGGGGCCGTGCATATTGGCGGCACATTCTATCCAAAATATCGCCTGTTCGTGCTGGTTCTGGGCATTTTCACCTTTATCGGACTTTGGCTTCTGCTGAACCGCACACGTCTCGGTGCGCTTATCCGCGCCGGTGTCGATGATGCCGAGATGGTCGAGGCGATGGGCATCAATATCCGTCGCGTCTTTCTTGCGACCTCCATGCTGGGTGCGTCTTTGGCAGGCCTCGGCGGCACGGTCGGCGGCGCCTTCCTGACGCTCTATCCAACGGCGGATTCGGAAATCCTCGTCTTCTCGCTGGCGATCGTCATCATCGGCGGCAGCGGCAGCCTGGTCGGCGCGGCCGTCGGCGCATTGCTTGTCGGTCTTCTCAACACGATCGGGCAGGTGATGTTTCCCGAACTCGCCTATTTCGTGATTTTCGGCCCGATGGCGGCGATCCTTGCCTTTCGCCCGCTCGGTCTGTTTGGGAGAGCTACATGATGCGTTCGGCAACTGCCCTGGCCCTGCGTTCGCCTCTCTCCTTCCTTGCCCTGCTGGCCGTGATTTTCGGGCTGCTGCCGCTCCTGGTCTCAAGCTACCAGACGAGTGTCGCCAACGAGATCCTGATTTTCGCACTCCTGGCGATGTCGATCGACGTACTGGCCGGTTATGCCGGGAGGACTTCGCTTGGCCATGGGGCGATTTTCGGCATCTCAACCTATGTCGTGATCTACTGGACCACGTTGATGGGCGGTTCGCCCTGGGTCGGATGTATCCTTGGCATAGCTGCGGCGACACTCACGGCTGCCGTTTTCGCGCTACTAGCGGTGCGTGTCAGCGGCGTCTACTTCCTGCTGCTCACCCTTGCGCTCGGAATGATCGTGTGGGGTGTGTGTCTGCGCTGGACCAGCGTGACCGGCGGCGAGAACGGTATCCGCGGCGCGGGCCGCCCTGACGTCATCGCCGATCCGATCGCGTTCTACTACATGACACTGGCGACGGTGCTGTTTTTCACCCTGGTCATCTGGCGTTTCGTGCATTCGCCCTTCGGCCTGACGCTGCGCGGCATCCGCGATAGCGAGAGCCGTATGCGCAGCCTCGGCTACGGCACGGCCACGCATATGTTTCTCGCCTTCACCATCACCGGGCTGTTTGCCGGAGTGGCGGGCGCGCTTTATGCCCTGTTCAACGATTTCGTCAGCCCGTCGACCGTTCAATTGGCCCAGTCGGTCGAGGGTCTTCTCATGGCTATCATCGGTGGCGTCGGCACGCTGTTCGGCTCCTTCATCGGAGCGGCCGCCATCATTCTTCTGGAGAATTTCGTCAGCCAGTACACAGCGCGCTGGCCGATGGTTCTGGGCCTGATGTTCATCTGCACCATGATCTTTGCCCCGCAGGGCGTGCTCGGCGCCCTGCGCAAGCTGATGGGGTGGAAACAATAGTCGGGCACTGAGAACGCAAATCGCGTCAACCGCGGAACAACGACAAGGAGGAAGTCATGGACCGCAGAAAATTCCTACATAATACAGGCTTGGCGCTTACCGCCACGGCCACTGGCATGCTGGCAGCGCCGCGCATCGGATTTGCGCAGGCAAAGCCGATCCGTATCGGGCTCATGGCTCCGCTGAGTGGTGTCGTGGCTGCCGGCGGCAAGGAGATCGTCGAAGGCTTCAATATGCTCTGGGAGGAAAAAGGCAATGCCATTGCCGGTCGCCCGGTCGAGGTCATCGTGGAGGACGATGCCGGCAACCCGGACACTGCCCTGCAGAAGGCCCGCCGCCTCGTCGAGCAGGCCAATGTCGACTTTCTGTTCGGCAATCTTCTGGCCAATACCGGGCTCGCAGTCGCCAACTATGTGAAGGGCAACGGCGTACCCTATTTCATCCCGGTGATCGCGGCAGATGACCTCACCCAGCGCGAAAGCGTGAGAAACGTCATCCGCGTTGCCGGCTATACTGCAAGCCAGATGCCGCGCCCGCTCGCCGATTGGGCGCTGAAGCAGGGCTACAAGCGCATTGCCACGATTGCCCAGGACTACACTTTCGGCCATGAGCAGTGCGCCGGCTTTGCCCAGGTATTCACTGAAGGTGGCGGCGAGATCGCAGGCCAGCTCTGGAACCCACTGAATACGGCCGATTTCAGCCCCTATATCGGCCAGCTTGCCAGTATGAATGTCGACGCTGTCTTCGCCATGGAGCTTGGCGCTGACGCAGCACGCTTCATGAAGCAATATTCCGATTTCGGCCTCAAGGGTCAGATTCCGCTGCTCGGCGCACAAAATTTCACCGACCAGTCGGTGATCCGCACGCTTGGGGAAGAATGCGACGGTATCGTCTCGTCGGCGCATTTCGCCGAAGGCTCGGATAACCCCGAGACGCAGGCATTCGTCAAAGCCTACAGCGCCAAATACGGCAAGATGCCTTCCCTTTACGGCTTCTCGCACTATTCGGGGGCGTTGTGGGTCGGGCAGGTCATCGAACAGCTCAAGGGCGACATCTCGGACCGCGAAGTCTTCATCGATGCAGTGCTGAAGAGCGAGCTTGCCAATTCGCCGCTCGGCCGGCCGGTCCGCTTCGACGACTACGGCAACCCGATCTACGACGTCTATATCCGTAAGGTCGTGAAGAACGCGGATGGCAAATACTGGAACGTGCCGATCGAGACCTATCCGGCCGTGTCCCAATTCTGGACCTATGACCCGAAGGAGTACCTAGCAAAGCCACCCTTCTCACGCGAAAACCAGGGCATCCAGAAATAGGGTACCGCCTTCCGGAAGGCGCAGTGGCGGTCGCCACTGCGCCTTGCTTCTTCACTGAACAAAGAGCCGCCTCGTGTCAGAACCAGCGCTTGTCCTCAACAAAATAGTCGTTGCCTTTGGGGCGCTGAAGGCGGTCGACGACATCTCGCTAACCGTCAAAGGTGGTGAGCGTCGCGCGGTCATCGGGCCTAATGGCGCGGGAAAGACCACTCTGTTCAACGCCATTACCGGCGTCCGGCCACCGACCTCCGGTCGCATCACCTTCGAAGGCAAGGAGGTGACCGGCAAGCCAGCACAGATACGTGCGCGCATGGGCATGAGCCGGACCTTCCAGATCACCAATCTGTTTCCGACGATGACCGTGGACGAGAACATGCAGCTTGCCCTGCGTGGCACCGGCCGCGGCAAATTCTCGATGCTGGGGTCCATTCGCCTGACGAGCGAGGAGCACGATCGCGTCAGCTCCGCCCTTCAGATGTCGCGGCTGGGTGAGCGTGGCGCGGTGGCTGTCAATGAGCTTTCATATGGCGAGCAGCGTCAGCTCGAAATGGCGATGGCTCTGGTGTCCAACCCGCGCCTTCTCCTGCTTGATGAGCCGGCGGCGGGATTATCGCCGGCCGAGCGCCACATGGTCGCCGACATCATCCGTTCGCTGCCGCATGATCTCACCATGGTCCTGATCGAGCACGACATGGAACTCGTGCTCAATCTCGTCGACAAGGTAACGTGCCTCAACAACGGCCAGATGCTGGCCGAGGGCTCGCCCGAGGACATCAGCAACAATCAGCTGGTGCAAGACGTCTATCTCGGAAAGGCCCGTGCCGATGCTTGAGGTTCGCAATCTGCACAGCTTCTATGGCGATGCCCATGTCCTGCATGGCGTTTCGCTTGAGGTGAAGGCGGGCGAGGTCGTGGCGCTGCTTGGCCGCAACGGCATGGGCAAGACGACCCTGATCCGCTCGATCATGCGGCTGGCGCAACCGCAGATGCGTGAGGGCTCGTTGCTGTGGAAGGGCGAGGAGCTGAAGCATCTCACGCCTCACGAAGTGGCCAAGAAACGCATCGCGCTGGTGCCGCAAGGTCGCCGGCTGTTCCCGTCGCTTACTGTCGTCGAGCATCTGACGATGCTGAAACCCGCCAGCGCCAAACATGGCTGGACGGTCAACCGCGTGCTGGAGATGTTTCCGCGACTGGCCGAGCGCAAGAACCATCGCGGCAACCAGCTTTCGGGTGGCGAGCGGCAAATGCTGGCTGTCGGCCGCTCGCTAATGATCGACCCCGAGCTGGTGCTGATGGACGAACCCTCGGAAGGCCTGGCCCCGGTCATGGTGCAGCATCTTGAGACCATCATTGCCGACCTGGGCAAGACCGGGCTCGCCATATTGCTGGTCGAGCAGAACCTCTACAGCGCTCTTTCCGTTGCCTCGCGCATCTATGTGCTGGAGACGGGCAAGGTGGTGCATGCGGCAAGCGTGGAAGAAGTCAAGAAGGACCAGGCCCCGCTGATGCGCTTCCTCGGCGTGCATTGAGGCCGGTGCAGTTAAAGGGGATGCTGAAATGACGGTAAAGCATTGGGGCCTGTCCATCGACGGTGGCTATCGTCCGGCGAAATCAGGACGAAGCTTTAGCGTCGAGAACCCGAAAGACGGTTCGATCGTTGCGGAGGTTGCCGAAGGCGATGCAGCGGATATAGAGGTCGCCGTGACGGCAGCTGAGCGAGCCTTTCCTGTATGGGCAGCGCTGACGGGGGCGGAGCGTGCCGACATCATGCACCGCACTGCGGAACTGTTACGGCGGCGCCTGCCCGAACTCGTCACGATAGAAATTGATCAGATCGGCCGGCCGCGCCGTGAGATGGCGGCGCAATTGGCCCGCCTGCCGGAATGGTTCAGCTATTTCGGGGCTGTGGCGCGCACCCATGAGGACACGGTGCCGCCCTTTGCCGGCGAATACCTCAACTATACCCGCCGCGTGCCCCTTGGCGTGGTTGGCCATGTGACGCCGTGGAACCATCCGCTGCTGATTTTGACGAAGAAGGTCGCGCCCTCGCTTGCCGCCGGCAACGCGATGGTGGTGAAGCCGTCCGAACTCGCGCCGATAACGCCACTGCTGCTCGGGGAAATCCTGAAGGAAGCGGGGGTGCCCGACGGCGTCTACAATGTCGTTCCGGGCTTTGGCGCCACCGCTGGCCTGGCCTTGTCGTCACATCCCAGAATCCGCAAACTCGATCTCACCGGTGGTACGGAAACCGGCAAGGCGGTGGCTTCGATTGCAGGCCGCAACCTAGTGAAGATGGCCGCCGAATTGGGCGGCAAGGCCGCCGTCATCGTCTTTCCGGATACGGATGTGCAGCGTGCCGTTGCTGCCACGCTGTTTGCGTCCTTCATCGCCAGCGGGCAGACCTGCGTGCAGGGTGCTCGCTTGCTGGTCCACCGCTCAATGCATGATCAGGTCGTGGCCGAACTCGTGCGCCGCGCCGCAGAGATCCGGCTGGGTGACCCGCAGATCGAGACGACGCAGATGGGACCGCTGGTTTCAAAAAAGCAGCGCGATCTGGTGCAGCGCTATGTGCACATCGGGATAGAGGAGGGTGCGCATCTGGCCTTCGGCGGAGAGCCGCCACAGGGGAGCGCCTTTGCGTCCGGCTTCTATATGCTGCCAACCATATTCACCAATGTCACACCCCGGATGCGCATTGCGCAGGAAGAGATTTTCGGCCCTGTCGTCTGCGTGATGCCGTTCGACACCGAAGAAGAGGCGTTGACAGCTGCCAACGGCACGGAGTTCGGGCTTGCCACCAGCATCTGGACCCGCGACATAGCGCGTGCCCATCGCGTGGCGCACGCCCTTCAGTGCGGCATCACTTGGATCAACGATCATCACCGGATCGATCCGGCTTCCCCATGGGGCGGGTTCAAGATGAGCGGCATCGGCCGTGAAAATGGTCTCGTCGCCTACGAGGAATACACCCAGATCCAGAACATCATCGTCAATCTGTCCGATACGCTGTTCGACTGGTACGCCGACGACGACCAGGCCAAACGCTACAGTTGAGGGACGCGGCCGGCGAAAAGCCATGGCCGGCGGCGTATGAGCCTCCGAGCGCTGCGGTGACGCTTTGGCTCAGCTAAAGGTTTAGCAGCCGAGCGGCATTGGTGGAAAAGATCGCCTCCTGTTCAGCGGCTGACAATTGCGCCTGCTTTTCCACCACTTCGACCGGTCGCTCATAGCCCATGTCGAAGCAGTAGTCGCTGCCGAGCAACACTCGCTGCGGGCCGACTTGCTGGATCAGATAGGCAAGTGCGTCGTCCGAATGCGCTACCGTGTCGTAGTAGAACCGGCCCAGATAGGTTTCGGGCCCCTTTTCCATGTGGGCAAGCTCGGGCCGGACCGTCCAGCCATGCTGCAGCCTGCCGATCAGGAAGGGCAGCGCGCCGCCGGCATGCGGTAAAACGAAGTCGAGTTTGGGAAACCGGTCGAGCACACCGCCGAAGATCAGATGCGCGGCGGCAACCGCCGTATCGAATGGATTTCCCAAAAGGTTGGAAAGGAAGAACTGCTTGAGCCGGTCTTCCATGCCGATCACCTTGAGCGGATGCAGGAAGATTGGCAGGCTGGCGGCTTCGAGCGCCTCATAGACCGGAAACAGCGAAGGGTCCGACAGCTCCATGTCGCCGATGCATGTGCCCATATAGACGCCGCGGATTCCCGGCGCTTTGGCAATGCGTTCGATCTCGCCAAGCGCTTCTCCTGCATGGTGTACCGGCAGCATCGCCAGGCCGAAGAGACGGTTCGGATAGCGCTCGTGTGCGGTCACCAGATCGTCGTTGAACACTGCCGACAGACGTCGCGCCAGCGAAGGCTCGGCCCAATAGACCATGGGTTGGGTCAGGGACAGGAACTGCGCGCTGACGCGCTGCTCGTCCATTGCCGCGATGCGCAGATCGAGATCGAAGAAATGCGGCCGCAGCGGGCCTGCATGCAACGGCCCGACATCGACGATCGGTCCACGTGGATCTCGTTTGACGCAGGCGCCACAGTTACAGCCTTCGCTCTCGATGAGATCGACATAGCGTGCCGAATAGTAATGCGCATGCACGTCGATGCGAGACAGAGCCTGAGACTGAAAACTCATATCGTTACCTTCTGAAGATGCGCCTTGCTTGTTGGTCGTGCTTTCACCGGCCGATTTCAGTGTGCCGCCCGGCCGGGCCTTCGCTAAGCCGGATGGCGTCGATGAGCGCGGTGGCGGTGTTGCGCAGATGCTTTTCGATGACGGCCTGTGCCCCGGCCACATCGCCCTTTTCGCAGGCCGCCAGCAATTCCCAATGCTCTTCCTGCGAGCGGGCGCGCCCGCCGGCGGAGAGATAGAAGCGCACATAGCGTTCGACATTGCCGCGATACTGGTCGATGGTTTCAACCAGATGCGGCCATCCCCCCGCCGAATTGATGGTGGCGTGGAAGCGGTGGTTCAACTCCATCCATGGAGCGGTGGCAGCGGCATCGTCGAGATGCCCGTCCATCAGTTCCAGCGTCTGTCGCATCGCCTTGAGGTCCGCCGCGGACAGGCATTCGACGGCGCGGCCGACCGCGAGCCTTTCGAGGGCAACGCGGATCTCGAACATCTCGACAATCGTCGCCGGGTCGAGGCTTGCGACCTCCACGCCTCTGTAGGGAAAGACGACCACAAGTTTTTCGACTTCGAGCTGCTTCAGCGCCTCGCGCACGGGCATGCGGCTTACCCCGAGGCGCGCCGCCAGTTCATTCTGGTCCAGCCTTTGACCGGCCGGCAGCCGTCCGTCGATGATGGCGTTGCGCAGCAGCTTCAGCACCGCATCCTTGCGGCTGATGGGGGCCGTGACCAGTTGCTGTTCTTCCGCCGACAATTCCATGCGGTTCTCCGTTCTGACTGGCTGCGCCATGCGCCGACATCCTACGTCAAAGTCCTCCTCTAGCGGCGGAAGATGTCGAAAAGCAACTATTGATATCCATGATCTAATATATTAGCTTGCCGATCGCAAGCGCCATCTAGTCCGGTCAGGGCGACGGAATCGCGCCAGGGTCCGGGTCAAAAACAAACGGACGATTTCCACGGAGGAGGAAATGAACAAAACCACTCGGACCGCAGCCGCACGTGTGGCGGGGGGCCTTCTGGCCGCACTTCTGACCACTACCAGCCTATGGGCTGAGGACCTGAAGCAGTTCCGCTTCATGTTCCCGGTCGATAGCGTGAACCAGTACCATCCCTTCTATATCGCCGATGAGCTCGGCTATTTTGCCGAGGAAGGGCTGGACGTCGAATTTCAGGATGCCGGCGGCTCAAGCGCCGCCATCCAGCAGGTGCTCGCGGGCAACGCCGATGCCGCCCTGCCGGCACCCAGCGCATTTCTCAATGCCGTCGCCCAGGGCCACGATCTGAAATGGGTCTTTTCCTATCAATACGCCAATATCTTCACTCTGGCTGCCACGGCAGAATCGGGCATCAAGACCATTGCCGACCTGAAGGGCAAGAAGATCGGCGTCTCCGACCTTTCCGGCGGCGAGGTGCCGCTGGTTCGCGCGGTTCTGGCCGGCGCCGGCCTAAATGCAGGCGTGGATGTGGACATCGTGTCGGTGGGCGACGGTTCGGCGCTGACGGTGGATGCGCTTCAGTCCGGCCAGGTCGACGCCTATTCCTCGAACCTGTTCGATCTCGCCGCGATCAAGGCGAGCGGCATCGACATGGTCACCATCCTGCCCAAGGAAGCCCAGGACTTTCCCGCCAATGGAGTCGTGGTGACGGCCGAAGCGCTGTCGTCGAACGCGGACACGCTTGCCGCTTTCCTGCGCGCAGCCGCAAAGGGCGTCGCCTATGCGGCAGCGCATGACGACAAGGCCTTGGAGATTGCCAAGAAAGTGCGCCCGGAAGAATTCGAGGTCGAGAAGCTGGCCGCCGAGAACTGGGCCGCGGCCGGCATATTGAAGACGCCTCCAGCTGCGCTCGCCGACAAACCGATCGGCACGCATTATGTCGACGGGTTCCAGGCCTATCACGACTTCCTGCGCAAGGGCACGGAAGAGGAGGGCGCGCTTGCGGCCGACGTCGACCTTTCGAAGGCGCTCGATTCCTCGCTTCTCGAGGCGGCCAATTCGTTCGACCGGAAGGCGATAGCAGGCCAGTGACGATGCACAGCATGACGCCAGAAGCGAACCCCGGTCCTCCGGGGTTCGCTTCCCCGCCCAAGCCCATCGTCGAGGCCCGCGGACTAGCCAAGACCTTTTCGATCTCCGGCAGCGAAGTTACGGCGCTCGAGGGCGTGGATCTTTCCATCCGGCGGGGTGAGTTCATCTCCTTCGTCGGACCCAGCGGCTGTGGCAAATCAACATTCCTGAACATGGTGGCCGGGCTGCTTTCTCCCACCGGCGGGGAAGCCCTGGTCAACGGTGTGGCCGTTCGCGAACCGTCCAGGCAGGTAGGCTTCATGTTCCAGACGCCGGTCCTGCTGCCATGGCGGACGGTTGAGCAGAATGTGCTGATGCCGGCCGAAGTGTTCGGTCGCAAGGACAAGGCGGTCCGGGACAAGGCGCGTTCGGTCATCGAGGCCGTCGGCCTCGGCGGATTTGTCGGCGCCTATCCGCGCCAGCTTTCAGGCGGCATGCAGCAGCGCGTCGCGCTGGCGCGCATACTGACCTATGAACCTGAAGTGCTCCTGATGGACGAGCCCTTCGGCGCGCTGGACGAATTCACCCGTGAGGCGATGAATCTCGAACTGATGCGCATCACCCGGGCCGCCGGCATAACGGTGCTGTTCGTCACCCACAACATAACCGAGGCGGTGTTCATGTCGGACCGCGTGGTGGTGATGACGCCGCGCCCCGGCAAGGTGTCAGGCATGGTGGACATTGCCCTGCCGCGCCCGCGCGAAATCGGCCTGATGCAGAAACAGGCCTTTGCCGATCTCATCTTCGAAGTGCGTGGAATCCTGGGGCATGGCCATGGCTAGCATCAACGCAACAGCTTCCAATAACGTGCGGGCCGGCGGGCTCAGCGAGCAATGGCGCTATCGGCTGATATCGCTGGTCATCATCGTGGTCCTTCTGGCCGCGTGGGAGTTTGCGCCACGCGCCGGGCTGGTCTCGGCCATTATCCTGCCGCCGCTCTCCAAGGTGGCTCATGCGCTGCTGACGCTGGTGCAGCAGGATTTCTTCATGCGCCACTTCACGGTTACCTTGCGGGAAATCCTGATCGGCTTCGTGCTGGGCACGCTGATCGGCTTCGGCATCGGCACCGCGCTTGCCATCTGGCCTGCTGTAAAGCGCGTCAGCTATCCCTTCGTCGTCGGCTTCCAGGCCATTCCGAAGATTGTGTTTGCGCCCCTGTTCATTGCCTGGTTCGGCTTCGGCGAAACCTCCAAAGTGGTGATGGCGGTGGTGATTGCCTTCTTCCCGGTCCTCATCAACACGCTGGTGGGGCTGGAAAGTGTGCCGGAGGACGCGCGCCGGCTGATGCGCTCGATAAGGGCAACGCAGTTGCAGACCTTCTACAAGGTCTCGCTGCCGCACGCCCTGCCGGTGATCTTTGCCGGCGTCAAGGCGGCGCTGACCTTCGCTGTGATCGGTGCCATCGTCGGCGAGTTCGTCGGCGCGTCTGAAGGGCTCGGCTATCTGGTTGATCTCTACAATCATCAATTGCGCATCGACCGGGTGTTTGCCGTCATCACCATTCTTGCGGCGATCGGCGCCGGCGGCTACTTCCTGCTGGAATGGCTCGACGCGAAACTGATCTTCTGGCGCAATGAGGAGGGGCGCTGATCGCCCGTCCGCGCAGCATGCAGGTGGAATCTTTATGAGCAGACCCAAAGTCCACATCATCGTGCTTGGCGGCACGATCACCATGGCGCCGCAGAGCACCGCCGGCATCGCCCCCTCGATCTCAGGCGCGGAGCTGGTGGCGGCGGTACCGGCACTGGCTGAGGTGGCGGCGATCAGCGTCGCCACGCCGTTTTTGGTGCCGGGGGCCTCGCTGTCCTTCGCACAAATGCGGCAGGTCGATGAACTGGTCGACCAGGCACTCGACGGAGGCGCGCATGGCGTGGTGGTCGTACAGGGCACCGATACGATCGACGAGACCGGCTTCCTGCTCGATCTCACCTATCGTCGTAAAAGCCCGGTGGTGGTGACTGGCGCCATGCGCGGCGCCAACGCCGCGGGCGCCGACGGCAACGCCAATCTTCTGGCCGCCGTGACGGTCGCCGCATCGCCCGCGGCACGCGATCTGGGCGTGCTTGTCGTGCTCAATGACGAAATCCATGCCGCGCGTTTCGTTGCCAAGCAGCACAAGGCGCTGCCTTCTTCATTTGCGTCGCCGGGCTTCGGCCCGCTCGGCCATGTCATCGAGGGCAGGGCGCGTATTGCGCTGCGGCTTGCCCGCATCGATACCGGGCTGGGCCGGCCGGCGCCGCAGGCGAGGCCGGTCGCACTGGTAAGCGTCGGTCTCGGCGACGATGACCGCATGATCCGCGCCGTTTCCGAATTGGGTTACAAGGGTCTGGTGATCGAGGCGATGGGCGCCGGTCACCTGCCGGGCGGGCTGGTTGCCGCCAGCGAGCAGGTGGCGCGTGCGATGCCCGTCATCCTGGCGTCACGTGTTCCCGGCGGGCCGATCTTCGCCAGCACCTATGGCTTTCCGGGCTCGGAAATCGACCTTATCGGCCGGGGGCTGATTGGCGCCGGCCTGCTTTCGGCGCACAAGGCGCGGCTGTTGCTTTCCCTGCTGGTCGGGGCCGGCCGTGACACGGGCGAAGTCGCGAGCGCCTTCGCCTCGTTCCAGTAACTGTCAGGAGCTTCCATGACCGATACGATCGATCCCGATGTCATTCGCAACCGGCTACCCTATAGTCCGATCACGAAGCGGCCGCAGCTGCATCTTCCGAAGGGCGAGCGGGTAGCGGTCTGGACCATCGTGAATGTCGAAAACTGGTCGCCCGACAACGCTATGCCGCGCACTGTCCTGCCACCGCCCATGGGACAGCCGCTGCTGCCGGACATTCCCAACTGGGCCTGGCACGAATATGGAATGCGCGTCGGCTTCTGGCGCTTCCTGGAAGTTTTGCAGGCCCGTAACCTGAAGGCAAGCTTTGCCGTCAATGGTTCGGCCTGCCGCGTTTATGAGGAAGCTTGCAGGGCAGCTTTCGAGGCCGGCTGGGACTTCATCGGCCACGGTTTCATCCAGCGACCGATGCACCGCGTCGACGATCAACGCGCGGCTATCGCCGATACGATCGAGGCCATCCGCGTGCTGACCGGCAAGGCCCCGCGCGGCTGGGAAAGCCCCGGCCTGACCGAGACCGTCGCCACGCTCGACCGTCTGGCCGAGGCCGGTATCGAATATGTCTGCGACTGGTGCCTGGACGATCAGCCAGTGACGATGAACACCAAGACCGGCCCGATCGTCTCGGTGCCCTATACGGTCGAAATCAACGATGTGGTGATGACGGCGGTTCAGGGCCATCGTTCCGACGAGATCTACAAGCGCGGTGTCGATCAGTTCGACCGCCTCTATCTCGATGGCGCCAAGACCCCGCGGGTGATGGCAATCTCCATCCACCCCTTCCTTACCGGAGTGCCCCATCGCATCAAATATCTGGAGATGCTTTACGACTATATTCTTGGCCACGAGGGCGTCGCCATGATGACGGGTTCGGAAATCCTCGACTGGTATCTGGGGCAAACCAGATGATCTGATTTTGTCGCAACGGGTAACCGGGCGAAGAAGGGCTATCTGCAACGCCGCTCATGCGACGAGAATGTCGAGCCTAGATCCGGCCCTGACGGTTGCGGGCCAACCCAGCTAGCCCGCTTGATGCACGGCGCTGAGCTTTCGGCGGCCTGAAGCGGCGATCTGGTTGCCTTTGCGGTGCGTTTTCCCAAGCCTGCTCATGCGCCGGCGGTGATCCGTCGTGATGGAAG
>NZ_RKST01000016.1 GCF_003934165.1 Borborobacter arsenicus | reverse complement strand
GTTGTCCTCGCTACGCTGCGGGAACGCTTGACCCGGACGTCTGAAGAGCTTCACCGGAGCCGTGGTGAGGCGCCTCCAATGCATGATTCTGAGACAGGATCACAGAGTCAGGATAAGGCACGGTGTGAAGTCAGGCCATATTGCAGGTTGATACCGGCAAGCGCGGCAGGGAGCTGCCGCAGATAGTTCGCGGGCGCCCCGACCAGGCTGGCGAGTTGGCCGAAGCTCCAATGCGTGGGAGCGACCGGCGCGTGCGCGTCGGGCAGCATCAACGTCAGGCGTTCGGGATTGTCGCGGCTCGCCTCGACGCGGATGTTCTCGCTTTCGACTATGCGGGTCTTGCAGCGTTCCGATCGCCGTACCACCGAACTGTGGAGGTCGGTGAGCGAGAGATAGCGCTCGTCGGCCGGACGGTTGAACCATTCCGACGAAACGCGCCCGATGCGCTGGCCTTTGCTGATGTCGACCTCGTAGCCGTTGGGCGCAATGCGCGTAGGCGCGTGGATTTCCATATGGGTCATGGCTGTTCTCCGCGACGGGCGCCGGGAGCCTCTCTCCTGGCCTCGACCCGCCGCCACGTCACGGCCTCCCCTCTGCCTCTGCCTGCCCACAGCCGTGGCGGGGTAAGCGCCGGCACCGCAGCCGGCTACGCGAAAGCAGAGTGGCCCGCAGGTCGGGCTTCAATCGAGCCTCGGCTCCTCGTTACAATGCGGCGAATTGCGAACGGCCGGCATTGGGCTGGGGCGAACGCGCTGGCTTCTACGCCCGCTTTCTGCGGTCGAGGCGGACTTGCTCCGGATGGCAATCCATGACTCAATGGAAGGCAGGGGATGCGGCGGCGTCCAGGGCGATGGAGGCGATGCGACGTTTCAAGCTTGATGACCAAATGATCGAGGAGGCCGCGCCTGCTTTGCAGGAGGTGCTGGCGGATGCCTATCGGAAACGAGTTCGGCCGTTTTGCCTGTGTCGGGAGTCGGGTCTCGCGATGTACATCGCCAAGGTCGGCGATCAATACATCGTCAAACGCATGCCGTTGTCAGGATGCGGACATGATCCAGCCTGCCCGTCCTACGAACCCCCTGATGAGTTTTCCGGCCTCGGCGTGCTGATCGGTAGCGCGATCCGGATCGACTCCGAAACCGGACTATCGGCACTCAAGGTAGGCTTCAGCTTGACAAAGCTGGGTGCGCGCGACGCTCCAGTTTCCGGCGTGGAGGGTTCGGACGGTGTGGTTGGTGAAGCGAAGAAGCTGTCGCTCCGAGGTCTGCTTCACTACCTCTGGCACGAGGCCGAGTTGACGGCCTGGACGGCGCGATGGGCCGGCAAACGCCATTGGTGGAACGTTCGCTGGCACCTGATCGAGGCAGCCCGCCAGATGACGGTGAAGGGCGGAATATTGAGCGACGTTCTGTTCGTACCTGAACCGTTTCGCTCGGCGGAAAAGGTTGCCATCGAGCAGCGGCGCGTAGCTGCGCTTGCGCCCGTACTACCTCCCAGGACCGGACCGAGGAAGTTGATGATCCTCGTCGGCGAGGTCAAGGACATTGGGCCCACGCGCAACGGCCACCGGCTAGTCATCAAGCACCTTCCGAACTTTCCATTCCTGCTGGATGACACACTCACTCGTCGGCTCCAGGCTCGTTTCGAGAATGAAGTAGAACTCTGGAATGCGAGCGAGGAGTCTCACTTGATCGCGATCGCTACCTTCGGCCTCACGCATTCGGGGCTCGCGGTTGTCGAGGAAATGGCGGTGATGGTGGTGTCGGAGAACTGGATTCCATACGACTCCGTCCACGAGAAGCGGCTTGTTGATGCGCTGGCCCGGCTACGCGAGAGAAGTGTGAAGGGCTTGCGCTACAATCTGGCGATGGACAAGCCAACTGCCGCCGCGATTCTGCAGGGGCGGGCAAAGTCGGTTAGGCTCTATATCGTCCCACCATCGGCTGACAGCGCCTACGAAGAGGCGCTCAACGAGCTTGTTGCGTCTCAACCTGAGATGGATTCCTGGATCTGGCGCACGTCTGACGGGGTGATGCCGCCTCTTCCTTTCCGGTAATATCGACGCGATCGTTTGCGGCGTTTGCGGCGCGTGAGTGGCTGATCCCAGCTCACCCGCGCGGGGTACCGTTATGTCTTGATGATATATCGCGATAGTTTGTGATAATATCGTCGTCCCGTATTTCGATTACCGCATATGCAGGAGGCTCGGAGGACCGCCTGAGCTTCTCACCCTTCATATCGAGGTCGAACTGAACATGCGTGCTCTTTAGAACCTGGATTGGATGGCCCTGCCAAGTCCCCGACACGTTCCTGTGCAGGTGTCCGCAAAACAGGTATGTTGGCGCCGTGCGGTTTATGAGCAGCCCCGCCAGCCCATTGCTGCTGAGGAGGCGTAGCCGGTCGAGCGCCGGAACGCCGATAGCGAAAGGTGGGTGGTGAAGAAAGAGGCAGCGGGCGACCTACAGCCAAATGAACCTGTTCAGCGAGCCATTCGATACGGAGGTCGCAGAGTTCACCATGGTGACCTCCGTCTGATGCTTTGGTGTCGGCATAGATCAATCTTCCTGCCACTATGTCTTCCGCTTGCTGAACGAAACCGCCTTGTCCGACCTTGGGAAAGATGTCGAGCAGTGCTGCTCGGTCGTCATGGTTTCCTGCAAGCGGCCTGACGGGGATGGAAAGCGACGCAAGCTCCTCCCGCAGGATGCGGTAGGCGCCAGGATTATGCAGTTGCACAAGATCGCCCGAGATAACCAGACGGACCGCATCGTTGTGGAATAGCTCGATCTCTTCAATCGCGTTGCGCAGACCCGTCAACGGATCTACGCCTGCCGGACGATCAGAGCCCCTCTCGACAAGATGAAGGTCGGTCATCCACACAAGCTTGGTCATCCCTGCACTTCCTTGGTTTGATGGATCGATGCAATGTGTGGAAGGTCCATGGCCGGCTCCGGTCCAGATGGGCTCTACGCGCTCAGCTCCGCGCCGCCGCGAACCAGAACCCGGCGCATAGCGTCAGCGAGCCGATGAAGATCGCACCAAGAACCGCGCCATAGCCGCCGCTCGCTTGCCATAGCAGCGCGGCGCCAAGGGGCGCGAGTGCGGTCATGATGTTCATCGGCGCGACGAGCGAGCCGTTGACCGCGCCATAGCCGTCCCGTGTCACCATCTCCGGCACGGCCATGCCGCGCACAATGGTGATCATGCCATTCGCCGCCCCGTAGAACGCGGCGACGCCCGCGATGACGAGGACATCGGGCGGGGCGAAGCCGAAGCCGATCACTGCCAGCGGAAAGACCACGACGACGACCGAGCCAACAGATCGCACCGGGGCCTCTGCGGCGAAGGCTCGGATCAGGATGCGGCCGGCCACCTGCGCCGGACCGATGACCGTCAACACCAGCACCGCATCGGCCGAATCCAAGCCGCGTTCGAGCAACAGCGGAAAGAAGTGGTAGGTCAGCGATGAGAAGGCGAAGGCATAGGACACCCAGGCGAGCATGAGGCCCCAGTAAGACGGCTTGCGCATCGCTGCCGCCACCGCCGCGCGGCCGACTGCGGGTGGCATCTCGTCGGGCTCGGCCGCCCGGATCGGCGCGTCCCGCGATGGATCGATGGCAAGCAGATAGAGCCCGCCGCAAACGACAATGTTGACGCCCCCCATCGCCAGCAGCGCGCCGCGCCAGCCCTGCGTCTCGATCAGGAACTGGATGACGGGGATGAAGACGGTGCTGGCGAAGCCACCCCACAGCGTCAGCGCCGTGATGCCCTTGCGGGCGTTGAGCGGACCGACGCGGCGCGCGATGACGGCAAAGGCAGGCTCGTAAAGCGTGGCGGCCTGCATGCATCCGAGCGCCGCCAGCACGATGTAGAAGCCGATGAGACCTTCCACCTGCGACCAGGCCGCCAGAAGGATTCCCGCCAGGATCGACGCCCCGGACATCAACAGTCGCCCATGGCCGCGGTCGATCGCGGCGCCGACCGGATAGGCGGCAAGTCCCGCGAGCAGCATGCCGAGCGTGGCCGCGCCGTAGAGCATGGGTTTCGACCAGCCGAGATCGGCCCGCATCGCCTCGGCGATCAGGGGGAAGCCATAGAACAGCGTCCCCCACGAACAGATCTGGGCGGTACCGAGCGCGCTGATGAACCAGCCTGACGCAGCAGGTGGGGACGAAGCTTTCACGCCGCGCTCTGGCAGCAGGTGGCCTTCGCCGCTACAGGTTCGACCGTCGTCGAAGTGCAGCCGCATCCGGCCTCGCCGTTTGCCTTGGCTGCCGCGTCGTCCGCGCAGCATGCAGCGACAGTCGCCGGAGCGGGACCGCCGCAGCACGATGTGGAGGTGATTTCGGACGGCGCGCTGCAGACGCCGGTCTCGGGAAGCACGAGGTGTATCTGGCGGGCTGCGACGGGGTCGCCGGAAATCTCGGCGACGACGGAGCGGACCTGCTCGTAGCCTGTCGCCATCAGGAAGGTTGGCGCGCGACCGTAGGACTTGGAGCCGACAACGAAGAAGCCCGGTTCCGGATGAGTCAGTTCATCGACGCCATGCGGAGGGACGGTGCCGCAGGAATGAAAATTGGGGTCGATCAGCGGCGCGAGCGCCGGCGTCGCCTCGACGGCGGGATCCAGGCCCAGGCGCAGCTCGCGCAGAAATGAAAAATCCGGACGGAATCCTGTCGCGACGACGATGCGGTCGACATCCTTGATGACTTTTCGGCCCCCGAGCATGGCCTCGACCCGAAGGCCGTCACCGATGGGTCCCACACGTTCGACGACGAACGGAGCCAGCATGTTCAGCCTGCCTTCGTCGATCGCCTGCTTTGCCGCAAGTCCGAGCGCACCGCGCCCCGGCAACTGGTCGTTCAGACCGCCGCCGAGAAGGCGCTCGGTACGGTCGCGCCGGAGCGCCCACTCCACCCGCGTGGCCGGTGCCTTCTCCTGCAGGTCGAGTAGTGCCAGCGCTACGTTGATGGCGGAGTGCCCGCTGCCGAGAACCAGCGTGCGCTTGTCCGCATAGGTGTCACGCTCAACGCCGTCGACATCGGGAATGCCGTAGGCGATCAGCTCCGAAGCCTCGGCTTCACCCGGGACGGCCAACCCGTCCGCCCCGATCGGGTTGGGACACGACCAGGTTCCTGACGCGTCGATGACGGCGCTGGCGAGCAGGCGCTGTTCGCCCTCGGCATCGCGGTATCGCACCACAAACGGTGCGTCGGCGCGTCCGTCGTTCGACATCAGGTCGTGTCCCTCGCGTGTAATGCCCGTCACTTCCGCGCCGAGACGGAGCCCCGCCGCGATCGGCGGCACCTGGGAAAGCGGCTCCAGGTACTGCGTCACGATCTCCTCGCCTGTGGGCAGGTATTCGCCAGAAGGCACAGCGACGCCATCTTCGGCCAGCAGGACCCGCGCGGCTGCATCTACATTGTAATCCCACGGAGAAAAAACGCGGACCTGGTCCCATTCGAGGATTGCCGCGCCGACGCGGGCGCCTTTTTCGAGAAGGATGGGGCGCAGGCCGCTTTCAACAAGACGTGCGGCGGCCGCGAGGCCCACCGGACCGGCGCCTATCACTGCGACGGGCAATTCTCTCGTGGCGCTATTCATCATTCGATCCTTCCCGAATATTCGAAATAGATAATAAAAAAAAGGGCGCTATGCCCGCTCCATGGCTACACGTCGCACCTGGTCCGGCGGGCAGCTTCCGTCCGCGCAGCACTCGTCGGCGAGATACCCGATCAGAGCCTGCATCGCCGGATACTCTGCGCGGCAGATGAGCGTCGTGGCCTGCCGCTCCTGGCTCACCAGCCCGGTATCGACCAGCCGTTTGCAGTGATGCGACAAGGTGGAGGCCGGAATGCCAAGCTTCTCCTGGATGCTTCCGACGGCCAGTCCTTCAGCGCCCGCACGCACGAGGATGCGATAGATATTCAGCCGGGTGGCGTTCCCGAGCGCCTCGAGTTGGGTGGCTGCCTGTTCGATCTTCATGTGATCACCCTAAACTTCCGATCTCCGATCGGTCAAACAAATTTCCATCACCTTCGAAATAAGCTTTGTTGAACGACGCGTCAGATCGACTTCTGCTTCACCCGCTTCGACACTTCCTCCGCACTTTCGACGCGCTCGGAATAGCGGTCGGTCAGGTAGTCCGACCGGTCGCGCAGGAGCAATGTGAACTTCATCAGTTCTTCCATCACGTCGACGATGCGGTTGTAGTAGGGCGACGGCTTCATCCGCCCATCCGCGTCGAACTCGCTGAACGCCTTGGCGACCGAGGACTGGTTGGGGATGGTGACCATGCGCATCCATCGACCCAGCACGCGAAGCTGGTTGACGGCGTTGAAACTCTGCGAGCCGCCGCTGACCTGCATCACCGCCAGCGTCCGCCCCTGCGTCGGCCGCACGCCACCAAGCGACAGGGGCAGCCAGTCGATCTGCGCCTTCATGATGCCAGTCATCGAACCATGTCGTTCCGGCGAACACCAGACTTGGCCTTCCGACCATGTCGACAGCTCCCGCAGCTCCTTGACTTTCGGGTGGTCCGCAGGAGCCGAATCCGGCAACGGCAATCCTGCGGGGTTGAAGATGCGAACCTCGGCGCCCAGCCTGCGCAGGATGCGCGCCGCTTCCTCGGTCGCCAGCCGCGAGTACGACCGCTCGCGAAGCGAGCCGTACAGCATCAGGATTCGTGCGGGATGCAACGACCGCGGCGCGTCGAACAGCGCTATCGGATCGATCGACTGGAACTGTGTCCCATCGAGATTGGGGCATGTGGGGATCGGGTCTAGTGCTTCCGCCATGTCGTCCTTGCTGGATATCTGCTGCATGTGAATATTTCTATTTCGTTAGAAATATGGATGGCTGGTTGACTGGCGTCAAGAATATTTCGGCTTTTCTCGAAATTCCTTTTACCAGAGACCACCGGATGTTAGGCTTGCTGCGTCTCGAAGGTGCATGAGGGCCATGTCCCGACCTCCCAGAAGACCCGGTTACGACCGCTGCGACGCGGACGGGTGCGACAGCCGCCACGGCTGACTCGCTTTATCCCGCACGTAATCCCTTCTGGAGTTTTTCCTCATGCGCACATTCCTGCGACTGCCTCCTGCCGCCTTGCTCATCCTCGCCTGCGCCCTCTGGGGCGGCGCGACCGTCCTAAGCAAGGCTCTTCTCGCTTCGATCCCGCCTGTGGCGCTGCTGGTACTGCAGCTTGCTCCAAGCGCGACAGCTCTGTGGTTGGCATTTTGCCTCTCAAATCGCCGTGCCGCTTCGAGGTCGCTGATCCCGCCGCTCGCTCTGCTCGGGCTCCTCAATCCCGGCATCTCCTACACGCTAAGCCTGATGGGTCTGGCCCACATCTCCGCCAGCGTCTCGACACTGCTTTGGGCCGCTGAACCCTTGATGATCCTGAGCCTTGCCGCGATCTTCCTGCGGGAGCCGGTCACGCCACGGCTCTTGGTGGTGATAGGAGCGGGCATCTTCGGCGTCTCGCTCGTGGCAGATGCGCTGGGCGGCTTCCAAGGTAACCACCCGACAGGCATCCTACTCCTGCTCTCCGGTGTTTTGTGCTGCGCGTTCTATACGGTGTTTTCCCGCAAGCTGAGCGAGAGCATCGACTCCCTGTACATCGTGGCGGTCCAGCAGACGGCGGGACTGGCATGGGCTGTCGCCCTGCTGCTCTCCGGTACGTCATACGGCAGTCCGGCGGATGTAGCTGATGTTCCGCTCGACCTCGCGGCGGTTGCGGCCCTGTCCGGCCTTCTCTATTACGCCGCCGCCTACTGGCTTTACGTCGCAGCGCTCAGGTCCGTTCCGGCGGCGGTAGCGGGTACCTACTTCAACGTGATTCCCGTATTCGGCGTGACCTTTGCCTTCCTGTTTCTTGGCGAGCGGCTGACACCGATCCAGTGGGCGGGCGCCGCCGTAATCCTGGTTTCCGTCTTCGAACTCGTACGATTGACGGGGACGAAACGACCAACAGGTAGCAGCGAATGACGCAGCTGGCCGACGTCATTTGACGCGTCGGCCATCCGTGTCGATCACCACCTCGCCATCGTCCTTGGTGAAGGGACCGATGTCGGGGTTCGGCAGGATGTCGAGCACAGCCTCCGATGGACGGCACAACTTTGTGCCGAGCGGCGTGACGACGATCGGCCGATTGATCAGAATCGGGTGCGCCATCATGAAGTCGATCAGCTCGTCGTCGCTCCATTTCGGATCGCCGAGTCCGAGCTCGGCATAGGGCGTACCCTTCTCCCTTAAAAGTTCGCGCGGAGTGAGCGCCATCGCCGCAATCAACTCAACGAGACGCTCACGCGACGGCGGCGTCATCAGGTACTCGATCACCTCCGGCTCCTCGCCGGACTGCCGGATCATGGCGAGCGTGTTGCGGGACGTGCCGCAGTCGGGATTGTGGTAGATGGTGATGGTCATGCTGATCAAAGGTCCTCGTAGGGGTTGATCGGTTGGGTGGGAAGCCCGTCGCCAAGCCACCGGCCAAACCATGTTCCTGCAACCGAAGCAGCTGTCCCGAAGACAGCGAGAAGGGCGTAGTCGCTTGCGGCTCGATCTTCGCAGCCGAGGGCCAATCCTGCCCCAGTCACGGTGGCTACGCTGAAGAAACCGTACCAAGGGGCGATCCAAGCGACCCCTATCCAGATAACGTGGACGAACCCCGATTTACCTTGCCTGCGATTCAGGGCGGCCATGATCGCAAGGACGAACGCACCCACGGCGAAGATCGTCGGAGACCAAGGAACCGCGCCAACGCAAAAGAACGCCCTGGGCGCATCGGACATCTGGCTTGCCAACAAAACGGCTGAAAAGACGACACCGAAAGCTGCTGCGTGTCGCAGCCAGTTTTCAGGGATGCGACGAGACTGGTCGTGGCTCTTTGGGTTCGCAGGACAGGACGCAATAAGCAGGCAGGCGGTCGCGTAGGCCGCACTGCCGCCGAACGCGGCAATGAGCCAGGAACTTACTGAGAAAAGCGCAAAAGCGATCAGCAGAGCCGCAGCGCCAGCGACCCCTGCTACCATGGGATCGTCGACCACCTGGTTCAGGCCGATTGCGTGAGAATTGGCAGGCCCCGTCCTCATGTGCGGTCAGCGCGTTTCCTGAACACGCGACCCACGCTCATACCAGCCCTTGGAACGGTTCACGATCCAGACGACAGACAGCATGACCGGCACCTCGACCAGCACACCGACCACGGTCGCCAGCGCCGCACCGGATTTCAGGCCGAACAGGGCGATGGCCGCAGCGACGGCTAGCTCGAAGAAGTTCGAGGCGCCGATCAGGGCCGATGGGCCTGCCACGCAGTGGCGCTCGCCCGAAATGCGGTTGAGCAAGTAGGCCAATCCTGAATTCAGGTAGACTTGGAACAGGATCGGAACGGCAAGCAGGGCTATGACCGTCGGCTGCGCGATGATCTGTTCGCCTTGGAACGCGAAGAGAAGGACGAGTGTGGCGAGCAGCGCCACGAGCGAAAGCGGCTGGATCCTGGCGAGCAAGCGGTCGAGCGCTGCCTGCCCCCCGGTTGCAAGTAGCCGTGTGCGCACCACCTGCGCGACGATAACTGGCAATACGATATAGAGCACGACCGAGAGCAGCAGCGTGTCCCACGGCACGGTAATGGCCGACAGGCCGAGTAGCAGACCGACGATAGGCGCGAAGGCGACCACCATGATCGCGTCATTGAGTGCAACCTGCGACAGCGTGAAGTTCGGCTCGCCCTTCATCAGTGCCGACCAGACGAACACCATGGCCGTGCAGGGCGCGGCGGCGAGGATGATGAGCCCCGCGATATACGAGTCGATCTGGTCAGACGGTAGATATGGCCGGAACAGCCAGCCGATGAACAGCCAACCCAGCAGCGCCATGGAGAACGGCTTGATCGCCCAGTTAACGAACAGCGTCACGCCAATGCCGCGCCAGTAGGTGCCGACCTTCGCCATAGAGGCGAAATCGACCTTGAGCAGCATGGGCACGATCATCAGCCAGATCAGCACTGCGACGGGCAAGTTGACCCGCGCTACCTCAGCCTGGGCGACAATTCCGACGAAGCTCGGCATCAGGTAGCCGAGAGCGATCCCAGCGATGATGCAGAGCGCCACCCAGACGGTGAGGTATTTTTCGAAGAAGCCGATTGCCGGTGGCGGCTCATGGCCCGCTTCGTATGTCGTGTCGGTCATGTTGAAATCCTTCAGCCGGCCATGGGCCGGGTCTGCCCGATCTCGCGGAGCTTCGTCTGCAGCGACATCCGGTCGATCGAAGCGAGTGGCAGCGACAGGAAAGCGGAGAGGCGGTTCGAGAGCTGGCGATAGGCTTCTGCGAAAGCGAGATGCTTCTCGGCGTCGGTGCCCTCGGCTGCCGCGGGATCCGGCACGCCCCAATGCGCCGTCATCGGCTGGCCGGGCCACACCGGACAGGATTCATTGGCGGCGTTGTCGCAGACGGTGAAGACGAAATCCATCTTCGGCGCATCGCGGCCGGCAAACTCGTCCCAGCTCTTCGAGCGCGCGAATGCTGTGTCATGCGTCAGGTTGCTCAGCAGTTCCAGCGCAAAGGGATGGACCTCGCCTTTAGGTTGAGACCCGGCGGAGTAGGCCTGGAAACGGCCTGCCCCAAGCTGACGAAGGATCGCTTCAGCCAAAATGGAGCGGGCGGAGTTTCCCGTGCACAGAAAGAGAACGTTGTAGAGCTTCTCGGACATATCGGTCGTTCCTAACAGTCGCAGGCGATGGCGTTTATGACGGGGCGGCAGAGTTCCGGCGATCCGTTGCAGCAGTCCTCCATCAGGTAGGCGAGCAGGTCCCTGAAGCCGGTCATATCGGCGACGTAGCGCACCACGCGCCCATCCCGTTCAGGCCGGATGAGTCCGGCATGCATCAGAACTTTCAGGTGGGAAGAGGTAGTATTTTGCACCGCGCCAACCCGCGCGGCGATCTCGCCGGCCGGGATGCCTTCCGAACCGGCTTGAACAAGAAGACGGAACACATCGAGACGGGTTTCCTGCCCGAGGGCCGCCAGTGCTGCTAACGCGTGCTTCTTTTGCATATATCCATACTCGTCGATTTATAGATGATTTAGTGCGCTGGGGCTAGGATGTAAACCCCTACCGTCCAGCCATCTCTCCGATCGCATAGCCTGCGCCTCGAACCGTCCTGACCATGTCCAGGCATCGCCCCGTATTGATTGCCTTGCGAAGCCTGCCGATGTGAACGTCAACCGTCCGCTCGTCGACATAGACGCCGTTGCCCCAGACGCCATCAAGCAATTGCTCCCGAGAAAAGACCCTGCCGGGGGCGAGCATCATGAACTCGAGCAGGCGGTATTCAGTCGGGCCAAGCCGGACGCCCCGGCCCTTCCTGAACACCTGATGCTGTTCACGGTCGAGGAGAAGCTCTCCCACCGTCAGTACATGAGACAGCACGGACGGGTTAGCACGACGCAGCACGGCTCGGATCCGGGCGAGAAGTTCAGGCGTCGAGAACGGCTTTACGACATAGTCGTCCGCCCCGACGGATAGGCCTCTGACGCGGTCTCCTTCTTCACCCCGTGCGGTAAGCATCACGATCGGTAGCCTCTGCGTTTCTGGACGCATTCTCAGTCGGCGGCAGAGTTCGATTCCCGAGACGGCGGGTACCATCCAGTCTAGAACCAGTAGGTCGGGAACGGCTTCTTGCAGACGAAGCTCAGCCTCGTCACCCCTCGAAAGGGTCTCTACCTGGTAGCCCTCAGCTTCTAAATTGTAACGAAGAAGCACGCTCAGCGGCTCCTCGTCTTCGACCACCATTATGCGGGGCGCGATCATGATACCCTCACCCCTGAGCTGCTGCAGTCTCATCCGCTTTGGGGCGAGTAGCGGGAAGCTGTTGACCTGTCAGGGTGTAGTACCCGTTCTCGGCAATGTTCGTGACATGGTCCCCGATCCGCTCGAGATTCTTTGCGCAGAAGATCAAATGCGTGCATGATGTGATGTTGCGGGGATCTTCCATCATGTAGGTAAGCAGCTCTCGGAAGAGCGACGTGTATTGGATGTCGATCCTTTCATCGTCCTCGCGGAGGCTCACGAGACCTTCGGCGTCGCGGGAGGCATACATGGCAATCGCACGCCGGACCTGAGCCAGCACCAACTCCGACATCGTTTGAAGCGATCCGGAAAGCGGCTTGGGAATCGTGGAGCCGCCGGCCGAAGGGACGCGTTTTGCGACGTTTTTCGCTAGATCGCCAATACGCTCTAGGTCGGCTGCAATCCGGATGGCGCCGATTACTGTCCTGAGGTCTTGTGCCATGGGCTGACGCTTGGCGATCAACGCAATCGCCGCGTCGTCAAGCTCCCGCTGGCGTGCGTCCATAATGACGTCCTCCGAGACGATCCGCTGTGCCAGAGGTTCGTCGGAAGACAGTAGAGCGCGTGTCGCGTCCGCGACCATCTCGGCGCCAAGTTCTCCCATGTCGCGGATCAGCTTATCGATGCGCTCTAGGTCTTGATCGAAGGACGTTACGATGTGCTCGCTCATAGCGGTTCTCCACCCTCGCTCGTCAGCCGAACCGTCCGGTGATGTAATCCTGGGTGCGCTTCTCCTTCGGGCTGGTGAAGATCGTTTCGTTGGTGCCGAACTCGACGAGCTGGCCCAGATGCATGAACGCGCAGTAGGCTGAAATCCGCGCCGCCTGCTGCATCGAGTGCGTGACGATGACGATTGCATAGTGGTCGCGCAGCTTTTCAATGAGTTCTTCGATCTTCGCCGTAGCAATGGGGTCGAGCGCAGAGGTTGGTTCGTCGAGCAGGATTAGCTCAGGCTCCGGCGCAAGCGTGCGCGCGATGCAAAGGCGCTGTTGCTGACCTCCTGACAACGCGTAGGCGGACTGATCGAGTCGATCCTTCACTTCGTCCCACAGCGCAGCCTCGCGCAGCACTTCCTCGACCCGGCCCGCGATAACCGCCCGGTCCCGAATTCCTCTGACCCGAAGCCCCGAGGCCACATTCTCGAAAATCGACTTCGGGAAGGGATTCGGCTTTTGAAAGACCATCCCGGCTTTGAGACGAACCCTGATTGGGTCGATGCCCTTGTCGACGATGTTCTGATTTTCCGGCAGGAGCACAATCTCGCCATCGTATCGGTTGCCCGGATAAAGATCATGCATCCGGTTGAAGCATCGAAGCAGGGTGCTTTTGCCGCAGCCGGAAGCGCCGATTAGGGCGGTTACCTTCTTTTCGGCAATTGGCAGGTCGATGTTCTTGAGGGCCTGGAACTGATCATACCAGAAGGAAAGGCCGCGAACGTCTGCCTTGAGCGTATCCGATATGGCATTAGGGCGACTGCCCGCTGCAACACTCGGATCAGACGCACGAGCGAACTCGCTTTGTCGGTAGGTTTCTTGGTTCATGATTGCCTCGGGCATCTGGGACTCCGGAGAGGGCGTCGGCTCACGACCGCGCCTGGCTTCTCAGGCGATAACGGATCCAGATCGCGACGGCGTTCATGGTCAGTGTCATCGCGATGAGCACAAGCCCGGTCGCAGCGGCGTTGATATGGAAGGCTTCCTGCGGGCGCGAGATCCAGTTGAACATCTGGATCGGCATCACCGTAAATGGCGAGGTCAACCAGTCGAAGTTCAGGAATGGAAACTCAGGCTGAACTGGGGATGGCGGCAGGAAGGCGATGAAGGTGAGTGCGCCGATCGTCAGAACGGGCGCGGTCTCACCGATCGCGCGCGACAGTCCGACAATCGCGCCAGTTAGGATTCCCGGGCGCGCGGCCGGAAGAATGTAGTGCCAGATCACCTGCCACTTGTCCGCACCCATGCCGTAGGCTCCCTCGCGGATGATTAGCGGGATGCTGCGAACGGCCTCTCGGGTGGCTACTATGACGACGGGGAGGATCAAGAGTGCGAGCACCAGACCCGCGGTCAGCACGGTGCGGCCGAGCCCCAGCGTGTAGACGAAGAGGCCTAGCGCCAGCAGGCCGTAGATGATGGACGGCACGCCAGCGAGGTTGCTGACGTTGATCTCGATGATGTCGGTCACCCAGTTCCTGGGGGCGTACTCCTCAAGATAGATTCCAGCCATGATGCCAAGAGGAATCGCAATGAGTGCAGTCGTCAGCATGACGAGGGATGTGCCCACCCAGGCCGACAGGATCCCTGCCTGTGCCGGCCGGCGGGACGGGAAGCTCGTCAGGAAATCGTAATCGATGCGCGCCAATCCATCGACAAGTAGGTCGACGATAAGCGCCGTCAGCATTCCCATCGACAGAACCAGGACGAACACGCCCAGTATCGCGAAAAGGAAGTCGCGGCGCTTCGCGACGCCGATCACACGGCTCGCTTCGGCCTCGGACATAGGATTGAAGGCGACTCGATGTTCAAAATCGACGGCGGCCATCAGTAGACCTCGCGGAAGCGGCGGCGCAGGAAGAAGCCGACCAGGTTGAAAAAGAGCGTGAGGACGAACAGCGCGAGGCCCACTGCGAATATTGATTCATAGGCGAGCGAGCCTTGGGGAAGGTCTCCCATCGCCATCTGAACGATGTAGGCGGTGATGGTCGCAGCACCCTCGCGCGGATCGCCCGTCAGATTGGGGTTCTGTCCGGCGGCTATCGCCAGGACCATCGTTTCGCCGACCGCACGTGACATGCCGAGCACATAGGCTGCAGTGATACCTGAGAAGGCGGCAGGGATAATCACGCGAACCGAAGTCTGGATTCGCGTCATTCCAAGAGCATAGGCACCTTCGCGCAGAGACGACGGCACGGCCCGCATCGCATCTTCGCTCACCGAGACAACATAAGGCAGGATCATGATCCCGAGGACGATGCCGGGAACGAGCAAATTGAAACCCGTCAATCCGGGAATGAACATTCGGAAGAGCGGCGTCAGGAACAGCAGAGCGAAATAACCGAAAACGACCGTAGGCACGGCCTCGATCAATTCGAGGAGGGGTTTGACGATTTCGCGAACCTTGGACGGTGCATACTCGCTCAGATAAATCGCAAGCGCAGTGCCCAGCGGTATCCCGATCAGCAGCGCGATGCCGGCTGCCCAAAGGGTCGCTGTCAGAAGAGGAAGGATCCCGAACCGCGGCTCGGCGAACACGGGCGTCCATTGAGTATCGGTCAGGAACTCCAGCAGGGACACCTGCCGAAAAAAGTTCCAGGACTCACTTACAAGAACATAGACGATGCCGGTTGTGACCAGGACTGAGGCGGCGGCTGCCATGAACAGCAGGAAGCTCATCAGCCTCGCGATGATGCGCCTGCGCGCGAGATAGGTCTCGGTCGGCCGAAACTTGCTTTCTTGGGCGACGGCGGGGAGCATGATTTTTCCTGGATATGGGGAGCGGCCGCGGCGGCAGCCCGCCGCGGCCGCATCGAACTCAGTTGCTGCCTGCAGCGCTGACCAGTTCGTCGATGGTTACTCCAAGCTTGGAACCGCCATCGAAAGCACTGCCGAGCGTCCGCTTCTCGAACTTGTCCAGCGCCTTGTTCGCGGCCTCGGCAGGCAGCGGCACGTAACCAACTTCACCCACCAGCGCCTGCTGCGTTTCCGGGGTAAAGGCGAACTCCACGAACTTGTCGACATGCGGCTTAGTGTCCGCCGCGCCCTTGGAAATGTACCAGAAGATCGGCCGGGTCAGAGGCTGGTAGCTCGCGTCGACTGCCGTTTCCACCGACGGCAGCACGCATTCGCCGTTTTCCTGCTTGACGCCGACCGCCTTCACCTTGTCGGCGTTTTCGGTGAGGTAGGCGAGGCCGAGGTAGCCGATCGCGTTCTCGTCGCCGCTCACGCCCTGAATGGTGATGTTGTCATCCTCGGTGGCCGTGTAGTCACCTCGGCTGGAATGTTCCTTCCCGGTGATCGCGAAGGTGAAATAGTCGTAGGTACCCGAGTCGGTGCCGGCGCCGAACAAGCCGATGGTCGCGTCCGGCCAGGACGGGTCAAGCTGGTTCCACTTCGTGATCTTGCCCTGAGCTTCCGGCTCCCACAGCATCTTCAGTTGCTCGACCGTCATGCACGAAGCGAACTCGTTCGACGGATGAATGATGTTCGCCAGCGCGTCGATCGCGATCGGCATCTCGATGAATTCGACGTTGTTCTGTGCGCAGAGTTCCTTTTCCTCGTTGGTGATCGGCCGAGAGGCGCCCGTCACATCCGTTTCGCCGCGACAGAACTTCTTGAAGCCGCCGCCGGTGCCCGAGGAACCCACGGTCACGCGGATCGCGCCGGCCTGCTCGTTCTGGAACTCCTCTGCCATAGCTTCGGAAATCGGAAACACGGTGGAGGAACCGTCAACCAGGACGGTCGGGACATCCTGAGCGGATGAATGGGCGATTGAGGCGGCCAAGGCGATCGAAGCCGCCGAAGCCGTGAGGAAGAATTTTTTCATGAGCCTACTCCTGTCGGAATTCGGTATCGACGCCTCATGGCGACGGGAGTTGCCTAGCTGGGCTGTGTAACAGTCTCATGACATTTCTAAGTATCCAAGTGAGTCGCTAGATCGAGTTGTGGATAATGGAAACTAGAAGGGATCGCTCACACGACGTTGAGCAACTCAATCCGGATCAAATATCCCGGAGAAACCAGATCCACCCCCGGTGGCAACAGCGCAATCCCGTCGGCCTGCGAGATAGCCCGCAGGCTGGCGGAGGAGCCGCGGCCAAGCACGGCGAGGCGCGGCAATCCATCCGCCCCTGCGGCGGCGAGGCGCACCGGCACGAACTCCGTACGGTCGGGACGCTTTTCATAGGTGAAATCGGCAACCGCCTGCGTCCAGGTAGGCGCCGTGATCGACAGGCCTGCCAGCTTGCGGAGCGCCGGAAGCGCGATCATGCGGAAGGTGACGAGTGTGGCATTGGGATTGCCGGGAAGGCCGAGAAACAGGGCGGCGCCGAGCTTCCCCACTTTCACCGGTTTTCCGGGTCGCATGGCGACCTTCATGACGTCGAGCATGCCGCCGCCGGAGCCTACGGCCCAGGTGACATGGTCTTCCTCCCCGGCCGATACGCCGCCCGTGGTGATGATCGCGTCGCATCGCGTGGCCGCCTCGGCCAGGGCCGCGGCGATGGCCTCGCGCGTATCGGGCACGATTCCGAAGTCGAGCACCTCGGCCCAACGAAACGCGTCGAGACTGGCGCGCAGCATCACGCGGTTCGAGTTGAAGATCTGACCGGGATGAAGTGACTGACCCGGCTCACGCAGTTCGGTACCCGTCGAGATGAGCCCTATGCGGACCTTGCGACGAACCTCGATCCCGGCCATGCCCTGACCGGCAAGAAGCGCGAGATGCTGAGGTTTCAGGGTGTCTCCTGAGTCCAGAAGGGATTCACCGCGACGCACGTCCTCTCCCGCGATCCGCACGTTCTGGCCCGTACGCGGCCTTTGGTCGATGACGATCGCATCGCCGTCGAGGCGGCATTTCTCCTGCATGACGACGGTGTCGAATCCTTGCGGGACCGGCGCCCCGGTTAGGATGCGGACCGAGCCTTGAGAGGATTGCTTGGGAGCATCGCCCGCTGCGATGCGGCCCGTCACCTTGAGACGCCACGGACCTTGTCCAGTGACGCTGTCCGCCTTGACCGCGTACCCGTCCATCGCGGAGGCGTTGAACGGCGGCAGGTTCAGGCTCGCGACCACATCCGTTGCCGTCACGCGTCCGATCGCGGTAAGCAAGTCCAGCGTTTCTGTCTCCGCCACCGGAGACGCCGTGGCGGTCGCTTTTGCCGCGGCGATATCGACGGGGATGACCGCCCCTGTCGCGCCGGCGTCGCAATGATCCGGAAGAGCAGGGGCGGACGATGTCATGGTCACTCCGGCAGGGTCTTCAGGTAGGCGACGAGATTGGCCAGTTCCTCCGGCTTCTTGATGCCCGCGAAGGCCATCTTTGTGCCGGGAACCTTTGCCTTCGGCGCGACAAGATATTCGGTCAGATGGGTTTCGTCCCAGACGAGACCGGCAGCGCCCGCTTCCTTCATGGCCTTCGAGTAGTTGTATCCTTCGACGGTGCCGGCCGTTCGGCCGATCACGTCGCCGAGATGCGGGCCGACCTTGTTGGTGGTCGTGTCGATGGCATGGCAGGCGACGCACTTCCTGAAGGCGGCCTTGCCGGCTTCGATGTCCTGGGCGTGGGCCATGGATGCGACGAGGACAAAAGCTGCCGACGCCACGGCTTTCATGGTCGATGATGTCACGATGTACTCCGGTCTGATGCTGAAGGCGCCGCCGGGCTGGTGCAGCCCGGCGGCGCGAGGTTCGCGGCGGTCAGCCCGCGCTGTACTCCAGGGACTTGAACGAGAGATCCGCCGCCGAGGCCGGCGCATCCGATATCTTCCGGATATTGGCCCAAGTGTGCTTGTAGTTCGGCAGGATCAGCTCGTTCGTGCCGGCATTGACGATGTTGCCCTGTGCGCCGGTTGGCGCGCCGAACACCATGAAGGTCTCCTTCCGCCGCGCGGTCGGCGTGGGGTAGGCGAGCGCCTGGGTCGCGCCGACATCGTTGAATACCTCGACCAGGTCCCCGGCCTTGACGCCCAGTTCCGCCATGTCCTCCGGATTGATCTCGATATAGGAGGTCGGGTAGCGGTCGGTGACGAAGTCGTTCCTCTGATCGAGGAACCAGTTCTGCCAGATGATGTTGGCGCGGCCGTTGTTGATGAGGAACTCGTAATTGTCCCTCTGGTAGGCCTTGCCGGGCGCCTGCATGCCGCGCCATTCGCCGCCGCAGAACAGCGCCTTGCCATCCTCTCGCCCATGACGGGTAAACTTTCCGTCGGTGTAAAGGCGCTTGGTGCCGACCAGTTGCCCGTTCTCGAAGCCGACGACGGGTTCCTGCACGCCGTTGTTGCCCATGGCGCGCAGCCGGTCGTAGGTCACTTCCGGATTGCCGGAGTGATAGCCGTCCATGAAAGCGTCTTCCTCGGTCTTCCAGTCGTAGCCCTTGAACTGGTCGGCATAGGCCTCGCGGCCATCCTCGCGCAGCACACGTTCGAGGTTCTGGGCAAGCCCCGCCGCGATCAGGCAGTCGGGCTTGGCGTTGCCTGGGCCGTCCATGTATTTCTCGACGAGGCGCATGCGGCGCTCGCCGTTCATGGAGGTCAGGTTCATCTCGCCGGACTCCACCGCCGGCAGGATGACGTGCGCGGCCTGGCCGATCTGGCTGTGGATGATGTCCACGTTGACCGAGAACAGCCCGCCCGCGTTGATCGCGCCGACGATGGCCTCGACGAGTTCTTCCCGCGTCGCGCCCGCATGGGCGTCCATGGCATCCTTCACCATATTGGTCCGGCGGTTGTATTCGCGCTTGAACTCGGTCGCGTTGAGCGTCGTCTTGTAGTGGTCGTTGGCCCAGATGTGATGCACCTTGCCGCGGCCGGCGATGATCAGCTGGTCGATATAGGGCGCGGGCCGCCCGACATGCGCGTCGGAGGGGCGGAAGTAGCCTTCCTGGTGGCCGCCGAGGCGGCACACACCACCGCCCTCGCGGCCGATATTGCCGGTCGCCAGGCCGATGTTCACCAGCGCGCCGATGACGCGATAGTTGTCGTTGCCCCAGATGATGCCCTTCTCGTAGCCCGTGGCGCATTTGCGGCGCGAGCCATCCTCCTTCGGCATGGCGATCCATTCCGCCGCCTTGACGATGTCGGCCTCAGACAGCCCCGTGATCGACGCGCCCTCGGCGAGCGACATCTTGCACTTCGCCCGCGCCATCTCGAAGGAGCCGAGCGCCGCCGGATGCGCTTCGTCCTGCGGCACCGCGACGTCGCCCGAGAGCGTCGAGGCGGCGATGAAGTCCTTGTCCACCCAACCCTGATCGGCGATGTAGGTGAAGAGTGTGTTGAACAGCGCCAAGTCCGTGCCGGTCTTGATCGCCAGGTGCAGCACGTTCTCCGCACCGGCTTCCACCTCACAGGCATTGGCAGTCACGGTGCGGCGCGGATCGACGATGATCACCTTTGCGCCGTTCCTGATGCCCGGCACCATGTGGTTCAGGAACAAATTGGTCTGGCATTCGAGCGGGTTGGTGCCTACCAGCATGATCGTGTCGGTCAGCGTGTAGTCTTCATAGGCATAGTTCAGTTCGTCGACGCCCATGTCGCGGGTCGAGTGGACCTCGGAATTGTAGGCCGGCCGGTTATGAATGCGGCAGTTCTTGACCTTCATCGAGCCGAAATAGAGCTTTCCCGTGCCCCAGGTGTTCTCGTAGCCGCCAGCCGAGCCGCCGTGGTCGAACATCGAAACGAACAGATCGTTCTCGTCGTCCTTGTCGATGACCCGGGCGGTGACGCGCGCGACCAGATCGAGCGCGTCGTTCCAGCTCGTCGGCTGCCAGGTGCCGTAGCGCCAGACCATCGGCTCGGTCAGCCGCTGCTGCTGCGTGCCGGTCTTGTCGGACCGGCGGTTCTCGGCCATGCGGGCACCGCGCACCGAGCCGAGGCCGGAGTTCACCACGCAGGCGTGGTCCGGCTTGATGACCAGATGGACGTCCTTCCCGTCCTGCCTGACGATGTTGTACATCGACGGCGCGTACCAGGCCTCGGTATCGGCCGGCTGCTGTTCGGCGAGATTGACGCCAAAGGCATTGGCGGCGGCGTCGGTGCCGCCCTGCCTGTTCACCGGCCATGTGTAGGCATGGTAGCCGCAGCCGACGATGCAGTAGTGGCAGGTGACATTGTGCTTCTTCGCATCCGCCGGAATGATCGGCAGGCGGTCGATGTGTCGCTTGTAGGCCATGGTTCCCTCCCTCAGAGCACGTTCGACAGGCGGCCGTAGAGAAGCTCGTCCACGCCCTCGGCGTAGATGTCGCCCTTCTCGTCCACCCTCAGCGCGTATTGCGGCAGGTTCTGCGTGGCCTGGCCCCAGATCTGCTGTCCGCCGGCTTCGCAGTCGAAGCGGGAATAGTGGCCGGGGCAGTTCAGCGTCCGGTCGGCCGCGACGTAGTTGAGCGGAAAGCCCTTGTGCGGACAGATGGTCGAGAAGCCGACGATGTCGCCGTCGGGTCCGGCGCCGCCTTCGACCGATGTGCCGAGCTTCAGGAGCACGCCAGGGGCGTTCTCGTCCGGATAGGTGACGTCGAACGGCTCGTTCGGCTTGAGGTCGGCCACGTTGCCGAGTCGGTTCGACGGATAGTCGAGACGCGCGCGCGCCACCTGGGCCCTGGCCGGCGCGGCCGGAAGAGCGACCGACGTGGCGGTGGCGGCAGCGGCGAGCGCGCCGCCGCGCAGAAACTGTCGGCGGCCGACATCGACCAATTTGTTGCAGCGATCCATTCCATCCTCCCTGGTTCGCGACTGGGTACGCGAGCGGTTTTGCAAGGACGGTGCCAGTCGCCGGCAGCGGGCCAATCTTTGGAATTCCAGGGTCTTGCGGCAGACGCGAATTCGTCGCGTCCGGATTTCCGGACATGCTGCGCTGCCGTTGGTCCGGAAACCCGGACGAAGCTTCAAACGCAGGATTCCGGTCGATTTTGATCCCCCGGGGCGCTAGTCTGTCCGGCAGGGAGGAATTTCGACCTTGACCTTACGCTACCCAGCCACGAGCCAGGTACTCGACCGCCGTTCGGCGCTTGCGTTCTGCGGCGGCGCCGCGCTTTCATTCGCGCTTGCGCCCGGCCGGGCCTCCGCTCAGGAAGGGTTCAAGTTCGGCCTGACTCCGGTCTTCCTGTCCAACGACCTCGAACTTCTGGCGCTTCTGCGCGCCTTTCTCACCGAAGCGATCGGCGAGCCGGTCGAACTGGTCAGCCGGCGGACCTACCAGGAAATTACAGCTCTCCTCGTCGCAGGCCAGCTCCATGCGGCATGGATCTGCGGCTACCCCTATGTCCAGTTCAAGTCGGAGCTCGATCTCGTCGCGACGCCGTCATGGCATGGCAAACCGCTCTACCAGTCCTACCTGATCGCTGCCGCCGACCGGCCGACCGAGCGGTGGGAGGAATTGAAAGGCGACATCCACGCCTTCTCCGACCCGGATTCCAATTCCGGGTTCCTGGTGACCCGCGCGCTTCTGGCCGAGAACGGACTGAAGCCGGAAGGCTTCTTCGCCCGCACCTTCTACACCTACGGCCATCGCAACGTGATCCGCGCAGTCGCGTCGGGGCTTGCCCAGTCCGGCAGCGTCGACGGCTATGTCTGGGACGTGATGCGCGAGATGGAGCCGGACCTCGTCAACCAGACGCGGATCGTGCGCCGGTCCGAATGGCTCGGCTTTCCGCCCGTCGCCTCGCCGAGGGCCCTCGCCGGCGACCAGCGGATCACCCGCCTCAAGGATGCCCTGACTGCGATGGACCGGCACGAGGATGGCCGCAAGGTTCTGGCGCTGCTGCGTCTCGACGGCTTCGTCGCCACCGAGCCGGCGCTCTTCGACACGATCGCCGCCAAGGTCGATACGGTGAGGCGCTTCGGATGAGGTTCTTTGCTCGCCTCCGCGCCATTCCGGTCTCGTACCGCGTGCCGATCCTGGTAGCACTTTTAATGGTGGCGATCAGCGCGGTGATCTCGGAGCGCGTGCTCGACCGCCTGTCGCGCACGCAGGAATCCTTCATCGACGGTCTTGCCGGAAGCTATCTCGACGGACTGACGGCTGCCGTCCTGCCGGCCGTCCTTCGTGGCGACGTGTGGGAGGTCTTTGACGCGCTCGATCGGTCACAGCGATCCTATCAGGCGCTGTCGCCGATCGAGGCGGTCGTCACCGGCGCCGATGGAAAAGTCCTGGCGGCCACGGACCCGACCCGAATCCCTTCCTTCTCGGAGCTTCCGGAAGCCTATGCGTCGCGCTACGGCGCACGCACGGTGACCTTCGACCGCGAAGCGGACACGGGCTTTGCCTTCCGCGATCTCGTCTATCAGGGCCAGAAGATCGGTGCGATCCACACCGCTTTCGACGCCTCGCACATCTTCGCCGAGCGCCGAGAGATCCTGGCGACCCTGCTCGTCACCAACGGCATCCTCGCAGCGATCTTTTCGCTCGGCGGCTTCCTGCTGGTCCGTCGCATGATCGAGCCGATGCGGGTGTTGGAGGATCACATGCGCGCCGCCGCCAACGGGGTCGCGGAGCCGATTTCGTCGCGCGAGTTTCCGTCGCGAGGTGGCGAGGTCGCGAGCCTCTTCAATGGCTATAACGCGCTGGTCCATGCCGAACGGGAGCGCGCCAATTTCGCCATGCAGTTGGCCGAGGAGGAGAAGCTGGCGAGCCTCGGGCGGCTCGCCTCCGGCATGGCGCACGAGATCAACAATCCGCTCGGCGGGCTGTTCAACGCGATCGATACGCTGAAGACGCACGGGCGGACGCCGGGCGTGCGCGATACTTCGATCAGCCTGATCGAACGCGGGCTGAACGGTATCCGCGAGGTAGTCGAAGCGGCGCTCGCGACCTATAGACCCGAACGATCCGCCCGCCCTCTGAGCGCCGACGATCTTGAAGACGTTCGTGTTCTGATGAAGCCGGAGTTGCGCCGACGCCGACAGAGACTGGACTGGCAGGTCGACTGGCCGGCCGAGGTCGCCGCGACGATCCCAGGCGGCCCGGTGCGGCAGGCGGTCCTGAATCTGCTGCTCAACGCCAGCGCCGCGACGCCGGAGGCAGGCGCGGTCGGTCTGCGCGTCGAGCGGACGGCGGACCAGCTGACGATTTCGGTATCCGACGAAGGTCCGGGCATGCCCAAAGATTCGATCGCCATGCTGAGTGACGAAGATCCCGGGCCGGCCGTGCGCACCGGACGAGGGCTGGGGCTCTGGATGGTGCGCCGCATGGTCGATGCCTGCGGCGGAAAGGTCGACGTCGAAGCAGGACCATCGGGAGGGTCGGTCGTGACCCTAGTCCTTCCGATCCCGGAGGAAACACGGAATGAACGCAGCCATGCTGCCTGAGCGCGCCAGCGTTGGGCTGGTCGAAGACGATCCCGTCATGGGCGGTTCAATCGTCCAGCGGCTGGAGCTCGAAGGCTGGGACGTGACCTGGTGGCAGACCGGGAGCGAGGCTGTGGCAGGACTGGGCCGCGTCGCCGGCTCTCTCGACCTCGTGATCTGCGACATACGACTGCCGGACATGTCCGGCGAGGCGGTGTTCGAGGAAATGGCCCGGCAGCCGAACGCTCCGCCCTTCCTGTTCGTCACGGGTTTCGCCGAGATCGACCAGGCCGTCCGCCTGATGCGCTCCGGTGCGGTCGACTTCATGACCAAGCCCTTCGCGATGGATGATTTCCTGAAGCGGATCGCCACCGGCCGCCGCAGCACGCGCGCCGGCATGCGGCTGAAGGAATACGTGTTGGGCCTGTCGCCGGCGATCCAGCACGCGGAAGACCTCATCCATCGGTACGCCGCACATAACCTGCCGGTGCTGATCACGGGTGAGACCGGATCCGGCAAGGAGGTCGCGGCGCGGCTCCTGCATCAGGTCTCGGCGCGAGCGGAGCAGCCCTTCGTCGCGGTAAACTGCGCCGCGATCCCGGCCGACCTGCTCGAAAGCGAACTCTTCGGTCATGAGAAGGGCGCCTTCACCGGCGCTCACCAGCGCCATCTTGGCTATGCCGAACGCGCCAGAGGCGGCACGCTTTTCCTCGACGAGATCGGCGACATGCCGGCAGCACTTCAGGCCAAGCTGCTGCGGCTGATTGAGAGCGAATCCTTCACGCGCCTCGGCGGCGAAACAGCCGTCCCTTTCCGCGCCCGGATCGTCGCTGCTACGCACCGTGCCTTGGCACCTGGGCAGGCGTTAGGCTTCCGCGAGGATCTCTACTTCCGGCTCGCCGTGCTTCCGGTCGACATCCCGCCGCTCAGGCAGCGGCCGGAGGACATTGTTTGGCTGCTCGACCGCTTCCTTGAAAATGCCGCCGCGCGCTCCGACGCCCGCATCCGTGGATTCAGCGCTCTGACAGAGGAAGCAGCCTTGGCGCATCCATGGCCCGGCAACGCGCGCGAACTGCGCAACCGCGTTGACCGCGCCGTGGCGTTAACCGCGTCGGAATGGATCATGCCTGGCGATCTTTTCCCGGATCGTAGCGGGACCCAGGCCAGACCAGGTTTCCTCCCGCTGGCCGAAATCCGCGACGCTGCAGAGCGCCGGCAGATCGAGCGGGCGCTCGAACAAACTGACGGTCAGGTCATCAAGGCCGCCGAACTGCTCGGCATCGGCCGCTCTACGCTGTGGGAAAAGATGACGAGGCTGGGGGTTCGAGTCTGATAAAGCCGATTGCACCATGGCCCGCTCGATCTGATTTGCTCGAAGTACTCGCCAAGGACTTTCGTGTCATCCACGCGTCTGTTCATCCCTCGCGGCTGAAGGGCTCCCATTCCATGTCTCGCCGCATTTGCAACTCTCGTTCAGATGATTGCGGAGCGAACGTTCGCCGAGACCCACTCGGAAAGGACGACGGTTGCGAGGATGACGAGCATGATCATCGTCACCTGCGGCCACGCCAGTACGTTGAGCGAGCCTTGCAGCTTGAGGCCGAGACCGCCCGCGCCGACGAGGCCAAGTATCGCGCTCTCACGGATGTTGATGTCCCATCGGAACACCGTGATGCCCCAGAAGGCCGGGAGGACCTGCGGCACGATCCCGTATTCGAGGATCTGGGCGCGGCTGGCGCCGGTCGCCGTCACCGCCTCAACCGCGGCGGCGTCGACCTCCTCGATGGCCTCGTAAAGCAGCTTCCCGATGAAGCCGATCGACCGCAGCCCGATGGCGATCACGCCGGCGAGAAGGCCCGGCCCCATGATCGCCACCAGCAGGAGCGCCCAGATCAGCGAGTTGATCGAGCGCGAGGCAACGATGAGGAAAAGCGCGGCGGGTCGCAGGAACAGGAGTGACGGCGTGGTGTTACGCGCCGCCAGGAAGGCGACTGGCACGGCAAGGATCACACCGAGGATCGTGCCGAGCGTGGCTATGTTGATCGTGTCCCACAGCGGCCAGAGCAGCTCCGGCAAGTAGGACCAGCGCGGCGGCATCATGCGCGACCCGATGTCGGCGGCCTGGCGCGGCGCGTCGGCGACGAAGGCCCAGATCGTGTTCTCGTTCATGACCTGCCAGCACCAGACGGTCAGCGCGACGAGACCGAACCAGAGCGTCCAGATCGCAAGGCTCTGGCGCGGCGTCCGCCTGCGCCATTCGGCGGGGAAGCTGCGTTCGCTCATTGCAGGAACCTTCGCAGGTAGCTGGAGCCGTATTCCGCGATCATCACCAGAAGGATGATGATCAGTAGGATGGCGCCTGCGCTGTCATATTCGTAGCGATCGATCGCCGTGTTGAGCGTGGCGCCGATGCCGCCCGCGCCGACGATGCCGATGACCGCGCTTTCGCGGAAATTGATGTCGAGGCGATAGAGCGACAGGCCGATCAGCCGTGGCATGACCTGCGGCTGGATGGCGTAGCCGATCACCTGCCACCAGCTCGCGCCCGTCGCACGGATCGCTTCGGCCTGGGCCTCGTCGATGTCCTCGATGTCTTCGGCGAGAAGCTTGGACAGAAAGCCGATCGTCGCGAAGGTCAGGGTGAGAAAGCCCGCGAAGGGACCGAAGCCAAACATGGCGACGAAGAAGATCGCGACGATGATTTCCTGCAGCGCGCGGCTCATCGCGATGATGCTGCGGCAGATGTAGTAGATCCAGGCGGGGCCGACGTTGCGGGCGGCGCCGATGCCGATCGGCACCGAGATGACGATGCCTGCCACCGTCGATGTCAGCGTCATGGTCAGGCTCTCGACGAGCCCGTTGGAAATGTCGCGCCAGCGTGACGAGAAATTGGGCTGGATGAAGCCGTAGACGAAGCGCATGCCCCGCTCCCAGCCATCGGCGATGCGCGTCCAGTTCGGATCGAGCGTCGACAGCGCGAGAACGAGCCAGATCGCGAACCCGATCTGGAGCCCCCACCGCCAGCCGCGATGCGTCAGGATCTGCGGCGGTCGTTTCCAGGTGAGGGGATAGTCGCGTTCGCTCATGCGCCGAGCCGCAGCATCTCGCGCAAGGTATCGGCGTCCGCGGCTTTGTCTTCCTCGGTGCCCTTGCGCATGGCCGCCCAGTCCTCTGCCCCGTAGATTTTGGTCAGCACGGCTTCGGTCAGTTCCGCCGGGGTCCCGTCAAAGACGATCCGACCGGCGCGCAGACCGACGATCCGCTGCATGAATTGCTGGGCCAGCGGCACGTCGTGAATGTTCACGATCGCTGGGAGCCCGCGCTCGCCGCAGATCTCGATCAAGAGACGCATGATCTGGCGGCTCGTCTTCGGGTCGAGACTTGCTGTCGGCTCGTCGACCAGCATCAGCTCCGGTTCCTGGGCCAGCGCCCGGGCGATGCCGACACGCTGGCGCTGGCCGCCTGAAAGGGCGTCGGCGCGTTTGTCCGCCTGATCCATCAGACCCACCCGGTCGAGAAGACGATACGCGCGCTGGATATCCTCAGCCGGAAAGCGGCGCAGATAGCTGCGCCAGAAGCCGACATAGCCGAGGCGACCCGAAAGGACGTTTTCCATGACGGTCAGCCGTTCGACCAGCGCGAATTCCTGAAAGATCATGCCGATCTTGCGGCGCATGGCACGCAGCTCACCAGCGCCGATTCCGGTCAGCGGCCGGCCCGAAAGAGTGATCGCGCCGGATGTAGGTTCAACGAGACGGTTGATGCAGCGGATCAGGGTGGACTTGCCGGCGCCGGACGGTCCGATCAGGCCGACGACCTGCCCCTTGGGAACCGACAGGCTGACATTGTTGAGCGCCTTGTCGCCCGTCTTGTAGGTCTTGGTCAGGTCGCGAATTTCCAGCATGGACAGAGAGACCTCAAAGGATACGGGTGCGAACCCGATCGCAATCGACGGCCGCACCCCGTTCAGGCAGGGAAATCTACTGGCAGGCGTAGGAAACGCCGGTCGCCTCGTCGATCTGGCGGATCACCGACCAGTTGTCCTTGAAGGTGATCGGGATGAACTGCTCTTCGCCGGACTTCGAGAACTCCTCGGCGAGCGAGCTGCCCTCCCAATTGAAGGTAAAGAAGGCTTCCTTGATCTTCTCCTGCAGTTCCGGCGTCAGGTTGTGCGCCACGCCATAGCCTGTCGTAGGAAAGGTCTGCGACGTGTAGAGCACCACCAACTGGTCGGCCTTGACGACCTCGCGCTCGATCATGCGCGTCTTGATCGAATTGGCGATCGCCGCCGCCGGATAGTCCTTGTTGGCGACGCCGAGGACCGAGTTGTCATGCTTTCCTGAGAAGGCGGGCGTGAAGTCGGTGCCCGCTTCCATGCCGAACTCCGATTTTAGGAGGGCGGAAGGTGCCTTGAATCCCGAGTTGGACGTTTCGGCCGTGAAGGCCATCGTCTTGCCCTTGATGTCCTCGACCTTTTCGATGCCCGAACCGGGATGGGTGATGATCTCCATCTCGTAGCCGAAGGAGCCGTCCTTGGCCGCCATCATGGCAAAGGGCCGGAAGCCGGCGCAGGCGACGGCGAGCGGGTTCGACCCGGTGTTGAAGCCTGCGATGTGCAGGCGCCCGGCGCGCATGGCTTCGATCTGGGCGGCATTGCTGTCGATGGGGAAGAATTGCACCTTCTTGCCGGTGACGGCTTCCGCGTGGGTCAGGAAATCCGTCCATGCCTCAGCGTAGACCGCGGGATCCTCGACAGGCGTATAGGCGAAGATCAGCGTCGAGGGATCGACCAGCTGCGAAGCGTCGGTCGGAATGTCGGCGATCAAATCGCCGTCGGCGTCGGTGTAGCGGTTGTCTAGCTTGAATTCGGCAAGAGCCGGAACTGTGAGCGCGACGAGCGCGACGGCAGCGAGAAGGTGACGCATCTTGGAAAAATCTCCCGGTTGATACCTGAACCGGTACTAGGGAGACATTGTTACAGTTCAACGACAGGTCGACGGAACAGATAGGACACCAATGACGGATCATCAGCTAATCATCATCGGTGGCGGGCAGGCGGGACTCGCCACGGCCTACTACCTGAAGCGCGCCGGTATCGACTTCTTAATCCTCGACGACGGCCAAGGTCCTGGTGGCGCATGGAGACACGGCTGGGACTCGCTGCGGCTCTTCTCGCCGGCAGCCTACAGTTCCCTCCCGGGCTGGCAGATGCCCGGTCGCTCCGACCCGGAATACCCGTCGAGAGATGACGTCATCTACTATCTGGCGCGCTACGAGGCACGATACTCTCTTCCCGTCGTGCGGCCGGTGCCGGTCCGATCGGTCGTGAATGCAGGTGATGGGTTCGTCATCGGAACGGACGACCGTCGCTATCGCTCGAAGGTAGTCGTGAGCGCTACCGGGACCTGGTCAGCACCGTTCATTCCCGACTATCCAGGACTGGCGGATTTCCGGGGCGAACAGCTTCACTCCGCACATTACCGCAATCCGGACCGGTTTCGCGAGAAGAGCGTCCTCGTAGTCGGCGGCGGGAACTCCGGCGCGCAGATTTTCTCCGAGGTAACGCAGGTGGCATCGGCGCAGTGGGTCACAATCCGGGAGCCCATCTTCCTGCCCGACGACGTCGACGGGCGTGTCCTGTTTCAGCGCGCCTCGGCGCGCATCCTCGGCAAGGACACCGCTCCTCATGGCGGTCTCGGAGACATCGTCATGGTTCCTCCCGTACGCGCCGCGCGCGACAGAGGGGTCCTGCATGCGGTGCGTCCGTTCGAAAGATTCACAGAAGGCGGCGTGCAATGGTCGGATGGCCGCACATCTCGGGTCGATGCTGTCATCTGGTGCTCGGGTTTCAAAGCGGCACTCTCTCATCTCGAAGCGCTCGGAATCGTCGGAGACGACGGTAGGGTCGCAACGAGCGGTCAGCAATCCACCGCGGTCCCGGGCTTATGGCTCATGGGATACGGGAACTGGACCGGTGCCGCATCGGCGACGATCATCGGGGCCGGTCGAGTGGCACGGGAAGCGAGCCGAGAGATGGTCGCCCATCTCGCGAGGTAAGCCGTCGCGATGAAGCTGGCGGATCTGCCATTGCGGGGCTTGCGCACCGCTGGGATACGGAGGTTCAACGGTGGTGAGAAACTTGGTGGCACACCCACCAAGAGCAAAACGCTTATGCTGCCAAGCCTGAGGTCGCGACAAACTGGGGATCTAGCCAAAACACGGACGTTGAACTCGGCGTACGGAAGAGGGACGCCGGCATCGCGTTGGGTGGCATAGAGGCGTGCAACGCCGACTTTCGAGCGCGCGCTCGGGTTCAGCACGCTGGCGGGTGTCGATAAGATAGCGCCAAGTGGCTGATGCGCGCCACGGGCTACGTCGCCGTTCCCAGCGTTTAGCAATGGAAAAATCGGGCTCGGGCTCGCGATTCCGCTCCCCGACGGGCTCGGTCGACACGAAGCCGACAAGACCAGCGACGTCGTTCATGGCCTGCGCCCACCTTCTTTCGCCGGACGTCCCCGTACCCGCGTCAGGATGGATGCCCGCAGGACGAAGACCCGAACGGGCTTCGGCTCTGCCGACAGCCCGGCTCCGCAGGAGGACGCCAACCTCGCCAGAGCTTCGAAGTGAGGCTATCATCAAGGCATGTGTAATGCCTACGAACAGCATGTGAAATGGGTCGAGTATTTGAAAATGATGCAGGAGCTTGAGCTCGGCATTCCGACACAGCAGACCGAACTCGATCTGCCGCTGGCAGACGACATCCGTATCAACGATATAGGGCCGGTGATGCGGGCCACTGCCAACGACAATGAGATCGAATTGACGCAGATGAATTTCGGGCTCCGCCCGATCAACCCAAGCGCGGCCCGCTATTCAATTACCGTTCGGACGGTCGCACTTTCTCCAACAGCAAACGCAGCCTGATCGTGGCCTCCGGCTTCTTCGAGTTCACGGGCACCAGATATCCCAAAACCAAACATCGCTTCACGTTGGCGGGATCGCCGTTCCTTGCCATTGCCGGGCTGTGGCGCGAAACGCAGGGAAATCACCCGGTGAGCTTCACCATGCTGACGACGTCTCCGGGTCCCGACATCGAGCCCTACCACAACCGGCAGGTGGTCGTGCTGCGGCCACGGGATTGGGCGGCTTGGCTCTATCTCACCAAGCCGCAGACAGAGCTGCTGCGACCATTGCCGGCCGGAACGCTGGCGGCTGAAACGGTGCGGCCAGGCTCCGACTAAAACGGCGACGACCAGCTCGCGCAGCCCGAGAGCCTCAGGAATTCCGCTGCCGGGAAGACATGCACTTGGCGGATCAGCTCGGGTGGGAGCGGCCGCTTGATGTTGTCCTCGACATGCAACGTATTCGGACTGCGTATTCCGCGCGCGACGACGAAACGCTGACCGATATTCATGGCCAAGCGCAGGCCGCGATCGCCGCCACACCAAGCGACGGGAATTTCTGCTTCTACGATAGCCGGGCGGCCGACGCCGGCAATCACCGTGCCCATCTCGGGGTGCCGGTCATGGGAATTGTAGACGGCCTCGCCGCCCCAGTAGCGAAGGAGGTCACCGATGCCGCCTTCGCCGGCGATTGCCGGCGGAAAAAAGAAGAACCAGAGCATGCCAGCGCGATAGCGTTCGCCGGCCTGGTTGGCGGTCTTTAGACGTTCACCGTGTTCGACCGAGATGAGGCCGTGGTGGATCGCGGCCTCGACGCGCCGGGAAACGAGATCCACATCGAGGAGAGCCATGCCTCGGCTCCGAATGTCCTCGATTTCGTGTGCGGCCAGTCGCGTGCAGTGCCAGCCTGCAACGCTGTAGGGCGCTAGGGCGTCGACGATGGCGTAGATCGCCGCATCGAAGCGATCGCTCAGCGGTCCGACTTCGCGGGAGCGCAGCGCGCCGTGGTGGGTCTCGAGCACGTCAACGAGATCGGCCGGCCAGTGCTGCGGGCGATCGAGGTCGATGAGGATGCGCTGCGAACCGGTCATTCCGCCCCGCCGCTCGCTGCGGCGGCCGCGCTCGCCTTGACCTTGTCGGGCTGATGCCTCGCCATCAACACGCCGAGGATCGTCATCGAGGTAAGGCGCGAAACACGGAAGAAGGCATCGCAGACCTCGTAGTAGACGCTCTCGTCCTGCTTGGGATCGGTGCCACTGATCGCCATGGTCGCTATCTGCGTTGCGGCGTCGGTTTCCGTGATGGCCGTAAAGAGGTGGCGGAAGCTGAGATGGACGAAGTCAGAGGTCTGCTCGTAAAGCGGCTCGATCCAGGGATGATCCTCGGCGAGCTTCTTCTTCAGAAAGGCGTCGGTGAGACGCTCAGGCTTGCCGCCGCCGGCGGCGGGATTGGACATCAGCCGATCGAAGGTACGCTCGCCCTTGAAGATGCGTTGCACGTCCGTTTCGAGATTGGCCATCATCCTCAGGCCATTGATGCGCATCGCGGTGTCGATCTGGGTGCGGAGGAGGACCGTCGCGGACGGGAAGTTCCGTGTCTCGATCAGGGTACGGAAGGCGGTCGACTGGGAGAGCGTGCGCTGTGTGGCGCCCAGGATGAAGAAGTCGACGATGTTGATGGCGCCCTTGGGCAGGATGGCGTGGGCCTTCTCCACCAGCTCGGCCTCGAGCTTCTCGATGGCGCCGAGCCGCTGCTGCAACGATGGCGGCTGATCAGTCTGCTTCTCTGGCATGGCCCCCACCGCTCTCCCGCTCTAGCTCGCCGAACGACGGTCTTCGCCGAAAGCAGCCTCGGCCTCAGCCAGACAGCGATCCCAGAACGCGACCGCTTCGTGAACCTGCGGCAGAATGAGACGGCCATTCGCGTCGCGGAGCTCTGCCGCTTCCAGGGTCGTCACGATTGACGTCATACCAGGCATCGACGGGTCGGCGACGATTGCCGGCGTGCTGAAGCCACTATCGCGGAACTCAAGACCGCCCTTGAACTCCTTGAGCAGGTCGTTGCGTCTGGGCTCAATGAAGCTCCGAAAGATCGGCACGCGTTTCCATTCTGCCCATTTTCTATTGCCCCATACCTCGCGCTCGGAAGTGTCGCAGTCGACCTTTTCGAAGACATGGCCGACCGACCTGAGCAGCGCTATGATGGCGATGTACTGCGACTGGAACACGATGAGCGGTTGCATCACGCTGTCCCGCCGCTGAAACCGGGCGACGAGACTGTTGATGAAGTCGAGCTGCGCGCGCGCGGCCAGCATCGTCACAATGCCCTGAAGGCGGACTCGATGTCGGCGACGGGCGTGCTGTTGTCGAAACTGTGCAGCACGGCGCCGGTCTGCGTGCGGTCCCTGATCTCGATCTTCTCGCTGTCGTGGTTGTAGGCGAACACATAGGTATTGGCGGGGATCCTGGCCCACAGCATGTTGGCCGGGCTGCCCGCGAAGCTACGGATCCTTATGGAATCGGGTTCGCCGCGCCAGATGATGCCGCCAAGGATGGCGAGCGCGATGCCTTTTACCTGGCCGGCATGGTGCTCGGCCCGACCCATGACGCCCTCGGCGTAGGCATGTAGCTCCTCAACGTCCTTGGCTGTGATGGCCACGCTAACCTCCAGCAATACTGTGGCGGCACTGCCGCCGACTCTTCGCGAGCGCCTGTCTAGTTCATCTGAAGTCGCGCGTCTTTACCCTGATCGGTTCGATCCTCAACGTGGGATCGACCATGTCGCGCGGCCGGAAGCCTTTCGGCAGGCTGCGCGGGTCGATCCCAGGACCGCCGTGATGGGCCTCGTCCCCTCGGCCGTGCGGCAATGGAAAGGCGGAATCGCGATTGCCCACGCTGGCGAGCTCGGCCGAGAGATCGGTGACGGTATTGGCGACGAGGTGGACGACGTCGCCCTCCCGCTGGATGCGCCCACGCACCGCGAGCATCGAGGCCAACAGCATGGTGCGCCGAAATTTCTCGAACACTTTTACCCTAACGACGATGTTGGCGGCGCCGGTTTCGTCCTCCATGGTGACGAACATCACGCCCTTGGCCGAGCCGGGCCGCTGCCGGACGAGGACGAGGCCGGCAGCCTCGAGCCAACGCCCGTCACGCGCGGCCATGGCCTCTGCGCACGTGACGATACGGCGGCGGGCGAGACTGGCGCGCAGGAACGCCACCGGATGCTCGCGCAGGGTCAGGCCGACATGGGCATAATCCTCGACCACCTCGCGGCCGACCATCATGGGCCGCAACGAGACGCGGGGCTCGACACGCTCCACGATGGTGCGCCGCTCGCGCTCAGAGGCGGCGGCAAACAGTGGCAGCGGGTCGTCATGCAGCCCCTTGAGCGACCAGAGCGCCTCCCGGCGCGCCAAGCCGAGTGACGGACGGAAAGCGTCGGCCTCGGCGAGCTGCACCAGCGAGGCGGCCGGCACGCCGGCGCGGTGCCAGAGATCGTCTGCGGATGCAAAAGGTTCGTCCCCGCGTGCCGCGATGATGACGGCGGCATCGTCATTGGCCAAACCCTTCACCAGGCGCATGCCGAGGCGCACCGCGAAACGGCCGTCCTCGCCCACGGGCTCGAGCGTGCAATCCCAGCGGCTCATATTGATGCAGACAGGACGGATCTCGACACCGTGACCGACCGCGTCGCGCACGATCTGCGCCGGCAGGTAGAAGCCCATCGGCTGCGAGTTGAGCAGCGCCGCACAGAAGACATCGGGATGGTGGCACTTCATCCACGACGAGGCATAGGCGATCAGCGCAAAGCTGGCAGCGTGCGACTCGGGAAAGCCGTAGCTGCCAAAACCCTCGAGCTGCTTGAACGTGTTGGCCGCGAAATCCGCCGTATAGCCGTTGGCGATCATGCCCCCGATCAGTTTTTCCTTGAACTTGCTGACTCCGCCGGTGTGCTTGAACGTCGCCATGGCCCGACGCAACTGATCCGCTTCGCCGGCGGAGAAGCCGGCGCAGACCATGGCCACCTGCATGGCCTGCTCCTGGAACAACGGTACACCCAACGTCTTGCCGAGCACGCGCTCGAGCTCGGGGGTCGGGAAGTCGACCGGCTCCCTGCCCTCCCGCCGGCGCAGATAGGGATGCACCATGTCGCCCTGGATCGGGCCGGGCCGCACGATCGCGACCTCGACGACGAGGTCGTAGAAGGTGCGCGGCTTAATGCGGGGGAGCATCGACATCTGCGCCCGGCTCTCGATCTGGAAGACCCCGATGGTGTCGGCCTTGCGGATCATCGCATAGGTCGCCGGATCCTCGGCGGGGATGGTGGCGAGGTCGAGGGTGACGCCCTTGTGCTCGGCCAGGAGGTCGAAGCTCCGCTTCATCGCGGTGAGCATCCCCAAAGCCAAGACATCCACCTTCATGAATTTCAGGATGTCGATATCGTCCTTGTCCCATTCGATGACCTGGCGATCGACCATGCGCGCGGGCTCGATCGGCACCAGCTCGTCGAGCCGGTCGTGGGTGAGGACGAATCCACCCGGATGTTGCGATAGGTGCCGCGGCGTGCCTTCGAGTTGCCGCGCCAGCTCGAGCGTTAGGGTCAGGCGCCGATCGGCGAGGTTGAGATTGAGCTCGCGGGCGCGGGTCTCGTCGATGCCCTCGCCGTGACCCCACACCTGCGAGGAGAGCAGCTTGGTGACGTCTTCGGGCAGGCCGAGCGCCTTGCCGATGTCCCTGACGGCGCCCTTGGTGTGATAGCGCACCACGGTCGAGCACAGCGCGCTGTGATCGCGGCCATAGGTCTCGTAGACCCACTGCATGACGATCTCGCGCCGCTCATGCTCGAAGTCGACATCGATGTCGGGCGGCTCCTTGCGCTCCTGGCTGACGAAGCGCTCGAACAGCAGATTGTTGCGATCGGGATCGATGCTGGTGATGCCGAGCACATAGCAGACCGCCGAGTTGGCGGCTGATCCCCGGCCCTGGCACAGGATGTCCTTGGACCGCGCGAATGCCACGATGGCGTTCACGGTCAGGAAGTACGGCGCGTAGCGCAGCGTCTCGATCAGGCCGAGCTCGTGCTTGAGGAGGCCGACCACCTTATCCGGCACGCCTTCGGGATAGCGCCGCGTCGCCCCTTCCCAGGTGAGCTTTTCAAGCGCCTGCTGGGCCGTCAGCCCTGGCATGGTCTTTTCTTCCGGGTATTGATAGGCGAGTTCGTCGAGCGAGAAACGGCATTGCTCGGCGATCGCGACCGTCCGCGCCAGAGCATCGGGATAGCGGCTGAACAGCCGATGCATTTCTTCGGGCGGCTTCAGGTGCCGATCGGCGTGACGCTCGCGCCGGAAGCCCGCATCGTCGATGGTGATGTTGTGCCGGATGCAGGTGACGACGTCCTGCAGCACTCGACGCTCGGGATGATGAAATAGAATATCGTTCGTCACCACGCTCGGCACCCGCATCTGCGTCGCCAGATTGGCGAGCTCGTGGATGCGCAACTGGTCGTTGGGACGCCGGCGCAAGGTCAGCGCCAGATAGGCATCTTTCCCGAACGCTTCCCCCAACCGGCGCAACTGCATTGCGCAAATATCATCGGCGACGTCGGGCACGAGCACCACGATCAGACCCTCGCCATAGGCGACGACGTCGCTCCATTCGAGATGGCAGAGCCCCTTTCCGCCGCGGGACTTGCCAAGCGACAACAACCGGCAGAGGCGGCCATAGGCTGGCCGGTCCCTGGGATAGATGAGCAGCGAGGTGCCGTCGGCGAGGTCGAGGCGGCAGCCGACGACGAGCCGGACGCCGGTCGTCTTCGCCGCCTCGTGCGCGCGGACCACGCCGGCGAGGCTGTTGCGGTCGACGACGGCGAGCGCCTCGATGCCGAGCAGCGCCGCCTGCGCGAACAGCTCGTCGCAAGAGCTTGCGCCGCGCAGAAACGAGAAGTGCGAGGTGACCTGCAGCTCGGCGTAGCGCGGTCCGCTCATGCGAAGATCCCGTGCAGGAACCATTTGTGCGAGCCGGTCGCCGGATCCTCGCCGTCGCCGGCGCGATAGATCCAGAAGCGCTCGCCGCCTTCGTCCTCGACGCGAAAATAGTCCCGCACCGATGTCGTCTCGGCCTCGCGCAGCCACCATTCGCCGAAAATGCGCTCGGGGCCGTCGGCACGGGCGACGCGGCGCCCGATGCCGCGCCAAGTGAACCACACCGGCGGATTGTCGGGGAGCAGTGCCATTGTGTCGATCGGCTCGGGCGGGGAGAGCAGGCGCGACGGCCGCGGCCAGTCGCCGGGCCAGCTCGCGCCATCGTCGGGCGCGTTCGGTGCGATGCGTTTGATCGAGCGTTCCGGCACGTCGCTCTCCACCGGGGCGAAGCGATAGAGCCGACTCGAACCCAGGCGATTGGCGATGACGTCGATGAGGTCGGAGATGTCCGGCTCCTCCGGCTCGACCAGCGACGAGATGGTCTGGCGGTCGCGGAGCGGCTCGGCCAGTGTTGCGGTCAGCGTCATCAGCTCGATGCCGAAACCGGGATCGACGGTTTCGATACGGTCGGTGAGGAGCCGCGTCAGGCGGCGGGTATCACGCACCGGCGCCGCCGTGCCGACGCGGATCGCCTCAATGCGATTGTCGACGCGATGAAACAGCAGATCGAGCCGCCGCGCGCCGAGCCCCTGCTGCTCGAGGGCGGCACAAAGCTGGTCGACGAGCTTTGCGGTGTAGCGCGCGATCGTCTCGGCGGCGCCGATCGGCTCGCTGAAGGCGCGCCGGACCTCGATCAGTTGCGGCGAGCGCACGGGCTCGAAGGGCTCGGGCGCGCGGCCCATCGCCTGCTCGAGCCGGCGCATGAGCTCTGGGCCGAAGCGATGCGCCAGCGGCGCCTTTGGAGTGTCCTCAATGTCGCCGATGCGCTCGAAGCCGAGGACGTGAAGCCCCTCGACGATTGGCGCGGGCAGGCGCAGCGCGCGGATCGGCAGATCGCGCATCGTGGCTTCGGCCTCCCCCGATGGGATGATGGCGATCGGGAGGGCCACGAACCGGGCGGCGGCATGGGCGGTGCCCCAGGCATCGGCAACCGCCGCCCGGGCGGCCATGCCGGACGCTTCCATCCGGTCGACCAGGCTCATGAGCATCGCCGTCTCGCCGCCATGCAGATGATCGGCGCCACTGGTGTCGATGATGAGCCCATCCGGCGGATCGGCGGCGACGATCGGCGCGTAACGCAGCGCCCAGAGAGCGAGGCGGTCGAGTGCGGCCGCGTCGTCGGCCGGATCGAGCTCGAGGTTGACGAGACCGCGAACGAGGACCTGCGCCTTGCTCGCCGGCATGCCGATCCGCAGGCCCGCGTTTCGCGCGGCCGCGTCGAGCGCCAGCACCTCGCGGCGGCGACCCCGCCGGCCGAACAGGACGATCGGCGTGTCAGCCGTCGGCGCCGATGCGCCGAGTTTGCGGCGCAGCCGATCGGTCGGCCATGTCGGCAGATAGAGCGAGACGACCCTTCGCATCACAGGCTTCCACTTCAAAATCGGCGCTCTCCCCAGCCCTGACGCGGAGCAGTTCGAGCCGCCAGCGAGGGCGGCCGACGCCTGGGACCGGCAGCGGTCGGGAGGAAAGCGCGGAGACGCGCCAGCGGCTGACCGCGGCAGTCGGTTGTCCAAAATCGGTGGCTTCGGTCTGCCGCCGCCACCGGCGAATAGCGATGCCGAGCGTGCCGGAGGCCTCGGCCGCGAGCTGCAGGCGGCGCGAACTGGTCATCGGCAGACGTGCGAGTTCGGCGACGACGGCGCCGAGGCCACCATGCCGAAGACCTTCCTCGAAGCAGGCGAGGACCGCCGCCTCGTCGCCGGCCTCGACATAGATGACGCGGCCGGGCGGCAGCCCGGCCTGGGCGAGCGAGGGCGCGAAGAGGTCCTGGCGCGTAACGCACCACAGCACGCGCCTGCGGGTCCGGGCGGCGACGCCGGCGGCCCACAGGGCGGCCGCGGCGCCATCGACCGCGCCATTGGCGCCGCCGGCGACCTCATGCAGCGCGCCGAGCGCCAGCCCTCCTCCCGGCAGCACCCTGTCGATCTCAGGGATGCCGAACGGCAGCACCTCGCGCCGACGCGTTGCGCCGCCTTCCAGGCGCGCGACGCGCTCCCGGAGTTCGGACAATACGAAATGGGTCGAGGACGCGGCCATGTCCGTCGCAACAGGCTCCAATTTTGGTATGTTCTATTTTTGTTCTCAACGCGAGAAGAGTCAATCCGGCTCGATCGGGCCTGATTGATGAGCGGACTGACCAAAGTTTGAATAGAAATTCTGGTCAGCGAGATGGCGTCGGCCTTGTCCGAAGTTTGTAGCATTCTTCGGACTCAGGTTCTTGTCTCTGTCCGAAATCTGTAGCATATTTCGGACATGACGACAGTGGCACCCGATACCGACATACAGTCTCGCGTCCTGGGGCGTATCCAATCCAAACCGGACGAGGTCTGGACTCCGGGCGATTTCGCCGATCTCGGCGGCCGTGCGGCCGTCGACAAGAGCCTGCAGCGCCTGGCAGCAGCCGGCGAGTTGCGCAGGATCGACCGGGGTCTTTACGACAAACCGCGCACGAACAGCCTGACGGGCCGGGCCACCGTGCCTGACTATCGCGCCGTCATCCGCGCCGTGACGCGCCGCGACAATGCGCGCACCGTCATCGACGGCATGACGGCCGCCAACGACCTCGGCCTCACGACGGCGGTGCCGGCGCGGATCGAGGTGCTGGTCGATGCCCGGCTGAAACCGATCAAGCTCGGCAGTCAAGAAATTCACTTCAAATATGCCGCGCCGAGCCGGCTCTATTGGGCGAACCGGCCGGGAATGCGTGTCGTGCAGGCATTGCACTGGCTACAGGACATGCTCGCCAAGCCGGACGAACGCAAACGGATCGAAGCGACGCTACGCCGGCTTCTCGCCGATCCCAAGCATGGCGAGGCGATCCGAGAGGACCTCGGCGCGGGCCTGTCCGCCGTGCCCATCTGGATGCAGGAGTTCCTGCGCGACCTTCTGAGCGTCGCTCCGCTCGAGGCGGAGCGATGAGCACGGGGGCATATCGCCAGATCATCGCGGCGCCGGCACAGGACCGCCTCGATCTGTTTCTGGCGACCGCCAATCGGATCGGCGCGCCGGTCGGCAATGTGGAGAAAGACTTCTGGGTCTGCTGGACCCTCAACGCGCTCTACCACGAGCGCGCCGGGGGTGAACCCAGACTGCTGTTCAAGGGTGGAACATCACTCTCCAAAGGCTACGGCTTGATCCAGCGGTTTTCGGAAGACATCGACGTGACCGTCTTCCGCGACGACCTCGAGGAGCCCGCCTCGGTGGAAGAGCTCGAGGCCCTATCGAACAAGAAGCGCCGGGCGAGGCTCGATGCCATTCGCAATGCGTGCCGGGCTTACATCACTGGACCGCTGCGAGAGTTTCTCGCGGACCGGCTTGCCGAGGTGACCGACGGGACGGGTCGCGTCGAGGTCGATGAGGCCGATCCGGATGGACAGACGCTGCTGCTCTGGTACCCCGAAGTCGAACCGCGAGACGGCGCCTATGTGCGACCGGCGATCCGCCTCGAATCGGGAGCGAAATCGGCGCTCGACCCAAACGGTCCCCTGACGATTACGCCGTATGTCGCCGAAGAAGCGGCGGGCATCGACCTGGTCGTTCCCGAGGTGACCACGATCGAGGCAACCCGCACCTTTTGGGACAAGGTGGTGATCGCGCATGGTTTGCGGCGATGGTACGAGCGGCGCGGCGAGCTTAGGCAGGAAGGTCAGCGGGTGTCCCGGCACTACTACGACCTGCACTGCCTAATGCAGTCGGACATCGGAAAGGCCGCGATCGCCGATCTCGGGCTTGGTACCGATTGCGTGCGACACGCCCGCATGTTCTTCGATCGCCCCGACTACGACCTGGCCTCCGCGGTGCCGGGCAGCCTCGCGATTGCTCCGGTTCCCGGAATGATTGAGGCGCTCGCGCGCGACTACATCAACACCACAGCGATGATCTTTGGCGCCCCGCCGAGCTTCGACGACATCTTGAAATCGGTCCGTCAAGTTGAGGATGAGCTCAACCGGGCGCAGGCGAAATGATAGGTTGGCAGCATGGCTGAGATTTCCGGGAAAGCTTCTGCAAGACTGCCTGACCATGCCTCGGTCGAGGCCGTACTCGCGCGTCTGCCGGCCGGCGCTGGCGAGCCCGAATTGGCGGCGGCACTCACTGAGGCGTTCCCTGGATTCGGGTTTTCCGCGGCGAGCGTCGACGATCAGTATTGGCGGGATACGCGCTCGGTGCTGGCGGCCGACGGAACGCGCATCGCGGAGTATCGACCGTGGATGGAGGCGGAGCTCGCGAGGGGCAATGGCGATGTCGCGGCGCTCTGGACGCGGTTACAGGGCACCGATCTCCAGATTTCGGAGTGGCACGGCAACAGTGTCTATGCGTTTGCCCGGACCGGCTCGGGAGCGGCCGACTATGTGCAGATCTCGCTTGGGCGTGAGGTCGAGTGGTGTGCGGGTCCGATCGTCAATCCTGCGCATCGGCCTTGGAGCGCAGAGGCGCTGCTCGATCCGCCATGGATCGCACACGACGATATATCCGACGACAGGATCGTCGCCGGGCCATTGTACCGGCTGACGAAGCGCACGGGCGGCAGCGTCGTGCATATGCGCACGTTCCTCGGACGGTGCGCGCGCCTCGAGCGCGACAAGCGGGAGGCGCGCCGTGCGGAGATGGAGGGACGCGTGTGGGTGGGCTCGGACGGGGCAAGAACACCGTTTCTCGAACTGCAGCCCAACTGGTTCGATTTCGTGCCGCGGGAAGTGCGCTTCTTCCAGGACTGGGAGGAATCGAGCGCACACGGCGCGCGGGTGTACGAGCATTGGGCACTCGACATCAAAGACTACGAGCATGATGGAAAGCGCGAGATCGGATTCATCCCTCGCCCGCTCCGTCTGCCGGAGGAAGAACTGGAAGCCGGGGAACTCTCCGTCCACGTGCTGATGGATCGGATCGAGGCGATCGACCGCGAAATGGGGCTCCCCTTCGCCTGGTTCTTTGTGATGACGCACGGCAACGGGGTGGACCCGGACGTTGGCGAAGCAATCGCGCGGGGCTTACGCGAAGCGCGGGTGCGCTTGCCGGACCACGATGCGAAGGTACTCCTGCGTTGGGCCGACGAACGATACGGATTTTGAATCGTCGATCATCGCCGGGGTCGTAAGGAGTAAAATGACGGTCCAGACTGCCAGCGCTGAAATCGTCGAGGTCGACGCGTCACCGAGCGGACGACATGCCAAGGAACTGGTGCAGGCGCTCGCCGACTTCGCGAAGGCGAGGTCGACGCGGGAGCTGATCCGCAGCAGCGGTGAACGCCAGGTCAGATGCGCGCTTCGCGTGCCCTTGCTCAAGGACGGCCACCCGGTTCGGTCGGCAGAACTGGGGCGCGTGTTGCGCAAGGTGATCCGTTCGGCGGTGGATGCCGCGTCCGCCGGCGATCATGTGATCGTCGATTTCATCATCGCATCAAGCTCTCGCCTCGAGATAAAGGCCGGGCCGGTGGCGGAGATGGGTGGTAGCCTCGACGGCTCGACGATCGACCAGTTTTTCAGGGCCTGATTTTCGCAAGATGGAGACCGCACGAACGGCCGCGAGTTGGTCAGGGCGTATCGCTGGAGGCGGGATCCGCTCCATGGGAAGCTGAGATGAGGCTGAATACCGAGCCGGACACCGATTGGAAGAGTATCTTCCAGTTCTGGCGGGAGAAGGGCGAGGTTCTACCCCTCAAGGTCGTAAAGAGCTCATGGAGCGCGGAGGCAGGACACTTCCTCATCGTCGAGCGCGTCCAAATCAAGAAATGGCCCTACGGCGATGCCTGGGTTCATTACCATTGGCGGGGCGTGCCGGGTGAGAAGAACGAGAAGATCAATCAAGCGGGCACATACACATGGAAGGGGCTCTAGCGGCACCTTCCGCACCGGAGGGGAGCTTGAGCGCGTTGGATATCGAGCCAGCAACGAACCACAACGGCGTAGCATCGCCCGAGGCCCTCGCGGGCAGCGAGCTCGACGTTCCCGCGCGCATCAAGGAAATCCTGGCCGCGGTAAAGCCCCTCGCGGCAGAGTACTACCGGCTCACCGGCAAGCCGTTGGGCGTGACGGGAGAGGTGGCGGAATATGTTGCCGCCGAGCTCCTGGGTTTGAAACTGGTCCCGCCGAGGACGGCCGGCTATGACGCATTGCGCCATACGCTCGCTGGAGCGCAGCGCATTCAGATCAAAGGGCGGGCTTACGATCCCGGGGCACAAAGCAGTCAACGGATAGGGACGATCAAGCGGGACGGCCCCTGCGACATCGTCATGCTCGTACTGCTCGACAACGCCACGCTGGACCCGGTCGAGATTTGGGAAGTCCCCTTTGCCGGTGTCGTCGCGCGGCTGATCGAGCCTGGCTCGAAGGCCCGGAACGAGCGCGGCGCGTTGTCCGTCTCGGACTTCAAGCGGCTTGGCAGAAGGGTCTGGTCGGTAACAGGCGGGAGGGAACAAGTGCTCTATTTCGCATATGGATCGAACATGGATCCTGAGCAGATGCGGGAGCGGTGCCCGGACGCCGAACTCGTCGGCATCGGTGTCCTGGCCGATCATGCTCTGTGCTTTCCACGGCGCTCCAAGAACCGGAATTGCGGCGTCTCGTCCGTCGCGCCGGTTGCCGGACGAGAGACCTGGGGCGTGGTGTTTCACCTAACGCCGCAGGATCTTGCAGCTCTTGACGTAAGTGAAGGATTCCGCAGCGATCGGGATGCAAGCCTCAACAGCTACAACCGCGTCCCAGTCATCGTCAGTGTCGATGACGCGCCGACGGAGATGATGACCTATGTTGCTGTTGACCAGGAAGCCCCGCCGCTGCCGAACGCGGCGTATCTGAAGCACATCCGCGACGGTGCTCGACATCATGGCCTCCCGGTGGCCTATCTCGAATATCTCGACAGCATCGAGCACGGGTAGGTGCGAGGATGAAATGCCTTCGCATCCCCGCCGTGTGGACGATTTCGTGGCGGATGCCTATCTGAACGGGGCTCGATCGAACGAGGGGGGATCATGGAATTTGAGAAGGCCGCGGAATCTTTTCGACGCAAAGAGCTCGAACTCGATTTCGCGACAATCACGATCGCGCAATGCACTGAAACGGAGCCTGTTACCTATACCGGGCCGGGATACTTCAGACAGGACGCCAGCGGGAAGCTGGAAGTCAAATGCTATGCGACCACGACACCACAGATGGGAATCGCCGCGTTCAATCGGCAGATGCGGTCGAGCTCGGGAAGCCTGTATGGCGAAGATGACCACTATCGGACATCGGCGATCGACCATGCCGGACACGAGTGGGAAGCCAGCCCGTCACTTCTGGGGTCATCGATCTCCTTCGTGACCGATGGCAGTGTCATGACCCTCGCACCACGTCGCTTCATTCGGCGGCTAGGCTGGCGGGATTCCGCTTCACGGTTGCGGTTGGAATTCTTCGGCCAACGGGACCGGAACTGGACTGCGTTGTTCGGAGCACATGACATCGATTATTCCGAGGGCCAACGGCTGGCTCTGACAATTGAGCGCGGTGTAGACGAGGTTGTCGTCGTCACCGCGAGCTCTCAGGGGGGCCTGCCTGCTTCCCTTGAGATGCGTCTAGTGGAGGCGCTGCAGTTCGTGCTTGGCCTCGATCTGCACGTCGACATCTCGGACAGCGCGGGTGACGGAAAGCGGATCGCCGAGCTGCGCGCGACGGGCACCCGGCCGTCCAGAATCAATCCGTACCCGCCCCTCAATACCCGCAGCCCGGGCAACACGGCGCCGATCATCACGCTGTTGCAGCATTACCTGCGATATGCGCTCGCGGCGCCGATCGCCGATGCGTGGCATCCCTGCTCGGCGCACTTGGCGCATGCGCGTCAAGCAAGCGCAAACTCGCTTGAAGCTTGGGAGGTCGGCCTGTCAGTCGCGGTCGAGGGGATTGCGAACCTGATACCGGCCGAAGCGCCGTCTGAGACCATCGACTATGGAACGCTAAGGAAGGAACTAACGGCATGGCTGGGTGAGCGCAGCTATCCCGAAAGCCTGGTCAACCGGATCGGCGGCATGCTCGGCGGGCTCGAGATGGTCCGGCCGAAAGATCGAATGATGGGGCTTGTGAACCGCGGGGCGGTGTCGAAGGACGATATCGCCGCATGGGTGCGCGTCCGCAACACGGCGGTTCACACCCGCCAAATCACCTCCAGCGATTTGGAGGACAACGAGTTGCAGCGGCGGTTCGACCAACTGCATCGGGTGTATCGTCTCATGCATGGCATGGTGTTTCACCTCATCGGCTATTCAGGACCATACTCCAACTACGCAGAACGTGGCTTCCCGGAGGCAGCGTTTCCATTGGTCGCTGACCCGACCGGGTCGTCGCAGGCATCGTAGGTTTGCGGCCGGCGCGCCAGTCTAGATCGGTGCGCTGGCGTCGAGGATGGCACCTTGGAGGCGGACCAGCTCGTCAAACTCAACCAAATCTCTGCACATTAGCTCTTGTCGGAATTTCCGACATGCACTATATGTGTGTCGGAATTCGAGACATGAGACCGCCAATGACTGTTTCGACCACCGCAATTGAAGCGATAATCCGCGACGAGATCCGGAGCGCGCAGGCCGACCGCCCCACCGCCAAGGCGGGATGGGAGCCGCAGGTCGATTCCCTGATTATGGTTTCGATCGCCATCCGGATCGAAGAAGAGTTCAACGTCAAGCTGCCCGAGGCCGCCATGCCGCCAGGCGGTTTTGATGATGAGAATAGCTGCGTCGCTGTCTTCACCCAGCGCGTCGTGGAATTGCTGGACAAGCAGCAAGCGCAGCAGCAGCCGGAAGGAGAGAAAGTGTTATGACCGCTGAACGGATGGGCTTCGCCGTTGCTGAGGATGAGGGTCTGATCCTCGGTGCAAAGTTGCGTGAGGCGAGGGAATATGTCGGGCTCAAGCAGGACCAGGTTGCGCAACATATGGAGCTACCGCGTACTGCTGTTTCCGAAATCGAGAATGGTCGCCGCGGCGTCAGCGCCATCGAGTTGAAGAAGCTTGCCCGACTGTATCAGCGTCCGGTGACTTGGTTTACCGGCGAGGAGCCGGAGGCTGCGGTGCCGGCTGATGTCGCGTTCCTCGCGCGCACCGCGAGCGCTCTGTCGGACAACGATCGCCAGGAGCTCCAGCGATTTGCCGAGTTCCTGCGCTCCAGGTCGAAGGTCGCTGGTGATGGTCGGTCGTAGCGAGCGCGAATCCATCCTTCGCGGCATCCGCGGGGCGAAGCGGCTGCAGCGCGATCTGCGCCTTGATGTCGGTGCCTCCCGCGCCCAGCGGGTGGATGTGTTCGGATGCATCGCCCGCTCAGGGGCGACGCTGATGTTCCAGCCGCTCGAGCCGCTCCTCGGCGCCTTCATCCGCGAAGAGGGTGTCGCCGGGATCATCCTGAGCACCCGCCGGCCGCTTGGCATGCAGCGTTTCACCGCGGCGCACGAGCTGGGCCACCTGGTCCTCGGTCATGATCCGCATGCCGACGACGAGGGCATCCTGCGACGCGCGCCCTGGGCCAGCGATGGCGCTAGAGCCCCTCGAGTGCCACCGGAGGAACGCGAGGCTGATGCGTTCGCATCATACTTCCTGCTTCCGCCATACCTGATCAAGGAGCAGATGGAATTGCGTGGCTGGGAGCCTCACCACTTCACTCACCCGGAGACAGTCTATCAGGCGTCGCTGCGCTTCGGCACCAGCTACCGGGCCACGGTGTTCGCCCTAGAACGCGAGCACGTCATCGGCCGCAGCCTGGGTCAGCAACTGCGCAGCGCAGAACCGCGCGACCTCAAACGCCAGCTGCTGGGCGACTACGTCTTGAAGAACGCCCAGCGCGTCGACGTCTGGCATCTGACGGAGCAGGACGAAGGTGCCGTCATCGAGGCCAGCCGTGATGACCTCTTCCTGCTCCGCCTGAAGGAAGACAGCGGCAGCGGCTATGTCTGGACCTTCGACGAACTTCGTGACGCCGGGTTTGCCATTTTGCGCGATGGACGGGAACCTGTGCCGGAAGGCCAGATTGGCAGCCCGACCGTCCGTCGGGTGCTTGTTCACGCCGAACGGCCGCTGGCCGGGCTGTTGACACTGCGCGAGATCAGACCCTGGGCACCCAATGACGACCCGCAACTGCTGACGCTCTACTGCAAGACCGCGACAAGCGACGAAGCAGGTCTGTTCGAGCCCCAGCGCGAGGAGCTTCTGGCTGCCTCATGACTCTCAACGTGCTGCAGGACTTGCGATCTAGCCTCGGGCCGGTGCGCGATCAGGGTCGTCGTCCGACCTGCTTGTCGTTCGCTGCCTCGGCAGTGCATGAGCAGGCGCGCACCGAACCCGATCCGCTGTGCGTTGAGTGGCTATTCTACCACGCGGCACAGCGCGCCGGCACTGGTCCAAGGGAAGGCACGACGATCCCAGACACCCGCCAGATCCTCTACGATCTCGGCCAGCCGCTGGAGAGTATCTGGCCCTATAACGGACTACCCGCGGCGTGGCGCCCTCCGACGGGAGTGGCCGCACTGTTTCGCTGCGGTTCGGATGCCTGCGGTGCCGACCTGGCCAATATCAGGGACGCACTGGATCGCAGCAGACCGGTCGTTCTCGCCTTGTTTGTCTCGGGTGCCTTTACAGCGGCGACGACGTGGCTGCGGACCGGCGCCGAAATCGTTCTTCCCGATGACAGAGAGCCGATCGATCGGCAGCGCGGGCACGCCGTCGTTGCGGTGGGGCATGGCCGCCTCGGAAGCGAGAACCTCATGCTAGTGCGCAACTCCTGGGGCTCGGCCTGGGGCGCCAGTGGGCACGCATGGGTCCGGGATACATATCTGAGCCGACGCCTGTTCGGTGGGTTTAGCATCAGCGAAGGAGAAGGCGATGTTCTACAATCCGATGCCGGCGGCATCGACGCCCGCGCGCGCGTGGGTTGAAGCAGCGCGCAGCCTGCGCGCGCAGCCCAATCTTACGTTGGGGGGTCTGATGCTTCACATCGAGCAGCCTCTTGCCGCGGATCCAGAGGAAGACGCGGTGATCATGACCGTCGACCGCTTCCTTCGCGCCCACAGCGCCCATTCCATAACCACTGTTGTCAATACCATCTTCCCGTCGGCGCTGGATCGCGGTGACGGCATTGACGGGCTGCGCGAGCGCTATCTCGAGGTCTATAAGCGCCGCATGTGCACGCCGGGCGAGTGGGGCCGGTATTTCGAGCGCATGGTCAATTGGGAGGACCGAAAGGGTGGCCACGTCGACCAGATCGCGGAGAACATCCGTATGCTCAAGGATGCTCGTGCTGGCCGGTTCTACGAGAACCGCTACGAAATCGTCATCTCTGATCCCGTCCGAGACATGCGCAAGGCGCTGAACCGGCAGTGCCTGAGCATGATCGAGCTTAAGCCGGAACGAAACGGCTCACTCCACATGATCGCAGTCTATCGCAACCACTATTACGTGCAGAAGACGCTGGGCAACCTGCTGGGCCTCGGACGCCTTCTCGGCTTCATCGCCCGGGAGAGCGGTTTCGAGGTCGGCACGCTGACCGTCAATTCTACGTCGGCGCGGCTCGACACAGAGGGCTGGGGGAAGTCCGACGTTCTCGCTCTGGTTGACGATTGCACCGCACGCCTTGTTCAGGCTGCCGCGTAAAGGCACCCGCGACCTCGCTACGCCTTTCGGCCGGTGTCAGAGCGTCAGGCGAAGAGGGGTGCGCTATCGTGGCGGTCCGCGGCGTGCAGACCATAGTGGGTACTGACGCCAGAGATGAACTCGGCCTGCCCACCGTAACTGGGGTGCCTGACCTTCTCGGCCGCCACGCCCAAGTCCTCGAGCGCCAGCTGAGCGTCACGGCCGATGGCGAGGACGCGGTGCGGGGAGAGCAGATGAATGAGCCCGACCATGATATGGCGGCACGCTAGGCGTTCGCCGCGGGTGTGGCAGCGATTGGACATGGGATCGCCGGAGGCGTGCGGATGGAGTGGAAAGACGTTCCAAAGAAAGACCGGCTGCTTGATAGCGACCAGCATCTGCCAAATCACCGTGGCGGTGCGCTCGGCCATGATCGGCCCATTGGTGGACCGCGCCAGCGGGGGCGTCCCTAAAAGGTCTGCGTGAGCACGAAGATGGACTTCGTCGGTGAGCGCCAGACCCGTGCGCCGGCCGCCGCGATACCCCAGATCGCGGGCGACCCAGATGGAGTGAACGCCCCGGTCGATCGCGGCTTCCACAACCATCACGAGGTTGCGGCGGCGTATGCGGGCTGCGTCTGGACGGTCAAAGTCCGAGCACAGGTCCGAATAGGGATTAAAGGCGTCTTCGAAGCTCAGCGCGGCGACGAGTTCGACAAACTCTTGGGCGTTCCGCGGGTGGTCAGTCATGTCAGCTCTTCAAATTCTATGGTGCGCTTGGTGAGGTCGATGATGACCGCCCCGTTGCGATGCTTCTTGAGCTCGCGGAACACCCGGAATCCTTCGAGGATCGCGCATTCCCATTGCCAGAGGGGACGGCTCTCGACCTCGTAGCCGCGGACCAGCTCATGCACGGCCTTGAGCAGTCCGTAGTCGAGGGTGGTGGCGTTCCGAAACTCGGCCTGGCGTAGACCATGATTGAAGATCCACGTCGAGATGCCTTCTTCGATGATGTTGGCGCGCGCCCCGTCTTCGTTCTCATCGATCTCGGGACGGCTCTTGCGTTTGAGGCGCAGCAACGCCCGCATCGTCGGCGACCATCCGAGAATGCCGGCGAAGGCGAGGTGGAAGACGTCGTGGTAACGATAGTCGTCCGGTTCGTGGCGGTTGTCGGTCAGCGGACTGCCGAGGTTCACCCCGTTCCACTGCTGGACGACGAAGGTGCGGCCGTTCACCGTCCGCTCGATAAACTCGACCCGCATCTGGCGCGGCAATTGCTCGTAATCGGGAAAGCCGTCATCGAACAAGGGACCCCATTGTTGTTCATCCGGCCAGCGACCGAGCGTCTTGACCACGTTGTTGCGGGCCGCCTGTTCGAGGCTCACGTGAGCATCGTCTGCTGCCATCAGCAGTGCGCGGAAGATCTCGACGAGATCGGCCGACAGACGATCGCGGTTCTTCTTGATCTGCCCTTCGCTCCAATCGGCCAGAAGCACGCCGACCTTTCCGGCCAGGGCAAGCAGACGAAGCTCTACCTCATCGCCGGCCAGTGCTCCGCCGAACGGCGCGTCTGACTGCTGCAGATCCTCGAACGTCGAGGCACCGGAGCGGCCCTTGTAATCCCAGTCTTCGAGCTTGGCGGGCACGCTGCGGGCTATTTGGCTCAGCGACAACTCAGCGCGAAGCGCGGCGTTCGCAAAGTACCACAGAGCGTCGCCCAGCTCTTCGATGACCTCGTCGTGATAGGCGGCGAAGGCGTCCTTGTCGCGCTGCTTCTTTTTGAGCGCGCTCAAGAGACTTCCGACTTCCCCGAACAATCCGAGGAGCACGAAGCCGAGGCCGTCTGCGCCTGCCTTATCGTTGCGATCGGTTCGGGTGGTGAAGGTCTGGTATTCGTCGAGGCCGATGAGTCGGTCGCCATCGCCGAAGAGGGAGCCCTGGCTCCGGATGAGCGCGCGACCGTCGACCGCCATACGATACCCCCTCCCACGAATCTTGCCGCACCGAAGCCATTGACGCAAGTGCATGGCATGGCGAATTCTGCTGCGACCGATAGTACATAAGAAGAGTTAGCGGTTTTACTCGCGAGCGAGGGCACACTAGATGAATTCGACTTCCGCGACGTTCCTACACGTCACCGATGCGCACATCGCCTATGCAGGGACGGCGTTGGAACGCGATGATCGCAAGACGGTCGTCGCCGGCCTGCAGCCCCAGACGCGCGAGGCCGCTCTTCGCCAAGTGTTCGAACGTCTGGCCGAGCGCTTGTCACGCGAAAGGCGCGGCCTCGACGGCGTGATCTTTTCGGGGGACGCGCAAGACCGCGGCCGACAGGGCGGCCACGAGCTCCTTCTCGATCTGCTGCTCAGCTTCTTTGGACCGCTCGGCATCACCGCCGGGCGCATTGTGGCGACGCCTGGAAATCACGATGTCGACCGCACGTACGATCCTGGGACCGCCGAGCGGTACAAGGACTTCTGCGCGACGTGGCGCGCGCGCGGATGTGTCGTTCCTTGGCTCGATGGTGTCGATGACGCGGGCTCCACTGCGCCGCATTCGCTTGTCGGCACCGGCAACGACTGGGCGATTTTTCCGATCAACTCGAGCAATTGGTGCCACGCGGCTGCGGTGCTACCGGAGCCGCTCGCGAGCGTGTGGGCGCAGTTGCCGCACCTCGCATCCGGGTCCGACACGGAAAAGGAGGGCAAGCTACGACATCAGCTCGACGCCCTCGCCCGGTACGACATGGCCCGGATTTCGGAACATCAGTTGGAGCAGGTGAGGCGGTTGGTGGACCGGGCGCCTCGCCCGGAACACGGGCGCCAACTGCGCATCGCGGTGCTGCATCATCATTTGCGGGCCCCAAGCCTTCGCGAAGAGATCAAGGCATTTTCCGATATTTCCAATCTCGAGCAGGTGCGGGCATTCCTGCGCGACCGCGAGTTCGACGTTGTCATTCACGGTCACAAGCATGAGCACGCCTCCCAGTTTGATCATGTCTACGATCACGCTGGTGACAGTGCGCGGCGCTTGTTGGTCGTCTCCGGTGCCACCTTCGAAGCGGGCTGTCGCTTGGCACTTAATCGTGAGAATCGCGCCTCAGTTATTTCAGATACTTACGTTGGCACTTAATTTGCGAATCGGCAGTTAATTTGACAATGCGCATTGGCTTTTTGCACTTAATATGAGAATGACGCTCGCGATGTTTTTCCTCTCGAGCCTGCCATGATCGATCGGTTCCCTGACGATATCGACGAAGCGCTTTGGGATGAAGCTTGTCGACGGGCGGATGCAATCCGTGAGTTCCTGAAGCGCAATCCCAACGGTGCGACCGCGGCAGAGGTTTCCGGGCTCGCGACTGAGATGAATGTCAGCCAGGCGACGGCCTACAGGCTGATCAAGCTGTTCCGCGCCGGCGGGACCGTTCTGTCTCTTGTCGATCGTAAGCGCGGACGACCTGAGGGGCATCGTACGCTGGACGAGAAGCGCGAGGAGATCGTCAGCACGACCATCAAGAGGTTTTACCTGAAGCGGACCCGACCGACGATCTCGCAGTTGGTGCGGGACGTGCAGACGAACTGCTTCTCGGTCGGACTGAAGCCGCCGCATCGCCGAACAATCGTCGCCCGCGTCAAGGATATCGACCTGCAGAAACGCGCAAAGCCGCGCGGCGAACAGAAGATCGTCACGGCGACAACGGCCGTTCCCGGATCATTCGAGGCCTCCCGTCCCCTGGCAGTGGTCCAGATCGACCATACCAAGGCCGACATCTTCATCGTTGACGAGGAGACGCGGCAGCCGATCGGACGGCCATGGCTGACGCTGGCGATGGATGTCTGCAGCCGGATGGTGACCGGTTTCTATCTCACGATGGAGGCGCCGTCCCGCCTTTCCACTAGCCTGTGCCTGCTACACTCGGTGTTCGACAAAACGGCATGGCTGCGTGACCGCGAGATAATGGATCCTTGGCCCGTCGCCGGTCTGCCGGACATGGTGCATGTCGACAACGGCCCGGACTTCCGTAGTCGGGCCTTCAAGCGAGGATGCCAGGACGCGGGCATCGCGATCGAATGGCGACCACCGGGTGAGCCGCGTTTCGGTGGTCATATCGAACGCCTGATCGGCACTCAGATGGGGAGGCTGCATCTCCTGCCCGGAACAACATTCAGCAATGAACAGGAGTTAGGCGACTACGACTCCAAGCGGCATGCGGCACTGACTTTGAGGGAGCTCGAGCGCTACATCGCTCTCGACATTGTGGGCGCTTACCATCAGTCGATCCACAGTAGCCTTGACCGGCCACCGATCGCGGTGTGGCGGGAGCACGAGGACGAGATCCCGCTTCGGCTGCCGCAAGATCGAATGCGCTTCTGGCTGACGTTCCTGCCGGAGCAGGAGCGGACGTTGATGCCTGACGGGATTCATTTGTTCAAACTGCGCTACTGGTCGCCGGCACTGAGCGCCGATGTCGGACGCTCGGACCGGAGACTGCTTGTCAAATACGATCCGCGCGACATGGCGCGCATCTTCGTCCGGCGACCGTCGGGAAACTTCGTGGAGGCCCGTTATGCCGACGTGACCCTGCCCTCGATAACGCTGCACGAGGCACTGACCGCCCGCCGAACCTTGCGTGCAAAGGGCCGTAGCGAAGTCGATACCCGCGCCATCGTCCGCACCGCCGTTGCACAGCGAGAATTGGTCGAGGCGGCAACCAACAAGACGGCAGCTGCGCGACGCGGGAAGGCTTCTTCGAAATCGAAGGTGGATGATCGGGGATTGGGCTCGCTCCGCGGCGTCGACTCCAGCAAACCTGTACCCTTTGTTGAGGATACAGATTGAGCTGGAGTGAATATGAACGATGAAATCTCCCACCTGACCGCCGGTGCCTCGGCGCTGCTTGCCGAAACCGACGAACGGCGCATTCGCGCGATACGATCACGCCGCTGGGTGCTGTACCCGCGCGCCAAGCAGGCGCTCGACCGGCTGAGCGCGCTGCTCGACTATCCGCGAGGCACGCGCATGCCCTCGGTCGCGATCTATGGCGACAGCGGCATGGGCAAGACCATGATCATGAAGCGCTTCCGCGACGAGCACCCGCCGAGCTTCAATCCGGTGACGGGCACGCTGAAGACGCCGGTCCTTGCCATGGAAATGACCAGCCGCCCGGGTGAGCGGCGCTTCTACGCCGAGCTGCTCACCCTACTCGGCGCACCGCAGCGGCCGCGCGCCGACATCGCCCAGATGGAACAGGCGGCGCTGCGCATCATGGAGGCCATCGGCGTCCAGGTGCTGGTCATCGACGAGGTGCACAACATTCTCGCAGGCTCCTATCGCGAGCAGCGCATTGTTCTGAACACTCTGCGCTTCCTCAGCAATCGTTTGCAGATCTCGCTGGTATGCTTCGGCGTCAACGAGGCGCGGGAGGCGATCAGCGGCGACGTTCAGCTTGCGCGAAGGTTCGAACAACTCACGTTGAGCAGATGGGCCGCGAACGAGCAGTTTGAGACCCTTGTGACGTCGATCCTGCGCAACACGCCGCTAAAACGACCTTCGGTGCTCACGCCGAAATCGCTGCGCCGGATCCTGCAGATTACGGAGGGCATCACGGCGAACATCTTCCTCATGATCAACAGCCTCGCGATCGACGCCGTCGAAAGCGGCCGCGAAAACATCACCGACGAAGCGATCGAAAGATGGGAGCCTGAATTCGATGCCGAGGCGGCATTCGCATGATGGAGAACATGCCGCTCCTGCAGTTGCCGGTATTGTTGTCACCCTATACCGACGAACTGCTGTCGTCGTGGATTAGCCGGCACGCTACCTTCTACGCGGTTCCACCACTCGTCATGCTTCGACATTGCCTGCCGGAAGTGCGCTCGGTACGTGCCGCCGATCTCCATGTGAGTGAAGATCAGGCAGTCCGCCTCGCCAGCATGTTCGCCATCGAACCGGCCGTCTTGCGTCGAATGACCTTCATCGATGTGCCGAAGTCATCGCATCGGCTCCTCGCAGCAAGACCAACGCAGTACTGCACGAGATGCAGCCCAGATGGTCCAGAACCGGCGCCAATCCTGCGAAGCCAATTGTCGGGATGGCGCATCACATGTCCTCTATGCGGTGACCTGCTTCGAGCCGAAAACGGGCGCGAAGTCCCCTCCCCTTTCGGCCAATATCGCCTTGCGGCTCGGCGCGGCGAAAAGCTGCTCGACGATGAAGCCGAACGCGGCAACCGAACCTGGACGTCGCCAGTCGAAATCGCACGGCTTCTCCTGATGCGGCGGGTGATCTGGCCCCTGCCGCGCGAGCATGAGCTTTGGCGCTACCGGGTGCTCGGTGCCATCATTCCAGATCTCGACGAGGTCGTCGCTGCCGGACAGGTGAACTTGCCGACCCCCGCAAAGCCTATCCTGCCGCTTCAGCTGCGGCCGGCTCTCCTCGCCGGGGTCGCCATCGTCGAGCGTGCTGGCCCCGAAATGCTCCGCATGTTGCGTGAGCACATGATGGGCGACAACAAGGTCAGATTCTCTGACGCTGCCGAAAACATGATAGCTCAAGCCGGCGAGCTGCGAGCTTCCGGGCAAATGCAGTTAATTTGAGAATCGAACAGTCGAGATTCTCACGATTAAGTGCCCAACCCGGACAAAACCGCTGCATTCTTGCATTTAAGTGCCAAGCGACAGGTGCCGTCCGCCGTTCGGCAGATCATGGAACGGTCTTCGGACACTCAGAACTCCGTCGCCTATCTCGGCGACAAGGCCTTTCTCGTAGCCGACCAGAAGGATTCCTTCGTCATGTATGCTGTCGCCGCGCACTCCTGGGTGTCGATGGGCGATCCGGTCGGCAGCGAATCGAGCGGCCGGGACTTGGTCTGGAAGTTCGCCGAGAACGCCTACGCGGCAGGACGGTTTCCCGTCTTCTACGCGGTCGGCGATCGATACCTGACGAACTACCTCGACCTTGGCCTGGCGATCCTCAAGATCGGTGAAGTCGCACGCGTTGACCTTGCCACGTTCACCATGGACGGAAAGCATGCGAGCGACTTCCGCTATGCGCTCAAGCGCGCCGGGCGCGACGGCCTCAATTTCGCGGTCTTGCCTCGGGAGGACGTACCGGCGGTCATGGCGGAACTGAATGAGGTCTCCGACAGCTGGCTCGCCATCAAGTCAGGTCACGAGAAGTCGTTCTCGCTCGGCCGGTTCGATCCCGCCTACCTGCGGGAATTCGATTGTGCGGTCCTGCGCAAGGGCGGCGTCATCGTCGCCTTCGCCAACCTTTGGCGGTCGGGAGACGGGTCCGAGCTTTCCATCGATCTGATGCGTTACCGTCCGGGCGTCTCAAAGGTAACCATGGACGCGCTTTTTGCCCATCTGCTCCTCTACGGACGGACGCAGGGCTATATCTGGTTCAATTTAGGCGCGGCGCCGCTTGCCGGGCTGGCCCAGCACCCGCTCGCCTCGACCTGGAACAAGGTCGGAACCTTCGTCTACAGCCGCGCCGACGAATTCTACAATTTCGAAGGGCTGCGCAGCTTTAAGGAAAAGTTCCAGCCTGTCTGGACGCCACAGTTCCTGGCTTGCCCCGGCGGCCTCAGGCTGCCTCAGGCGCTCCTTGACGTGACCACCTTGATCTCGGGCAGCGCCATGGGAGCGCTAAAGCGTTGAGACCGTTGCTCGCAGTGGCGCTCCTCGCCTCGCTCATCGGTGGCCTGCTCGCCTACGGCAGATGGCTCAGCAATTCCATCATTGTTTCTTCCGGAGAACTGGACGCCATTCCCGTCGAGGGCGCTTCGACAAGGCCCAGCTCAGTCGTGATCTATCTTTCGGACCGCACCGGCTGGTCCGGCGTGGACGAGGACCTGACAGATGCGCTTGCCGCTTCCGGTTCCATGGTGCTGAAGGTGGATTTCGCCAGCTACGCGCGCCGCCTCGACGGCTGGGACGGCCAATGTCTTTACGTGGTGGGAGACCTCACGGATCTCGTTCAACTGGCTCAGAAACAAGCTGGCGTCGACACCTATCGCATGCCGATCGTCGTCGGACGCGGCCAGGGGGCGACCTTCGCCTATGCGGCAGTCGCTGGTGCGCCCGCCAACACGCTCGGGGGCGCGGTGGGCATCGACTTCGAGAACAGCCTGTCGCTCCGCTTGCCGTTCTGCCCCGGCGCATCTTCCATGCGATTGCCCCTCGGCGAAGGCTACCGCTACGCCTTCGACCGGCCTCTTCCGGCGCCAGTAACGCTCCTTGTCCGTCAGCCGGATGCCGCGGCCCTTGCCGGTTCTTCCTCGCTGCGGGGGCTAAACCTTGTGCCGATAGCCCTTGGCGACAAGCCGAGGCAGGCGGTCGACGCGGTCTCGGCCATCGCGAAAAAAGTCTCGTCGATCGACGACCTGCCGGCAATCGACCTGCCGTCCAAATCGCCGCCGAAGGCAGTCGCTGTGATCGTTTCGGGTGACGGCGGCTGGCGCGACCTCGACAAGACCATCGGCGAGTGGCTGGCCAGCCAGGGACTGCATGTGGTCGGGCTCGACGCCGTCCGCTACTTCTGGACCAAGCGCACGCCGGAAGCGTTGGCAAAGGACCTCGAGAAACTGATTGCCGCGGCGGATCCTACGGCCAGTCTCCCGGTCCTGCTCATCGGCTATTCCTTCGGCGCCGACACGGTTCCGTTCGCCTATGGGAAGCTTTCCGTGACCGTCCGGGATCGTGTCGCCACGATCGCCCTGCTGGCGCCGGGCCAGACGACGAGCTTCGAAATCACGGTGGCGGGATGGCTCGGCTGGAAGGATTCCGGGTTTGACGTTGTGGGCGCCATGCGAAGCCTGCCGACCCACAAGCTTGTCTGCTTCTGGGGTTCGGAAGATACCGAAAGCGGATGCCCGCGCCTCGGCCCGGGGTTCGAGGTGGTCACCACGTCGGGCGGCCATCACTTCGACGGCGACTATGTCGCGATCGCGCATCGCATAGCTGCGACGGTTTCGAAATGATCTCGTGGGCGATGGCCCGATCGAACATCACAGACGAATCCGCGCGAGGGCATTGTGACCGCCAGTCCGAATCTGCTGCTCCGCTGGCACCGAACGCGTCGGCGTTCGGTCCGAGCATGCGGTCGGGCCACTTCTATCTGACGCTTGGAAAGTGTCTTCAGGGCTAACGTCGCTTGTCGGCGGCGGCGCCTGATACCGAGTACCCTGTCCGGAACCATTGCCGCGACGGCGCGGTTCTAGCGGGGAAGGATTCCACAATGCCCGCCACAGCAGTCCGCAAGGCCGAACTTTACCGCATGGTCATGCCGGAACACACGTGCCCCTGGGGCCTGAAAGCGCTCGACCTTCTGAAGCGCGAGGGGTTCGAAGTCGAGGATCATCACCTCACCTCCCGCGAGGAGACCGACATCTTCAAGGCTAGGCACCAGGTCGAAACCACGCCCCAGACATTTATCGACGGAAAGCGCGTCGGCGGCTACGACGACCTGCGCGGGTATCTTGGGAAAGAGGTCAAGGACAAGGATGCCGTCACGTATACGCCCGTCATCGCACTGTTCGGCATGGCGCTGGCCATGGCGCTCGCGGCGAGCTGGGCGGCTTATGGCAGCGTGCTTGCGGTCGCCGCGGCGGAATGGTTCGTGGCTTTCGCCATGTGTCTGCTCGCGCTCCAGAAGCTGAAGGACGTCGATGGCTTCGCCACGATGTTCCTGAATTACGACTTGTTGGCGCAGCGCTGGGTTCCATACGGCAAGGTCTACCCCTTTGCGGAGGGCCTCGCCGGGATCCTCATGGTCGCCGGAGCGCTGATGTGGATCTCTATCCCGGTGGCTCTCTTCATCGGCGGTGTCGGCGCGGTCTCCGTGTTTAAGGCCGTCTACGTCGACAAGCGCGAACTGAAATGCGCCTGCGTCGGCGGCGACAGCAATGTTCCTCTCGGCTTCGTCTCGCTGACCGAGAATCTGATGATGGTCGGCATGGCTGTCTGGATGATCCTCAAACCCGCAGGAATGGGACACTGAAACGAAGGAGGCTGCAATGACGCATGATCACGGCGAGCACGATGAAGCGGGCCACGGCCGTCCGTATCTGATGTTCTGGTTGAATATGATTCTCGGCCTCGCGGTCATGTACGTTGTCATGTTCACGATGATCGACGGCCTGGGCGACTACAGGAACAATCTCAACATGTTCTACATGGCGATCACCATGTGGGCACCGATGGGCATCTTCATGCTGGCGACGATGCCGGGCATGTTTCCTAACAAGCGTCTGAACGTCGCACTGTATCTCGTCCTGGCGGCCTTAACGGCGACGTCCTTCTGGGCGACGCGCGCCCAGGCATTGATCGACGACCGCCAGTTCATCGCCTCCATGATACCGCACCATTCCGGGGCGATCCTGATGTGCCGGGAGGCAAACCTCTCGGACACCGAACTTGTGACCCTGTGCGGCGAGATCGCCCAGGCGCAACGCGAGGAGATCGATCAGATGGAACGTATCGCCGACAGGCTACCATAACCATTGCCGCCGACCGGAGATGGGCCACACCGCATACGGAAACGCGATCGTCGGTCGACATGATGCAGTAGATTGATATCCCGAGGTGACGCCCATGAGAGGAATGAGGATCCTTACGACCACTGCGGCATTGATCGTTGCCGCTGAAGGAGCGGCCGGAGACGATAAGGTTGGGCCGCCCGTCGGCGTATACCTCTGGCACCCGATTGCATCACGGGCGCCCACGGATGACGATTGCCGTGCCCTCGTCGCCGAGGTGAAGCCGTCGAGCGCCAAAACGGAAGACTGGCTATGGGGCCGTGTGCCGGAAGGGGCTCCGAGAGCGGTGGAGTTCTATCTGTTTCTTTCAGAGACGCGGATGGAGACCACGTTCGCGGCAGAGGGTGACTACGATTACGGCTCGGTCGTATGGGACAGAACGACCGCCGGGGGAGCGTCGCCGTTCGAACTCACGCCCGACGACAATCCTGATGTCACGATCAAGGGACCGCTATCGGTGCCATCAGACCGTGAGGTCTTCGCCGTCACGCTCGAGAATGTGCCTCTCGATGGAAAGACGGTCGCGCGCACCACGTATTTCTGCCGCTTCGAAGATCAGGGCACGGAAACTTAAAATGGCAACTGCGGATGATCGCCAATCTGGATGAAGAAAACCGAAAACACATCAGACCGTCTGAGCCATTACCCACGGCACTGCGGGTCCGGGCAGCGACTATGCAACGGCGCCTCCGATCAGGGCTCCGATCCCGGCTGTAATCGTCATCGCGAAAGCGCCCCAGAGTGCTACGCGCATTGAGGCTTTGGCAACGTTCGCCCCGCCCGCATGCGCACCTAACGCCCCGAGAACGGCCAGGAAGATAAGCGACGCGACCGCGACCACCGGAATAAGGGGTGCACCTGGAGACAACATCGCCGCCAGCAGCGGTAAGGCCGCTCCGGTCGCGAAGGTCGCTGCGGAGGTGAAGGCTGCCTGTAGCGGGCGGGCGGCGGTAACTTCGGAGATGCCCAGTTCGTCTCGCGCATGGGCGCCCAACGCGTCCTTTGCCATCAGCTGATCGGCGACCGTTCGGGCAAGATCAGGGTCGAGGCCGCGCCTGACGTAGATCGCGGCGAGTTCATCGCGCTCCGCGTCGATGTCGCTCGACAGTTCGTCCCGCTCGCGAGCGATATCGGCTCTTTCCGTGTCTGACTGGGAGCTGACCGACACATACTCGCCAGCCGCCATCGACATGGCACCAGCAAACAGTCCCGCGATCCCCGAGACGAGCACTGCGCCTTGCCCAGACGACGATGCGGCGACGCCGACGATCAGGCTCGCTGTCGACACAATGCCGTCGTTGGCGCCGAGCACCGCCGCCCTGAGCCAGCCTATGCGTTCGACGAGATGATTTTCGCGATGGCGATATTGCGTCTGCAACACCTTCTCGACATCCACTGACCCAGTTCCTATGGGTCGCACGGTACCAACTCCTTACTCTTTCTCGGCCGCCCCTTGCAATCTGCGGGTGAAGCGGAGCCCAACCGCTCCGGCTCGCGGAAGACCAGCCCATGCAGCCACGATCGCATTATCCCGTCGGCCAGGCGGCAACTCCCAAATCTTCGGAACACCTCCGAGTTCTGGCAGCCCGCATATTGACTGTGCGAGGCAGACCAAAGGCCAGCTGATCCGAGCCGAGGGCGGAACGTAGCCCCTCCCTTCTTCGTTGTTCTCCCACACAACCGATGGAGAACTGCCATGAATGAAGACCGGGCAAAAGGTAAAGCGAAGGACGCGATCGGATCAGCCAAGGAGATGGTCGGCAAGGCCACCGGGGACAAGGAAACCGAGCGCAGCGGCAAGGCTGACCAGGTTGATGGCAAAGTGCAGAATGGCGCCGGAAAGGCCAAGGACGCCTTTCATGGCGACAAGTGAGTATCCGAAGCGGAAGCTTGGAACGGCGCACGAGTTCGAACTTCGGATCGTGAGGATGGACCTCCATACGGCCGTCACTCTTTTGCATGGAGCGGCTGCCTGATGCGGGATGGTCGGCGCGCGCGTGGACTAAAGGTTTCCCCCGGGACGCCGCTCCATATCTCTCATCGTCCTTTTCGCGCTGCTTGCGCTTACCCTGGCCTTCGCGCCGAATGTCCTGCTGGTCGTCTTCGCTGGACTTCTCTTTGGCGTCTTCTTCGGCGGCGGCGGTGACTGGCTGGTACGCCGCATCGGTATCGGTCGCGGGTGGGGCATTGGGCTTTTCGTACTTCTGGTCGTTCTTGGACTTGCTGGCGTCCTGTTCGCCTTCGCGCCGGCCGCCGCCGAACAGTTCGATGAGTTGGTCGAGCAGCTGCCCGCGGCGGTCGAAGATCTGCGCGCGCGCCTGGAGGACTATGCGTGGGGGGAGGAACTGCTTCGGCGCGCCAGGCCCGAAGCTCTGATGTCGGATGGCGGCGGCGGAGTGGCCACCACCGCGGTCATGACCACGTTCGGCGCGCTCGGCAACTTCGTCATCATGCTCTTCATCGGGCTCTACGTCGCGCTCGATCCGGATGCCTACCGGCGCGGTCTGGTCAGCCTGCTCACCCCGTCAGCGCGCGACGACGGCGATGAGGTACTGCGCAAGGCGACGGGCTCCTTGAAGAACTGGCTCGTCGCGCAGCTCATGTCGATGGCCGTGGTCGGCGTGCTGACATGGCTCGGCCTGTGGCTTGTCGGCGTGCCGCTCGCGCCCATACTTGGCCTCATCGCGGCGCTTCTCGCCTTCATCCCCAATATCGGCCCGATAATCGCCGCAGCGCCGGCGGTTCTTCTGGCGTTGTCGGATGGCCCCACGACCGTGTGGCTGGTCGTAGGCGTCTACGTGGGCGTTCAGACGCTGGAGAGCTATGCGATTACGCCCTTGATCCAGAAGGAGCGGGCGTCGCTGGCGCCGGCGCTGGTGATTTCAGTGCAATTGCTCATGGGCGTGTTATTCGGCGGCCTCGGCCTCGCGCTCGCGACGCCGATGGCCGCCTTGGGGTTGACGCTGGTGAGGGAGGTGTATGTCCAGCGCTATCTCGATCGCGAAGCCAGAACGGGCAAGGCCGCGCCAGCCGAAAAAGAGGGAACGGACGGTGGCTGAAGCCGATGAACCAAAAGTCAGTGACCTGATCGTCACCGAGTTCCGCAGTCTCAGGACCAGCGACCTCCCCGCCGCGCTGCTCGAGGCGCTGTCCGGGACGTCGCAGGACGTCTTCCCCGTTCTGGACGAGAACGACCGCGTTGCCGGCACGATCGGCGAACTCGACCTGCTTCGCGTGCTCTCGCCGAGCGAGCCGACCCTCTCATTCGGTCCTGGCAAGCTGATCCGGGAAGGCTTGATCGACGATCTCGAGGACATGATGATGCGCCGGCCTTCCACCTGCCGCGTGGATGAACCGCTCCGCGCTGCGCTCAAGCGCATGGCAACGATGCAGATCGCCCAGCTTGTGGTCGTCGACAAGGACGATCGGCTTCTCGGTCTTCTGCGCGGGCGCGACATTTTCCGGGCGCTGTTCGGGAAGGACCCGGCATGAACATCCTTCTCGCGCTTGCCGTCCTCATCCTTGCGGCTCGCATCGGCGGAGAGCTCGCGACGCGCGCGCGCCAATCGCCGATGCTGGGCGAGATCCTCGCCGGGCTCCTGCTGGGCCCGACGGCGCTGAACCTCATTGCGCCCAATGAGACGCTGGAGTTTCTCGGTCACCTCGGCATCCTGTTCATGACCTTCCTCGCCGGCATGGAGACCGATCTGCGCATGTTGCGGAAGGTCGCCGGGCCGAGCGTCCTCGTCTCTGTTCTGGGGATCGTGTTCTCCGTCGGGCTCGGCTTCGGCGCCGGATGGCTGTTCGACTTCGGCGTCGCGTCCAGCCTCTTTCTCGGTGCGGCCCTGTCGACAAGTTCGCTTGCCGTGACGGCCCGCGTCTTCACGGATTTCAGGTTGATGCGCACGCGGGTGGGATTGCTCTCGATGGCGGCCCACGCCATCGACGACATACTCGCCATGCTGCTGATCATCTTCGTCGTGTCGTTCTTCGGCGGCGACGCTGCGGCCGAACCTGTGTGGCTGGTCATCGGCAAGGTCGCGGCGTTCCTCGCCCTTGCTGCCGTTGTCGGCATCTTCCTCTTGAAGCCCGTCATGCGATGGGTCTACCGGCTGCGCAGCCGCGAGATGCACTTCACCGTCGCGGTCCTCCTCGTCCTGGGCTTTGGGTGGACTGCCGAGTTCTTCGGTCTCGCGGACGTGCTCGGAGCGTTCGTGGCCGGCGCTTTCCTGCACTACACCGAGGAAGCTGAGCCCGCCATGGTGCACCGTGTCGAAGCGCTCTCAGACGGGTTTCTCGTGCCCATCTTCTTCGGCGTCATCGGCCTGCAGACCGATCTCTTCCTTCTCGTCGACGCGGTTCCGCTCGTGCTCGTCGTCCTCGCTGCCGCGATTGCGGGGAAGCTGGTCGGCTGCGGGCTCGGGTCGAGGATCATGGGTTACACCACGCGGGAAAGCGTCATCGTCGGTGCGGGCATGGTCCCTCGGGCCGGCCTGGCCCTGATCATGCTCGGTCTGGTGCCGGACGGGTCGCTGCCCGAGGTCATGTCGCCGCTGCTGGTCGCCATCGTGTTCCTGACGGCGCTGGTGACGGGACCCATCCTTCGCGTGACAGTGAAACCGGAGCTGCGGCGAGACCAGGACGAACCGGTAGCGATGGCAGGCCGTGGGTGAAGCCGAATCTCGGCGACGGCGCGGACCATCAGGGCCGCCACGACCTTTCCGCAAAGCGCGACCGGAATAAGATCGCCTAGCCGGAGCGACGCGCTCGAGGTCATGGCAGAGCGACTGACCGTACCGCGTTTGCTTAGATGTCGGCTGGTAAACGCGCGCCGGGGCATGAGATTGAATCCGGAGGTGACGCCCATGAGAGGAATGAGGATCGTGACGAGAGCTGCCAGCGCCTCACTTCGTCGACAAGCCACTGCACGAGAAGAGCCGACGTCATTTTGGACGTGCTGAACCTCGCTTAAGCATGGCTTAAGCCGAAATGGCCTTGTCACGCTGGTAGGCGACAATGTCTATCCGGAGATTGCAAAGTGCCTAAACTGACGCTGCTGCAGATCAACGACACGCACGGCTATCTGGAACCGCATCCCGAGATCGTCTGGACAGCCGACAGACCCTCCATCGCGACCATGGGAGGGTTTGCCAGGATTGCGGCGATCTTCGCCGAGGCCCGTTCGCATGGCGAGGTGCTGGCCTTCGACAGTGGCGACACGTTTCATGGCACGCCGGCGCTGGTCTCGAGCCGCGGTGACGCGATCGTTCCCATCCTCAACGCGCTCGGGCTTTCCGCCATGACGGGGCATTGGGATTTTGCCTACGGTCCGAGCCGACTAAAGGAACTGACCCAGACCTTAAACTTCCCGTTCCTCGCTGCGAACTGTGAGGCACAAGATCCTGCGGCGCCGCGCTTTCCGGGGTCCGCGATCAGCGGGAATGACGTCAAGGTCGGAGTGATCGGACTAGCTGCAACCATCCTCGACAAGACCATGCCAGCGTCGTTTTCTGAGGGCTTGCGCTTCTCGGACGGGATCGAGGAAACGCGGCGCGAGGGAGCGCGATTGCGCGAGGCGGGATGCGACCTTGTCATGGTTCTTTCGCATCTCGGGTTCCCGCAGGACTGCGCGCTGGCCGAGGCTGTCGACGGTATCGACGTGATCTTGAGCGGCCACACGCACAACCGATTGACCGCGCCGATGACTCGCAATGGCGCCCTGATCATCCAGTCCGGCTGCCATGGCAGTTTCGTCGGGCGTCTCGACCTAACCGTCGAAGGCGGCCGCATCGCTGATGCGCGGCACTGGCTGATCCCGGTTGACGCGGACGTTTCGGAGGAGCCGCGGGTGAAGGCGCTGGTTGCTTCCGCGGTTGAACCAACGCGCCACTTGCGCGAGCAAATCGTGGGGCACACAGACCGGCTACTTCATCGCGTGACCTGCCTTGATTCCCCGATGGACGACGTGTTGTTGGCTGCGATCGCCCGGGCAGCCGACACCGAAATCGCCTTCTCCAATGGCTGGCGATATGGCGCGCCTATCCCAGCCGGGCCCATAACGGTGCACGATCTCCTGTGCATGGTCCCGATGAACCCCCCGATCCAGACGGTCGATCTGACCGGAGGAGAGATTCGCGGGATGATGGAGGACAATCTGGAGGCGACTTTCAGTGGCGATCCGTTCGGCCAGCGCGGAGGCTATGTGAAGCGCTTTCGTGGTCTGATCTTCAATGTGAAGATCGAGAACCCGCATGGCGCACGGATCGAGACCGGCTTTACCGCCAATGGCCAACCTGTTGTTGACGACCGAGTTTACCGCGCCGCCTACATAACCGAGCAGGGTGTCGCGCCGCGCTATGGCAGCCATCGCAAGACACTGCCGGTCAGAACAGTCGACGCGCTGAGCGATTGGTTTGCCTTGCCCGAGAGCGACGTCCGACACCTGGGCCGACTGCGCATCTGCTGAGGCATGGAAGGTCAGCCAGTCGGCACTTGGGAGCTGTGAGCGATAATGTAGGTTGCGACCGACCGCACAAACGGGGTTGGCGCGGCGAAGACCTTCAGGCGCCAGATGCTCTACGCAGCCTTCATTTCGCTCGTCGCCGCAAGACTGAACGAACAGTGGAACCTGTAGACGGCGGAGGCCATTCGAGCATTCTGGCCCTGATCTATCTCTTTGCGCGCAAAAAACTCACAGGGTCCCCACACCTCAGACGAGAAGATGCGACATCGATCGGTCGGGAATGACGACAATTGCGCTGCCGTCGCGGACCGTGTCGTAGAGATGCGCCACATCCTGATTGACCAATCTGATGCAGCCCGACGAAACAGCATTGCCAATTGAGGATGCCTCCGGTGTTCCATGGAGCCGGTAGAGCGTGTCGCGGCCACCCTCGTGAATGTAGAGCGCCCGGGCGCCCAGTGGGTTCTTCAGGCTAGGCCCCATGCCGCCATTGGCGATGGAATAGGGTTCGAGTTCCGGCTGGCGAGCGACCATGCTGTCGGGCGGCGTCCAGCGCGGCCATTTGCGCTTGTAGGCGACGATGGCGCGACCCGCCCACGCAAACCCCTCGCGCCCGACGCCGATGCCGTAGCGCATCGCGCGTCCGCCGGGCAACACATGATAGAGGTATTTCCCCGGCGTATCGACGATCAGCGTGCCGACCTGCTCGTCCGTCGGGTAGTCGATCTCCTGGCGCCAGAAGCGGCGGTCGAGCTTCTCCGTCTCGACGGCGGGGATGGGGAACTGCTCGTTCGGCATGGCGGCATACATGAGGGGTGGTGGTGGCGGCGGCGGCGCGGCAACCAGCGCAGGCGTCGGCGCGGTCGGGAGCGCCGTCGTGCAGCCTCCGAGAAAGAGCGCGCCCGCACCGGCGAGAAAGGCGCGACGCGGAACGCCGGCCCGCTGCGCCGACTTTGAGGGATCTGCCGGGAATGTCATGCTGGCCTCGATGCTTTTTTGCTTTCCGCATCCTCAGCCCGCGCCAGCTTAAGCCTGCCTTAAGTCCCGTCGTCAGGTTGCGGGCATCGACAACACGGCAGGACGATCATGACCCGACAAGTACCCCATGCCCGGACCACGGCATTCCTCGACCGGTCGGCCTCCCGCCGACAGCTTTTGATCGGCCTTGGCGCCGCCGGACTCCTTCTGGGCATCGGCAGTTTCCGCGACCGGGCGTTCGCACAGGGGCTGGATCCGGAGATGGTGCTGAACGATCCTGGCTCGCCCGTGGGCGGCAACGCAAAGGGCTCGCTCAGCATCGTCACCTTCTTCGACTACAATTGCCCCTTCTGCCGCCGCGCCAGCACACCCCTTTCTGAGGTCGTCGCGGCCGACGGCGACATCCGCCTCGTCTACAAGGAGTGGCCCATCCTGACCGAGGCATCGAAGGATGGCGCGGTGCTGGCGCTCGCGGCGCAGTGGCAGGGAAAGTACGAGACTGCCCACACCGCCCTCATGGCACAGGAGGGACGGGCGGACGCGGCGGCGATGCGAAGCGTGCTGGAGGCGACGGACATCGACATTGCCCGTCTTGACGCTGACCTGAAGATGCATCGCAAGGAGATCGAGGAACAGCTCACGCGCAACCTGGCCATTGCCGAGGCGCTCGGTCTGCAGGGCACGCCGGCCTACCTGATCGGCCCGTTCCTGGTCGCCTCGGCGCTGGACAAGGCCGGCTTCGAACAGGTGATCAAGGATGCGCGAGCGCGGGCAGAAGAAGGCTGAGCGTATCAGGCCTTCGGGAAATGGAGGGTGGCGGTGAAGCCGGCGCCTTCCTGGTTTGCTAGCGTCAGGCTTCCGCCCGCACGCCGCATGATGGTGTCCACGATTGCGAGGCCGAGACCGGACCCCGCCCCATCGTGGTGCGTGCCGCGATAGAATCGCGCACGAGCGTGTGCGAGATCGTCTTCGGTCATGCCGGGCCCACCGTCCTCGACCCTGAACAGCGTTTTCTGATCCGATGTCGAGGCCGCTATCCGCACCGTTTCACCCGCCGGTGAATGCAGGATCGCGTTTTCCAGGATGTTGCGCAGTGCCGTGGTCGCGAGTGCCCGGTCGCAGGCCACTTTTCCGTCCGGAAGCCCTTGCGCTTCGATGCCGACGTTGCGCCGCGCCGCAAGGCTTTCGACCGACCGGATGGCGTCGCGCACGACTGTAGCTGCGTCCGCCGCCCCTGCGACGTCCCGTTCCTCGTTCGCGTCGGCCGCAGCAAGGTCGAGCAACTGCCGGACCATCCGCGACGACCGGTCGACGCCGCTGACAATCTGTTCGAGCGCATGGCGGCTGGTCTTGGGATCGTCAGACGCCAGCGCAATCTGGGCCTGCGTCTTCAGCCCCGCCAGCGGCGTCTTCAGTTCGTGCGCGGCAAAGGCGGTGAAGCTCTTCTCGCGGTCGCGGGCGCTGGCGACGCGACCGAACAGCCCGTTGATCGCGTCGAGTGCGGGCCGCAACTCGCCGGGTGCGTCGGGCAGGTCGACGGGACGGAGATCGTTTGCGTGCCGCCTTGCAAGCAGGGCCGCCATTCGGTCGAGTGGCCGCAAGCCCCGCTGTACCGACAGCCAGATCAGGAGACCGGCGACGGGAAGGACCAGAGTCATGGGCAGCAAGGTGCCGGTCATGACGTCGTTGACCAGCGACTGGCGGACCTTCAGATTGTCGCCGACCATGACCTGGACGCCGCGCTCGGAATTGAGGACCGTGTAGACCCTCCAGGTCTCGCCATCGATCGCCGTCTGGGAGAAGCCGTCGTCGCTCGAAGCCAGACGCTCGCGGGGCGCGGCTTCGGAGCGGCCGACCAACGACCCCGCCAGAGACCAGATTTGGCACGAGAGCTGATGGCTGTAGGGTTCATCGGTCATCCGCTCGACGTCCAGGCCCTCGATCGCTTCGGCCGCCGACGCGATCTCGATCCTATGGTCCGTGATCAGCGAATCCACCATGCGCGCCGCTTCGCGCAGCCGGGCATCCAGCACCTGCTCGACGCGCGCCTGCGTGCTCCAGTAGATCCATGCCGCAGCGGAGAGCCACACCGCACCCGTGGTCAGAAGCAGGATGACGAGCAGTCGCGCGCGCATCGAGTTCAAGGCTGCTCTCCCCCGACCCGATACCCGATGCCGCGAACGGTCTGGACAATCCCCGGGCCGAGCTTGGCGCGCAAATTGTGGATGTGAACCTCGACCGCGTTGCTCTCGACGCCCTCCTGCCATCCATAGATCGCCTCCTCCAGCGCAGGCTTGCCGATCACCGCGCCCGGCCGCTCCATGAGGAGGCGCAGGATGGTGAACTCGCGACGCGTGAGATTGATCGGCAGGTCGTCGCGGCTGACCGACAGCGTTGCGGGATCGATGACCACGCCCTGCCAGCGCAGCGTCGCACTGGCGCGGCCGGACCCTCGCCGCTGGATCGCGCGAAGGCGGGCAGCGAGTTCATCGAGGTCGAAGGGTTTGCCGAGATAGTCGTCGGCGCCGGCGTTAAGCCCCGCGATACGGTCCGCGACCTGGTCACGCGCCGTCAGCAGAAGGATCGGCGTGGCGTCGTGCTCGCGCCGCCGCTGGGCGAGGAGGTCGATCCCGGATCCATCCGGAAGCATGATGTCGAGGACGACGGCTTCGTAGTCGCTTGCGCGCAGCGCGGCCTCCGCATCGGCACAGGAGGAGACCGCATCCGGAGTGAAGCCCGCAAGCTTCAACCCCACGGTCAGGCCGTCCAGCAGGATGGGATCGTCCTCGACGATGAGAATGCGCATCGCTTGCGCCAACTCCTTCCGATTGCCGGGCAGGTATCCGACGTCCGCTTAAGCCTGCCTTAAGTTGATCCGCCGAGACGGCGCTCCTTCGCAACGGAAGAAGGCCTGATCAAGATGCGGTTCATCGTCTCGGCTCTGATTGCCCTGTTCCTGTCGGCCGGCGCAGCCTCCTCGCAGCAGCCGGTCGCACCGCTCGACGTCGATGACGCCTTCGCCCTATCGGTGGCGAGGGTCGGGGAGAAGCTGGAGCTGAGATGGAATATCGCGCCGGGCTACTACCTCTACCGGGACAACTTCACGATCACGCAGGGCGCGACCGACGTGCCGTTCACGGTCTCGGAAGGCGTCGCCAAGGACGATCCCGGCTTCGGCAATGTCGAAGTCATCTTCGATGAAGCCATCGTGGATCTGACACCCGCGGCCGGAGAGCCTGTGCGCGTCGACTATCAGGGCTGCCAGGACGGCGGCATCTGCTATCGGCCGGAAGCGCGTGTCGTCGCACCCGACACGCTCGTGGTCACGAAACCTGTCGGCGGCTTCATCGCGCCAGTGGCCGGCGACGTCTCGCTTGCTGCGTCCGGCATCGTGATCGCAGACGACGCCGGAGACACCTCCTCGATCCTGGAGGGGAGCAGCGTCGCCTGGATCATGCTGAGTTTTCTCGGCTTCGGACTGCTCCTCGCCTTCACCCCTTGCGTTTTTCCGATCTATCCGATCGTAATCGGGATGCTCGGCCGCCAGGGCGAACGGACCACTGCAGCCCGCGGCTTCGCCCTGTCCACGACCTATGTGCTCGGCCTGGCCGTGGCCTTTGGCTTGGTCGGGGCGATCGTCGGCTGGAGCGGCCAGAACATCCAGTTTGCCCTGCAGTCGCCGTTGACCACCGCGGCGATCGCCGCGCTGTTCCTCATCCTCGCCAGCTCGATGTTGGGCGCCTTCGAACTTCAGCTTCCGAGCGGATTGACCTCCCGCTTTGCAGGACGGAGCGGCGGCGGCTCGCTCGGATCTGCCGGCGCGCTCGGGTTCACATCGGCGCTGATCGTGGGGCCGTGCGTCACGGCGCCGCTCGCAGGCGCGCTCGTCTACATCGCGCAGGGCGGCGACTGGCGGATCGGTGCGCTGGCGCTGTTCTCGCTGGGCTTCGGCAAGGGCCTGCCGCTCATCGCCATGGCCACGTTCGGCGGAGGTCTGCTGCCGCGCGCCGGTCGCTGGATGGAGGAGATCAAGCGCCTGTTCGGCTTCGGCTTCATCGCTACGGCGATCTGGGTTGCTACGCCACTGCTGCCGATCGCCATGGACCTGTCGCTCTATGCGCTCCTGCTGATCGTCGCCGCAGTCGACCTCGTGCTCCGGATCTCGTCGCGCCGAGCCAAGGCGGCGGCGATGGGGCTGACGCTTCTCGCCGGCATCCTCGCGCTCGGCGCCATCGACGGCAACGGCAAGCCGATGCAGGCCATGGCGCGCATTGTGCTGCGCTCCGCACCGCCTGCGGGATCGGACCTGACGTTCACGACGACAGCATCTCGGGAGGGTCTCCTGCGTGCTTTCGAGGCGGCAGGAGAGAAAGCACAGCCGTTGATGCTTTATGTCACTGCCGACTGGTGCGTAATCTGCCGCACGATCGAACGCAAGGTGTTGCCTGACAAGGGGGTGGCGAAAGCACTGGACGGCGTTCATCTCGTGAAGTTCGATGTCAGCGAGTTCGACGCCGCAGCCCAAGCGGTGCTTAAGGAACTCAAGATCGCGGGACCGCCGACCATGGTCTTCTTCGACTCTTCGCGCCGCGAAAGGAGCGGCACCCGCCTTATCGGAAGCGTCGCCTCGTCCGACCTCATCCAGTCGGCGACGGCGCTCAAGCGATGAACGCCGTCACCATCGGATCACTCATGCTGTCGGTCGACCGTCTCGTCGCGCTCGCAGGGATCGTCGCGTTCCTCGTCGTGACGACGATCGCCGCCCGAAAGTCCGGCGACGGGCTAGCGCGCTGGTCAACGACGGGCCTGGTCTTCGGGATCGCGGCGGCTAGGACTGCCCACGTCGTCATGCACTGGAGCACGTTTGCCGACGACCCCTGGCGCGCGCTCGCCGTCTGGCAGGGTGGCTTCTTTTGGCCGGCGGGCGTCATTGCCGCGCTCCTCCTGCTGGTTCTTCAGGTCAAGGAGACACGCGGGAGGATCGCCGGTCTCGCCGGCGTCGCCGTCGGTGTCTTCGTCTGGAATGCCGCGTCGCTCCTGACGTCAGGCGTCGATCCCGTGCCTCTGCCCGGCAATGCGCTCCAGACGCTTTCAGGACAGTCCATCGCGCTTCCCGAACTCGCCGGAAAGCCGATGGTTATCAATCTCTGGGCAACATGGTGTCCGCCTTGCCGCCGCGAGATGCCGATGATGGCCGAGGTGGCCGCGGCGAATGACGACGTCACTTTCGTCTTCGCCAACCAGGGCGAGAACGCGCCGCGCATCCGTATCTATCTGTCACGGGAAGGGTTGCTCCTGCCCAACGTACTGATGGACAATTTTGGCGAACTGAGCCGGCACTACAAGGCGCCGGGCCTGCCGGCGACGCTGTTTATCGGTGCGGACGGCCGGCTCGTGGACATCCATCTCGGCGAAATTTCGCGCGAGGGGATGCTGAACAAAATCGAAGCTCTTCCTCGCGACGGCGTGGCCTTAATGAATTGAAGTTGACAGAAGGTGACTAAGTACCATCATGACAATCGCTTCCTTGGGAGCAAATTGGCTGCATGCTTAAGTGTACGGTGTAGACTTGGGCAGAAGCGCTCGCGACTGGACGACTTGCGGCATTTTGAAGGCGAAAGATCTACTGACGACCATCGATCTATGTACCTGAGCCGAGAATCCCGCTCTTGCGAATAGTCGGCGGACGTAGGCGTCCATCAAAACTCGGCTCCGACGTTCCGATGCTCGTGGTCAATCAGCCCGAGGCGCGGGCGAGCACCTGTCCCGAAGGCCTGGGGAAGGCTTGCCAGCGTCGGTACGTCCCGACGCAGGGACGATTTGGCAGTGGTGGCAGGGCCATTCTGCTGGGGATTAGCGGCGATTGGACAGGCCCGGATGGGACTCCTCGCCCCACCAGGCCAACAGCGCACCTGAAGCAAGCATGGAGAAGGCGACGAACCAGAAGGCCGCGTCGAGCGAGCCTGAAAGGCTAGCCGTCAACCCCAATCCCAACGCGCCGACCGCATAGCCGAGATCGCGCCAGAAGCGGTAGATGCCGATCGCCGATCCGCGCCAGGTCGGGTCCGCCAGATCGGCGACCGCTGCGGAAAGGTTGGGATAGAGCATCGCCATGCCGAAGCCTGCGATAGCAGCAGCGATCGTCCATCCCCATGGGCCGTCAACCACGACCATCAGAGCGGTTCCGATGGTGCAGATCCACATGCCGCCGACATTGAGGATATAGCGGCCGATCCTGTCGGAGAGCGGCCCGGTGACAAGCTGGGACACACCCCACACGACGCCGTAGATTCCGGCAATCCAGCCGATTTGCGGTAGCGCGACGCCTTTTGAAAAGAGATGGACCGGTAGAACCACCCAGATAAGCGCATCGACGAACTTTTCGACGAGGCCGGCCTGCGACAGGGCTGCGAGGCGCCGATCCCGCCACGACATCAGGGCGAACACGTCCCATGTGCCGAGCGCCGGTTTTGCTCTGACAGATCCCTTGGCGGTGGCTGGCCGAACGAAACGCAGCGTCTCACGCACACCGAAGATCGTCAGCACCGTGCCGGTTCCAATCACGCCAATGCCAAAGACCAGCAGGCCGGTTCGCATGCCAAGACTCTCTGTCAGATAAGCGGTGGCGACTCCTGCGATGGCGACGCCCGCATAGCCGGCAAACTCGTTGAGGCCGAGAGTGAGGCCACGCTGCTCGGGCCGGGTGAAGTCCAGTTTTGCAGTCTGACTCATCGACCAGCAAAGACCTTGATTGACGCCCAACAGTACCGTCGCCGCAACGATCCAGGACCAGTCAGGCGCAAAGTAGATGAGATACGGAATAGGAAACGCCGCGACCCAGCCCGCGAGCAGGACCGGCTTGCGGCCGATCTGTTCCGACAAACGGCCGGCGACAAAGTTAAGAGCGCCCTTCACCACGCCGAAGGCGACGACGAAAGACGCCAGGAGCACCATCGACCCGCGCGCGACCTCGAATTCACTCTCGGCGAGCGCGGGAATCACGGTTCGAACCATCCCGATCGTCAGACCGATGAGCAGCACCTGAAGGAGCTGATGCGAAAATTGGTCCCGATTGGCGATGATGCCCAGCGAAGGTTCGTTCATTCGCTGCTCCCTGCCATCCACAACGCGTCGACTCTCTGCTGCATGCGTTCACTCGATATCGTCTCTTGCATTTTTTCGCAATCGTTTTATATATGCGATGATTAACGTCCACCCCACCCGTTTATGCAGGAGAGACCCATGAAACAGGTCACCGACAAGCTCTACATCGCGCCGCAACTGACTGCCGACGACATCCGCGCCGCCAAGGCCGAGGGCTTTGCCGCCATCGTCAACAATCGGCCGGACGGCGAGGAAGCAGGCCAGCCAAATTCCTCTGAGAACCGCCGCGTCGCGGAGATGGAAGGCCTTGGCTACACCTATCTTCCTGTCGTGCCGGGTCAGATCACCGAGGGTCAGGTGGCCGATTTTCAGGCGTCGCTCGCGCAAGCCAGCGGTCCGGTGCTTGCTCATTGCAGGACCGGCGCGCGCTCAGCCACGCTCTATGCGATCGGCGAAGTGATCGACGGCCGGATGTCGGAGGACGAGATCGTACCGCTCGGGCAGCGGCTCGGCGTCGATCTGTCGGGCGCGGTCAAATGGCTCGACGCCAACGACCGATAATCGATCGCCACATCCCCCACTCACGGACGAATGCCATGACTATCAGCCGACCCAACGTGAAGGCCTTCTTCGACCAGCGCACCTTCTCTGTTCAGTACGTCGTATCCGATCCCGGCATGAAAAGGTGCGCCATCGTCGATCCGGTGCTCGACTTCGACGAGAAGTCGGGGGCGACGGCAACGATCAATGCCGACCGCATTCTCGACTACATCGAGAGCGAGGGGCTGACGGTCGAGTGGATTCTCGACACGCATCCCCATGCCGACCATTTCTCCGCGGCGCGCTATCTAAAGGAACGGACGGGCGCGCCGACCGCCATCGGCGAGAAGGTGGTCGAGGTGCAAAAGCTCTGGAAAGGGCTCTATCACTGGCCCGACTTTCCGGCCGATGGCTCGCAATGGGATAGGCTTTTTGTGGAAGGCGAGACGTTCAAGGTCGGGACCATCGACGCGAAAGTGCTGTTCTCGCCGGGCCATACGCTCGCCTCGATCACCTATGTGATCGGCGATGCCGCCTTCGTCCACGACACGCTGTTCATGCCGGATTCGGGAACGGCTCGGGCCGACTTTCCCGGCGGGAGCGCATCGCGATTGTGGGATTCGATCCAGGAGATACTCGCCCTGCCGGGCGCAACCCGCATCTTCGTCGGCCACGACTACCAGCCCGACGATCGCGAGCCACGCTGGGAATCGACCGTCGACGAGCAGAAGGCTACGAACACGCATATGTCGAAGTGCCGGACCAAGGACGAATTCGTCGCGGTTCGTGAGAAGCGCGACGCATCACTGCCCATGCCCAAGCTCATTCTGCACGCCCTGCAGGTGAACATAAATGGTGGCCGCCTGCCCGAGCCCGAAGCGAACGGCAAGCGTTATCTCAAATTCCCGCTCGACGTCTTGGAGGGTGCGGCATGGGACTGACCGCCATAACCCGCGACCTGTCGCAAGAGACCACCGAGATGGTCGAGAATGCCGGCGAGGCGGCGGAGTTTCTGAAGAAACTCGCGCACCCCTCGCGCCTGATGATCGTCTGCGCGCTTGTCGATGGCGAGCGTTCGGTGCGCGACCTCGAAGACACGCTGGGCATCCGCCAGCCCGGTCTGTCGCAGCAGATCGCCGAACTGCGCGAGGCCGGCTTCATTGTCGGCCGCAAGGAATCCAAGCACATGTTCTACCGGCTCGAAGACGGCCGCGTGTCCGAATTCATCTCGATGATGCACGCCATGTTCTGCGCCACGCCGCGCCAAGGATCGAATCCATGACCGAATTCACCCCCCTCGCCTCGCTCGCCGGCGGCATGATGATCGGCCTGTCGGCCGTCCTCCTGATGCTCTGGGAGGGCCGCGTCGCCGGCATTTCCGGCATCGTCGGCCGCCTCCTGCCGCCCTATCGCGACGGCGTGTTCCTCTCGCGCTTCGGCTTCGTCATCGGGCTCGTCGCGGCGCCATTTGCCATGATCGCACTTGGAGGCGTCGAGATCAGCCAGACGGTATCGTCCAACATCCCGCTGATGATCGCCGCCGGGCTCCTCGTCGGCTTCGGCTCGGTCTGGGGCAATGGCTGCACGTCCGGCCACGGCGTGTGCGGCCTGTCGCGGCTGTCGACCCGCTCCTTCGTCGCCACCTCGATCTTCATGGCGACCGCCTTCGTCACCGTATTCCTCGTCCGCCACGTCATCGGAGGCTGATCCCATGTCCTTTCTCGTCAATCTCGCGCTCGGCCTTCTGTTCGGCGCCGGCCTCGTCGTCTCCGGCATGTCGGATCCGGCGAAGGTCCTGAACTTCCTCGACCTCTTCGGCGCCTGGGACCCCTCGCTCGCCTTCGTCATGGGCGGCGCGGTGCTCGTGACCTTTCTCGGCTACCGTCTCGTGCTGGCGCGCGGCGAGCCGATTGTCGGTAACCGCTTCCATCTACCGACGCGCGGCGACATCGACGCGCGCATCGTCGCCGGTCCGGCCATCTTCGGCATCGGCTGGGGGCTCGGCGGCTTCTGCCCGGGCCCGGCACTGACCGCGGTCGGGCTTGGCGCGACCGGCACCCTCGCCTTCATCCCCGCCATGATCCTCGGCATGTGGGCGGCGCGCCTTCTCGCCGAGGACAATGCGGCGCCTCGTACCGCCTGACGCAGGCAACAATCGAAAGATCAGGACAATGAACCGGCTGGCAAACTACCTGCCGATCCTCGACTGGGGTCGGCGCTATTCCCGCGCGACCCTGACCAACGACATGGTCGCGGCAGTCATCGTCACGATCATGCTGATCCCGCAGTCGCTCGCCTATGCGATGCTGGCGGGCCTGCCGGCCGAAATCGGGCTCTACGCGTCGATCCTGCCGCTGGTTGCCTATGCGGCGTTCGGCACCAGCCGGACGCTCGCCGTCGGTCCCGTCGCGGTCGTCTCGCTGATGACCGCCTCGGCCATCGGCGAGATCGCCGCTCAAGGTACGCCCGCCTATCTGGCCGCCGCCATGCTCCTCGCCTTCCTGTCAGGCGCGATGCTGATCGCCATGGGCGCCTTCCGACTCGGTTTCGTCGCGAACTTCCTGAGCCACCCGGTCATTTCCGGCTTCATCACCGCATCGGGCCTGCTGATCGCGGCCGGCCAGCTCAAATATGTTCTCGGCATCGAGGCCGGGGGCCATACGCTGCCGCAGATCGTGCGCGGCCTCGCCGCGAGCATCGGTTCGGTCAACCTGCCGACGCTTGGCCTCGGGGCATCAGTGCTGGCCTTCCTCTATTTCGTGCGGATGCGCCTGAAGCGTGTCCTCGTCGCGCTCGGCCTTTCGGCGCGCCTCGCCGATATCGCCACCAAGGCCGGCCCGGTGGCCGCGGTCGCCGCGACGATCCTTGCGGTTCCCGCATTCAACCTCGACGCGCGCGGCGTAGTCCTCGTCGGCGCCATTCCGCAGGGCTTGCCCGTCCCGACCCTGCCCGCCTTCGATCTCGCCCTCATTCGCATCCTGGCCGTCCCGGCACTCCTGATCTCGCTGATCGGCTTCGTGGAATCTGTCTCGGTCGCGCAGACGCTCGCCGCCAAGCGCCGTCAGCGCATCGTGCCGGACCAGGAACTGATCGGGCTCGGCGCGGCCAATATCGCCTCGGCGGTCTCCTCGGGCTATCCCGTCACTGGGGGCTTTGCTCGCTCAGTCGTCAATTTCGACGCCGGGGCCGAGACGCCGGCTGCCGGCATCTACACCGCCATCGGCATCGCGCTTGCCACGCTGTTCCTGACCCCGCTTCTCGCGAACCTGCCGCAGGCCACGCTCGCCGCAACCATCATCGTCGCCGTCCTGTCACTGGTGAATATCGCCGTCATTCGGCGCGTCTGGACCTATTCCAAGGTCGATTTCTCGGCCATGGCCGCCACCATCCTCGGCACGCTTTTCTTCGGCGTCGAGACCGGCGTCGTCATGGGCGTCGTGCTGTCGCTGCTCCTCCATCTTCACCGTACGTCGCGCCCGCATATGGCCGTTGTCGGCCAGATGCCCGGCACGGAGCACTTCCGCAACGTCGATCGCCATCAGGTGGAAACCTCGCCGCATATCCTGTCAGTCCGGGTCGACGAAAGCCTCTATTTCGCCAACGCCCGCTATCTGGAGGACCGCATCGCCGCCCTTATCGCTGAACGACCCGAGCTCAAGCACGTCGTGCTGATGTGCTCGGCCGTGAACATGATCGACGCATCGGCGCTCGAAAGCCTCGATGAGATCAACCATCGCCTCAAGGATGCGGGCATCACGCTCCACCTGTCGGAGGTGAAGGGCCCGGTGATGGACCGGCTCAAGCGCAGTCATTTCCTTGAAGACCTGACCGGCGAGGTGTTCCTCAGTCAATATGGCGCAATGTGCAGATTGGGGCCGCCGGCGACATAAGGCCGGCTTAAGGTGAGGTATAAGCATTGGCAGCCGGCCTTCTGCCCTTTCCGGTAGCCAGCAGCGGTCGGAAACCCTTCACGGCAATGACAGTCAGCGTGCTTAAACGGCAGTTTGTTGTACAGTTCCACACTGCAATCTTATGCGACTTTTTGAGCACGAAACGCGAACACTTCCTGGGATCGGCTATAGTGCTGAAGCGTGCGAACGCAGCCGCCGCACCAGCTTTGTAAATCCTTGCCTGCCGAGTAGCTCGAGGAAATCCTGCGCCGAGCTGCCTGATTTAGTGAGATTGCGACGAGCGTTTGCCAGCGACACAATGACGAGGTCGGGAGCCTCGTCATAGATCCCGGCCAGAAACCCGTCAGGCGTCTCTCGGGTCAGCCGGTTCTTCCTCAATTCCTTTGCGGGAAAGTCGCGCAGGTTCCAGGTCAGGATATGGGACGCTTTCGCTTCGATAGCGGCAGCTACGACGTGCCTGTCATCAGGGTCGGGAAGGTTGATGGCCTCGATATTGTGATGAAAGTTCCCGACCAGTGCTTCAGGGAGGGCCTGTTCCATCAGGCGCCGCGTCGCGTGAAGACGCTCGATAGAAAGCGCCGGCACGTTCGCGATGAGATTGCGCATCCACTCGTTGTGGATCTCTTCCGTCCAGCGTGCATCATAAAGCCCGTCGGCGGAGGCTTGGATCAGGACGTTGCGCTGATGGAAAGGGTAAAGGACGCAGGCATCACAGACGGCCGTTGGAGGATTAAACGCCATAGCGCACGTGCAGATCCTCAGCGTCCTCGGCAAGTGCTTCCATGGCACCACGCTGCGCTTCCAGACGGGCTTTCAGCGACAGCACATCCTTGAGCAAAGCGCGGCGGTGCTTGCCGACATATCGGAACGGAAGATCACCACGATCCATCCTCAGCACAACCAGGGGACGCGATATCCCGAGGATTGGGGAAATCTCTGTCGGGCTGAGTTCCTGGTCTTCAGCTAGGACCGCGACGCGATCGCCGCTTAGCAGTCTGTCGATTAGTATCTCGACGGCATCAACAGCAGCTGGCGGAAGAGCAAGGGTCTGCTCCTTCCCGTCTTTGCGGCGCACATGAAGTTCCATCCGATCGCCTGCCGCGAGCCGCGGCATCGCGGCCACCTTCTTTAGGTCGCGGTCCGAGAGACCGGCAAATTTGACGACTTGGCTGGCCATGACTGCTCTCCTTGCCGCCAATATAGGAACTCAGCGCTCTAACTGCAATAACTGAAACATTGCCCCGATTACTCGGGAGAGGAATCGGGTATGTCCGGCGCCCTCCCCAATATGAGAGGTGCCTATGCGACTTTTTGAGCACGACCGCTTAGGGCGACGTGTGTCCGAAATTTGTAGCACGATTTCGGACACTCCATTGCGGTGGAAGCTTCCAAAAAATGGTGCAGGGACGCGTCATCTCACGGCAGAAAAGGGGCCGTAACCAGACGGTCGGGTCTTACGCCCGACCTACGACAAGCGGTCATTCGGCACCCGTGAAGAGTTTCGGGCGCCGTCAGGCGTACGAAAGTCCCCGAGGAAGGAACCCGCGGGGCACAGTCGACGGCTATGGGGATTTCGATCTGCGGCCGATGTCGGTGACAGTGCTACTGGCGCTGGGAAGCGTGGGGATGGATGCGAAGAGGCGGCTTCGTTGTGCCTCCGCGCAGTCCAGCCGATCCCGCACGAGGCTCGTTGCTACGCTGTCGGCGGCGATTTTGACGATAGACGCGCGCGGGTCCGATGCCGGCGGCCGGGCGCCTGCGGCTGAAGGTTCGACCATACCATGCCGGGTCATGGAGCGGTCTCCCGGTTCGTCGCCGACGCGTGCGGCGGTCCTCGCGGCTGCCTCCAGCGCTCGAACGTCTCGATGATGATCATACGTCCACTGCAGCACCGGCATGGCGGGCGGAAGTCGTCCGGCACGCCTGATGTGCCGTCATCGGGCGGAGAGGCGACATCCAGGAGTTCGCGGGCGAGCGCGAGGCTGGCCTTACGGGCGGAGCCGGCAAGCAGGCCGTAGTGCCGGATGCGATGGAACCCGCGTGGCAGGACGTGGAGCAGGAAGCGGCGGATGAACTCGTCGGCCGCGAGCGTCATGACCTGCCGCCGGTCCGCGCCGTCGCGGCGGTAGTCCTTGTAGCGGAAGGTGACACCGTCCTGGTCGAATGCAATCAGGCGGCTGTTCGAGATCGCAACCCGGTGGGTGTAGCGCGACAGGTAGGCAAGCACCGCCTCCGGCCCGGCGAACGGCGCCTTGGCATAGACGATCCATCGCTTCCCCCGAACGGGAGCAAGGTGGCGCAGGAAGGTTCGGCGGTCGGCCAGGTGTGCCATGGTCCCGAAGAAGCCGAGCCGCCCGGCGTCGTGGAGTGCGACCAGCCGCGTGAGGAAGAGTCTTCAGAACAGCTTGCCAAGCACGCGCACCGGAAGCAGGAAGGCTGGCCGCGACGCGATCCATCGCCTTCCACCCAGTGCGATGCCGCCGCCCGGCACGATCATGTGCACGTGCGGATGGTGGGTCATCGCCGAACCCCAGGTGTGGAGCACGGCGGTGATGCCGATGCGAGCGCCAAGGTGTCTTGGGTCGGCTGCGATCGTCATCATCGTCTCGGACGCCGCCTTGAACAGAAGGTCGTAGATAAGCGCCTTGTTCTGGAAGGCGATGTCGGCGACCTCGGCCGGCAGCGTGAACACGACGTGGAAGTAGCCAACAGGCAGGAGGTCGGCCTCGCGCTCGGCCAGCCACGTCCGCGCCGCCGCGCCCTGGCACTTCGGGCAGTGCCGGTTGCGGCAGGAGTTGTAGGCGATGCGCCACTGGCCGCAGTCCTCGCAGGCCTCGACGTGACCGCCGAGCGCCGCGGTGCGACAGTTCTCGATCGCCGACATGACCTTGAGCTGGGCGAGGCTCAGGTGGCCTGCATGAGCGGCCCGATAGGCAGGCCCTGCTGCGCGGAAGATGTTGGCGACCTCGATCGAGGCGCGCACGGCTCAGCCGCCGGGCGAGATCTCTGTCGGCCTGAACAGCCCAAGCTTGTCGAGCGGGCTCGTGACCGTGCGAACCGTCTTGGTCGCGACCTTGGCGTAGAGAGCAGTGTTGTTGAGCTTGGCGTGTCCGAGCAGCACTTGGATGATCCGGATGTCGGTGCCGTCCTCCAGCAGGTGGGTTGCGAAGCTGTGGCGTAGCGTGTGCGGCCCGACCCGCTTGCCGATGTCGGCGGCCCGGGCCGCCTCGACGACGATGCGATAGAGTTGCCGCGTGCTGATCGGCTTCATCGCGTGTTGCCCCGGGAACAGCCAGCCGTCGCGATGCATCACGCCCTGCTGCCGACCGACCTTCCACCACTCACGCAGCAACGCCAGGAGGTCCTCGGAGAGCATGGCATTGCGATAGCGCCCGCCCTTGCCGCGCTCGACGCGCAGCAGCATGCGCTCGCTGTCGACGTCGGCGACCTTCAGCATCGACACCTCGGCGACCCGCAGACCCGCACCATAGGCGACAGAGAGCGCGGCCTGGTGCTTGAGACACGTCGTGGCATTGAGCAGCCGGGCCACCTCGTCGCGGCTCAGCACCACGGGCAGGTTGCGCCGATGCGCCAGCCGGACGAGCCTGCGCGCCAGGTCCGGGCGGTCGAGCGTGTGGATGAAGAGGAAGCGCAGCGCCGACACGATGCTGTTCATTGTCGGCACGGGAACGCCGTCCTCCTGCTGCTCGATCTGGAACCGGCGCAGGTCGTCGGCGGTCGCCGTGTCAGGTGAACGCCCGAGGAATGCCGCCAGGCGTCCGATGTCGCGGAGATAGTTGCGCTGCGTCTCGCGGGAGAAGCGCCGCATGTTCATGTCGTCGATCAGCCGCTGGCGCAGCGGACTGACGGGTGCGTCGAGATCAGGGAAAGTCATCGTCAGGCTCCTTGTTGAAGAAGCCCGTCATGCTCTGCCGCTGCCGCGCGACGCTCAATGGAGGCCCGACCTCCGGCCTGTGCCCTCTACCTCAACCCCAGGCGCCCTCCCGCGCGAGCGGGTTCGTTCCTCGGCCCCTATCCGGACGCGGCTAAGGCGAAGGCCAGCAATTATTCAAAGCATCTCGCCGTCAGCGACGTTGACCTCATCACCATCCTCCCTGTGGGTCAGTCCGACCGGTATGTCGCCCGCCAGCAGTTTTTCCTTCGACAGCAATCCGGCATCTTCGAGCGCCTCGAAATCCGGCAGGTCGCGCAGCGTGTCGAAACCAAAATGGGATAAAAACGCCTTGGTGGTGACATAGCTATAGGGCGCACCCGGCTGCGGCGAGCGCGGCCCCGAGGCGATCAGATCCTGCGCGCGTAAAACTCCGATCAGGTCGCGCGACACCTCCTTACCGAAGAACGTCGACAGCTCGCCGCGATTGATCGGCTGGAAGTAGGCGATGCACATCAGCACCAGCGCTTCCGACTGCGACAGCGGGCGCGAAACATCGCCCTGACCTGCAGCGATCCGAATGACGTCACCAAACGCCTTTTTGGTCCGGTGCTGCCAGCCGCCGGCGACCGCGACCAGCTCGTAGGGCCGGCCGGCGAGCTCGGCGCGGATGTCGTCGATGATCAGCTCGATGTTGCAGCTTTTGCCGACGATGCGCGCCAGCGTCTCCCAGGGCACAGGCTCGGATGCGGCAAAGATCACCGCTTCGATCCGGCCCATCCATTCGCGCCAGCGCAGCTCCGGAGGCAGGTGCTCGAGCTCCGTATCCAGCAGCATCGGCTGTCCGTTTTGCCCTTTGCGTGCGGCGGATCCAGCCATCGTCACAGCCCAAACAGCCGGAAGGATTCGCGACCAGACAGCTCCCGCACCGCCTCGAATTTCTGCAGCCGCTCGAACAGCCGCCGTGCGCCAAAGCGCGACAAGGTCTTGGTGGTCAGCGAGCCGGGCACGGCATCGTCATCGAGCAATTTTTTGACGACCTCCCCTGCCCCTTTGGCGCGCAGCTTTGGCGTCACCGCGGCAAGCCGCGCGGCGCGCCGCGACAATTCCGCCGCCAGCCGCAAGGCATCGTCAGAACCCTGCGCCAACACCATGCACACTGCGCGCTCAAATTCTGCCTGCCCTCCCGGCCGAAATCGCTTGGCGCGGCCGTCACCGGATCGGAACGCGGGGCCAAAAACCTGCGCCATCAGCAGCGGCACCGGTTTTGCCCAGCGCAGTTTTTGCGCCAGCAAAGAATCGGCGCACCACCAAGCTAACAGTTCCGCCCCCGGCGACACCGCCATAACCCGGCTGGCGATCGCTGCGGCGGCAAACGGCGCCGGCCGGCCGGAACGGCCCAGCTCGTCGATCACGCCCGGAAGATCGGCAAAACCGTCATCCCAGCGCAGGCTGAGCAGTGCGGCCACTTCCATCAGTCTCGCGACATCGGTCGCCGGCGGCCGTGAGGCCAGTTGCCGCCATGCCGCTAAAAGACTGCCGGCGGGGCCCGGATCGCCGTCGACAGGACGCAGGTACCAGGCGTCGCGTAACGACGCCTCGTCCTCGGAACGGCCGGCAAGGCGCACGGCGGCGGCGGCGCATTTCAGGGCCAGGCGCTGCCGCCAGGCGCCGGCAAAGGCTGGCTCGGAGCAGACCAAGGAGTCGAGCGACGTCAGCGCGGCGCCGGCACAGAAAGCGGCATCGGTGTCGTGCTCGACTGGCCCGCCCGGCAACGCCCAGGACGGCGCACGCGGCAGCGGCGGCAAGACAGCGGACGGTGGATCGGCACGAATCATGCAGCGGATGATAAAGTCGCGGTGCGCTTCATGCCATCATTGTCATATAAAAACGCACAGCCTGTCTGATGATAAATACGACTGATAAGCTTCCATTATCGGACATATAGTGATAGACACCCAAATCATGGAAAATCCCTCGCCCAAAGCCGCCAGAAACGATCTTCCGGCCGACGACCATCTGGATGGCAAGGCGCTCGCCAGCGACCCTCTCGAGGGCGAGATGCCCGACATCGTCGACCTCGTCATGGCAATGGGCCAGGCGGCGGCGACACCCCGTGTTCGCGTCCCGGCGGATGTCGAGGATCTGGTCGAGACGGCCAGGGACTACGCCGACAACGCCACCTCGGAGAATACCCGCGACGCCTACGCCAAGGACTGGAAGCATTTTTCATCCTGGTGCCGGCGCACTGGTTTTGAGCCCCTGCCCCCGGATCCGAAGGTCATCGGCCTCTACATCAGCGCCTGTGCCTCAGGCACCGCCGCGGGGACTGCCTCAGGCAGCGGCGGCGCGAAGCTTGGGCAGCCCGGTCTGTCGGTTGCGACGATCGAGCGCCGGCTCTCCGGCCTGGCGTGGAATTTTACCCAGCGTGGCCTGGCCATGGACCGGGCCGATCGCCACATTGCCACGGTGCTCGCCGGCATCCGCCGCAAGCACACCAAGCCGCCGCGCGTGAAGGAAGCCGTCCTCGGCGACGACCTCGTCGCGATGCTCGCCACGCTCGGCCACGATCTCAGGGGCCTGCGCGACCGCGCTATCCTGCTCCTTGGCTTCGCCGGCGGCCTGCGCCGTTCCGAGATCGTCGGCCTCGACGTCACGCGCCCCGACCATCTTAATGGGGCCGACAGCGACGGCGCCGGCTGGATCGACATTTTTGCCGACAAGGGCGTGCTGGTGACACTGAGGGGAAAAACTGGCTGGCGCGAGGTCGAGGTCGGCCGCGGCTCCAGCGATCACACCTGCCCCGTGGTCGCGCTCGAGACCTGGATCAAGTACGGCCGCATCGCTCGCGGGCCGCTGTTCCGGCGTATTTTCAAGGACAACAAGACCGTCGACGTCGAGCGGCTCTCCGACAAGCACGTCGCCCGCCTGGTCAAGCAGACGGTGCTTGCCGCCGGTGTCCGCGCCGATCTGCCGGAGGCGGAGCGTGTCCTCCTGTTTGCCGGGCACTCGCTGCGGTCGGGGCTCGCCTCGTCGGCCGAGATCGAGGAGCGCTATGTCCAGAAGCAACTCGGCCATGCCTCGGCGGAGATGACGCGCAAATATCAGCGTCGACGTGATCGGTTCCGGACCAACCTCACCAAGGCGTCAGGGCTGTAGAAAAGCCCCCTCCCCGTTTAGTGGGCGGCTTCCTTGGCCGCCGCGTCCTCGTTGGACGACAGTGCTCGCAGCACTGCTTCCGGCTCTCGGTCCATGACACGAAGCAGTGTTCGCGCAGCGCCGCTCGGCTGCCGTACCCCCTGCTCCCACTTCTTGTAGCCGGAAGGACTGGTTCCAAGCACAGTCGCCATCTCATCCTGGGTCAGGTCGAGCTTCTTGCGGATCGCCTTTGCATCGACGGCACCGACATCGACAGTGTGCATCTTGATGCCGGGAACATCCTTGCCCTGCGCATGCGCCAAAGCCTCAGACATGGCCTGAATGAGATCCGCGCCGAATTTTGTCATCTCGCTCATGTTTTGCTCCTGTGCGCCGCCTTGATCGCCTTGGCAAACGCGGCAACCGCCTTCGCCTCATCGGGCTTCAGATCGACCTTCTCGTTCTTGCCGTACGCCAGCAGCGCATAGATCGGTGCGCCGTCACTGTACCAGTAGTAGATGACTCTGGCTCCGCCGCGTTTGCCCTTGCCTTTGGCGCCGAATCGCATCTTGCGAACGCCGCCAGCGCTGGGGATCTCGTCACCGATTTGCGGATTGGCCGCAAGAAAGTCGATTAATTCCTTCCGTTCGTCTTCGCTGAACAGCTCCGCCGCTTGCTTGATGAACAATGGTGTCTCGGCGACGGTTTGCATACGCTTCCTATAACCCAATGGGGTATATATAAGGTACGGACAGGATGAGTCAATGCCGTCCTCGGGGGCAACGGCACCTTCAACCGATCGGTTATCCCTATCCTCTGTGTTTGGAAAACCGCCCCAAAACGCACTCTCAGACGCTCCGGATGGCCGCTGACACGCAAAATCACGCTTCCCGTCGACCACAGGGCCGACAAATCGGCTACGCGCGGGTCTCCGCGGACGAGCAGGCCACCGAAGCCCAGGAAATGGAACTGCGCGCCGCCGGCTGCGACGCGATCGTCGAGGAGCACGGTTCGGGCGCTTCACGCGCCCGCCCTGCCCTGTCGAAGCTCCTCCGGGAGATCGGCGCCGGCGACACACTGGTGGTGGTGCGCCTCGACCGCCTTGCGCGCTCGGTCAGCCATCTGCTCGAGGTAATCGAGGACCTGACCGTAAAGGGCGCACATTTCCGGTCGCTGCGGGATCCGATCGACACGACGACGCCGCAGGGCATGTTCTCCCTGCAGGTGCTCGGCGCCGTGGCGCAGCTCGAGCGAGCGTTGATCTCCGAACGGACTAAGGCCGGAATCCGGGCGGCGAAGTCCAAGGGCAAGCGGCCGGGCAATCCCGGCATCCGCGAGCGCCGGCCGGAGGCGCTGGCTAAGGTCACAGCCGCGCAGAAGGCGGCGTACGGAGCGCGCATCCAGGCCACGTTGAACCAGTGGCTGCCGACGGTACGTAGGATGCGGCCAGACCACACCTGGCACGACATTGCCAAGGTGCTGAAGCCGCGCGGCCTCGACTGGACGCCCGAGCGCCTGCGCCGGGCCGTCAAATGGCTCGTCGCCGAACACCTCGCCGACCCCGCTTTGCTCAGAAAATCCCCTCCCCGGCTGCCCGAAGACCGGCTGATGACGCTGGTGGCCGGACTGCACACGGCAAATCCCGAGCTCACGCTCCGCGAGATCGCCGGCCAGCTCGAGCGCCTGCACGAGCGGACGCCGCGCGGCGGCAGCAAATGGTCGCCGAGTTCGGTCAAGAACCTCATCGATCGGGCCCAGCGCACGGGCCTGATCGACGCCGAACCGGCTGCCGCAGCCGAATGACCGCCTCATCATCGGAACTTCGGGTCCTTCAGGGTTTTGAGCAGCGCCGGCGAAACCTGAAGATCTGAGCCGCCGTCGGCGTTACCGGACGGCCCTGAGCCGCGGCCATCCTTGGGCGGCTTGGTCGCGTCTAGCTTTGCCCGAACCAGGGCCATGATCATCGGCCAGGTCGAGAATTTGCCGTCCCGCGCCCGATCGGTCAGGCTGCGCAGGTAGCCGCCGGCATTGTTGATCTGGTCGGACCGTTGCAGGATCGCGGCGATCGTGATTGCGGCGTGCTGATCGCCCATGGCCTCGCGGGCTTCGCGCCAGGCGCTTGGACTGATCCCGAGGAACGGCCGGGCCAATTCGGCCGCGGCCAGGAAATCCCGCCAGTGCCGGATAGCACCGCCTTGCGCCAAATCCTGCACGGCCGGGCAAGCGTCCAGCACGATCCCCAAGGGCAGTTCGCGCTTCGGCAGGCTCCGCAGGTTGTCGGGTTCCACGGCGGTGCCGCCCGCCTCTTCTTTATTTCCCAAGCCGCTTTCAGATTCACGAAGGGGGTCTGGGTTTGAATTCTGTATGTGACGACCATTATGGGACTCATTGGCGTCCGGATTCTGTGTTTTCGCGAATGATTCCAATACCTCACGGATCTCGGTGTAAAGGCCGTGCAGATCGGTGCAGATGTCGTCGACGGTCTGGCGGGGCGCCGAGCGCGGGAGGCGGCCGACGATCGCTTGGTAGGTGCGCAGCACGCCCGCCCAGTTGCCCGGCACGTTCTCCTCGATGCCGGCGTCGATCAGTTTGACGATATCGCGCCGGAGCAGCGTCAGGCGCTCCTTGGCGACGTGGAACGCCTTCTTCTCGTCCCTCACGGCCTCCGCCAGGTCCTGGAACTCCTCGGCGCGGGCGACGATCGGTGAGAGATCGAAGCCATAAGCCTGCTCGATCTCGCCTCCCCTGCCCTTGCGTGCGAAGCGTTTGCCGTTCGGGCTGTCACGGCGAATGATCAGGCCGCAGTCAACGAGCACGGCTAGGTGCCGGCGGAGCGTCGTTGGCGGCATGCCGTTGGCACGCGCGGTGAGCGCCTCGTTGGACGGCCACACGATCAGATCGCCGTCGGCCGAGAGCGTGGGCTCGAGGTGGAACGACAGGAGGGCGTTGAGGAGCGTGAGCGATCGATCCGTTGCACCTAGGAGCTCCCTGGCGTCACGGATGGAGTAGAACACCTTCCACTTGTCGACTGTGGCGCCCTGCGGCACCGATTTTGCGGCGACCTGGCTTGCGATCATGCCAAGCGACACCGCTCGCCGCCCAAAGGGCGTCGTTGAGATATGCGTCTGCATCCTTCATCACCTATTGCTAGGCAATAGAAATCCGCTCGCCGAATCGACGCTCACGGCCCAAGGGCCTTGACTGGGATTCCGGGAAGTGCGATTCTCTCGTCACCACAACTGAGAAGGGCTTCCGGATGTCGTTTCGGGGGCCTTTTTCTTTGCCCGGGTTCCTATTTTCCGCTGTTCGGGTCAGAAATTGTCAGCTGACAATCCGGCCCGAAAGCGATTGTTTTTCAGCGTGTTGTTCCTTTCTCATTGGGGTTGGATTTGCCTTCGTGGCTCTCTCCGAACTCCTTGAGGAGGTCCGGTAAGCGCCGCTGAAGGAAGCTGGCGAAGCTGCTGTTATCCGACACAAGGCGGACCTTGCCGCCTTTCTTTTCGATCCAAGCAACGCGGCCTGGCGATTTGGCTCGGCGGTTGGTCGGGGATTTTGGCATACCCGCAGCGTCGAGAATGATCGCAAATCGCCGGTCACTATCCGCAGCCTGGAAGTCGCTGGCTGCCACCACGTTTTTGAGCTGGTTTCGGGCCCCGGGATACTCGAGCGCTTTGGCAAGCTGGAGCCACCTCGGCCGGCCGACCTTTGGCGCCGGCCCGATCGCCACGATGAGTTCTTCACCCAAGACCTGGGACACGGTGAGGAGGCGCGAGACCTCCGGCTTGTCGACGTTGAGCGCTGCAGAGAGCGTATCCCGGTCGAAGCCACGGGACTCCATCTGCATCGCGAAACGCGCTCGCTCGATGAACGACAGGTCCTCACGAGGCCCATTCTCCTGACCTTGCAGGATCACCATTTCCTTATCGGACAGCGCCCGGATGATCGCCTTGACTGGGAGACCGAGTTCCTGGGCGACGCGCCAACGGCGATGTCCGGCAGCGATTTGGTAGTGACCGTCGTCCGTGGGGTGCGGCCGCGCAATGATCGGAATCTGCTGGCCGTTCTCGGCGATCGCTGCCTTGAGTTCCTGGAAGCGGGTGTCGGTGGTCGAGGGAATGCGGTCCGACACGATCGATTGGCTGAACAGTGCAGGATCGAGTTCCTGCGTGGTCTCACGACTGGCGAGCTCCTCACGCAAGGCCTTGGCCTGCGCTGCTTCCGCCGTGAGGCGATCAAGCCCGAGGCTCATGGCCCTGACCGCCCCCGAGGCCCGAGCGGGATGCACCGACGCCTCGCTGGGCGGATTCGGCTTGCCGGCGGCGACCAACCCCTGGAGAATGTCCCTGCCCCGTCCATCTGGCTTTTTCACTTGGGTGCCCTCCCCCAAGCCTGCAGGACCAGCTTCTCGATGTCGCAGTTGACCGCGTCCATGGATTCGATGGCGCGGTCGTAGGTCTGGCGGTGCATCGACTCGCGCGGCGCCTCATAAACGGTCTGTTTCGACAGGCCAGCATCGGAAATGGCCGTCGACTTGACCATCATCGGGGTCAGCACGCGCTCCCCAAATAGACTGCGCAGGAAGGCGACGATCTGGTTCTGCGGCCCGTCGTTCGGTTCGTGGCGCGTTACCAGATAGCGCATCCAGTCGTAGTCCAGGTTGCCGCCATTATCGCGAACGACCGAGAGGAGCTGCGAGGTCATGGCCAGGAACTGGTTCATCGAGGCCACGTCCAGCATCTGCGGATGGACCGTGATCAGGACCGCCGTCGCAGCGCACAGCGCCGACATGGTGAGAAAGCCAAGCTGGGGCGGGCAATCGATCACGACGACATCGTAATTATCGGCGACACTGTGCAACGCACTGGCGACCCGCATAAAGAACAAGCTATCGCCGTCCTTCTCGCCGCTGGCGAGGACCCGCGGCGTGTCGTGCTCGAACTCGTGAAGTTCGAGGTTGCCCGGAACGAGATCGAGGCCGGCGAAGTAGGTCTGGCGGACGATTTCGGCCAGCGGGCGCCGATCGCTGTCGTAGCGGATCGCTCCGTAGAGCGTCTGGTTCTCGTCGACGTCGAATTCCGGCTGATAACCGAACAGGGCCGACATGGACGCCTGGGGATCGAGATCGACCGCCAGCACGCGAAACCCACGAAGGGCAAGGTACTGCGCCAGATGTGTGGCGGTCGTGGTTTTGCCGGAGCCGCCCTTGAAATTGGTGACCGCGATGACCTGAAGGTGCTCGTCGCCCTTGCGCCAGGGCACATAGGACGTCTTGCCCTTGGTCAGGTGGTGGCGGAGGGCGTGGATCTGATTGAGGGTGTACCGGCGCCGGCCTGGAGCGCTCTTTTCAGGGATGGGACCGTCTTCGTCGGTCGCAAGACTCCTGATATAGCTTTCGGTCAGGCCAAGCAGTTTGGCGGCCTCGGCGGTAGAAAACGTTCGAAGTTCTTTCTTGGCTTCCGGCGGGAAGAGACGCTCTCGCAAAACCTGGAGCTGTGAGCCAAGGGCCTGCGAGTCCTCCCAGATCGTTTGGTCAAACGCCTGGGTTCCACTTGGTCGCAAATTCGCGGCTGCGTTGGTGTTCATCGTGAAAGTCGCAAAAGAGAGCCATTCTGACAAATTTCCGCAAATTGATCCGACTCCCATCTATCGGTCAAGGAATATTGGGTTAACGCTTCCCTAACGCGCTCCGCCTTTTCCTAGTAGCCATTTGTTATTACTCGATTTTTCGGGATATTGTCAGATGACAACCAGACGGTGGCCAGCGGCCTTCTGGTTCGCCGACACGCTTCTCCGAGCGCAACAGACCCGACTCACTGCTCAAATCATCCCGTCAGATTCGCCGGGGTGACCGCCCGAGCAGCCTTCGCTCTTATCGCACTCTGACGAAGCAGCCGGGCGCGGATCCGGAGATGGCGGTGCAGACGATCAGGCAGAGTCGGCACGGCTGGGCGGCGAGGTCGCGCACGCAAGCGCGTCGCATCGCTGTCTGGTGCGCGCAAACTCCGCGACGCCTTGGGTGAACCGATCTGCCGGGCCCTTGATGATCCGAGCGTCGTCGAGATCATGGTCAATCCAGACGCAGGCTGTTCGTGGAGCGGCTAGGTAGGGGATGGAGATGCTCGCCCCGCTCCAGCCTGGCGCTGCCGAGATCATCATCTGTATCGTGGCGCATGCTCTCGGAGCGAAGTCGATGCCGAGCGACTGATCACCTCGGGAGAGCTGCCAATCGGCGGACACCGTTTCGAATTGGTGGGCAGATCGGGGATGGCTTCGCGGATTTGCTTGTCACAGGCAAACATGGGCTTTACGCTGAGGGTCACGCTCGCCGTTCCAATTTGTCAGGTCTCGACATAAACCGCTTCAAGCTCAAACCAGCCAGCAAAATGAAAGGGAGCATCGCGAGCGAATAGTGGCCACAGTCTAATTCCAGAATATTAGGCTGCGCGCCGGCGTCCTTCAGCCCTCGCATGAACGTCTGTGATAGCTCCGGCAACACCACCCTGTCTCTCTTAGCCAGCACGACGTGTAGATCGAGACCCGGCCGTGCCAAATTGAGCGCGTAATTCTCCAAATTAAGCGGACCCCAGGCCGTTCTGAGGTGGGTCAGATCAATCTCAGGCTCAAGGCTATCGTGTATCGCGCGTGTCGCGCGACCCGTCCAAACCATATCGGCCAAACTCCCCGCCGTCAGAAAGAGTGACGCCTTTGACACAGCCGGGTCGTGCGCTGCGATTAATCCGGCGACCCAGGAACCCAAGCTCATCCCTAGAACCGAAATGTCGCGATAGCCTGCACGCCTCAACCAACGAATGAGCTTTCGACCGTCTAGTACCGCCTGCCTTACGGATTGAATCGTTCGACCAAGGTTGGGGCTGAGCATATAATCCGCGTGCGAGGAACGGGGACGGCTGCGTTCGAAGTGATAAGGCATTGCAATCTCGACAACCGTAATGCCACGCCGCGAGAAAAAGTTGGCGATCATACGATTCCGCGCTCTCGCATTCCAATGGTGGAAAATCACCAGGGCCTGATCTAGGGACCCGCTGTCTGTGATTGTTGCCCAGACAACATTGTTCTCGTCGACGTCAGTGGAAATGTCCGATCGAAATTTGAGCCATTCGCCTTGTCTATCAAAACCCTGATCGGTGCCGCCCGGATTATCGTAAAAGGTTGGATCAGCCCCGGCATGGTCTGCAAGGACACAAAACTCTTCGATATCTGTTACCTTTTTCGCACCTGGAAAGGCACGTTCCGCATCAAGGACTAAATCGGTCGTCTTCTTCCCTTTGTCACCACGTCGCGCCCGCCGTTCGTCCCAACGATCAAGCCAGCTATGATACACTCTGATCGTTCCCCGATTTGCTCGCTCGCGCTGGGCTAAACCCTGGGTCAACCAAGCCGTAAATCGCGAGCAACCCCGCAACGCCCAGAAGGAGTGAGAAGCCTGAAAATGCGTCGATTAGTAGGTAACCACCAACCAGAAGCGCTACGACTCCCGACATCTTGTACAAGGGAATTTGGAATTGACTTCCGACGCCTAAACGGATGGCACCATACAAGAAGACGACACAGGCCGAGATGGCGACAAGAAGGCTGCTATAATGCGTCGGCATTGTGTAGCTGAAACGGTTGCCCGCATCGGCGCGCTCATACAGGGCCGAGGACAGATCGCTGAGCAACCAAGCCAAAATATTCTCTCCGCTGGATGTCAGGTAAGAACTTTGCAGCTTCATCACTGTAGCGATCAGAACGCCCAAAACCGTACACCGGAAAACCCACCGCATCACCCCGAAGCCGGCCTCATCCAGATCGAGGTCGACATGCGCCCCCGATCGATTTCTTGCTGCCTCGCCAAGCTTCCAAATATCATCGACAATCGCGTAAAGAAGGATGAGGCCTGAGAAAAGGAGGTAAAAGCAGAGGCACATATAGAGATATGCGAGCCCCGTGAACGCGATTGTCTCTGGAATCGATACGATCTCCGGTTGTACAATCGCAAACTTGCTCCAATCCATCGCAAAATTGCTTCCACCGTGGACCAGCGGGATCAAGCATACACCGATCCACTGGAAAAGACCGGCGAACAGCAGACAGATCAAAAAAACTGCCCAAAATGAATAGGATAGATCGTCTACAATGTGCTCCCAGGCATGGTAGCTTTCCTCCAAACCGCCGCATCGTATAATTCTTGGTCGTTCTTGATTCTTCCAGGAAGTCACTGCCTCTGAAACAGAGGCCAAAAACAGTGGCAGAAACACCATGAACACAAATGTCCAATTCGCTGTCCAAAGAAATCCGACTTGCTTAACGACGCCATCCGGGCGGCCATATTCCACGTTGTGAATGCCGATAGTGAACGACAAGAAACCAAGTGCGGAGATGCCCGCAAACACCGAAGCCGGCAAGTTCAAACGAGAACCGTCGGTAAAAAGTGCTTCCGATTTCCTCGCTAGACTAAGTCGTCGCCCCGATTCTATCGCGTCAGTATACCGTGGCGGCTCTGTCCGGGGATCTGTCTCGCCAGCGAAGGTCGCGATCGATTCCATATCTCGAGCTCCCACCGCATCGCCGTTACCCACTCTTTTCCATTCTCGTCTCTTGGCGGTCAGCTTCGATTGTGCCGCGCTTAGCTCAATCTGCCATTCGCTGGTCGCTACCGGATCATCACATCCAAAAACCCTGGCCAGCCAACGGATATTGGCGGCGCTAATTCCTTTGTCGTTTTCTTGAAACCAGAGCTGCACCGTTCGTAGATCGACTCCAATCCGATTGGAATCGATCTGCGAAATCGCCTCCGCAAGAAGTTCCGGCGTCCAGGGGCCTGCCGGAAATCCATCACTGCCCAACGGCCGCCCCGCTCCCGCAGCGGCCAAACGCTTGAACAACTCTTTGAAGTCACTCCCGTCCTGCGGTGGAGAGAGAAATAACTTTCCGTTTAGAAACAATAGCTTACATGCTCTGATTTCGTTCCGTTTCGCTACTCTTCATATCCTATCGTGTCATCGGTCTCGATCAACGGTTTTCTGTCAACTCGCTGGGCGGCGCGGGAAAGGATTGAATCGAGGGACGGGCGAACCGGTCCCAGCAACTTCCAGGAACGAGAAGATGGGCGGACGTTTCGATGCCTTGGACAGCACGATTTCGCCGATGATCGAAAACCACAGGCGAGCGCGCTCTCGACGGGTAGCACTCGAGCAACGCAAGTGGCTGGGCTGCTCACCTCTGTGTTCTCCTATGTTGATCCTTTTGCGATGGCGCGAGCGACGAGCCTTGTCGGGACTGATCGCCGTCTTTCCGTCGACCGCAGAGGAGGCTCGCAGCAAGCTTATTTATCTGATGGCCGTCATGATTATGGATCAGGCCCCAGACAAATTGGACGACGTCGCGACTGTGGTGGATACGCTGCGCCCCTATCAGGAAAGTTTGATCTGCCGCCTGCGAAAGTGAGTGACCGCGTTCGTTATACAGGGTGCGCATATTGGCCGTTCCGCTCCAACGTATTTGTCGGCAGTCAACCAGAACCAGACGGGTATCGGTTCGGAGGGCAGATTAGCGCTTCAGACTGAACCAGTGCCGCGAGACTTTGCCGCCTTCGTGCCTGATGTCGAAATAGTAGGGATCCTGGCGCAGAGGGCGAGACATTGTCACTGTCTGCTCGCAGCCGTCGCGACCGCCGAACCCAGATGGGCACGTATTCCGGACCTGCACACAGAGGTCGGGTCGAGCTCCGCCATGATCCTGATTGCTTGAGCCGACGGTCCATCCGGCAGGGCATTCGTCGTAGGCCTCATAGCCGGGTCTTCCGGTGCCGGCCTCGGGGCAGGTCGGCCACGAAAAGCCCCATCTGCCCATTGCTGAGATCAACCGATACATCGGAGGGTGGCACGCCGGCACCCCACGCCAAGATGGGTCCGAGGATGATGCGCACAAGAGCACTTCGCATCCCCACTCATTCGCATCAGCGCGGTCCGGGGACGATATCCACGTCGCCGCGGAGATAATTGTCGCTGTCGCGGCCAGCCCAACTCGGTTCATGTGGCGTTTCCTTCGATCATGCTATCGGTCTGTTCGCGTCGGGCGCGTACGCGCATCCTCGAACGGCGGTGAGATCTCGCTCTCGCGTTCGGCGAGCAGGTTGAAATCAGCGATCGGTCGTCTCGCAAGAGTCCGGTCTACCGCTTTGCGGCGCCACTCACGCATATCGAGCACATAGGTGGCCCACATGCCGTGCCGGGCGGACATGGCATAGTTCTGCCAGGTCAGATATTCGGCCGGCGCCGACGAGGTCACCCGTGCCCAACCCACGCGCAGCATTTCCAGGGCCAAATCGCGGTCGCCCACTGAGCACCTACCGAGCAGGGTACCCTTGGCATCATAGGCCCGAACGATGCAGGTCACTCGTGCGCTGCCAACCGTACGCTTCAACCACGCCTTCGACAGAGGACCGCACGGCACCGGCTTCGGAATTGCGCTTTCGCCGTGGCGGCGAGGATCGTAGGCCCATTGCGGCAATTCGCAGGCGTCGATCGAGGCCAGCCGTACCTTGTGCCGGCCTATCGGAAACCAAAGCGTTCGGCCGTCGATAACAGATGTCCGGCCCGAAACCCTTGTTGCCGGGCTCGCGCCTGGAACCGTTGCGGACTCGGCCGAGGACGGTCTTTGATCACCTAGGATGTCCGCCGACTGGACCGGATAGGGCAGGGCGGTCATCAGCAGAGCCACGATGCTCGACCTGACGGCAACCGACATCATGGCGACGTCCCTTCGCCGGCTGCACTTTGACCGAGCAGGAGCGCCGGATGCTGGACATCGTCGAATTGCCACAGACCGATCTTCTTTTCCCGGGCGGCCTGCTCCACTACAGCGTAAGGGGTGTGATGCGGCAGGCCGCGTTCGTCTAGGGCGGCGAACGCAAACCCGGAGGAGATCAGCAAATTGGCGAGATCCAGCCGATCGGCACCGATCGTGGCGTAGCAGGACACAAAGACTGTGCCGGCCGATTGCGCGACCTGTGCACAGACGGGATGTGTGTCCGCAATGTATGCGGCAAGAACCACCAGGGACGCCTCACCGCAGTCGCGACGAGCGCCCGACTTGTCGGTATAGACGGTACCGCGCAGACAGGCCTGCACGCCGAAGAGACGGAAGTGACGGCCACTGTCCTGCCAGCTGTCTCCGCTTTCGAGCATCACGCCTGATTTCAGTTCAAAATAGCCCTCCGGCGGCGCGGCCGTTGCCGGCGCCAAACTGGCGGTCAGCGACAAGAAGAGGGCAGGGGCTTTCATTGTGCCGCAATCCGTGGATCGGCCCACATGCCGTAGCCGCGCCGACCGATGTCCTCGGCCTCCTTCAGATCGGTTCGTGTGGGTGTCCCGTCCGATCGCTTCGCTACGCGGTGACTGCCGAGCGAGACCAACTGCTCCTCGAACATATCGACGGTGTCGAGGCTACCCGGATAATTGTAGTAGCCGTAGCAGGTCGCATCCTGCGCCTGCGCACCGGTCTCACTCACAAAAGCGCGGCAGTAGATCACACGGGGAGACTGGAGAAGCGTTGCCAGACCCTGACGCGCATAGTCCTCACAGGACCCGGCAAACCCTTCCTTGCGATTGACCATGTCGCCCGTGCAAGCCTCGATCCCGTAGAGATGCACCGTCAGATTCGCGTCGACGCGGAAGTCAGTAGGCGACACTGCCTTAAATCCGGAAGCGGACGCATAGCCTTTGCGCTCCGACACGTTTCCCTGGCCGTCGTAGTATTCCATGATCAGGACGGTCTTCCCGCGTGCCGCGAGCGAACGAACATAGGCTTCGTCCACCGGCCCGGCCGCATAGGCCGGCAGGCATGCGCTGATCGCCGCCACGTACCCGGCTGCTCGTCTCATTTGCAGTCGCCTCCAGGTTGTCACCTTGCTCGACATTGACCTGCCTCCTCTCTCTTTGCAAGAAAAAATCACAATCAATTTGACATTGTTTTTTCTCTCGCCTAACCATTCTCGCATCTATCGTTACAAGGCTTTGGATGCGGACCATGGGAAGCCAAGCGAAATCACCGTCGATAGCGCCGCTCCTGGCCGTGACAATCCTCACGAGTATATGCGTTACGCCGGGCAGAGCAGCATTGGCGTTTGAGCTGTCTGCGTCCACGCCTCTCCAGCACCAAGAGGTTAGGGAACATCGACAACAAGATGACGTGCCGTCTTCGGCTGACACTGTTGCCGAAACCCGTTGGGCGCGGTTGCCGGACGACTATGTGCTGGGGGAGGGTGGTCAGATCATCCCCCTGTACCAGGCGCCCGAGCCGATCGGAGCGCCGGCAGCCGCTGCAGACGATCCTGAAACAAATGACAATCATTTTGATAGTTGGATTCAGCCAGACACGCCTGCGTGCGGTCCATCGACGGCGACACCCGCCGAGATCACGCGCCTCGTGGTCGAGGCGGCACAACGGCACAATGTCGACGCGGGATTCGCCGTCGCGGTTGTGACCGCCGAAAGCAGGCTCGATCGGCTGCGCAATTCGCCCAAGGGCGCACGGGGTCCCATGCAGCTCATGCCCGCGACGGCCGAGCGATTCGGTGTGACCGATATCTGCGATCCTGAGCAGAATATCGATGGCGGAGTCCGCTACCTCCGCGCGTTGACCGACGAGTTTCGCAATCCGCTTCTCGTTGCCGCTGCCTACAACGCCGGCGAGGGACGCGTGCGCGAGCATGGCGGCATTCCGCCCTTCAAGGAAACGATCGGGTACGTCGCCGAAGTCCTCAACATTCAGATGGGCCTTGAGGGACGCGGAGCGACTGCGAGCGAACCACGTGACGTTGCTGATGAGCAGCGATCAGGCCCCGTCAGGGGTGTCATCACGTCGCGCGAACGCCGCCAATGGGTCGGCGGTGTCATGCATTTTTAGCCGGAGGCCACCATGAACGACCTTTCCTATTCGTCCGCTGCTCGGCCAGTGCCAATGCCGATTGCATTCGCCACGATGCTTGCCATCTGTCTGGTGTTTGCGGAGCCGGCATTGGCTCAATCCTCCGGCGCCTTTGCGCCGCTGGAAACCGCGGTCCAGATGATCGTGGATTTCATCACCGGGCCGTTCGGACGGCTTCTCGCCATCATCGCGGTCATCGCACTCGGCTTCCTTGCGTTCGCCGGCCGTCTCTCGTGGTTCACCGCCGGCGCGGTGGTGCTCGGCATCGGCCTTGTCTTTGGCGCACCGGCGATCGTCGACGAGATGATCGCGGCCGTGGGGAACTGAGCCATGGTCGAATTCACCGACGAAAGACCCCATCTGACGCCGCTGGTGATCGGCCTCACGCGGCCGCCAATGATGTGGGGTATTCCGCTGAACGCCTTCTACATCATCGTCGGTTTTACGCTGATCGCCTTCCTGGTGAGCACGAGCTTCTGGTCGGCGCTGATTGCACCGCTGATCTATCTCGCTCTCTTCGCCTTCTGCAGCCGCGATATCCGGATCCTGGATCTCGCCCAGGTTGTCGGCCGCCGCACGCCGCGCACGCCCAACCGGCTGTTCTGGCGCACCAATTCTTATGGGCCATGACCATGTTGAACGTCGTCGCCGAAGAGCTAGGATTTGGTCGTGAGCGCCGGCGCGAACGGCCGATGTCGAACCACATTCCGTATCTGCGCCATGTCGCAGACACCGTCATCGGCCTCGAAAGCGGGGCGATCCTTTCAGTGATCAAGCTGGATGGCCTGTTCTTTCAGACTGAGGATCAGGCCGAGCTCAACATGCGCGCGGCCGTCCAGAACACCTTGATCCGTGCGCTCGGGTCGAGCCGCTATTCGCTCTGGTCGACGGTGATCCGCAAGGAGGTCAAGCCCTCGATCGGGGGGACCTTCTCGGACGCGTTCTGCGATCTTCTGAACACCCGCTACATGGCGTCGCTGCGCGACAAGCGCATGTTCACCAACGAGCTCTACCTCACGATCGTCCGTTCCGGCATGCGTGGCGCGCTCGGCGCCGCCGAAGGTTTTTCGCGACTGCTCGATCGCTCCTCCGGCAGAGAAGTCCTTGAGCAGCGACTGCACGAACGCATCAACGAACTCGAAGAGATCGTCGGCAACGTCACGCGCGAGTTGCAAAAGTACGGCGCGCGGCCGCTTGGCGTCGTTTACCGCGATGGCGAGCCGTACTCGGAGCCCTGCGCCTTCATCAACACGCTGCTCACCTGCGGCGTCGCGCGCGAGATGCGCCTGCCGCGCATGGGCATCCGCAGCTATGTCGGGACGTCGCGCCTGCATTTTTCGAAGCGGACGTTGCAGTCACAGGGTCCGACCGAGGCGGAGAACCGCTTCGGCGCGATGCTGTCGATCAAGGAATATCCTCCATTCTCCGGGCCTGGGATGCTCGATGGGCTCCTGCAGATGAACCACGAGTTCATCTGCACCCAGTCGTTCACTCTTGCAGACAAGCCGATCGCGCAGGAGCGCATTTCGCGGCTGCAGCGCCAGATACACGCATCGGATGAATCGGGCAGCACGGTCGAGACCGATATCGATTTCGCGCTGAACAGCCTGCTCAACCAGGAAGCCGTCTTCGGCTATCACCATTTCAGCCTGTTGTGTCTGTCGCGCGATCTCGCTGGCCTCGACAAGGCTGTCGCCGAGCTCGGCTCCTGCCTCACCGACATGAACATCAATTGGCTGCGCGAGGACCTCAACATGGAGGCCTCGTTCTGGGCGCAACTGCCGGGCAACCACGCCTACATCGCCCGCTCCTGCATGCTGTCGAGCGCGAATTTTTCCGGCTTCTCTTCGCTGCACAATTTCGCGACCGGTTCGCTTCGTGGCAATCACTGGGGACTGCCGATTTCGATCCTCGAAACGACATCGCAGACACCCTACTGGTTCAATTTCCATCAGCGCGACATCGGCCATTTTTTGGTGACCGGACCGACCGGGTCGGGCAAGACCGTGGCGCTGACCTTCCTGCTTGCGCAAGCCTTCCGGGTCTCGCCTGAGCCGCGGGCCGTCTTCTTCGACAAGGACCGCGGTGCCGAGATCTTCATTCGTGCCGTAGGCGGCGACTATGAGGTGCTCCAGCCTGGTATCGCGACCGGCTTCAATCCGCTGCAACTGGAAAACACACCCGCAAATCGCGAGTTTCTGCATCGCCTGCTCAAAGCCATGCTCAATCCGGCCGACGGCCACGGGTTCAGCCAGGAAGAAGACGACACGCTGGAGCGCGCGATCGGGCGCATCTGCCAGGAGCCGGTCGAACAGCGTACGCTCGCCAATCTTTCCGGCCTGTTGATGGGTCGCGCTCGCTCCGACGCCAACGATCTCCAGTCACGTCTGCGTCCATGGTTCGAGGGCGAGAAGGCCTGGCTCTTCAATGCGCCGCAGGACGCTTTGTCGTTCTCGGGCCGCCGATTTTTCGGCTTTGACATGACGCACATCCTCGACAACAGGGAAGTGCGCACGCCGGCGCTGATGTACATCTACCACCGGCTGGACGAACTGCTTACCGGCGAGCCCGTGCTCATCTTCATGGATGAGGGCTGGAAGCTTCTGCAGGATCCGATCTTCTCGAACTACATCGTCGACAAGATGAAGACGATCCGGAAGCTCAACGGGATCGTCGGGTTCGGGACCCAGTCGGCAGCTGACATTGCACGCTCGCCGCAATCGCACACGCTGATCGAGCAATCCGCGACGAACCTGCATTTCCCGAACCCACGCGCAGACGAGGAAAGCTACATCCGGCGCTTCGGCCTGACGGCCAAGGAATACGCCTTCATCCGCAACACGCCGCCCGAGCGGCGGACATTTTTGATCAAGCACGGCAACGACTCCGTCATCGCCAGGCTCGACCTCACCTCCATGCCGGATCTCGTACGCGTGATGTCCGGCCGCAAGGAGACGATCGAGCAATGTTCAGCACTTCGCGCGCAGCTCGGTGACGATCCGGCGAACTGGTTGCCTGTGTTCTGCGGTTGGGAGCGAGCGGGATGATCAGACGCCTTTCCATCGTTCTGATCTTTGCAGCATCGCCTGCTTTGGCCGATATCCCCACCATCGACGGCACCGTGCTCGATGAGCGCGAGGATCGCGATCGGAAAACCGGCGAGATCGAGAAGGTCGACGAGGAGCGCTACGTCAACAATCAAAGCGTGACCTGCTCCATGTACCGGCCAGGCCGGAAGGATGACCCGGTCGCAGCGGCGAATGCGAATCCGGCGATCGCCGGGCTGGTTCGTCGGATCGCGCGGGAGGAGGGCGTCGACGAAAACCAGTTCCTGGCGCTCGTCTACCAGGAGAGCCGCTTCAACCCCTGCGCCAAATCTCCAGCGGGGGCGATCGGGCTTGCCCAGCTGATGCCCGGCACGGCTGGCGACCTCGGCGTCGATCCCTACAACATCGAGCAGAACCTGCGCGGCGGCGCGCGCTACTACAAGCAGCAGCTTCGAAAGTACAACGGCAATGTTTCGCTGGCGCTTGCCGCATACAATGCCGGCGCGGGGAACGTGAACAAATATGGTGGCATCCCACCGTTCAAAGAGACGCAGGGCTATGTCGCCAACATAACCCAGAAGTGGCTGCCGGCCTTCGGGGGTTCGGACAAGTCCGGCATTCCGTTCAACTATGGCGGTGGCGGCGCCTATGCGGGCGCCCGGACCAGCACCATGAACGCAATGGGCCTGACCGCTGCGATCGGCGAGGGGTCCGGCGATGTCACGTCGTGGCTGACGCAACTCGGCAACATGGGCGCCGGCACGATCCAGGACAGCTGGGATCACAATTCGGGTGCGCGCAACGCGAACATCGAGCTCATCAATCGGCTGATCCTGCTCGGCACGGCGTTCGCCGATCTCACAAATTCCAGCAATGCCATGACGCTCGGCGACCAATCCGGGACGAACCGATCGACCCGTTACGAAATGGTGAACGATGGCGACGATCGGCCGGCGGCCGGCTTCTGCGATGAGCGCGAAGGCTTCATCTGGGAGGCCGGCGCGAAGGCTTGTGTCCAGCGCATCGATGCGCAGGCGGAACTGCTTCTCGAGACTCAGTGATGGAGATCGATATGAGACGTTCATTGGTAATCTTGGGCTTGGTCGGCGTAGGCGTCACGCCGGCTGCAGCCGATATCCCGGTCATCGACAAGACCAACTACGCAGTCGCGCGGGACACCGCCGAAAAGACCGGCAAGATCCTCGATACGAACAAGGAAATCCTCACAACGGTCGAGGAGACCTTAAAGGCCGTAACCGGCGACCGCGGCGGCGACGCTGGTCCCCTGAAGGATATCGCGATCGGCAACGGTTTTAGCGTCTCCTCTATGCCGTCCTTCGACAGCATCCTGAAGGGCGGGATCGCCGATTTCGGCTCGCTCGATCCCAAGGTGGTCGAAGCTGCCACGCTGTTTATTAACGGCCTTCAGCTCGTGCGGTCGCTCTCGGGCAAGGAAAACAGCTCGCTTGCCAGTGACAAATCCTATGAGGAGCTGATGAAGACAGTGATGGGGGTCTCGGCTCTGATCACCGGTTCTCAAGCTGCCGTCGAAACGCGTCGCTCCGCGCTCGAAACCGCCGGCGGCGACATCGGCAAGGCCGAGGACATCAAGGGCTCGATCGACCAGAACACGCAGCTGCAGGTTCAGACGGGCCTGACGTTGAACGAAATGATCGGCGTGCTGAACGCCGGTGTGCAATCGTTGCACGCCGAAAACCAGCGCAAGCTGACCGACATATCGAACACCAAAAAGGCGCTGCGGTACGAATGAGAGGGCGGCAGTGCATCTCGATCGCTCTGGTATTCGCACTGGCCGTTCTCGCCAGCGGGTGCGGCACACCGCGCGAGAAGACGGCGCCGTGCAAACGACCGGCCAATTTGTTGAGCTATGCCAGCACCGGTGACGAGTGCGGCCCGACAATGTCCGTCAATACGGACAGGGCAGCCGCATTGGCGGCGATCGAGGATCTGGCGTCCGTGGAAGAAGAATAGGGCAGGGCGGTGGACGACTTCATTGGCGAACTGCTGGATCGGATTGACGCGTCGGGGCAGAATTTCTCGCAAAGCGCCTACGAGGCACTGAGCCGGGATCTCGAGCCGCTGCTTCGCTTGCTCTTCGTCCTTGCGGTTCTGTTCTATGGGGTGCAGCTTTTCCTCGGGACGTCACGCCTCCGCGTGGCCGAGATCATAGGCCGGCTGGTGCGTGTGTTCGTCATCCTCGTGCTTGTCGGCACCTGGTCGAACTTCAACGATCTTGTCTATGATTGGCTGACCACGGTGCCGGAGGCGGCCGGCCGCGCCATTTTGGCGGCGTCCGGCACGGGCGTGACCGAACCCACGAACGGGCTGTCGCAAATCTGGGAAACCGCTAACGTCGCCGCCGCCGCCTTCTCGGAGCAGGCGGGTTATCTCTCTGTCCTGCCCGCTTTGATCGGCATCGTCATTATGCTGTTCGCAGGCATCTTCGTCGCAATCGCCTTAGGGATTCTCGTTCTTGCGAAGGTGATCCTCTGGGTTCTTCTCGGTACCGCACCCATATTCATCTCCTGCTTTTTCTTTGATTCGACACGCAACTACGCAGTCGGTTGGCTCAATCAGTCGCTGCTTTATGCAATGATTCCTTTGTTCGTCTACGTGATCGCCGCATTCCTGATCGCGGCGATGGAGCCGGAACTAACAACGATCGACAGCATCTCCGGCGATCGCGAGCTTAAGCTAAGCGACTTCGCTGCCTTCATCATGTTGTGCATCGCCGGCGCGTTCGTGCTTTTCCAAGTGCAGTCTTTGGCGCAAGGCATCGTTGGGGCGTTTGCGACCGCCATCGGTCACGAATCGCGCCGGCACGCCTATCGCGGCGTCTATCTCGGGCGGGAAGCGATTGGCCAGTCTGCGCGCCAGACGCAGGCAGCGGTCCATCGTGTCCAGGCTCGACTTCACGCACCGCGGCAGGGTGGCGCCGGCGCCTCCATGCAGCGCGCGATTACGTCGAATGGAACGCCTCGGCAGACGTGACGCCAGGCTGATGTTGGATCCCGAACAACACGAAAAGGGCAGGGATGGCAGACAAGTCAGAATCCGCGCTGCGCTCCTATTTCCAGCAAGGCGACATCTGGGAGCAGGAGATCATAAAACGGGCGAAGCGCTCGGCGCGCGTCGCGTGGTTTTTCTCGATTGTCTTTGCCGGAATCGCCCTGCTCAGCCTGCTCGCCGTCGTGCTGATGCTGCCGCTGAAGAGCTTCGAGCCCTACGTCGTCACCGTCGACCAGACCACGGGCTACATCGAGGTAAAGTCCGGCCTGACAAGGCCGGCAAACCTCACCGAGCAGCAAGCGATCACACAAGCCAATGTCGTGCGCTACATCCGTGCCCGCGAAGGCTACGATCCCTACGCCATTACCGAGAATTTTGGTATCGCGGCGCTGCTCTCCGCGGACGAGGCGGCGCGCGAACTGCAGACCCTCTACAGCGCGGCCAACGCGCAGAACCCCACAAAGGTCTATGGCCGGCTGAAGCGGGTCCTCGTCGAGATCAAGTCCGTGACGTTCCCGAATGCCAGCACGGCGATTGTCCGCTTCTCTACCAACGAACGCAGCGACACGGAATCGGTCGTCCGTCATTGGATCTCCGTGGTGCGCTTCCGATACACCAACACGCCAACCCGCAACGAATGGCGCTTCGAGAACCCTCTAGGCTTCCAGGTCTATTCCTACCGTCGGGATCAGGAAACGGTCACGTCCGGAGATGCGCAATGAGGCGCCGCTGCTGGACGGCTGCTATCATTCTGTACGGCGCGCTGTGGCCCGCGATGGCCGCGCAGACGCCGAAGGGCGGTTCTCTCGATGCACGGGTCACCAGCGTCACCTATCAGGAGAACAACGTCGTCCAGGTTTTTGCGACGTACGGCATCTCGACCATGATCATCTTCGACGAGGACGAGAAGTTCGAGACGATCTCGCTCGGCGACACGGAAAGCTGGCAGGTCGTCCCAGCCGAAAAGGGCAACATCCTCTTTGTGAAGCCAATCGCGCAAGACGTCGTCACGAACATGAACGTCGTCACCGACAAGCGCATTTACTATCTCGAGCTCCACGATTTCGCGCCAGAGGCCGGCCGCAAGGTATTTGGAATCCGGTTCCATTACCCGGAGAAGAATCTCAATGCCGCCTTGCGGCAGGAGGCCGAACAACGCGCTGCCTGGCCAAATATATCCGGCATCGACAAAGCCAACGTCAACATCGACTATTCGTTCTCGGGTGATGCCCGTCTGAAGCCGCTCATGGTCTTCGACGACGGCAACAAGACCTTCTTCAAGTTCGACCGACGCGTGCCGGCGATCTTCGCGGTCAACTCGGATTTTTCCGAAACACTCCGAAACTTCCGCAGGGAAGGGGAGTACATCATAGTCGACGGGTCAGCGACCCAGTTTACGTTGCGGGACGGCGATCAGTGGATCTGCATCTTCAATCTCAGAAAGCCGGATTTCGCAGCACCGGATCCGGCAATCCTCGGGCCGGTCGAAGATGACAAGGCCAAGCGCCGGCGTAGGAGCGGAAACTGATGAAGCGCTCCCCCGAACTCGAGGCCCTCGGTCAGGGCGACGATCCGGTCATCGCCGACAATGCCGTTCGTCGTAAGCAACTCGTCGGTGGCGCCGTTCTGGTCCTGCTGGGCATTGCCGCCGGTTATCTGGTTCTCGCCGGCAGGCAGCCGCCGGTCCGCGACATGCTCGACGGCGACGAGGAGTTCACCACCACGACGTTTCGTCCTCCATCCTTCGTGCGCGAGGGCCAGCCTGAGCCCGAACCTCCGGCACCGGAAGTCGTGCAAATACCGCCGCCGCCGCCCCCACCTCCGGCCGAGGAGGTTGATACGACCGAGTTCGAGGTTCCACCGCCGCCCGTGCCAGGCGCATCGCCAGCGCCACAGCAGGCGGCCGAGCCGCCGGGGGAAGAATTCCCAGAGCGGTTTAGATCGAAGCTGGTTGTCATCGACAACGCCGCGTCCCGCGCTGATGGCAGTCTGACCGGAGGCGAGGGTGAGGGGCTCACTGTCGCCGGCGAGGATCGTAGCAGCAAGTTCCTTGCCGCGGCAGCCAGCATTGGGGACCGCAGCGCCAAAGCTCGGAAGATCGAGCGCATCGATGCGCTTGTTCCGGAGGGCACGCTGATTCCCGGCATCCTCGAGACGGCAATCGTCAGCGATCTGCCGGGCCAGGTGAGGGCGATCGTCTCGCAGGACGTCTACTCCTTTGATGGGCGACGCATTCTGATCCCGACCGGCACCCGCCTCATCGGCGAGTACCAGTCCGAGATCACGCGCGGCCAGACGCGGATATTCGTCGTCTGGACCCGTATGCTGCGCGATGACGGCGTGACAGTCCGACTGAATTCGATCGGCGCCGACAGCCTGGGCCGTGCGGGTCTGACCGGGCGCGTCGACAAGAAGTTCCGGGAGCGCTTCGGCGCCGCCATTCTGCTGTCGATCGTTGGCGCCGGCGCCAGCTACCTCACTGGTTACGGCAGCGAGGCTGCGGCCGGGGATAGCGACGATGCCCGGAACGCGGAAGAACTGGCGCGCGAGACGCTCGCGCAGACTTTTTCGGACATGGCCAACCAGGCATTGGGAGATTCCCTGCGAATTCCACCGACGATCAGTGTTAGCCAAGGCGAGCGCATCTTCGTCTTCGTCCGCCAGGACCTCGATTTCTCCGCCCTGTACGAGGATCCCGTCACCGAAGCGCTAAGGGAGATCCGTCGTGAACGCGGTCTCAACTGAGCTTGCCTCCGACAACCGGCACTACTTTCTCTATCGGGCGCTCGCTTCGTTAAAAGCGTTTCTCAACGATCGCGACGTCGTCGAGATCTCGGTCAACCGACCGGGTCAGGTCTATGTCGAGCGGCTCGGCACCGCCCATATGGAGCTCCACGAGATCCCGAGTCTTACCACGGCCGAGATCATCAATATCGGCGAACGCGTCGCCGCCAGCACCAACCAGTTCGTCAGCCCAGCAAATCCTATTCTTAGTGCCGCACTGCCCACCGGCGAGCGCGTCCAGGTTGTCTTGCCGCCTGCGGCGCCCGACGGCGGCACGCTGTCGATCCGCAAGCAGGTCATCAGCGACTTCACGCTCGACGACTATCGCGATCAGGGATCGCTTGATCAGGTGGCGATCGCCGTGGGTGGACTCAGTGAGACCGACCAAGCCTTGATCGACCAGCTCTCGGACAGGAACATCTACGGCTTCATCCGCACGGCGATCGTCAACCGCGTGTCGATCCTGATCAGCGGCGGTACCTCGAGCGGCAAGACGACATTCCTCAATGCCTGCCTGAAATCGGTCGATCCCGAGGAGCGCATCATCACGCTGGAGGATACCCGCGAACTGTTTCCGCCGCAGAAGAACGCGGTACATCTGCTCGCATCCCGCGGCGACCAGGGAACGGCAAACGTGACGATCCAGTCGTTGCTCGAGGCTTCGCTGCGCATGCGTCCGGACCGGCTGTTCGTCGGTGAGGTGAGAGGATCGGAGGCATTCGCCTTCCTGCGTGCCATCAACACGGGTCATCCGGGCTCGATGTCGACTGTCCATGCCGACACGCCGCTTGGCGCCTATGAGCAGCTCGCCATGATGGTCATGCAGTCCGGCTTGTCGGCCGCTTATCCGAAGGCGGACCTGATCTCCTATATCCAAAGTGTCATCCCGATCGTGATCCAGCTGCGCAGGGAAGGGGGCCGCCGCGGCGTCTCTGAAATCTTCTTCGCGCGCGGCCGGGAGGATGCGCCATGACCGGGTCGCTACGCGTCTTCTATTTCGGCTTTTGCCTGACCGTCGCCTTTGCCGTCTGGCTCCTGGCCTATGGTCTTGGTTTGCAGTTGCTGTATGGCGATGGTCGGATTCTGCAGGCAACCATCACCACAAATCCCTTTGCCCCATTTCAGCAGCTGATCGCCTATGGGGACAGCGGCATCCTGCGCGTTGTGGCACTGGGTGCTCTTCTTCCAGCCGCGCTAGTTGCCGGTATCGTGGCCTATGCAGGTCTTCGACCGAACTCGAGCCCCCTCGGCGATGCCCGTTTCCAGACCGCCATGACACTTCGCCGTGATGGATGGTTCAGGAGGAAAGGGAAAATCCTCGGCCGTTTCGGGCGTCTGATTCTCCGCGTGGACGACGATCGGCATCACCTGATCATCGGGCCGACACGCTCGGGGAAGGGGGCTTGCTACGTTGTCCCCAATGCACTTTCGCATGAAGGCTCGATGATCGTCACCGACCTCAAGGGCGAGATTTTTCGCAGCACTGCCGGCTATCGAAAATCCAAGCGCAGTCAGGTCTTCCTGTTCGCGCCGGGATCGGAACGTTCGCATCGCTACAATCCACTTGATTTTATCCGGCCTGACCGCGGCGACCGCACCACGGACATCCAGAATATGGCCGCGATCCTCGTTCCGGAAGTCAGCGAATCCGAGAACTCGATCTGGCAGGCTACCGCCCAGCAGGTGATCGCCGGCGCGATCAGCTACATCAACGAAAGCGCTTATTACAAAGGTCATCGGACTCTCGGCGAGGTCACATCCTTCTTCAACAGCGGCGCAAACCTGCAGGCGCTGATGACCCTCATCAAGGAACGGGAACCCTACCTGTCACGCTTCACTGTCGAGAGCTTCAATGCCTATACCGCCTTGTCCGAGCGTGCCGCGGCATCGGCTCTGCTCGACATTCAGAAGGCGTTGCGCCCATTCCGCAACGAGCGTGTCGTGGCAGCGACATCGGTCACCGACATGGATCTGCGCGCTTTGAAGCGCCGCCCGATCTCGATCTACCTCGCTCCCAACGTCACCGACATCACGCTGCTACGACCACTGCTCGCACTGTTCGTGCAGCAGACTCTCGACGTGCTGATGCTCGAGCATCCGGAGCGCTCGGTGCCGGTCTACTTCCTGCTCGACGAGTTCCGTCAGTTGAAGAAGATGAGCGAGATCACGACCAAGCTGCCCTACGTGGCCGGCTACAACGTGAAGATGGCCTTCGTCATCCAGGACCTGAAGAACCTGGATGAGATCTATGGCGAGACAGCCCGGCACTCGCTCATGGGCAATTGCGGCTACCAGTTGGTCTTCGGCGCCAACGACCAGGTAACGGCGGAGGCCGTGTCGAAAGGCCTGGGCAAGCGCACCGTTCGCTACAAGACTGAATCCCGCACGATAGAACTAATGGGCCTGCATCGTCGTACCAAGGTGGAGCAACTGCGGGAGCGCGACCTGATGATGCCGCAGGAGGTGCGACAGATGCCGGGAGACAAGATGGTCATCATGGCCGAGGGGCAGGGGCCGATCTTCGCCGACAAGCTGCGCTTCTTCCGCACAGCGCCGTTCAGCGGGATGGAGCGGTTCTCACAGTTCCATGTGCCGGACGTGCCGGCAACCGAGTTCCTGCCGCCCCGGCCGGTGCCGGCGACAACTGAGGCATATGTCGGAGAACATATCGATGCTGCCAAGCCGGAGGAACTAACGGTCGGTCCGAAGAAAGCGGCAAAACTTCCCATCAGGAGGTCGTTGGCTTCAAGCGTCGCTGCTGGGGAGCTCGAGGGACAAGATTTGGTGCCTACCGTCGGACGGGCTTCGGTGCGACGCCGTTCAGGCGGCGCCACACCAAGCTCGCTCGACGCGGATTTCGTCAAGGCCGCACGGCGGTTGAAGTCGCTCGCAACGGGGGCGGTTAAACCCGGAAAGCCGCGCGACAAATCGGGAAACTGGGGACGGATCTTCGACGCCACCGTCCCTGACGAGATCGAGATCGCCGAGGCCGACGCTGTGTAGTCGCATAGGCGGTCCGGCCGCCTGCGTCGTCGGCAGTTCGGTCAGGATGAGGACAGCGGCTCCGTCCTCTCGTGGGAAGCGTTGACCTGGTCCATTTGCGACGACCCATTGAGTTTGGTCGGCCGAGAACAATCCCCATATGAGCGCTTAGACAGAGAGGAAGGAGCCATGCGGAACGTTCCCGGTATCAAGGTGTTTGAGCCGGCCGAGATCGATGATCTCCAAAGCTGTTTCGACACCATCCTTGAACGACGCGGTGTGGCTCGATCGAGTGAGGTGGCCGATGCCATCGCAAGAGCGCTTGTGCTCGCCTACCAGCGCGGTGTCGCGGACCGCAATGAACTTATTCGACTTGCCGATCTTGCCATTGACGAGCAATAGTCGAACGGTATATTATCCTTTAGGATCAATCACTTAGTTCCATAAACTAAATTATGCGACTTCACGTTGACCAGAGAAGTGACAACGGCGCGGCCTGCAGCTTTTCGCCAAACGGCGTCACGCGATCATGGTCATGGAGTACGAGTCCACGCACGAAACGGTTGCCTACCGCTTCCTGCAGCTGACGAAGCCCGCGAAAATCCTGCGCCCGCACCGTCGCGCTGGCCTTTACCTCGATTCCGATGATCCTCCCGCGACGATCTTCGATGACGACATCGACCTCGTCCTGGTCCTTGGTCCGGTAGTGCGAGAAGGAGACGCGTCGCTCCGACCACGATGCGAGCTTAAGGAGTTCCGACACGACGAAGGTTTCGAGAAGGGCGCCGAAGCGCGTTCGATCCTGCTGCAGCGTTCCTTGCTCATCCTCGCGCAATGTCGCAAGTAGCCCGCTGTCGAGAAAATGCAATTTCGGCGTCTTGATGAGGCGGCTCAGCCGGTTGCTCGACCACGGCGCCAAGGTCCGGACCAGGAAAAGGCGCTCGAGGATAGCCACATACTTCTGTGCCGTCACGCTCGACAGGCCGAGAGCGGCGCCGAAACTGGAATGGTTGACGAGCTGACCAGCGTGCTCCGCGAGAACCGCGAGAAGTCGCGGCAAACGATCGAGCTGATCAATATTGGCGATATCCCGGACATCCCGATCGAGGATTTGGGTCACATAGTCTTCGAGCCAGGCGGTGCGGCGCGCCTGGCTCGTTCGCCGTAAGGCCTCCGGATATCCGCCGCCGAGAACGAGGGCGATCAGTTCGTCGCCGAGCACCACATCGCCCGTAACGGCCAGGTCATCACCTGCGTATAGGCGGTCCAGCAGACGTCCTGGCGTTGAGCGGACCTCCGATTGGGCAAACGGCAAGAGCGAGATCGTCGCCATCCTACCGGCGAGGGAATCCGCGATCGCCGGCACCGTGGCGATATTGGCCGAACCGGTCAGAAGAAACCGACCGGGTGCATCGTCTCGGTCGACGCTCTCCTTGATCGCTAGCATGAGTTCTGGCGCGCGCTGGACCTCGTCAATGACCGCGCGGTCGATACCTCTGACGAAGCCCACGGGATCGGCGCGTGCAGCGCTTAAGGCGCTGGCATCATCGAGAGTGATATACGGTCGGGCCGCTCCGGAAAATTGCCTGGCTAAGGTTGATTTTCCGGCCTGACGCGGGCCAATGATCAGGACAGCGCGGGTATCCTCCAGCGCCGCTTCGACAAGCGGGCGAATCTTCCGATCAATGAGTTTGCGCGGCGATGTCGCGTCAGCCATGCGTCCATCTTTAACGCACGTCCCGTCCGATTTAAAGTGATGTAGCGACCGATTCGTATCCAAGGCATCGAGGCCACCACGCAGGTCACAACCCAGTGGATTCCCCGCAAACACTCATTATACTGCGTCGCTGTTTACTGCGCATTCTGTTCCGTCTCGGCTATGAAGCTGAGGACGGTGGTAGCGCAAAACCTACGACGGATGCGTTACGGCAAAGGCATGTCGCAGGAGGAATTGGCCGCGCAAGCCGGCCTGTATCGAACCTATGTCGGCCATCTGGAGCGTGAAGTCCATTCTCCCACCGTCGACATGCTGGAGAAGTTGGCAGAGATCCTCGACGTTGCCCCAACCGACTTCTTCATCGATCCGCCACCGCCGATCCCAGACCGTCCCGCGAGAAAGCGAAGACGGTCGTGATCCCGTGGATGTCATCGTGGGGCGCCGTCTGTGCGCCCGACGCCAATCGCTCGGGCTGAGCCAGCGGAAGCTGGGGGCACTCCTCGGCGTCAGCTTTCAGCAGATCCAGAAGTATGAGCGCGGGACGAACCGCATGGCTGTGACCATGTTGGTGCGAGCAGCCGCCGCACTGAACGCACCGATGTCGTTCTTCATCGAGGGGGTCGGCCCTCAGATCGACGAGCCCGAGCAACCGTTCATCCATGGGAACAACATCGTGATTGCGCAGGCGTTGGCAAGGATCGAGGATCGCAAGGTACGCGCAGCGTTTCGAACCCTTATTCGGGCATTGGCACAAAGGTGACGATCAGGCGCGAGACGTCGCGGCGAAGTGTTCCGGCTATGGCTACGAGATTGTCCAGCCCGATGCGTTGATCGTGACGACGTCGCTTGCCGCATAACGATCATTGGTGAGAGCCATGCGGGTCACGCTTTTTCCGTTCTCGACCTTCCGCCAGTAGCCAGCGCGAGGACGTGATACTTCCGCGCCGTCACAAGCCCTGGCGATGTGTTGGTCGCGCACGCCGGATTGCCGGGCAATCTTCGTCATGGGCATCGACCAGACCAGATCGTGTAACTGCTCGCGCGTCATTTTCATTGGTTGTCGTCGCGCTTCTAGCCGAACACGAGCTCTCTGATGGGAGCCATCCAACGATCTGCCATACGATAGAGATCGACAATCCACGCTTCGATGCTGCCAAGCTCGGGACCGAAATAGATGAGTGGAGCTATCACCAAAAAGGCAAGCAAGAGCCAAGTCCCTGGCCAGCCGCTGTCTTTTTCAGACAGATCCTCGGGAGGAGGACCATACTTGTATGCCCAGTTGTCGTTCTTCATGACCATTCCTATCTTTCGCGATCCTCGCGATCGCGGTCCTGTCGCTCCTCGAGTTCCAGCTCGATCTGACGAAGACGGGGTACATGCTGCTGCGGCGGATCCGATCTGGCAAGCTCCGCGTCGAGGGCGGGCTTCTTTTCGACAGCTCGATTGTCGGGATGCCTAGTTCGTTGCTCGGACGGCACTGTCGCCTGCTGCTCGATGCTCTGGTCCTCGTGCTCCGGCGCAGAACGGTCCTCCCGACCCGGATCCCGACGTTGCTCGGCCTCGGCACCCTGGAACCCGCCAAGCGCGCCGTCGGTCCGGCGGCTTGTGCCGGCGTCGATTGAATCGACCCTCTGATCCCTGTCTTCATCCCTGTCGCTTCGCGCACGATCGGCCGCGGCCAGCTCGATCTGATCGATCACACGCCGCAGGTCTTGATCCGATTTCGCGGCTTCGCGCATATATTGGTTGTCGCCATTGACAGCCAAATCTGCCGCCCGGTTGATTTCCCGGTCGAGGCCTGCCCGATAGCTCACCATGTAGGATTGCGGCAGCTCACCTGCTTCGATCCGCGCAAGCCCCTCCCGATAGTGACTGACCTCAACAAGAACCTCGTTCGCTGTTTCCACCGCCTCCAGTCCCAACCGCGCCACGGCCGCATTCCACTGAGCATTGGGATCTTCAGACCGATCGTCGAGCGAGCCGCGATGCTCCTGCCCGCCCTCGCGGTCAACCTGGCGCTCGGTGAACTCGAGGTATTCCCGGCGGATGTCGACCACTTCGCGCGCTGCCGCAGCGATCTCGTCGAAGTCGGCGCGATCCATATCATCGAGCGTCTGCTCCACGGACGAAAGGACCGCTTCCACACGATTTTCGTAGGCCTCGAACTCCGGACGCGTCATCTCTCGCATCTGTCCATCCTCACCGTTCACGAACTCGGTCAACTCTATCATATTGGTTATGTTTTTTACAGGTTCCTTTGCCCTATCTACGAAAACACGCTCATTTTGAGTGTTCTCCATCGATTGTTCCAGACGATGGCTCTGACGCATTGCGAAGGCGCCCTCTCCCGAGCCCCCCGCCTCATTGGCAAGATCACTCCAGGCCTCGGCCGCTGTCGCCGCGTACTGCCGGCTGCGGTCGGTGTTCGCGAGGTCAATGTCGTTCGAGCGCTTGGCCCGATAGCGGCTGTGCGCGGCTGAACTCGTGCCTTCGTGTTCGGTGCGGCCGCGATAGCTGACCGGCCGGACCTGGTTGCGCGTATACGCCGGTGCGCTGGCAAACTCGCGACGATCGGTCAGCTCCATGTCGATGCCCTGCTCGCGCGCCTTCTCGGCCATGGCGGCGCGCCATTCCCGGAACATCTGCGGACTGGTGACGATACGGTCCCCGGTCTCGGACCGCATGGTGACGATCGCATGGGCATGAATGTGTGGTCGCTTGCCCCCCTCAGCCATCTCCTTTGGATCGAGCGCCGGATCGTGCACGGCAAACACGTAGCGATGCCCATCGAACTGTCCGCCGAGGAACTCGCGCACGGCAGCTTCGAAGGCCGCCCCATCTGTGCCGGCCCGTGCCGAGACGATCAGGTGCATGACGTCCCTGCCCTTGCGGCTATGCAATTCCCGACGCCATTCCTTCTGAACGAGGTCGCAGGCCTGCGTGGCGTCGCCGATCAGCTTGCCAGTGTCGTCCCGGACCTCTCCCTCCGCTCCAGCAACTACCTCGCGAACGCGCGCCGTGCCCCATTCAACTCCATTGCCGTACCCATGGAATCGAAACCAAGCTTCGACATCCCGGCCGGCGTCGGAATCATCAAAGCGCTGCTGGACGATCCCGGCAGCCTTCCGGTCGCCAGTCAGGCGCTCGCCCTCTCCATCGCGCAGTACCACGACGCCGGAGACATGGAGATCCCCCGGAGATCGCTCCCGCGCGGTATAGACGAAGCGGCGATCACCAAACCCCGAGCGCAGGATCTCGCGCAATTGGCCATCCTCGTCCACGTCATCGCGCAGTGATGCGATCTCGACCGAGACATGGAACACGCCGAGATCGCGGCTGGCGGTGCGATTGTCGAAGAGATGCTCCCACTCTGCCCGCTGTTCGGTGAGCGCATCCTTGCCCAGCACGCGCTCGCCGCGCTCATTCTCGACCGCGACTTCCCCGCCTCGAGACGAATAGCTCATCATCGCGCCGGCACGTGCGCCGCCACCATAGGATGCCAGCTTGACCACGGCAGGCTGACTGCCGCGCGCCAGCGCACCGAAGCGCGTCCGCATCGAGCGGCCGGCCGCTCCCGCGGCATCACGCGACCCTCGTGCTCCGCTTCCGCCCTGCCGTCGCCGCGCCTGGCCAAAGCCGCCCAGCCCCTCATCGCCAATCCGCGCCACCCCTCCCCTTCGCGGCTCGTCCCAGTCGCTCTTTTCCGACTGGCCGAGCTGCAGTTCATGCAGCAGCATGGCGCGCCGCCGCTCCCACTCCCGTTCGAAGGCGCCGGGAAAGAATTCCATCAGGCACCCTCCCCGCGTCGGGCAGCCGCCGACCGCCGTGTCATCTGAGCCAGCTCGGATGCGAGCGTGGTCGCAACGCTGTGCGCGTCTTTGATACTGCCAGTGAGGTCGCCCTCGGTGGGCACCGTGCCGGTGTTGATGGCCCTGGCAATCTGGTTGAGGTTGCCGCCGATCGCACGCATGCCGTCGGCGAGCAGGCCGAGCATCAGGCGATCCCCTTCCCCGAGGAACGGCCGCACGCCGGCGCCCTCCATCGATAGGGATCGGACAAACGCGGAAACGGTCATCCCGGCTGCGCTAGCGGCCGTCTCCAGCGCATCGTACTCGGCAGGCGAGAAGCGGATATGGACCACCTTCTCCTTCCGTTTCGACGCTTGGGACGTGCTGTGAACCATCGCCAGCCACACCTTTAATCGTGGTGGTTGCGGCCGCAGGCCGCGGATCGAGGGCCTGTCCCTCGATCGTCAGGAAAAATGTATCACAGTTTTCCGTATCCTGCCAACCTAAAGGGCATGGATTTTTACCATATTACGCCGTATGACGCATTTTTTCATATCTATATGATTGCATTTTTCCATGTTCGTGTGTTTCTATATCGATGTGAATCCACGTCCACACGGAAACGGATTCGTGTGTGAGTAGAAACACATTTTTGTGGAGATGAGCCGATGACCGTCGTGATCGCCGCCATCAATGGCAAAGGAGGCGCGGGCAAGACCACCGCGCTGATGAACATCGCCGGCGAATATGCGCTCCGTGGCGACAGCGTCGCCATGATCGACATGGATGCCCGCAACAATCTGATGAAGTGGTGGACGGATTCTCAGGAGAAGGATTCTCAGCCTGAAGGTATCGAGGTCTACAGCCACAAGACGGCACGGGGGCTCGAACGCTGGATGGGCGATAACGCCCGTACGTTCGATTACGTGCTGATCGATACGCCGGGTGAAGATACCTCGATCGTCGATCCGGTCATCGCCGCGGCCGATCTCGTCATCTCGCCGATCCAGCCTTCGAAGCGCGAGGTGCTGGGCGCCATCGACAGTTTTGAGACCGTGGTGCGCGTCAACGACGCACTCGGGCGGGAATGCCGGCACGGTGTGCTGCGCACCCGCATCACCGTGACCGTCCGGCACACGGAACTCTACCGGAAGATCAGGCCGATCATCGAGGACAAGGTGGGGACCTATCTGTTCCGCACCGAGGTGTTCGAGCGCAATGTCTACAAGGACATCCACAACGGCATAGGTACGCTTCAAATGCAGGAAGTGACGGAGGCGATCGCCAAGGCGCGGCGGGAGACGCAGGCGCTGGTGCAGGAAGTCGACGCACTGCTCACGGGCGAGGTGGCGGCGGGGCGTGCGGCATGAGCGGCAAGGAAACCCTGTCGCTCGATGAATTCGCCACCGCGCCGCGCAGGCAGCGTATGGCGACATCCGAACGTCCCTCAATTGCGGACACGGAACAGCCCCGCGAGCCTGCCGCGACACCGGGTTCGACGAGCAACGAAAGTTTGAAAGAGGGGACGGTGCAGACGGGGGCGAGCAAGGCGCTGCGCCAGATGAAGCGCGCGCGGATGCAAGGAGCGAGCCATTTCGTCAACGTCAACCTGGATCGCGACACCAAGCGGCGGCTGAAGCTGGCGTCCTTCAACATGGACACCTCCATGCAGGCGATCATGGAAAAGGCTATCCGGCAGTATCTCGACACGAACGGCTATTGAGGCGAAAGCGGCTAGATCGAAGGGCGAGTTGAAATCGAGTCCGATTCCCTGCTAGGAACACTATCGTTTTGGCTCTGTTTTTGGGCAATCTTGAGCCATTTCGGGGTGTTTCCCGTCTCTTTTGACGGGGCTGGGGCAACTGAATTCGGGTCGAGCCAGGCAGATGGCCATCAAGGACGTTCAGACTTACATCGACAGGCACGGGCTTGTCGAAACGACCGACTCCGAGGTCGACAAGCCGATCTGGCGCAAGCCTGGCTTCAACGGTGTTCGCAGCCTTCTGGAGATGGAGGAGGAGCTGAGCCGCTATCTTCGGGAGCATCGCGACGCGCAGAACCTCAACCGCGAGCAGGTCGGCATGATGATCGGGATCCATCAGGAGATCTATGCGCGGCATGAGCGCGCGGGCGCCAAGCTCAGGGTGACGCGGCTGTTACATCTCGCCGAACTTCTCGACTTCTCGCCGATCGAGGCGATCTATGCGGCGGCCCCGCAGTTTTTTGGCGACAGCCAGGAGGAGGCGGCGGTCAAGAACAAGCTCGTGAAGCGCATCCTCGACCTGCCGGCGGCTACGGCGCAGAACCTGCTCATGCTTGTCGAGGAATTGTCACCGGACGATTCGAATGACGCGCCGTCGAAATCGGCGAAGAGGTGACAGGGCGGCTGAGAGCGCGAGGGGCATGCCCTCGCCTTGCGTCACTTGCCGGTCGATCCGGCCCTTTGGGGCAACAAGAGCGAAATTCATGTGCCATGGGATGTCGCGTGCCTGCGTGACGATTGCGAGACATGAAAAGATCGAGGCGGCTGGCACCGCCTCGATCTCATGCCGTCAGTCGCGGCCAGCTTCTTTCATTGCGAAGAACTCGTCCGGATCCGCGCCGGTGTTTTCCCACCACGCGGCCTCGGCCTCGACTTCGCTGTAGTAGACATTGTCGACGCTGAACCGCGCACCGGTGATATCCTCGATCTCAGCGATGATCGTGGCGAGACCACAGAGCTTTTCGGCCGGGACCGGCACCGCGATCGGCACCTCGCCGTCTCGGTGATGCCACTCTCCGGTGCGGAAGTCGAAATATTCACGGCTGAGATCGTCGACCAGATAATCGTCGAGAAGCGCGACCGGCTCGATCAGCCATGTCTCGTACCAGGCCGTCTGGTAGTGGTGCTGGTCGTAGAAGGCGTCCTCTTCGTCCTCGGTGCCACGCGCTGCGATAAGCGCCCGGTCGGCGGCGAGGATCTTGCGCTGCGCATCGATCATTTCGGCGAGCTTCACAGCGAGCGTATCGTGGACGCTTCGGGCCAGATCGGTGTCGCAACCAAAGCGGTTGGCGAGGACGAGGATGCGCAGGCCGGACAGCTGCGCGATAAGCATGAGAGTGTTGTGTGCCATGTCATGGTCTCCTTCATCTTGATGACGGAGGCCGCCGACGGGCAAGTCGAGCATCGGGTCAAGGATCGCGAAGCGACCGCCGGAGGCGGCAAGCGGAGGAACCGATTTTCTGACGACGCGCTTCTTCAGGGCGACGGCTGAAAATTGGAGGGGCCGCGCAGTCCTTGAGGCGATGTGAGCGGCCAGTAGACTGGGACGTCAGAGAGATAGACCCGCGTCCCCGCCAGGGGACGCGACCATCTCCGGCGACCAGCCGGCGGGGAGCGCGAGGGGTTGCCCCTCGTTGCGCAAGGGACCGGTCGATCCGGTTCCTTGCGCATCGCGAAAGGGATCGTTACCGAAGGCGGAGACCGCGCAAGCGGGCTCCGTGAGCGGCGCGACGCGACGCGAGTAGAGCCCGGCCGCCGCAGGTGGTTCGCCCATCCCTTTGCGTGACCGACCCAGGACTGCGACGCACTGGATGGTCCACGATGATGTCAGTGAAGACCGTTTGACGATTCATCAGCCGTGTGAATCGATAACGGGCGACCGATTCACAAAAGGCGTTGGACCGAGAACGATGGCCTGGCGACAATCGTCACATGCCAAAGCACGAAATTGTCCATCTCCACCGCATCGACCCTGCCCGCAATATGGCGCGGTTTTATCGCCTGTCGGCGTCACCGGGCCTATTCGGTGACATCTGCCTCGTGCGCGAATGGGGTCGGATCGGCAGGCGCGGCCGAACCCGCATCGATCTCTTCGCGCAGGAGGCCGCGGCCGCCGCTGCCCGTCTTGCGCTCGAACAAGCGAAGAGACGACGCGGGTATCACGATGCGCCCGGGGTCGAATGACGTTCGCGAGGCGTCCGGACAAGCACGAAAAAGGCCCGCGCCGGATAGAAATCCGGCGCGGGTCTTTTCTTTTGGGCGAGCGGCTAGTCGGACTGCAGATGCCGCATCAACGCGGCGGGCGGACCGTCGTGTCGAGGCCGATCGGCCTCCTTTGCAAGGTCGTCGGCGAGCGACAACGCGACGCTATCGGGTAGTGGCATGAAGTCGAAGCCCTTGGCTCGCCCCGCCGCGTGCAGGGCGTCGACCGTTTCATATTCGCGGTCGCTGGTGCCGAGCCAAAGCGCGAGATCATCTCCGCTCTCGTCCGGGAACGCCTGCAGGAAGAAGGTGCGCAGCGGCGGATCGTAGCCGATGACGGCGTCCTCGTCGGAGCGGCCGTCGCTGGTGACGGTGATGGTGTAGCGGCTCATCGAAAGCCTCCTGATCGTTGTGGAACACAATGAGAGCCGGCCCCTTGCGGGGCCGGCTTGCTGCGGTTCACTGCGGGTTGTTCCAGAGGATCACCTTCTTGTTCTCGTCGCCGCCGGGGGCGGGTGCGAGGTTGCCGAAGATCACGCCGATCTCGGGGGCTTCCAGCTTGACCGAGAGGTATTCCTCGCCCGACCGCTGGGAGACGCGATGCCAGCCGGCTCCGATCTCGAAACCCGTGCGCTTGTTGACGATGCGGTAGTCGGGAGCGTCCTCGCGGGACTTGTTGGTGTTCGGGATCAGGGTGATCGGGGCGTTGACCCGCAGCGTGGCGAACACGCCTTCCATCGAGCCGTCGGCCTTGGCGGTGAGGTTTGCGATCGTGGTGGCCATGGTACTTCTCCTTCGGTTGCATCGGGACCATTCCCGATGGCGCCGCTGGAGAGGGCCGTCCTGCTGCGGTCACTCGGCATAAATTCTGGAAAATTCTAGTTGCGAAAAGCCGCGGGCAGGCTCTTCGCCTGCCCGCAAACAAAAACTGAAATCGAATTTTCCTGAATTTTTGTCGAGCGTACCCCCAACGGGGGTTGACCGCAAAAGCAGGCGGTCCACTACAAAGGCGACATAACCACGGGAATGGTACGGATGTGAGCGAAGGCGATGCCTCCGGCCACCATCGCAGGTCCTTCACGCCGGACGCGGGGGCTGCGGGTATGCGTTTGCCGCCCTGCGGATCTGCCCCTTCGTCACCGTGCCACTCTTACCCCCGCGAGGTGATCCCCTGCCCCGGCTTCCGTCACGCGCCGGGTTTCGCGGTCGCGGCAGGGTGGTGGTGCTCTGCTCCAACACCGGCGATGTGGTCCGCGATCAAGCACGACAGCCGAGTTTGCGCGCCCTGATCCGCAACTGCCCTGCCCTTGGCGCGACAGGACAGGCGGGTGTCCCTGAGGTTGCCGGCGGGCCGCGAAAGACGGGTCCGCAAGGGACCGGCTTCGAAAGGAGGCCCGCAGACGATCGCCTCGGCCAGCACAGGCGCCGGCGTCGGTCTTTGGCCGGATCAAGGGGGGCGGCCGGCGCCGCCCGGTCGCGATCAGCTCTCTAGTACGAGGCGCTCGTCCGCCGTCATGCGGGCTTCGACGGCGCTGCGAACGTCCGGGCCGGCATGGTCGAGCATGGCGCGCCAGTCCGCGGTGTTGTGGACGGTCGCTACCGTGCCGCGCAGCGCGTCGTAGACGACGCATGGGCTGCCGATCACGGCCAGGCGCAACACGTTGAGGCAGGTGCCGGGCGATGCGCCGTCCCAGACCATCAGCCCGAAATCGGCGCGCCGGGCCAGCTCGCGGTCCTTCCCGGCGTGAACGGCAAAGCCTTTTGCGCCGTGCGGTGGTGGGACATGATAGGCGGCCCAGTCACCGAGATTGTTCTGCGGTTGCGGCCCGGCATGAAAGACGCCGACATGCTCGTAATTGTAGCCGGCGAGCAGGCCCTGCATCTCGGCATCGGCCCCCGGAGCGTCGCCAATCAGCACGCCGTGCTCGGCCGCGACGATCGCGCTGATCCGTTCGATTGTGGGGACCGGCAGTTCGTAGATGTCGCGCGAGCCGCCAAGGAATATCATCGCCATGGTCGCTTTCCTTTCTCTCAAATCAACCGCCCCGGTCCGGCTCTCCTCTCCCTCTCGCGCGTGAGGGATCGTCACCGAAGGCCGAGACGGCGTAGCCGGCTCGGGGAGCGGCGGTACGCCGCGAGTAGAGCCCGGCCGGCCGCAGGCCGGCGCGCCCGGATCGGAGAACAATCGAACCGCTCGCGTACCTGACGGACTTGCCGGCCCGGCCACCGCCCCGAATTCGGCAGGCCGGACGGAAGTATGCACACGAAGAAACCGACCGCGGACGGTCGGGTTCTTCGACGCGGGAAATCAAGGCGGCGCTCACGCGCCACCCTCCGTGAACCGCCAGACGGGGATTCCGAGGCGGCGGGCCTTGTCGGCCAGATTGTCGGTGATACCGGAGCCGGGGAAGACGATCAGTCCGTAGGGCATCACCGACAGAAGCTGGTCGTTGCGGCGGAACGGAGCCGCTTTCGCGTGCCGGTTCCAGTCCGGCTTGAAGGCGATCTGCGTGACCTTGCGGCTTTCGGCCCAGCAAGCGGCAATCCGCTCGGCGCCGCGCGGGCTGCCGCCGTGCAGCAGGACCATGTCCGCGTGCTTCTCGCGGGCCTTGTCGAGCGCGTCCCAGATCCGGTCGTGCTCGTTGCAGTCGAGACCGCCGGCAAAGGCGATCTTGGTGCCGGCCGGGACCAGCACCTCGGTGTCGGCGCGACGGCGGGCGGCGAGGAAGTCCCGGGAGTCGATCACCGCCGCCGTCATCGCCTGATGGGAGACCTTGGAACCGGTGCGCGGCCGCCATGCCGAGCCGGTCTCAGCCTCGTAGAGGTCGGCCGCTTCGTCGCGCATGATTTCCAGCACGTTGCGGCGCTCGATATAGGTGATGCCTTCGGCGGTGAGGCGTTCCAGCTCGACAGACTTCACCTCGGAGCCGTCCTGCTCGTTCTGGCTCGACCGCTGCGCCTCCTCGTTGCGGTCGAGGCTGCGGGCGACGCGTTCGGCGGCACGGTGGAAGACGTTGGTGAAGGACCAGAGCAGATCGTCGAGATCGGGTTCGAGCCTGGTGTCGCCGAGCATGCCGGCGAAGGTCTCGACGATCCCGGCGAGGCCGGCCCGGATCACCTCGTCGTCGGGCAGCGGGCGGGGATCGGGCTCGTCCTGATGCGGGCGGTGGCCGTACATCTGCAGCTCGAGGATGACACGATCGGTCGGCGAGGAGGCGTGGTAGGGCTCGTAGGCGTCGTCGAAGGGAAGCTCGTAGGTCATGGCGGGTCTCCGTCGGTTGTGGCCGCGCCCATCGCGGCCTGACAGCGAAACCCGGCCGCGCCCCGGGCGCGGCCGCACCGAAGGCCGGAGTGTCAGCGGAGGACGGCGCAGCCGTTGCGGCCGTGACCGGGGGGTGGCAGGGATCGCCTCTCAGGCAGGCCGCGGGCGCGGCCTCTCCGCCGGACTACCGCTATGGCTGCGAGTGTTTCCGATGACGCCGCCCTGCCCGCCTGCCGGCCAACTTGCCGATTTGGCCGGTCAGCCGAGCGGCAGGAAGAGACGCGCGTCGTCCGGGATGAGCTGGTCCCGTAGGCACGCGGCGACAGAAGCCGGGCCGAGATGGCGCAGATCGTCGTTGAAGTCGCCTAGCTGCGGCCGTAACGCCAGCGCGAGGATCCCGGCCTCGCCTGCGCGCTGGCTGAGACGCTCGATGCCGTGGCGGCCGGCAGCGTCGGCATCGGCCGCGATGTAGAGGCGACGGCAGCCAGGCGGGAAGGACAGGCCGGCGAGGTGGTTGGCCGAGGTGGCGGCGGCGACCGGCAGCGCCGGCATGACCGTGCGGAGCGACGCCATTGTCTCGAAACCCTCGCCCGCGGCCATGACGGGGACCGGGGCGCTGGGATCAAGTCCGAGCCAGATGCCGTTGCCAAGCAGGTGACCGAGCGAGCGGCGCGGATCGGCGAGCGGCGCCTTGCCCGTGCCCGAAGGATCAAGCCAGGTGCGCTGCAGGCCGGTGATCTGCCCGTCGAGGCCGGTGACTGCGGCGATCAGGGCGGGAAGCGCGAGCGTCTCGCCCGTCAGGAGATCCCGATAGTAGCAGCCGGGATGGAAGCGCAGGCATCGCTCCTGCGGGCCAAGCAGGATGCCGCGGCCGGCAAGATAGCGATCGGCAAGGGTGCCGGCGATTGGCTGCGACATGGCGAAGAGGCGACGGGCGGCGTCGGGCGAGCCGCGTGTCGCGGCGGCCTCGCGCTCTGTGCGTACGGTTTCGGGTCGCGGCAGGGCAAGAAAGCGACGTGCCTCGTCCGCGACATCGCGGAACTCGGTGAGGCCGCAGCTCGCTTCGATGACATCGAGCAGATCGCCATGTTCCCCGCTTTGCTCATCGACCCACTTCCCCGCAGGACCCTTGGCATTGGCCCTCAGCCGCACATGCATGGAACGGCCGCGCGTGTTGCGGACGTCGCCAACGATCCAGTGGTTGCCGGAGCGATAGCCGTTGGAGAGATATTCGCGGCACACCGTCTCGGCATGTTCGCCCAAGCGGCGCGCCAGCTCGGAGGCCGAGCCGGACATGGTCGCCTCCCCTGCTCAGGCCGCTGACGACCGGTCGGTGACCCCGACCAGCGTATGGCGGTCGAGGAGCGAGGCGAGCATGGCGGAGCCGCCGGCGCCGGTCGGGATGAACAGGCGCAGCTTCCAGGAGATGATTTCCGAAATCAGACCCAGCGCCTTCAGCCGCGGCACCATCGCATCGGTGAAGCCGATCAGCTCGACGCGATAGTCGTTCATGACCCGGCTGCGACGCAGGACCAGGCCGTCGGCAAGCTGCAAGCCGATCCGTCCTTCGAGCAGCCCGGTCCATGCCTCGTCCGCTGCGAGCGTCGGCACATTGTCGATCCCGAGGTTACGCAACATGGTCGCAACCAGCGTCGGCGCGATGTGGCGGCCGATGATGCGTTCGCCTGCGTCGGTCTGGATGCGGTAGACTTGGCAGTCATGATCTGGCAGGCGCCGCCAGATCGGCAGAAGCAATCCGGTGACGATGTGGAAGCTGCTGGTGCTGAACTCCGGAACCGCGGCCACCTCCGCTTGCCAGAGCTCGCAGAACAGCTTCCGGTCGGCCGGCTCCCAATGGGTCTCGGCGAGGGCATCGAGACCGAAACGCAGTTCGTCGGTCGGCCGCAACAGACGCACGCGATGCTCTATCGCGCCGTCGTCAAGCATCAGGCTCGCGGTCGGCAGCTGGACCGCCGCACGGTTCGAACGCGTGTTGACCAACAGTGCCGATTGCGGCTCGGCGCGGGCGATGGCCAGCGCGTCGACCAGGCCAAGAGGCCGGATGCGGTCCTTTCGCGCGACGGTCAGCACATGCGACTGCGCGGCGGAGACTGGATGGGTGTAGACGGTGCGCCGATCGGTGACGACGATGCTCTCCGCAGTGATCGTCTCAAGGCCCTTGTCGTAGTTGCCGGCAGCGATGGCGCCGTCGATCTTCGCCGTCATCAGTTGCTCGAACACCTCGAACAAAAGGTTCTGGGTTTCAATGCGTAGCGCCAGCAGCCGGTTCAGCCAGGTCGTGATCGGCGGCAACTCGTCGCGAAGACCGCCCTCGTCGGTGGTCAGCGACAGGCCGGTTACAGCCTCGAACGTCGCAAGCGAGCAGCCCTCGATCTTGCCCTGATGCAGCAGCCAGTAGAATTGGCGGAGCGCCGCACGAGCATAGGGGCTTTCCAGATTGTCCTCGGACCGGAACAGCCCAGCCCCGCCAGTCTGGCGCTGGCCGCGTGTGATCGCGCCCAGCGTGTCGAGCCGGCGCGCGATCGTCGAAAGAAAGCGCTTTCCCGCCTTGACGTTCGCGGCCATCGGCCGGAACAGCGGTGGCTGCGCCTGATTGGTGCGGTGGGTTCGTCCGAGCCCCTGGATGGCGTTGTCGGCACGCCATCCAGCCTCCAGCAGATAGTGCTTCCGCAGCCGCTGATTCCTTGCTCCGAGATCAGCGTGGTAGGAGCGGCCGGTCCCACCGGCGTCGCTGAAGACTAGGATATTCTTGTCGTCACCCATGAAGGCCTGGGTTTCGGCGAGATTGGCTGAGCCAGGTCGGTTTTCGACTGCAAGCCGGTCGATGCCGTCGCGGCCGGTTTTTCTTACGATGCGCCGGGAGCGGCCCGTTACCTCGGCGACGACATCCGTGCCGAAGTGGTGGATGATCTGGTCGAGCGCGCTGCCGACCGGCGGCAGGGAGCCGAGCTTCTCGATCAATTCGTCGCGCCGGCGCACCGCTTCACGGCATTGGACGGGATTGCCGTCAACGTCGTGGACGGGCCGCGAATAGACGTTCCCTTCCGCGTCCGAATATTCCTCGAAGAGCTGGGTCGGGAAGGAATGCATCAGATACCCGCCGACATACTCGCGCGGCGTGACGTCGACATGCAGGTCGGACCATTCCTCGGTCGGAATCTCGGCCAGCCTCCGCTCCATCAGCGCCTCGCCGGTGGAGACGATCTGCACCACCGCCGAATGACCGTCGGCACCGTCCCGCTCGATCGCGCCGATCAGCGTCGGCGTCATCATCGAGGTGATCAGATGCGAGAAAAAGCGCTGCTTGGTGCTCTCGAAGGCCGAGCGCGCAGCCGATTTGGCATTGCGGTTCAGCGTGCCGGTTTCGCTGGTGATGTTGGTCGCCTCGAGCGCGGCGGTCAAATTGTTGTGGATGACCTGGAAGGCGTCCGCATAAGAATTGTAGATGCGGATCTGCTCCTCGGTCAGCTCGTGCTCGAGCAGATCGTACTCGACACCGTCATAGGAGAGCGAGCGCGAGGTGTAGAGCCCGAGCGACTTGAGGTCGCGGGCGAGCACTTCCATCGCGGCGACGCCGCCATCCTCGATCGCCGCGACGAACTCGGCGCGGTTGGCGAATGGAAAATCCTCGCTTCCCCAGATGCCGAGGCGCTGGGCATATGCCAGATTCTCCACCGCGGTCGCGCCGGTCGCAGAAACATAGACGATACGGGCGTCGGGAAGCGCATGCTGCAGCCGCAGTCCGGCCTTGCCCTGTTGCGAGGGCGTTACGTCGCCGCGCTCGCCTTTGCCGCCGGCTGCGTTGGCCATGGCATGGGCCTCATCGAAGACGATGACGCCATCAAATGACTTTTTTGTCCCCGGCGAGCCCTCCGCTCTGCCCGTCTGGTTTTCTTCAATCCCTGTCGGACTTGCGGTCCTTCCCGCCTCTTGTTTCACCCAGTCGATAATCTGGGCGATGCGGGACTTCTTGCCGTCGCGTTCCTGCGAGCGTAGCGTCGCATAGGTCGTGAACAGGATGCCTTCGGCAAGGCGGATCGGTGTGCCCTGCCGATAGCGCGAGAGCGGCTGGACGAGGAGACGCTCCTGGCCAAGTGCTGCCCAGTCGCGTTGTGCATCTTCGAGCAGCTTGTCCGACTTGGAGATCCAGATCGCGCGCCGGCGGCCCTGCAGCCAGTTGTCGAGGATGATGCCAGCGACCTGGCGTCCTTTGCCGCACCCGGTGCCGTCGCCCAAGAACCATCCACGACGGAAGCGTACGGCGTTTTCAGCATCTTCTGGCGCAGCCGAAACGACGTCGAAGGTCTCGTCGACCGTCCAGTTCCCGGCGAGATGGCCGGAATGTGCCTCGCCGGCATAGATAACGCTTTCGAGCTGGGCGTCTGATAGCAGGCCTTCATCGACAATGGCGTCAGGCAGAAGTGGCCGGTAGGACGGCTTCGGCGGCGCGACAGCAGCCATAGCGGCCGACTGGACCAGCGGCGTCGGATGGGGCTTGGCGCGCGGCATGTGGATCGATTGCAGCGCATAGGGCTCGTAGATCGTATCGGTGAGCGGGCCGCCCTCCTCGGGCATCCAGTCGCGCAGCTCATAGGCAAGGGGAACGGCAGGCGTGTCGGCTGGCATGGCCGGACGGGTGGGCTTCGCCCGGGCAACCGGACGGGCCAACCGGCCGATCTTAGCAACGGACGCCGTAGGTGCGGCGGGTGCGGCGCGATCGGCTGATCGCGCCGCCATCTTCTTGGCGGCATTGCGCAGGACGCCATTCGACAGGGCACCGATCGAATCTGGAAAGCCGCCCGGTGTCCGGGGCGGCAGGCCGGAGATCCAGGCGAGCAGCGTCTCGACGTCCAAAGCCTTACCCGGCGACGTAACGAATCCGGTCGGGTCACTCGCAGGGATCTTGTCGATGATCGTCAGACGGGTTTCGGCCGTCGTCCCATGGCGGGCATAGACACGGCCGTCGATTGCGGCGGTGAAGACGACCCTGCCCTGCTGCTGAAGCCGCTCGAATGCCGGCCGCCATTTGGGGTTTTCAGGAGAAAGGCTGGTGCCGGTGATGGCAACAAGGCGGCCGCCGGCGTGTAGACGAGCAAAGGCAGAAGACAGATGCCGCCATGCGGCGTCGGCGACATGGCCGTCGACATATGCGCCGACGCTGAAGGGCGGGTTCATCAGCACGACCGAAGGCGCGATGGTGGGATCGAGGTGATCATCGATATGACCTGCGTCGTGCCGGGAGACGGGGGCGCGCGGAAACAGCAGGCCGATCAGATCGGCGCGCGTAGCGGCGAGCTCATTGAGCACGAGCGAGGCGCGGGCGATCTCGGCATGGACGGCCAGAAGGCCGGTGCCGGCCGAGGGTTCGAGAACACGATCCGAAGAGCAAATCGCGGCTGCGTGAGCGGTGAGGAAAGCGAGTGGCAGCGGCGTCGACAGTTGCTGCATGGCCTGGCTCTCGTCGGAGCGGCGCGTGTGAGTGGGAACAAGTTCGGCGATGCGCCTCATCATCGCCAGTGTCGCCGCGGGCGAGGCCGACCGGGACAGGATCGCCGGCCCGAAGCGGCGCAGAAACAGGACCAAGGCGGCTTCGAGCGCTTCATAGGCGTCCTTCCAGACCCAGAAGCCTTGTGCGTCGGTGCCGCCGAAGCTGTCGGTCATGGCCGTGCGTAGTGCTGCGGTGCTGATGGGCTTGCCCTGTTCGAGAAAGGGCAGGAGCGACGCTGCCGCCTGGTGAATCGCCGGGGCGGTGTTAATGCCGGCGGATGCTGGCGCGGCAAGGGGAACGACAGTCCGGGCGACGGTCGATGTGGTCGTGACGATGTTCATGGAGATGTCCTTCGCGGGAGAGAGTACCTGCCCCGCCGGCACTCTCTGTGCCCCGGCCGGGCCGCGCTCCTCCCGGCCCCGCTCTCGCTCTTGCGATGTGGAGCGAGATGTCTCGAAGGACTATTCAGGTTCGGTCAACGACGAAGACTTCGTCCGTATTGGCCTCGAACAGCTTCAAGATACGGTCGCCGAAGGCGACGCACTCGTTGATCAAGTGACGATCGCAATCGCGGTATTTTGCAGCGCGATCGGGCGGGACATAGACGATGGTGAAATGCGACAATGTCTGGCCAGTCGGCGGGGCATAGAAGTATTCCTTCACCTCGATCACGAGGCCGGCAGTGCTGTAGGAGGTCGAAACCGTGTCGCCGGGCTTGACCAGGTCGGCGACGGTCGGGGAGCCCGGCGGCGTGCGCCGGTATTGGCGGCGATCGGGAACCCCAAGGCTGGCGGTATAGGTTGAGTGCGCCTCCCAGGTGTGTTTGGCCGTCGGGGACTGTTTATGATGGCTCCGCATCGCTCGCCCCTCCTCTCCTCGACCATGCGCGGACGTTCTGCATTCGGTTGTCGATCTCTTCGTCGGAGAGGTCCTCCAGGAGCTTGAGGGTGGTGCCCTGCCCGACGGCGTAAACAAGGATGATCCGCTTGCCGTGATGTTCGACGGGCCAGGCGTCCGGGTTTGCCTCGCCGGCGATGCCTTTGAAGTCGGCATGGGTGGCGGACCAGATCGCCTCGAGCTTTTCCTCGCGCGTCATGCTGTCGACGGCGCCCGTCTCGTGGGCGATAATGGCCGCGCGCATGGCGTCCGGACTGCGTTTGTCGGAGAGGTCGCAGAAGCCGTGGAACCACCGTTCGCGGCCGCGGATCCTGATCACGAAAAACACGCTGGTGACATTGCCAGCCTTGAATTCGGACATGCCGAACATGCCGGTTCGCTGGAACAGCGGCGGAAGCAGCGCAAGCATGAAGTGGTGTTGCTCGGCGGCGATCTCGAAATATTCCCCCGTATAGGGCGTGCCGGAGATGGGATCGATACCCGGCGTGTCTGCGTGCCGGTTGAAAAGCCGGAACATCTGCTCGCGTGTTGCGACGCCGTCGAACACTTTCCGGAAAGGTGGGGGTGAGGTCATGGCGGTTCTCCTGAGCGCAGGTCGACGGCGCGCGGCGCGACCTGGACCGAAGGAGCCCGGCGCGATGGCCGGGCTCGGGGTGAATGGGATGTTGATCGCAATGCGGGTGGCGCGGATGACCGTGGGCGTTGACAGCGCCGGCTGTCGTCCTCGTCGGTCAGATTCAGGCTGCGTACCGGCTGGCCGGAAGCGCATCGTCTCGGCCCACGCCGGTGATGGCGCGGACAGCCGCGGCGAGCGCCGGAATGTCGTCAAGCATGCCGAGAGCGACGAAGTGGTTGGCCCCGCCGGTATAGTCCTTGAAGCCCTTGCAGGTCCGGATCAGAATGCCATGGCCCGAGGACAGCCCGAACTGGCCGACCTGAATGTACGCCCGGTCATGGTGCAGGGTGATTTCGCCGGAGACGGCGATGCCCGCCCTGTTTGAGCGGATTTCGAAGCTGCCGGGCGGAAGCGCCAATTCGGCGGCAAGTTTCTTCAGCCGTGAACGGGCTGTGGTGTGAAAACGTCTCTTCTGCTGCTCGTCGTAGGAGCAGCTCCTGTTCCAGTCGAACATGTCGATCTCCATGAAACGGAACAGGCCCGGCGAGCGCTTGCGCGATCGCGGGCCTGTCATCGGTTGATCTATACGGTGAGGGAGTCAGGCGGCCGCGCGGCCCTCAATGACGTCGGCGCCAACCTCGTCGGCGGAGACCTCCTCGAGATAGGCCCGGCTGTAACGATTGCTGGCGAGCCAGCTTTCGGCAGCCTCGCGATCCCTGGCGAGATGCAGGAGTTCCGGGCTGTCGCCGATGTCCTGCAGGACGCGGATCATGCCGATCGCGGGCCGCTCGACGATCTCGAAACGCAGATCGCTTTCGACGGACCAGGTGCGGCGGATCGCGACGACAATGATGCCGCCCTGACCGAAATCGCCTTCATGCAGGGTGAAACACGCCGGCGAGCTGTAGGTCGCCCGCGACCGCGGCGGCTCTTTCTTGACCAGTCGCCCGGTGCCGTTGCGGCCTTCCCAGGCAGAAAGCTTCTTTCTGAAGCGGACCGGCGGCTTCGGTGTCTCGTCGGTATAGCGGATGACGCTCCCCAGAGAGGCGCAATCGTAAATTGTATGTGCGGACATGCGTATGTCTCCATGTCGGAAAATGAAAAAAGGCCCGGCGGAGATGCCGGGCCGGATGGTGAGCGGAAGGCCGATTACTCGGCGGCCTGGAGATGATCGGGTTCCTCACCGGCGACGGTCACCGGTTCATCGGGGGACGTGCCGGTATCGTCGGCGAGGAAGGCCGGCAGTTCGGCGGCATCGCCGTCGAGAGCCCTCTCGTTTGTCACATCGTCGGTAACGGCTTCGGTGACTTCACCAACTGCGTCGTCGCCATAGAGGCGCAGCGGCTCCGGCAGCCAGTTCGACCCTTCGAGAAGACGAGCGGCCTCACGTGCCATCAAGTCTTTCTTCATGTGGTCGATCAGCTGCGCGGAATCCTCACCGCGCGCTTCGCGCACAGCCTGAACGATCCGGGCCTTGGTGACGCGGCCGAGATAGTTGTCCACCGTTGGCGACCAGCCAGCCTCGACCATGTCGAAGCTGAGCGTGGCAGCGAGTGCGTCGGCATGGGCTAGCGCGCCGGGCCGCTTGTTCCAGGGCTCGACTACGGCGTTGAGTGAGAGTGACGCGCAGTGGGCGAAGAGTGCCTTACGGCTCGCTTCGTCAAGACCGAGCAGGTATTCCCACAGCTTGTCGCTGTCCGGCATATCCCGTTCCCAGGCCTCGTGACGCTCGGCGACTTCCTTCGCCCAAGGGGTCTCGGCGAGACCCTGGACCTGGCCAAAGCTATTGCTCACCATGTTGATCTCGAGGCAGCTGTCCTTGGCGAACCGATAGAACACCTGCAGCACGAGAGCATGGAGAACCGTGACGAAGGCGATGTCGACGTCACTCGCGAGCGCGTTGCGCAGCGCAAGCGTCTTATGCGCTGTGAGATCGAAGACGAGCCGTTCGGGTAGAGGCTTGATGCCTTCATCCTCGGGCTCCTCGGCCGTGTCGGATCCACCGTTCGTGGACCGGCCGTTGACGACGACGCCATCGGCGCTGTCCTCGTCGGACTGCGACGGGTCGCGATCCCCGCCCCCGCCCTCTCCATCGTCATCACCCGTCTCGATCCGCGGTTCGTCCTCGGGGCGGACAAAGCCGGCTTCGATCTGCAGCTGGCCGTTGGCGCTGAGCGTGACAAACGCGCCGGCGAGACCCTTTTGCGCTGGGTCATAGTCTTGCGGGCGATCGCTAAATGCGTCGAGTTCGGCGCCGAGCTGATCGAGCTTGTCCTCGATGTCCTGGTCGGCGTCCTCCATCTCCGCATACTTCGCGTCGAGCGCATCATACTCGGCCTTCACCGCATCGTAGCGGGCGATCTCCTCGGTACTCATCTCCGCCGGCTCGGCGTAGACACGCCGCATGCCGGAGGTGTGGCCATAGGGAAAGCTGATCGCGGCCTCGACCCACTTCCAGCCGTCGCTACGAACGGTCTCGGCATCGACTTTCAGCTTCTCGAAGACCAGTTTCTCGAGGAGAGCTGCATCCTGGAACCAGCCACCGGAATCCTGCTCGAACAGGTCGCGCAGGATGACGCCGCTCGCGGCCTCGTAGGGCTCGGCGCCGACATAGATCGCTCGGCGATCGTCGGCACGCACCGTAGTTTCCGTCAGCAGGCGCCTGATGTAGTAGGGCTCCTGCATGTTCGAGTTGTTGGAGATGCGCTCCCAGACCTGCTCCTGCCGGGCATGGTCGTCGGAAATCGAGAACGCCATGATTTGCTCAAGGCGGATTTCATCCTTCTCGTAGCGTTCGAGCAGTTTTGGCGAAACCGAGGCGAGCCTCAGCCGCTGTTTGACGGTCGCGGCCGACACGAAGAAGCGCGCGGCGATCTCCTCGACGTCGAGGCCCTGCTCCTTCAGTGTCTTGAACGCCCGGAACTGGTCGAGCGGATGAAGATTCTCGCGATGCACGTTCTCGGCAAGCGAGTCCTCTTCGGCCGATGTCGTTCCGCTGCGATTGACGATGCAGGGGATCGGCTCGTTCTTCGCCAAGCGTTTCTGCTTGACGAGAATGCCGAGCGCGAGATAGCGGCGCCCGCCGGCGGGCACCTCAAAGATGCCGGTCTCCTCTCCGTTTCCGTCGAGCACGGGACGGACGTTCAGGCTCTGCAAGAGCTTACGCCGCCCAATGTCCTCGGCGAGCTGCTCGACGGTGACGCCGTCCTTTACGCGGCGGACATTCTCCTGCGACAGCACAAGCTTGTCGTAGGCAATATTCTCCGAGGGGTTCATTGCGATCTTCTGAATGGCGCTCTTTGCCATGGTCAGGGTCTCCATGACGGGCGGCCCGGAGCCTCTCCCCGAACCTCCAAACCCATCGGAAACCCTCCCCTCCCCCCTCTGCCTCCCGGCCTGGCATGGACCTCGCCGGTCTGGGAGCCGGCGAGGCGCAAGGCTCTTGGCAGATCAATGGGCGAGGTCGAGAAGCTTCTTGGCCTTTTGCTCCATATCAAGCCGCACATCCTGGTGGTGTTTGTCGCGCGCCACCCGGGTGATGCCCTGCACAAAATCGAAGATCGAAGCAGGGGGGCGGCCCTCTTCGGCGAGCACAGCGTCGATGATCTTCGTGGTCTCGGCCTTCGAGAAGCCCCGTTTGCGCAGAAAGGTGGTCCGGTCATCATCATCGCGCGCGACAAGACGTTCCCGCGCCGACTTGATCCCGTTGATGAATGGCATGGGCGAGGATTCAGCGAACCGGATCAGTGCCGGTTCGGCCTCGAGAGCGAACCGCGACGCAGCGTACTTGGAATGCCGGATGGTGATTTCCTCAAAATCCTCGACGCCCCACAAATTGCGATTCTGGCACACTGCGCGCAGGTAGAAGCTTGCGATTCCGAGAGTTCGTGCCCCGACTTCGGAGTTCCAGCAGTAAAATCCCCTGAAGAAGAGATCAGGATCACCATTGGGTAGTCGGCCTGCTTCGATCGGATTCAGATCGTCGACAAGGAAGATGAAAACGTCGCGATCGGACGCATAGAGCGTCGTCGTATCCTGCGAGACAGCGACATTGGGATTGTAGACGCCCGTGGACCAGTCGAGCACTCCGGGAACTTTCCAACGCGTGTCGCCGGTGCCGTTGCCTGCGATCTTCTGAACGGCCTCCACCAGTTCGTGGTCGAAAATCCGCCCATAATCGGGGCCTGTCACCGCGCGCAACTCTACGCGGCCGTTTTCGATCTCCAGCGTCTTGACTTGTTCGGCGACTTATCTGAACAGTCAAGCTGTCTCAGCGGACTTTCATCAGCCGAAACCAGCCGATCTGGCGGCGTTGCGCGGTTTTAGAACGGGTGAGACACTCGGGAGTATCTGGAGGGCTGCTCTTC
>NZ_RKST01000015.1 GCF_003934165.1 Borborobacter arsenicus | reverse complement strand
CTCTCAGAAACTTGTCAATTCGGGGGGCTGTCTAGAAGCAAACCTCTAGGCCGCCAGCGGCGCGCCGCCCTCGTTGGTGAGCCGGGTTATAGGCGCGCCGCTCAGGGGTGTCAACAAGGCTGTGCAGATTTTTCAACAACTCCCTGTAGCCGTGGCGGGTCCCACCCTGCCCGCGCCATACCATCGCTTGGCAGACCGCTTACTGGCAGACCCTATCCTGCTATGGACAACGTCGCGCTAGAAGCAAAGCCCGGCATCCGCCGCCCTGCTCGTGCACGGCCGATAATTGCCGTAATACTGGCTCCTGTAGTAACGGTTACCATAATAACGGTTACCATAATAACGGTTACGGTAATGCCTGCCGTAATATCGGGTGCCATAATATGGTTGACGATAATATCCGTCACCATAGTAGTAACGGTTATCGTAATATGGTTCAGGATAGTATCCGCCACCATAGTAGCGACTTCCGTAGTAGCCTCCGTAATAGCCGCTGTTGGCGATTATGCTGCCGATCAACGCTCCGGCGACAAATGCCCCACCGGGGAGCCAGAAGTCGTCGTGCCGATGGTATCCCGAGCCATAGTAGCGGTGGCCACCATAGCCCCTGTGCCAGCCGTAATTGCCGCCTCCTCGAAAGCCATCCCGGATCTGGATGACATCGGACTGCGCGCTTTGAGCCCTCGGCACAAAGATCGGTGCGGCATCAAGTGGGACAGTGGCTGTTAGTGTAAAGGTTGCGACCAAGGCGGTCGCCAATGTGCCTGACAGGAACTGCATTGTCGCGTCCTCGCTATGGCAATCTTCGACAACGCCGTTCCCTGCTATTTTGTTCCGCGCAAATCGGTCGGGTCAAACGGAAGCAATCAATAATATTGGGAAGAACGCCCGCCGCAATAAGTGGCGGGCTTCTGGCGATTCGAGGGGTCGGGCCATAAGCTTGGCGCCTAAAGCACGTCGCGATCTTTCAGATTCGCTTGCCGCGCTTTAGGTCCTTGTTTTTGAGTATGTCTTTATCCCGAAACCGGTTCCCACTTTCGGGAGACATGCTCTACCTCCCGGCCACCTCGATCGCCGAGATGATTCCGCGTGTCATGTCGGTGGTGGTGCCGGTTCCCCTGATGTCCTTCGTCCTGGTGGCGGGGTTGGCGAGCGCCTTGACGATTGCCGCATCCATCAGGGCAGCGGCATCCACCGCTTCCGTGATCTTGCGGTTGTGGCCGAGCCACTCGATCATCATGCGGGCCGACTGGATCATCGCAAACGGATTGGCGAGCCCCTTGCCGGCAATGTCGGGGGCCGAGCCGTGTGTGGCCTGCGCCATGGCGATGTTGCCTTCCCCGATGCACAGGCCGGGAGCCATGCCCATTCCACCGACAAGCCCGGCTGCCTCGTCGCTCAGGATATCGCCGAACATGTTGGTCGTCACCACCACGTCGAAGCTTGCAGGGTCGCGAAGCAGCCGCATCGCCATCGTGTCGACGATCACCTCATCGACCGTCACCTCCGGAAACTCGCTGGCAACGCGGTGGCATTCCTCCACGAACATGCCGCAGCCGAGCTTGAAGACGGTGTTCTTGTGCACCACCGTCAGCCGCTTGCGCCGGTGCTGCGCAAGCTCGAAGGCAGCGCGGGCGACACGCGCCGAACCCGCCCTGGTGATGACGCGCACCGAGATCGTCACATCCTCGGTCGGCCGGAACTCGCCGGAGCCGACAACCACATTGCGGTCCGGCTGAAAGCCTTCATTGTTCTCGCGCACGATCACCAGGTCGACGCCGTCATGGATAGCGCCGAGACCGGGATAGGAGCGCGTCGGGCGGATATTGGCAAACAGGCCGAAGCTCTTGCGCATGATCGGATGCGGATTGATCGCGCCGGCAACCTTCGGATAGGCCTGATGGCCGATCGGCCCCAGGATGAAGCCGTCCATTTTTGACAAGGCTTCCATGGTGCCGGCAGGAAAGGTCGAGCCATGCGTGTCGAGCGCGGTGCGGCCTATCGGCAGCGGCCGCCAATCGATCGCAAGGCCGGCTTTGGCGGCCGCGACCCGTGTGACCTCGACTGCCGCCGGCACGATCTCATGGCCGATATCGTCGCCGTTGAGTATCCCGATGACGAGATGGTTGTTCATGAAAAGGGTCCTTTGGTGACTGGAGGATCGTGAGCGGGTCAGGTGCTTTTGCCGTCCATCCGGCGCGACAGGGTCTCGAAGGCCCTGAAAGTGAAAAGGATCGTCGTCATGACTACCGCGATGCGCATGATCTGGAATGCGGTTACGGTGGCGGCGTCCAGATGCATGGCGGTTGCGGTCAGGACCATCTCGGTGATGCCGGCGGGCGCGACGGCAAGCAGGCTGGTGACGAAGGAAAGGCCCGTCATCGCCGACAGGGCCAAGGCGAATAAAGAGGCGGCAGCGATGAGGAAGGCCGTGGTGACGAAAGCCGCGACGGTCACGCGCGGCAAACGCCTGACCATCTCCCGCCGGAACCGGCAGCCGAGCCACACGCCGATCACGACCTGGGCGACCGTCAGCACGGCATGCGGCACCGCAAAGGGCCCGAAACCGAAGCCGGCAACCAGCGCACCAAGGGCGGTAGGAACCAGCAGCCAGCTGTTGGGAAACCGCAAACGCCGCACCAGATAGGCCGCCGCACCGGAAACCGCGAACAGCGCCGCCAGCACCAGCGCCTCGCCCTCGAACCGCACCGGCACGGTGTAGACCGCCCCTTCCGCGCCGAAGATCGTCACCAGGAACGGCACCGTGGTGACGATGGCGATCACCCGGACGAGATGCACGACGGCGACGATATCGCTGTCGCCACCCTTTTGATGGGCGACGACGGCCATTTCCGCCAGGCCCGCGGCCGCGGTGGCAAAGAATGCCGTGCGCCGGTCGATCCGGGCGAGTTTATGCATCATGATTGCTGCCGTCGTGGTGGCGACAATGGTGGCGAGCGTGGCGAGAACCATCATCGGCATGAGTTTCAGCGTCGCCACCATGACTGCTGGAACGAAGCGCAGGCCGATCGCCAGGCCGACGGCCACCTGCCCCAATTCGCGGCCATAGGGAACAGAAGCGACCGGAGCGCCGCAAACCGCCGCAACGGCGCAAGCCGCGAGCGGTCCAAGCAGGTATGGCAGCGGTGCGCCGGCAAGCTTTGCAGCGCCCGCGCCGGCAAGCCCGACCACAAGCGCCAGGAAAATCCTTGCCGGCGAGCCGCCGAAAAAACCTCGCTCGCCGCTCCCATGAGTGGCCGGTTCGCGCATCGTGACGCTTGATGCGGTCAGGCGATCGAGATCAGGCGGCGGGTCACTTCATCCAGTGAAGTAAGGCTCTCCAGCTTGCGCACCAGTTCGACGATCTCGGCCGCCTTACCGTGAGCCATGCCGGCGAATTCGGCGTTCTCGATGAATTTGCCGGCAACCTCGTCATAGCTCATCGGGAAGGCCGGGCTGCCCTTGCCGAAATCGGCGCGGCCGGAAATCTTGCGGCCATCGGCAAGCTCGATATCGATCAGCGTGGTCATGAGGTGGTAGCCGGCGGCCTCGGCCACGTCGTCGATCACGAAGTCCACCTTCTCGATCATCGCCTTGACGTCATCGCGCTCGACTGCCGCATCGGTGAATTCGCTAAGGCCCGCACGACCATCCAGAAGCAGGATCGCCATGCAGAATTCCATCGAGAACTTGGCCTGGAGCTCGTCCTTCGGCCGGTGGTGGATAAGCGCGTTGGGCATATTGGAGTTGGTGCCGACGCGCACATGCCTGACGTCCTCGGCGCGGATATTATGCTCCTTGATGAGGCGCAGCATCTCGGTCATGCCCGGATGGGTGAGCGACCCCGACGGGTGCGGCTTGATGGAGACGCCGGGGCTGACGAATGTCCACGGCGCGCCGAGCTTGCCGAAGATGGCGTTCTGGTCATAGCCGCCGCCCGCCGCGGAGAAGAAGCCGCGCGGCGCTTCCAGGATGCGCGATGCGGCGGTCCATCCATAAGAAGCGAATTGCGCCGCCGCCACACCGCTTTCGGAGGCGCGTCCGGCATGGAAGGGCTTGGTCATGGTGCCGAAGTTCTCACGCAGGCCCGCCGACTGGCTGCCCGCGATCGACAGGGCGCGCTGCGTGGTGGGAACATCGAAGCCCAGCAATTTGGCACTTGCCGCCGCAGCCGCGAAGGGGCCGCAAGTGGCGGTCGCGTGAAAGCCGGTCTGATAGTGGCGCGGCGCTATGGCCTCGGCGATCTTGCACTCGACCTCGACGCCAAGATGATAGGCCAGCATGAAGTTCGAGCCGGACGCCTTGACCAGTTCGGAAACGGCAAGGGCTGCCGGAAGCGCCGGTGCGGTCGGGTGGGTCAGGAGCCCATAGACCCGGTCCTTGGCGACGGCGAGCTGGGTGTCGTCATAGTCGTCGGCATGGATGCCGACACCATTGGCAAAGGCGGCAAAGCGCGGCGCCACCTTGCGGCCCCCGCCGATCACGGTTGCAGCGCCCTCCCCCAGGGCGAGGTCGTCGAGATGCCGGCGAACCAGTTCGCCGCTTTTGGCGACAGCCCCCGAAAGCGCCAGGCCGAAGCCATCCAGAATCGATTTCTTTCCAAGTTCGACGAGTTCGGCCGAGAGGTCGTCGACTTTCGCCCGGACGATGAAATCGGCCACATATCTCGTCAGCTCGACGTCGATTGCACTGTTTTGGTTCATGCCATTCCTCTTCGGCCGCAACTGTCTGGGGAGTGAATCTCCAGCCGAAGATTGATACGTCAACTGTTAATTGTCAACAGTATTGTCTATGGAAATGCGGCGCTCTCCCAGCCGGGAGCCGGATGAATCAGGATTTTCCGGTGGCGTTCGGCGCGGTTCGCGACTTGCGCGCCGGTTTCGAGGGCGCGGACGCCGCCGTTTCCCCGGGCCGCCCCGCATTGCGGGTGCGCACTATGCCGTTGAGGATATGGGCCCGGCCCGCCGTCAGGGCGCGGATCGGGTCGCGCGATTCCAGCGCGTCCACGATCTCACGATGTTCGGCATTGGAAATCTTCAGCACATCCTGGCTCGCCAGGGCGCGGTAGCGCTGGATATGGAGTTCACGCACGAAGCTCTGATAGATCAGATGCAGCCGGTTGTTGCCCGCCATCTCGCCGATCTGCTTGTGGAATTCGAGATTGACGGGATAGTAGACATGGTAATCGCCCAGTTCGACGATCTCGTCCATGCGTTGCAGCAGCGCGCGAAGAATGGCTATCTGCGCATCCGTCACCCGTTCGGCCAACATCATGGCCATGCAGCCGAAAACGGCGGCGCGTGCTTCCGAAAGGTCCTGCGCCTCGTCGTTTGAAAGCGCGCGAATGAAGAAGCCGCGATTGGGGATTATCTCGATGAGTCCCATCGCCGCCAGCGCGCTGCAGGCTTCGCGGATCGGCCCGCGGCTGACCCCCAATTGCTGCGACAGGCCGTTCTCGTTGACGCGCTCATTCGGCTTCAATTCGCCATCGACGATCATGCGCTCGATTTCTGCCTGGACGACATTGGCAAGAGAGCGGGTGCGAAGGAAATCGATCGCGGAAAAATTAGGTGACTGTGTCAGATTGTCCGGCATCCAAAACCATCATGAGTTCCAGAACGAGGGGCATGTGGCGCGTAGTCGATATCCGCCCTTCTGTGAACCCTTCTCGTTCCATTTAGCAACAAAAACAACGAAAAGCGACGACCAACCTGCTCCGGCAGTGCGGCCGGCAGCTTGTCGCGTCGCTAGCCGCGCGCATTCATCTGCGCACCGCCGAGCACCGGAACACGATTGGCGGCAAACACGACCGCAAACGATGCGACAAGCAGAAGGATGCCGAGCACGCAGATCGCGCCAAGATCGCCGCTTTCATTGAGGTCGTAAATGATCACCGACACGAGCTTGGTGTTTGCCGTCGTAAGCAGGATGGTTGCCGACAATTCACGGATCGTCCCGACGAAGACGAAGCACCATGAGGCAACCACGCTGGTGCGCAGGAGCGGGGCGGTGATTTCCCAAAGCGTGCGCAACCGGGACGCGCCAAGAATGCGGCCCGCTTCCTCCAGTTCGGGATGCACGCCGGCAAAGGCCGAAGACATCTGCTGATAGCCGGCAGGCAGTTCGATCGTCATGAAAGCGATGAGCAGGATCCAAAGCGTGCCGTAGAGCTGGAAGGTCGGATTGGCATAGCTCAGGAACAGCCCGACACCCAGCACGATGCCCGGAATGGCCACCGGCGCAGTGGCGAGGAAGCCCAGATATTTCGCGCCGGGGATCGTCTTGCGGATCGCCAGATAGGACACCACCAGGGCGATTGCCGTCACCACGGTTGCCGTCAGGAAGCCCAGCAGGATGGTGTTGTAGAGGGCCATTCGCGTCGCCGAGAAATCGAACAGCACGAAGTTCCAGTGCCGCAGCGTCAGCGTATCGAAATTGATCGGATCGCCGACAGTCACGGTGAACGCCGTCTTGATCAGCGCCGCATAGGGGAAGAATATCGTCAGGCACAGCACGCCATAGACGAATGCCATCGCAGCCCATTTCCAGGGGCCCAGGCTCGTCAGCCGCGGCGTGCCGCTCTTGCCGCCCAGCACGGTATAGCCCCTGCGTCCGAGAATGGATTTCTGCGCGCGCAACAGCAGCATGGTGATCACCAGCAGCGGCAGCGCCGAGGCGGCCGCCAGCCCCAGGCGCGGCGGAAACTGGAACAGGCTCCATATCTTGGTGGTGATGACGTGGAAGCCGGCCGGCAAGGCCAGGATCGCCGGGGAGCCGAACATCGTCAGCGCCTGCAGCACGGCAATCAGCGTTCCGGCGAGTATGGCAGGCAGCACCATCGGGATCGTGACCTTGCGCAAGGTCGTCAATGCCCTGCCGCCGAGAATGGAGGAGGCATCCTCCAGGTCGGCAGGCACCCGGTCGAGCGCATTCGCCACCAGCGTGAACACGTAAGGGAAGGTGAAGCAGGCGATGGCAAAGACCAGCCCGGTGAAAGTGTAGATATTGACCAGATACGCGCCTGGTTCGAGCCCGAACACATAGCGATAGATGATGTTGACAATGCCGCTGTTGGGCGCGGCGATGATCTCATAGGCGATCGCGCCGAGAAATGGCGGCGTCACGAACGAGGCGGTCACCAGCATGCGGATATGGCGGCGGCCCGGCAAGTCGGTGCGCGCCACCAGCCAGGCCATCGGGGTGGCGACCAGGCAGGCCAGGGCACCCACGCCAAGCGCCATGCCGATCGCCAGCGCGTAGGCACGCACGAGTGCCGGATCGGTGACGAGGGCAGCAAAGTTGTCGAGCGTCGCGCCGCCGCCGGCATCGCTGCGAAAGCTGTAATAGATAAGCCAGAACAGCGGCAGGATGACCAGGATGCTCAGCACCACGGTCAACAGGGCGAAGGTAGGCCAGGAGAGGTCGATGCCGCGGCGCTGCGCGCCTTCGTTAAGTGCGATGCTGGTCATTGTCCTCATACCGGGCTGGAGGCTTTGGCGCATTCCCCGCCGGAGCGCGACCGGCGGGGAATGCGGGATTGCTGGGTCAGTCCGTCACGTCCCGAAATACTTCTCGTAGTTGGACTTGATCGTCAGGATCTCCGGCTCGAGCTGGGCAGGGTCGGAGTGCAGGAGCTTGATCTGCGAGATGGGCAGGCGTCCCTCCTTTTCCTTGACGTCGGGATGGAACGACCGCAGGCCGCCGAAATCGCTGTTGAGCTGCTGTGCTTCGAGCGAGAACAGGAACGAATAGAACAGCTTGGCCGCATTGGGGTTGGGTGCGTGCGCCAGCACGGCGGCGTTGCCGACCGCAAGCGGCGTGCCCGCCTCCGGATAGACGATCTTGATCGGCACGCCCTCGTCCTGCAGGCGGAAGACGTTATATTCGTTGCCGTCGACCTCAAGCACGCGCTCGCCCTGCGCAAGCTTCTTCGGCGGCTCGGTCGAGGACTGCACCTGCATGACGTCCTGCGTGCCGAGCTTCTCGAAATAGTCCCATCCAAGCAGGCTGGTGAGCGCAAAGGTGGCGGTCATGACGGTGCCGCTATAGCCGGGATGCGCCTTGACCATCTTTCCCTTGAAGCGGGGGTCGAGCAGGTCCTCCCAGGTCTTGGGCGCCTCGGCATCCGGCAACAGGTCCGAGCGATAGGCGATGACCGAAAGATGGGCGCGATAGGCAGCGAAATTGCCGTCGGGATCGCGTTCGTCGGCAGGCCACTTGTCCGCCACCTCCTGTGGAACCATCGGTTCCAGCCAGCCCTCGCGCTTGAAATAGGCGAAATGCACCGCATCCGACGTCTCGATGACATCGGCATTGTAGATGCCGGTGGAATATTCCTGGCCGATGCGCTGGAACACGCGCTCAGAGCCGGCCCGCTCCACCTGGACGGTGATTTCGGGATATTTCGTCTTGAACAGCTCGGCGAGCTTTTCTGCCACCGTCACATCCGTGGCGGTATAGAAGACCACCTTCCCCTCGGCCTTCGCCGCCGCTTCGAGTTCCGGCGTCACCTGATATGGCGCCGGCGCTTCCGCCATGGCGGACGACGACGCCATCATGCCCACCGCGAGAAGCGCGGCGGTAATCGGTCTATTCCACATGTTTCCTTCCTCCACTATTGCGCGAGCGCCCGACAGCTGTCTGGCGGAAAATTCAGCCAGACCTGCTGACCCACCGGGATCGCGACATCGACCGGTGCGATGGTGCGCACCGTTTCTCCACCAGTCAGCGAGACGAGATAATCGCGATGCGAACCCAGATAGATCTGGCGGGAGACGGTTCCCGTCGCCCAGTTCATGTCGACACTCGTCGGCTTTTTTTCCGAAAGCCGGATATCGTGGTGGCGTATGGAGACTGCCGTCTGCCCCTGCGCGGCGAACTCCCCGCTGGCGCAGCGCAATTTGATGTCGCCATCACAGACGACCACGTCGCCAGCCCCCTTCTGCCCCTTCAATATGTTGGTGCCGCCGATGAACCTGGCCACGAACTCCGTCTGCGGCCGCTGGTAGATGTCCTCGGGGCTTCCCGCCTGCTCGATCCTGCCGTCATTCATCACCACGATGATGTCGGCCGTCGTCATCGCTTCCACCTGGTCATGCGTCACATAGACGGTGGTGTAGCGGAACTCGTCGTGCAGCCGCCTTATCTCGAACCGCATCTCCTCGCGCAGATTGGCGTCGAGATTGGAAAGCGGCTCGTCGAGAAGCAGGATTTCCGGCTTGACCACCAAGGCGCGCGCCAGCGAAACGCGCTGCTGCTGGCCGCCCGAGAGTTCGCCCGGGTAGCGGTCCTCCAGCGGGGTAAGCTGCGTCGCCGCCAAGATGGTGCGCACGCGCGCGGCGGTCTCGATCGCCGGAACCTTGCGCAGCTTCAGGCCGTAGGCGACATTCTGGAATACCGTCATATGCGGCCAGAGCGCATAGCTCTGGAAGATCATCGACATGTTCCTTGCTTCCGGCGGAACCGTCGAATGCGCGGACGAGACCGTCTGCCCGCCGACCCGGATCGACCCGGCATTGGCCGGCACAAAGCCGGCAATGAGCCGAAGCGTCGTCGTCTTGCCGCAGCCGGACGGCCCCAGCAGGCAGACCAGCTTTCCCTTATCGACCGAGAGATTGACGTTTTTTACGACAGTCAGATTGCCATAGCTTTTGGCCAGGCCATCCAGTTCAAGAAACGACATCACACCTCCCCGTGTGACGGAGTCCGATCAGGACTGCTCCGTCGTCTTTTCATAAAACCTATGAGTGGAATTGCAGATTGTCAACAGATTACTAATAAGGCCGAAACTAGCAAAAGCTTATTAAGAAGGGTCACGCCCGGTAAAGAATTTCCACAGCGCCTCGTGGACGAGATCCGGTCGCTGCTCCTGCGGATAGTGGCCGCTCGGCAGCGCCCAGCCCCGTAGATCGGGCGCCCAGGGTGCCCAGGCCTCCAGCGGCCGGAAATGGCGGCCGCAATGGCTATTGTCTCCCCAAAGCACGAGTACGGGACAGTCGATCTTCCGCTTTCCGAAATCGGCGGTATCCATGGCCAGATCGACACTGACGGTCGCGCGGTAGTCCTCGCAGACGGCGTGAATCTGTTCAGGCGTCGCGCAGCGCTTGTATTCGGCCATCGCCTGTGGACTGAATATCTCCAGCCCGACGCCTTTCTTGTTGAGCTTGTAGTCCATGTAATAATTGAGATCGGCCGACAGCAGCTTTTCCGGGAAAGGCGCCTTCTGCGCCATGAAGAACCAGTGATAGGCTTCTATGCCCCAGCCGAGATTGATCCCCGTCAGCATATGATGGGTGGGCACGATGTCCAGCGCGGCCAGCCGTTCGATCCGCTCCGGAAAGTCCAGCGCCATGCGGAAACCGACGCGCCCGCCGCGGTCATGGCCGGCGACCTGGAACCGGTCGAAGCCGAAATGCGTCATGATCTCGGCATTGTCCTCGCCCATCGCACGGAAGGAATAGGCGGAATGATCCGGCCCTCCATCAGGTTTGGAACTGTCGCCATAGCCGCGCAAATCCGCCGCCACGACCGTGAAGCTCTTGGCCAATGTCGGCGCAACCTTGTGCCAGCTCACATGGGTCAGCGGGTTGCCATGCAGGAGCAGCAGCGGCGGGCCCTCCCCGGCTATCGCGACATTGATCTCTGCTCCCAACGTGCGCACCCGCTCATAACGGAAACCATCCATCAGGCCGGGATGATCCTTCGGAAGCTGCGGCATCATGGATGAGGGCTGGCTTGCTGACATCACGCTCCTCCTTCGCATCGGCACCGGTCGAGGCGCCATATCGATACATCATTCCTCATCATCAAAATTGTCAACAGTTTTTAATTGACAATTTTGATCCGCTTCGGCATCGGATATAACGTCAGCCTGCAGAAGAGGGATTCACATGCCAAACTACCGGATTGCCGCCATTCCCGGCGACGGCATCGGCAAGGAAGTCATCGCGGCGGGCCTGCGCGTGCTGGCGGCCTGCGCGGCACGCGACGGCGGTTTTGATCTCGCGGTGGAGCAATTCGGCTGGGGGTCGGACTACTACAAGGCCCATGGCGAGATGATGCCCGCAAACGGTTCGGAGCTGCTGAAACCCTTCGACGCCATCTATTTCGGCGCTGTCGGTGCCCCCGACGTGCCCGATCACCTGACGCTGTGGGGCTTGCGCCTGTCGATCTGCCAGCCGCTCGACCAATATGCCAATGTGCGCCCGACCCGCATATTGCCCGGCATCGCAAGCCCCCTTCGCGGCGTCACCGCGAAGGATCTCGACTGGGTTATCGTCCGCGAGAACTCCGAAGGCGAATATGCCGGCCAGGGCGGCCGTTCGCATCGCGGCCTGCCCGAGGAGGTGGCGACCGAGGTTGCGATCTTCACGCGCGCCGGCGTCGAGCGCATCATGCGCTTTGCCTTCGACCTGGCCCGCTCGCGCCCGCGCAAGCTCTTGACCGTGGTCACCAAGTCCAATGCCCAGCGCCACGGCATGGTGCTGTGGGACGACATCGCCCGCGAAGTCGCGAGCGATTATCCCGATGTCGCCTGGGACAAGATGCTGGTCGATGCCATGACCGTTCGCATGACGCTCAACCCCGCCTCGCTCGACACCATCGTTGCCACCAACCTGCATGCCGACATCCTTTCCGATCTGGCGGCGGCCCTTGCCGGGTCGATCGGCATCGCCCCGACCGCCAATCTCAATCCCGACAGGCGCTTTCCCTCGATGTTCGAGCCCATCCACGGTTCGGCCTTCGACATCACCGGCAAGGGCATCGCCAATCCCATCGGGACGTTCTGGTCCGCAGTGATGATGCTGGAACATCTCGGCGAAGCCGCGGCAGCGCAAAGGCTGATGCGGGCCATCGAGCGCGTCACCTCGGATGCTTCGCTGCACACGCCCGATCTTGGCGGCACCGCGACGACAAACCAGGTCACCGAGGCGGTCTGTGCCGCACTCCTGGGCGACAACCTGTAGGGAGGACTTCAGTTGACAGCCAGGCAATTCAGGATAGCGGTCATTCCCGGCGACGGGATCGGCAAGGAAGTGATGCCCGAAGGCGTTCGTGTCCTTGAAGCCGCGGCGGCCAGATTCGGCCTTGACCTCCACTTCGACCACTTCGATTTCGCCTCTTGCGACTATTATCTGCAGCATGGCCGCATGATGCCGGAGGACTGGAAGGACCGGATCGGCAGGCATGACGCCATCTATTTCGGTGCCGTCGGCTGGCCCGAAACGGTGCCCGACCACATCTCGCTCTGGGGCTCGCTGCTCCAGTTCCGGCGCGAATTCGACCAATATGTCAATCTTCGTCCCGTTCGCCTGATGCCTGGCGTGCGCTCGCCGCTGGCCGACCGCAAGCCGGGCGACATCGATTTCCTGGTCGTGCGGGAAAACACCGAGGGCGAATATTCCTCGATCGGCGGGCGGATGTTTCCGGGAACCGACCGCGAAATCGTCGTGCAGGAGACGCTGATGAGCCGGGTCGGCGTCGACCGCATCCTGCGATTCGCCTTCGATCTCGCCCGCAAACGGCCGAAGAAGCACCTTACCTCGGCCACCAAGTCAAACGGGATTTCGATCACCATGCCCTATTGGGACGAGCGGGTGGAAGAGATGGCCGGAGCCTTTCCCGATGTGCGCTGGGACAAATATCACATCGACATATTGTGCGCCCATTTCGTCCTCAACCCTGATCGCTTCGACGTGGTGGTCGCCTCCAACCTGTTCGGCGACATCCTGTCCGACCTCGGCCCCGCCTGCACCGGCACGATCGGCATCGCCCCCTCGGCCAATCTCAACCCGGAGCGCAACTTCCCCTCGCTGTTCGAGCCGGTGCACGGCTCCGCGCCGGACATAGCCGGCAAGGGCATCGCCAATCCGATCGGCCAGATCTGGGCCGGCGCCATGCTGCTCGACCATCTCGGCCATGCCGATGCGGCCGCGGCAATCGTCTCGGCCATCGAAATGGTGCTCGCCGACCGGAGCCTGCGCACCGGCGATCTCGGCGGCAGCGCCGATACGGTTACCTGCGGCAAGGCCGTCGCTAGCGCGCTCACACAAGCGCCGGTTGATGCCAGGAGGAGCGCATGACCGCTCTCCCGATCATTGCGCTGACGCCCGGCGACGCCACCGGCATCGGTCCCGAACTGACCGCGCGCATCCTGCATGACGGCCGCATGGCCCAAACCGCCCGGATCGTCGTCATCGGCGATGCTCGTGTGCTCGATCTCGGCATGCGGCAGGCCGGCGTTTCATTCGCCTACCGGCGCCATCACAGCCCTTCCCTGGTCGATTGGTCGGACAAGGCCGTCCCGCTCATCGACCTCGCCAACACCGATCCGGCCCTTTATGCGCCCGGCATCGCCAGCGCCGAGTCGGGCCGTCTCACCGGCGAAACCCTGGCGCGCGCTATCGATTTCGCCAAGGCCGGGGAAGTCGATGCCGTCACTTTCGCGCCGCTCAACAAGCGCGCGCTTTTCGACGGCGGCTGGAAATTTCCCGACGAACACAAGATGTTTGCCCATCTTCTCGGCCACACCGGCTATTTCAGCGAAATGAACGTGCTGGACAATCAGTGGATGTCGCGCGTCACCTCGCATGTCTCGCTGCGGCAGGCGCTCGACCAGATCGACCGGCCCTCGATCGAGGTTGCGATCGAACTGGCGACGACAATGATGAAAAAGGCCGGCATCGCCGCGCCGCGTCTGGCTGTCGCCGCCCTCAATCCGCATGGTGGCGAAGGCGGCCTGTTCGGAACCGAGGAGATCGACATCATTCGCCCGGCCGTCGAGGCCATGTCGGCCAGGGGCATTGCCTGCCAGGGGCCGTTTCCGGCCGACACGGTCTATCTCAAGGCATTTGCCGGCGACTATGACGGCGTGCTTGCCATGTATCACGACCAGGGCCAGATCGCGACCAAGATGCGCGGCTTCAACCGCGGCGTCACGGTCACCGCCGGGCTCGACATCGTCTTCACCACCCCGGCCCACGGCACGGCTTTCGACATCGTCGGCAAGGGTGTCGCCAGCACCGGCGCCTTCGAAGCGGCGATCGCGCTGGCCAGCCGGTTGGCCGCTTAGGTCGTGGACTCATAAATATGATCGAAATGGCGCCTGAAACGGCGATGAGATGCCAGGAGAAGCCCGCCGGTCGATGTGGTTCATCGGCCAAGGGCTTCGACGCCGCAGCTCGAAGCCGTTTCGGCGTCCGCAGGATGTGGTCCCTCTGGCCGGCTACTTTGTCGAAAAGGACTTGAAAATGGTCGACATTTCCGGCGCCTTTTCTCCTCGTATCCAACCAGATGGCCTCACACCATTTCGACCAGATTTATGAGTTCACGACCTAGACCGGCCATCGAACCGGCGATGCCTACACCATCAGCGCGCCGCCATTCACATGGATCGTCTGTCCGGTGACATAGCGCATTGCCGGGCCAGCCAGCATCCTTGCCATCGCGGCGACATCCTGCGGCGTTCCATGGTGCCCCAGCACATTCGTGCGGCTTGCATGGTGTTTGGGGTCCGCACCCGCGCGCTTGGTTTCGATCAACCCCGGCGCCACGCAGTTGACCGTGATCGCATCCTTGCCGAGATCATGCGCAAGCGCCTTGGTCAGCCCGACCAGCCCGGCCTTGGCCGCAATCACATGGGGGCGGTTGGCCGCGCCGCTATGCCCTGTAAGTCCTCCGATCGTGACGATGCTTGCCTGGTCGCTGAGCCGCAGCGGCTTCAGCGCAGCCTGTGCAAGGAGGAATACGCTGTCGAGGCAGAGCGCCATCACCTTGCGCCAGTCGGCGTAGGTCAGTTCGTCGATCGACGCCTCCGGCCGGATTGCGGCATTGGCAACCACGATGTCGAGCTTTCCGAATGCGGACAAGGCGCTTTCCACCATGCGCGCGGGAACCGCCGGATCGGCAAGGTCGCCGAGCACGACCGCCGCCCTTCCACCCGCCGCCTCGACATCACGTGCGGTCTGCTCGGCACTGTCGCGATCCTGCTGCGCATGGACGAGCACATGCGCTCCACCCTCCCCCAGCGCCACGGCAATCGACCGCCCGATATTGCGCGAGGCGCCGGTGACGATCGCAACCCGGCCTTCAAGTTCGTGAGCGCTCATTTCATCCTTCCTTATTTTCCGCCCGCCTAAGACAGGCGCGGTTTTCTCATCTTCGCGAAAAAGGGTTTGCCGACCGAGCCGAGCACGAACAGCGTCGCGACTGTCAAAAAGCCGAGCGAGATCGGGTCGGTCACGAAGATCGAATGATCGCCTCCCGAAATCACCAGGGCGCGGCGGTAATTGCTTTCGACGAGGAACCCAAGCACCAGACCGAGCACGGTCGGCAGGAACGGAATGTTCAAAAGCCGCATGATGAAGCCGACGACACCTGCGGCAAGCACAAGGCCGAGATCGAACAGGCTCTGGTGGATCGAGAACACGCCCGAGAAGATCAGCGCGAAGATGAAGGCGTTGAGATAGGCGCGCGGGCGGTTCACCAGCCAGATGCAAGGCCCCATCATCGCCATGCCGATGGCAAGTTGTGCAATGGAGGCAACGAGCAGCCCGCCATAGAGCCCGTGGACGACGGCGGCGGATTTGACGAAAATCATCGGGCCGACCGTGATGCCATGGATCAGGAAGCCGCCGAGCAGCACGGCCGTCGAGTTCGAGCCGGGGATGCCGAAGGCCAGCAACGGGATGATCGCCGTTGCCGACACCGTGTTGTTGGCGGTTTCCGGCGCGGCAATGCCTTCGGGCGACCCCTTGCCGAATTCCTCCTTGTGGCGCGACCAGCGCTTTGCCTCATTATAGGCGATGAACGACGCGACCGTGCCGCCGGCGCCCGGCATGATGCCTTCGAAAGTGCCGACCACATTCCCGATCATCTGGGAGGGTAGCAGGCGCTTGGCCAGTTTCCATCCGGGGAACTGGATTCTGGCCTTGCTCTCGACACGGATCGGCGCGTCTTTCTGCGTCGCCTGCACGAGGAGTTCGCTGACCGCAAACAGGCCGACCATGACCAGAACCGGCTCGATGCCGCCGAGAAGCTCCGCCGTGCCGAAGGTGAAGCGATTGCCCCCGGTCACCGGATCGGTGCCGACCGTTGCCACCATGAGGCCGAAGATACCGGCAATCATGCCCTTGACCAGCGAGCCGCCCGAGAGCGTGACGATGACGCTGAGGCCGAGGATGCCGAGGGCGAAATAGGACGGCGGACGGAAGGAAAGCGCGATGCGTGCCAGCGGCTCGCTGAGAACGACCAGCATCACCAGCCCGAACAGGCTGCCGATCACGCCGGAATAGAGCGAAATGCCGAGCGCCAGGCCCGCCTTTCCCTTCCGGTTCATCTCATAGCCGTCGATCACCGTGGCGGCGGCGGCATTGGTTCCGGGCGTGCGGATCAGGATCGCGGGGATCGAGCCGCCATATTCTGCGCCGACATAGGTCGAGGCGAGCAGGATGATCGCCGATGTCGGATCGAGCGCATAGGTAAACGGCAGCAGCAGGGCCATGGTGATGGACGGCGACAAGCCCGGCAGGGCGCCGCCGAGAATGCCCCAGGCAACGCCGACACTGGCCATCAATATCGCCGGTGTGGTGAACAGGATCTGGATCGACTGGGCAAGCGTGTCCAAAGCGATGGAATCCGGGCTAGAAGTAATTGATGAGTTCACCCGCCGGCAGGGGAATGCCGAGAACGAGCACGAAGAGGAGGTAGTAGAAGACTGCCCCGGCGATACCGATTGCAAAGACCCGCCACGTCAGGGCTGCGCCGCCATAAAGGGCGGCTGCGATGATCAGTGCGGCGACGGCGGGAACATATCCTGCGGTCCTGACGATCAGCAGATAGCCGATGCCGATGGCGAGCAGCCCGCCGGCGCGGGCTATGCCGCCCAGACCGCCGCGCTCGATTTCACCGGCCTCATCGTCTTCCGCCGCCGTGTCGGCCGCCTTTCCGGCTGCCAACGACCGGCGCCTGCGCCGCTCCGCCAGCAGCGCCTGCACTGAGAGGACGATCCCCAGCAAGACCATCGCCGTTCCGAGAACCCGCGGCAGGCCGGCAGGGCCGATGGCATCGTCAAGCGAGCTCGGCTGGATCTGCAAGGCCATTGCGAGGTAACCGGCGCCGAGCAGGATCGCCAGGACGCCACCCACCAGTTCGCGTGTCATTGGAGACGTTCTGCCGCTCGAAACCCCAGGCACGGCGCCGGGCGGAAGATCGCTTCGCAGGCAGCGGTCACTTGATCACACCTGATTGCTTCAGGAAGGCTTCGGTCTCGGCCGCGAAGGACTGGATGAACGGGCCATATTCGGCATGCGGGATGAAATCCGGCCGCAGGTCCGACGCCGTATAGGCTGCCTTGTATTCGGGATTGTCGAGAACCTCGGGGATCGCCTTTTCCCAGGCCGCGATGACATCGGCGGGAAGGCCCTTCGGGCCGGCTATGCCACGAAACTTCCGGGCAACGACGTCATAGCCAAGCGACTTGACGGTCGGGACATCGGGCAGTGTTTCGAGCTTCTCGTCGCTGAAGGTCGCCAGCACGCGGATCTGCTTTGCTTCGAGCTGCGACTTGACTTCCTGCACCTCGCCCACGCCGACATCGAGCGTGCCGTTCAGCACGTTGATCATCATGTCGCCACCGCCCTCATGGGTGACGATTGCGGCATTCTCAGCCCCCGCAGCCGTTTTCAGGCGCTCCAGAAGCTGACGTTCCAGAGAGGCCGGATTGGCCGCGCCCCATGTGCCGCGCTCTGCCTTGGCGTGGTCAATGACCGCCTGCAGCGAATCGTAAGGGCTGTCAGCGGCCGTATAGATCACCTCCGGATCGGTGAAGACATTCACCACCGGCTCCAGGTCCTTGTAGGTCGCCTCCGGATTGCTGAGGAGCGAGGTATAGATGAAGGTCGGCGTCGTCGCGTAGAAAATGGACCCGTCCGCAGGTGCCGAGGCAAGGCGTGCCAGGGCGTTTGCGCCCGAACCGCCGGTGACGTTCTCGACAATGACATTGGCGCCAAGTGCCGACGAAAGATATTTCGACAGCTCGCGCAAGAACACATCACTGCCGCCGCCGACGCTGGAATGGGTGATCAGCGTCACGGTGTCCTTCGGATAATCCTGCGCGGATGCAGATGCAGAGAACGCAGCGATGCCGAGCGCGAATGCGCCCGCCATGAACAAATGGCCTTTCATGAAACCCTCCCGGAGCAGTTCTTATGTCGGGCGATGAAGGCATACGGCACCTCATCTCCTCCCCGGCAGCGAACACTGCTACCGGGTCTGTAAATTGTCAAGTGTCTACAATTATCAACGCAATGGCATTTGCGCGGCCCGATGCCCTTCCCCGGCGCGCTTCACTTCTGTATCTGTCAAGGCGGGGTGGCTGACAGAGCGAATGGAGTGAATATCCGATGCGGAAGATCATTATCGCCGTGGCGGCTGTCGCCGCATTGAGCGGCTGCACCACGACCGAAAAGGACGTAAGCGTTGGCACGGCGGCCGGTGCGGTGATCGGCGGGATCGCCGGTGGCGGACGGGGCGCGCTGATCGGTGCCGGCGCGGGCGCTATTGGCGGGCTTCTGGTCCGCAACCTGCGCAATGGCTACTGCGAATACCGCGACCACAACGGGCGCATCTACACCGCCCGCTGCAGATGATTCAGTTCGTGATCCCGAAAGGGAGTCACGCGCCAACACGCAAACAGGGCAAGGTGACGATCCAGGGGAAACGTCACCTTGCCCTGCTTTGGCTGGATGCAGGTCGTCTAAAGCATTTCCAGCAAAAGTGTGAAACGGTTTTGCGTCCGGAAATGCGGCTAAAACAAAAGTTTAGAGCCGTTCCTCGATTCCGTTTAAACTAGAACGGCTCTAGCGAATCACCGGGCAGTTCGGCGCGCGGGCAAAGGTCACGTGGACGCGATCGTGCCATTTGCGTCCGCTGACCGTGATCGTGCGGCGGCTGACATCGACGATGCGAGCGCGGCGCAGGCCCATGCGGTCGGCCTTGTCGAGCGCCCGGTCGGGCGTGCAGGCGCGGCGATGGTGGCGCCGCTCCCAGCGGTCATCCCAGCGCTCACGCCGGTCCCAGCGATCGCGACGCTCCCAGCGCCCCCTGTCGTCATGATAGCCGTCCCTGACGAAGACGCCGAAACGGGCATCGCTGCCATTGCCGAGATTGAGATAGATGCCGTCGGCCTGGGCGCTGGCGGGCATCGCGGCAAGGCCGCCAAGGCCGATCATCGCCGAAAGCACCGCGGTCTTGAGCATATTGAACATTTTGGTCTCCTCGTTCGCTGCTGATCGGCGTCACTTGCCGAAGCGATGAGGCGAGATTGCGCCCTTCAAGCTGAACGGCCTTGGAACCAGCCGTTCATTTTCCATTCATCCGATAAATCATTGATAATTATTGAAATAAAGCGTGTCCGACGAGAGCCGCCGGCTCACGGCTCATGCTCCAGCATGTGGTCGAAATAGTCTTCGGGCTCGGCCATGTCGGCTTCCGACGCCGTCACGCGGCCGCGCACGGACATGCCGGCCTCATGCACGGTCTCGGGGCTGCCCGAAACCAGCGGATGCCACCAATAGAGATCGTGCCCCTCGGCCACCAGCTTGTAGGCGCAGCTTGCGGGCAGCCAGGTGATGGTGCGCACATTCTGCGGGGTCAGCCCCACGCAATCGGGCACGCGCGCAAGGCGGTTGGCATAGTCGCTGCAGCGGCAGCTTTTGGCGTCAAACAGCCGGCAGGCGACGCTGGTCCAGTAGATGTCTCCGGTGTCTTCGTCCTCGAGCTTGGAAAGGCAGCACTTGCCGCAGCCGTCGCAAAGCGATTCCCATTGCTCGCGGCTCATCGCCTCCAGCGCCGTTGTCTTCCAGAAAGGCTGTTTCATGGGCTGCATGTGGCCCGCAGGCAGGGCAAGGTCAAGGCCCGACAGGGCCGGCCACGGGTGGTGTTCACGAGAATGCCGCCTTCTTGCCAGATTGCCACCGCGCAATGACCTCGCCGCCGCCCTTATCCGGACCCGTCAGGAACCAAATTGCCGTGCTGGATGTTGGTGCAAAGTTGGGACTTATGACAGGAGAGACTAAATATGAAACGCCAACCTCGGATCTTGGCGGGGACAGCCCTTGGCCTGCTGATGGCGTCGGCGCCGTTGAGCGCCCTGCCGCTTCAGGCACAGGACACAGAATTTTCTCCGCGCTCCCAACAGATGGTTGCCAGGCAAGCTCCCTTGCTTTTTGCCCAGGCTGAAGAACAGCCGACCGAAGAGGAATTGCTGAAGCGCAAGCAACAGCAAGAGGAAAAAGCCGCGCCGGCCGAAGAGCCCGCCCCGGAACCCGAGGCGGCCCCGCCACCGCAGCCCGAACCCCAGGCCGAGCCTGAGCCGCAGCCAGAACCGGAGGAAGCCCCTCAATCCGAGCCGGCACCCGAGCCCGAAGCCGCACAACCGGAACCTGAGGCGGCCCCGCCACCACCACAGCCGGAACCCCAGGCCGAGCCTGAGCCGCAGCCAGAACCGGAGGCAGCCCCTCAACCCGAGCCGGCACCCGAACCCGAAGCTGCGCAGCCGGAACCTGAAGCGGCACCGCCGCCGCAGCCCGAGCCCCAGGCTGCGCCAGAACCGGAACCGGATGAAGCTGCGCCCGAGCAGCAGCCGGAACCCGAGGCCGAACCTCAACCTACACCGGAGGTAGCTCCCGAGCCGGAAGCAGCGCCTGAAGAGGCTCCAGCTCCGCAAGCAGCACCCGAGGCAGAACCCGAGGCAGCGCCCACGCCTGAAGCCAAGCCGGAAGCGCCGGCTGAGCCGCAGGCCGAGCAGCCAGCACAGGAAGCCCCTACCGAGGGCGAGGCTCCCACTCCCACCGAGCCCCCGGCAGCCGCGCCGGAAGCACCCGCCCCGGCCGAAGGCGAGCAGGCTCCGTCGGAAGGTGCCGCCCCTGCCGCACCGGAAGCTCCCGTCGAGGGCGAGGCCCCGGTGGAGGCCCCAGACGGCAGCGCCGCACCTATCCTCGATAGCCAGAAGGGCCAGCCCGCCGCTCCGCAGGCACCTGCCGCCGCACCGGAAGGCCAGGCTGAAGGCCAGCCTGCCGAGCAGCCGGCCGCCCCTGCGGCACCCGCCGAGGCCGCCCCCCCGCCGACCGATGACAGGGCTGCCCAGCAGGAGGTCCAGCCGGCCGAGATCCAGCCGGTCACGGCCGAGGAGGGCACGCGCGTCGAGCAGAAGAAGATCGATCTGGTTCGCCGCGAACGGCCGGAAGGCACCGAGGTCGTCAAGGAGTTCGGTGACCGCGTCATCATCCAGTTCAACAACCAGACCATCGTCGAAAGCAATGAGCGGCCGCGCATGACGCGTGGCGCGCGCGACGTCTATTACGAGGATCTGCCTCGCGGCCGTACCCGCGAAACGATCGTCCGCGAAGACGGCACCCGCGTCGTCACCATCCGCAATGCCTATGGCGATGTCATCCGCCGTTCGCGCATCGCGCCCGACGACCGGGAATATGTGCTGGTCTATGTCGAGGAAGACAATTACGACCGCGTGCGTGACTGGCGCGATCCGGGGCTCGACCTGCCGCCGCTGCGGCTCGATATCCCGGAAGAGGAATACATCCTGACATCGGAGCGGGCGAGCGACCCGGACGTCTATTATGAGTTCCTCGAACAGCCGCCGGTCGAGCGCGTCGAGCGCCTTTATTCGATCGACGAGGTCAAGCGCTCGGCCCGCATCCGCGACAAGACCCGCCGCATCGATCTCGATACGGTGACCTTCGAGTTCGGCTCGGCCGCCATCCCCGAAAGCGAAATCTCGCGGCTCGAGGGCGTGGCGACCGCCATGGAGCGCATCCTGAAGGACAATCCGGCCGAGACCTTCCTGATCGAAGGCCACACCGATGCAGTCGGCTCCGATCTCGCCAATCTGGCGCTGTCGGACAAGCGCGCCGAAGCGGTGGCCGAAGCCCTCACCAATGTGTTCGCCATCCCACCGGAAAACCTGACGACGCAGGGCTATGGCGAGCAATATCTGAAGGTGAACACACAACAGCCGGAGCGCGAAAACCGGCGTGTCGCCATCCGCCGCATCACGCCGCTGGTCGCCCCGGTGGCGAGCGCGAAATAGACGAAGCCGGCAGGGAGCGGGCGCGCTCGCTCCCTGCCGATCACGCTTTCGCGAGATGGCGGCAACGCCATTGACCCGCGAAGGTCCGGTCGCCACCTTCAAGGTGACGACGTTGGAGCATCGAACCGAAATTGGAATCCGGTGCTCGAACTGACAGACAGATCGCCAATCTGCGCTCGTCGGGTGCAGGGCGATCAGGGTTCCCTGCCCCGTCCCGCTTCAGGCGGGATCGCGGCGAAAGGGCCCGGCCGGTCCCCCTCCCCGGCCGGGCCCGCTTTTTTAAGCTTCTCCCCACCGGCGTCCGCCTTGTTGCAGTCCCGCTAATTTGACAATCCGCGATAGCCATCAATATTTCTAAGAGCTTGTCTCCCGAAAGTGGGAACCGGTTTCGGGAAAAGACATGCGCAAAACAAAGACCTAAAGCGCGCCAAGCGAATCCGAAGGATCGCAACGCGCTTTAGGAAGCCTGCGGGGGCGTTTCGGAGGAGATGCGAAATGACGGACGTTCCCGCCCCCGGCCCGGCCAAAGACACCGCCACGCTCGAGCCCAGCCTGCATCGCGTCATGGGTCCGTGGCTGCTGCTTTTGTTCATCGTCGGCGATATTCTCGGCACCGGCATCTATGCGCTGACGGGCCAGGTCGCCAAGCAGGTCGGCGGCGTGGTCTGGCTGCCCTTTCTGGTGGCGTTTGCCGTCGCCGTCGTCACCGCCTTCAGCTATCTGGAACTGGTGACGAAATATCCGCGCGCGGCCGGTGCTGCCCTTTATACGCACAAGGCCTTCGGCATCCATTTCGTCACCTTCATCGTCGCCTTCACCGTCATGTGCTCGGGCATCACCTCGCGCGCCTTTGCCGCCAATTTTTCTGAATCCTTCAACCTTGGGCTGGAAAGCGGCATCGGCGTCACCGTCATCGGCCTTGCCTTCATGGCGCTGGTCGCCATCATCAACTATCGCGGCGTTGGCGAAAGCGTGAAGGCCAATGTCGTGCTGACCTGCGTGGAACTGAGCGGCCTGCTCATCATCATCTTCATCGGGCTGTGGGCCATCGGCGCCGGCCAGGGCGACGTTTCGCGCATCACCCAGTTCGGCGGTTCGGAAAATCGCGGCGCGCTGTGGGGTGTCATCGCCGCCACCACGCTTGCCTTCTTTGCCATGGTCGGGTTCGAGGATTCCGTGAACATGGCCGAGGAAACCAAGGAACCGACTCGCATTTTCCCAAAAATCCTGCTGCTAGGCCTGTTCATCACCGGCACCATCTATGTGCTGGTCTCGATCTCCTCGATCACGCTTGTTTCGCCTGAGGAACTGGGCGAAGGCGAGACCCCACTACTCAAGGTGGTGCAGGCCGGCGCGCCCAATTTCCCGGTCTGGATCTTCGGCTTCATCACCATGTTCGCAGTCGCCAACAGCGCGCTCATCAACATGCTGATGGCAAGCCGCCTCGTCTATGGCATGAGCCGCGAGCATGTGCTGCCGGCAGCGCTCGGCGCCGTGCATCCATCGCGCCGCACGCCCTATATCGCCATCGGCTTCACCACGCTTCTGGCCTTTGCGCTCATCACCTTCGTCGGCGAGGTGCCAGCACTTGGCGGCACCACTGCGCTACTGCTGCTCTGCGTCTTCACGGTGGTCAACATCGCCGTTCTGGTGCTGCGCAGGGACGAGGTCGGCCACGAGCATTTCCGCACGCCGACCTTCCTGCCGATCGTCGGCGCGCTTGCCTGTGCCTTCTTTGCCGGGCCGTGGACCGGGCGTGATCCGTTCCAATACACCGTTGCCGGCGTTCTCATCGCCATCGGCATCGTGCTGTGGGTGCTGACCGTCATCGTCAATCGCGCCACCGGCGTGAAGCCGACCGAGCCTTCGATGGAAGAGATCGGCGGCTCTGGCCCGGTCAACTGACAGAGCGTGATCCCGAAGAGTTGCAGACTTGCCCCTCACCCTTACCCTCTCCCCGCAAGCAGGGAGAGGGGGGCACCAGCGTTGCGGCAAGCCTCCTTCTCCCCGTGCCACGGGGGTGAGGAGTGGTCCGCGAAGCGGACGAAAAGCCAACGATTTGGCTTTTCGAGTGACGAACGCCCGGAGCGCAAGCGAGGGCCTGTCCCGGCAGGGGGATGAGGGGCGATTCTTCTTGAAGCTGAACCGGTCTATCTATCCACCGAGCCCGACCACCTTCGTGTCGGTCTGCGAAAACACCTCCTCCGGCACGAAGAAATCGGCGGCCAGCGTGCCCTTGCCGCCGAGTGAATATCTGGAGAAATCCGTCACGCCTTCCTCGCGCAGCACCAGTTCGTCGATATAGAAATTCCCGGTCGCCTCGCGCGAAGGCCGCGTCAGGACCGCGTGGGCGGCATCGGCCATGATCGCGGCCGAGCGGCTCATCGAGGCGACAGCCTCGCCGCCGAGCAGATTGCGCACGGCGGCCGTGTCGATCGTCGTCAGCGGCCATAGCGAATTGACGGCAATGCCGTCCTTCCTGAACTCCGCGCTCATGCCCAGCGTGCACATCGACATGCCGAACTTGGCCATCGTATAGGCGACGTGGTCCTTGAACCATTTGGCCTCCATGTCGAGCGGCGGCGCCAGATTCAAAATATGAGGATTTTGCGCCAACCTCAGATGCGGAATACACATTTTTGATACCAGGAACGTGCCGCGCGTGTTGATCTGGTGCATCAGGTCATAGCGCTTCATGTCGGTTTCCAGCGTGCCGGTGAGCTGGATGGCGCTGGCATTGTTGATGCAGATATCGATGCCGCCGAACGCCTCGACGGTCTTTTCCACCGCCTGCCCCACTTGGCTTTCGTCGCGGATATCGCACAGCACCGGCAGCGCCCTGCCGCCGGCCTGCCTGATCTCGTCGGCTGCCGTATAGATCGTGCCGGGCAGCTTGGGGTGCGGCTCGGCGGTCTTTGCCGCGATCGTCACATTGGCGCCGTCGCGCGCGGCCCTAAGCGCAATCGCGAGCCCGATCCCGCGCGACCCGCCGGAGATGAACAGCGTCTTTCCCTTGAGCGACATGTCGGCCTCCTTGCTGATCCATGATCCTTGCCTGTACACATGGACTTGCGCAAGATGCCGCAGAGGCAGGAGTGACCGCCCTCCCTTCCCGTCACGTCCCGACCGCCTCGGGCGCATATTGCGCCAGGAACTCGGCGCTGGGTTCGATCGGCTTGATCACGTCGATCAGCACCCCATTGGGATCGGCAAAGATGAAATGGCGCTGGCCAAAGGCCTCGTCGCGCAGGCTGCGCAGGATCGGCAGCCCCGCCGCCACGATGCGCCCATGCACCGCATCCGGGTCCTCGACCTCGAAATTGATCAGCAGCCCTTGCGAGACCTTGCCGCGTGCAGCCTCTGGTATCGTCTCGTGATCCGCATCCACGATGCCGAGATTGACGCTTTCGTCCTCACCCGATTGCAGATGCACATACCAATCGCTTTCAAACAGCGGCTTGAAACGCAGATGGCTGACATAGAAATTCGCCGTGCCGGCAACGGCCTTGGTCATGACGACCGGATAGTAGCTCGTCGTTTTCATGGCTTTCCACTGCTCCCGATTTGACATACATTCTGCATGTTTTTACCTAATAACATACAGGCTGTATGTATGCAACAGAAAACCAGGCCTCGCTCCAACCGCGAGCGCACCCAAACCACGCGCGCAGCGCTGATGAGCGCCGCGCGTCTTCTGTTCACCGAGAAATCCTATGCCGAGACGGCAACGCCGGACATCGTGTCGGCGGCCGGCGTGACGCGCGGGGCGCTATATCACCACTTCGCCGACAAGCAGGACCTGTTTCGCGCCGTGGTCGAACAGGAAGCAGCCGTCGTCGCCGAAGAAATCGAACGCAATGCACCGCCGATGCTCAGCGCAAAAGAGGCGCTGATCAAGGGCGGCGAAGCTTTCCTTGCTGCAATGGCCGTTCCCGGCCGCACCCGGCTCTTGCTGCTCGACGGTCCGGCCGTGCTCGGCCGTTCTGAAATGGATGCGATCGACGCCAGGCACGGCGCCCGCACGCTGCGCGAGGGGCTGGCCATCGCAATGCGCGAAGGGGCGCTGCGCGAACTGCCGCTCGATGCGCTGACTGCGCTGCTATCGGCCGCCTTCGACCGCGCCGCGCTCGCCATCGAGGCCGGCGCTTCCTCGCAGGATCACGCCGCGGTTCTGGCCACCCTCATCGACGGACTGGTTGTCGAATAATAAGACCTAGCTGAAAATCCGTTCGCCCTGCTCATCCACCAGTTGCCGGCCCTTCTTGAGCGAAACGTCGACGGCATCGTCGAAGGCGGCGAAGCGGTCGGCACGGATGAAGCGGTGCTCCTTGAGCACGCCGTCGATTTCCTTGGAAACCACGCCGCAGGTCTGGAATTGGCCGCCTTCCTTGAACGGCGTGGCGCGGATCAGGAAACCATTGTGCTCGATTTCCTTGCCGGCGGCATCCTCTGCCTTGCCGGCATCACTCGCGCCACCACCAAAAAGACGCTTCAGAAAGGACATGCAAACCTCGCTCGTGATCGTGACGAAAACCGTAGCCCGTTCCCCCTGGCAGGTCGAGTATCATTCAGCCATGGGCACCGTTTGATAACTCGCCCGACCGCGCCGCATGCCCGGGAGACAGGGTTTCCTTCTCCCGGGCACGGAGCCTTTTCCCTTTCGGCCCGCTGCCCGAAGGCGTCCGGCGCTTCCACATGGCGCGCGGCGACTTGGCTCCGAACTGTCAGCCGAGCGAAGTGATGATTTCGCGATAGGCTCCCTCGGGGAACGCCTTCAGGGTGCGCGAGCGCACATTGCCGGCGCTGCCGATCTGCAGCGCAAAGCGCGCCGCCACGGCATCGTCGGGCGCCTCGCACACCGCCACCATGTCGTATTCGCCCATGGTGAGGTAGAATTCCTTGAAGGTGCCGCCCATATCGGCAAGCTGTTTTCTGGCGGCATCGAGCCGGCGCGGCGATTCCCGCACATTCTTCACGCCCTGGTCGGTCCAGTTGAGAAGCATGATGTAAGTGGTCACGATACACCTCCCTTGCGGTGCCGTGACGCGCGGGGATGGGCCGTGGTGCCGGCGCCGTAATCATCCTCCCCTCGCCCTGGCCCGTAAGTATGATCCCGATGCCGGGCAAACGCCAGAATTTATTCCAGAGCAATGCGCTCCGTCCCACCCCTCTCTGTCCTGCCGGACATCTCCCCCTCAAGGGGGGAGATTACGCTGCGATCAGGCCTCCACTCAAACGACGATGATAGAGTCGGACGGCGATAAGCGATTCAGAATGACGCGGGAGGGGCTATGAAGGCTGATCCCCCTTGAGGGGCAAGGCAATCGGATATGGCACGACCAACCCCCACTCTGCCTCGCTTCGCTCGGCACCTCTCCCCCTCAAAAGGGGAGAGGAAGGGTGCCAGCCTTGCGGACGGCATTCCTCTCCCCCGTCGAGCGGGGGAGAGGTGCCGAGCGAAGCGAGGCGGAGTGGGGGTCGAATTCCACAAGTGGAGAGATGTCCGGCAGGGGGTTGAGGGGCAATTTCCTCAACCGGAACCTCCCCCTAGCTGTCGAGGAAGCTCCTGAGCTTCCTGCTCCGGCTCGGATGCTTGAGCTTGCGCAGTGCCTTGGCCTCGATCTGGCGGATGCGCTCGCGTGTCACCGAGAACTGCTGGCCGACTTCTTCCAGCGTGTGGTCGGTGTTCATGCCGATGCCGAAGCGCATGCGCAGCACGCGTTCCTCGCGCGGGGTGAGCGAGGCCAGCACCCGCGTCGTCGTCTCGCGCAGATTGGCCTGGATCGCCGCATCGATCGGCAGGATCGCCATCTTGTCCTCGATGAAATCGCCGAGGTGGCTGTCCTCCTCGTCGCCCACCGGCGTTTCGAGGCTGATTGGCTCCTTGGCGATCTTCAGCACCTTGCGCACTTTTTCCAGCGGCATGGCGAGCTTTTCGGCCAGTTCCTCCGGCGTCGGCTCGCGGCCGATTTCGTGCAGCATCTGGCGCGAGGTGCGCACGATCTTGTTGATCGTCTCGATCATGTGCACCGGAATGCGGATGGTGCGCGCCTGGTCGGCGATCGAACGGGTGATCGCCTGACGGATCCACCATGTCGCATAGGTGGAGAACTTGTAGCCGCGACGATACTCGAACTTGTCCACCGCCTTCATCAGGCCGATATTGCCTTCCTGGATGAGGTCGAGGAACTGCAGGCCGCGATTGGTGTATTTCTTGGCGATAGAGATCACCAGCCGCAGATTGGCTTCCACCATCTCCTTCTTGGCGATTGCGGCTTCGCGCTCGCCCTTCTGGACCTGATTGACGATCTTGCGGAATTCGGAAATCGAGATCGCCGTCTCGGTGGCGAGGTTCTGGATTTCGGCGCGGATGTCCTGGATCGTATCCTGCTCGCGGGCGGAAAATTCCTTCCAGCCGCGCGTGGTCAGGGTGGCGACCTTGGCCACCCAGTTCGGGCTGAGTTCCGAGCCCTGGTATTCCTTCAGGAACTCGTCACGGCGCACGCCATAGCTTTCGGCCAGCCGCAGCAGCTTGCCTTCGTTCTGCACCAGCCGCTTGTTGATGTCGTAAAGCTGCTCGACCAGCGCCTCGATGCGGGCATTGTTGAGCGACAGCGACTTCACCGCAGTGATGAGTTCGTCCTTCAGCTCCTTCAGCCGGCGGTCCTGGCTCGGCGACAGCGTGCCGGTCGCCGCCAGGCGGTTTTCCACCTGCTGGTCCTGCAGCTTGCGCAGCTTCTTGTAGGTGTCGGCGATCAGGTCGAGCGTTTCCATGACCTGCGGGCGCAGCTCGGCTTCCATGGCCGCCAGCGACAGGTTGGCCTCGTCCTCGTCGTCCTCTTCCTCCTCGCCGCGGGTTTCGCCGCCGACATTGGTGATGTCGTCATCGTCGCGCGAGGCGCGGCGCTGCTGCTGGCTGTATTCGGGCGTCTTGGGCCGCTCCAGCTCTTCCTGGCGCTCCACCGAAGGCACCTGCTTGGCCTCGGGGCCGGCATAGGTGGCTTCAAGGTCGATGATCTCGCGCAGCAGGATCTTGGCTTCGTTGAGCTCGTCGCGCCAGATGATGATGGCCTGGAAGGTCAGCGGGCTTTCGCACAGGCCCGCGATCATGGTCTCGCGGCCTGCCTCGATGCGTTTGGCGATGGCGATTTCGCCCTCGCGCGACAGAAGCTCGACCGAACCCATCTCGCGCAGATACATGCGCACCGGGTCGTCCGTGCGGTCGGTCGGCTCCTTCTTGGCAGGCGTGGCGGCAACGGCCGTGCCGGTCTGCTCGGCCAGTTCGTTGGCGTCGTCTTCCGAATCGCCCGAGTTGCCTTCGCCGTCATTATCGTCGCTGACCTCGTCATCCTCGACGACATTGATGCCCATATCGGAAAGCATGGCCATCGTGTCCTCGATCTGCTCGGAGGTCACTTCCTCCGAAGGCAGCACCGAATTCAGCTCGTCCATCGTCACATAGCCGCGCTTCTTGGCGGCCTTGATCATCTTCTTGACAGCATCGTCGGAAAGGTCGAGCAAAGGCCCATCGGTTGCGCCCTCGCGTTCGGTCTCGACCTCTTCCTTTTCCTTTGTCGCCATTCTTTCGCTTTCTCCACGCAGCCGGTTGCGAAGCCTCGACGACTCCGATAACCGGGCAATACAACTTTCACGCTGAACCGCGATTTCCCCGACCCGGTAGCAGCGTGCGTCTTAAGTCCGGATTAACCCTGATATCTGGGGCGGATCGACCGCATCGTCCAGACCAATCTCCCATACCGTCATTTTTTTGGGTGCGGACCTGCCGCAGGTTAACTTTTCGAATCGTCCTGATTCCGCCATTCTGACGGAAGGTCAAGCGGCTGTCGCATGATTCGCCTTAAAAAAGCGAATCAATTGACGCATTCACTGCCTCCACAGCCGCGGCAAGCGCGGTTGCCATTACATCCGATCCGCTCGCCCCGACGATATCCCGAAGCCTTCGATAAGCGCCTCGGTCGCCTGCACGTCGCGAAATTGCGCCTGTATTTCCACCAGATGGCGGTAATTCTCATCGGTCGGGTCGGTCGCCAGTGCCGTCTCGGCCACTTTCAGCTCCTTATGTAGCGTGCGCGCGCTGCGGTGCAAGTGCAGCGCCTGGGCAAAGGCGTCGCGGGCGTCTTCCAGCGCCGCAGCCTCCAGCGCCGGCCACAGCCGCGCCTTCCTCACCAGCGCCACCGCCCGTGCCCAGGCCTCGCCAAGGCCGGCCTGCTCGATCATGGCGATGACGGAGGCGCGTTCATCGGCGGCATCATGGGCCAGCGCATCGATCACCACCCTGTGCAGATGGCGCAGATCCGGGTCCGACAGGTCGAGCTTTTCCACCTGCTCGAAATTCTCGTCGATCAGCCTTGGATGGTTGACCAGCGCCACCAGCATGGCGGTTTCGCGCAGCGGCATCACGCCACCGGCACGCTTGACCATCGCCGAACGCGCCAGGCTCTCCGACACCGCAAAGCGGCTCACCGCCGCACCCGGCCTGCCGCGCTGGCCGCCGCCGAAGCGCTGGTCCGGCCGGCCATCGCCTGTCCCCGGCCTTTGGCCACGCCCGCGCGCGGCGCCGAAAAAGCCGATCACCCGATCGCGCATTTCCTGCGCATAGTGGTAGCGCACGCTCTCGTCCTTGATGCGCTGGGTAAGCTCGCGCAGCGTCTTTTCAAGCTCGGCCCTGCGCTCGGGCGTGTCGAAAACGCCGTTCGACGTCTCGCGCATCCACAAAAGGTCGGCGAGCGGCCGGGCCTCCGACAGCACCTCCTTGAACGCCTCTGGCCCTTCCGCCTTGACCAGATCGTCCGGGTCCTTGCCTTCCGGCAAAAGCGCAAAGCGCGCCGTGCGGCCGGCCTGCACCAGCGGCAGCACCATGTCGGCGGCGCGCCACGCCGCCCGCATTCCCGCCTGGTCGCCGTCGAAACACAGCACCGGCTCGCCGGTCATGCGCCACAAAAGCTCGAGCTGGTTTTCGGTGAGCGCGGTGCCGAGCGGGGCCACGGCATTGTCGAATCCGGCCTGCGCCAGCGCGATCACGTCCATATAGCCTTCGACCGCAATCACCGTGCCGTCGCGGCCCATGCCCTTGCGGGCGCGAGCGAAATTGTAGAGCACATTGCCCTTGTGGAAGAGTTCGGTGTCGGGCGAGTTCAGATATTTGGCCGCCACTTCCGGCGACATGGCCCGGCCGCCAAAGGCGATGATCTTTTCGCTCCGGTCGCCGATCGGGAACATGATGCGATCGCGGAAGCGGTCATAGGAAACCGGGATGTCGTCGCCTGAATAGATCAGCCCGCAGGCATCCATCTGGGCGACGTCCACGCCCTTGCCGGCCAGATATTCCTTCAGCGCATTGCGGCTGTCGGGCGCATAGCCGATGCGGAACCGCTGTTGCGTTGCCGCCATCAGGCCGCGGTCGCGCAGATAGGCGCGTGCCTTCGCGCCTGCCGCGCTGTGCAATTGCTGCTCGAAGAAGCTTGCCGCCATCTCCATGACGTCATGCAGCGAGGCGCGTTCGCGCTCGCGCCGCTCCTCCTGTGCGTCGCGCACCGGCATCGGCACACCGGCCATGTCGGCCAGCCGTTCGACCGCCTCGGGGAAACTCAGGCCGTCGAGATCGGTCAGGAACTTGAAATGATCGCCCGAAACGCCGCAGCCGAAGCAATGGTAGCGGCCCTTCCTGTCCTCGCAATGGAAGCTCGGCGACTTCTCGCCATGGAACGGACAGCAGGCCCAGAAATCGCCGCGCGCGGTATTGGTCTTCTTGCGGTCCCACGAGACACGCTGGCCGATCACGGCCGAAATCGGCACGCGGTCGCGTATCTCATCGAGGAAGGCGGGTGGGAAGCGCATGGAACCGGCTCACTTTCAGTCCCATATAAGCGCCACCGTCAAAAGATACGACTCCCTTGCAACGACAATGCCCACTGTTCACAGGCCCCTGCCGGGCTTCCAAGCCATTTTCCGACCTGTCGCGTCGGCGCTGAACCACCCTGCCCGATGGACGAAAAATATTATCCGGCTAATGTACTTCCATATGAAAACACCGCTGATTTGTGACCTGGCGTTCCCGCCCCACCGCTCCCCGGTGGGTAGCCCGATCGCCTTTGGTACGACCCACCCCCACTCCGCCTCGCTTCGCTCGGCACCTCTCCCCCTCAAAAGGGGAGAGGAACTCAAGCGGGACGGGCGCCGCCGTCAAAGCTGCGTTTCCTCTCCCCCGGAAAGGGGGAGAGGTGGTTTGCAAAGCAAATCGGAGTGGGGGTCGAATTCCATATCCCATCGCCCTGCCCTGACGGCCGCCCGCCGTGCCCACGAAGGTGTGCGCCCATGAGCGGGTCGGTCGTGCTGCTGCATCTGGCCGGCGCTGTGGCGCTGATGCTCTATGCCACGCGCATGGTGCGCACCGGCGTCGAGCGCGCCTATGGCGACGTGCTACGCCACAGACTGCGCGCCACCATGAAAAACCCCTTCATGGCCGTCATCACCGGCACGGCACTTGCCATTGCCCTGCAGAGTTCCACCGCCGTCACCCTGCTGGTCGGCTCCTTTGCCGGGTCCGGCATCGTCGGCGGCATGGCAGGCCAGCTTGCCGTGCGCGGCGCCGAGATCGGCTCGGCGCTGGTGGTCAAGATCCTCTCCTTCAACCTGACGCTTCTGGTGCCGATCTGCCTTGCCGCCGGCACGACCGTATTCCTGGCGACCGAGCGGCGCAGCTGGCGTCAGTTCGGCCGCATCCTCGTCGGCATCGGGCTTCTGGTGCTGTCGCTGGAAATGATCGGCCAGGCCTCCGAGCCGCTGCGCGACAGCAAATTGCTGCCGGTCATCGTCGATTATTTCTCCGGCGATCCGATCACCGCCTATCTGCTCGCTGCCCTGATGACGTGGCTGTTCCATTCTTCAATCGCCGCCGTCCTGCTTCTGGTGGCGCTGGCCGGGCGCGGTCTCATCCCGCCGGAACTCGGCATCGTCATGGTGCTGGGCGTCAATCTCGGCAGTTCGGTCATCGCGCCGCTGCTGACGCGCGCCTCGCCGCCCGGCGTGCGCGTGGTGCCGGTCGGCAACCTCTTGATGCGCGGCGCCGGCTCGCTGGCGGTCCTGACGCTGTTCCTGTCAATCGAGCCGCCGGTGGCGTTCCTCGGCTCGACCGTGCCCGACCAGATCATCAACGCCCATATCGCCTTCAACGTCATCATCCTGCTTGCCGGCATCCCGCTTGCAGCACTCGTCTACCGCGCCTCGCAGGCCATCGTCGCCTGGGGCACCCCTGCCCAGCCGCCGGAGGCGCTGGAGACGATCGAGATCAGCGCGCTTGACGAAAGCGCTCTCGACACGCCGAGCCTGGCGCTTGCCAATGCCACGCGCGAGGTGGTGCGGGTCTGTGAGACGGTCGAGGTGATGCTGACGCGCATCATCGAGCTTTACGAGCATGCCGACGAGGCCGACATCAAGGCGCTGGCAGCCCTTGACGACCGGGTCGACCGCAAGCACGCGGCCATAAAGATCTATCTCGCCAAGGCCACCATCCGCCAGATGACCGAGGACGAGGCGCTGCGCTGCCAGGAACTGATCGGCGCCTGCGTCAAGCTGGAACAGGTAGGCGACATCATCGTGCGCAACATGCTCATCCATGTGCAAAAGAAGCTCGCGGGCCATCTCCAGTTCACCGAAGAAGGCTGGCACGAATTGAGCAGCTTCCACGCATCGGTACTGGCCAATGCCCGGCTTGCCTTCAATGTGCTGATCTCGCGCGATGCGCGCACCGCCCGCCAGCTCGTGCAGGAAAAGGACCGCCTGCGCGATTTCGAAAAGGAGGCCAGCCACAGCCATTTCCTGCGGCTGCGCGAAGGCAGCGCCAAGAGCGTCGAGACCAGCTCCATCCACCTCGATACCATCCGCGACCTGAAGCAGATCAACTCACTTCTGGCCTCGATGGTCTATCCGGTGCTGGAGGAACAGGGCCTGCTAAGCGATTCACGCCTCAAGGCCCTGTGAACTCACCCTAGCTCCATATCCAGTCGGCTGGCAGCCAGCGGAAGCCCATGCCCTCCTTCACCACATGGCCCACCCCAGGAAATGGATAGTGATATCCGGCAACCAGCAGCCGCTCGGTGGCGGCACGATCGAGCAGGGCGCGGCGCGTCTTTGCGGCCTTCTCGCGATCATGATCCCAGATGATCTGCCATTCCGGCTGGTCGAATGAGATGTGGATGCTGGGAATGGCGTCGCCCGTCAGCAGCAATTGCTCCTTGCCCGACCCTATCAGCAGCGAGATGTGGCCCGGCGTGTGCCCTGCCGTATCGACGCTGGTCACGCCCGTCACGACGTCGGCCCCGCTCTTGATCGGGCGAACCCGGTCGCCAAGCGCGGCAAAGGCCTTCTGTATTCCCGGCACATTCTCCACCGCCCATTTCGGCAGCTTCGATGCCGCATCCGGCGCGTTCCAGACATCGAGTTCGACTTCGGAAAGGACCAGCTCGGCATTCGCAAACTGTTTGACCGGATCGGCATCGAGCCCGCCAATGTGATCGGGATGGCAATGGGTGAGCACGACCGTATCGATCGTGTCGGGCGCAATGCCCGCCCCCTCCAGCGATCCGGCCAGGCGCCCGGCATTGGTCGCCCAGTCCTTGCCCGCGCCAATGCCGGTATCGACCAGTAGGCGCTTCTGCCCGGTGTCGATCACCAGCGGGTTGAGCTGGAGTTGGAACATGTCGGCTGGAATATAGTGCGCCTCAAAATAGGCCGTCCTCTCCGCTTTCTCGACATTCGTGGCGATGCTGTCGGTGGGCAGCGCAAACACGCCGTCACAAAGTGCGGTGATGCGGAACTCGCCGAGCTGAAAGCGATAGAAGCCGGGCGCGTCGTTCGAAGCAGCGGCTTTCGCCGCGGCTTCATGCGGCCTTGCGCCGCCGGCCGCAAGCACCGCGCCAGCGGCCGTCATCTGCAGCAGATTGCGTCGATCTAGGACAAGCATGGGAACCCCCTTGCTGCTGGACCGCCCGAAACCCCGTCGATCAGGTTTTGAAACGCTTATATTAGCACGACGTGAATAAGCTGGCGATCAGCGAAACCTCCAGCCTTCATATGAACCCGGACGCATCGCGTCTCTCGCCAGATATGCCGAAGATGGAGCATCGGACCGAAAAATGGGGAAATGGCGCCTGAACCGGGTGATGAAATGCCGGGAGAAACCCACAGGTCCATGCGCCCCATCGGCCCACGGCTTCGACGCCGCAGTTCGAAGCCGTTTCAGGCACCATTTCGACCGGATTGAGACGTCCGGACCTTGGGCTCTGCAAGCAGGCTTACTCACATTCCGATTGCAGGAATACCGATTTGATGCTATTGCAAATCATTCTCATTTGCATCGCTGAAGCGAGATTGAAATGTGGTTCCGCGAACGGGTCAGCAGGCGCGGCCTGCTCTGGGGAGGATTGTCGGCTGCAGGCGGAAGCGTGATGCTGGCCGGCGGCTCCTCGCTGGCGCAGTCAAGCCATTCCGGGCATGGAGAGGCTGCGGCCGTCAGTCCCGCTATTCCTTCCGATCATAGCTCCGGCCATGGCGCGATGACCACCGTTGGCGAGGTCGATGACGAGCGCAATGGATTCGATCCTGCTAAGCTGTTGACGGATTGGGAGACGGGCACGGTCTCCACTCTATCCGATGGCCGCAAGCTGCGCACTTTCGAGGTGGAGGCGGTCGACAGGGAGATTGAGATCGCCCCTGGAGTGATGTTTCCGGCCTGGACCTATAATGGCCGTGTGCCGGGTCCGGCACTGCGCGCGACCGAGGGCGAGCGGTTGCGCATCGTCTTCAGGAATCTCGGATCGCATCCGCATTCCATGCATTTCCACGGCATCCACTCCGCCCGCATGGACGGCGTTCCGGGTGCCGGGCTGATCGATCCAGGCGATGAATTCGTCTATGAGTTCGACGCGCGGCCGTTCGGCTGCCATCTCTATCATTGCCATGCCCTGCCGCTCAAACGCCACATCCACAAGGGCATGTACGGTCTTTTCGTCATCGATCCCGACCCCGCCCTTCACCCGGAACATGAAGAGATCGCCCGCTCCCGCCTGCTCGGCACACCCGAGAATGTGCAGTGGCAGGAATTCGCCATGGTGATGAATGCCTTCGACACCAATTTCGACAATGAGAACGAAGTCTATGCGGTCAACACGATCGCCCACGCCTATATGAAACGCCCCATCACCATCGCCCGCGACCGCCCGGTGCGGATTTATCTTGCCAATGTCATCGAGTTCGATCCGATCAACTCATTTCATCTGCACGGCAATTTCTTCGACTATTTCGAGCAGGGGACGACCCTCACCCCCACGCTGAAGACGGTCGACCTCATCACCCAGGTCCAGGCGCAGCGCGGCATTCTCGAATTCACCTATGGCGAGCACGAGCCGGGACTCTACATGTTCCATCCGCACCAGTCCGAGTTCACCGAGCTCGGCTGGGTCGGCATGTTTAATGTCGTGGAGACCGTCGCATGAGCGAGGCTCCCCGCGCACCGGCCGCCGATCCCACCCCCGCCCTCGCCCAAAGACGCTTGCCACTGCTATGGCTTCTTCTGCCATTGGCCGCCCTCGGTCTGGCGATTGCCTGGCTCATCACCGCCGACCCGCTGAAAAATTTCAGCAACGGCGCACCGCCGGTCGAGAGCCTGACCTTCGAGCGCACGATCCTGTCGTCGGATGGCATCCGTGTTCTGGTGCGTGCGGGCGGCTCGCAGCCCATGAGCATCGCCCAGGTCCAGGTGGACGATGCCTATTGGCAGTTCACTCAGGAGCCTGCCGGACCGCTCGACCGCGGCGCCACGGCATGGCTGCATATACCCTACCCCTGGACGCTCGGAGAGGCTCACGCGATCAATGTCGTCACCAATACCGGCGCCACATTCGCCCACGAGATCGCCGTTGCTGTCCCCACCCCGACGCGGGATGCGACAAGCCTTGTCTCGCAGGCGATGCTGGGGCTGTTCGTCGGGCTCGTGCCTGTCGTCATCGGCATGATGTTTTATCCCGCCTTGCGCGGCGTCGGCCGCAACGGCATGAATTTCCTCCTCGCCTTGACCGTCGGCCTGCTGGCATTCCTGGCTGTGGATGCAACGGCCGAAGCCTTCGAACTTGCCGGCGAAGCCGCGGCGCTGTTTCAGGGGCAGGCAATGGTCGTGCTTGCCGCCGCCGCCGCTTTCCTGCTCCTGATGGCTGCCGGCCGTCGCGATGGCGCGCCAACCGGGCTGGCGCTCGCCAGTTTCATTGCGCTCGGCATCGGCCTTCACAACCTTGGCGAAGGGCTTGCCATCGGCGCGGCCTTTGCTGCCGGCGCGGCCGGATTGGGAAGCTTCCTGGTCCTGGGCTTCATGCTGCACAACATCACCGAGGGCATCGGCATATCCGCGCCGCTGCTGAAGAAACGGCCTCCCATCTGGATATTCGCCGCGCTTGCGCTGCTTGCGGGGGGTCCGGCAGTGATCGGCCTGTGGCTGGGCAGCCTCGCCTACGCGCCGCAATGGTCGGCGCTCGCTCTCGCCATCGGCGCCGGAGCAATCGCGCAGGTCATCGTCGAAGTCACGGCCTATCTCATGAGATCGGACGGAAGGGGGAGCATCGCACTGACCTCGCCCGCCACCATTGCCGGCCTGGTCGGCGGCTCGGCCCTCATGTATATCACGGCGATGCTGGTGAAGCTCTGATCGGCGCCGGCACGAAAGCGCGCCGGCACCTAGAGCCGTCTTACACTACTGCAACAGCGTCTTGACGATGCCGCTTGCCTTGGAAAAATCCATCTGGCCGGCATATTTGTCCTTGAGCGCGCTCATGCAGCGGCCCATGTCGCGCAGGCCCTCAGCGCCGACCTCGTCGACCACGCGCTTGCACGCCTGCTTGACGTCTTCTTCGCAAAGCTGCTTGGGCATGAATTCGCGGATGACCTCGATTTCCGCCCGCTCGATTGCCGCAAGCTCGGGCCGGCGCCCGTCGTCGAAGGCCTTGGCCGATTCCTCGCGCTGCTTCACCATCTTGGCCAGAATCAGCATGATGTCCTCATCGCCCACCGGATCCTTGCCGGCGCCGCGATTGGCGATGTCGCGATCCTGGATGGCGGCATTGATCAACCGCAGCGTTCCGGTTCTGCGCTTGTCATGCGCCTTGAGCGAATCCTTCAGGGCCTGGGCGATCATATCGCGCATGGCGAATACTCCTTGGTAGCGAGGCGCGGGACCATAGCGATGATCCTTGTCGGCGAAAAGACGCCGCCCGGTTCAATTGCGATTGCACATCGGCTCCGGCCTTGGCCAACGCCCGACACAAACGCCATATCGACGGTCAGGTTCCTGTTTCGTCTGAACGCCCCGTGTCCGGCCGGACGCGCAAAAGGCATCATAACACTTTGATATCGCTCCGAAAACCGGTATCCTCCTTTCGGAGCGATGCTCTAAAAAGAATCCGTGACCTCGGCTGTCGCAATTGTTGACCGCGTTGGTGCCTTCGCCTATTGTCCGCGCCTTAGCAGGACTTGTTTGGGATTTGCATGGGAGGGCCGCGACGCTCGCGACACCCCGTGCCTTTCGGCGCATGATATGGCCCTTCCGGGCCGATACTGCAAGAGCGCCGCGCTTGGCCATACCGGCTCCTAAGCCCTTCTCGCGACGGGGTCCGTCCGGGCAGCAATGACGGCACAGCCGTCGAAACGAACATGACGGCGACCCCGCCGCCTGCACGACCGGCACGGCATTTCGCCGTCGATTTGAGACCAAGGCATTTTTTGCCGTTGGATGAAACATGGAGTAGTTGATATGGCCGCGACCACCGCCCCCTGGGCCACCGAAGTGCCGACCGCCGTTCTGGTTCTGGCCGATGGCACGGTCATCGAAGGGCGCGGCCTGGGCGCGACAGGCAGCGCGGTCGCCGAAGTCTGCTTCAACACCGCGCTCACCGGCTATCAGGAAATCCTCACCGACCCCTCCTATGCCGGCCAGATCGTCACCTTCACCTTCCCGCATATCGGCAATATCGGCGCCAATGACGAGGACGTCGAATATCTCAACCCCACCACCCACAACGGCGCGGTCGGCGCCATCTTCAAGGCCGACATCACCAACCCTTCCAACTATCGCTCCCAGGGCGGGCTTAACCAATGGCTGAAGCGGCGCGGCATCGTCGCCATGGCAGGCATCGACACCCGCGCGCTCACCGCGCTCATCCGCGAGAAGGGCCTTGCCAACGCCGTCATCGCCCATGCGCCCGACGGCAAGTTCGATATTGAAGCATTGAAACGCCAGGCTGCCGATTGGTCCGGCCTTGTCGGCCTCGATCTGGCCAAGGAGGTCACTTCGGGCCAGTCCTCGACCTGGCGCGAGACGCCCTGGGTGTGGAATGAGGGCTATGGCGAGCAGACGGAGCCCGCCTTCCATGTCGTGGCGGTCGACTACGGCGTCAAGCGCAACATTCTGCGCCTGCTTGCCGGCCTCGGCGCTGAAGTCACCGTGGTGCCTGCCACCGCTGCCGCCGAAGACATCCTGGCGATGAAGCCGGACGGCATCTTCCTGTCCAACGGCCCCGGCGATCCGGCCGCCACCGGCGAATATGCGGTGCCGATCATCCAGGACCTGCTCAAGACCGACCTGCCGATCTTCGGCATCTGCCTTGGCCACCAGATGCTGGCGCTGGCGCTCGGCGGCAAGACCCGGAAGATGCATCAGGGCCACCACGGCGCCAACCACCCGGTCAAGGACCACACCACCGGCAAGGTCGAGATCGTGTCGATGAATCACGGCTTCGCGGTCGACTCAAAGTCGCTGCCCGAAAGCGTTGAAGAGACTCACGTTTCGCTGTTCGACGGCTCCAATTGCGGCCTCACGCTCACGGGCCGGCCGGTGTTTTCGGTCCAGCACCACCCCGAGGCCTCGCCCGGCCCGCAGGATTCCAACTGCCTGTTCCGCCGCTTCACCGATCTGATCCGCGAACGCAAGGGCGAGCCTGCTCTGGCGGAGTAAGGGCAGCGCTCCTCACCTACCCCTCATCCGACATGAGGGGTAAAAAAGCTCGCCCCGCCAAACAACTACACCCTCGCCGTCTCGACCTTGACCACGCCTTCCGGCTTTTCCACCTTGAGCACGAAGGCGGCCAGCGACAGGGTCAGGAAGATGCCGCCAAGCACATAGGGCGCGCCGGCAAAACTCACCGGCGCATTCGGCCCGGTGAACCAGGCGAAGATGCCCGTATAGAGCAGCGGCGTGATGATCGAGGTGATCGAAAACAGGCTGGTCATGGCCCCTTGCAGCTCGCCTTGCGCCGACGGCGGCACCTTGGCTGCGGCAAGGCTGCGCAGCGGCGGGTCGGCAAGCGCCTCCAGGCAGGTCGCCACGATCACCACATAGACCAGCCAGCCTTCCCAGGCCACGGCATAGCCGAAGGCGGCAATGGCGGTGAAGGAAAGGCCGACCACGGCAGTGCGCCATTCGCCCAGCCTCGGGATGACGCGCGGCAGCACCAGCGCCATCACCAGCGCGCCGCCCATGCCGAACACGCCGAGCGAAAAGCCGATCTGCTGCTCGCTCCAGCCATAGCGATAGCTGGCGACGAAGGACCACACGGCCGGATACATCATATGGCCGAGCGTCATCAGGAAGAACACCAGCCCCAGCCAGCCGATGCCGCGATAGTTGCGCATCTGCTTCAGCGCGCCGAGCGGGTTGGCACGGCGCCATTCGAACACCCGCCGGTGCTTGCGCTCCAGCGTTTCAGGCAGCAGGAAATAGCCGACGACGAAGTTGAGGAAAGCCAGCACGGCTGCGGCATAGAACGGCACCCGGGGCCCGAACTCGCCAAGCAGGCCGCCCAGCACCGGGCCGATCACGAAGCCGACGCCGAAGGCTATGCCGAGCAGGCCGAAATTCTTCGCCCGGTTCTTATCATTGCTGACATCGGCGATGAAGGCGGCCGCCGTCGAATAGCTGGCCCCGCTGATGCCGGCCAGCACCCGGCCCACGAACAGGACCCAATAGGACCACGCCAGCGCGCAGATCAGATTGTCGATGGCAAAGGTCAGCACCGAGGCCAGCAAGATAGGCCGGCGCCCGAACCGGTCGCTGAGATTGCCGATCAGCGGCGCAAACAGGAACTGCATCGCCGCATAGACGAAGAACAGCCATCCGCCCTCGATCGCCGCCTCGCTGATGCCGACACCGGTCAGTTCCTGCAGATAGGCCGGCAGCACCGGCATGATGATGCCGATCCCGGTGATATCGAGCAGCAATATCGTGAAAACGAGCGCAAGGCCCCGTCTGGCGGTTTTATCGTCGACCATTTCGATGTCTTTCGCAAATAACCGCCCGGGGCAAGGCGGACGCTATTTGTAGCCGAAGCCGGAGCTCAGAACAATACGGGAACGCAAACTGCGGTCGCGACTACTGACAGCGGGTGGAAGACCCAGAACCCTGCGGCTTTTGCCAAGCTGGGAAGGCCTGTATCTCCAAACCTGGGAACAGTTCTGGCGGCGCCAGATCGGCTTTATTCCAACAACAAAAAGGGGAAATGGTTGGGCGCATACTTGATCTATACTTTTACGTTTCAGATTATTCATTGATGGCGATTCGATATCCGCTTTCTCCCAAAACTCTCGTTCTTTGCGATTACGCAATGGGAGGTTTCCGTCCTCCTGAAATGGTCAAGCGACGCCCGGCAATTGTAGTATCGCCACGTCTTCCTCACCGCGACGGCCTCTGTAGCGTCGTACCGATCTCCCTGACCGCACCAGCACATGACGTGCCTTACGTCGTGAAGCTGAATTTCACCGAACCGCGTCCAGTCCCATTCGATTCGCCAATTGCTTGGGCAAAGTGTGATCTCGTAGCGGCGGTTTCATTTGAACGTCTGGACTTGTTTCGAACCGCGCGCGATCAGCAAGGCAAACGCAAATATCTTACGCTCAAGCTGTCCGACGAAGATTTCGACCGCGTGAAACTCGGCGTTCTCTGCGGCCTTGGATTTCAGTAGTTTGACATTTCCCCATTTGAGCCCATATTGGGGAAGATCGCTCGCGGTGAAAGCCGTTGAGCCTCAAGACCTCGTCAGAGGCGGACCCCACCATGGCGATACCAAGCCCGGTGGGGTTTCTTGTATCTGCCTGCCGCCGCGTCCCGACTGCTACGTGCCGTGGCGGTCACATGCGAACCCACGCAGTCAGTTCGTCATTCAAATCGGATTGTTGAACGTGTCGCAATCCTCGAGCTTGCCGCTCTGGAAGCCGCGGTTGAACCAGGTCACTCGCTGTTCGGACGTGCCGTGGTTGAAGCTTTCGGGCACGACATAGCCTTGCGTGCGGCGCTGCAGCGTGTCGTCGCCGATCTGCTGGGCAGCGTTCAGCGCTTCTTCCAGGTCGCCCGCATCGAGCAGGCCCTTCTGGTCGGTGAAATGCCCCCAGATACCGGCAAAGCAGTCCGCCTGCAGTTCCACCCGCATCGACATCTCATTGGCCTGCGCTTCGACCATCGACTGCCGCATCTGGTTGAACTTCGGCAGCACGCCGGTCAGGTTCTGGACATGGTGGCCGACCTCATGCGCCAGCACATAGGCCTGCGCGAAATCACCGGCTGCGCCGAACTGGCGCTCGAGCTGGTCGTAGAAGGTCAGGTCGATATAGAGCTTGTGGTCACCCGGGCAGTAGAACGGGCCGGAAGCCGACGAGGCAAAACCGCAGGCTGACCTCGTCTGGCCTGAAAACAGCACCATGGTAGGCTCTTCATAGGTCAGGCCTTCGGCCTGGAATATGCCGCTCCAGACATCTTCGGTCTCGGCCAGCACGGTGGAGACGAATTGCGTCATCTCGTCATTGGATTTCACCGCACCCGGCTCGCTCTGCGTCACCTGCCCGCCGCCGCCCGGAACGCCGTCGCCGCCCGCCAGGATTTCCAGCGGATCGATGCCGCAGGCCCGCAAGGCGAAGAAGATCACGATCAGGATGATGATGCCCGAAAGACCGCCACCGCCGGCCCGGCGCACCCCTCCGCCGCCCATCGGAATGCGGAAACCGCCGCCGCGTCCAAGGCCGCCGCCGCCGAAGCCGCCGCCCTGGCCGCGTTGATCCTCAACATTGGTGCTCTGCCGACGGCCTCTCCAGCGCATGCCTACCTCATCCAGCAATTTCGATGTGCCACAGGCACTGTCCCGCCAAACTGACAATTACCCCAACGGTTGCATCAAGTCACAGAAATTTTGGCAAGGCCGGCTTGAGGCCCGCGTGGGCCTTCGCAATATCCATTCCCAACCACAGGCAAAAAGTGTAGCTTTTGCAACGGAGGAATTTGCGAACCGACGCGAAGCGAGGTCGCTCATGACCACCGAGCAGGACGTTGCAAGGCACTACAGCCACGGCGCACTCGAACGCGCGATCCTCGATGCATTGCAAACCTCCGGAAAGGACATCGGCCACCTCGACCCGGCCGATCTTGCCGGCGTCGACGAATTTCACTTGGGCTGGCTGGCGGCCACCACCGACCTGGCCCACGACCTGGCCCTTTCGCCGGGCATGAAAGTGCTCGATGTCGGCTGCGGCATCGGTGGCCCGGCCCGCTATTTTGCCGAGCACCACGGCTGCACCGTCACCGGCATCGACCTCACCGATGAATTCGTCAGCGTGGCAACCTCGCTCACCGATCGTTGCGGCCTTGCCGATCTCGTCTCCTTCCGGCAGGGAAGCGCGCTCTCGCTCCCTTTTGAGGACGAGAGCTTCGACCGCGCAACCCTGATCCATGTCGGCATGAATATTTCCGACAAGGCCGCCACCTTCGCCCAGGTCCACCGGGTGCTCAGGAAGAAGGGCGTCTTTGCCGTCTACGACATCATGAATGTCACCGGCGAGGATCTGCCCTACCCCATGCCTTGGGCGGATTCGCTCGCCACCAGTTTCGTGGATGCGCCGCAGACCTATCGCGACCTGCTCAAGCAGGCGGGCTTCGTGTTGCGCTCGGAAAAGAACCGTCGCGAAATGTCGCTCACGCTTGGCCGCAAGATGCGCGAAGACGTCGAAAAGCACGGTCAGCCGCTGCTCGGCCCCCATACCGTGATGGGCGCCGCCGCCCCGATTCGGCTCGGCCATGTCATGCTGGCCCTCGCCGCCGGCACCATCGCCCCGATCCAGATGCTCGCCCAGAAGATGTGAGAAAAAGTAAACACCGTCATCCCGGCCAAGGGAGCGAAGCGACCGCGAGCCGGGACCCATTCCGCGACCATGCCGAAAGTGGCGGAATTGGGTCCCGGATACGCTGCTTGCTTACCCTGCGCAGCGTTCCGGGATGACGATGGCGCAATCAATGCTGCTTGGTCGCAGCACTCTTGCCGTCGGAACTGCGCGAGCGTTCCTCGAAGCGCTTTTCGCCCTTTTTCAGCTCGCTGCCGGTCCTTGCCTCGGTCTTGCGTTCTTCCCTGGCTGCCGCTTGCCTCAGCCCCTTGGCGGCTGCCTTGCCCTTCTGTGTCGGTGCTTGCTTGACGCCCATTGCCGTTCCTCCGGAAAGCCCCGCGCGACCACCGCGCAGGCGCCTGCCAACGCGCTTGCCGCAGCTTGCGTTCCACAACGTAAATATCCGACGGGATTTCGCGCATTTTCGGGGTTACAAGCGCGACTTCATTTGCCTATAAGGCACCCTTAGCCTGACAAGACAATTTGCTGTGCCGCCGGCCGGGCCGCCCCGTGCCGGACTTTTTGTGCAGCACGAACAAGAACGGACCCCGCCGATGCCAAAACGTACCGATATCAAATCGATCCTGATCATCGGCGCCGGGCCCATCGTCATCGGCCAGGCCTGCGAGTTCGACTATTCCGGCACCCAGGCCTGCAAGGCGCTGAAGGAGGAAGGCTACCGGGTCATCCTGGTCAACTCCAACCCGGCCACCATCATGACCGACCCGGAACTGGCCGACGCCACCTATATCGAGCCGATCACGCCTGAGGTCGTCGCCAAGATCATCGCGCGTGAGCGCCCCGACGCGCTCTTGCCCACCATGGGCGGCCAGACCGCGCTCAACACCGCATTGTCGCTGCGCCGCATGGGCGTGCTGGAGCGTTACAATGTCGAGATGATCGGCGCCGATGCCCACGCCATCGACAAGGCCGAGGACCGCGCGCTCTTCCGCGAGGCGATGGCCAAGATCGGCCTCGAGACGCCGAAATCCATGCTCGCCAACGCCACCGACGTCAAGGACGCCGACCGCAAGACCCATGAGGCGCGCCGCGCCGAGCTGAAGGCCATCCATTCCGGCGCCGAACTCGATGCCGCGCTCGACAAGCTCGAGACCGAATGGAACCTCGGCGAGGGCGACCGCAAGCAGCGCTACATCAACCACGCCATGGGCGTTGCCGCCACCGCGCTTGACCAGATCGGCCTGCCGGCCATCATCCGCCCCTCCTTCACGCTGGGCGGCACCGGCGGCGGCATCGCCTATAACCGCACCGAATTCTTCGACATCGTCCAGTCCGGCCTCGACGCCTCCCCCACCACCGAAGTGCTGATCGAGGAATCGGTGCTCGGCTGGAAGGAATATGAGATGGAGGTCGTGCGCGACCGCGCCGACAACTGCATCATCATCTGCTCGATCGAAAACGTCGACCCGATGGGCGTGCATACCGGCGATTCGATCACGGTCGCCCCGGCGCTGACCTTGACCGACAAGGAATACCAGCTGATGCGCAACGCCTCGATCGCGGTGCTGCGCGAGATCGGCGTGGAGACCGGCGGCTCCAATGTCCAGTTCGCCGTCAACCCGGCCGATGGCCGCCTCGTCGTCATCGAGATGAACCCGCGCGTCTCGCGCTCGTCGGCGCTCGCCTCCAAGGCCACCGGCTTTCCTATCGCCAAGGTCGCGGCCAAGCTTGCCGTCGGCTACACGCTGGACGAGCTCGACAACGACATCACCGGCGGCGCCACGCCCGCCAGTTTCGAACCCTCGATCGACTATGTCGTCACCAAGATCCCGCGCTTCGCCTTCGAGAAATTCCCCGGCGCCGAGCCCATCCTGACCACCGCCATGAAGTCGGTCGGCGAGGTCATGGCCATCGGCCGCACCTTCCAGGAATCGCTGCAGAAGGCGCTGCGCGGGCTGGAAACCGGCCTCACCGGCCTTGACGAGATCGAGATCCCCGGCGTCGGCAATGACGACAATGGCGACGAGCGCAACGCCATCCGCGCAGCGCTGGGCACGCCCACGCCCGACCGGCTTCGCATGGTGGCGCAGGCGATCCGCATGGGCACCTCGCTGGAAGACGTGCATTCCATGTGCAAGATCGACCCGTGGTTCCTCGAACAGATCGCAGGCATCCTTGCCATGGAAACCCGCATCCGCGAGCACGGCCTGCCGCAGGACGCAGCCAATCTGCGCATGCTGAAGGCGATGGGCTTCTCCGATGCCCGCCTCGCCTCGCTCACCGGCAGCGATGCCGACGACGTCCAGAAGCTGCGCCAGAGGCTCGACGTCCACCCGGTCTACAAGCGCATCGATACTTGCGCTGCGGAGTTCGCCTCGCCCACCGCCTATATGTATTCCACCTATGAGGTGCCCTTTGCCGGCGCGCCGCGCTCCGAGGCGCAGGTTTCCGACCGCAGGAAGGTCGTCATCCTCGGCGGCGGGCCCAACCGCATCGGCCAGGGCATCGAGTTCGACTATTGCTGCTGCCATGCCTGCTTCGCGCTGGGCGAGGCCGGCTATGAATCGATCATGATCAACTGCAACCCCGAGACGGTCTCCACCGACTACGACACTTCCGACCGGCTCTATTTCGAGCCCCTGACGGCAGAAGACGTGCTGGAAATCCTGCGCGCCGAGCAACAGGCGGGCACGCTTGCCGGTGTCATCGTGCAGTTCGGCGGCCAGACCCCGCTCAAGCTTGCCGAGGCGCTGGAAGCCGCCGGCATCCCAATCCTCGGCACCTCGCCCGACATGATCGACCTTGCCGAGGACCGCGACCGCTTCCAGAAGCTCCTGCACAAGCTTGGCCTCAAGCAGCCCAAGAACGGCATCGCCTATTCGGTCGAGCAGGCCCGCCTGGTCGCCGCCGAGCTCGGCTTCCCGCTGGTCGTGCGCCCGTCTTATGTGCTCGGCGGCCGCGCCATGCAGATCATCCATTCCGAAGGCATGCTGCAGAGCTACCTGCTCGACACCGTGCCGGGCTTGGTGCCGGAAGACATCAAGCAGAAATACCCCAACGACAAGACCGGCCAGATCAACACGCTGCTCGGCAAGAACCCGCTTCTGTTCGACACCTATCTGGCGCGCGCCGTCGAGGTCGATGTCGACTGCCTGTGCGACGGCAAGAACACCTTCGTCTCGGGCATATTGGAGCATATCGAGGAGGCCGGCATCCATTCGGGCGACAGTGCCTGCTCGCTGCCGGTGCACACGCTTTCCTCCGATATCGTCGACGAGATGGAGCGCCAGACGGCCGCCATGGCCAAGGCGCTCAATGTCGGCGGGCTGATGAATGTGCAGTTCGCCATCCAGGACAACAATGTCTATGTGCTGGAGGTCAACCCGCGCGCCTCGCGCACCGTGCCGTTCGTGGCCAAGACCATCGGCCGCCCGATCGCCAAGATCGCCGCGCGCATCATGGCCGGCGAAACGCTGGACGCGGCCTTCGCCCATTACGGCGACAAGCCCGACGCCCGCAATCCCGGCCACATCGCGGTCAAGGAAGCGGTGTTCCCCTTTGCCCGCTTCACCGGCGTCGATACGCTGCTCGGCCCCGAAATGCGCTCGACCGGCGAGGTCATGGGCCTCGACCGCGATTTCGCGCTGGCCTTCGCCAAGAGCCAGCTCGGTGCCGGCGTCGACCTGCCGCGTTCGGGCACGCTGTTCGTGTCGGTACGCGACGAGGATAAGGAAGGCATCCTGCCCGCCGTCAAGCGCCTTGCCGGCCAGGGCTTCAAGGTGCTGGCCACCGGCGGCACCCAGCGCTTCCTCAAGGAGCATGGCGTGGAGGCCGAAAAGATCAACAAGGTGCTGGAAGGCCGCCCCCATATCGAAGACGCCATCCGCAACCGCCAGGTGCAGATCGTCTTCAACACCACGGACGGCCAGAAGGCGGTCTCCGACTCCAAGTCGCTGCGCCGCGCGACCCTGATGCAGAAGGTGCCCTACTACACCACGCTTTCAGGTGCTGCCGCCGTCGCCGAAGCCATCGCCGCGCTCCGTGCCGGCAGCCTGGAAGTCCGCCCGCTGCAGGAATATTTCTGAGCGGCCGAAACTGCTGATCTCCCCCCCCTGTGGGGGAGAAAGCGATTTCAGCATCTTAGCGGAGCAGGCGCTTCAGCGCCATCAGCGACGCTAAGTGCTAGAAATCGCAAGAGAGGGGCTTTGAAGCGCACTACGCAATCCGTCGCTCCGTGTAAGTGAGATCCGGTAGACAAGAGGGCTGCTGGAAATCAGCAGTCCACCGCTAACCTCTACGAATTCTCGGTATCCCGACCATCCGGTTCCTTTGCGACACCCTTGAAGGGCCCAGGTGTCTGCTTCACTTCCATGAATTCGCCTGTCCTCTCGTCCCGCTTTTGATAGAGCCCATCCGGCCGTTCAAACTGTGTTCTGCCCTTAACGGCACCACGACGAAACCCCTCGCCGGTATTCTTGCCCATTGCCCGCTCCTTTGTCTGCGAATCTAACTGGCTGCGCTAATGTTCTTGAAATGTTCTACAGAGTCAATAGCGGCAACTACTGCTCCCCGATCAAGCCTCACTCTCAGAGCGCTGCCTCAGAAACATTGATCTTCGAAGCTTTGCTTCTAGCCTTTTCCAGTCTGCTGGCAGCCTTTCGCATCCGCGCATGTGCTTCCTTAGCCTTGTCCCCCTCGATAGTGTCTCGCTTGATCACTTCATTCTCGATCAGTTCCACAAGGTTATCGTTGCCAACCTTTACGTCTGGGAACAGCTTACGGATTTCACGGCGAACAGCGGAAACTATCGGCTCAGTTCGCATGATGGCGGAGACTGTAAACTTGTTGAGAAGTTGCGCCTGCTGATGAAAAGCTTGCATTGCGTCGGTAGTCAGGCCCTCCTTAGCAAATAGGAAGAGGGTTTGCAGGTGATCTTCATTCTTTGGGCTAATATCCGCTAAGATAATACGACATACTTCTTCATGACTGATTTGATTGGCAACATAGATTCGCACCAGCCGCCATTCGACCGCATTCGTAAGAATGACCCAGTGAATCCCCTGATGCGCGCCGTAATCGATGACCTGTCGAAGATGGTTATCGGAGAGACTGTTGCCCGCCGATTTCACTTCTACGAGCAGCCGAAGCTGCCCACCTATTTTTATCGCCAGATCACAGAAGGTGGCTTTGATCTGATGTTCGGCGGTTAGTTCCTCATATTTGTCGTAACCAAAGACGTCAGCCAAAATGTCCTTAATCAAGGTAACCGTGTCAGCCTCTGCAACATCCGCTTTCTGCTGCGCAAGTGCGATACGCTGATATTTCTTCAATGTCGACGCGATGCGCTCGACAAATTTTTTCGGTAACTTTGCCAAAGACTCGCCCTCCCTTCTCCCAACCGTGATTTGAGGATGACTTTGCTTGAAAGACAAGTAAAAAATCTAATTCGCGTTTTATGCCACAGACGTAGCTTTTACACGCGGGATAAGCTTTATCAGGAATGCTTGGTGGCAAACTGGGTTCAGTTCCTCGCTCCGACGTAAACGCACCACCACAAGAGGACAAAACCCCCGCCCTCCCTGCCGCCAACCCTTTGATTTCCCTCACACCGCCACCGCAAAAGCCCCATATCCATCCACCCCCTTTCACCACCCTTCATAATCCCTCGCAGTTTCTCCTGCGGGAACGCCGATCATGACGGTGATTACGCGGGGAGGAACCGGCTTCCGACCTTGCGGCTAACGTGGCCGTGGGGGCGGACCCGGAAAGTTCGCAATGGATGGCGGCTTAATTAAAGGCCGGCCCGCCCTTCGGGGCTGCCGGTTGAGATCAGCGGCAAGCGCTGGGCCGTTATCCGGAAAGGCATTTCTGCCGCTTGCGGCGGGAAGGCCGTTCCCGGCCTCGGGCGATCCCGGCGAACGTTCGGAGACAAAGCCGGACGGGCGGCCGCAAGGTCGCATATCTAACTAAAACGAGCGTCCGAACGGCCGCCCGTCTTCCCGACCTCTCGAAAAGAGGTCCGTTCTTTGTCAATGGCCAGACGGACAAAAATCCGGGCGTGGCGATGATGAAACGCGCGGCGCTGCTTCCTCGCCCCTCTGGGGAGAGGTGGTTTGCGTGAGCAAACCGGTGAGGGGGGCTTACAAGACGAGAGGGACGAAGCGGGCGATCCAGGCGAACACACCCCTCTCCGCCTCGCTACGCTCGGCACCTCTCCCCAGAGGGGCGAGGAACAGCGCCAGACGCGCCACCGCCAATCCCCTCCTCTCTTCATCTTGGGGAGAAGGGGTAATCGCCTCAGGCAGCAGGACTGGGCACTGGCGCAAAGGCGGGCAGAACGGCAGGCTCCTGCATCGGCGCTGTCCGGAAATCGTCTTCCATCGGCGAGGCGGTGGGCAGTCCGAGATTTGCGGGTGCGGCCACCGGCAGCACTTGCGGCACCTCCACCGGAGCCATCTGTCTCATGCGGCGGCGGTCCTTGCCAAGGCCGGTCGCCTCCAGCATGCCGAGGCGCTTGGCGTCGTAATAATAGCCGCGCGCGTAAAAGCCCACCGCGCGGTCATAATCGCCATCGGCCACCAGATAGGCGCCGCGCAGATAGCGCACCGCATATTTCAGGTTGGTCTCGGCATCGAGCAGCCCGCTGGCCGGGCCGCGATAGCCCATGCCCTGCGCGGTGTCGTGGCGGATCTGCATCAGCCCCCAGTAAGGCCCGTTGCGCTGGCCGGGGTCGAAAGTGCTCTCGCGCTTCACCACGCGCCGCACCAGGGCGACCGGCACTTCGTAATGCTCGGCATAGCGCGCAATCAGCGCATCCAGCTCGGGGCTGCGCGCGGCAACCGTTGCCGGGCCGAAGCGGGCATCGGGCGCGGGCGTGGCGGCATAGGAACTGACGCCGAGCGTAAGCTTTGTCTCCGCATCGCCCGCATCGGCAATCGCGATGTCGGCACCGCTGCTCGGGGTCGGCACAAGGGCCACCATATCCGGCAGCACCGGGTCTTCGGGAAAATTCAGCGCCAGGCTTTCCACCGGGGCCTCGCCGGTGGTCGAGCAGGCCGAAAGCGCCAGCGGGCAAAGCACGGCTGCCGCCAGCAAGGATCGGGAAAATGAAGGCAGATGCGCGCTCATGCTTGGCTGTTCAGATTGTCCCGCCCGAATCACTTCTTAGCCGAGCCGCAAAGCATCGGCAACTGCGCAACGCGCGGCTGTGTCGCTCTATGCCACGGCACAGCGGCGCTGCGGAACCCCGAAAATGCATTGCCGGCCAATGTTCCTGCTTTGTACCGAAGGGCAAATGTGGTAGAAGACGGCTCCAGACCCGGACGGGAACCATGACTTCAGGCCTCTCCACTCATCTGTTCGAGACGCAAATCGGCTGGATCGGCATTGCCTGGAGCGATGCCGGCCTGGCCCGGCTGCAACTGCCGGAGCGCGACCGCGCCGCCACGCTGAGGCGGCTTCTGGCGACCCTGCCGAGGCATGGCAATGAGGCGGTGCAGGCCGTCGACACCCTGCCGCAGGAGATCGCAGAGATTGTTGCGGCAATCACCCGCTATGCAGCCGGGGAGGCGGTCGATCTGTCGAGGATTCCGGTCGATCTTGCCGGCGTCGACGAATTTCGGCTGGCGATCTATGACGCGGCGCGCAAGCTCGGCTTCGGCGAGGTCGTCACCTATGGCGAACTTGCCACCCGTGCCGGCCATCCGGGCATGGCGCGCGAAACCGGCCAGGCGCTGGGCTCGAACCCGGTGCCGCTGGTCGTGCCCTGCCATCGCATCCTGGCCGCCAGCGGCAAGATTGGCGGCTTTTCGGCTCCCGGCGGCTCGGCCACCAAGGAAAGGCTCTTGGCCATGGAAGGCGTGCGCGTCGGCCCGCCCCCGCCCGCGCAGGCCTCGTTCGGCTTCTGAAGCCCGCGCGATCAGGCGTCAATGCAGCCTGAACAGCATATTGTCTTCCGGATCGACCTGGATGCATTCGCGCACCGGGCAGGAATTCGTATCGGCCGCCGGAACAAAGGCGGTTTCGGCCTGCTCATTGTGGTGGCAGAAGCGCCGGTCGGCGACATAGCGGCCATAGCGCTGGATCGAGGGGTCGCGCGGCGAGCGGAAGCGCAGTATCGCCGCCCCGTCGCCCGAAACGATCGCCTGGATCTCGGCGCAGGGCCGGCCCTCCGTCTCATAGCGCGAAATGGCTTGCGCTTCGGCAGCAATCAGGGACAGACAGGTGGCCAGCAACACGGCTTTCATGATCACCTCCACGACAGGCGCAGGCGGCGGACCTAGCAAACCGGGGCCGACAGCGCGGCGGTTTATTTCAAGTGCAGGTTGCTCGCAAAATGCGGCCTAAACCATAGCGAAAAACGTATCGCCGGATCACAAGCGGGTGAAGATCGCCTCGGCCTGGCTCTTGTATCGCCGCACCAAACCGATTATATCAGTCGCGTTGATATTTCGGCCGATCGATCTATGGTGCCGCGATTTCCTCGCGTTTGCTGATATCTATCTCCAAAATCTCGATACAAGCGGCCGGGTCCGCCCGGTCTAAAAGTTGCAAACGCAAGGAAAGCAAGAATGGCAACTGGTACCGTAAAGTGGTTCAACGCGACCAAGGGTTATGGGTTCATCCAGCCTGACGCCGGCGGCGCGGACGTTTTCGTCCACATCTCCGCTGTCGAACGCGCTGGCATGTCGACCCTCAATGAAGGCCAGAAGATCAACTTCGAGATCGAGCAGGACCGCCGCACCGGCAAGTCGTCCGCTGGGTCTCTCTCCAAGGCCGGCTGATTTGGCGCATTGCCGGGAAAGCCCATCGGGCTTTCGCTACCGGCGATGCGTTAGCTGAAAGGCGCCAGCGCGCATCGGATCGCTGAATTCGAAGCGCGCGGCAAGTCACGGATGTACTGGCGGCCGCGCGTCAAGCGCGCCGGAGTTCAGGGCTAGGACGTCGAAGCGGCGGATTGCCGCCGGCCCCGATCCCTAAACTCCCGGATCAGCCAGCCTGGAGCACGATTTGCGAAAAAGCCGAAACCGGCTTTCGCAAAATCCATGCTCCGCAAGAGATTTGGATCGTGATGAGAAATCATCCTGATCCGGCAACCTGAAGGCGGGAGCAATCCCGCCTTTTTGTTTGCCCGCAGGCAGGAGGCCCTTCCTGCCTCAATACGATACGCCGCGCTGCCCAATCCCGTCATGCTCTTGAAATCCCCTCCCCGCAAAACCATGTCGATTGCGGATGCCGGCGCGTGCCCGGCATCCGGTTGCTTGCTCGAAACATGGAGGAAGTGTTGGAGGATGTACGCTTTTCCACCCCGATCCGGCTGAAGCTGAAGGCCAGCGGCGAACGCATGGTCGCTAGCGCCTGGGAAGCCATCGAAGTGCTGCAAAGCCATTGGCCGGACTGGGCCCAGGGACGAACCTATCGTTCCGCCTACAGGGCCTGTCACGATGCGCTCGACGGCTTGAAGTCAGAACACAAGGCCAGACAGGCTTTCGTGGCGGCTGCCCGCCGCGCCGGCATTCTCGCCGAACCGCAGGGCTGATCCCGAACATTGGAATCGAAGGCGCGGCAAAAGCTGCGCCTTTCCCTCGAGACGCCATTTCCGGCCAATCCGCCTCCCGCCCACAGACCAAAAAGCCGATCGCAAGCATTTAGCAGTTGATATTAACTGTGGCTTAAGACTGCTTCGGGGTTTCGCGAGCCTTGGGCAAGCGCGTAACCTAAAGCTCCTTCTATCTCCGAGGGTAAACCGGGACGCCCCCACCAATGGCTCCCCTTGGCGCGATTGTCAGCATGAATGAGCAAAGTGACGGCAATACCAACGACCCGGCCATTGCCGGAGAACTTGTTGTCAGACGCCGGATATTTCTTTCCAGAAAGATTCCCGTGACCGTCACGGCAAAACATAATGGAGTGAAATTCACCGTCTATCGCCAGCAATACAGGTCGCGATACGTCCCCTATCAGGATCTGAGATCGGTTTCGTCACGAGAGATTTTCGGCCAGAAGAGAATAGACCTCTATGCCGATGTCGGCGTTGAAACCATCAACTGCCACTCATCGGATTTCAGGATCAGCGAATTCTGCAATTTTGTGAACGACAAGATCGCGCACACCAGGAGGAAGCCGCTCGCCGCAAAATTTGCCCTGACCAGGACGGAAGTGCCCCCGGAAAAGAACTACACGACCTGGGTCTATGACGAATATGGATCGGCGATCGACGTGCTTTTCAACCAGGAGGGATCGGTCGACGATCTGCTCGAGAAACTGGAAAGCGAAATCGCCTCCCTCACCACAAAAAAGGAAAGAATAGAAGGCAGTCGCCGGAAATCCCGCTCCGCCACCCCCGAGCACAATAGGTCCGATGACGACTACCAACTCTTCAGGAACGGATATTCCTTTCTGCGCAACATCGACCCGAACAAAATCAGGCCGGGGCGGATATTGCTGGGGGGAACTGCAATCACCGCAGCGCTGTTCACACTCGCCTGGCTGGCGGACAAGCGGCCGATCACTCCCATCAGCCCGGAATCCGACCTGTCACTCGCCAAAAGCGCCCTATCGAACGACAAGGCGATCGAGACCATTCCCGAGGAGGCCGGGGAGGAAACAGCTTCCCGGTCATTGCTGCATCTCATCACCCTCATGCAGGACGACACTCGCTACAACCAGCTCATCACCAGGCTGAAACAAAAGCGAGAGGCCTTGAAGATCGATGGAGCCGCGTTGAGCGCTCAGATGGGATGGGACATCGCCAGGCTTGAAAACATCGAGGCGCAGCTCATCCGCGCCACTCCCATGGATATCGTCAAACTATCCATTCATATCGACGAAGATTTTCACGACATCATCGGATTTGAAAAATGAGAATTTTATTTGCCCTGAACATGTTGCTGACCTTGGCGGCCGTCCAACCCGGCCATGCCAGCGAATTGGCCTCCGGAAAAGACGTTTTGTGCAAGCCGCTCAGGGAGGCGTTCCTTCACAATATCGACGCGATCATTCGTATGGAAACCGTCAATTTCATGCTGAAGAAGGACGATGTCTATGTCGACCGGTACAGCGGATATTATGACGACGCCCTATCGCATTTCGACGTCCGGACCCTTCTGAAAGCCATCGACGTGATCTCGGCCAACTGCCCTCTTCCGCCCCTTCCGACCGAGGGCAGTTGAACTCCCTCCCTTTTCAGGGCTTCCACTCGAGCGGCACGTGACCGGGCTCCGCACGGACCCGCTCAAGCCAGGAGGAAACCGCCGGATAGGCGCTGAGCTCGAAGCCGCCCTTCCCGGCCGTGTGGGTATAGGCATAGAGCGCGATGTCGGCCACGCTCATGGCCTCGCCGACAAAGAACGCATTGGCGGCAAGGTGCTTTTCCATCACGCCAAGCGCCTTGTTGCCGCGTTCCAGAGTCAATGCCAGCCGCTCTGGTGTCGCGCTGGCCGCCCGTTCCGGATAGGTAAGGAGCGCCGTGCGCACGGCTATATAGGGCTCGTGGCTGTATTGCTCGAAGAACAGCCATTGATAGGCAAGGCCGCGCAGGTAGCGATCCGAAGGCAGCAGAGACGTGCCTTCGGCAAGATAGAGCATGATCGCATTGGATTCGGCCAGAAACCTCCCGTCATCGAGTTCCAGCAAGGGCACCATGCCATTCGGATTCTTGGCCAGATATCCGGCCGAGCGTGTTGTGCCGTTCCGCGAACTGACCTCGAGATGTTCGAATGCCAGGCCGAGCCTGGCCATCAGCAGCCGCGGCTTGTAGCAATTGCCGCTTTCCGTCATTCCATAAAGTTTCATCACCGCAGTCCAACTCCTTTTTGGCGAAGACTATTGCGGTGTTGGCCTGCTCTTCCAGCAATAAGTTTTGACCGGACCATCAGCGCAACTGATGTTTTGAAAGACTTTATGGGCGGGTTCGCCGGCCAAAGGTCTTTCCGGCGGAGTTGCCTCGATGCGTGGTGTCGGGCGCAGGCGGGATCATCGGCGGCACGTCCGGCTGTTGTTGCGCCACCTGCGCCGCAAGCTGCCCCGGCATGATCTGCGGCCGCGCCAGCACAAAACCCTGGACCATGGCGGCGCCCGATCTTTCGGCCAGTTCGAGCTGCCAATCCTCCTCGATGCCCTCGAACACCGTATCGATGCCGCGCGCGGCGAAACTGTCGACCAACGCCGTCAGCAATGCAAAGCCGGCACCGGAGTCCATCAGCCGCGCCACCCATGCAGCATCGAATTTCACGACATCGGGCCGCAACTCGCGCACCCGCGTGATATCGGATTCCTCGGAGCCATAGTCGTCGACGGCGATCCGCAGGCCGTTGGCCCGCAAGGCCTCGACAAAGGCGTAGAGCGCCTCCTGCGAGGTGGTCTTCTGCTCGGTCAGCTCGCACACAACCCGACGCGGGTCGATACCGGCCTCGTGCAGAACCAGGCGGATGTCGCGCAACACGCTTTCGGTTATTGCTCTCTCGGAAAAAAGCGATGGGTCGAAATTGATAAAGATCGTCGCGACGGGGTCGAGGCAGGCGGCCGCATTCAACAAATGCAGCGTCCGCGCCAGCGTCTCCACATGCAGTCGCTCGCTTGCCGGCACGATGCGGAAGAATTCCAGTGGCGGCATCGGCTCGCCGCTCAGGAACGGCCTTAGCAAGCCTTCGAAGGCAACGATATGAAGCTTGCCGTCGCGAAAGGCGAAAATCGGCTGGAACGCCGTTTTCAGGGTGAATCCGTTCCAGGTCCCGGTGGCGGAACCGTCATCCTGTCGGATGATATGGGCAAGCCCGATACTGCTCGACACGATGCTGATGGCTCCGGCGTTGAAAGACTACCCTGCCATTCAATATTTAACCGGGTGCTAATGGAAGTCATGTCGGCGTAATAATCACGCCGAACGAACACTTGCGATTCGATGCACAATCCGACATGAGAGGCGCGGCCTTTTGTTGCGGCCGCCACCCAGAAACGGAGACGAAAAGTCATGGCCTTTCTTGCCGACGCCCTTTCCCGCGTAAAGCCCTCCGCGACGATCGCGGTCACGCAGAAAGCGCGCGAGCTGAAAAACGCCGGCCGGGACGTGATCGGCCTTGGCGCCGGCGAACCGGATTTCGACACGCCCGACAACATCAAGAACGCGGCGATCGAAGCGATCCGTCGGGGCGAGACCAAATATCCGCCGGTTTCGGGCATCGTGCCGCTGCGCGAGGCGATTGCCGCCAAGTTCAAGCGCGAGAACAATCTCGACTACAAGCCAGCCCAGACCATCGTGGCCACCGGCGGCAAGCAGATCCTGTTCAACGCCTTCATGGCGACGCTCAATGCCGGCGACGAAGTGGTCATCCCCACGCCCTATTGGGTCAGCTACCCGGAAATGGTGCTGTTGTGCGGCGGCACGCCGACCTTCGCCCAGACTTCTGGCGAGAACGGCTTCAAGCTCAAGGGCGAGGCGTTGGAAAAGGCGATCACGCCGCGCACCAAATGGCTGGTTCTGAACTCGCCCTCCAACCCTTCGGGCGCGGCCTATACCGAGGCCGAACTGCGCGAGATCGCCGACGTCCTGCTCAGGCACCCGCATGTCTGGGTCTTGACCGACGACATGTATGAGCACCTGACCTATGGCGATTTCGTCTTCAAGACCATCGCCGAGGTCGAGCCGCGCCTCTACGAACGCACGCTCACCATGAACGGCGTGTCCAAGGCCTATGCCATGACCGGCTGGCGCATCGGCTATGCGGCAGGCCCGATCGAGCTGATCAAGGCGATGGACATGATCCAGGGCCAGCAGACTTCGGGCGCCTGCTCCATCGCCCAGTGGGCGGCGGTCGAGGCACTGACCGGCCCGCAGGACTTCATCGCCAGGAACAAGGCGATCTTCCAGGGCCGGCGCGATCTTGTGGTGTCGATGCTCAACCAGGCGCGCGGCATCACATGCCCGTCGCCGGAAGGCGCCTTCTATGTCTATCCGTCCTGCGAAGGGCTGGTCGGCAAAAAAACGGCAGCCGGCAAGGTGATCAACGGCGACGAAACCTTCTGCTCCGAGCTTCTGGAGGCCGAAGGCGTGGCAGTTGTGTTCGGCTCGGCCTTCGGCCTCGGGCCCAACTTCCGCATCTCCTACGCAACTTCCGAAAAGCTGCTGGAGGAAGCCTGCACGCGCATCCAGCGCTTCACGGCAAGCCTGAGCTGATCGACGCAACAGCTTGAAAAGACTCCAAGGCCCGGCCTCGCGCCGGGCTTTGTGTTTTTGCAAGCCGACCCTTCGAGCAAATTGCGACGGCCCTGTCAGCGGTCCCTTGCGGACATAGAAATGACGGCTGATATCAACGCATCCTGGCGTGGGGCATCGGCCAATAGTGGAAGTTCACGCCCAGCCGCTATCTCACTGGTTCCGGCTCAGGAAACTTCCATTTGCCGTCCAATATATCAGCATGTGGCCGATAGAGGCGAACCGTATAGTTCCACCCTTCATCGATGGGGAGACAATTGGGAATATTTCCGTCGCAGCCACCGAACTGAACACCGACCGAGCCATCGGCAGCCTTAGTCGCGGTGAGATTGTTGACGGAATAGGCCTTGTATTCGTTCTCCGCAAAAAAGCCCTTCGCATTGTACCGGCTGATCGACCAGAAACCATCAACGGGGACATCCCCAGGAACATGAAGCTTATAGATCGTCTTGCCGTCGTTCTCTTTTGGTGTGAAGGCCAGATATGTCGCATCCTTCTCCGGGTTCCCGCCCCATCCTGCGGCAGCACCGATCAAAAAATGCACGGGATCGGTTTCAGCTTTTGAGCCGAAGGCGTGACTGAAGTCAGAGAGCGTCGATGCAAGTACCAGGAGAGCTTCACGGACTTTCTTGTGACTTTCCGGATCCCAATTCGGCACTTCAAACTTCCCAGGGCCACCCGGCTGATCGACTTTGATTGAGTCCTGCAGCTTGTGAACTTCATCGACATCACCTGGCAACTCGGGGTTCACCAAGGTGCGAACGTTGACGAACATGTAGCGCGTGCCGACTTCATCCTTGGTGAAGGTATTGCTCTCTGGTCCGTAGATGACCTTGAATGTGTACTGGTCCTCATCGAGCACCTGAGCCGACATAAATCGATTGTCGGTGCTGGGCAGCGTAATTGTAACGGGCCCTGCATCCAGATCGAAGACGGCTGACGAATAGAGCGTATCCCGGTTCATGCGGATGACAGCTTGCTTGTCTATCGGTGTGGGTTGCCGACTATGAACAAACGCACCTAACCCGCCATCTTTCACCGTCTTGGAGAAATAGACATCAGTCTCTGCACGAGGAAAATTGTCTGGGGTGACAGGAACGGTCTCGTCCGCATACGCAGAAAGACAGGTACAATTCAGCATGCACAGAAACGCAAAGATGACCGCTCTCATGAACGTCACTCCACTCTGGCTCTAACCCTGATAAGGCTAGGCTGGAGGAACGACGGAAACAAGTGCATAACGGGAAAATGAATTAAACTTGTCAAATCTTATGCCGCCGCAACGAAGCTTCCGATGACGCGCGCATTGGGGCAAAGTTCGCCACACAAAGGTGACATCAACAGACAACAGTCGCATCTGGCATACTCCCCTTCCCACCGCCCTCACCTGCCATATTGCTCGTCGCTGACCTTTTCCAGCCACTCGACGGCCGAGCCGTCCAGCGCTTCCTGCATGGCGATGTGGGTCATGGCCGTTGTCGGTCCGGCGCCGTGCCAGTGCTTCTCGCCTGCCGGAAACCAGACCGTGTCGCCGGCGCGGATTTCCTGGACCTCCTGGCCCCAGACCTGAGCCCGCCCGGCGCCCGACACGACATGCAGCGTCTGGCCGAGCGGATGGGTGTGCCATGCGGTGCGCGCGCCCGGCTCGAAACTGACCAGCACCGCCCGCAGCCGCGCCGGCGCTTGCGCCTCGATCATCGGCGTCTGCAGCACCCGGCCGGTGAAATAGCTGTCGCTCGCCACGCTTGTCGGCACGCTGCCGCAGGGAATGATCTTCATCGGGATTGCTCCTTTTTTTCGGTCGGCTCGGAAGCGGCACCGGCCACTTTTCCTTAACCATAGACTATCAACAACGGATTCCACATCGCGAACATGCTTTTATCAGCTTCCGCTGAAATGGCTTTTTAACGGCTCGCTCCTACCTGTTCCCACATCGCGTTGAGGGCGACCATGAGTATAGTTGCGACGATCCGGGGACATAGCGGCAGGCTTTATCGGGGCATTCAGCTGCTCCTCGGCATCGGCATCGGCGCGGCAGCACTGGCCATCTACCCGCAGGCAGCGAATATTTCAGCCGGCACGGCACTGACCGTATCTATCGGCGCGAGTTGCCTGGCGCTGGTCACGCTGATGTATATGCGCAGCACCGTGGTCCACAGCCTGAAATCCGCAGCCGCCGCGGAAGCGGAGAAGATCAGGTTCCTGACGACCGACACGCTCACCGGCTCGATGACGCGCCGCTATTTCCTCCAGGCGCTGCAAGAGAGGTTGCGCAGCAAGGCGGACACCGCACTCATCCTGCTCGACCTCGACCATTTCAAGCAGCTCAACGATTCCTTCGGACATCAGTTCGGCGATTTCGCGCTGGTGCAACTGGTTGCAGCCGCCATCCAGCAGTTCGGCGAGGGTTCGGTCGGCAGGCTCGGTGGCGACGAATTCGGCATCATCGTCCCCCATGCCGACGAGGCGGCCATCAGTCACCGCTTGCAGCATCTGCTGAAGGCGGTCCAGACCGGCAAGCCCTATGAGGGCAAGATCATCCCGCTCAGCTTTTCGGCCGGGGTCGCGCTTGCCCCGGAGCATGCCTCGAACACGACGGAGCTGATGCTGCTGGCCGACCTCGCGCTCTATGAGAGCAAGGCCAAAGGTCGCGGGCGCGCCACCCTCTTCCATGAGGAGATGCAATCCGACCAGCGCTATCGCCGCCTGATCGAGCGGGAGTTGCGCGCCGCGGTCTACCTGAACGAGCTGGAGCTACACTATCAGCCCATCGTCGACGCCGAAGGCTCTACCCTGGCGCTCGAAGGACTGATCCGCTGGCGGCATCAGGTTCGCGGTATCATCTCGCCGGCCGAGTTCATCCCGATCGCGGAGCGTTCCACCCTGATCGACATGGTCGGCGAATGGGTGTTCAAGCGCGCCTGCGCCGACATCGGCAATTTCCCCGGCAAGCGCATCAGCATCAACGTCTCGGGCGAGCAGCTCAAGCGCGACGCCGTGGTGACGATGTTCGAGCGCGTATTGCTTCAAACCGGCCATTCGGCGTCGCAATTCGTCATCGAGATCACCGAGACGGTGGCGACAGCCGCCTCTCCGGAAATCCTGACGCGGCTGGAAACGCTGCGGAACCTCGGCTTCCACATCGCACTCGACGATTTCGGCACCGGCCATTGCGGCTTCAACTATCTGAAGACCTTCCCGATCGACAGCATCAAGATCGACCGCAGCTACATAAACAGCCTCGCCAGCGACCGCGTCGCCCAAGTCTTCGTCTCGGCGCTGGCGCAGATCGCGCGGGTGCAGAACGTGACCATCGTGGCCGAAGGCGTGGAGACCGCCGAGGAGTTCGCGCTGGCCCGGGCGGCGGGCTGCAGCCGCTTCCAGGGGTTCTACATCAGCCGCCCCGCACCGCACCAGCAATTGCGCAGGCTCGAATTCGACATCGCGCCGGAACCGCGCGCACTCTCGGCGTGATTTGCTGCGCCGGCTCTATTCCCCTTGCCCCGCCCGTAAACCCGTGTGACGATGCTTCCCAGGCGGGCCGCCAGCAAGCCCGCCCGCGACGGCCGCAGGCCGGCCGCCGCTCGCGACAAAACGCCTGAGTGGAGGTCAGCATCATGGGAAGCCGCGCCGGAGGAAGACGCACGGGACCGAAATGCATCGCCATCGTCGGTCCCTTTTCAAGCGGAAAAACCACCCTTCTTGAAGCCATTCTCGCCCGCACGGGCGCCATCCCCCGCCAGAACCCGGTCGCTTCGGGTAGCACCGTCGCCGATCACACGCCCGAGGCGCGTGCCCATGCCATGAGCGTGGAAGCTACTTTCGCCACCGCCGATTTCATGGGCGACAGCCTGACCTTCGTCGATCTGCCCGGATCGGTGGAATTTGCCTTCGAGGCCGAGCCCGTGCTTGCCGCTTGCGATCTCGCCGTCGTGGTGACCGAGGCCGACGAGAAGAAGGTGCCGGCCCTGCAGCTCATCATGCGCAGGCTCGACGATTTCGGCGTGCCGCGCATCCTCTTCCTCAACAAGATCGACAAGGCGGCCTTGGGCGTGCGCGACACGTTGAAGATGCTACAGCCGGCCAGCAGCGCGCCGCTCCTGCTGCGCCAGATTCCGCTGCGCAAGGACGGCATCGTCATCGGCTCGATCGACCTGGCGCTCGAGCGCGCCTATGTCTACCGCGAATATGCCGAAAGCGAGATTGCCGAGATTCCCGGCGACGACAAGGCGCGCGAGATCGAGGCGCGGTTCTCCATGCTGGAGACGTTGGCCGATCACGATGACGGGCTGATGGAGCAACTGCTGGAAGAAATCGAGCCGCCGAAGGATACGGTTTTCGACGGGCTTGCCGCCGATCTGCGCGACGGGTCGGTCACGCCCGTCCTCATCGGCACCGCCGAAAAGGGCAATGGCGTGCTGCGGCTCCTGAAGGCGATCCGCCACGACGCGCCCGACATTGAGGCGGTGAGGAAGCGGCTCGGCGTGCCGGAGGACGCCGGCACCACTGTCCAGATCATGAAGACGATCTATACCGCCCATGGCGGCAAGCTGTCGCTCGGCCGCATCCTGTCGGGCAAACTTGCCGACGGAGCCGAACTCTTTGCCCCAGGCGGCGCCACCGCCAAGGTTTCAGGCATCTACCGCATGCTGGGCAAGGACCAGGCCAAGCAGGCCTCGGCCGAAGCCGGCGACACGGTGGCGCTGGGCAAGCTGGAGAGCGTTCGCACCGGCCAGACGCTCACCAGTTCCCGCTCGGGCATGGAAGCTCTTGTCGACATGCAGCCGCAGCAGCCCGTCTATGCCATGGCGCTGCGCCCCAAGGAGCGCAAGGACGACGTCAAGATGTCGGCAGCCCTCCAGCGCCTGTCCGAGGAGGACCCTTCGCTTGGCCTGCGCCACCAGCAGGACAGCAGCGAAACCGTGCTGTCGGGCCATGGCGAGATGCATCTGCGCGTCACCGTGGAGCGGCTGGAAGGCCGCAACCAGATCGCGGTGGAAGGCCATGCACCCGCCGTCCCCTATCGCGAAACGATCCGCAAGGCGACCCAGCAGCGCGGCCGCCACAAGAAGCAGTCGGGCGGCCACGGCCAGTTCGGTGACGTCGTGCTGGAAATCAAGCCGCTGCCACGCGGCAGCGGCTTCCAGTTCACCGACACCATCACCGGCGGCGTGGTGCCCAAGACCTATATCCAGTCGGTGGAAACCGGCATTCGCGACTATCTGAAGTCGGGGCCCTTCGGCTTCCCGGTCGTGGATGTCGCCGTCAACCTGTCGGACGGCTCCTATCATGCGGTGGATTCCTCCGACATGGCCTTCCAGATGGCCGCCAAGCTGGCGATGAAGGAAGGCATGGCAGCGTGCTCGCCGGTGCTGCTCGAACCCATCATGAAGGTGTCGATCTTCACCCCTTCCGATGCCACCGCCAAGATCACCGGCATCGTGCCGCAGCGCCGTGGCCAGATCCTCGGCTACGATGCGCGGCCGGGCTGGCCTGGCTGGGATGTAGTGGAGGCAACCATGCCGCAATCCGAGATCGGCGATCTCATCATCGAACTGCGTTCGGCCACCGCTGGCGTCGCCAGCTACCAGGCCGGATTCGACCATATGGCCGAGCTGACCGGGCGCCTCGCCGATGATGTCATGAACGCCAACGGCAAGGCCGCCTGACCGGCGCAACACGTACGGACATAGAAAAACGGCGCTCGGATCGAAATCCGGGCGCCGTTCTTTGCGGACCGTACCGCCGCCCACGGGAGTGGATGGGGGAGGAAGGCAGCACGTCAGGTCCGCCGCATGAATATAGGCCAGGCCTTGGCCAAGGCAAACAGTCGGACGCGGCTGCTGCCTGAGCCTGGTCCGGCGAGTGATGCCCCCATCCCCCGCCGCCCCGAAGCCGCGTCCTGTTTCCATCTTGCAGTCGGGCGGCCTCACCCGGCAGGTTACCGCAGGTTACAAGTCACCGTTACGCTGCCGGTATTGCGACTGGATCACGGGCGTGCCGGAATGTGCTGCCAACGCACAGACTCCGGCTTTCGGAACGATCCGATCCCCGATCAAGCCCGGTAAGCACAGCCGTGGTGGCCCAATTGGACACGCGCGTTCCGGGCTCGGGAAAGCCCTGGCTCAAAAGAATGGGACAAGCGGGAAAAAGGCCTGAATTCAGGCAACAAAAAAGCCGGATCGAAACGACCCGGCTGAGTTTGTTGGAGTGCCGATTAAGGCTAAACCTCCAGAGGGGAACACTCTAGGGCGCTAATGGGAGGAGGAACGCGCCCAGGAGATGATTGGTATATGGGCTACCCCTGCCCAAGAAACAAGCAGCTTCCTTGCAAACCTCCCATGCAAAATGACGCAGGCTTTAGTCCAGCTGGCCTACTCAATAGGACCAGTTACGTGCCTTGGCGATGACGAAATCCCGGAATACATGGAGCTTGGCCTGATTTTTCATCGCTTCGGGGTAGCAGAAATAGGTGTCGAAGGATGGCACCTCGGTCTCGTCCAGTAGCTGGATAAGCCCCGACTCCTTGCTCACCACATAATCAGGCAGCATGGCGATGCCGGCGCCGGACTGCACGGCGCGCTTGATCGACAATATATCGTTGATCTGCAGGCTGGCGATGCGCTGGCCGCCCTCGAAATCGCCGACCGTCTCCAGCCAGTTCAACTCGCTCAGATGCGGCGGCACCGGCAACCCGAAGGTGACGATGCGGTGTTTCTTCAGGTCGGCCATCGTCGCCGGCTTGCCGTATTTGCTGACATAGGAGGGCGAGGCGTAGAGGTGAAAATGCACCGTGAACAGCCGCCGCTGGATGAGATCGGGCTGTTGCGGCTGGCGCAGCCTTATGGCGCAATCCGCCTGCCGCATGGTCAGGTCGAGTTCCTCATTGGCCAGGATGAGCTGCAGATTGATTTCGGGATAGAGCTCGAGGAATTCCTGCAGCCGCTCGGTCAGCCAGCCCGCACCCAGGCCCACCGTCGTGGTCACCCGCAGCACGCCGGAAGGGCGGTCCTTGGCCTCCGTCAGCCGCGTCTTGATCGATTCGAGCTTCATCAGCACGTCATGGGCCGTGCGAAACAGCATCTCGCCCTGCTCGGTCAGCACCAGGCCGCGAGCATGGCGATGGAACAGCGGCACGCCGACATCATGCTCCAGCGCGCTCACCTGCCGCGAAATCGCCGATTGCGACAGGCGCAGCGTCTCCGCGGCATGCGTGAACGACCCGGCTTCCGCCGCGGCGTGAAACACGCGTAGCTTATCCCAGTCCAGTGCCATGGTTCCCCTCGTTCCGCCGGCCTTTTAACGAGCCGGTCGCCTATTCCGCCGCTTCGCGGTGCACCTCTACGCCTGCCAGATATTTCTCCGCTTCCAGCGCCGCCATGCAGCCTAGGCCCGCCGCTGTCACAGCCTGGCGGTAGACATCGTCGGTCACGTCACCTGCGGCAAACACGCCCGGCACGCTGGTTCGTGTCGAATCCGGCTCCGTCCACAGATAGCCGTTCGGCTTCTGCTTGAGCTTGCCGACGAACAGTTCCACTGCCGGCGCATGACCGATCGCCACGAACACGCCGTCCACCGGCAGCAGCGTCTCGGCACCGGTCACCACATTGCGCAGCTTCAACCCGCTGGCCGATGGCGGCAGCGGCGGCTTGCCGGGCGTTCCGGTGATTTCGTCCACCACCGTATCCCAGATCACCTTGACGTTTTCGGCCTTTGCCAACCGCTCACGCAGGATGCGCTCGGCACGGAATTCGCTGCGCCGATGGATAACCGTCACGCTCCTGGCGAGATTGGCCAGATAGAGCGCTTCCTCCACCGCGGTATTGCCGCCGCCGACCACCGCGACATCCTTGCCTCGATAGAAGAAACCGTCGCAGGTGGCGCAGGCCGAAACGCCGAAGCCCATATAGGTCTGCTCGCTCGGGATGCCGAGCCATTTCGCCTGAGCGCCGGTGGCGATCACCAGCGCATCGCAGGTGTATTGGGTTCCCGAATCGCCCTTGAGCCGGAACGGCCGCACGTCGAGATCGACTTCGGTGATCAGGTCATTGACGATCTCGGTGCCGACATGCTCGGCCTGCTTGGCCATCTGCTCCATCAGCCAGGGCCCCTGGATCGGCTCGGCAAAGCCCGGATAGTTCTCCACATCGGTGGTGATCATCAACTGCCCGCCTTGCTGCAGCCCGGCCATCAGGACCGGTTTCAGCATGGCACGCGCGGCATAGATTGCGGCCGTATAACCGGCCGGACCGGAACCGATGATGAGAACAGGCGCATGTTTCGTGGTCATGAAAAGCCTTCGCGAGCGGAAAAACGCATTGTGCGTTGCAACGAAATATCGTGGCTAATTTAGGTTGGGACAGACGCCGCAGCAAGGCGGCGAATCGACCGTCCCCGGAAAGCTTGTCGCACCATGCATCGCCGCGAAAAAGATTGCCGCCGACATCGCGAAGTGCATTTCGAGACCTGACGAAATCAAATTGATCGTTTATTACTCGGCCGCGAAAGATTCTTGCGCCTCAGCGCTCACCCCTGGACCCCGATAAATGACGATCAAGGCCGACCTCGACGCGATCGACTGGAAAATCCTGCAGGAATTGCAGGAGGAAGGCCGAATGACCAATGTCGAATTGTCACGCCGTGTCGGCATCTCCGCCCCGCCCTGCCTGCGGCGCGTCAAGCGGCTGGAGGATGCCGGCATCATCCGCGGCTATCGAGCGCTGCTCAACGGGCCTGCGCTCGGCATGGATGTCGTCGCCTTCTGCCTGGTCGGCCTGCATCACCATGCCGAGGTGGAATTGAAGGCCTTTGCCGACCGCACCCGCCACTGGCCGATCGTGCGCCAGGCCTGGATGGTTTCGGGCGACAGCGATTTTATGCTCCACTGCGTCGCCAGCGATCTCGGCAGCTTCCAGACCTTCGTCATCGAGGAACTCGCCTCCGCACCAAATGTCGATACGGTGCGCACCGCGCTCACCATCCGCCAGGTCAAGGACGAGGGTGCGGTGGCGATGGATGGGACACCCGTATGAACGTCGTTGTCTTCGACACGGCAATCGGCTCGCCCAATCTGGGCGATCAGATCATCATGGAGGCGGTCCGGACCGAAATCACGGCGCTCTTCCCGGAAGCGTTTCTCTTCAACGTGCCGACGCATGGCGAGATCGGAAAGCACGGCCGGCGCCTTTTGAGAAAGGCGGATCATATCTTCGCAGGCGGAACCAATCTTCTCTTTTCCCACTGGTCGCGCAAGCGCCAGTGGAAGCTTCGTCTTCGCGACCTTATCGCCAGCGACAGGAAGCTGGTGCTGTTGGGGACCGGCTGGACCGACTACCAGTCGCCACCCGACTGGCGGGCGCGTTTTGCCTACGACCGGCTGCTGTCACGCCGCGCGCTTCACTCGCTGCGCGATTCCTATTCCGTCCGCCAGCTTCAGTCGTGCGGGCGTGAACGCGTTGTCAACACCGGCTGCCCCACCTTGTGGCAACTTGGAGACCTGGGCCCGACCCATGTCTCCGACCGGCCCGAAACCGTCGTCACGACCGTAACGGACTATCGCAAGGCGCCTGGCCACGACCGCGCCATGCTGGAAATCCTGAAGACGCGTTACAAGCGTGTCCTGATCTGGATTCAGGGGGCGGGAGACCTTCAATATGTCCGCGAGCTCGACATTTCCGGTTTGGAAATGGTCAATCCTTCCCTTGGCGCGTTCGACAATGTCCTGTCGGCCAACCCGCCGGTGGATTTTGTCGGCACGCGCCTTCATGCGGGCATAAGAGCGCTGCAAAAGAAACGCCGGGCGCTTATTTTAAGCGTCGACAACCGCGCAAGGGAGATGGCCCGTGACTTCGATCTTCCGGTGATCGAGCGCGGCAACATGGACGCCCTCGAACAACATCTCGACAACTGGCCTCGATTGGCAATCAAGCTTCCCGAAAAAGAGATCGCTGCCTGGCGCGGCCAGTTCGCCCGGACCAGCCAGGGCGCCACGGAATGAGCACTGCTCCGGTCGTCAACATGCTCTGGATCGGCAATTCGCTCGGGCGGATCGAGCATCTGTCGATTGCCTCCTTCCTGGGGAACGGCCACCGCGTCAGGGTCCACGCCTATGGCGACATTCAAGGCTTGCCCAGTAAGGTCGAGCTCGCAGAAGCGGAAACCACGGTCCCCTATGAATTGATGGCAGCCCTGCGGCATCAGGAAACCGGCTCATTCGCGCTTGCCTCCGACTACTTCCGTTATCGTCTGCAAGAGACCGGAGCAGGCCTGTGGTCCGATCTCGACGTGGTCTGCTTAAAACCCCTCGTGATCGATAGCGATTCCCTCTTCGGGATGGAGAACAAGCGCAAGATAAACGGGGCAATCCTCTATCTGGAGGCGGGGTTGCCGATCACCACCGAGCTTGCCGGCTTGTTTCGAGAAAACTTCATTCCACGCTGGACCCGCCTGAAATATGCGCTGCCGCTGAAGGTCGGAGGAGTTTTTGGGCGAAACTTCGGGCCTGCGGATCTTCCGTGGGGAACCTACGGGCCCCTTGCCATCACTGCCCTGGCGCGCAAGCACGGCCTTTTCAGGAAAGCCAAGCCCCGGGACGTTTTCTATCCGCTGAGGTTCAGGCATGCTCAAAGCATATTCGATCCGGCCGCATCGCTTGACAACGTGCTGACGGAAAGAACCGTGACCATCCACTTATGGAACGAGGCCCTGAAGGAACTCAAGAAAACCGTTCCGCCCCACGGCTCGCCCTTGGCGAAATTGCTTACCGAATTCGGTGTTTAGGGCATCGGACCGACCGCTTCATCTATCGGGCCACCGCCGCATTAGCGACCCGCACCGAAAGCCGGTACCATGCCCGCCTGATTTCGCGTGATAGCACCTCACCCAGCGGCTTGGTTTTTTGCTGGATCACCGTCCCGCCCAGCAGGTGGTCGATCTGGCGGATACAGACCGGCATCGCGGCCAGGACGCGTGCATTGCTCAGCCAGCGCATCTGAAGGGTCGTATCGATCGGGCGATCGAACCGCTCGGTTGCCTTCAGCAACTCGATCGCGGCCTGACGTCCGACGAGTTGCATCTGTGTGCCGAGGCCCGCCTGCATGGGCTGGCAGAGCGGCCTGGTTTCCTCGCCGCCAATCCGCACGCCCTTGTCCGTGCCATCGCGGCGCGGAAAACGAATGAAGTCGCCGGGCTGGATATTGCCGAGCGCCATGGCCAGCACCGTAGGAAACAGCTTCGCATCCACCTCGACATCGTCTTCCACGATCAGGCCGGCATCGAGCTGCCGGTCCACGATTTCCTGCCACGCCTTGCGATGCGACAGGAAACAGCCGATCTCGCCCTTGCGCAGTTCGAATGGGTAGCGCGGGCGGTGGATTTCCCGTCGGTAAACGGCGGCGACCTGCGCGTCGGTCATGACGGCTCCATCCACCGCATCGACGATATGGACAGGCAAGGGCAGCGACGATTTCAGCGCATCGACCTGCGGCCGGCGCTTCTGCGCGCGTGCAAGGTGGATAATGAAGGCTTCCGCATACATCAACCGGTACTCCAGACCTTTTGGTAGAATGCCCCGATCGCCTCAGCTTCGCCCTGCAAGGCAAATAGCTTGCTTGCCCGCTCCAGGCTAGCCCTCCCCGCTGCGTCTCTTTTGACATCGTCGTCCATCAGGCGGCCGGCGGCCTTTGTCATCGCCGCAAGATCGTCGCGCGGGATCACCTGCCCGGTCACACCCTCCTCGATCAGTTCGGAAAAGGCGCCGACATCGGCCGCCACCACCGGCACGCCGGTGGCCATCGCCTCCAGCGGCGTCAGCCCGAACCCTTCCCAGCGCTGCGGCGCCACGAACAGCGCCAACGCCTTGTACCAGCGCGCAATGTCGCTGTGCTCGCCCACGAACAATATGCGCTCAGAGAGCCCGGCCGTGGCAACCCGCGCCTTCAGCTCCTGCTCGAAGGCGGCATGCTGCGCGGTCGCGCGTCCCGCGATGACAGCCGACCAGCCCGGCCGTGACGGCAGCAGCCCAATCATCGCGTCCACGAACAGGTCGGTCCCCTTCTGGTGGCGAACCCGGCCGAAGCAGCCGACATAGTTTCGCACGCGCTCGAGCCCGACCGCCTCGACTGCGGCATCCCGATCCGGCGGCGGGGCGAATTTCACGGTGTCGATGCCATGCATCACCACCGTATTGGGCACAGTGAGATAGGCCGCCGTCTTGCGACTGGTGGCGATCACGCCGTCCATGCGCCTGATCAGGAACCTTGTCCAACGCTTGTGACGGCGTTGCGAGGCCGAGGTGAAGACGAGCAGCAGCGGTGCCCGGAAGATCGCCTTCAACACCAGCCCGGCCAGCATCTCGACATTGCGGCGTGCATGCCAGATGCGCTTGCGGCCCGATTGCGGCCGCTTCAGGAGTAGCGGCACCTGCCACCAGCGGATTTTGGGCAGGCTCTCCGGCAATCCCGGCCCAAGCGTGGCAATCCCCAGCATACGTGCCTGCAGCGGCACAAGCTGGATGATCGTGCTGGTCACGCCCGACAGCCGCTTCTTGAAATTGGGCGCGACCACCTCGATGCGGCTCATATCCACGACCTGTCGTCGTCCGGCCGCAGCGATCGGGTGGCCGCCGTCGTTGGGGACAGTCACTTTCCTGTCCCTAAAGTCGTTGGATTGTTCCGAAAACCGGATGCCACTTTTCGGTCCAAGGCCTAGATGAACTGGACCTGCACCACCTCATAGCCGCGCGGGCCGCCGGGTGCGTTGACCTCGATCGATTCGCCTACTTCCTTGCCGATCAGCGCACGCGCAATCGGCGATGAAATGGAGATGCGGCCGGCTTTCACATCGGCTTCCTGGTCGCCGACGATCTGGTAGGTCTTTTCCTCTTCGGTGTCCTCGTCGACCAGCTTCACGGTCGCGCCGAACTTGATCTTTTCGCCCGACAGCTTGGAAATATCGATCACTTCGGCGCGCGCAATCAGGTCCTCCAGTTCGTTGATGCGGCCTTCATTCAGGCTCTGCGCTTCCTTGGCGGAGTGATATTCCGCATTCTCCGAAAGGTCGCCATGCGAGCGCGCCTCCGAAATTGCCTCGATGATGCGCGGACGCTCGTCCTGTTGGCGCCAGCGCAGCTCCTCCTTGAGTGTATCGAAGCCACTGGCGGTCATCGGGACCTTATTCATGAAATCGGCCTTTCCTCAAAACGATCAGGGCCGCCCCTGTCGAGCGGTGTTGCCTGAACATAAAAAGAAAACGGCCCGGCAGCCTCAGCTACGGGAACCGCTCACATACTTCCGTTCAATATAGCGAGCTTCACCGCGATTTTCACGTCAAAAAAACAGGCTTTTCAAACAAGCTTCAAATCAGGCTTCACCTGCTTGTGATTGCCAGGATCGCGGAAACGCTTTCCTGAGCTTGCCCCGAACGGCGGATAACCTATGTCGAAGGAATGAGAAAAACGACGAAAGCCGTAGCCACTTCCCTTGTCTGTGCCGTGCTAACCTCAGTGCCAGGCACGGCCGCCCAGGCCGAACCGCGTGTCTTCGATACCGAAACCGGAAAAGTCCAGGCCGATACCCTCACGGACGGCCTCGAACATCCCTGGGGTCTCGATTTCCTGCCCGACGGCGACGCCATCGTCACCGAGCGTCCGGGGCGTATCCGTATCCTGTCGCAAGACGGGCTTTCCGAACCGCTGCCGGGCGTGCCGGAAGTGGTTGCCGAAGGTCAGGGTGGCCTGCTGGATATTGTCGCCTCGCCCAATTTCGTATCCGACAAACTGGTCTATTTCAGCTTCTCGCAGCCGGGCGAGGGCGGCGCGGGCACGGCGGTTGCCCGTGCCAAGCTGCAGCGCGATGGCGCCAGCGCCCGTCTCGACCAGGTCGAGGTTATCTTCTCCATGGCGAAGAAGACGGGCACATCGCATCATTTCGGCTCGCGCCTGGTCTTCGGGCGTGACGGCAGCCTGTTCATCACCACCGGCGACCGTGGCGACGGCGACCGCGCCCAGGATATGCAAGACAGCGCCGGCGCTGTGCTGCGCATCAATGGAGACGGTTCCATCCCCGCCGACAACCCCTCGCCCGACGGCTCGAAATCCCTGCCCGAAATCTGGTCCAAGGGTCACCGCAACGTCCAGGGCGCAACCCTCGACCCGCTCACCGGAAGCCTGGTCACCGTCGAACATGGCGCACGTGGCGGCGACGAGGTCAACCAGCCGCAGGCAGGCCGCAACTATGGCTGGCCGGTCATCTCCTATGGCCGCCACTATTCCGGCTTCAAGATCGGCGTGGGCACGCAAGCCGAAGGCTATGAGCAGCCGCTTTATTATTGGGACCCCTCGATCGCGCCGTCAGGCCTCGCCAGCTACCAGGGCGACATGTTCCCCGGGTGGAAGGGCGATCTTCTGGTCGGCTCGCTGAAATTCGCGCTGCTGGCGCGGCTGGACCGCGACGACCAGGGCAAGATCGTCGGCGAGGAGCGTATGCTCGACGGCGCCTTCGGCCGCATCCGCGACGTGAACGTCGCGCCCGATGGCGCGGTCTGGCTGCTCACCGACGAAAGCGACGGCGCCATCATCCGCCTGTCGCGCCCCGATTGACAGCCGATCTGGCCCGAGATCAGCCTTTGGTCTTTACGAAGGCGTCGATCTGCTCCGACAGATCGGCATATTCCTCGCAACTCGTGCCGCAGCGCTTTTCGATTTCTGCAAGTTGCTCGCGTGCCTTGGCCAAATCGCCAAGCTGCAAATGCGCCTCGCCCAGATATTCCCGCACCAGCGTATAGTTCGGGTCCACCTTCAGCGCTTCTTCGTAATAGCCGAGCCCGACCAGCACCCGCCCCTGCTTGCGATGAGCATAGCCAAGATAGTTCAAGATGCGCGGATCGGCCTTGTTGGCGGCAAGGCTGAGCACCTCTATCGCCTCGCCATAGCGGCCGGCGAGCGCGAGCTGGCGCCCGGTTTCATACAGGCTCTCGTCGTCGATCACGCCGCCGCCCTGCTGCACGACGCATTTCTTGGTCGCCTTGTCATAGACCTGGCCAGCCTTGCACACCGGCACGGGATCGCCGCCGGAATCGGCTGCAAGTACAGGCGCCGCCAGCAGCGGCACCACAAGAACAAGGCCGGCGGCCTGGATGGCAAAACGGGCATGCATGACAAATCCTCCTCAGCTGCTCCCGCGCGGGAGCCTACCCCTTTGCCGGTCGGCTTTCATCAGGAACGACGTGCCCGCCCGTGCAAAAAACCGTGATCCGATAGCGCTGCTTCCACCTCCCCGTAGGGCCTGTCCTGAGCTTGCCCCAGACAAGACCCTCCGGGGCTCCTTGATCGGAAACGACAGCGTTGCCTGCTTTCCGGTGTCTACATCTGCCACGTCCCAGGAATGGGTCCCGGATAACCTCCGCTACACTCCGGCTTCCGGGATGACGAACGGTACGTCTCCCACGTCATCCCGGAACGCTGCGCAGCGTGAGCCAGCAGCGTATCCGGGACCCATCCCACCCTCCTTCGCCGTCACTGAAATCTATCGCGGCGTTTTAGCGACGCATTGTTCACATTTTTGATGATGATTTAAAAATATCGTTCACATATATCCAACTCATCGGACGACGAACAACGGTCCGGAAAGATTTGAACCGAAAGAACCAAGGAGAGACCATCATGACCAAGATCGCACTGACCCTCGCTATTGCACTTGCCACCGCCGGCTCGGCCTATGCCCATCAGGATGCCGCCCCCGTCTCGGTGATCGAGAACGCCGCTGGCATCACGCTCGCAACGAGCGCAGTTGAACCGGCCCGCTTCGGCGACGCCGCTCCCGCCACTGTCATTGTCAATGTTCCGGGCGCTGCGGATTATTCCTCGGCTGCCGCGATCGGCGCGACTTCACTCCAGCAGGTCAGCCCCCGGGTTCTCGGCGGCAGCAACTGATAACGGCTTCAGGGGTCATCACCCCCGGCATTCGCCAGAGCGGGCGGCGGGCTTCGGCTCCGCCGCCCTTGTCGTTTGCATCCCCCTGCCTTCGCGGGCTGCGCCGGCAGCGCCAATGAGGGCAGCGCGCTGGCCCTTGCGGCCCTGCGTCCTGATGCTATGACGGCCCGCAACGTCCTCCCGTCAGACCTTTGAAATGAACAGACTTCAGGCAAATCTCGTCTTGCTTCTCGCCGGCGCCATGTGGGGCATGGGTTTCGTCGCCCAGTCCACGGCGATGGATGCGATCACCCCGTTCTTCTTCACCGGTCTGCGCTTCCTGCTGGCAACACTGGTGATCCTGCCTTTCGCCCTGCGCGAGGCGCGCAATGCTCCAGTCAAGCTGCAGAAAACGAACTGGCTCGCATTCGCCTGGATCGGCCTGTTGCTGTTTTCGGCCTCCAGCGTGCAGCAGATCGGCCTGCTGACCACCACTGTCACCAATGCCGGCTTCCTCACCGGGCTCTATGTCGTGCTGGTGCCGCTCTTTGCCGTCATCCTGTTCCGCACCTTTCCGCATCCGGTGGTCTGGCCAAGCGCAATCACCGCGATGGCCGGCATCTGGCTGCTTTCCGGCGGCGCGCTCACCGCTTTCTCGGTCGGCGATTGGCTCAACGTCGCGGCAGCCGCCTTCTGCGCGCTGCAACTCATCTTCATCGGCCGCTCGGCCGCGCCCACGGGCCGGCCGGTCACGCTTGCCGTCACCCAATTCGCCGTCTGCGGCACGATCGGCCTGGCGGTCGCCATCGCCATCGAACCGATCAACTGGATGGCGGTATGGCTGGCGCTGCCGGAAATCCTTTATGCAGGCATCTTCTCGGGCGGGGCGGCCTTCACGCTCCAGGTCGTCGGCCAGCGCTACACCACCGCCCCGCAGGCGGCGATCTTCCTGTCGTCGGAGGCCGTCTTTGCCGGCCTGTTCGGCGCCCTGCTGCTTGGCGAGCGCCTGCCGGCAAGCGGCTTCCTCGGCTGCGGCCTGATCTTTGCCGCCATCCTCGCGGTGGAGGTCCTGCCTGCGGTACTGTCGCGCCGCTCGACCCTCACGCCCTGAAGATCAGCGCGGCACCGCCGGCAATCAGGGCAAAGCCGAGCAGGTGGTTGAGGGTCAGCGCCTCCTTCAGATAGACCACCGAGAACACGGCGAAGACCGAAAGCGTGATGACTTCCTGCATCGTCTTCAATTCGGCCGTCGTATAGACCTGCGAGCCGATGCGGTTGGCCGGAACCGCCAGCCAATATTCGAAGAAGGCGATCGTCCAGCTTACCAGCACAACGACATAAAGCGCCGATCCCTTGAATTTCAGATGGCCGTACCAGGCAAATGTCATGAAGACATTCGAGGCAACCAGCATCAGGATCGGCAGGACTTTCGGCGAGAGCAGCGCAGCCATTCGGGGAAAACCGTTACAGGAGGGGACCGCCGCCATTTCAGGCCGTCCGCATCTTCTGTCAATGATGCCCGCGCAAAACCCGGTGAAACAAACAGGGGCGTGACGTGGCCTGCAAATAGGCTATCATTCCGACACCGGAAGGAGGAAATCCGCGTGCAGCCACGGCGCGAACGGAGTTGGGAACTTTCGATCGGACCGGACACGGTTCGCCTCTTCATTGAAAAGGCGAATGCCATCAGTGCGGCTGTCAATGAGGACTATGTCGATGGCGGCGAGCATGAGGTCGAGCTAGACGGCGATACGCGCGACAATCACCATCATGACGGCCTTGCCGAGGAGAAGTCCGAAAATCTCCTGACCCGCGAATTGCGCGCGCTGATCAACGATCTCAATGTCGATGAGGCCTCCGAACTGGTCGCCCTGATGTGGATCGGGCGCGGCGACTACGACGCCTCCGAATGGGCCGACGCGCTCAACGAGGCGCGGCAACGTGACAATCGCCACACTGCCAAATACCTGTTAGGCATGCCGATGCTCGGGGACTGGCTGGAAGAAGGGCTGCAAGCCATTGGCGCATGACACGGTTGCGGCGCGCGCGACGACAGCATCTACCGTCGACGCCCTCTACATCGGCGCCCTTGCGCCGCTGGGATCCCGCAAGGTGCCAAGCGGCATCGACAAGCGGCCGGTCGGCGGCCCGCAGGCCGTGACAAGGCTCGGCATTGCCGGCGACCATCAGGGCGACACCCGCCATCACGGCGGCCCGGAAAAAGCGCTTCACCACTATCCGCGCGACCATTACGCGGCATGGCTGGATGATGGCATCGCCGCTGCCGCGCCCGCCTTCGGTGAAAACATCTCCACGCTGGGCATGACGGAGGCCGACATCTGCATCGGCGACATATACCGGCTGGGCAGCAGCCTGCTTCAGGTCAGCCAGGGACGGCAGCCCTGCTGGCGGCTCAACGCCCGTTTCGGGCGCGACGACATGGCCTACCGCGTCCAGAAAAGCGGGCGTACCGGCTGGTATTATCGGGTACTCGAAGAAGGCTCCGCCAGCCCCGGTGATCCGCTTGTGCTCCAGCGTCGGCCGCAGCCGCAATGGCCGCTCGCCCGCGTCATCGGGCTTCTCTACACAAGCACGCTCGACATGGAGGCGCTCGCCGCACTCGCCGGCCTGCCCGAACTCGCCGCCTCATGGCGCGAGCTTGCCGCACGCCGCATCGCCACCCGTACCGTCGAGAACTGGGACCGCCGCCTCAACGACCGCGGTTGACATTATCACCTGTCACCGATCGTGATTGCAGCGGCTGCAACCAGAGCCGCACCACCGCCGTTGCCGGGCGATGGTTTCGCCTCCCCGCCGCCTGCCGCCGATCTTCCTGCCCTTGCTGACTGCCTTGCTGCTTGGAGCGGACGCGGCGTGGGCCACACCCGTTACGCTGCCGCAAACGGTGCCCGTTCCCTATGTGCACCCGCCAGCGGCCGGCAATCTTCCCCCGCAAAGGCTGGGCGAAGTGCCAGTGCCCGAACCGCGCCCCGACAATAAGACCCCGGAAGAACCTGCGCCGCCATCGGACCAGGCTGACGAGAAGAAGCCGCCTGCGCCTCCCGATCCGCGTTCCAATGCGCCGCGCGCGGCAACCATGCCGGCCGCGGAAAAGGCGTGTCGGGCACGCCTGCGCACACTCGGCGTCGAGTTCACCGAGCATCCGCCCGAGAAGGACGCCGCCGGCTGCGCCCTGCCCTGGCCGATTGCGGTGAAGGCACTCGGCGACAAGATCGGCATCAAGCCGGACGCCCTGATGAATTGCGCTTTGGCCGAGACGGCGGCGCGCTTTGCCCAGGACGTCGTCTCCCCCGACGCCAAATCTACCTATGGCGCCGGGCTGAAATCCATCAGCCAGGCCTCGACCTATGTCTGCCGGCCGCGCAATGGCTCAGCCAAGCTGTCCGAACATGCCTTCGGCAATGCGCTGGACATTGCCCAATTCACCTTGACCGACAACACCGCGATCGACGTCGGACCGACGCCCGATGAAAAAACGGCGAAGTTTCTTGCCCGGCTGCGCAAGGCCGCCTGCGGGCCATTCAAGACCGTGCTCGGCCCCGGCAGCGATGCCGACCATGAACGGCATTTCCATCTCGACCTCGCCCCGCGCCGCAATGGCGGCACCTTCTGCCAGTAACCAATCTCGGCCTGGCCGCCACAGGCGTAAACTTATGCGCTGATCTTTCCTTTACCCTTGCTGCCTATCCTTGCTCCGTCAGGGATAGGAAATCCGGCAATGAAGGCAGCACATCGGACAGCCCCCGCATGGGCGCGACGGCGCAGCACCCTGCGCGCGCTTGCCTGTGGCTGTACTGTCCTGCTGCTGAGTTCCTGCACCACCGACAGCCTGATGAACCTGCGCCCGGAAGTCGATGTCGGCACGTCCACCGCCGCCATCCAGCCTGCATATGTGGCGCCGCCTGCAGCCCTGCCGCCGGCAGCAATCCCCTCGGCTCCGGTGGAGGTCGCCACGATCCCGCCCGAGCCGGTGGAAACCTTCGCCACACCTCCGGCACCCGTGGAAGTCACCGCGCTGCCCTCCGCGCCGGTGGTTCAGCCCGAGGCGCCACCCGCCCCCGTCCAGGCCGCGGTGATGCCGTCATCCCCTGCCCAGCCTGAAGCGGCACCGCAGACGCGCGGGCTGCAGACACTGGTGCCGTCGAACCCGATGATGGTCGCCTATCCGCGCCTCGACCGGCCGGCCGAGCCTTCCGCATCCGTGCCGGCCGACGAAATCGCCTGCCGCAACGATCTCAAGCGCCTTGGCGTGACCTTCCAGGACCTCGCCCCGATCAGGGACGGGCCGACCTGCGGCATCGATCACCCGGTCAAAGTCTCCGCCATCGGCAGCGTGAAGATGAAGCCCGCAGCGACGTTGAGCTGCCGCATGGCTGCCACCTTCGCCCGCTGGACCCGCAAGGAACTGGTGCCCACCGCGCGCTGGAAATATCTTTCCGGCGTCAAGACCATCCATCAGGGATCGAGCTACTCCTGCCGCCGCATCGCCCGCTCGCGCACGCCCTCGCAGCATTCGGTCGGCAATGCGCTCGATGTCATGCGCATCGAGCTGAACAATGGCCGCGACATCGATGTGCGCAAGCCGGGCTGGTTTTCCTTCCGCCAGCGCAGTTTCCTCAACAATGTGCGCGCCGATGGCTGCGACTATTTCACCACCGTGCTTGGCCCCGGCTATAATTACGACCACCGCAACCATTTCCATTTCGACATCATGCCACGCAAGAACGGCTATGTTGCCTGCAAGTGAGCATCTCCCCTGAAAGTGGGGTAATCTCTCCTGGCAACCCGGTCGCAAGCCATGCGAAGACGCAACCTGCCCAGGCGCACCGCCGGCCTTTTCCTGGCGGTCGGGCTGATCTATGTCGGCCTGGCCTATCTCATCGTGCCGGAATTCTGGTCATACCGCGACCATGGGCTCGATCTCCTTCCCGAGGAGATGCGAACCACGACCGTACAAGGCATCCCCGGCGATCCGATCAATGTCGGGCTGGTCGGCTCCAGGGCCGAGGTCATGCACGCCTTCGCCGTGGCAAAGTGGAACGCTGCCGATGCCATCACCTGGCGCTCCAGCCTGGAGATCGGCGAAAGCGTGCTTTTCGACCGGCCCTATGAAGATGCCCCGGTCAGTACGCTCTTGTTTGAAGGGCGCAAACAGGATCTCGCCTTTGAAAAACCGGTCGGCCGCAGCGCCGACCAGCGCCATCACGTCCGTTTCTGGCAGGTCTCGGCCGGTGACAGGCCGCTCTGGCTCGGTGCGGCCAGCTTCGATCGCGGCGTCGGCTTGAGCCACGATACCGGCCAGATCACCCATCATATCGGCCCCGACATCGATGCCGAGCGCGACCTTGTGATCGGCGAACTGACCATGGCCGATATGCTTGCCTCCAGCGCCGGTGTCGAGGGCATCGGCCCCACTCGCTCCGGGCGCAATGGCGAAGGCGATCCCTATTTCACCGACGGCATGGTGCGCATCGGCATCCTGCAGCCCCTCAGCCGATGACCCGGCGCGGAATTTTTGTCACCCAGTATAAGCTGCCACGATCCATCCCATTGCTTTTTGCTATTTTCGAGCTTACCGCGCTGATGCTATTGAGCGATCATGCTTTACGTTGAAATCGCCATCGTGGCCGTCCTCATCTGTGTGAACGGCCTTCTGGCCATGTCGGAACTGGCGATCGTCTCCGCTCGGCCGGCGCGCCTGAAGACGATGGTAGACCGCCACGTCAAGGGTGCTGCCCGCGCGCTCGAACTCGGCTCCAATCCCGGAAAATTCCTGTCCACCGTGCAGATCGGCATCACGCTGGTCGGCGTGCTGTCGGGCGCCTTCTCGGGCGCAACGCTCGGCCTGCGCCTCTCGCAGACGCTGGCCGGCTTCGGCATGCCGCAGAACGTTGCCGCCCCGCTCGGCGTCGGCATCGTGGTCGCCCTCATCACTTATGGCTCGCTCATCATCGGCGAACTGGTGCCCAAGCAGATCGCGTTGCGCAATCCCGAGGCGGTGGCAAGCCGCGTCGCGCCGACCATGAATGTGCTGGCCATCATCGGTGCGCCACTGGTCTGGCTGCTCGATATTTCCGGCCGCAGCGTGCTGTGGTTGCTCGGCCAGCGCGGCGAAAGCGAGGAAAAGGTCACCGACGAGGAGATCAAGATGCTGGTCGCCGAGGCCGAGCATCACGGCACCATTGAATCCGACGAGCGCCGCATGATCGCCGGTGTCATGCGCCTTGGCGACCGCGCCGTGCGTGCGGTGATGACGCCGCGCACCGAGGTCGACTGGCTCAATCTCGACGCCGATGAGGCGACGGTGCGCAAACTGCTGATGGAAACGCCGCATTCGCGCCTGCCGGCCGGCGAAGGCAGCGTCGACGCCATGGTCGGTGTCGTGCAGACGCGCGAGATTCTTGCCGACATGCTGGCCGGGCGCAACCTCGACCCGCGCAAGAATGTCCGCACCGCTCCCATCGTCCACGACCAGGCCGACGCGCTCGACGTGCTGGCAACCCTCAAGCAGTCGGAAGTGCCTGTCGCCCTCGTCCATGACGAATATGGTCATTTCGAAGGCATCGTCACCCCTGCCGACATCCTGGAGGCGATCACCGGCGTCTTCCGCGCCGATCTGGAAGCCGGCGACCAGGAGGAAAACGCCATCCAGCGCGATGACGGTTCATGGCTGCTTGCCGGCTACATGCAGGCCGACGAAATGGCGGACGTGCTCGGCATCGACCTGCCCGAAAGCCGAGACTACGAAACCGTCGCCGGCTATGTGCTGTCGCATATGCATCACCTGCCGGCGACGGGCGAATGCGTGGACGCGCAAGGCTGGCGCTTCGAGGTGGTCGACCTCGACGGCCGCCGCATCGACAAGGTCATGGCCGCGCGCCTTGCCACCCCGCACCGCAAGGCGGTCAGGTGATTGCAGCGCGGCAGCCGATGGCACCGAGCGCTTTGAATTTCCTGCCGCTCCAGCCTATATAGGCGTTGCTATGGGACATGACGGCAACGAGATCATTCCTGCAAAGTTTCCCGAGCTGAACAAGCTAGCCTGGAACCGTGATCCGCGTCGTCCGCTCGCCGCCGACGAGGCATTTGCGCTTTACGAGCGCAACTGGCGTTTCGTTGATCGGGAGCATCTGACCGATCGCGAGGCCAGCCTGATCCGCAAACTCGGGAAGAAATACGGGCACGGCTTCGGCCTCATCTGAATCTTCTTTGCCGTTAGCCCGTGCATCCTGCTACGACATGGTTTCCCGCAGCAAGGTAGTCCGGATGACATTCTCCCGACCCGAACACCAGATCATAGCAGACCTGCTTGGGCGCACGGACGGGCAGTTTCTTCTGGACAGCAAGTGCTGGTTCGGTGGCGGCACGGCCATCGTTCTCAGGCTGGGCGAATACCGCCGGTCCCTTGATCTGGATTTTCTCTGTTCCCATGCAGAAGGCTATAGGGAGCTCCGCAATGCGGCCGTCCGCATGGGGTCGAGGGCATTCTTTCCCCGAGAGGCTGTGAGCGCCCGGGATCCCCGTATCGACCAATACGGCATCAGGATGTTTCTGATCTACCGGGAACTGCCCATCAAGGTGGAGATCGTGCGTGAGGCGAGGATCGATGTCGAAGGTGAAATGGACCCAGCTCTGAACATACCGACGCTGATTGTCCCGGATATGTTTGCAGAGAAGCTTCTGGCCAATGCGGACCGCTGCATGGACCGGAGCGTGGGCTATCGCGATGCGATAGACTTGGGCAAGCTCATCCAAATCTATGGAGGTATTCCCGACAGCGCAGTGAAAAAGGCCACGCATGCATATGGGGCGGATATCGAGCGCAAACTGGTTTGGGCAATAAACCGCCTGCAGAACCCTGAAGAGCTCCGCTACGCGGCGGAGATGCTGCTGATGGATCGAAGGGCAGCCGCCGAAGCCATTGAGGCCCTCAGATCCGAATGTCGGGGGCTTTGGTCCGAGTCAGGGCCTGACGAGTGATTGTCGTAAGCATGCGGCGTGCCGAGCCCCTCACATAGACGGAATGAATTTCAGCACGCCCGCCAGCTCCGACCCCGCCTCCCCGCCGTGATCGGAAGGGTGGGCGATGCCGTTATTCACCGGCACTTCCTCGAAGTCGAAGGGGCTGATGCCTTCCAGGCAGGCGACATTGACGCCATATTCATTCGGGTTCGAGCGGCGCTGATGGTGGGTGTAGATGCCGCAGCGCGAGCAGAAATAGTGCTTCGCCGTCATGGTGTTGAACTGATAGAGGGTGAGCATTTCTTCGCCCTGGCGGATTTCGATGTCTCCGACCCTTGCGGTGACGGCCACCGCGCCCCGCATGCGGCAATAGGAGCATGAGCAGCGGCGGGCACTGTGCAAGCCATCGCTCAGGCGGACATGAAAACGCACGGCCCCGCAGTGGCAGGCACCGTCGCATTCGGTGATGTCCTTGAAGGGCTTTTTCGCTGCCGGTCCTGAAGCCATCTTCGCCTCCTGCGAGCATGATCCCGAAAAGTTGCAGATTTTCCGGACAAGATCATGCTTCAAAAACAAAATCTTAGAGCGAGATAACGATTCAAGGAACAGTGACCTCGCTCCAGCATCATCGGACCAGTGAAGCTTCGCACGGCATCATGCGCCTCGGCAAATGCCGGGGCCAGACGCTACCTTCAAAACAATAAGGGCGACGCAAGCGCCGCCCCTTTGCTCCTGGGAGGATTTGCTGCTGCTTACGCAGCTTGCGCCTGCACGGCATCGGCTTCGCGGGCAGCCTTCAGCACCCTGGCCCACCAGGCGACATCGTCCAGCATGGCCTTGGCGCCCTGGTTCAGATGGTCGATCTCGGCCAGCTTCTTGCCCTGGGTCACTGCCAGATAATCCGGCCACAGAATGTGGACGGCGGCCTTGGTCGGCGCCATCTGCATTTCGATGGCGATCATGCGAAGCTGTTCGACAGCGCGCGCCCCACCCACTCCGCCATAGCCGACAAAGCTCACCGGCTTGCGGTTCCACTCGGTCGCCGCATAGTCGATGGCGTTCTTCAGCACACCGGTCGGCGCGTGGTTGTATTCGGCCGCCGTGATGATGAAACCGTCAAGCTCGTCGATCTTCTTTTGCCAGCGTTGCGCCACTTCGTTCTTCGAAGGCGCCCAGGCAGGCGACGTCGCTTCCTCGAAGAAGGGCATCGGATAGTCGCGCAGATCGACGATTTCGACCTCGATGTCAGTCCGTTCGCGCGCCAGCGCAGAAATCCACTCGGTAGGCTTGTCGGCAAAGCGGTTGGCGCGGGTCGAGCCGACAATGATGCCGATTTTCGGCTTGGACATGATATTCTCCAGATAAGGTTGTTGGTATACAATAGATACCGACACTATATAGGTAACTGTCAAACGCCTGCGCAAGGAGGCACTTTCATGAAACCAAGGCACGTTCACCGCAGCGAGGATTGCCGGGCGATCAGCGAGATCCTGCAGCGGGTCGGCGATAAATGGACGGTGCTGGTGGTCGGCATGCTCAGCAACGGGCCGATGCGCTTCAGCGAGTTGCGCCACGCCGTGGGCGGCATTTCACAAAAGATGCTGACCACGACGCTGCGCGGCCTCGAGCGTGACGGCTTTGTCACGCGAACCGTGTTCCCGACGATTCCACCGCGCGTGGATTATGAATTGACGGAACTCGGCCACCAGCTCCAGGAGCCGGTCAACGCGCTTGCCGACTGGGCGCGCCAGAACACGCTCCACATCAACGCGGCCCGCTCGCGTTACGATGCGGCATCGAAACAGGAAGGCTAGGCCACAACCTTCCTGTTGAAATTATATCATTCCGGCGGGATCGGCGTCGGCCGGTTGGTGCCGTCCAGCGCCACCATGACGAAGTCGGCATCGGTCACCTTCTCCATCAGCTCCTGCAGATAGCGCTGCGCCCAGGCTTCGACCTTGAGTGTCATCGACGTGCGGCCGATCCGCATGATCTGCGTGTAGACGCAAAGCGTGTCGCCGATCTTCATCGGCTTGGCGAAGGACATCTCCTTAACCGCCGCCGTCACCACGCGGCCCCTTGCGCGCTCGGCGGCGCGGATACCGCAGGCAAGGTCCATCTGCGCCATCACCCAGCCGCCGAAAATGTCACCCGCGGCATTGGCGTCGGAGGGCATGGCAAGCGTGCGCAAGGTGAGATCGCCCGCCGGCCTGCCATCCGCATATTTGACCATCCCGCTCTCCTGTCTGATTCCGGCTCTGAGATTGATCCGATCATGCGCATGCCGTCGCTTTTTTCACAAGCCATGCCGGATGGCCCGATGGCAGCGGCAACGGGTCGAGGCTAGGATGAATCACATTGTGAACGGCTTCGCGGGCGGCGTTTGATTTCTCATGCAAAGCTATGATTTCATTGTCGTCGGTGCTGGTTCTGCCGGTTCGGTGGTGGCCGAGCGGCTATCGGCCAATGGCCGTTTCTCGGTGTTGGTTCTGGAGGCCGGCGGCACCGATCGCCGCTTTTTCGTGCAGATGCCGCTCGGCTACGGTAAGACCTTCTTCGACCCCGCCGTCAACTGGAACTATCGCACCGAGCCTGATCCGGGCCTGGCCGGCAACGCCGATCACTGGCCGCGCGGCAAGCTGCTCGGCGGATCGAGTTCGATCAACGCCATGGTCTGGGTCAGGGGCGCGGCAGAGGATTTCGACGCCTGGGCCGCCGCCGGCAATCCCGGCTGGGCCTATGCCGATTTGCTGCCGCTGTTCAGACAAATCGAGGACAATGAGGCCGGTGCCGACCAGTGGCGCGGGCGCGGCGGGCCGGTCCATGTCACCGACAACCGCGCGAACGTCCATCCGCTCACCCATCGCTTTCTCAAAGCCGGCGTCGAGGCCGGCCTTGCCTTGAACGAGGACTTCAACGGCGCGACGCAGGAGGGTGTGGGCGTCTACCAGATCACCACCCGCAACGGCAGGCGTATGTCGGCCGCCCGCGCCTTCCTGCGCCCGGCGATGAAGCGCGAGAATGTCCGCGTCGAAACCCATGCGCTGGCAACGAAAATCCTGTTCGAGGGCACCCGCGCCACCGGCGTGCAATACCGGCAAGGCGGTCGCACGCTGAACGCCCGCGCCGGCCGCGAGGTCGTCCTCTGCGCCGGCTCGGTCGCCACGCCGCAGCTGCTACAGCTTTCCGGCATCGGCCCCGCCGGCCTGCTACAGGGCCTCGGCATCGAGGTCTTGCTGGCAAACGCCCATGTCGGTGCCAACCTGCAGGACCATCTCGGCATCAATTACACCTATAAAGGCCGCCTGCCGACGCTCAACCAGATCCTGCGTCCATGGTGGGGCAAGGCGCTGGTCGGCCTGCAATATCTGCTGTTGCACAAAGGCCCGCTGTCGATGAGCATGAACCAGGGCGGCGGCTTCTTCCGCACCGATGCGAGCCAGAAGCGCCCCAACATGCAGCTCTATTTCCAGGCCTTCTCCACAGTTCTGCCCAAACCCGGCGAGCGCCCGATCCTGTCGCCCGATCCGTGGCCCGGCTTTTCCATCGGCTTGTCGAACTGCCGTCCCTCCAGCCGCGGTTCGATCATGATCCGCAGCAGCGACCCGCTCGATCATCCCAAGATCGTCGCCAATGCCTATTCGACCGACAGCGACGTTTCCGAAATGCTGGCGGCAGTGAAATTCCTGCGCAGGCTCGCCTCCATGCCGGCGATGGCCGAGATCATCGAGGCGGAAGTCCTGCCCGGCCCGGCTTGCGTGACCGATGACGAACTGGTCGCCGATTTCCGCGCACGCAGCGGCACCGTCTATCATCCGGTTTCCACCTGCCGCATGGGCCCGTCGCGATCCGTCGTCGACCCGCGCCTCAAGGTACATGGGCTCGAGGCCTTGCGCATTGTCGATGCCTCGATCTTCCCCGACAATATCAGCGGCAACACCAACGCCGCCGCCATTCTCACCGGCTGGAAGGGGGCTGAGATGATTTTGGAGGATTGGGATGGGTAAGATCGCCCCTCATCCCCTGCCGGACCTTCTCCCCGCAAGCAGGGAGAAGGAGGCTGGCCGCAACATCGCCGCTTCCCCCTTCTCCCCGTCACTATTCGGGGAGAAGGTGCCGGCAGGCGGATGAGGGGCAGCAATGACCTCGAACACTTGGAGAAATCGTCCATGAAGATCACCGACGTCAAAACCTTCGTGGTCGGCAACCCGCCGCCGGGCATCGGCGGGCGCTATTTCATCTTCGTCAAGCTCACCACCGATTCCAACGTGATCGGCTATGGCGAAGCCTATAGCGCCGCCTTCGATCCGCACCTGACGGCGAAGATGATCGAGGACATCGCCTCCCGCTATCTGGTCGGCAAGGACCCGCACGACATCGAGACCTTCTTCCGGCGCGCCTATTCCTCCGGCTTCTCGCAGCGGCCCGACCCGTCCGTCATGGGCTGCGTTTCGGCGCTGGAAATCGCCTGTTGGGACATCATCGGCAAGGAGGCAGGCAAGCCGGTCTACAAGCTCCTCGGCGGCCAGGTGCATGAGGCGCTGCGCTCCTACACCTATCTCTATCCGCAGACCGGCAGCGCCGTTCCGGCCGAGGCCGACAATCCCGACCGCAACGTCTACAACGATCCCCACCTCGCCGCCGAATGCGCGCTCGCCTATGTCGAGCGGGGCTTCACCGCCGTAAAGCTCGATCCCGCCGGCCCCTATACCGCCTTTGACGGCCACCAGCCGCGCCTTGCCGATATCGACCTGTCGGCGCGCATGCTGAAAGCGATCCGCGAGGCGGTCGGCACCAGAACTGACATCCTCTTCGGCACGCATGGCCAGTTCACCGCCTCCGGCGCCTTGCGCATGGCCCGCGCCATCGAGCCCTATGATCCGCTCTGGTTCGAGGAGCCGGTGCCGCCGGACATGCCCGAGGTGATGGCAGAAGTCGCGCGCGCAACTTCGATCCCTATCGCCACCGGCGAGCGGCTGACGACCAAATGGGAATTCGCCCGCGTCATCGAAAACCGCGCTGCCTCCATCCTCCAGCCCGATCTCGGCCGCTCCGGCGGCATCCTCGAAACCAAGAAGATCGCCGCCATGGCCGAGGCCTGTCACATACAGGTCGCACCGCATTGCTATTGCGGGCCGATCGTCGGCGCGGCCAATATCCAGCTTGCGGTGACGCTTCCCAATTTCCTCATCCTGGAGTCGCTGAAGCAATGGGACGGCTTCCACGCCACGCTCCTGAAGCAGAAGATCGAATGGCAGGACGGCAATGTCATCCCGTCGAAGGAACCCGGCCTCGGGGTCGAACTCGATGAAGCCGTCTGCGAGGCGCATCCCTGGACCGGCACGCAGCTTCACCTGGAGATGGCGCCCGACCCCCTGTTTCCCTGACCCTAAAAAATGATTCGATATCAGGCTCTTGCGGCAACAGGCGGACTCGGCGCGCGAGGCTTTCTCGCCTCGGCCCGGAACAGTCGCTTTTCTTGACAAAAACAGCGATTGGAGCGATTACATCATTCATGGGGATTGCGGTCTCCCCATGAGGCTATGGCCCAAGAATCGCGTCCATGAACCTGAAACAAGGAAGGACGCGTCATGTCATCCCCAACTATGATCTCAATCGAAAAGCTGGCTCGCCTGATCGGCACGCCGAATTCGCCGGCCCTGATCGATGTTCGCAATGATGAAGACTTCGAACTTGATCCACGCCTGATTCCAGGCTCGGCGCGGCGCAGCCATACCGATATCCGCAACTGGCGCGCAGAGTTGACGGGACGATCGGCCATCATCATCTGCCACCACGGCTCGAAATTGAGCCACGGCACTGCCGCCTGGCTTCGCCATGAGGGCGTCCCGTCCGAAGTCCTCGACGGTGGTTTTGAGGCATGGGCGGCGGCTGGTCTGCCTGCGGTGCCGGTGTCGAAACTGCCCAAGCCTGACCCCCAGGGCCGGACCGTCTGGGTGACAAGGGCACGACCCAAGATCGACAGGATCGCCTGCCCCTGGCTGATCCGTCGCTTCGTCGATCCCCATGCCGTTTTCCTCTATGTCACACCGTCCGAGGTCCAGGCCGTCGGCGAGCGCTTCGACGCCGAGCCATTCGACATAGAGGACGTGTTCTGGAGCCATCGCGGCGAACTGTGCACCTTCGACGTGATGGTCGAGGAGTTCGGGCTTGCCAGCGAGGCCCTGCTTCGACTGGCCACCATAATTCGCGGGGCGGACACAGCCAGACTTGACCTCGCGCCCCAGGCGCCAGGGCTGCTTGCCGCCTCACTCGGGCTCTCGCGAATCTATGCGGACGACCTCGCTCAGTTGGAGGCGGGGATGGGTCTCTACGATGCGTTCTATCGCTGGTGCCGGGACGCGACCGACGAAACCCATAACTGGCCATCGAGCAAGGCTGCTGCGTGACATGTCAGCGCTTCTTGAACAGACGGCCTCGCACAAGGCCGCCCCGCACGATCATGGCGTCTCGTTCCGCGAGGCGCTCAATGTCTGGGTTCGCGTTGCAGCCCTCAGCTTCGGCGGCCCGGCCGGACAGATTGCGGTCATGCACCGCATCCTGGTCGAGGAAAAGCGCTGGATCGGCGAGAACAGGTTTCTGCATGCCCTCAACTACTGCATGCTGCTGCCCGGACCGGAAGCGCAGCAATTGGCGATCTATATCGGCTGGCTGCTGCACAAGACGAAAGGCGGTCTGGTCGCCGGAGCGCTCTTCGTCCTGCCCGGCTTCCTTTCAATTCTGGCGCTAAGCTACATTTATGCAGCATTCGGCAATACAGGCATGGTCGAAGGCCTGTTCTTCGGCCTGAAGGCGGCGGTCCTTGCCATCGTGCTTCAGGCCGTAGCCCGCATCGGCCGGCGGGCCCTCAAGAACGCCGTCATGATCGGCATTGCCGTCGCCGCCTTCGTGGCGATCTTCTTTTTCAGCATTCCCTTTCCGCTGATCATCCTTGCCGCTTCATTGATCGGCTTTGCCGGCGGGCGCGCCGGCTCGCGCCTGTTCCACGTCGGAGGCGGTCACAAGGGCGCAGACAATCCGCTCGACGACAGGGATTCCGCCCTCGGCGAAGAAACGCCCGCACACGCACGCCCGAACCTGGCCTGGTCGCTGAAGGTATCCGGCATATTCCTTGCATTGTGGCTGGTGCCGGTCGCGCTGCTGCTTCTTTACCTCGGCCCCGACAACGCCTTCAGCCAGATCGCAGTTTTCTTCAGCAAGATGGCGATGGTGACCTTCGGCGGGGCCTATGCGGTCCTGGCTTATGTGGCGCAGGAAGCCGTCCAGCATTACGGATGGCTCCAGCCCGGCGAAATGCTCGACGGGCTCGGCATGGCTGAAACGACGCCAGGCCCGTTGATTCAAGTCGTCCAGTTCGTCGGCTTCATGGGAGCCCACAGGAACCCGGGAGCGCTCGACCCAATGCTTGCCGCCACACTGGCAGCGGTGCTGACGACATGGGTCACATTCATCCCCTGCTTCCTATGGATATTCCTGGGCGCTCCCTTCATCGAGGTCCTACGCGGCAACAGGGCTTTGACAGGCGCCTTGTCGGCGGTCACTGCGGCGGTTGTCGGGGTCATCATGAACCTTGCCGTGTGGTTCGCGCTCCACGTCCTGTTCAGCCAGGTTCTGCAGTGGCACGGATATGGAATGTCGGTCAGCCTCCCGGTCTGGCAAACGGTACAACTTCCTGCGCTCGTGCTTACTCTGGCGGCAATCGTCGCGGCGTTCCGCTTCGGATCTAGGATCATCCCGCTGCTTGCGACCTGCTCGCTGCTGGGAATGTTCTGGTATCTGCTCGGTGGAAGGGTCTGACCTTCGCCCAACCCTATGCATGAAGCGCCGCGTCACTTGGTCCAGCGCGCGAATCCTGCTTCACAACGATTCGCGCTTCTGCCATTGCAGGGGCGAGCAACACCCACGTTTCGAAAGTTCGCTGCCTTGCACTTTTCGGTCGAAATAATCGGCTCCGTGGCGGCCTTCATCACCACCTTCTGCTGGTTGCCGCAAATCCTGAAAATTCGTCGCCAAAAGAAGGCTGACGACATTTCGCTGCTCACCACCGGCGCTCTCGCCACCGGCATCTTCCTCTGGCTTCTTTATGGCCTGTTGATCGGCTCATGGCCGCTGATCATGGCCAATATGGTGTCGTTCCTGTTCATCGCCACCATCGTCGGCCTGAAGCTGCGCTACCGCTGAGCCGAACTTCCGCCCCGCTCAGTCGCAGCGTTCGGGCAGCCAGCGGTCCTCGGGATTCTTGAAATATTTCCAGCCGCGGTCGCTGGCACGGCCAAGTGCCGCCCGATAGACGCGCTCGATGCGCGGCAGGATGAGCGCTGGCGACAGCCGCTCTATCACCGTCGCACGATCCGTCGCGCCGGTCCGGCGCCGAAGATCCTCGTTGCGGGCGAATTGCTCGGCGGCAGCCGCCATGGCGCCTATGTCGCCCATCGGAAAAATCCGCGTCTTCGGCAGCAGGTCCGGCATGTTGCCGACATCGGTCGAAAGAACCGGGATTTCCTGCGCCATCGCCTCCAGCGGCGCGATCGGCGCCTGCTCGGCCCTTGAGGTGCACAAATAGACGTCCATGCCCGCAGTCAGGGCCACGGCATCCTCGCGCTGGCCGGGAAGATGGACCCGGTCCTTAATCACCGGATCGGCCAGCAGCGCCTCCCAATCCGGCATGCGGTCGTCAGGGTCTCCGCCTCCGACCAGCAGCAATTCGGCATCCAGGCCATTCTGGACCAGTTGCTTGAGAATGCGCAGCGCGTCGACCTGTCTCTTGCGGCCGCAGATCAGGCCGACCGTTCCCAGCAGGAAGGCCTCTTCGCGAATGCCGAGCATCGCCCGCGCGCGGCTTCTCGCCTCGGCCGACGTCGCGCGCAGCGAATCGGCGTGGAAAAGATTGGGCACGACATGCATCCGCCGCCGCGATACCAGCAGCCGCTTGGTGTAGTAATCGGCAGTCGACTGGCTGAGTCCGATGACGGCATGGGCAAAACGCCACGGCAACTGGAACTGCCGCGCATGCGCGGTCATCACTGCCGGAGCACCGTCGGCAAGCGTGAAGATCATCAACAGCTTGTTTGCCCGGCTTCCATGTGCATGAACCAGGGTGCGGCCCCAATCGCGTATGGGATAACCAGTGTTTCGCAGATCGGCCGGGATCGTCTTGAAGCTCGACTCCAGCCTTTTGACTGGCCCGGCGAAGCTCTGGTCGCCAATCCATGAATCGCGCGGATGCACCAGCATTATCTCATGCCCGGCGCGAACCTGCTCATCGATCAGCGCCTTGACGCTGGTCGCCACGCCGTTCAGCGCGCTTTGGCTTACGAGATGGGCAATCTTCATCGAGGGTCGGTCGGCTCCGAAAGGCCTGGCACGGCCGTCAAAACAGTCTGCAAAAGGGTGATAGCCGCCGGGCGGCTGACACGAAAGCGTCACACATATTGGCTTTTTCGTGGCAACGCAATTCGCTTGCCGACATAAGGCTCGCCATCGCCGGACAAGCGAGGCCCACCCTCGCACGCCCGGTTCAATGCCCGTTCCCGGCTTCCAATACATACACCAGCTATCGGCACGACGAAAGGAATGAGCGTGTCGTCGGCTTCACGCCTGTCGCCGCCGGAGCCTCGTTGAGGCAAGCGCGAACCGGATGCGCCGGAGATAATCGCGGCTGCGAAACAACAGTGTCCTGAGCCGCTTATGGGCAGGAAACGTCGCCTTGCGATATGGCGACTCGCCAACGAAAATGGTGCTCCCCATTTCCGGCGAAAGGCGAACGACCGGCTGGTCGGTGGAAAACAACTCATAGCCGCCCGCCCAGCCGCGCTCGAGCGCCACGTCATAGGGCAGTCCCATGGGATTCAGCGCCGCAAGCAGTCGCCCTGCACCCTGGCGCGTTACCATATAGGCGGCCGAACTCCCGCATGGCCCATGTGCGCAGCGCCCGATCTGGTAGCGGTCATTGACCTTGGCATGCGAAACAAAACCACGCGTGCGATGGTTGACCAGCTTGACGACATCCCACCCCTCCAGGGCGACGAGATCATCAAGAAAGGCAAGGAAATCCGGGTTGAACTGGACGTCGTCCTCGACGATCACCGCATGGCTCTCCGGCGAATCAGCCACGATCTGTAAGGCATCGAGATGGCTCAGATAGCAGCCGATCTCCGCCGGCAGGATTCGCTTGCCGTGATCGCGCGCGAACGAGGCGTGGTCGACCTTTTGCGAGTGTTCCGGCGTGAGTTGCGCGCCGTCAACCGCCCGGACACGTATCAGGTCGATGCCGATTTCCTCGGCCCTCTTCCTGATCTTCGCCAGACGCTCCGGCGAACGGTCGAGATTTATGACGAAGACGGGTATTCTCGGAGACATAGAAAGGGCTGTCCAATTCTCGCTGCACGCGCGTTACGCCTTGGGCGGGGCTGTCATAGCGCGCATGGTCACCATCGCCAAGCACCGGCTGGCGGCCATCAATGCTTCACGAGACTTTGCTGCTGACATGACAGTGTCAGCAGCCCGATATTGCCGCCGGCCTTTCCCCTGCCTTGGCCCTTTCCATTCCGGCGGACTCCCACCATATTCGCCTCCATGGTCAAGACTCCCCGGAAAACCCGTGGCGGCTTCGAGGAAGCGCCGCAGCCTGAACTCAGTGGCACGCCGCTGGCCGGTTCGATCTCGGATTGGGCCGAGCAGATCAGTCAGGAGGCGGAAAAACCGAGCGAAGCCCGGCAAGGCCGACCGGCCGTCGCGCCAGATGGCGCGTCCTCACGGAGCAAGCCGCGCAGCGGCGACAGCGCGAGTGCAAAAAAGAAAAAAATCCCCGAACGCTCTTCCGCCGCCAGCAGGACGGCCCGCGGCACCTCGATGGGCGGCGCGGCTTCGGCCAGGGAGCGTGCTGCCGCCGGCCTGATGCCGGTTTCCGGCCTCGATGTCTCGCTGGAAGATGCGGAAGCGCTGCTTGAAAGCCTCCGCCTCAAGGGCGGCAAGCGCGACCGCGCGTCGGCCGGTCAGGCCGCCTCAGCGGAGCCCAGCGCGCAGCGCGATACGGGCGTGAGCGGATCAAGCGGTGTGACAGCGACTGTCGAGGCGCTATCGCGCCTGATCGAATCCGGCAATCCGCTGCACAAGAACGGCAAGGCCTGGACGCCTCACCGCCCTGCCCGGCCCGAAAAGTCGGAAGGCGGCGTGGCGATCAAGATGGTCTCGGATTTCGAGCCCGCTGGCGACCAGCCCACCGCCATCAAGGACCTGGTCGAAGGCGTCGCCAATGAGGATCGAACTCAGGTGCTGCTCGGCGTCACCGGCTCGGGCAAGACCTTCACCATGGCCAAGGTGATCGAGGAGACGCAGCGCCCTGCCCTCATCCTTGCGCCCAACAAGACGCTGGCCGCCCAGCTCTATTCGGAGTTCAAGAAATTCTTCCCCGACAATGCGGTGGAATATTTCGTCTCCTATTACGACTATTACCAGCCCGAAGCCTATGTGCCGCGCACCGATACCTTCATCGAGAAGGAGAGCTCGATCAACGAGCAGATCGACCGCATGCGCCACTCGGCCACCCGCTCGCTGCTGGAGCGCGATGACGTCATCATCGTTGCTTCCGTCTCCTGCATTTACGGTATCGGCTCGGTCGAGACCTATACGGCCATGACCTTCCAGATGCAGGTCGGCGACCGGCTCGACCAGCGCCAATTGCTCGCCGATCTGGTCGCCCAGCAATATAAGCGCCAGGACATCAATTTCGTGCGCGGCTCGTTCCGCGTGCGCGGCGACACGATCGAGATTTTCCCGGCCCACCTTGAGGATTCGGCCTGGCGCATCTCCATGTTCGGCGACGAGATCGAGACGATCACCGAATTCGATCCGCTCACCGGCCAGAAGACCGGCGACCTCAAGAGCGTGAAGATTTACGCCAACTCGCACTATGTGACGCCGCGCCCCACCCTCAACCAGGCGATCAAATCGATCAAGGAGGAGCTTGTCCACCGCCTCGCCGAACTGGAAAAGGCCGGCCGCCTGCTGGAGGCGCAGCGGCTGGAGCAGCGCACCCGCTTCGATCTGGAGATGCTCGAAGCCACCGGCTCCTGCGCCGGCATCGAAAATTACTCTCGATACCTGACGGGGCGAGCCCCGGGTGAACCACCCCCGACTTTGTTCGAATACATTCCCGACAATGCGCTAGTCTTCGTCGATGAGAGCCACGTCACCATCCCGCAGATCGGCGGCATGTATCGCGGCGACTTCCGCCGCAAGGCGACCCTTGCCGAATACGGTTTTCGGCTTCCCTCCTGCATGGATAACCGGCCGCTGCGCTTCGAGGAATGGGACGCCATGCGCCCGCTCTCCGTTGCCGTTTCGGCCACGCCCGGCGGCTGGGAGATGGAAGAGGCCGGCGGCGTCTTTGCCGAACAGGTCATCCGCCCGACCGGCCTGATCGACCCGCCGGTGGAAGTGCGCCCGGCCAAGAGCCAGGTCGACGACGTCGTCGGCGAAATCCGCGAAACCACCGAAGCCGGCTATCGCACCCTAGTCACCGTGCTCACCAAGCGCATGGCCGAGGACCTGACTGAATATCTGCATGAGCAGGGCGTGCGCGTGCGCTACATGCATTCCGACATCGACACGCTTGAGCGCATCGAGATCCTGCGCGATTTGCGCCTCGGCGCCTTCGACGTGCTGGTCGGCATCAACCTGTTGCGCGAAGGCCTCGACATTCCCGAATGCGGCTTCGTCGCCATTCTCGATGCCGACAAGGAAGGCTTCCTGCGTTCCGAGACCTCGCTGATCCAGACGATCGGGCGAGCGGCGCGCAATGTCGACGGCAAGGTCATCCTCTACGCCGACCAGATCACCGGCTCGATGGAGCGGGCGATGGCCGAAACCAACCGCCGCCGCGAAAAGCAGATGGCCTGGAACGAAGCCAACGGCATCACGCCCGAAAGCGTCAAGTCGCGCATCTCCGACATTCTGGAATCGGTCTATGAGAAGGACCATGTGCGGGCCGACATCTCGCAATTCACCGACGAGGCCGGCCAGATGGTCGGCAATAACCTCAAGACGCATCTGGACGCGCTGGACAAGCAGATGCGCGATGCCGCCGCCGATCTCGACTTCGAGAAGGCGGCCCGCATCCGCGACGAGATCAAGCGGCTGCGCGAGCTGGAACTGTCCATCTCCGACGATCCGCTGGCCAAATACGCCGACATGGAAAGCCCGGTTTCCGGCCGCGAGAAGGGCAAGCACAACAAGGGAAGGCAAAGACATAGGACCGTTGATGACGGCTCCGACGGGCAAAGCCCGCAAGCCCGACCGGGCGTCGCGCCTCATGGCGCGCCCTCCCGCGACGCCGAAGGCGCGCAAAAAAAGCCTGGGCGGAGCGAGCCGCGCAGCGGCGACAGCGCGAGCGAAAGAAAATCCTCCCTTTTCGCCAAGCCCTCGCTCGACGACATGGGCCCCGGCACCGACGCGGCGAAACCTGCTGGCGCCATTTCACGCTCGCTGTTCAAAAAGCAGTCGGCCAAGGAGGCCCACGGTTCCGACTTCGGCATTCCGGACTCCTCTCATCACTCGCTCTTCAGGAAGAACTCGCTCGATGAGATGACGGTGCGCCGCACCGAAAAGCCGGTTCAGGGAACGCCGCCGCAGAAACTACCGATCTCCCCACCTGAGGGGGAGATAGCCGGCAGGCCAGAGGGGGGCGCGAAGGGGCGCGACCCTTCACAGGATGCCAAGCCCATCCGCCGCGAGCGTGCCGGCATCGGCTCCTATGAGGACCCAGCCGACGCAAGCCGCCACAAGCGCCGCCCCGGCAAGACCGGCCGGCCGGGGCATTAGCCCTTTTCAGCCTGAACGGCTTGCTGCCCGTCCGACCCGTCAGGGATCGGCAGCTTTTCCTTTTCCCTATCGACAGGTCGGGGGAAAAGCTCGGTTCCCTTGGCAAAATGATAGGCCATCAGCCCGAGCCATTCATGCGCGGCCAGATCCGCCAGATACAATCCGACGGATACCGAAGGGCTCATCCGGCCGAGATCGGAGCGCCGGGCGAGATAGTCCACCGGATAGGGGATTGCCGGAAAGCCGGCAGCACGAAAACAGGCGACCGCCCTCGGCATGTGGAAGGCCGACGTCACCAGCAGCCAGCTCTGCCCCGACGCGGGTTTCGCGATCGCCTTGCTCTCAATCGCGTTCTCACATGTGTTGCGGGAGCGTTCCTCGATCTCGACGCGCTCGCGCGGCACACCCATTTGCACCAGGAAATCACGCGAAAGCGCGGCTTCGGACTTGCCGTCTTCGCCCAGCAATTCGCCAATCCCGCCAGAAAGCAGGATTCGGGCATCTGGATAGCGGCGGCTCAGTTCGACCGCTTTCGTCAGCCGCTCCCCCGTATCGTTCACGGCGATCGTCCCGCGTTCCTGTGTCACGTCGGTGTCGATAGCCCCGCCGAGAACGACGATGCCCGCCAGCGGGCCGTCGATGACCGGCTGCGGAAAACGGTCTTCCAGCGCCAGCAGCGCGGCGGTTCCCACCGGCGACCACCCGACACCCAGCAGCAGCACGCTCGCCGCCACGAGGAGAAATCCTCCAGTCTTCCTCCAGCGGAAGACACACAGCCCGATGCCCAGCACCATCGCCAGGCCAATCAAGTTCGACGGCACGGTGAAGGCCGAGAAAAGCTTCGAAAGAACGAAGAACACGCGCGGGTCCCAGTTTGCCTGTCAGTCGCTCGGCGAGCAGGTCGGCACGGCAAGCCGTTCGGCAGACGAACCGTCCGGCCGCAGACCATGCCAGAGCCAGCGCGAGCGCGAAATCTGGCCATAGGGTCGAGGCATATACCCCCTTGGGCCGATCGGCCGGCCGGATTTCAACCCTGAGGTGGTAAGAAGCGACCGGCACAGCAGTCTGTCGTTTCGGATGGTCAACGCGGACAGCCTATTGTAAGGGGATCGCAGCAACGGAGATGATTTCGTGAAAGCACGCGTCAAATGGGTTGAGGACCGGACCTTCATCGGCGAGTCCGGCAGCGGGCACAAAGTCGTTTTTGGCACGGCTTTTGGTCCGGAAGGCCGCACGCCCGGCCCGAGCCCGATGGAGATGGTGCTGATGGGCACCGGCGGCTGCTCGGCTTTTGACGTCGTTCACATCCTCGAAAAGGGCCGCGAGCCGGTCGAGGACTGCTATGTCGAGATGGAGGCGGAACGCGCCGAGACGGACCCGAAAGTGTTCACCCGCATCCACATGCATTTCGTGGTGAAGGGCCGCGGCCTGGCACTGAATAAGGTTGAACGTGCGATCGCCCTGTCGATCGAAAAATACTGCTCGGCCTCGGCGATGCTCGCCAGGACGGCAACGATCACCCACGATTTCGAAGTCGTTGACACTGCGGCTTCTCCGCAGGCGTAGCGTCCGGAATCTTAGAGCAGCGGGCATTCTGACGAACGCGACCCCCGCTGCTCCGCTCGGTTTCTCTAGCCGCATTTGTGCAGCGCCAGACGATTCTGTCTGGCTGCATCTAGGCGCTCCGTGGCGCCTTCCGGCTTGAGCGTGTCTCCATGTTCAGCGCCACGGCGGCGCGGATCAGCGCCTTCAGCGCCTCCTCGTCGATCGCCTCGCCCTCATGCAGATCGATGGCGCGCCTGGTATTGCCTTCAAGGCTGGAATTGAACAGGCTGGAGGGGTCCGGCAATGACGCGCCCTTGGCAAAGGTCAGCTTGACGACGCTCTTATAGGTCTCGCCGGTGCAGATGATCCCGTCATGCTCCCACACCGGCACCCCGCGCCACTTCCATTCCTCGACCACTTGCGGATCGGCCTGCCTGATGAGGTTTCGCACCCGCGCCAGCATGGCGCCTCGCCAGTCGCCCAATTCCTTGATCCGCGCGTCGATCAGCCGGGAGGCCGAGGCACCTTGTTCACCTTCGCTCGCACCGCTCGCCATCTTTTTCCTCCTTACTTTGCCGCTCACATCTTTTCGCCGGGCAATTGGCTGGCCTGCTTCACCCAGTCGGCGAACTGCGCCTCGTCAAGCTGGTCATCCTCATAAATGTCGAGATAGCGCACTTCCTTCTGCTTGGACGTGCCGGGCGGGAGGGGACTCAGCGAGGCGCCGCGGAAGAAAGCCACTTTGATATATTTAGTGAAGCAATGAAAGCTGAGGAACCAGCCTTCTCCCCCAATGCCGTAGAAGGGCGAGTTCCATTTGACTGCCTTCTGCACGCCCGGCACCGCGCGCATGATGAGCGTGTCGAGCCGCCGCCCCAGCGCGCTTTTCCAGCCCGGCATGGCCGCGATATAGGCTTGGACGGGACCATCGCCATAGCCCTTGGCGATCTGCGGGTTGCCGCCTGACAGCAGCTTCGGCTTTTCTGCCCCCGCTCCCTTCGCCGGCTTGATGGACGTCTTGTCAGCCATTCCTATCCGCTCCGTCGACAAGGAGAGAAAGAATAGTTTGTGTTCCGGAGATGTCGACCCGGGGGTGTTCCTTAATCAAATCCGCCCGCACCCGGCACGGTGGCGCGCTGGACCAGACATCACCATTTCGGCGATATCGCAGCGATCAGTCGCCCCTGATCGACTTCCAATGCGCCAGCCGCTCCGCAATGAGCGCCCCGCGTTCCTGCTCGTCGCGACCGTCCAAAATGCTGATCTCGTCGGGACGGGCGCGCAAATAGACACCGGACGTCCGCGCCTTGAAATTCGGATCATTATCGGAGCGGGTCGTGAAGTAGCCGGAGGCGCGCTCGGCGGTTTCCACACGGATTTCGCCTGTTCCGTAGAGTTGCGGCGCATTCGGGTCCAGCGGCCGCTCGCCATTCCAATAATAGAAGATGCCCGAGGCCCCTTCCTTTTCCTTCACCGCCTCACTCCAGTATCTTGACGAAAGACGCCCATCCTCTCCCCATGCACGGCCCGTCAGTTCAAGCGCGCCGTTGCGATCGCGCGATATCTTCAGAAGGCTCAGGGCCGAGGGCTCCTTTGCGGTGCGCTCCGTCAGGGAGAACTGCCACCACGAGCCCTCTATGCGGGTAAGGCTCCCCTCGTTTTCCATGGCTTTGCGGAGCTTCTGGTTGACGGCCCTCATTTCGGCCGCAGTCATCGCGCCCGGATATCGCACGCATGTGAGGCCCAGCAGGTCGCTCGGAAGCTTCGCCCCGCTCGCATGCAGGATGAAGGTCCGGCGCATTCCCAGGACGCCGCCGAAAAGCCCGGCTTCGAAAACGACATTGTCTCGCGGCGACGCCTGCCCCGGCCCAGGCTGGGAAGCAGCCGAAGGGCCGCCCGTCGTCCAGTCATCCTGCGCGAAGACGAACGCCGCGAAATCGACTTCCTGGGTGAGTTCAAGCAGGCGTTGCAGCGTAGACGTTCCGGGATTGAAGGATGTCGTCCAGGGCTCGACGCGCGCGATATCGCCGAGACCGCGCGTCAGCGCCTGAAGCAACTTCTCCTGTTTCCCCGACGAGCCCAAGAAGATGCGAGGCTTGTCCATCGGTTCCTCCGGTGCATCATTCGATGGCCGACACGCACCGTGAATTGATCGTACCAAGGCGACTCTGGTCGGCCATTGCGTTCACTCAGTCTATAGACGCAGGAACGGCAGGAATACATGATTTGTTGTGATGCCGATCTGCTGAAAGGCTGCAATGGATGGTGAGCGGACACCAGGGGCGGGTCTGCTAATGTCGTGCTCTGCGGCAGCTTGTGCAAAAAAATCCGATCCTGCGTCGAATTGGCCAAGCTTCATTCGTCGTTGGAGCGTAGATCGCAATCACAAGGAGAACGGACATGCCTGGCACTGTACGCTTGCATCGCGTTCTGGCGACCAGCCCGGACAAGGTTTATCGCGCATTCCTTGAAGCGGATGCGCTTGCGAAATGGCTGCCGCCCAACGGCTTCACCTGCACGGTTCATCATCTGGAACCCAAGGTAGGCGGCACGTTCAGAATGTCCTTCCGCAATTTCACCACGACCGAAAGCCATGCGTTTGGCGGCGAATATGTCGAACTCGTTGCGGGCGAGCGCCTGCGCTATACGGACAGGTTCGATGATCCGAACCTGCCGGGCGAGATACAGGTGACCGTGGTCTTGAAGAAGGTATCGGTCGGCACCGAACTGGATATCACGCAGGCAGGCATTCCCGACGCCATTCCGGTCGAGGCCTGTTATCTCGGCTGGCAGGAATCACTGCGAAACCTGGCAAGGCTGGTGGAGCCGGAAATCACTCAATAGAGCGTGATCCCGGACGTTGACGCCATAGCCGAAGTTTGCTCGGGAGGCGTCAACCTTGCGGCCCATGGCTGCGGGCCGTGCGCGTCTTGCAATCGACGTGTATGCTGTTGTCCGAGACGTCGCTTTTCACACGGCAAAAGGACCTCCAGCATGTCGAACAAGCCCAGAGAAAGCCTCGATCGCCGCGATTTCATGATCGCATCTCTTGCCACGGCCAGCGCCTCGGCTGTGCTTGCCATCAATGCTGGCGCTGCGAATGCCCAGGGCACCGCGACGCCCGCAGCCGATCCGGCATCCGGAACGGTCTATACCGGCGATGTGATCCAGGGGAAGAAGGTCGTCAGCGCGCTCGACGTCAACGACCTCGAGCCGGGCAGCAAGCACCTTTTGTATTTCCAGGGCGTTGAGATGTCGACCGGCCAGCACTGGTATGTGTCGGTGACTGTCGCCAAGGGCGCAAGGCCGGGCAAGCGCGGCCTCCTCGTCAGTGGCGTACACGGCGACGAGATGAGTTCCGTCCATACGGTCATGACCGTGATGAACCAGCTCGATCCGGCGCAGATGTCCGGCACGGTGATGGCGGTCACCGACGTGTCCCGCCCGGCAATGGAAACCATGCAGCGCAGATGGCCCAATGTAGGCAGGGGCGCGGATCTGATCGACATGAACCGGGAGTGGCCGGGCAACGAGAACGGCTTCACGCCGACCAGCCGGCACGCCGGGCTCCTGTTCAACCGGCTGCTGCGGCCGAATGCCGACTTCGGGATCGACTTCCACACCGGGACAACCGGGTTCGATGCATCCGCATTCAATATTGCCAGCATGGATGTGCCCGAGGTCAAGGAGATGGTGGAGCTTTACCCGGTCACCCAGATATTCGACAATCCCGTCTATCCCAGTGTCCTGCACAACGCGCTTGTCGAAGTGGGCATTCCCGCCTTCACGCCGGAGATCGGCCCCGCGCGCATCCTCACGCCCGAGATGATCGCCCAGTTCGTGGAAGGCACGATGAACGTCCTCAAGCATCACGGCATCGTTGCCGGGCCGATGGGACGCACCGGCAAGGACGTCAGTGTTTTTGTCGGCAACAGCGCATTCCCGGTCCTGGCGACCCATGCCGGGTTCGTCGAGCATCTGGTCAAGCTCCACGACAAGGTCGAACCCGGACAAAAGGTTGCCATCCAGCGCGACAGCTTCGGCGAGGTGGTGGCGGAGTACACCAGCAGCGTGGCTGGCGAGGTGGCCGGCCTGCGCAGCGATGTACCGTCCGAGCCCGGCAACCCCTTGACCTTTATCCTTTTCAACAACACGACACCGGAAGGCGCCGAGGCCTATCCCGAGTAAACCCGCGCCTGCGATCTTCCGAAAAGGCGTTTCGATCGTCGCTTGTCTTTGTAGCCGAGCGTTGGCAACGAGTGCGAGCACCGTCAAGCTGCGGGCCGGGAGTCCATGTCCGGGTGGGAGGCGGGATAGTGGCTTTCGGAAAGCAGGCGGTGAAAGCGGACACGCGTCGGAGGCTACTGTGTCGCGCTCGGGTAAAAAGCGACGACGCTACGACGCCCGCAAGAGTGGCTGGAGCGAAGAAGGTCCATGTTCGTCATTTCTTTTCGCAAGGGATGAGGGGTCGGCTGGCATCGGCATCGACCTTTGATGATGTCGAGCGCGGCCGCGCCCCGAACTGAAGCAGCGCGACCCCGGCAAGGATGAGGATCATCGCGAGATAGCCAAGGAGCTGGATTGTCTCCCCGACGAACATCACGCCGATCACCAGCGCCACGACCGGGGGAATGTAGGTGACGCTGGAGGCTGCGACCGCGCCGAGGTTTTCGACAATGTGGTAATAGGCGACATAGGCGAGGCCGGTTCCACAAAGACCAAGGCCGATGACAAGACCGATCCATGCCCGGCTGTCGGCAAAGACCGCGCCGACCCCCTCGACCGGGATCACCATGAACAGCAGAAGCATGGCGATGCCGATCTGGTAGGTCGTCAGCGCGGCGGCCGGCAGCTTCAACGGACTGACGAATTTCCTCGCATAGACGAAGGAACATCCGACGCTGAATGCGCCTGCGATCATCCAGACGACACCGGCAATGTCGATTTCGCCGCCGGCCGACCACGGCCGGGCGATCAGCAGCACGCCGAGAAAACCAAGCCCAACGCCGACGACCTTCGCCACCGTAACGGGTTCATCGCGCAGGAACAGGAAGGCGCAGACAAAGGTGAATAGCGGGATTGCCCCGCTCAACATGCCCGCGATGCTCGACGGCAAAAGGGCCGTTCCCTTGGCGAAGGCGAAATAGTAGAGGGCCGTCGCCAGCAGGGCCATGACCACGAAATGATGGGCATGGCGGGCGTGGCTCCATCGCAATTCCCCCCGCAGCAGGGCGAACAGGAAGACCGGCAGGAAACCGAAGACGACGCGCAGGAGCGTGATCTGCGCGGGCGTGATGTATTCGGCCGCCCATTTGACGAAGATGAAGTTGCTTCCCCAGACAAGGCCGAGGAAGCAGAAGGCGAGCCATGCTGTTTTCTTCATGGGATCACACGGAGCGGGTGACGCCACCGTCAACCCGGATATTCTGGCCGGTGATGTAGGCTGCGCCATCGGAAGCGAGGAAGGAAATCGTCGCCGCGATCTCATCGGACGTGCCGTAACGCTTCAACGGCACGTTGTCGCGGCGCTCGTCGATCGCCGGAAGGCTGTCGATCCAGCCGGGCAGCACGTTGTTCATGCGGATGTTGTCCGCCGCATAGTCATCCGCGAAAATCTTGGTGAAGGAAGCGAGGCCGGCGCGGGCGACCGCCGAAGTCGGAAACATGTTGCTCGGCTCGAAAGCCCACGCTGTCGAGATGTTGATGATGACGCCACTCTTCTGCTTCTGCATGACCGGCGCGACCAGCCGCGTCGGCCGCACGGCATTCAGGAAATAAGTGTCAAAGCCGGCGCGCCAATCCTCGTCGGTGATTTCGAGAATCGGCTTGCGCGGGCCGTGGCCGGCGCTGTTGACCAGCGCGTCAATGCGGCCCCAACGCTCAAGCGTGCCGTCAACGAGACGCTTCAGATCGTCGTTCGACTGATTGGAGCCGGTGACGCCGAAGCCGCCGAGTTCGCCGGCAAGTGCCTCGCCCTTGCCCGAAGACGATAGGACCGCCACCTTGAAGCCGTCCGCCGCCAGCCGCCGCGCCGCCGCCGCACCCATGCCGCTACCGCCTGCCGTGATGATTGCAACTTTTTCTACTGACATTTTTGCCTCCTTTGAAAGAGATTAGACGGCAAGAAACCATCTATGCGGTGATGTTGTGGACTGTTATCATCCTCACGCAGCAAATACGAACCAGTTCCGTTCCCATTATCCTGTAGAAAAACTATCGCATGGCAGAAGGCTTCCCACGTCTCCCACCACTCAACGGCCTGCGCGTGTTCGAGGTCGTGACACGGCATCTTAATTTCCGGCTGGCGGCCGAAGAACTTGGCGTCACGCAAGGGGCGGTCGCGCAGCAGATTCGCGGGCTGGAAACCGAACTCGGGTTGAAGCTGTTCGAGCGCCAGCCGCGCACTCTGGCGCTGACCGAGGCGGGCCGGAGCTATGCCGCCAACATTCGACGGGCGTTCGAGCTGATCGCCGAAGCGACCGAAGCCCTGAAACCGGAGCCAAGACATCTGACCATCAGCGTGACGCCGACATTCGCCTCCCGCTGGCTGATCCCACGCCTGCCCGTTTTCACCGCTGCGCACCCGGACATAGACTTGCGCATCGTCGCCACCGACCGGCTTTCCAGCTTTCAGACAGATGCGGTCGATATTGCCGTGCGCTACGGACGGCCGCCCTTCGGGCCGAGCCTCAACGCCGAGCTGCTATTCGAGCAGGTGATTGTCGCGGTCGCCAGCCCGCTTCTCATCGAAAGGCTCGGTCCTCCCGACGAAAGCGACAATCTCACGCGCTATGCGCTGCTGCACGACGCGCATAATTTCTGGCCTCAATTCCTCGAACGGGCCTATCCAAACGGTGCGACCGCCGCCGCGAAGAACATCCGCTTCAATCAGACCTCACTCGCCATCGACGCGGCCATCGCGGGGCAGGGTCTGGCGCTGGCGAGCCTGTTTTTCGTGCAGGAAGATATTGCAGCAGGCCGCCTCGCGCGTCCCTTCGCGACGGAATTGCGCGTTGGATCGGATTTCTATCTGGTCTCACCGCGCAAGCGCCGCCATCCCGAACCAATAGCGGACGTGTGGAACTGGCTATTGAGCGCCGCACGATGAAGCGGCCCAGTCGCCATCTCAACGGCAGCTTTCAATGCGGATGCATCGAACAAAGAACGGCGGGGATGCGGTCGGAACCAGCCGTTCGCCGATAGACCGCCAGTGACAGTTCCTGGCGCAAACCCAGCCCCCGCCCCGTCGGACAAATCCTCACCCTTTCCTCGCCAATCCCCTTCCAAAACAACCGCTTGGCTCGCCGCCACCGGCAAATCTATCCACCCCCTTTGCCGCCTCTCCCATAATCGCCGCACTGCCCTTGCGGGAACCGGGTCTAGAACCGGGATCAGGAAGGGCAGCGGTGACCCTCCCCCGCGCCGTGGTAAGCGCGGGCATGCAGGGGCCCGAGGCAGGCCGGCGGGCCTGGGGTTGGGCGCAAATGCCTGGCCCGCAGGCTTGCGGAGAAGCCGCGGCGTTCTTCGCCCATGAAAAATGGGGGATCTGAGCGCAGTGACCGGCCGACTTGCGGGACAGACACCGGGCGGGCGGCCGAAGGACCGCACGAAACTATTAAAGATGAGCGTGTCCCAGGCCGCCCGTCTTCCCAACCACCGAAAACCCCGGCTTCCCCGGAAGCGCGGCGCGGCACGCGCGTGCGCGCCGTTCATGGCAAGGAGATTTGCGAATGCCCACTCTTTCCGCCCCACCCCGCACCGAGTTGCAGGAAGCGCTCGACGCCCTGCCGGCGCAGATTGCCGCGCTGTTTGCGCCCCAGCCCTGGCCGTCAGCCGAGATTCTGGCACTGGCGCGCGCAATCGCCACCGAGACCGGCATTGCCGAACGATGCGGGCAGAAAGCCTGCCGGCGGGCGGGAAAATGCCGTGCAAAGACCATCGGCGAGACCGGGCCGGCCTGTGGCACGCTCTGGCCGGACGAAGAGATCGCCCGGCTGGAGGCGCAGATTGTCGGGCTGGTCTTTTCCTATGTGCTCACCGAACGCCGCAACTTCGAAATCCGCAGCATGCTTACGTCACATCAAAACGCCGGCAAGGCTGGCGGAAAATATCCGCGGTAACTCGCCCTGCCGATTAAGATGGAGCGGATTTTCAAGGACCGGGGCGGAATGGACTTCCAGATGCGCACGCCCCGGACCCGGAGAAAAGCCGCGTCAGTCAGCAGGGGCCGTTCTGATCCACGATCCTGTAATCCGCCGCCCGCGCCTCGCAGGCATTGCCGAAGGTGCGCACCTGGCCGCGACTCGTCGCGCAGACCGGCCGGTATTCGCGCGTGCACATTGTCGGGCGCTCGCTGCCCGGACCCGGTCGCGGCGGCAGGCCGTTCCATTGACCGCCGCCGCCCCATTGTCCGCCCTCGCGGCGGCATTCGCCGGGATAGGAGACGCGGTAGCCGGCACGGTCGGCTTCGCAGGCATTGGGGAAGGTCTGGCGTTCATTGCCGCGCCGCGCACAGACCGGCTGGTATTCACGGGTGCAGAAGCGCGGACCGGGTTCCGGCATCGGCCCCGGGCCGGGATAAGGGCCTGGTCCCTCGACGGTGCAGGCCGACAGTACGACGGCGCCGAAGATCATGGCCACGCTGCGGCCCGAAAACACGGTATCGAAAAATCGCATCAATCCTCTCCTTGGCCCTGCACTCGAAGCAACGCACCACGGCGCGTATCGATCCTTGCGGTTTTCGCGCAGCGATTGCAATCCCTTTCCCTTCGGCTACAGCCACAGGCTGCTGATTTCATTGCGCTTTACCGTCTGATGCCAGGACAGCGCGCGTGCGGGATATTGCCATCGGCCGCACTTCGTGCCATAAATTCCGCGTTCGGGCGTTTGCTGACCCGGAGACTGGAACGTTTGCACGGACCCTTTCCCCGATATCATCGTGACTCTCTGACAGCCCCTTCTTTTGGCGGGGGGCTTTGCCGTGCGCGAATGCACGACCGCCATGACGCCACCAGGACCGGCTACCGGCGCCAGACGCAGGACCGGGCCTGAGCAACCAAACGGGAAGAGGAGTTTCCCATGTCCCAGAGCGGAACCGTAAAATTCTTCAACGCAACCAAGGGCTTCGGCTTCATCACACCGGATGGCGGAGCCAAGGACGTTTTCGTCCACATCTCCGCGGTCGAGGCATCGGGCCTGCGCACGCTGGTCGACGGCCAGAAGGTCACCTTCGATGTCGAGCCCGACCGCATGGGTAAGGGGCCGAAGGCGGTCAATCTGCGCACCGAATAGGCTATTTGCCATCCGAAAGGATGGCCTGTGCGCCTGCGAAAGGCGCGGCTGCAAGCCGCCGCGCCCTTTGTACATAGGTCAAGGCGGCCCACCAAACGGGTGAATCAGAAGAGAAAACTTTTGCTTGCCCCTGTCGCCAAAATATCGGAGAAATTCGAGCTTCGGGCATTTGCCGGCCCGGAGGCGGAAATGGCCCGCGTCGGTCTTGCTGGGGCAAGCTCCGTGGGCGGGAGCACGAATGAGAGGGCTCGACCAAGCCCCGCCGTGCGGTTTTCCTTCTCCTCCAGCGAGTGCACGAAACGGCCAGAAATTCGGCCGGATATGGACTTCTGAGGGGAATACAAGGAGTTACCTATGCCGCAGACCGGCACTGTCAAATTCTTCAATCATGCCAAGGGCTTCGGGTTCATCACCCCCGACAGCGGCGAGAAGGATGTCTTCGTCCACATTTCGGCAGTGCAGGCTTCCGGCCTCCCCGGGCTGGAAGATGGGCAGAAAGTGACGTTCGATACCGAGCCGGACAAGCGCGGCAAGGGACCCAAGGCCGTCAACCTGACCGTCGGTTGAACGGCTGCCGCCGGGTGCGGCAGGGGCGATAGCTAAGGCATCGATTTCAGTTTCATCCGCAAGCCGGACACGAAGCGGCTGTGCGAGACGCATGTTTGCGCCTCGCCGGCCATCGTTTTTCCCTGACATTTTTTGCAGCCAAGCGGAATCACTTGGTGTCGCAGAAATGCGACAGAACAAACTGATAGAGCGGCAGCCCGGATTTGGCCGAGCGGCCGCCGCTCTATGGACACAAAAGCCGTTCAGCTTGCATTCAGGCGCGGCGCATTATGTCTCTTGCAACGCTTGGCCCGCCACTTGAAACCGGGTTGGGCGAAGGAGATCGACATGAAGCGCTTGTTCAAACTCACCATTCTTTCGGCTGCGGTCGCCGCCACGACGCTGGCCGCACTGCCGGGAGCCGAGGCCGGCGAACGCTGGCGCCACCACCGCCATAACAACAGCGGCGATGTCGTCGCGGCCGGTGTGCTCGGCCTTGCCGTCGGCGCCTTGGCAGCGGGTGCTGCCACCGCCGCCCCGCGCTACTACGAGCCGGCACCGCGTTATTACGAGCCCGACTATGTCTATGTCGAGCCGCGCTACAGCTATCGGCGCGTGCGCCCCGCCCGTGTCTATGTCGACGACGACTATGCCGGTTCGCTCGAGCCGTGGACACCGGAATGGTATCGCTATTGCGAGAACCGCTACCGCTCCTTCGACCCGCGCAGCGGCACCTTCACCGGCTATGACGGTGTGCAGTATTTCTGCGCTGCCAACTGAGGTTGAGCTTGTTCGGCTGACACATCGGACCGCGAGGCGGGAACCCGCTTTCGGATAAATCCGATGCCCCTAACGAAGGGGGACCCGCTCAGTCATCCGCCTGGCTGTGCGGGTCGGCCAGCGCCGCATCAGGCCGGCTGACGGGAACTGCCGTCCGTGACGTCTTCTTGGCCAGAGCCTTCGCGCCACCGCTCTTGAGCATGGCGCGGAAGCTCGGATGCATGCCGCCATCCGAATAGGCGTGGGTGGTAAAGGCCGAACCGGATGCAATGGCCGCCTGCATGGCCCGGCTATCGGCCTCGCGCTTGGCGACCAGCGCCGGGGATGCCTGCGCAACCAGCGGCGGACAGGCAGCAAGCGGGTCGGCCGGCTCGCCGCCCTCGAACTCCGCATCGAACACATAACGACCGCCACAGGCGGAAATCTTCGGCTGGCGGCGCGTGACTTCGAATATGTCGTAGCCTTCCTTGAGGTTCTTCCAGAATTCGATGTTGGGATCGCTGCTATATCTGGCCATGTTCTGCGGCGTCATCCGGAAGGGCAAGGCCTGGACCTGGAATGACGTCTGCCCGCCTCTCAGCGCTTCGCGGACCACTGCATAGATTTCGGCGACGCCCTGGTCGGTCATGGCATAGCAGCCGGACGACGAGCAGGCACCATGCACCATCAGCGATTCGCCTGAATAGCCCAGCGCCTTCTCCAGCCTGTTCGGATAGCCGAGATCGAAGGACAGGTAATATTGCGATCTGGGGTTAAGCATCGACACCGAGACCTGGTAGAAGCCCTCCGGCGCCTGCCGGTCACCGGATTGCTTTTTCGGCCCGAGCTTTCCCGACCAGCGGCACATCGGATAGGTCTTGAGCAAGGCATAACGCCCGGAGGCGTTGCGCTTCCAGATCTCCAGCTCGCTTTCCTGCTTGAAAATCCTGACAAGGATGGGGGACGCCGGCGACATATGCTTGGCGCTCATCTCGCCGATCAGCTTGGCGGGAATGGGCTGCATCGCCTTTTGGTCGACGTCGAGCACGCTCGACACGCAGGCCGAGAGCAGCACCGAACATGCGGTTGCCAGCAGCGGAATCGCAAATCTACGCAGAAGATGACTCAACCAACCCGTCCCCGAAAATGGCGTGTGGCCTCGCAAATGCCATCGCTGTGTGGCTGAACTGCGGGCAATACACATATCAGCCCTGCCATTCTTCGTCAGCACGGTTAACGAAGAATTGATCCGAAGGCTGGAATCTCACCCGCCTTGATTGCATCAGGCATAGGCCATATCTCCAGAGACTGGAGCATTTGGAGCATAGAAATGCTGAGCATTGGCGATTTGTCGCGCAGGACCGGGGTGAAAATCCCGACGATCCGCTATTATGAGCAGATGGGGCTGATCGAGCCGCCCGAACGTTCTGAGGGCAATCAGCGCCGCTACAGCAGGCGGGAACTGGAGCGGCTGTCCTTCATCCGCCATGCGCGCGACCTCGGGCTGAATATCGAAGCAATTCGTGAGCTGATCGAGCTCAGCGCCCATCCCGAGCAGCCCTGCGCCCATGCGGACCGCATTGCAGCCGAGCAGCTACAGGCCGTGCGTGAGAAGATAGCGAAGCTGCAGCGGCTGGAAACCGAACTCGAACGTATCGCCACCCACTGCCATGGCGACCAGATCAAGGACTGCTATGTGATCCGCGCGCTTGCCAATCATGAGCTTTGCGACGGCGAGCACTGAGCGCTAGCCGCCGCAGGCGTTTCAGCGTCGATACAGGATCTCGCCTGTTCCGAACACCGCATTGTCGCCGCCGAACTTTCCGGGCGCTTGCCCCAGCAGCGGGCGCTTCAGGATGCCTTCGCTGACGAGGTAGCGGTCGATGACCGCCGCGAACGCGCTGTCGGGCGCGCCGCATTCGACAAAGCTCGGCGACAGGCCCTGCGGCTGGCGATCAAGCAGGATCGAGCCACGCCGCATAAGGTAGCCGGCAAATCGGCCGGTGCCGCCAACCACCGCCAGCGTGCCAGCGATCATGCGAGCACCCGCGTAGTCGCCGCACCCCTTGAGCACCACAGCCACGCCGCGCCGCATGCGGTCGCAGGCAAAAGCCCCTGCCCGCCCACGCACGATCACCATGCCGCCATTCATGCCTGCCAGTTCACCGGCAAGCGGACCGCCGAGATGATCACCGGCATTTCCGGCAATCTCCAGCCGTCCGCCGCGCATGCAGGAACCGGCATGAGGACCGACATTGCCCTCGATAGCAATGACACCGCCGCGCATTTTCCGGCCCGCCTGCGCACCGGCATCGCCGACGACCCGCACCGAACCGGCAGAAAGGCCTGCCCCAACGCAATCGAGGCGATTGCTGCCGCCTTCGAAGACAATAGTGTTTACATTCTCGCCTGAGACGCGAAAGGCGTCCCCGACCTTGAGGCCGCGCTTCGAGGTCCCGAGGCGAATGGCTTCGATGTCGCGGCGGGTCATGCCGGCCAGCCCTTCGGGGGTCAACGGTGACAGGTCGAGCCGTTCCGACGGCTCCGCCAGGAGAGTGAAGGCCAGCGCTTTCACGGCAGCAAATCCTTCAGATGATAGTGGAACTTGCCAAGCTTGCCGCCATAATTGCCGGCGCTGATTCGTGCCGCGCCCTTTTCCGGACCCAATTCGGTGACGGCGGCAATCCCCGCCTTCATGGCGGCGGCAACGGCGTCGCTGGTTTCGCCATCGATGACGATCTCCAGCACCGCATTGATGTCCGGGCCAAGCTCGCTCTTGACGACCCCGCGCAATGTCGGCGCGAAGGCATCATTGGTCGAGGCCATCATGCCCTTGTATTTGCCACCGACCTTGGAGCCCGAACGCACAACGCCGCCGGGAAACGGCATGATGGCGCCCGGCACCTTTTCGATTGCCCCAACCGCAGCCTCCGCAGCGACAAGCGCCTTGGCACTGGTCTGCGCCAGCAGAAGCAGGTTGCCGCCGCCAACCGCCGCCTTGGTCATTCCGGTCGTCGCCTCACACAGGAATTCGCCGTCCATCACCGGAACGCGCCAGTAATGCCGGCCACCGAACTTCTTGGAAACCTGCCAGCCATCGCCGAAATAGCGCAGCGCCGCGCCCATTTTCAGCTCGGTCTCGCCCTTGAGATCGGCAAAGCAGGCGCTGCCCGGCGAGGTCAGCACGCATTGGCCGAGCCGGTTCTGCAATTGCTTCTGCAACTCGTCGGTGCTCACGGCAAAGATCATGACGCGGCAGCCCGGCCGCCCGTCCGGCGTCTGGGAGGGCGACAATTCCACGTCGATTGCCGCCTCGCAGCCGCAGCCGATCACCGAAGTGGCGAAACCGGTCATGGTCACGACCGCCTGCCGCGCCCATTTGCGATTCGGCCCCGTGATGATGATGGCGGTCGCGCGCATGCCGAAGGCCTCGGCGAAGGTATCATCGATCGTCACGCCGTTAACGGTCAGGTGTTGCATGACACCTCTCCGAACGGCTGCTCGCGCTGGATTGCGGAATCGGGGAAATCGAACCAATCGAGCGACAGGCCATAGCGTTCCTGGTGATAGGCGTCGAGCCGCCGCACCATTGCCTTGTCCGGCGGCGGATTGAGCCGCAGCGCCTTGCCCCAGCGATAGTTCTCGATCTCGCCGTTCCGCACCACCAGATCGCCATTCTTGAACACAAAGGCGGCCGAACGGAACATCTGCGCGATATCCTCGCCTTTGCGATAGACGGCGACATCGGCAAGCGCGCCGGCGCCCAGATGGCCGCGATCCTTCAGCCCGAGCAATTTCGCCGGGGCAGCGCGCGTCATGATGGCGATTTCCTCGAATGTATATTCGCGCTCGATGGAGCCGAGCGTGGAGAAGGACAGGGCCTTTTGCGAAACGCCTGCGGCCGCCTCCTTGCGGGCGTCGCGGCTCATCAGCAGCGCGAAAAGGTCCGGATAGGCCGTGAACGGCGCGCCATTGGGATGGTCGGTGGTGAAGAAGACGCGCCAGGGATCGTTGATAAGCAGGAACAGCTCAAGCCCGATCGCCCATTGCAGCGAGCCATAGAAATCCTTGCCGTAGCGGTAAGGCACGACGCCGCCGCCATTGCCGTCGCCGTCGAAGATCACCGTCTTTTTCGGGTTGGCCGAGCCGCGCGCGGAAAACTGCCGCAACACATCGGACGAGATGGTGACGGTCTGGCCGAACATGACCTGGCCGATGTCTATGGTGATTTCAGGCGTCGAATTGACCAGCTCGGCAAGCCTTGCAGCTTCCGACGAGAACTTGCGCTTTCCTTCGGTGCCGTAGCTGTAGAACTGCAGATGCGCCAGATGCATCGGCACGCCTTCGGCCGCCGCAATGGTTTCGGCAGCGGTTTCCGCGGCCCCCGATGCGCCGAGATTGTTGCAATGGACGTGAAGCGGATGCGGCACGCCAAGCGAGGTGACGGCAGCTTGCAATGTCTTGACGATGCGGCGTGAACTGACGCCGTAAAAGGGCACGACATCGTCGAAGGAGAAAGTGCGGACATTTTCCTTGAAGGCGGCCGCGGCCCCGGCATTGATGACCTTGACGCCCAGAGCCCGGCTCGATCCGACCGTCCAGGCGACATAATCCTCGATCATCTGCGGCGAAGCATTGTCGCGGATCATCGACAACAGGAAATCGTCATTGCCGAGGATAGCCAGCGTCGCCTTGTCGATGATCGGGATGTCGGCGAGTTCCAGATGCGTGTGCAAGGCGCTGCCGGGTGACATAGCCGGCTCGACCACGGTCGTGAAGCCCATTTTGGCATAGAGGCAACCGGTTTCGAAAGTCGACCAGCCGGCATTGGAGAGCGGCGTATTGGCCGGGCGCGGCGCGTGGGCGGCGTGATGTTCAGGCAAGAGCAGCCTTGCAGTGTTCACGTTGCCGCCGCCGATATGGGAATGGATGTCTATGGCGCCGGCCATGACCACGCAGCCGGATGCGTCGATGGTTCTGTCGGCGCGGCCATCGACCGGGGCCGCGACGATCGTCTCATCCTCGATCCACAGATCGCCCTGTCCGATCCGCCCGTTGACCGGATCGACGATTTCACCCCCGGTTATTCTGGTCAGCATGGCAATGCCTTTCCGCCGGGCAATTGCCGTGCAATCGAGCGCAGCAGCGAGGCTGCATCGGGTAGATCATCGGCCCGTCTTTCCGCAGTCTTCGACACCAGAGTGCCGACGCGGCTGGAATAGACGACCGCATCATGGCTGACACCGGGTTGGCCGGCGGCGAGCGTTACGGCTGCACCGGCAATCGGCCTGTCCGTTGGCGTAATCGCGACAAGGGGCAGGTTCTTGCGCGACGAAGCGATCTGGTCCCCCGATGCAGCGATACAAAGATGCAGGTCCGCCTCGCCTTCCTCGATCATGCGCGAAACATCGTAGCGCCAGGGATCGAATTCCGGCTGGCCGCGACCGAATCCGGTGCGCAGTGGAAAGCCGGTCATCCAGGTCGAAGCCAGGCTGCTGCCCCAGCCGGCCTCGCTTGCCGGCAAATGAAGTGCCGAGGCGCGGGATTTGCGGTTGAGATCGCCAATCAGCCCCTGCAGCATTTCCAGCCCCGGCGCATCCAGCATCTCGCCGCAAAACAGGAAGACGGCAAAGCGGGCTTCAGCCATGGCCTGCGCGAAGCGGGCAAAATCCGACACCGGCTTGGTGACGGCTCGCCCAGCGCATTGCGCCCGCAATGCCGCCAGCGTGCCATTGAGGTCTGCCCCCGCGCAGGCAAGTCGCATTGTTTTGGCCTTGCGCAGATAGGCGGCCTGCGTTTCGGCACCGACGAGAAACACCTGCCGTGGCTTGGGTGCTTCACCGGCAAGGTCGGGTGGTGTGGCAGCAATTTCCGTGACGAGCGCATGGTGCGCGGCCGGCAGTTGGCCGGCGATGACGATGACATCGGCCCTTCGGCGCGCCTCGCCGGGTGCGACAAAAAATCCGCCTCTGTCGGTCAGCAACGCTGTTTCGCGCGCAACACCGTCGCCGCCAAGGCGGTCATAGGCTGCGCCGACCCGCTCGGCCAGCGCAATTGCCGCCCGCGTGCCATGCACATCCGTATCGAGGCTGAAAACGGGGCAGAGACTGGACACCAGAAGCTCGGCGATACGCTCGATCGCCTGCGTAATGGGTACGTCTCGGTCGCCGATCCATGCAACCGTCATTCCTACTCAAACTTTCTGGTGCCAACCCGACTCTAGACAAAAAAATATCCGGCGAAAACCCGTCGGCGCGGGATTTACCCGGATAATCCGTTCCGTCAATCGTATTTGATATAGGCGAAACGCTGGTCTGTCTGCGGCGTGCCCTCCAGCGAACCGCCCTCCTTGCCGGGCTGCCACTGGATCACGTCCTCGATCTTGCGGGCCAGTTCGAAATCCTTGTCGGTCACTCCCTTGGCCGCATGATTGACGAGCTTGACCTCGACGAAGGCGTAGGATGCGGCAATATCGGGATGATGCCACGCCGCTTCCGCCAGATGGCCGACGGTGTTGATGACCATCAGCGTCGATTTCCAACCATGCGTCTTGTATTTTCGCCTGATCCAGCCGTTTTCGTAACGCCAGCCCGGCAGGTCCCTGGCCAGTCTTTCAGTGATTTCTTCCTCCGAATAGACCCGCTCTTTCGGCCGTTTCTTGTCGTCATCGGTCATCGTCATCTCCATCCTTCGCGCAGAAGCGGCCCGAACTGCGGCCAAAGCGCCATTGAAATATTTTCGCCCGCTTGCCCCTTCCCCGAAACCGATTATCATGAGAATGGGCACCTAAACTTCTGTGATGCATATACGATGCACCTACATGGGGGCAGATGTCTAACTCTGTCACGATCAAAGTTCCAGCGCGGCTGCATCTGGGTTTTCTCAATCTCAGCGGCGGTGGCGTTCGACGCTTCGGCAGTCTGGGATTGCCGTTGAGCGAACCGGAAATGGTGGCGACGATCTCGCGCTCCAGGGAAACGCTCGTGGAAGGCGACGGCAATGCCCGTGCCGGCGAGCACTTAGCCACGCTGTCACGCCACCTCGGCATCACGTCCCGCCATCGGCTGGTGATCGAGCAGTCGATCCCTCGTCATGCCGGGCTCGGCTCGGGCACGCAGATCGCCATAGCCGTCTCTTCTGCGCTACGCACGCTGCACGGCCTGCCGCTCGATATCGGCAATGACGCCATTTTGCTGGGGCGCGGCGAGCGTTCGGGCATCGGCATCGCCAGCTTCAGCGAAGGCGGCCTGATCATCGATGCTGGCAAGGACGACAGCGGCAAGCAACCTCCCGTCATCGCAAGGCTGCCATTTCCGGAAGACTGGCGTGTGCTGCTGATTCTCGATTCGGCGCAGGGCGGTCTTCACGGTGCCGATGAGATCGAGGCGTTCCGCGCCCTGCCCCCCTTCCCGGTCGCAAGTTCCGGCGAGATTTGCCGCCAGGTCCTCATGGGCGTGATGCCTGCCCTGGTGGAACGGGACCTGCCGGCCTTCGGCGCCGCCATTTCTCACATACAGGCGCTTATCGGCGCCTATTTCGCTCCCGCGCAGGGCGGTATATTCACCAGCAAGCGTGTCGAAGCGGCGGCCGAACGCCTGGCGGCGGCCGGCGCAGTCGGCATCGGCCAAAGCTCCTGGGGGCCGACAGGCTTTGCCTTTGCCCCATCGGCGGAGGCAGCACGCAAGATGGTTCGTGCTGCCGCGACCGGCGACGACGGACTGGAGATCAGGATCGTGCGCGGGAGAAACACCGGCGCCGAGATAAGCTCCTCCGAGCTCGACCTCGTCGGAAGCTGAGCGCCTGGCACCTGCCGGGCGCATCGATGAACCATCGCACCAACTCCCCCCAAAGCCGGCACCAGCTTTGGATCACACTTCAAGACAAAGCCGGAAAGACAAGACCATGGCCCGCAAGAACATCCTTCACATGCTGACCCCCCTGCCGCAGATGAGTCCCTTCGACGTCAATATGGCGCTCGATGCCGGCTATGATGCCGTCGTGCCCTATGTCGGCGTCGGGCTCGCCGAAGTGACCGGACTGGTGCAGGACGCCATATTCTCGCGCCCGCCGGATGCGGGCGTGAATACCGGTATCTTCATTGCCGGCAAGGACGTGTCGCTCTCGCTCGACATGTTCGACGCGGCCCGGAAGGCTATGGTACCTCCCTTTGAAATTTCGGTCTTCGCCGATCCGGCGGGCTCCTTCACCACTGCGGCGGCCATGGTGGCCAAGGTGGAAAAGGCGCTCGACAAGAAGTTCAACTGTGCGCTCAAGGACACGCGCATTGCGATTTTCGGAGCGACCGGCGTCGTCGGCTTCTGCACCGCCGTCATCGCCGCTAAAGAAGGAGCCAAGGTCACCATTGCCGGCCATGACGGCACCGAGCGCGTCAAGAAGATCGCCGCCGAGATTGCCCGTCGCTTCAAGGTCGAGGTCGATGTCGCCGACGGCTCCTCGGATGCGAAGAAGGCTGCTCTGGTGGAAGCGACGGAAGTCGTCCTTTCCGCCGCCAAGGCCGGAGTGCAGGTGATCTCCTCGGCACAATTGAAGAAGGCGGATGCGCTGCTGATCGCGGCCGACGTCAATGCCGTGCCGCCTGCCGGCATTGAGGGGCTGACGGTGAACGCCGACAGCGTTGCCATCGAGGGAACCAAAATCCTCGGCATCGGTCCTCTTGCCATCGGCAATGTCAAATACAAGACCGAATTCGGCTTGTTCCAGCAGATGATCGGGGCGAAAAAAGCCGTCACGTTCGACTTCCAGGACGCATTCTCCCTTGCCCGCCAGATCGCGAAGTAACTCGAAAACCGTATTGATTGCGGCGATCTCCGGCCGTGCCCTTGCGGCATCGGCACGGCGCGCGGGCTACCGCGCGCTGGTGGCCGACATGTTTTGCGACACCGACACGGTGGCGTTGGCGCAGCGTACGGCAAAACTTCCCGGCGACCTCCATCGCGGCATCGACGGCGACCGCCTGATGCAGACGCTTGAAGATCTGGCGGAAGGCGAAGAACCGCTCGCGGTGGTCTGCGGCTCCGGTTTCGAGCGCAGGCCCGGGATCGTTGATGGCATCGCGCGGCGCTTCCATCTGGCCGGTAATGGCGCGGAGGCGATCCGGAGGGTCAAATCGCCGGAGCGTTTTGCCGCCGATTGCGCAGCCCTCGCCATACCGCATCCGGAAATAACACGGCTGCCGCCGCCCGATCCGGAAAACTGGCTGGCCAAGACGGAGGGTGCTGCCGGCGGCACGCATATCCACTGCGCAAACGGCATGGAAGCCGACCCGCACCGCTATTTCCAGCGGCTCGTCCGAGGCGACAATGTGTCGGCCCTGTTCATCGGCGACGGAAAGACCGCGCAAATCATCGGCTTCAGCCGGCAATTCGCTGCACCCAGACCCGACGCGCCCTATCGCTATGGCGGTGCGCTGCGGCTGCAACGCTTCGACCGCCGGCATGCGGCGATGATCGGCGGCTGGCTGGCCGGGCTCACGCGCCGTATCGGCCTCGTCGGCCTTTGCAGCGCCGATCTCATTCGCCAGAACGGCAGCTATCAGCTTCTCGAGATCAATCCGCGGCCTGGCGCAACACTCGACATTTTCGACAGCGACGAAGCGCCTCTCATGGAAGCGCATTTGCAAGCCTCGCGCGGCAAGCCTTTTGTGCTGCCCCGCTTCACCGACAATATGGCCTCGATGATCGCCTACACAAACCGGCCGGTAGATAGTTTCCCCTCCATCGCCTGGCCTGACTGGACCGCCGACCGCCAGTCAGCCGGGACAAGGCTCGACGCCGGAGACCCGGTCTGCACCGTCTTTGCCCGTGGCCCGAACGCCACCGCAACAAGGCGAAACCTGGACATTCAGCTTCGCAACCTGCAACGCCATTGGCAAGGAGTCCGGCCATGAAGAATGGCTCCGCTTTCCTCAACGACAACGCACAAAATATCGCCGAAACCATGGTGCGTGACGCCGAGCGTCTGCGCATCGGCGTCTCCACCGGCCCGCTCGGCGAACGCCTGATCGACGCCGGGGCCAAGGCGCAGGGCAGTGTGGAGGCAGGTTTGCGCATGGCCGAGGTCGCCACCGGTGGCCTTGCCAGCATTTCCACTGCGGTGGACCGCGGTTCGGGCAAATGGCCCTTCAATGTCGAAGTGCGGTCATCCCAGCCGGTTCTTGCCTGCCTGGCGAGCCAATATGCCGGCTGGAACCTGTCGAGCGGTGACTATTTCGCCATGGGCTCCGGCCCGGTGCGCGCTCTGGCACAGGTGGAGCCGCTGTTTTCGACACTGTCATATAAGGAAAAAGCCGAGGCTTCGGTCGTCATCCTGGAAACTTCCAAGGCCCCACCGCCTGCGATCGTGGAAAAGGTCGCCAAGGCAACCGGCCTCAAGCCTGAAAACCTCACCTTCATCTATGCGCCGACGCAAAGCATGGCCGCCACCGTCCAGATCGTCGGCCGCGTGCTCGAGGTTGCGCTGCACAAGGCGAATGATCTGAAATTCCCGCTCGACAACATCGTCGAGGGCATTGCCGCAGCCCCCATACCGGCACCGCATCCGGATTTTCTAACCGCCATGGGCCGCACCAATGACGCAATCATCTATGGCGGCATCGTGCAGCTTCTCGTCAGCGGACCGGCAAAGGAAGCCAGGGAACTGGCTGAAAAGCTGCCAAGCAGCACGTCACGCGACTATGGCCGGCCCTTCGCGGAAATCTTCAAGCATTTCAAGGGTGACTTCTATGCCATCGACCCACTGCTGTTCAGCCCGGCGGAAGTCATCGTGACAGCGCTGGAGACCGGCGAAACATTCCGGCATGGTGGCCGTGACGTGGCAATGCTGGAAAAGAGCCTGGGTTGAGGTCTGCCTCGTGAAGCCAAGGATATTCGTCGTCAACGACGCGTCTGGTACGCAATCCAGAAGCATTTCCGTAGCGCTTGAACGGCACGGTGCCAAAACCGTCACTGACTGCCTGGCCAATATCGCTTTCGACACGGAAAGTCCGACCGGCCTCAGGGTGTCGGGCTTCGCGCCCGGGGAACTGCCCGATGCCGTCCTGGTGCGCTCGATCTCCGCCGGCTCCTTCGAAGCGATCACCCGCCGCCTCGGCATATTGCATGCGCTGGGCAAACTCGGCGTGCCGGTGTGGAATTCGGCGCAGGCGATCGAACGTTGCGTCGACAAGTCGATGACGACATTCCTGATCCAGCAGGCGGGGCTGCCGACACCGCCCACCCATGTCGTGGAAGGGCGGGAGGCGGCCGAAGCTCTCGTGCGACAACACGGGTCCGGCCTGCTGGTGCTGAAACCTTTGTTCGGCGCGCAGGGGCGAGGCATAAGGATGATCAGAGCGATCGAAGACCTGCCGCCAGCCGAAGACGTGGACGACGTTTATTATCTCCAGCACTATGTCGCGCGTGCAGGCCCGCCCTTTCACGACTACCGTGTCTTCGTCTGTGCCGGCAGGGTGCTGGCGATGATGGCGCGGCGTGGCAACGGCTGGATCACCAATATCAACCGGGGAGCGGCCGCCGAGATCGTTTCAGACCGGATTCAAGGCGAACTCGAAGCCATGGCCTTGGCCGCCACGGGAGCCGTCGGTGCGGACTTTGCCGGCGTCGACATCGTTCCGGACGATCGGGGTCGGCTATTCGTATTGGAGGTCAACAGCATGCCGGCATGGTCCGGTTTGCAATCGGTGGTCCAGATCAACATCGCCGAGGCGATTGCTGAAGCTCTGCTGGCGTTCCTGCACCGGCGCACGGCGGCAGGTGCTGCCTTGGCCTCTGCTCTTGAACCTGCGGCCGCGTCAGTGGATTCGTAAGCCCATGCTTACACGAGACATGATTCGCGCGGCATTCGAGGCAGCCTGCCGGCAGGAGATCGAGGCGCTGAAGCCCGGCAATGTCCATCTGTTCGCCGATGGCCATTGCATGTCGGCCGAACAGTTCCTGACCAGCGCCAGGGTTTCCTCCGGCCCGCTCACCGATCCGTCGCTGCCGCTCGGCAAGCGGATCCATGAGGCTGTGCGCGCGACACGCGATGCCGTGGCCACCAACACCAATCTCGGCATCCTTCTCCTGTGCGGACCGCTGGCCTATGCAGCCGGCATGCCGGGCAAAGATTTCAGGGCGAATATACGGATGGTTCTGCAGGCAATCACGCTGCAGGATACCGAGGCGGTCTTCGAAGCGATCACGCTCGCGTCACCCGGAGGGCTCGGCGAGGCACCTGCTCATGACGTGCGCGAAAAGCCGAAGGTGACCCTGCTCGAAGCAATGCGCACGGCGGCAGACCGGGACATGATCGCGAAACAATATATTATTGACTTCGCTGATATTTTCGATGTCGGCCTGCCGACGATAGAGACCTCATTGGCGCGCGGGGAAAGCGGCATGTGGCCGGCCATTCGCGTCTATCTGAAGTTCCTGACAGCCTTTCCCGACAGCCATGTGCTGCGCAAGCATGGCGCAGACACCGCCGCCAGATTGCGCGAGGAGGCGATCGCCGTCGAAACGCAACTCGACAAAATCCCTGCCGAAACCGCGCGCATCGATAAGCTGCTGGATTTCGATCGCAACCTGAAAGCGCGCGGGATCAATCCCGGCACTTCGGCCGACCTGACGGTGGCTTGTCTTTTAGTCCACACCCTCGGGCGCGACCTTGCATAACGCACCGGATAATGGTTGAGTCCCGAGCGGCGGGGGCTACGGCTTCCGCTGGCTATCCAGCCAACCGGCCCGATCTTTTCGGGCGCTGCCAACAAGGATAGCTGTCCATCGAGCGCCCGCTCGGTAGCGGCGGCATCTTTGGACACCATAATTGTGTCTTGGAGGATATTTGGCATGGCTAAAATCAATAAAGTAATGGTCGGCGAATCGCTTGTTGGCGAAGGCAACGAAGTCGCCCATATCGATCTCCTGATCGGCCCACGCGGAAGCCCGGTCGAAACGGCTTTCTGCAACGCGCTCACCAACCAAAAGGACGGCTTCACCTCGCTGCTGGCGGTGATTTCTCCTAACCTTCCCTGCAAGCCCAACACCATCCTGTTCAACAAGGTGACGATCAAGGGTGCCAAGCAGGCGGTGCAGATGTTCGGCCCGGCACAGTTTGCCGTGGCAAAGGCAGTTCAGGACAGCGTCGCCGAAGGCGTCATTCCCGCCAATGAAGCCGACGACGTCTTCATCTGCGTTGGCGTGTTCATCCACTGGGAGGCGGACGACGACGCCAAGATCCAGGAATACAACTACAAGGCCACCAAGGAAGCCATCCAGCGCGCGGTGGACGGCAAGCCGACTGCCGCCGAAGCAACCGCACAGCGGGATTCGGTAAAGCATCCGTTCGGAGCCTAGACAAGAGACAGCCCCGCACAGGGAAAACCCTCTGCCGAGCCGGATGGTCTGTTGCGCCGGCTGAAACATTTCCTGGGCTTCTAACCCTCGTTGTCCGAAGGATTCAAACCGTCCTTCGGACAACAGTCACGCTCGTGCGAGCGCGGCAATCGTCTCGGCTGTCAGCGAGCCATTGTGCAGCGACGTCGAGACGAGCGCGGCGGCAATGCCAAGTGCCGCCAATTCCCGTATATCGGCTTCATCGCGTATTCCGCCAGCGGCAACCAACATGCGGCCCCCCGCTTTTGCCTTGATCTCGGCAAGCGTCGAGAAGTCAGGCCCGGAGGCCGCCCCCACCCTGGCGAGAGTCATGACGATCACCGTTTCGGGCCACAAATCCGGCTCTTCGAGCAGTGAGCGTGCCCCACGAAAGCCGTCCTGGAAAAAGTCGAGGGATAGGATGAGGCGGGGATGCCCCTTGAAGCGACAAAGAATGGCAGTATCACGCTGCGATTCGGAGCCGAGCACCGCATGGAAGGACGGCCTGGCAAGCATTGCGGCCAATTGGCTCTCATCGGAGAAACCGGCGTCAAGCCACAACTCGGGCGCCTCGGGCATTGCCGCAAGCAAGGCGACAGCCTCGTCATTCGGCGAACGCCCTTCGATGGCATCGATATCGGCGATATAGAAGGTGGAGAACGGATGAAGGACGCGCAAGCCTCGGGCGACGGCAACAGGATCGGCGCTGCCGCTGAGCGGTGTTTCGATCGGCCTGTAGCTGTCGCGCCTGCCCTGTTGCGCACGCACGACCTGTCCAGCCTTCAAGTCCAGAACCGGGATGATCCTCATATCCTACCTTTAGAGCTCTTCATGACCACTTCAAACGAATCCCATGCAAAAACAAAATGATAGAGACTGATTGGTGACACAAGAAAACATCATCGTCGGCTGCGACATAGGCGGCGCCCATCTCAAGGTCGCGCGCGCCGAAAACGGGCGGATCGTCAAGGCGATGACCGTGGCGACGCCAATCTGGCTCGGGCTCGACCGGCTGACCGCAGTCATTCCCGAGGTGATGCCGCTATTTGCCGGCAGCGGTCTCAACGCCTTCACCATGACCGGCGAGCTTTCCGATATCTTCCCCTCGCGCGAGGCCGGCATTGCGGAGTTGCTGAAGGTGATCGGGACGCATTTTCCCGGACGCTCCATGATCTACGCCGGAAGGTCGGGCTTCGTAACCGCGGATCAGGCGATCCAGCATGCGGCCGATGTCGCTTCCGCCAACTGGCATGCAACCGCCGCGCTGGTCGCCGAATTGGTAGGCGAGGCCTTGTTCATCGACATGGGCTCGACCACCACCGACATTCTGGCGACCCGCAAAGGCGCGGTCGAGCATCACGGCTATACCGATGCCGAACGCCTTGCGACGGGCGAACTCGTCTATACCGGCTTCACCCGCACCCCGCTGATGGGCGTCGCCTCGAATGCCCCGATCCGGGGCCGGCTGACGCCGCTGATGAACGAATATTTTGCCTCCATGGCCGATGTGCAGCGCATCCTTGGCGCGCTTGACGAAAGCGATGACAAACAATCGACAGCGGACGGCCAGGCAAAGACCGTCGATGCCTCGATTACCCGGCTTGCCCGTATGGTTGGGCGTGACAGTGCCAATCTCACCGCAGCCGAGTGGCGGGACCTGGCCAACTGGTTCAGTGAAAGGCAGCTTCGTACCATTCATGATGCCGCGCTGCTGGTCGCAGGCAAACACCAGCCGGGCAGCAGGGCACCCATGGTGGGCGCAGGAATAGGACGGGCCCAGTTAAAATGCCTGGCCGAGCGCATGCGGCGTCCGTTCCTGGATTTCGCCGACATCATCCCAGCCGACGATGCCGTTCGCGCGGAGGCAAGCGGTGCGGCGCCCGCCGCAGCCCTTGCCTTGCTTGCCGGGGCGGCGGATCACCGCCCTCCGGGGGAAAGATAACAGCAAGGGAGTCCGCGTCCCCTCAGGGGAGTATCTCGCTCCCTTTGAGATCGGTATTGGTAAAGTGGGTGGCCACGCGCTCCATGAGCCAGCCCCACGCCTCCCGTTCATCCGGCCCGGCGGTCTTGTCGATTGCGATCTCCAGATAGGCCAGTTCGGCCTCGATCTTCTCGCGCGGCAGCATACCGAGGCGGCTGACGAGGATGGCAAGCTCCAGCACCGCGGATTTGGCGCGGTTGAGCCCGGTGAAAGGCGCATGCATCTCTTCCGCGACTACGCGGCAGAAATGACGCGGGCGGGTGCTGTCATCGTCGACACTGACGACTTCCAGCACGGAATGCGCCAATGCGGCTTCCAACCGGGGAACCTTGGACCCCGCAACCGGCACCGTCGGCCAATCCTTGCGACCGGTCAGGCAGCCGGCGAATATGCGCGCATCGTCAGTGTAGTTCGCGACCGCAAACGGCACCTGCGAGAGATTGTCGAGCGTGGCCGAGGGCCGGAAGGGGGCGATCACCCAGCCGTCACGCTCCTGAATGATCCCGATCGGTGCGATATGCACCTGCCCCTCGGCATTGATCGTGGTGATGATGGATTCACGAATGTAAGGCATCACTTACCTTCCTTCTTTGCCCGAAGGGTATGCCCTGCTTCCGCCAGACGGGTGCGATCGGCCTCCGGTGCCGGTGCCGCGACACCCCAGGCAAGTGGTTCATCCTGCACGTAGCGCTTGCCCAACCGCCAGGCGATCTCCGCCTTCATCAATTCAGCTCCGAGATAGAAGGCGTGAGCGCCATCCTGCTCCACGCCAAGGCCGGGGAACAATTCAAACGCATCGGTCGCCACCGCATGTCCCTTGGCGTTGAAGATATGAATGCCGTCCGTTGAGGTCATGATGCGGAAATTGGCATCGCGCACCGCACCTGCCAGCGCGTCGATATCGTCGGCCGTGGCGGCATAGGGCTTGCGATCGTGAATTTGCAGGAGGCCGGCATGATAGTCGCGCGGCAGTGAGCCGTCCTCACGGGCGGCAAAGAGGATGCGCCTTGCGATGTCGTGCTCTTCGACGGTGCGCACGGTGTGCGGACTGACATGCACCGTCAGCACGTTACGGATTGCAAGCTCCGAGCACAGTCCCGCAAGCAGGGCAGTCACGCCGGATGAATCGGCATCGGTCAGTTCGGTGAGGTTCCCGGTGCCCATCAGAAGCTCGATGTCGGGCCAGCGGCGGCGAGTCTCGATGAACCGGCTGATCGATTCCGCAAAGCCGAAATGGATCGGATCGAGCACCGCATCGGCGATGAAGGTAATTCCGGCCTTCCGTGCGGCCTCGATGGCACGTCCCAGTGAATCGAGATCGCCGGGAATGGACGGGATGAGGATCGGAACAGCTCCGCAGTCAAAAGCCAGCGGCAGCGTTTCCTCGTTCAGGCTCAGCAGATAGTCGGCACCGGCGCGCGCGCCGATACGCAACTCATCGATATTGGCCGAATCGACGCTGACAGCATAGCCTTCGCCCTTCAGCGTCCGGACGGTATCTTCCAGATGCGGAAACGGCGTTTCGGGCAGGCAGCCAATGTCGATGACATCGGCGCCGGCCGCCATCAGCTTCCGTGCCCGATCGACCACGCCCGCCACCGACAGCATCGGCGCATCGACGATCTCGGAGAATATGCACATATCGTGCCGGGAAAGGTCGGGCGGCTCCCCTGCCCTGCCAAGAAAGGCCGGCAAGTCGGCCACCTCGTCAGGCCCGCGCACGAAGCGAACATCGAAATGCGCAGCCAGCCGCTCCAGATCGCCCCGATAGCGCCCCGGAAGAATGACGCGGCTTGCCCCATCCGGCAGCGTCACGCGGCGCTTGACAATTTCTTCCGTCATCAGCGCGGCGACCTTGACGCCGACATTGACGATCGACCACTCGAAGTCCGTCTGGCCGAGGCTGGCCAGCTGCTTTTCCAGCCGCGCCTTGGCCAGATGGCCGGTCAGGAATACGAGATGCTCAGCCATGGCATGCCAGCTCGGCGCGGCGCGCCTTGACGGCGGCGGTGAGATCGGCCAGCGATTCCACAACAGTCGTGTGCTCGAAACTCTTCAGCGTTTCGGTATGTTGCAGGTCGATCTTGCGCGGATAGACCTTGACCATGCCGTCCGGTGCCATCGTCTCCAGTTCCGGCGCGGTATCGCAGGCAAAGACGATGGAGGGCACGCGGCATTTGCCGGCTTGTGCATAGACGTTCGTCGCGATCGTGTCGGAAATGCCGAGCACGCATTTGGCGACCGTGTTCGATGTGGCGGGCGCGATGACCACCGTGTGATAGACACTGTGATAAAAACCGCCGACCGGAACGGAACTTGCCGTCTTGTCTTGCAGGACCCGCATCGTGTCGGGGAAATCCAGCTTCAGCTTGTACATGCGCAACACCTCATTGGCCGCGCGCGTAACGAATATATCGCAATGCTCCAACTCATGGATCAGGCCGAAGCTTTCGGTGAAAAAATGCCCGGAACCGGTCAGAACCCAGGCCCAGCGCGGCGTCTGCAACTTGGCCGCCATGTCAGGCGGCTCCCTTGGTCAGATTTCGGGACTGCGGAATCCTGGTTCCCGGTATCCGGCCGGCAGCAAGGGTCGGCGCGGCGTCCTGCAAGGAACGCGGCCCGGCGATATAAAGGTCTGTCCCACCGCCAAGCATATCAGGCAGCAGAGCATCGACGATGCCCCGTTCGGCCAGATGCTCGACGCTATCGGCACAGGCATCGGTCTGCTTGATCAGAAGCAGGGACCGGGCACCGATCCGGCCCGCAAGCCACGCGCCGAGCGAATCCGACGTCATATCCCAGCTTTCAGGAATGTCGCCGGCCCCACGGCACAATTCATATGGCAGCCAGACGGGAATTTTCCCGGCCGACAGGGCCGACCCCATATCTGCAAGACTGCGCGCCGGCACAAGGCGCGGATGCATCTCGGCCAACGCAAACCCCATCTGTTCCATCGCCAATATGGCCATGAAATGGGCTGCCCGATCCGAAAACCGCATCCTTGCCTGCGCATTGCGGACCTGATCGGCAAAGGGACCGCCGCCCGGCACCACCACCAGCGGCATCGCCGCTTGTGCGATGGCCCCTATCCAGCTCTTCATTTCGACATGATAGGCCGTGCTGCCGCCAAGCTTGACGACAAGAGGCTTCATGAAGCCTGCCCTTTCTGGACGCGCACCGGGATTGCAGCGTCGCCCGCCGCCTTGGCCGGTAAGGCTCGCGACTGCTCCTTCGCCCGCCGGCGCTCGATCTCGACACCGACGCCGCCGGGGCCAAGCTCGAGCTTTTCCACCCGCACGGTGACACGCATCACGCGCGGGTCCTCCAGCACATGCGCCGCCACATGCTCGGCCAGTGCTTCGCTCAACTGCACATGTCCATGCGCGACGATTGTGCGGATCCCGTCCATGATCACGTCGTAGGAAAACACATGGCGCATGTCTTCGGGCGTATTCGTCACCCGCAACACGTCCGCGGTAACGTCGAAGCGGACCTTCTGAGTGTGGCCATGTTCGAAACTATAGGCACCGATCTCGACCGGCAGCACGAAATCGCGCACGAAAATCTTGTCGGTGCCATGGGTGGCATCGGCCGCACCGGGCGAGTAGCCGCGCGCCGCCAGGAGCCGATAGTCCACGCTGGACCGGCCCTCGGCCTGTCGCTCTTCCGGAATGAGGGCACGTATCTGCCGCACCGCCTCGGCATCGATGCCGTCCGTGCGGCCCGTCTCCCCGCAGAGCGCACCGCGAAACCCGAGAAAATCGGGTTTCAACGGCAACAGCCGCGGAACGTCGGGGGCTTCCAACGACCCGCTCAGGCCCGACATCAGCCCCAGTTCCCGGCAGATTTTGGTGAAGTCCGGAATGCCGGCCGGCGGCATATGGTCGAGCAGGCGGCTGCCGTTCTTTACCGCAGTGTCGAGCATCGCACCGTGGAAACCACATTCGGCGAAAACCGGGAGCAGTCCGAAATCCGGCTCCTTGTCGGCAAACAGAACACCGACAAGCTTTACCTGCCGCGCAAGCGGCGAAAGCGCCCTGGCGCAGTCCGCCGCCTTCCCGGACGGAAAGAAGCCGACCTTTACATAGTCGACGCCCGCGGCAGCGACCTCCTCGACCTTCGCTCGAATGAGGTCGGGTTCCATCGGCAGGTCGCCACATACGGCGCTTATCGGCAAGCGGCCGGCGACAGCCGCCACCAATGCGCGGACGTCAGCGGTGGGAAGCGCTCCCAACGCCCCGCTCTTAGGGTCCTTCAGATCGATGATATCGACATTGCACGCGATCGCGATTTCCGCTTCCTCGGTGCCCGTCACACTGGCCAGCATCTTGGTCATTTACTCGTTATCCTCCGGCACGCCGCCAGATATATAGGGAGTGAGGCTCCGCACGAAAGCCGATCGCGCCTCATCGGCAAGATTGGTTACGGAGCCTTACGCAGATAGACGATTTATACGCGGGATCAATTCGGAAATCTCGCAACCATAGCAATAACAACGTCAAAGCAGCCCGCGGCTGCAGTCAACCCCGAGGGGGTTGATAAAAATGTTCCGTTGGTTAAGGTCATGAAGGCACCGGAAACTCCCATCCTCCCGACCAGTCTCGGGCGGGGGGATTTCGTTAGACAACAAAGATCGAGAGCAAGGTGCCAAACACTCTCAAGCTTTTCATCGTTCTTTTTCTCGCAAGCGTCAATGCCATCGGCGCCCTTGCGCAAGAGGCCGCCCCCGCGGCAAATGCGAATGCAACCAAGCCGGTTACCGAAATCAGCGTCGGCTATCTGCGGGCCTATGCGCCGCAACTGGCGCTGTCGGTGCTTGACATTGCCCCGCGCGACGAGGGCGTGGCAGGGGCCGAGGTGGCAATCGGCGACAACAACACCACCGGCACCTTTCTGGGCCAGAAGTTCAGCCTGGACATAACCGAGGTCAAGCCGGACGCGGATGTCGTCGCCGCCTTCGAGGCGATGGCGGCAAAGGGCGAGCGCTATGTGCTGACCGACATCTCCGCCCGGCAACTTTTGTCGATCGCCGACATCGCCCGCGACAAGGGCATATTTCTGTTCAATGTCGGCGCCACCGACGACAGTCTGCGCGAGGAAGAATGCCGCGCCAACGTCTTCCACATCGCGCCCACGCGCAGCATGCTGGCCGATGGGCTGGCGCAATATCTGGTCTGGAAACAATGGCGCAAATGGGTGCTGCTCTACGGCTCGCATGAAGGGGACCACCTGTTTGCCGATGCGCTGCGGCGTGCCGCCACCCGCTTCGGCGGCGAGATTCTGACCGAGAAGGAATTCAAGGACACCGGCACGGCGCGGCGCACCGATTCAGGCGTCGTCCAGATCCAGAAGCAGATGCCGGTGTTCACTCAAGGCCTGCCCGAACATGACGTCGTGCTGGTCGCCGACGAAAGCGAGGTCTTCGGCACTTACGTCCCGTTCCGCACCTGGACACCACGACCGGTGGCCGGCAGTGCGGGGCTGATTCCGTCCGCCTGGCATCCGGCGAGCGAGCAATGGGGCGGCTCGCAAATACAGAACCGCTTCGCCAAGGCGAATGGACGGCGCATGCTGTCAAAGGACATGGCGGCCTGGACGGCGGTGCGCATCATCGGCGATGCCGCCACCCGCACCCAAAGTGCGGAGCCGGAAAAGATTGCCGCCTTCATCAAAGCCGACGATTTTTCGATTGCCGCCTTCAAGGGACAGAAGCTGACATTCCGCAAATGGAACTGGCAGTTGCGCCAGCCGATCTTCCTGGGCGATGCCAAATCGGTGGTGACGACCTCGCCGCAGGAGGGTTTCCTGCACCAGGTTTCCGAACTTGACACACTCGGCATCGACCAGCCGGAGACAAAGTGCGTTTTCCGATAAGCAAACAGCAGCGGGAGGAACCATGACAGGAAAAGGCAGATTTCTGGCCGCAGGCGTGATGGCGGCCTCGATGGCAGGCCTCCTGCCGATGCCGGCCTTCGCCTACAAGGTCTATGTCTCCAATGAAAAGGACAACACCGTCAGCGTTGTGGATTCGACCACCATGGAAGTGGTCAATACGATCCAGGTCGGCCAGCGTCCGCGCGGCATCACCATCTCGCATGACGGCAAGTTCATCTATCTGTGCGCCAGCGACGACGACACCATCGAGATCATCGACACCGCCACCGACCAGATCGTCGGCTCGCTGCCTTCGGGCCCCGATCCGGAACTGTTCGTGCTGTCGCCTGACGGCAAGCGTCTCTATGTCGCCAATGAGGACGACAATCTTGTCACCGTGATCGACCTGGAGACGAAAAAGGTGATCGCCGAAGTGCCCGTCGGCGTCGAGCCGGAAGGCATGGGCGTCAGTCCAGATGGTTCGGTCATGGTGAACACGTCCGAAACCACCAACATGGCGCATTTCATCGACACCGAGACGCATGAGATCTCCGACAATGTGCTGGTCGATTCCCGGCCGCGCTTTGCCGAGTTCACGCCCGACGGCAGCCAGGTGTGGGTCAGTGCCGAAATCGGCGGCACCGTCTCGGTCATCGACAATGCCAGCCGCGAGGTCATCCACAAGATCACCTTCGAGATTCCCGGGCTGCGCTCGGAATCTATCCAGCCGGTGGGCGTGCGCATCACCGCGGATGGCACGAAGGCCTATGTCGCACTCGGGCCGGCCAACCGCGTGGCCGTCGTCGACACCAAGACCTACGAGGTGCTGAAATATATCCTGGTCGGGCAGCGCGTGTGGCAGCTTGCCTTCACGCCTGACCAGAAGACCGTCATCAGCACCAATGGAGTGTCCAACGACATCACCTTCATCGATGTCGCAACCGACGAGCCGGTCCAGTCGGTCACGGTCGGCGCCCTGCCCTGGGGGGTGGTCGTCTCGCCGAATTGACCGTCGAGAACTCAGGCAATCAAAGGGAGAGAGAGCATGAGAAACTATCGGGTTATCGCCTTTGCCACATTGATCGGTGCGGCACTTGCGGCCTCGCATGGCTGGGCCCAGGATACAGATGATGACGATGACGGCCCCAAGGTCACCCGCGCCAGCCAGGACGTGCCCGAACTGATCCTCGGCTCGGCCGAAGACAGCTTCACCGTCAACCAGAAGGATTTCGAGCTGATCGCAGGCCAGGGCTATCGCTGGAAGATCACCTCGGCGGCGGGATTGGAGTATAAGTTCCAGACGGACCTGTTCCGCAATGTCTGGATGAACCAGATCGTCATCAACGATCTCGAGGTTCATATGAACGGCGCGCCGGCATGGCTCGAATTCGATTCGGAAGGCACCATGCAAGTGCAATTCACCACGGTGCGCCCAGGCATCTACACCTGGTCGGTTCCTGACCTTGCCGAAAAGGGCATGAAAGGAACGATCACGATCAAGTAGAAGGGTTGTTGCCGCCGCAACGGCGTGCAGAGAAAGGCTGGACGTGCAGCACGTGAAGACGGGCGAAATGAATGGGCCGGCGGCGCTTGAAGTCGCCGCCGTCAGCTATTCCTATGGCACGAAGCGCGCTCTTTCCGACGTCTCCTTCGCAATTGCGCCGGGAACCTTCACCGTCTTGCTTGGCCTCAATGGCGCGGGCAAGACCACGCTGTTTTCGCTGATCAGCCATCTCTACAACACCCGCCACGGCTCGATCAGCATCTTCGGGCACGACATCGGCCGCGCTTCCGGCGAGGCACTGCGGCGCGTCGGCATCGTCTTCCAGGCACGCACGCTCGATCTCGATCTCAGCGTCTACCAGAACCTTTCCTACCACGCCTCCCTGCACGGCATTGGCGGCCGGGAGGCAAGGCAGCGAATCGAGGCGCTGCTCCAGTCGGTAGACATGAGCGACCGGATCAACGACAAGGCGCGCAGCCTGTCGGGCGGCCAGATGCGGCGCATCGAGATTGCCCGTGCATTGCTCCATCGCCCGACCCTGCTTTTGCTTGATGAGGCGACCGTCGGGCTCGACATCCAGTCGCGAGCCGACATCCTCGCCATGATCCGCAAGCTTGTCGAAACTGACGGGATCGGCGTTTTCTGGGCAACCCATCTGATCGATGAAGTCGATGACGGCGATCATGTGGTGGTGCTGCACAAGGGCAGCCTGCTTGCCAATGGCGGAGTGACCGAGATCGTCAGCGCAACCGGCAGCAGCTCGATCCGCGAGGCCTTCACCAGGCTGGCCGGCCTCGACGCGGCAACTGCCGCAGGAGCGGCATCATGAATACGCAGCCGGCGACAGGGGCGACAACCACACGTCCCGTGAATGCGGCGTCGAAACCCTTCGGTCTGCGCAGCTATCTGGTCTGCCTGAAGGGCATTCTGGTGCGCGAAGGCTTGCGCTTCCTCAACCAGCGCGAACGCTTCATCTCCTCGCTGGTGCGGCCACTGCTATGGCTGTTCATTTTTGCCGCCGGCTTTCGCCAGGTGCTCGGCGTTTCCATCATCCCGCCATACAAAACCTACGTTCTCTACGAGGTCTATATCTCGCCCGGCCTGTGCGGCATGATCCTCTTGTTCAGCGGCATGCAGTCGTCGCTGTCGATGGTCTACGACCGCGAAATGGGCAATATGCGAACCCTACTCGTCAGCCCATTTCCGCGCTGGTATCTGCTGGTGTCGAAGCTGCTCGCGGGCGTCACCGTTTCCATCGCGCAGGTCTACGTCTTCCTCGCGGTCGCCTGGTTCTGGGGCGTGAAGGCGCCGCCGATCGGCTATGTATTCGTGCTGCCGGCCCTGTTCCTTTCAGGCCTGATGCTGTGCGGGCTCGGCATGTTCCTGTCCTCTATGATCAAGCAACTCGAGAATTTCTCCGGCGTGATGAATTTCGTGATCTTCCCGATGTATTTCGCCTCGCCGGCGCTCTACCCGCTCTGGCGCATCCAGGAATCGAGCCCGCTTCTCTACCAGATCTGCCTTGCCAACCCGTTCACCTATGCCGTCGAACTCATCCGCTTTGCCTTTTACGGCCAGGTGGACTGGATTTCCCTGGTCGTGGTTGCGGCTTGCACGGCGGTGTTTCTGGCCGGCGCCATCATTGCCTACGACCCTTCACGCGGTCTGATGAACCGCAAACAGGACACAGGAGGAAATGCCTGATGAGGCAGCAATACCGCATGATCGCCGGATTGGGCGCCATCCTGCTGCTTGCCGGCATCGCTTCACCGGTAAGCGCGGCCTCCGGCAAGGACCCAGATTGGCCGTGCATCCAGCGCAAGGTGCCGCAACTGTCGCTCGGTCAGGTGTGGACCGGCCCTGAGTTGCCCGGGTCCGCAAAGGACTGGTCAAAGGATGCCGACATTGCCGCACTGGTCGAGGAAGTCGCTGCACGGCGCATGCCGCTTGCAGAGGCACAGCAAGAGATCAAGGATTTCGCAGCCACCTTGCCGCCGGAGCAGGCCAGCCCTCGCCTGGCCATGCTGGTTCAGGGCCTGTTCGACCACATGGACGCCGAGCGCTCGCATGTAATGTCGGGCATTGCGCGTTATGCCCACAAGCAGATCCAGTTCGCGGCGGAACTGCGCAAGGAAGCATCAGCCGTGGATGCGCTGCGGGCCAAGGCGGACGCCGATCAGAGCGCACTCGCGCAGCGCGCCGACCGGCTGACCTTCAGCACCCGCCTTTTCGAAGAGCGCGCGCAGTCGCTGAGTTTCGTCTGCGAGGTGCCGACACTGATCGAGCAAAGGCTTTATCAACTGACCAAGACCGTGGCAGGCCTGTTTCCCGAGCAAAAATAGCTAGTGGTTCGTTTCCAACATTTGCATCCCATTTGTATCAGGCGCGAGGGCAAATGTTGGAAACAAAAGAACCACTAGCAAGCTTATGATTCTAGTGGAATTTTCGAATTTGCCATTCGATCTCGCAGCCGACATCGATCGGGTATCGAATGTCAAATTCATTCCACTAGGGTCAGGGCATTCATGATCCGCTGTCGGGATAGAGTTTGCCGAACAGCGGCAGGTACATTGCTCCCTTGCGCATGAGGAAATTGTGGAACGTCGCCATGGCCGGCGAAAGGGCGTGGTCGCTGCGCGTAACCGCAAACCACTGTCGCCGGATCGGCATGCCGGTCACATCGAGAATGACCAGCCGGCCCGCCTCCACCTCCGAGGCGATCGTATGCGCCGATATGAAGGCTATGCCGAGCCCGGCCATGACCGCCTGCTTGATCGTCTCGTTCGAACCCATCTCCACCCCCAGATCGTCGAGGCGGCCCGGCACTTCGCCGAGAAATATCTCAAGCGAGATTCGCGTACCCGATCCCGGCTCGCGGATCAGGAAGTTCTCCTGTGCGATCCGCTCCTTCGAGATATCGCGCATATGCGCCAGCGGATGCTCGGGCGGTGCAATGATCACCAGGGGATGGTCACCGAAAGCCGACGCACGAACCGGAATATCCTTGGCCGGCCTTCCCATCAGCGCAATGTCGACATCGTGATTCTTCAGGCTGGCAATGGTCTCGGCGCGATTGCCGATCGACAGCCGCATCTCGATATCGGGATGCTCTTTCATGAACGCCGCCATCAGGCGCGGCGCGAAATATTTGGCGGTGGAAACCACGCCGAGCTTGAGCGTGCCGGTGCGCACCCCTTTGATCGCGTCGATCTGGTCTTCAAGCAGGCGCAAGCGCTCCTCGATCATCTGCGCGGCATCGACAAACACCAACCCTGCGGCAGTCGGACGCATACCCTCCGCAGTGCGGTCGAAAAGCTCGATGCCGGCCTCTTCCTCGACCTGCCGCAACTGGATCGTGACCGCTGGAGGCGAAAGGCCCAACATTCTGGCGGCGTTGACTATTTTTCCGTTCGTCGCGATCGCTTGGATGGCACGAAGCTGCCGTAGGGTAAGATTGCGCATACAAGACAGTAAATATTTTTTAGCACGAAAGTAAAGTTATTAAAATTTACTTATCCTGGAGGCTTTGGTTTCATCCGTTCCAGGCCCAGTCGACCCATGAGGAGGTGGAGATGGGCTTGGGAGACGACAATGAGCACTGCTACGCTTGACGCTTTGCTGAATTCCTACGCCCGAACAGGCGATCCGGTCCGCGAAGCCGTGGCCGCGACGGTCCATCAACTCGCTTTGGCTGCCGTGAAGGTCCGCAACGTCATCAACCAGGGCGCTCTCGGCAAGGCATTTGCCGGAACGCGGGGCGCGAACACCGACGGCGACATCCAGAAGGATCTCGATGTCTATGCCGACGACATTTTTCTCGACGCCGTGCGCCAGGCGCCGGTTGCGCTCTATGCGTCCGAGGAATTGGAACAGCCGGTTCTTCTGAACGCGGACGCCCCCATCGCCATCGCGATCGACCCGCTGGATGGCTCCTCCAACATCGACACCAACGTGTCGATCGGAACGATTTTCTCCCTCCTCCCTGCAACTGGCGCGCCGGACAAAAACCCGGCCGCCGCTTTTTTTCAGCCGGGAGTGAACCAATTGGCGGCCGGCTTCTTCATCTACGGACCGCAACTGGCCCTGGTCCTGTCGCTTGGCAGCGGCACGCATGTCTTTGTCCAGTCCGCACGGCTCGGCACCTTCATCCAGGCCTATGAGAGCCGGATCATCCCCGACCGCGCGCATGAATTCGCCATCAACGCCGCCAATTATCGCCACTGGGACGAAGCCGTCCGGCTTTATGTGGATGACTGCATGAAGGGCAGCGAGGGCCCACGCGAACGCGACTTCAACATGCGCTGGATCGCCTCGCTGGTCGCCGATTGCTACCGCATCCTGGTGCGCGGCGGCGTCTTCCTCTATCCCGGCGACAAGCGGCGCGGCTATGCGCAAGGCCGCCTTCGCCTCGTCTATGAGGCCAACCCGATCGCCTATCTGATCGAGCAGGCCGGCGGTTCGGCTACCGACACGATCGGCCGCATCCTCGAAATCGAGCCGCAAAGCCTGCACCAGCGCACGCCGCTCGTCTTCGGCTCATCGCGGGAGGTCGCCCGCATCGCGCGCTATCACACCGAACCGAGCGGCATCGGCGAACGCTCGCCGCTCTTTGGCAATCGCGGCCTTTTCCGCGCCTGATCGGGAACCAGCATCCATGTCCGCCAAGCATCCGATCATATCGATCACCGGCTCCTCGGGAGCAGGCACCACATCCGTCAAGCGTATCTTCGAACAGATATTCCGGCGTGAGAACATCGACGCCGCCTTCATCGAGGGCGATGCATTCCATCGCTATGACCGCACCGCGATGAAGGAGAAGGTCGCCGAGGAGGAAAGGAAGGGCAATCCGAACTTCACGCATTTCAATGCCGAAGCCAATGAGTTGGAAATCCTGCAATCGGTATTCGAGGAATATAGCCGCCGGGGCTCGGGCAGAACCCGCACCTATGTTCATGACGAGGAAGAAGCAAAACTCTACGGCCAGCAGCCGGGCACTTTCACCGAATGGCGTGAGTTCGAGCCGAGCAAGCTGCTTTTCTACGAAGGCCTGCATGGCTGCGCCAGGACCGACACGGTCGACCTCGCCCGCTTCGGCGACCTCAAGATCGGCGTGGTGCCGGTCATCAATCTGGAATGGATTCAGAAGATCCATCGCGACCGGGCAACGCGCGGCTATTCCACCGAAGCGGTGATGGACGCGATCCTGCGGCGTATGCCGGATTATGTCCGCTATATCACGCCACAATTTGCGCTGACCGACATCAACTTCCAGCGCGTGCCGATCGTCGATACGTCCAATCCCTTCATCGCCCGCTGGATACCGACACCGGACGAATCGATGCTGGTCATTCGTTTCGCCAGGCCGCGCGGCATCGACTTCCCCTATCTGCTGTCGATGATCCACGACAGCTTCATGTCGCGCGCGAACTCGATCGTGGTGCCGGGCAACAAGCTCGACCTTGCGATGCAACTGATCCTGACCCCGCTGATCCTGCAATTGATCGAGCGCCAGAACCGCGCATCGTGAGGAGATCATCATGAACAGCCAGACTGCCATCAGGGCCGTGCCCGAAGTAGCCGCGTCCGAAAAGGACATGGCCAATGCCATCCGCGCTTTGGCAATGGATGCGGTGCAGAAGGCCAATTCCGGCCATCCCGGCATGCCGATGGGCATGGCCGATGTCGCAACCGTGCTGTTCAGCCGCTTCATCAATATCGATCCGGGCAAATCCGACTGGCCCGACCGCGACCGCTTCGTGCTGTCGGCGGGCCACGGCTCCATGCTGCAATATGCGCTGCACTATCTGCTCGGCTATGCCGACATGCCGATAGATCAGCTCAAGGCCTTCCGGCAATTGGGCAGCCGCACGGCAGGCCACCCCGAACATGGCCATGCACTTGGCATCGAAACCACGACCGGGCCGCTGGGCCAGGGCATTTCCACCGCCGTCGGCATGGCGCTGGCCGAGCGGATGCTGGCCGCCCGCCACGGCGCCGACATCGTCGATCACTACACTTACGTGATTGCCGGCGACGGCTGCCTGCAGGAAGGCATCAGCCACGAGGCGATCGACCTTGCCGGCCACTTGAAGCTGAACAGACTCATCGTTTTCTGGGACGACAATTCGATCTCGATCGACGGCCCAACCTCGCTGTCGACCTCGATGGACCAGCTCGCCCGGTTCAAGGCAGCCGGATGGAACGTGCAAAAAGTCGATGGCCACGACATGGAAGCCGTCGCAGCCGCAATCGAGACGGCGCGCCAGTCCGACCGTCCGTCGCTGATCGCCTGCCGCACGCTGATCGGCAAGGGCGCACCCAATCTCCAGGGATCCGAAAAGACGCATGGCGCACCGCTGGGGGACGCCGAAATCGCGGCGACCCGTGACAATATCGGCTGGCCGCATGCATCCTTCGAAATTCCGGATGCCGTGCTTTCGGCATGGCGCGAGGTGGCCGTTCGTGGGCAGGCAGCACGCCAGGCCTGGGAACGGCGGCTGGCGAGTTCGCCGCAACGCCTCGCGTTCGAACAGGCGATCGGCGCAGAGCTTCCCGGCACCGTATTCGACGCGCTGGCGGCCTTTCGCAAGACCCATGTCGAGCAGGCAACCAAGGTGGCGACCCGCAAAGCCTCGGAAATGGCGCTCGGCGTCATCAATGATGCGACCGACCTCACCGTTGGCGGTTCGGCCGACCTGACCGGTTCGAACCTGACCATCACCAAGGGAATGGGAACGGTGGCGCCCGGCGACTATGCCGGCCGCTACATCCACTACGGCATTCGCGAGCACGGCATGGCGGCTGCCATGAACGGCATTGCGCTCCATGGCGGTTTCATTCCCTATGGCGGCACGTTCCTGTGTTTTGCCGATTATGCGCGGGGCGCCATGCGGCTGTCAGCGCTGATGGGTCAGCGCGTCATCTATGTCATGACGCATGACTCGATCGGACTCGGCGAGGATGGCCCGACCCATCAGCCGATCGAACATCTGGCGATGCTGAGGGCGACGCCAAATCTCAATGTGTTCCGCCCCGCCGATATCGTCGAAACGGCCGAATGCTGGGAACTGGCGCTGAAGAGCGCCGACCGCCCAAGCGTACTGGTGCTGTCGCGCCAAAACCTGCCGATGCTGAGCCAAGCCCATGAAGACGCGCTGCCTTCGGGCTGCGGCGCCTATGTGCTGCGCGAGCCGGAAGGCCCAAGGCAGGTGACGCTGATCGCCACCGGCTCCGAGGTCGAGATCGCGGTCGCCGCGGCCGAGCGGCTGCACGCCGAGCATGGCATTGCCGCCGCAGTCGTTTCGATGCCGTGCTGGGAATTGTTCGAGGAGCAGAGCCCGGCCTATCGCAAGGAAGTGCTGGGCACCGCCCCACGCATCGCCGTCGAAGCCGCTGCACGCCACGGCTGGGATCGCTGGATCGGCGACAATGGCACGTTCATCGGCATGACCGGCTTTGGCGCGAGCGCCCCTGCCCCGGACCTTTACCGGCATTTCAACATCACGCCCGAAGCGGTTGTCGAAGCCGCACGCAAGCTCATCTGAAGGGAGGAACCATGGCAGTCCGAGTTGCAATCAACGGGTTCGGCCGCATTGGCCGCAACATCCTGCGCGCCATTCTGGAATCGGGCCGTACCGACATCGTCGTCGTGGCGGTGAACGACCTCGGTCCGATCGAGACCAATGCGCATCTCTTACGCTATGACAGCGTGCATGGCCGCTTCCCCGGAAAAGTGACGGTAAAGGGCAATACGCTCGAAATCGACGATCTGCCGCCGATCCGCGTGACCGCGCTGCGCAACCCGACCGAACTGCCGCATGCCGAACTCAATGTCGATATCGCGCTCGAATGCACCGGCATCTTTACCTCGAAGGAAAAGGCCCTGGCGCATGTGGCGGCCGGCGCCAAGCGGGTTCTGGTGTCGGCTCCGGCCGATGGCGCGGATCTGACAGTCGTCTACGGCGTCAATGAAGACAAGATCAGCAAGGACCACATCGTCGTTTCCAACGCCTCCTGCACCACCAACTGTCTCGGCCCCGTCGCCAAGGTGCTGAACGACGCCATCGGCATCGAGCGCGGTTTCATGACGACGATCCATTCCTACACCGGCGACCAGCCAACGCTGGATACGATGCACAAGGATCACTACCGCGCCCGTGCCGCAGCCCTTTCGCAGATTCCTACCTCGACGGGTGCTGCCAAGGCCGTCGGCCTGGTGCTGCCCGAACTGAAGGGCAAGCTCGACGGTGTGGCGATCCGCGTGCCGACGCCCAATGTCTCGGTGGTGGATTTCAAATTCGTGCCTTCGCGCCCGACCACCGTCGAAGAGGTCAACGAGGCGATGAAAGCCGCCGCCAAGGGGCGCTTGAAGAACATCCTTTCCATCGTCGACGAGCCGCTGGTTTCCACGGACTTCAACCACAATCCGGCGTCGTCCTCCTTTGCGCTCGACCAGACCAAGGTCATCGAGGGAAGCCTCGTGCGGGTGATGTCCTGGTACGACAATGAATGGGGCTTTTCCAACCGCATGGCCGACACGGCTGCCGCGATCGGCCGCACGCTCACCGGCAATGCCGCGTCCGCCAAGATCAAAGAGGAGGTCTGACCATGGCTCGCATCACCCTTCGCCAATTGCTCGACCATGCCGCCGAGAACAGCTACGGCGTGCCGGCCTTCAACATCAACAATATGGAACAGGGCCTGGCGATCATGGAGGCGGCCGCCGCCTGCGACGCGCCGGTCATCCTCCAGGCTTCACGCGGCGCGCGCTCCTATGCCGGCGACATCATGCTGTCGAAGATGATGGACGCGCTTGCCGAGATGTATCCGCAAATCCCGCTTTGCGTGCATCAGGACCACGGCAATGACGAGGCCACCTGCCTGTCCGCGATCCGCCACGGCTTTACGTCGGTGATGATGGACGGTTCGCTGGAGGCTGACGCCAAGACACCCGCCGACTATGACTACAATGTCGCCATCACGGCGCGGGTGGCCAAGATGGCCCATGCCGTCGGCGCTTCGGTCGAAGGCGAACTCGGCGTGCTCGGCTCTCTGGAGACGGGCCAGGGCGAGGCCGAGGACGGTCATGGCGCGGAAGGCACGCTCAGTCACGACCAGTTGCTGACCGATCCCGACCAGGCTGTCGATTTCGTGGCCGCAACCCAGGTCGATGCACTGGCGATCGCCTGCGGCACCTCGCATGGCGCCTACAAATTCACGCGCAAGCCGGACGGCGACATCCTGGCCATGCATGTGATCGAAGCGATCCACGCCAAGCTGCCGGGCACGCATCTGGTCATGCATGGCTCCTCATCGGTGCCGCAGGAACTGCAGGACGTGATCAACAAATATGGCGGCCAGATGCCCCAGACCTATGGCGTGCCGGTAGAAGAGATCGAGCGCGGCATCCGCCACGGCGTGCGCAAGGTCAATATCGATACCGATTGCCGCATGGCGATCACCGGCCAGTTCCGCAAGATCGCGGCCGAGAACCCGACCGAATTTGACCCGCGCAAATTCCTGAAACCATCAATGGACGCAATGCGCGTGCTGTGCCGCGACCGCTTCGAGCGCTTCGGCACGGCCGGCAATGCTTCGAAAATCAGGGTGATCTCGATGGACGACATGGCCAAGCGCTATGCCGCTGGCAAGCTCGCTCCCCAGATCGCAACCGCCAGGGCCGCCTGACGAACGGACGACCCCGAAAACCGAAAGGAAAAACTGCCATGGCTAACAAGTCTCAGACCGTGACCGGCGCCGATCGCTACAAGTCAGGCGTCATGGAATACAAGAAGATGGGCTATTGGGAGCCCGACTACGAACCGAAGGATACCGACGTCATCGCGGTGTTCCGCATCACCCCGCAGGATGGCGTCGATCCGATCGAGGCGGCAGCCGCTGTCGCAGGCGAATCCTCGACAGCAACCTGGACCGTGGTCTGGACCGATCGGCTGACGGCGAAGGAAAAGTATCGGGCCAAGGCCTATCGCGTCGATCCGGTGCCCAATGGGCCGGGCCAGTTCTTCGCTTATATCGCCTACGACCTCGACCTGTTCGAGCCCGGTTCGATCGCCAACCTGACGGCCTCGATCATCGGCAACGTGTTCGGCTTCAAGCCGCTGAAGGCGCTTCGCCTTGAGGACATGCGGCTGCCCGTCGCCTATGTGAAGACCTTCCAGGGCCCCGCTACCGGCATCGTGGTCGAGCGCGAGCGCCTTGACAAGTTCGGCCGTCCGCTGCTCGGCGCCACCGTCAAGCCCAAGCTCGGCCTTTCCGGGCGCAATTACGGCCGCGTCGTCTATGAAGCACTGAAGGGTGGTCTCGACTTCACCAAGGACGACGAGAACATCAACTCGCAGCCCTTCATGCATTGGCGCGAACGCTTCCTCTACTGCATGGAGGCGGTCAACAAGGCGCAGGCAGAAACCGGCGAGATCAAGGGCACCTATCTCAACGTTACCGCCGCCACCATGGAAGACATGTATGAGCGCGCCGAGTTCGCCAGGGACCTCGGCTCCAACATCGTCATGATCGACCTGGTCATCGGCTATACGGCGATCCAGTCCATGGCCAAATGGGCGCGCAAGAACGACATGATCCTGCATCTGCATCGCGCCGGCCACTCGACCTATACGCGCCAGAAGAGCCACGGCGTCTCCTTCCGCGTCATCGCCAAGTGGATGCGGCTTGCCGGTGTCGACCACATCCATGCCGGCACGGTGGTGGGCAAGCTGGAAGGCGATCCGGCCACGACCAAGGGCTATTACGACATCTGCCGCGAAGACTATAATCCGATGCAGCTGGAGAACGGCATCTTCTTCGACCAGAATTGGGCTTCGCTCAACAAGATGATGCCCGTTGCCTCGGGCGGCATTCACGCCGGCCAGATGCACCAGCTTCTCCACCTGCTCGGCGAAGACACCGTGTTGCAATTCGGCGGCGGCACGATCGGCCACCCGATGGGGATCGCCGCCGGCGCCACGGCCAACCGCGTTGCGCTCGAAGCAATGGTTCTGGCCCGCAATGAAGGCCGCGACTACCTGCATGAGGGGCCGGAAATCCTCGAACAGGCTGCCAGGTCCTGCCTGCCGCTGAAGCAGGCGCTCGAAGTCTGGAAGGACGTCACCTTCAACTACGCCTCCACCGACTCGCCGGACTTCGTGCCGGTGGCGACGGCGGCGGAGTAAGACCACCTTACCCTCCCCCTTGTGGGGAGGGTCGACCGCGCAGCGGTCGGGGTGGGGGTCACCATGTGAGTCGAATTACCCCCACCCCGTCTCCTGAATTTCGCTGCGCTCAATTCATTCGCCGACCCTCCCCACAAGGGGGAGGGTAAATCGGCGCCACCGATAGGAGCCAATTCCAATGCGCATCACCCAAGGAGCCTTTTCCTTCCTGCCGGACCTGACCGACGACCAGATCCGCAAGCAGGTCCAGTACTGCATCGACAATGACTGGGCCGTCAGCCTGGAATTCACCGACGACCCGCATCCGCGCAACACCTATTGGGACATGTGGGGCCACCCGATGTTCGACAATCCGGACGCGGCCGCGCTGATGCTGGAACTCAAGGAATGCCGGAAAGCCTATGGCGACCGCTACATCCGCGTCGTCGCCTTCGATGCCAGCCATGGCTGGGAATCGGTCAAGCTGACCTTCATCGTCAACCGGCCGGCCGACGAGCCGGGCTACAGGCTGGAGCGGCAGGAAACCACCGGGCGCAATATCCGTTATACGACCAAGCCCTATGCCGCCGACCGCCCGGCAGGTAACCGATACGGATGAGGTAACCCCCCTCTCCGCCTCGCTTCGCTCGGCACCTCTCCCCCACTTCGTGAGGGGAGAGGTGTCGAGGCAAGGCCGAGACGGAGAGGGGGATAGAAATTGAACTGAACCAACAGATCGAGAATTCCCATGTCCGCAACCGCAACAGCCGAATCCGATACTCCTATTGCCGAAATCCCCACGGCGATCGATCTGCGCGAGGAATTCGAAAGCTCGGGCGTAAAAGACGTCCTGGCGGAACTCGATCGTGATCTGGTCGGGCTGGCGCCGGTCAAGAAGCGCATTCGCGAGACGGCCGCCCTGCTGTTGGTCGAGCGTGCCCGCAAGCGCATGGGCCTCGCCCACGAAACGCCGACTTTGCATATGAGCTTCACCGGCAATCCAGGTACCGGCAAGACCACGGTTGCCATGCGCATGGCCGACCTGCTGCACCGGCTTGGCTATATCCGCAAGGGCCATCTCGTATCGGTTACACGCGACGATCTCGTCGGCCAATATATCGGCCATACCGCACCGAAGACCAAGGAGATCCTGAAGCGCGCCATGGGCGGCGTCCTGTTCATCGACGAAGCCTACTACCTCTACCGGCCGGAAAATGAACGCGACTACGGCCAGGAGGCGATCGAGATCCTGCTTCAGGTCATGGAGAACCAGCGCGACGACCTCGTCGTCATCCTCGCCGGCTATACGCAGCGCATGGACCGCTTCTTCGAAAGCAATCCGGGCTTCCGCTCACGCATCGCCCATCATATCGACTTCCCCGATTATGCGGACGACGAATTGCTGCAGATCGCGACCAAGATGCTCGAGCACCAGAACTACAAGCTCGATGCGAAGGCGGTGGCTGCCCTTACCGATTACATCGCCAAGCGGCGCGCCCAGCCGCATTTCGCCAATGCGCGCTCGATCCGCAATGCGCTTGACCGCGCCAGGCTGCGTCAGGCCAATCGGCTGTTCGAGACCTCAAAAGGGCCTTTGAACGCCGATGCCCTATCGACAATCTCGGCTGCGGACATTACGGCAAGCCGGGTATTTTCGATGCCCTCCAGGGCGGGCTAAAACAATTCGGCAAAACTGCGCAGCGGTTGCGATCCAAGGAGCCGTCACGATGACGAACAAGACCATCATTGCCCCATCGGTGCTTTCCGCCGATTTCTCGCGGCTGGGCGACGAAGTCGAATCCGTGGTGCGCGCCGGCGCCGACTGGATCCATCTCGACGTCATGGACGGCCATTTCGTGCCCAATATCACCTTCGGCCCCCCGGTCATCAAGGCGATCCGCGACCGCACCGACAAGATCTTCGACTGCCATCTGATGATCGCGCCCGCCGATCCTTATCTGGCAGCCTTTGCCGATGCCGGGTGCGACATCATCACCGTTCATGCCGAGGCCGGCCCGCATCTCGACCGGTCGCTGCAGGCGATCCGGAACCTCGGCAAGAAGGCCGGCGTCTCGCTCAATCCCTCGACGCCTGAAAGCGTAATCGAATATGTGCTCGACCGGCTCGACCTGGTGCTTTTGATGACTGTCAATCCGGGCTTCGGCGGCCAGGCCTTCATTCCGGCGGTCGTGGAAAAGGTAAAGCGCGTGAAGGCGCTGATTGGCAACCGGCCGATCGACATCGAGATCGATGGCGGCGTGACGCCTGAGACGGCCCCGCTGGTCACCGCTGCCGGCGCGAATGTCCTGGTTGCGGGTTCTGCCGTGTTCAAGGGCGGCGCCGAGGCGGCCTATCGCGCCAATATCACCGCCATTCGCCAGGCTGCTGACGGAGCGGTCTCCAAAGCCGCCTGACCGGCACGTTTCAACCCGGAAATCGTACCATGGCCGCAATTCCCCCTGTCTGCGATTTCGGATGGCCTGCGGTCGACGCCACCCTGCCCGGCGTGGATGGCAAAAGCCATGCGCTGTTCGATATGGCCGGGCCCAACGGCCTGGTCGTCGCCTTCATCTGCAACCATTGCCCCTATGTGAAATCGGTCATCGGCCGCATCGTGCGCGACGCAAACGACCTGAAGACGGAAGGGATCGGCTTTGTGGCAATCAATTCCAACGACGCCGACGCCTATCCGGAAGATTCCTTCGACAAGATGAAGCTGTTTGCCACCACGCATCAGTTTCCCTTCCCCTATCTTCAGGATGAGGACCAGTCAGTCGCACGTGCCTATGGCGCCGCCTGCACGCCGGATTTCTTCGGCTTCAACGGTGAACTCACACTGCAATATCGCGGCAGGCTCGATGCCTCGCGCAAGGAAGCCGACATGCCCGGCCTGCGCCGCGATCTCTACGAGGCGATGAAGCATGTTGCCCGCACCGGCAACGGCCCCGTCGACCAGATCGCCTCCATCGGCTGTTCCATCAAATGGAAGGAAAGCGCATGAGCGCCGACACTAACAAGCTTCCCGACGCGCCACGCGCCATCCTGTTCGATCTCGACGGGACTTTGGTTGACTCGGCGCCGGATATAGCAGCATCCGTCAACGAGCTTCTTGCCGGGCGTGACCTGCCGCCGCTTTCCTTGGCGCAGGTCAAATCGATGATCGGCAACGGGCTGAAGAAACTCGTCGAGCGGGCTTTCGCAGCTTCGCAAACACCGCTCACCAAAGCCGAACTGGAAGATGCCAGCGCGGAAATGGCGGCGATCTATCGCAACCATCTGACCGAACTGACCGAACTGATGCCGGGTGCGCAGGAAACGATCGCACAGCTTCACGTCGCAGGCTTCGCGCTCGGTGTGGTCACCAACAAGCCGCAGGTGGCAACGCGCCAGATCCTGCTGCATTTCGGCCTGACCGACCGGCTTGGCGTGATTGTCGGTGGCGATGCCGTAAGCCACATGAAACCGGCACCGGACTCACTGCTGCTGGCTTTGGAACGCCTTGGAGTCGAGCCCGCAATGGCGCTGATGGTCGGAGACAGCGTAACCGACTTCGAGGCTGCCCGTGCAGCCGGAGTGCCGGTTGCGCTGGTGCGCGGCGGCTACAGCAAGGTCCCGATCGACGATCTCGGCGCGGACCTGGTTTGCGAGAGCCTTCTGGATCTGCCCGCAATATTGCGCCAGCGAGAGAACGCCGCCTGAAACGGGACAGGCCGAGCGCCTTGGCGCTCAGCCCATAGGTCGCGGATTGTTACTGCGAAAACTGCTTCAGATAGGCGATGACATTGGCGATCTCGTCGTCCTTCTTCAGGCCGGCAAACGCCATCTTGGTGCCCTTCACCATCGCCTTGGGGCTGTGAAGATATTCGGTAAGGGTTTGCTCGTTCCATACAAGGCCGCCCTCGCCTGCTTTCACCATCGCGGGGGAATATTTGTACCCTTCATGGGTGCCGGCGGTCTTGCCGAGGACGCCCTTGAGCGACGGACCCACCTTGTTCGTATCGTCTTCCGCCGTGTGGCAGGCCTTGCACCTGGCAAAGACCTTTTCGCCGGCGGCGGCATCCTGCGCCTGGGACTGGCCGGTGGCCAGAAACGCAACGGAGATGGCAGCTAGAAATACAGTAGAGCGCATGGTTTCCTCATTAAATGTCAGGGTGCCCTGAACAACGGATACAACACCGTTCCCGCTGCTGTTGGATATGCTGTGCGGGAGCGCTAATTTTCAGGTCATATGCGGCGAAGTTGCGACACCGCTTAGACGCGACAAGCTAGGCCTGGGCGGGCGGAAGTCAATCGTACCAAGGTGCAGACAGCCGCGGCAGGGGGTCGCGCCAGGTTGTCGGACCAGCCGTTTTTAGTGTCTTCATTGACGCAACTGCACCGAACGCGTAGCTTCGAGAGTTCTTCCGGCGGCACCCCGGAGAATGAATGCTGGCCTGCCACATTCCGTGCGCTCGTGTTTCCACATTGGTCGCAACGAAAGGTGCTGAAGATGCTTATGGTCGATCTGATATTGACGGTCTGCCTCGCTTCGAACCCGAGCCAGTGCCGGGACGAACATCTTTATTTCGAAAGCCGCGGCTCGCTCACCCAATGCATGTTCCTGGCGCCGGGCGAAATCGCAAAATGGTCGATGGAACATCCAAAGCACAAGGTCACACGCTGGAAATGTGCATATCCGGACAGGGGACGGACCATCTGACCGTCGCAGAGGAGTCTCGCTTGTCTCGGAACCAGGTGCACACACCATGATGTTTTCCCGGCGCAGTGCTCTTCGATTGGCTGGACTTGGGGCCGCAACCCTTTTTGCACCCGAATCCGGTCTGGCCGCAGACAAGGTCCGGGTCGGCGTGCTGAAATTCGGCACCGTCAGCTGGGAACTTGACACGCTGAAGCATCACCGCCTCGACGCCGCAAACGGGATCGACCTGGAAGTCGTCTATTTCGCCGGCGAGGATGCAACCAATGTGGCGATGCTTGCCGGCGCCATAGATGTCATCGTTTCGGACTGGATTTGGGTGTCGCAGCAACGCTCGGCGGGCAGCGACGTAACCCTCGTCCCGTTTTCTTCCGCCGTCGGCGCAATCATGGTGAAGGGCTCCTCGCCGATCAAATCCCTCGCCGACCTGAAGGCACGCAAGATCGGTGTCACTGGCGGACCGCTCGACAAAAGCTGGCTTCTCATCCAGGCAGTTGCCAAACGCGACCACAATCTCGACCTGACGGCAAACAACGAGATCGTCTTCGGCGCCCCGCCCCTTCTGTCCGAGAAGGCACTGGAGGGCGAACTCGATGCGGTGCTGAATTTCTGGCATTTTTGCGCGCGCTTGGAGGCAAACGGCTTCCGCCGCCTCTTCGGTGCCGACGATGCGGCACGGATGCTTGGCGCGACAGGGTCAGTCTCGGCACTGGGATATGTCTTCCATGACGGATGGGCTCGCGAAAATCCGTCCGCCGCCATGGGTCTGGTCAAGGCATCGCGCGCGGCCAAGCATATCCTGGCGACGTCTGATGAAGAATGGCTGCGCCTGAAGCCGCTTATTCGTGCGGACGGCGCGGAACTTGAAAAACTGCGCGACCGCTATCGCGAGGGAATTCCCACACGCCCGATCGCTGAAGAGCAGGCCGATGCCGCCCTGCTCTACCGGGTGCTGGCCCAGATCGGCGGAGAAAAGCTTGTCGGCCAGACGCCAGAAATGGCGCCCGGCACCTTCTGGCCGGAATTGATCGAATGAGGCAGGAAACCACTGGCGAGGGCGAGCATGCCGGCCGAACCACGTCGTTCAGTCCGTTGCTTCGCGCACTGACACCGGGACTGACCATCGCGGTGTCGCTCCTGGTTTTATATCTCTCGTGGAGCTTCGCGGCCGCCGCCTGGCCAAGCCGGGCGTTCCCGCCACCAGATCGGGTCTGGCAGACCCTCCTCAACGAGGCCGCCAGTGGCGAACTTGCCTATCATCTGGGCGCGACACTTGCCCGCGTGGCCGCTTCCTTCATTCTGGCGATGGCCATCGGCTCTGCCATCGGTATCCTGCTCGGCACCTATCGCCGTGCTGACCAGTTCTTCAATGCCTGGGTCATCCTCTTCCTCAATATTCCAGCCTTGGTCATCATCGTGCTTGCCTATATCTGGTTCGGCCTCAACGAGGTTGCGGCGATCGGCGCGGTGGCGGTCAACAAGATCCCCAACGTCATCGTCACCATGCGGGAAGGTGCTCGCGCCCTTGACCGGCGCTACGGGGAAATGGCCTTCGTCTACCGCTTCAGCCGGCTCGACCGCTTCCGCCATATCCTTCTGCCGCAGTTGCAGCCCTACTTTGCCGCGGCATCCCGCTCGGGCATTGCGCTGATCTGGAAGATCGTGCTCGTCGTCGAATTGCTCGGCCGCTCGAACGGCGTCGGCTTCCAGATCTACCTCTATTTCCAGCTTTTCGACGTCGCCGCGATCCTTGCCTATACGCTGGCCTTCGTGGCCATCATGCTCCTGATCGAACTTCTTCTGGTGCAGCCCTTTGAACGACATGCAACCCGTTGGCGCGGCCGCCCCGCTTAGGGTCGACATCGCCGAAAAGACCTTTCGCTCGGCGGAGGGCATTGCCGTGAAGGCGCTCGAAAATCTGTCCTTCGAGGTCCGGCAGGGCGAGTTCGCCTGCCTGCTCGGGCCATCGGGCTGCGGTAAGACCACGACGCTGCGCATCCTGCTGGGACTGGATCAGGATTTCAAAGGCTCGTTCGAACTGCCTACTAGCGAAACAGGCCGCATTGCAGCGGTCTTTCAGGAACCCACACTGCTGCCCTGGAGGACGCTGGAGCAGAATGTCAGGCTTGGCTTGCCAAAGGCGCGCAGGAACATCGATCTGGACTGGCTGTTCAAGGCGCTTGGCCTTGTCTCGGTTCGCTCTCTCTTTCCAGCCGAACTGTCACTTGGCCTTGCCCGGCGGGCAGCGCTCGCTCGGGCTTTCGCGACCGAACCCGCCATTCTGCTTCTCGATGAGCCCTTTGTCTCGCTGGATGAGCAGACCGCCTCGCGGCTGCGCTATCTGCTGCTCGACATCTGGTCCGCCCGGCCAACGACGGCGCTGATGGTCACCCACAATGTGCGCGAGGCGCTGATGCTGTCCGACCGGATCATCGTCCTGTCGGCACGGCCGGCGCATGTTCTGGGCTATTTTGACGTCAGGCTGCCGCGCCAAAGCCGCAACCCGCAGGTCATGAGCGATCTGGCGCGCTCGTTCAGCCAGAAATTTCCGGACGTGATGTGATGGTGCGAGGAATGGCATTCGATACGTCACGAAGACAGGTCGTGAAGGGGTTTGCCTGTCTCGGTATCGGCGCAACGCTGCCTTTGTGCTGCGGTGGAACCTGGATACAGGCGGTGGCTGCCGAATCCTTCACGCTGACCGAAATTGTCGACGGCGTTCATGTCTTTACCGGCGCAAACGAATTGATGAACGAGGCCAATCATGGCGCAATCTGCAATCTCGGCATCGTCATCGGCGACGATGCGGTGGCCGTCATCGACAGCGGCGGCAGCATCGTCGAGGCTGGCGCTTTCCTCGCCGCAATCCGTGGAATAACCGACAAGCCGATCCGGTATCTGGTCAACACCCATATGCATCCCGACCACATTTTCGGCAATGCGGTATTCCGCGATGCCGGCGCGACCCTGATCGGACATCGCAACCTGCCGCGTGCGCTGGCCGCGCGTGGAGAATTCTATTTGCGCAGCTATCGCAACCAGATTGGCGCGACGCTGATGAAGGGCGTGGAGATTATCGCCCCGACCATGCTGATCACGGACCGGCAGGAACTCGACCTCGGCGGCCGCAAGATCGAGTTGCGAGCGTGGAAGCCTGCCCACACCGACAATGACCTGACGGTGTTCGACCCGGCGACGCAGACGCTTTTTGCCGGCGATCTGGTGTTTCTGGAGCATCTGCCCACTCTCGACGGCTCGCTGCTCGGCTGGCTTGGGCAAATGGATGAACTGGCGGCGATCAAGGCTGCGCACGTCGTACCCGGGCACGGCACGGCACCTGCCTCTTGGCCGCAGGCGCTGCAGCCGCAGCGCCACTATTTCGAGGCGTTGGCACGGGACCTGCGCAAAGCGATAGAAGATGGCACGCCCCTGGCGGAAGCGGTTGGAACCGCCGCATCGAGCGCGCGAAGCGATTGGCAACTGTTCGATGAATACAATGAACGCAACGCCACCGCAGCCTATGCCGAACTCGAATGGGAATGATGGCGAAGGCTCAGGCGCCGGTTTGCCAATCCGGCGGCCAGGAGCTATGATTTACATGCCAGGGCGCCACCTTTTCACTCGGTGGAGGCATGAAATGAAAGCTGTTCGGCAGGACCGGCGGCCTATGGCCGGCACGGCATCCAAGATGGCTGCGGCGCTTGCTCTTGCAGCGTGCATATGCGCGATGCCGAGCTTGGCTTATTCGCAGGCGGCGAACGCACCCTCCGAAAAGATCTGGAACGAATTGAAGACGGACGTCTTCGAAGACCGCACGATCCAGTCGGACACCGGTCTGATACGCATAGAGGCACCCAAGCGCGCGCAGGATGCAGCCCTTGTCCCGGTCGATATCTTTATCGACCCGGCAAAATTTCCCGGTGGGATAAAATCCCTGACATTGATCGTCGACGTCAATCCGTCCCCGGTTGCCGCGACATTCCAGTTTGGCGAAAATTCGGGCGTGACGCATCTGTCGACCCGCCTGCGTGTCGACGACTATTCCTATCTGCGCGCCATCGCCGAGACCGCGAATGGCGAGCTTCACATGGCGCAAACCTACGTCAAGGCCTCGGGCGGATGTTCGGCGCCGGCGGTGAAGAACCAGGATGAGGCAAACAGAACCATGGGGCAGATGAAACTGCGCCAGTTTGCCGAGCAGGATTCACAGACCGGCAAGGGCCGGGAACTGCAGTTGATGATCCGTCACCCCAACAATTCGGGCCTGCAGAAGGATCCGCTGACGCAATACTTCATCCCGCCGCACTTCATTCATAAATTGTCCGTGTCGCAGGACGACCGGCCAATCCTCAGCATGGAAGGTGGAATTTCGATTTCGGAAGACCCGAATTTCCGGTTCGACTACACGCCCGACGGCAACGGCGAAATCCGGGTCGAGGCGGTCGATACCGATGGCAAGGTATTTCGCGATCAATGGCCGCTGGAGGCAGCCGGCCTCTGATTTTTGCAGACAGTTGTTAAGCCGGCTTCTGGCTTGCTCTAAAAGCAGCGGACATCGGCTTCCGCCTGCGCGCGCTTCAATTCGGTGGTGGCGGCTTTTGCCGGGGCGCTCTCGCGAAACAGCCCGCTCGCTTCGCCCGACATCTGCGCCATCCGCTTGAATGTCTCGGCCCGGACGTAATGGTCATAGGGAACGATCGAGGCAATCACGTCGATCGAACAGGAACAGCGTTCGAGCATGTCCCGTGTCTCGCCGTTGGACTTCATGCAACCATAGACGTAATCGGCAAGAGCCGAAGTGGGGTAGTCGCTGGCAGCAAGGGACGAGGACCCCGCTGCCGCCACCATGCCGGCGGCCAGAACAATTCTCAATGCTGAAACCATGGTCTTGATCCTCCGAAGTGCTCCAGTTGGCAACAAGCCGACGGGCTGGTCAACCTGCCATATAGGACCAAAGGAGGAAGGGGCCGCGCTCTTTCAAGGCGACGCGTGACAAGCGTGCGAACGGCAGTGGATCATGATGTTGCTTGGCTGTCACCCACTAACAGTGACTCTGAAGGCAATGTCGAAAACAGGTCGCGGTGGAGGCGCATAAATAAAATAAAGATATGTAACAGTTAGAATAACTTAAAATCCCCTCCCTAATAGCTATTATCGTGAGTTTACTCGCCTAAACTCAAAACACAAATCCCTGTTTATACATGAAATTTTCTCAACTAAGTAAAGCTCAACTTATATTGCAGCGCAACATGGTGAAAGCCGTTTCTGCTTGCCTTACAAAAATTTATGACATAGCCTTCCCTTGTTTCCGGCTTCAAGGGCGTCACCGTCACTAGGGAGCGGCGACTGTCTTTCGTAGGCCAAGCGAGTTGGGCAGTAACGGTGCCCTCTGCCCGTCTGGCTTAGGTCGTGACACGCTGCCGGAAATACTTCCCACACATGAATCGCATGGGCGAGCCCTATGGGCTCACCCCAAGCTTCGTGAATGTGAACCCCGGGAGGATTTCAATGCGTGTACTCAGGAAAACTGCCTATCTTCTGACGACCGCTGCATTCTTGACATGCGGCGCAGTATATACAGCGTCGGCCAATGAGGACTTGGCCAAACTTGCGGCGGATGCCAAGAACTGGGCGATGCCAACGGGTGATTACGCCAACACCCGCTTCTCAAAACTGAACCAGATCACCAAGGACAATGTGAAGGATCTGCAGGTCAAGTGGACATTCTCCACCGGCGTGCTGCGGGGCCATGAAGGCGGGCCGCTCATCATCGACGACGTCATGTATGTCCATACGCCGTTCCCAAACATCGTCTATGCGCTCGATCTCAATAATGACGGCAAGATTCTGTGGAAATACGAGCCCAAGCAGGATCCGAACGTTATCCCCATAATGTGCTGCGACACGGTCAATCGCGGCGTGGCTTATGGCGACGGCAAGATCATCCTGAACCAGGCGGACACCACGGTTGTGGCGCTTGATGCAAAGACCGGCAAGGTTGCATGGTCGGTCAAGAACGGCGACCAGATCGACGGCAGCAAGGGCGAATCCGGAACGGCCGCGCCGATGGTCGTCAAGGACAAGGTCATCATCGGCGTGTCGGGTGCCGAGTTCGGCGTTCGCGGCTGGACCGCAGCCTACAATCTCAAGGATGGCTCTCTGGCATGGAAGGCCTACTCCACCGGACCGGATGCGGAAATGCTGGTGGACCCCGAAAAGACCACTCACCTCGGCAAGCCGATCGGCGCGGATTCCAGTCTGAAGTCCTGGGAAGGCGAGCAGTGGAAGACCGGTGGCGGCACGACCTGGGGCTGGTTCTCCTATGATCCGGAACTCAACCTGATCTATTACGGAACCGGCAACCCATCGACCTGGAATCCGGTGCAGCGCCCTGGCGACAATCGCTGGTCGATGACGATCATGGCCCGCGACGCCGATACCGGCATGGCCAAATGGCTCTACCAGATGACCCCCCACGACGAGTGGGACTATGACGGCATCAATGAGAGCATTCTGGTCGACGACATGGAGGTAAACGGCGCCAAGCACGACGTTCTGGTTCACTTCGACCGTAACGGCTTTGCCTATACGCTGGATCGGGCCACTGGCGAGCTTCTCGTCGCCAAGAAGTACGACCCAGTCGTGAACTGGGCTACCGAAGTCGTCATGGACAAGGACAGCGACCAGTACGGCCGTCCGCAGGTCGTGGCGCAATACTCGACCCAGCAGAACGGTGAAGACACCAACACCACGGGCGTATGCCCGGCGGCGCTCGGCACCAAGGACCAGCAGCCGGCTACCTATTCGCCAAAGACCGGTCTGTTCTACGTTCCGACCAACCATGTCTGCATGGACTACGAGCCCTACCGGGTGAGCTACACCGCCGGACAGCCCTATGTGGGCGCCACGGTGTCGATGTATCCGGCGCCCAACAGCCACGGCGGAATGGGTAACTTCATCGCCTGGGATGCGGCAAAGGGTGAGATCGTCTGGTCCGTTCCCGAGCAGTTCTCGGTGTGGTCGGGCGCGCTTGCGACAGACGGCGATGTCGTCTTCTACGGCACGCTGGAAGGCTACATCAAGGCGATCGATACCGACGGCAAGGAACTCTACAAGTTCAAGACCCCGTCGGGCATCATCGGCAACATCACGACCTACGAGCATGGCGGCAAGCAATATATTGCCGTTCTGTCGGGTGTCGGTGGTTGGGCCGGCATCGGCCTTGCCGGTGGTCTATTGTCGCCCGACAATGCAGCGGCGTGGCACGGCGCGGTCGATCAGGGCCGTGAACAGGGCGACGAGTCGCAGGTTGTCGGAACGGCCGGCCTCGGTGCCGTTGGTGGTTACGCCGGCCTTGCCGACTACACCACGCTTGGTGGCCAGTTGACCGTCTTCGGGCTTCCGGACTGATCTGGAAGTGAGTTGGCAGGTGCCTGCCCAGGCAGGCACCGATACGAGAACCCGGATCCGGGAACTTCTTCCGGGTTCTCGCATTCGCATCCTTATATCTCGCTACGGGCGCCCTCAGAGGCGTGGCGTTCCTTTGTGGCACGTTCAACTACGAGGTTTTGAATGACAGTTCGCATCGCACTTCCGGCTCTCGCCCTGCTCCTGCTTGCCACCGGCGGCCTTGGCATGGCCCAGGCAGACAACAAGGAGGCTGCAGCCATCGCCTCTGACGAGGACGGAAAATATTTCGATGCCGAAGGCAATCCGACCTTCAAATTCGAGAATGGCACCGTCGATTGGTACACGTTCAGCGGCTACCGCCGCTATCACTCCGATTGCCATGTCTGCCACGGCCCGGATGGGGTTGGCTCCAGCTACGCGCCGGCCCTGGCCGAGTCCTTGAAAACCATGGATTACGGGACCTTCATTTCCATCGTCGCCGAGGGCCGCAAGAATATCGGCGCCGGCAAGGAAAGCGTCATGCCGGCCTTCGGCGACAACAAGAACGTCTATTGCTACATGGACGATCTCTATATCTATCTGCGCGCCCGTGCCGTCGGCGACCTGCCGCGAGGCCGTCCGCCCAAGAAGGAGGACAAGCCCGAAAGCGCCAAGGAACACGAAGCGTCCTGCATGGGTGGATGAAGATGTCACCTCGAAAAGCCAACGCATTCAAACGGATAGCAACCGCGGCCATATTCTCTGCAACCTTGCCCGGCCTGGCTCTTGCTCAGGGCGCAGGGCTCGGGGCGGCAGGAGAACTGGTGGATCCGGATGTGCTGCGTGTTTGTGCCGATCCGTCCAACATGCCGTTCACCGACAAGAACGGCCAGGGTTTCGAAAACAAGCTGGCAGAAATGGTCGCCGCCAAACTCGGCCGCAAGTCGGTTTCCTACACCTGGTTTCCGATGGTGATGGGTTTTGTGCGCCAAACGCTGAGGGCAAATCGCTGCGATATCATCATGGGCTACGCCCAGGGCGATGAGCTGGTGCAGAATACCAATGCCTATTATCGCTCGTCCTATGTCCTGGTCTATCCGAAGGGTGGCGGGTTGGATGGGGTCGAAACGATCGAGGACTCCCGACTGGCGGGCAAGAAGATCGGCGTCGTCGAGGCCACGCCGCCAACCGCGAACCTGGCCGCCGCCAAGCTCATGGGCAATGCGAAAGTCTATCCGCTCACGGTCGATACCCGCATTGCGCCTTCGATGGCCGAACTGATGGTCAAGGACATGCTCAAGGGCGTCATCGATGCGGCTTTGGTCTGGGGACCGATGGCCGGATACTACGTCAAGGATGCGAAAGCGGATCTGGTGATCGTGCCGCTGGTCAAGGAGAAGACCGGATCGCGGATGTCTTATCGCATCACCATGGGCGTTCGCCCTTCCGATCAGGAATGGAAACGCACGCTCAACGATTTCATCCGCGAGAACCAGGACGAGATCAACAAGCTGCTGCTCGAATACAATGTGCCGCTGCTGGATGAGCAGGACAAAGTCATAACGCAATAGAGGTCAATGCCGGCGGGGGACGCCGGCTTCCGGGGCGAAACGCCTGAACCATGACGAGAAAGGGAGCGATCGTGCTGTTCGTTGCGGGCCTTCTAAGCTCGATGCCGCCATTGGCTTTCGCCGGTGGTCCGGCTGAGCCGGAAAGCTTTCGGATGGACGAATACCGTGCCCCGGTGCCCACCACCCTTGAGGGCGCGCGCGTCGTGACAACGGCGCAAGCCGAAAGTCTGTGGCGCGAGAGGAAGGCGATGTTCTTCGACGTCATGCCGCATACGCCCAAACCGGCCGATCTGCCGGCCGGCACGATCTGGCGCGACAAGGTCAGGAAGGACATTCCGAGAAGCGTCTGGCTGGCCAATGTCGGTTACGGCGCGCTTACCAAAGAGCAGACCGAGTATTTCCGCGACAGCCTAGCGACCCACACCGGCTCCGACAAGTCGCGCGCCATAGTGTTTTATTGCATGGCTGACTGCTGGATGTCGTGGAACGCCGCCAAGCGGGCAGTGGAATGGGGTTACAGTTCGGTGATCTGGTACCCGTCAGGCGCGGATGGATGGGAGGAGGCCGGCCTGCCGTTGGAGGAAATCAAGCCTTACACCGCCACCAAATAGTCACTTCCTTGTGTAATATTGATAGTTTGAGTCAGGTTAGGTTTCGAAGTATAGTTTACGCGTTTTCAGGACCTGTTTTTTCGTTTGTCCATTTGGACGAGCCCTGCCGCAATCGCGGCACGGGTTGACGGACGACGGAATCGGCCTCGGCAACGGGCCGGTAGCTAGGAGGAAGACATGAAGAAAAGCTGGACTAAGCCTGCAATGTGCCAAGTAGCGGCGGGCATGGAAATTTCCCGGTATCTGCCGGCTGAAATTACTCCCAAGAAGTAGGCCGCAAGGCGCGTGCTGCCGCTCGCGGCGGCGCGCGCCACTTCGCCAACACCATGCACATCAAGATCATCGGATCGGCAGCCGGCGGCGGCTTCCCACAGTGGAACTGTAATTATCGGCTGAGCCGCGCTGCGCGTGACGGCGTGGCTGGCGTGCAACCCCGTACCCAATCCAGTCTGGCCGCATCCGCCGACGGACATGGGTGGGTTTTGTTCAACGCTTCGCCCGACATCCGCCAACAGATCGCAGCCACTGCGCAATTACAGCCTCAGACCGGCTCACCCCTGCGCTCGACCCCGATCCGGGCAATCGTATTGACCAATGGCGATGTCGACCACATCGCCGGCCTGCTCAGCCTGCGCGAACGCCAGCCTTTTGCCATCTATGCGACCAGCCAGGTGCTGGCCGCGCTCGACGCCAATTCGATCTTCAACGTGCTGGATCCGGAAATCGTGCCCCGCCGCACCCTGGATATTCCGGGTGAAACCGACATAGAGGACGCGGAAGGAAACGCGACCGGCATTCGCGTCGAGGCCTTTGCCGTGCCGGGAAAGATCGCGCTCTATCTGGAGGATGCGCGGCGGCCGGATGCCAATTTCGGCTCGGACGAGGGCGACACCATTGCCGTGCGGCTGGTCGGCGACACGCCGGAGAATTCGGCCTTCTACATTCCGGGCTGCGCCCGCATCGACAACGCCCTGCGCAATCGGCTGGCCGGTGCCGCATGCCTGCTGTTTGATGGCACCCTTTATACCGACGACGAAATGATCACATCAGGCGTCGGCACCAAGACCGGCGCACGCATGGGCCATATCGCCATGTCGGGCAAGACGGGTTCGATTGCCGGGCTGGAAGGCGTGCCGATCTCGCGGCGCATCTTTGTCCACATCAACAACACCAATCCGGTGCTCGACGAAAGCTCGGCCGAGCATGCGGCTGTCCAGGCGGCCGGATGGGAAATAGGCTTTGACGGCATGGAGGTTGAACTGTGAGCGATTTCCATGACGCGGCAAAAGGCGGGCTTTCGGCAGCGCAACTCGAAGCCGTTTTGCGGCAGGTCGGTGCCGAGCGCTATCATAATCTGCATCCCTTCCATCACCTGATGGTGAGCGGCGCGCTGTCAAAAGGACAGATGCAGGCCTGGGCGCTCAACCGCTATTGCTATCAGGCGGTGATCCCGCGCAAGGACGCCATGATCCTGGCGCGCGCCGAAGACCCCGCCTTCCGTGCGGAATGGCGCAAGCGCATCGAAGACCACGACGGCGAGGACGGCTGGAGCGGCGGCATCGCCAAGTGGCTCAAGCTAGCGACAGGACTCGGCCTTGACGCCAATGACGTCATCGGCGAGCGGCTGGCGCTGCCTGCCACCCGCTTTGCCGTCGGCGCCTATCTCGCCTTCTGCACCAACCGCACATTGCTGGAGGCCGTCGCCTCCTCGCTGACTGAACTGTTCTCGCCCGTCATCATCGGCGAGCGCGTTCCCGCAATGCTGGCCAAATATGACTATGTCACCGAGGACACGCTTGCCTATTTCAAGGCCAGACCCGAACAGGCTTCACGTGACGCCCAGTTCGCACTTTCCTATGCGCTGAAACATGCCGACACGCCCGAGCGGCAGCAGGCAGTAATCGATGCATTGGTTTTCAAATGCGATATATTATGGGCGATGCTCGATGCGCTGATGCAGGCCTATGGCGAAGCGGGGCACATCCCGCCCGGCGCATTCCGTCCGGAGGACAGAAAGTGAGCACGCCGCGCACAAGGGCGATCGTCTCGCAGGATGCACGCCCGACGCTGCCGCACCATATCCGCATCCAGTTCGATCCGGTGCGCCAGGCTTGGGCCGTGCTTTCGCCGGAGCGCGTGTTTTGGCCGAACGATGTCAGCCTCGACATATTGCGTCTGTGTGACGGTCGCTCGACCGTTGCGGCGATCACGGACCGCCTCGCAGCGGAATATGACGCCGATGCAAAGGATGTCGCCGCCGATGTCCATGACTTCCTGCAGGAATGGACCGACAAACTGCTGGTGAAGCTATGAGCGAACCTCTCCTGCCCCCGATCGGCATGCTGGCCGAACTGACACATCGCTGCCCGCTGCAATGCCCCTATTGCTCGAACCCGACCGAGCTTCTGAAAGCCAATCGCGAACTCGATACGCAAAGCTGGCTCGATCTGTTCGATCAGGCCGCTGACCTCGGCGTGCTGCAGGTGCATCTTTCCGGCGGAGAGCCGACGCTGCGCCGCGATCTCGAGCAAATGGTGGCAGGGCTTTCCGCACGCGGCGTCTACACCAATCTGATCACTGCCGGTGTCGGCATAGCCGAGGGGCGGATCCGCGCGCTTGCCGAAGCCGGGCTCGACCATGTGCAGCTCAGCATCCAAGGCGCGCGTGCGGCCACCACGGAGCGCATCGGTCATTATCGCGGCGGCCATGAAAAGAAGCTGGAAACGGCCAGAAGGGTACGGGTTGCCGGCCTGCCCCTCACCATCAACGCGCCGATCCACCGCCACAATATTGAGGAAGTGCCCGAATTCATCGAACTTGCGCTCTCGCTTGGTGCCGAGCGGCTTGAAATCGCCAATGTGCAATATTCCGGCTGGGCGCTGGTCAATCGCGATGCGCTGATGCCCGACCGCGCCTCGGTCGAGCGGCAGATCGAGGTCGTGGCGCAAGCGCAGGAGAGGCTGCGCGGCATCATGAATATCGATTTCGTCACGCCCGACTATTTCGCCACCTATCCCAAGCCCTGCATGGGCGGATGGGCACGCGATGCCTTCATGGTGGCGCCGGACGGAACTGTCCTGCCATGCCATGCCGCGCACACGATCCGGACGCTGACATTCGAACGTTTCGGCGAGCGCTCGCTTGCCGACATCTGGACGAACTCGCCCGCCTTCAACGCCTTCCGCGGCACCGACTGGATGCAGGAGCCCTGCCGCAGTTGCGAGCGCCGCGAGATCGACTGGGGCGGCTGCCGCTGCCAGGCCATGGCAATTGCCGGCGACCCGGCGGCAACCGATCCGGCTTGCATAAAGTCTCCGATCCACGCGCGCATGGGGATGCTTGTTGCCGATGCGATGGCGGCGGCCAAGGCCGAAACGGCGGGCAATGCGACCGCCGAACCCTTCGTCTACCGCCGCATCACCACGGTTTCGGAACCTGCCTCATAGTCAGGTTCCTACTATGGATTTCGACCCCCTCACCGGTTTGCTTCGCAAACCACCTCTCCCCCGCTCGACGGGGGAGAGGATACGCCGTCCGCAACGCTGGCACTCATCCTCTCCCCTTTTGAGGGGGAGAGGTGCCGAGCAAAGCGAGGCGGTGAGGGGGTCGGTCAACGCCATATGCAATTGACCTCCCGCTGCCGAGCAACGCTCACAGCAGAAACGGATTGCTGCGCCGCTCTTCGCCGAAGCGCCCGCCGGGGCCATGGCCGCAGATGAAGCCGATCTCGTCACCGAGCGGCAGCAGCTTTTCCTTGATGGAACGGATCAGCGCCGCATGGTCGCCGCCGGGCAAATCGGTTCGCCCGATCGAGCCGCGGAAGAGCACATCGCCGACATGGGCGAATTTCGCGGTCCGGTTATAATAGACGACGTGGCCGGGGGCGTGGCCGGGGCAATGCAGCACCTCGAAGACATGATCCCCGAAGGAGACCGCTTCCCCCTCGGTGAGAAAGCGGTCGGGGCTGCAATTGCGCACACCGTCGGGCAAGCCGAAACGTACCGCCTGATTTTCCAGATTGTCGAGCAGGGGCCGGTCGTCCTCATGCGGGCCGATGATCTCGACGCCAAGCCTGTCCTTCAAATCCATGGCGCCGCCGGCATGGTCTATATGGCCATGCGTCAGCCAGATGGCGGATATCCGGATTCCCTTGGCCTCGATCGCGGCAAGAATCTGGTCGATATCCCCACCCGGATCGACGACCACGCCCGACAGATCGGTCGCGTCGAACAGGATTGTGCAGTTTTGCTGGAAGGGAGTAACCGGCACGATCACCGCATTGAGCTGGCCCATTGTTTTCCTTTCGTCTCAAGCTGCTGCTCATTTAGAGGCTTTCGCAGCTGTAAGGAAGCATCCGCAAAAGCAAACGGGCGACCCATTGGCCGCCCGTTGAAATTTCAAGAAAATCTATCAGCGCTTGTTCATCGCGCCCATGACCGCGCCGACGATCGCGGTCAGCACACCGCCACCCACCACGCCGCCGGCCGCGTCACCGAGCACTCCCGAGAGTGCCCCCGCGACATTGGGATCGCTCAAAACATTCGTCAAAATCTGGCCGCCGGCAACACCGCCGATGACGCCGGATATAACTTTGACTGCCGCACTCATCGCCGCCTGCTTGAGTGCCGCACCCACTCCAAGGCCGCCGATGGCGCCGGTCACAGCTTGTATGATGATAGGGAGAAGCGCTTCCATTTTACTATCCCTCCAACAGTAAGGCCGACTCGCGCCGAGCCGACCTGCTCATCAGAAACCGAACTGTCGGAAAGTCAAATGCAATAGCGCTAAAATGCCGCAGGCAGATCGCGTTCTACCTGCGGCAGCAAGCTTCAGATCAATCGGCTGTGCGTCCAGTCGGACGCACAAAGATCTTATTCCGCCGCGATGGCGTGCTTGGGCTGAACGGCAGCGGTGTAATCGTTCATCAGTGTCTTGGAGACCTCGCCGACCTCGAAACGATACGGCCCGATCTCGGACACAGGCGTCACCTCCGCAGCCGTACCGGTCAGGAAGCACTGCTCCAGCCCGTCCAACTCTTCCGGCATGATCGTCCGCTCGATGACCTCCAGGCCGCGCTTGCGGGCAAGCTCGATCACGGTCTGGCGGGTGATGCCATTGAGGAAGCAGTCGGCCTCCGGCGTGTGGATCTTGCCGTCCTTGACGAAGAAGATGTTGGCGCCGGTGGCTTCCGCGACGCGACCGCGCCAGTCGAGCATCATCGCATCGGCATAGCCCTTGGCTTCGGCGGCATGCTTGGAGAGCGTGCAGATCATGTAGAGGCCGGCAGCCTTGGCGCGCGACGGCGCCGTGCGCGGATCGGGCCGACGATACTCGGCCATGTCGAGGCGGATGCCCTTGAGCTTCTGTGCCGGGTCGAAATAGCTCGGCCACTGCCAGATGGCGATGGCGCAGTTGATGCGGCTGTTCTGGGCCGACACGCCCATCTGCTCACTGCCGCGCCAGGCGATCGGGCGCACATAGGCGTCCTGGAAGCCTTGCTTCTTGAGCAATTGGCGGCAGGCCTCGTCGATTTCGGCAACCGAATAGGGAATCTTGAAGCCGAGTATATTGGCCGATTCATGCAGGCGCTCGGTATGTTCGGTCAGCTTGAAGATTTCGCCGCCATAGGCCCGCTCGCCTTCGAACACCGCGCTCGCATAGTGCAGGCCATGGGTGAGCACATGAATCTTGGCGTCGGCCCATTTGACAAATTCGCCATTCATCCAGATGAAGCCATCCATCTGATCAAAAGGAACGGATGCCATGAAATCCTCCTGCGGGTCTTGCCCGCGCATATTAAAGTCAGGGTGCAAAGTCGCGCAGGGCGGCTCTTGGATTGAAATTTAGGCCTATGAGGGTGGAATGGCAAACTCAGGAAATTCCGTGAAAACCGCTTGGAATTTACCTTTTCGTTCGCAATCCGCCGAAAACCTTGCCAAAAGTTACCAATGCCCCCAAAATATGTCAACATGGCTGACATAAATTTACGAGTTCGCTAAACGTGATGTCGAAACACAATGGCGCCAGCGCCGAACCTATCCGCACGGCGATAACCAATGATGACGGCATCGACCTGTCGATCATCGAGCTGTTGTTCTTCGCCTACCGGGATTTCACTTCCGACCCGGACCACATCCTGGCCGGCTACGGGTTCGGGCGCGCGCATCATCGTGTGCTGCACTTTGTAAATCGCATGCCAGGACTGACGGTTGCCGAACTGCTGGACGTGCTCCAGATAACCAAGCAAAGTCTGGCGCGCGTTCTCAAGCAGCTCATCGACACAGGCCACATCGTGCAGCTCCAGGGCCCACGAGATCGGCGGCAGCGCGAGCTTTACCCGACCGCAAAAGGACGTGAGCTGGCGCTGGCATTGGCGCGGCCACAGTCGCGCCGCATCCATGCTGCATTGGAAAATGCCCAACCTGCCGAACGCCAGGGGATCGAGAGCTTCCTGAAAGCGATGGTCAACCCCGAATGGAGAGTGCAGATTGATAATCTGCCCGCAAACACGCGAGGGAAAAGCCATGGAGACGAATGACGTCATTGACAATCCTACCGCTCCGGACGACGACGCTCCGCATCTGCTTGTCGTCGATGACGATACGCGGATCCGCAATCTTCTGAAGCAGTATCTGAGCGAGAACGGCTTTCGCATCACCGTTGCCGGAACGGCGGCGGAAGCCCGCCGCAAGCTTGCGGGACTGGATTTCGATCTGCTGATCCTGGACGTGATGATGCCGGGCGAAAGCGGCGTCGACCTGACGAAGTCGCTGCGCACCGAAAAGGAAGTGCCGATCCTGATGCTGACTGCGCTGTCCGAGACCGACAGCCGCATCACCGGACTGGAAGCTGGGGCTGACGACTATCTGCCCAAGCCCTTCGATCCGCGCGAACTGATCTTGCGCATCAACAACATATTGCGTCGCGGCGGCCCGGCCACGACACCGAAAGTCGAGCAGCTGGTCTTCGGGCCCTATACCTTCCAGATCGCGCGGCGGGAGCTGAAGAAGGGCGGCGAAACGCTGAAGCTCACGGATCGCGAGCAGGAAATCCTGGCGATCTTTGCCGAACGCGCCGGCGAAACCATACCGCGCCATGAACTGGTCGCCGGCGAATCCGATGTCGGCGAGCGTACCATCGACGTGCAGATCAACCGGCTGCGCCGCAAGATCGAGCGCGACCCGTCCAATCCTATCTGGTTGCAGACTGTCCGTGGCATCGGCTATCGCCTCAGCATCGAATAGACAGGCTAGGTGACCGACTCATAAGTTCGCAGCCATATGCGGATTGACGCGAGCTGGACGGATGCGAGGAAATTGTCGTCACGCTTGTCGTATCTTGTGGCCACCGCCCTGAAGTGTTTGAG
>NZ_RKST01000014.1 GCF_003934165.1 Borborobacter arsenicus | reverse complement strand
TCCGTCTCCCACATGTCCACCGCAAGCCCGATCCCCGTCATGTACTCGGCCACAAAGGCCTGGATCGCCGCCTCGTCCCCCGTCACGCTCGGGATCGCAACCATCTTTTGCAGAAACTCAACCGCCTTCTCGCGGTGCCGATCAATCGTATCCAGTATCGCCTGCCGCTGCGTCGTCATGAGAAATTCCTGATCTTTTTGAATGGACGGCGGCCCCTTGCGCTCGCACGCAAGGGGCCTGTGATGAATTAGGAGCGGAGCGCCTTCAAACGGGGAATGATCTCCTTGGCGATCGTCTCGACCTGCTCCATCTCATATTTGTAGGGGACGAAGATGATCTTCTGGACGCCAGCATCAATATGCTCGCGCAACTGCTCGACGCATTCGTCGACCGAGCCCATGATCGCGCTTTCGCGCGTGCAGTCGCTGTGCTCGGGGAAGTCCCACTCCTTGTTCAGCCAATCGTTCATTTCGTCCTGAATGGCCGCCTTGGACTTGCCGACCCGGATCGGAAGCTGCGAGGCGTTCATCAGCTTGTCGGGATCCTTGCCGGCTTCCTTTGCGTAATTGCGGATCTTGTCCCAGGACTTCTTGAAGTCCTCTGCGCGGTAGAAATAGGTCAACCAGCCGTCGCCGACGGTCGCCGCCCGCTGGAGCACCCGGTCGACATAGCCGCCGATCAGGATCGGGATCTCCTTCTGGTGGGGCTTGGGATACATGACCGCCTTGGAGATGTTGTGGTTCATATATTCGCCGCTGACCATCTCTTCGGTCCACAGCCGGCGCATGATCTCCAGGTTTTCGTCCATGATCTTGCCGCGCTTCTCGAACGGAATGCCGACAGCGTCGAACTCCCGCTTGTACCAGCCAGACGCCATGCCCATCACCAGGCGGCCCTCGGAAAGCTGATCCATGCTGGAGAGCTGCTTGGCCAGGGCAACCGGATTGCGCAGCGGCAGGACGAGGATGCCCGTGCCCATCTTGATGCGCGTGGTGCGCGCGGCAATGCCGGTGAGCACCGTTAGCGAATCGATGATCGGGAAATTCGGATCGACGCCGAGCAGCATGTGATCCCATACCCAGACGGAATCATAGCCGAGTTCCTCCACCCGCACGCCGTAATCGATCAACTCGCGCGCGTTCGGCATTTCCGGGTAGGCTTTGAAGTTGCGAGCGGCAATGCCGAACGTGTTGGACAACATGGTCATCAATCTTCCTCCAAATAAATCAGGCGATAAACAGGCGCTCGGAATCGAGCTGTCGCAAAACCCGCAACTCCGTCTCGGTCGGCGGCTCGGTGATGGCGATCTCGTCATCGAAGTCGAGCCTGAAGCCGGTGTTGTCCTGAACCTCCTCGCGCGTCACGCCGGGATTCAGGGCCAGGACCTTCATGCGTCTGGTCTTCTCATCGAAACCGAAGATCGCTAGTTCGGTGATCACCCGGAACATGCCGCCCGCCGGCAGGCCGCTGTCGTGCCGGCTGGTGCCGCCGCGAATGAAGCCCGGGCTGGTGATGAAATCGACATTCTCCACGAAGCGTCGCTTCTCATGCTTCATGGCGACGATCATGTTGGTGAGACTGGAAATGTCGTTGCCGCCGCCGGTTCCGGGCAGACGGGTCTTGGGATTTGCCGGATCGCCGATGAAGGACGAGTTCAGATTGCCGAACTGGTCGATCTGCGCGCCACCCATGAAGCCGATATCGACATAGCCGCGCTGCAGCAACAACAGCACATCGGAGCTGCCAAGCACCATATTGGCGCGTCGCGTGCAGCGCTGGTCATTGGTCGAGGGCGGCAATTTGCCCGGCTCGACAAAGGCACCGACGACGCCGCCCTCGAACAGGATGGTCAGCCGCGGGCAGTTCAGGCGCTGGGCCAGCGTCGCCGCCAGCAGCGGCGTGCCGACCCCGGCGAACACCACCTGCCCGTCGCGCAACTGCCGCGCACTGAGGATCGGCAGGATTTCGGCTGCGGTGTAGTTTCGCGCTTCAGTCATTGTAGATGCTCCTTCCGCGCTGGCTCGCCTCGAGAAGTTCGTCCATGCCGATCATGGCGAGATAGTCGTTCCAGGACTTCGGCTCATGGAAGTAGCGGTCGAGATAGGTCTTCATGCCATCCACCGGATCGGCATTGACCTGCTGCACATAGGCTTCCAGATGCTTCATCATCGGCTCGTAGAGGCCGTAGCACTCATGCGGGGCCGAGCCGTAAGGCACCTCGACCACGGCATCGACACAGAAGAAGGGAATCTTCGTCTGGTCAGGCGCGCGGCGAATCTGGTCGTTTGAAACGATCCGCTCGGTGGTCAGGATCACCCGGTCGGCCGCAAGGGCCAAGTCGATGTCCATGAACTGGAGCCCGTCGATCTGCGCGTTGCCATAGGCATCACAGCGCTGGACATGGATCAGCGCGACATCCGGATTGAGCGCCGGCACCAGCAGCACACGCTCGCCAGTGAACGGGCACTCGATCTCCTTGGCCTCCGGCCGTTGCGCCAGGACATCGGAGCCGAGCATAGCGCGCATCGGCAGGAAGGGCACGCCCATGCCGCCGGCACGGAAGCGCATGCCGACGCCCATATGGCTCCACTCCTCGTAACGCTTGCCTTGCTTTTCGACATGATGGCGCATCACCTTGGAGAGGCCCCACAGGATGCCCTGGGCAAACCAGCTGGTGATGATGTGATCGGAAACGCCGGAGCCGAACAGCAAGTCGCCATCGGTCGAGACGATGCTGCGCGAACAGGACAGGTTCTTGCGGCGCTGCCGAACCAGTTCCCAGATCAGCGCCATCGGCGTACGCGACATGGTGGAACCGCCGATGCCGACCTTCATTCCGTCCTGGACGAATGAGGCTGCCTCCTCGAGCGACACGACCTTCTCGCGTAAACTCCTGTCGCGCTGGGACATGTTGTCCCTGAGCCGCTTGTAGGGCTCTACTTGAGCTTCAAGCACACACTCCTCCTTCCATTGGCGGCGGCAAACCGCTCCCTGTTGACTGAGCCGACTTCGGCATTGATTTCGTGGCGAGACGGCTCTGAAGCCCCTGTCTCACGCAGCGTTAAAGTCAACCTATCATACTAATGTTAGTAAGACTAGCCCGAGGCGAAAAGAATCCACCGTCCCGACAAAGCCCGCCGCTCCGGTTGAAATTCAGCCAGCGCAGGCTGGCCGAAGGCTCACTGGCGTATCCTGAATATGCAGTCCGCGCGTGTAGGAACGCTCACGCAGGGCTACGGGCGCGTTGCCATAGAGCGTATTGCGCTGCCGGGGCAGACGGCCGGACGAACGGATGATTTCCTCCATTCGCTGTGGTGTCATTTCCTGGCCGTAGCTCGCGCCGGCAGAGCGCGAAATGCTCTCATCCATGAGCGTGCCACCCAGATCGTTGACGCCCGCGTTCAGGCAGTGCCGGACACCGTCCGGTCCGAGCTTAACCCAGGAGGCCTGGATGTTGGTGATGTGGGGATGCAGCGCCAGCCGTGCCACAGCATGCATCAGGATCGATTCCCGGAAGGTCGGGCCCGGCCGCGACTTGCCCTTCAGATAAATGGGCGCCTCCATATGGACGAATGGCAACGGCACGAATTCGGTGAAGCCGCCCGTCTCCATCTGCAGGTCGCGGACACGAATCAAATGCCGCGCCCAATGCTCATAGCGCTCGATATGGCCGAACATGATCGTCGCTGTCGTGCGATAGCCAAGACCATGGGCCGCGCGCATGACATCGAGCCACTCGTCGGTCTTGATCTTGTCTGCGCACAAGAGCGCGCGCACCTCGTCGTCGAGAATTTCCGCTGCCGTTCCGGGGAGCGTGCTCAGGCCTGCTTCCTTCAGCCTGCCAAGGAATTCCACCACCGGAATGCCCAGCGTCTTGGCGCCTTGGGAGACTTCGAGCGGGGAGAAGGCATGGATATGCATCCCAGGCACGGCTTCCTTTACCGCATGGCACAGCTCGATATATTTGCTGCCGGTATAAGAGGGATGAATGCCGCCCTGCATGCAGACTTCCGACGCGCCGCGCTCCCAGGCCTCACGTACCCGCCGCGCCACTTCCGCCATCTCCAGATCATACGGGCGCCCACGAAGGTTTTCGCTGAGCTTGCCCTTGGAGAAGGCACAGAACTGACATTTGAAATAGCAGATATTGGTGTAGTTGATATTGCGCGTGACGACGTAGCTGACGACATCGCCATTGACCTTGCGGCGCAAATGGTCGGCCGCCCGGCAGACTGCGGCAAATTCTTCGCCGCGCGCGCGAAACAGCCGGACGATCTCCGCTTCGGCAAGCGGCCTTGCGTCTGCCGCCTTGTCGAGGATCGACTGCAACTCCGTGCTCGCCAGCGCCACCGCGGGCGCCTTCAGCAAGGCAACATCGGCAGCCGGCAAATCATCCAGGCGTCCGGGGCACCAGCCATCCGCACGCGGCCAGCCATCGGCATCGATGAAGTTATAGAGCGTCGTGCGCAGCTTCGCGTCGACCCAGCGCAGTGCATGACGGGCATAGGCGGGATAGATCGCCAGCCGCTCGGTGAGTTCCTTGCCGGCGGCCTTGGTCGCGGCTTCAAGTTCCTTGAGATGCGGCCAGGGCGCTTCGGGATTGACATGGTCCGGCGTAACCGGCGAGACCCCGCCCCAATCGTTGATACCGGCGGCGACCAGCCGATTGAACACTCCCGGGGTCAGATTGGGCGGCGCCTGGATGTTCATTTCGGGTTCGAACAGCAGCCGGGCTACCGCGATGGTCCACAGATGGTCCTCAAGTGAGGGAGCCTCGGCATTGGCCATAAGCGTGCCGGGCTTCGGCCTGAAATTCTGGACGATGATTTCCTGGATATGACCATGGGCATCGTTGAGATCGCGCAGGGCCAGCAGCGAATCGATCCGCTCGGCGCGTGTTTCGCCAATGCCGATCAGGATGCCCGAAGTGAACGGCACAGCCTGTTCGCCCGCGCGTCTGATCGTATCGAGACGCGCCGCCGGCAGCTTGTCGGGCGAGCCGTAATGGGCGCCTCCCTTGGCACAAAGCCGCTCGGAAGTGCTCTCCAGCATGATACCTTGCGAAACGGACACCCGACGAAGCGCCGTCAGATCCTCGTCGGTCAGCAGACCTGGATTGACATGCGGCAGGAGACCGGTTTCGCGCAGCACCATTTCTGCCATTTCGGCCAGATAGGAAAGCGTTGTTTCATGGCCGAGCTCGCGCAATTCCTCACGCGCCTGCCGGTAGCGAAGCTCCGGCTTGTCGCCGAGCGTAAACAGCGCCTCCTTGCATCCGGCGCGCTTGCCCTGCTCGGCGATGGCCAGCACCTGCTCGCGGGTCAGGAAGGCTCTTTCGCCTTTGCGAGGCGGGTGCGCGAAGGTGCAGTAGTGACAAACGTCGCGGCAAAGCTGCGTCAACGGAATGAAAACCTTGCGCGAGTAGGATATCGCCCCGCCATGAGCTGCGTCACGGCGCGCCGAGGCAACCGCCAGCAGCGGAGACAGATCGGAGATATCGACCAGCGAAAGCGCTTCTTCCCGGGTGAGGCGACGATCCAGCGCAAAATTCGTGAGAAGCGGGGAGACGCTCATGGCAGCAATACCTCCTTGAATGAACCGGCCGGAACCGGGAAACCGATACCGACGAAGCGCCCGATGCAGGCGCGCGTCCGGTTGGCCGGACCCTCGCCGTCGTAAAAGGCAAGATCGGCGGTGACATCGATATCGTGGCCGGCACCGTCGAGCAGAAGCGTCCTTGGTTCGATCCCAAGGGCGCGCGCACCGGACACATGCCGCGCGAAACTGTCGGGCCCGAACGAGGGTGTCAGAAGCGATGGCGGCTTCATCGCCAGGATGTTGGTGCCGCCATCGCGGCGTGCCGGAGCAATCACGATCTGGCTGGAACACATCGCCCTCAGAACGGAATCCAGTTCGGCGCCGGTGACGAAAGGAACATCACCCGGAACGACGATCGCACCGGCTTCATGCTCGGCATCGAGCCAGCGCATGCCATGTCGGACGGCCGCATTGAGACCGCCTTCGACCGGATCGGAAACGACTGTGGCACCAAAGCCTGCCGCAATCGAAGCTGCTTCCTTATCGCTGGTGACCACCAGGATACCGGCGAGCCCGTCAACACGGGATAGCGTACCCAGCACGTCGCACAGCATTGCCCTTGCAAGGGTCTTACGCTCGCTCGCATCAAGAACGGTTGCGAGTCGCGACTTCGCGCGATCGAGCTGCTTGATCGGAACCAGCGCCCAGACACCACCTTGCATGCAGGAGCCCGCCATCACCCAACCGCCTTCGCCCTTGGTTGCAGATCGGCGGCGATCATGTCGACGAAACCCAATACCTCGCGCGCCAACCTTTCGCGATCTTCGTCGCTCTTCATCAAGGTCGGCGTTACATGGATCCGGCCGCCAATCTCGGCACCCTCGGCAGCGTCTACCTCATCAATGACGAGGCCATGCAGCAAGCCGCCATAGTGTTGCGCGATTGCCCGCGATGTCGCCGGCACGCCAAGTTCGTCCATGATTTTCACGGTCGGGCCCTTGACCGCTACTCCTCCGATGATCGGCGACACCGCGACAACTGGTACTTGCGCCGCATCGAGCAGTTTACGGATGCCGGGAACAGCCAGGATCGGATCGATGCTGAGGAATGGATTAGAGGGACAGATGATGATCCCGCGCAGATCCGGCGCCTGCAGCGCAGCCAACACCTCAGTCGATGGCAGGGCGGCAGCTGCACCGTCGAAAACGATGCCATTGACCTCCGGGGCGCAGCGCTGTTCGACGAAGTAGCGCTGGAAGGGCAGCATTCCCGCCGATGTCGCCACCATGGTGCGAACCGGGTCGTCAGACATTGGCAGTATCTTCGATGCAATCCCGTGCCGTTCGGCTGCCGTCCTCATGAAATCCGTGAGCGAACGGCCGGAGCGTAGCTGGTGGGTGCGCTCGACATGCAGCGCCAGGTCACGATCACCGAGCTGGAACCAGGCCTCACCACCGAGATGGCGCAACGCCTCCATGAAGTTCCAGCTTTCGTCCGCGCGCCCCCAACCCAGCTCCTTGTTGGCAATCCCGCCCAGCGTATAGAGAACCGTGTCGAGATCGGGCGAAATCAGCAATCCCAGATGCTCGAAATCGTCACCGGTATTGACCACGACAGTCAGGTCCGAACCGATCACCCGCGACAGGCCGAAGGCAAGCTTCGCGCCGCCGACGCCGCCGCAAAGCGCAACAACGCGACCCTTGCCGGATTGCAGGTCGATTCCGTCTTTCGCTGAAGCTTTCATCGGAACATGTCCCTCTCGCGGTTTCGGATCAGAGACGACGCATCGCGGCTGGGCGCTGTGGAACGGAAGCCGCGCACCAGTACGGCAGGAAGCCCCTCGTCAGCCTGCCCCATCAATAGCGAGGCCGCCGATGCAAGCTCGTCGGCAACGGCGATTTCGGTCACCCGCAGGGTTCGGCCGAACAGATCCTTGCTGCCCACGCGGTCGACAAGCGAGGGCACGCCCGCCGCACCCAAGGCGACGCCAACGACACCATTGCGCCAGGGGCGGCCGAAACTGTCATTGATGACGACGCCAATCGATGCGCCGAATATTTCTCCCAGTCGCTGCTTCAGCTTCGCCGCCGACCCGTCCGGATCGCGCGGCAGTAGCAGGACGCGGTTGCCGCTTTCGCCATGGCTGATATTGGATTCGTCGATGCCCGCATTGGCCATGACGAAGCCGAGCTTATGGGCAGCAACAATGACATGCTGCCCGACCTTGACGATCTCGCCGGATTCGGAGAGCACGACCTCGACATGGCGCGGATCCTTGCCGAGCTTTTCGGCCAGCTCCTGCGCCTGTCGCGAAGGCTTCACCTCATCGAGGTCGATATAGAGCCCCTCGGCCTTGGAGACGATCTTCTGGGCAATGACCAGGATATCCCCCTCCACCAGTCCCAAACCGTTCTCGCGCAGGACACCTGCCAGCAGGCTGGCGAGATCGTCGCCCGGCTCTATGAGTGGAATGCCGGGCAGCGCGAAAAAGGAAACGGGGGCGAGGGACATAATGGTCAGGCCTGGGCTGCGCCTTCGAGGCCGGTGATGCTGATGCCAGCACCCGGCACCTTGTAATGGCGATTGATCCAGATCAGCACGGAGGTCAACGCCTCGGCCGCCGCAGAATTCGCCAGAACGCCTCCGCCGACGCCACGATTGGCAACAGCACCGGCGATCTCGATCACCGCGGCGCGCGCCTCCTTGTCATCGCTGAAGACAAGCACGTCGCAATCGACGCGCCCGCCGGCATGAAGCTTGGCCGCACCGACATTGTGGAAGGCCGAAACCACCTTGACGCCATCGCCAAGCAGGCGCTGCGCGATCTGGGCGGCTGAACCTTCGCCGGGAAGCTGGACCGTCGAAACCTTGGGCGGCACGAGAGGCACGGCCGCATCAACGACGATCTTGCCCTGCACCGCCGGCTTGATCTCTTCGATGGTCGCATCGTGGCTGGCAAAAGGCACGGCAAGCACGACGATGTCGGCTGCGCTGGCAGCCCCGACATTGTCTTCGCCGATCACGCCGGCGCCGAGTTCCGGGGCAAGCGCCGCAGCCTTTTCGCGGGAGCGGGAGCCGATCACGACCTTGTAGCCGGCCGCGGCCCAGCCCTTGGCAAGGCCCGAGCCCAGATCACCAGTTCCTCCGATGATGCCGATGACCGGCTTCGACGTATCAGACATGTCTATCAAACCTCGAGACTGTTGTTGTGGCAGTCAGCCGCGAGGCGTCGTGACGTATACGCCGCTCCCGACTGCGCGAGTGCTTGATCAAGGACTCGCCATACAAAATACTTACTATCAATAGTAAGATAATACAAGTCGGATTCGAGAAGTTTGCGGGAATTCCATGATGGGATGCCTTCCGGCTGGCATCCTTTGCGTCTCATCACGCAGCACGGCGACGCAGCCGGGAGCTATTCCGGCTGCAGGCGGCCTAAGGCGGCCCAGATCGCAGACCCGTTGGGGCCGAGTTGGTGCGAGCGGCTGCGCACTCGCATCGCCGGATCAGGCATGGGCAAGTCCGGCGCCGAGATAGGCTTCGCGGACATGCGGATCGTTGATCAGCTTTTCACCGGGACCCTCGAGCACCATCGAACCCGCCTCCAGGAGATAGGCATAGTTGCACATGTCGAGCGCCGCATAGGCGTTCTGTTCGACCATCAGCACCGTAGTACCGGACTCGCGAATACTCTGGATGATCGCGAAGGTCTGCTCGACGATATTCGGCGCCAGGCCAAGCGAGGGTTCATCAAACATGATCAGCTTCGGTCGCGACATCATTGCGCGCCCGATCGCCAGCATCTGCTGCTCGCCACCCGACAAGGTACCGGCAACCTGCTTGCGGCGTTCGGCAAGCCTGGGGAAAAGGCTGAAGATACGATCGAGGTCGGAGCTGATCTCCTTGCCGTCGGAACGCAGATAGCAGCCCATTTCGAGGTTTTCGAGTACGGTCATGTGCGGAAATACCCGCCGCCCTTCCGGACAATGGGCAATGCCGAGGGACAGGATACGACTGGCCGACATGCCGGTGATTTCCTGACCGCAAAAGAAAATGCCGCCACTTGCAGCCGGCACCAGGCCGGAGATGGCGCGCAGCGTCGTGCTTTTGCCTGCACCATTGGCGCCAACCAGCACGACAAGCTGCTTTTCGGGCACGGTCAACGAGATCCCCTTAAGCGCAGTGACTTTGCCGTAGCGGCAAACCAGGTTCCTGATCTCAAGCATGCTTAACTCCCTGACCCAGATAGGCCTGGATGACTTCGGGGTCGTTCTGGATTTCCGACGGCGTGCCATTGGCGATGATACGGCCGTAGTTGAGAACGACGATGCGATCCGACACCCCCATCACCATCGGCATGTCGTGCTCGACCAGCAGGATGGTCTTGCCCTTGGCGCGCAGCTTGTTGAGCAAGCTGACGAAGCGCGCTGTCTCGGAGGCATTCATGCCCGAAACCGGCTCATCGAGCAGCAGCGCCGAGGGATCCGCTGCAAGTGCCAGCGCCACACCCAGCAGGCGCTGGTCGCCATAGGGAAGGCTGCCGCCGAGTTCGTCGGCCTGGTGGTCGATACCGACCAGCTTCAGGATCTCCCAGGCCTGTTCGCGCAACGCCGCTTCGGCATTGCGCTCCTTCGGCAAGGACATAAGCGTGCCGAACAGGCTGGCGGCCGTGCGGCGATGCAGACCGATCAGCACATTCTCGAAGACGGTGATCTTGTCGAACACGCTGGTACGCTGGAATGTCCGCACCAGTCCAAGCGACGTTACTTCATGCGGCTTGAGCCCGTTGAGCGAAGTACCACGGAACGTCACCCTGCCCTTCGTCGGCTTGAGAAAACCGGTGATGACGTTGAAGGCCGTGGTCTTGCCGGCGCCATTGGGGCCGATCAGGCTGACCAGTTCACCTTCCCCGACATGGAAATTCATGTCGGAGATGGCGATGAGGCCTCCGAAATGGACCGCAACATGCTCAATGGCAAGAATTGGCTGACGAGAAGTTGTCTCAGCGTTCATGATTGGGGCGCCTTGCTGGTCTCGAGGGTCAGGGGGCGTTGATCGTCGGCGTTACCGGAGCTACGGCCGAACCAGCGCTCGATGGCCGGAACGATGCCGTCCGGCAGGACGAAGACGATAAGGATCATCAGCAGGCCATAGAGGATCCACTGCAGCTCGGGACCGACATAGGAGCGCAGCACCACCGGTGCCAGGCCGAAGATCAGGCCACCAACGAGCGGACCGGCCAGAGTCCCCTTGCCGCCCGTAATGACCATGATGACCATGGTGACGGTATTCAGGAACATGAAGACCATCGGATCGATGATCTGGATGTAATGGGCATAAAGGCCGCCCGCCGTACCAGCCATCGCACCGGCGAAGATCGCCGCCAGAACCAGGTATTTGGTGACGCTGATGCCGACCGACATGGCAAGGGTTTCATTTTCCCGCAGCGCGATCATCGCGCGTCCGAAGGGTGAGTAGACCAGACGCTTGATGATCACATAGGCGATGATGATGGCGACGAGCACGACATAGTAGTTCTGCGCCTTGCCCCAGAGCGTGGCATAGCCGGTCCACTCGAAGCCGATCGTCAGCGGCGGGATACCGGGCAGCGCCAGCGGCCCGTTGGTGAGCTCGACCCAATTCAGCGCGACCAAGCGCACGACTTCGGCAAAGCTGATCGAAACAATAACGAAATACGCCCCGCGGACCCGAAAGGCGAGCTTGCCGATCAGGTAGCCGCAGATGCCAGCAACCAGCGTCCCTAGAATGACGCCGACCACCGGTGGCCAGGGTTCATGCGTGATCTGGAAACCGAAGATCGACACGCTGAAGCCAAGCGATGTCAGCGCGCTGACATAGGCACCGATACCGAAGAAGGCGACGTGCCCCAGGCTGAGTTGTCCGGTATAGCCCAGCAGCAGGTTGAGGCTCATGGCCGCGAGCATGAAGATGCCGGAAACCACCAGGGTATGCAGGAAATACTGGTCTTGCAGCCACAGCGGGACTGAGGCGAAGAATGCGACGGCAATATAGGGAAGAAAGCGTTTCATCCGATGCGCTCCGAGCGTGCGAAAAGCCCCGTAGGCTTGAAAAGCAAGACGATGATGATGATCAGGAAGCCCATCGCGTCACGGTAACCTGACGAGATGTAGCCAGCGCCGATTTCCTCGGAGAATGCCAGGATAAAGCCGCCGATTGCCGCGCCGGTGATGTTGCCGAGACCGCCAAGGATGACGATGGCGAACGCCTTGAGCGAAGCCAGATCACCCATGGTGGGAGCGATGACGAAAACCGGCCCGAGCAACGCACCCGCCGCAGCAGCCAGGGCCGAGCCGAGAGCGAAGGTCATGGTGTAAATGGCACTGATATTGACACCCATCAGAGCAGCGGTGCCGCTATCCTGGAACGTTGCACGCATGGCCTTGCCAAGCTTGGTCCGGTTGATCACCAGGTAGGTTCCGGCAATCAGCATCAGCGCGATCAGAAGAACCATGGCGCGCAGGTAAGAAATGGAGATCGGGCCGATTACCAGAGGCTCGGTCGGGAGAGGCGACGGCACGGATTTGGCGATGCCACCCCAGGTCAGCTGCTCGGCATTCTGGAGCACGATCCAGGCGCCGATCATCAAAATCATGGTGGTATCGATATCGGCGCCGCGCTTGGTTCTCAAAAGCGTGAACTCGATGGCCGCCCCCAGAACCATGCCCGCAACGATCGCAAAGGCTATGGAGAGGAAGAAATCCATGCCGAGGATGACGGCAAAGAAATACATCATATAGGCGCCAAAGGCGTAGAGCTCGCCATGCGTGAAATTGACGATCTTCATGATACCGAAGATCAGCGTGAGCCCAATTCCAAGCAATGCATAGGTTCCGCCCATAATAAGCGTGTTGACGAGGTGTTGAAGTAACTGATCCAAGACTGCTCCTCACCTATTCCTTTGAAGAACACGCCGTTTGCGCGTAAATAGACATGGTTGCGCCGCCATCTCGAGGGGCTGCAACACCATCCCTCCGCGTTACCGCGGGGATTTCCTGTGATGTGAAACATTTCGGACGCGCGGCCCGCTAGGCCACACAACCGAGCGCACGCTCACTGCGCGCCACCGCCATCGTGGCCGTTGATAAAGTCAACCATTCGCTTGCTCCTCCAGCTTACCCGATGGCAATAATGACCCACGCCGTCCACGAAGCACGCTCCTACCCACTTCATGGCGATGGTGTCTTGGTCCTCTGCCTGGATCCGGGGATCAATCAAAGGCCAATACACGTTATGGTCATATTATCATTAGAACCATAATAAGATATGAGCGGCAAGAACGCAACCCTTTTTCGTGATGATTGGCATTGGAGCAGAGCCATCGGTGGTCTGGCGCACTGCCGAACTCAGACAGACAACTGGCTGTTGGCCGAAAAATGTCGGAACCGACTCAGAAAACCTACGGTCGGGACCTGTGCCTCGGTTAAGAGATGAAGTCCGGCCCAGCCGGATCTTATAGGTCGAAAGTGCTGCCCCGGATCGGCCCTGAACGGGGTGCTCTCGCGTCCAAGTTCCTTCACTTTTGTTTCCGCAGCGGATACGATCCTCACGTGCACCGGGCCGAAACTGCACAGCAAAAGCAAACCGAGAGGTTAGGATGGTTGAGCTGCCGCCCCTTCGCGCGCTGCAGGTTTTCGCAGTCGTCGGGCGCTTCGGAAGCATGACCAAGGCCGCCCAGGAACTCAAAGTCTCACCTGGCGCCATAAGTCAGCAGATCAAGATTCTCGAGGAAGCCCTAGGGCTTCACCTCATAACCCGCAAGGGAAACGGCCTTGCCTTGACCGAAGTTGGGATCGCCTATCATCAGGTGGTGGCAAAAATCTTCGCCGATTTTCACAAGGCAAGCGACGACATCCTCAAAACCCACCGCTCGGGCGCGCTGATCATCAGTTCGCTGCCATTATTTGCCAGCCGCTGGCTTTCAGCCAACATGTTCACCTGGCAGAAGGGCCATCCCAATGTCTGCTTCCATCTGGAAGGCACGGCGGTCGAGCCGGTCATCGAGGAAAAACCCTTCGATTTCCGCATCACCTACGCTGACAAGGCGCATTTATACGACAGCTTCATGCCGCTTTTTACGGATGGGCTGTTCCCCGTGTGCAGCCCGCAGCTTGCCGCGTCCCAACCCCTTGAGGAGCCGTCGGACCTGCTTAAACATCGATTGCTCACCATCGACTGGCGACCCTACCTTTCGCCTGCGCCGACCTGGCAGGACTGGTTCCATCTGGCCGGCCTGGATGGCTGCGAGATTCATGATTTCTTCATGCTTTCATTGTCGAGCTTGGCAATCGAGGCCGCCATCGAGGGACGCGGCATTGCGCTTGCCCAGAAAGCCATGGTGACCGAGGAATTGAGGACCGGCCGACTGATTGCTCCTTTCGAGCCCGTCCTCAAACTGCCTCTTCCTTATGTTCTGGCCTGGAATAAGCCGGTGTTCGACAAAACCGGCGCCAGTGAATTCCATCGCTGGATCGTGGGGCTGGCACGAAAGCAGGAGAAGAACGCACTGGCGTCATAGGGCGGTCGAACGACTATCTCAGAACGTGGACCTTGCCGTTCTCGATCTTGCCGAAATAGATGTTGGGCGTGCTTTGTGCGCTTTCGGCGCCAGCCTGCCCAACCTTGGCGAAAGACACTGCGCCGTTAAGCACATCGACCTTCGTGTCCCAGAGCGCTTTCTGGATGGCCGCTGGATCGACCGCGCCAGCTTTCTCTATCGCCGCGGCTATGACTTGCATGCCGTCATAGCCGCGGAAGCTTTCGGTCAGGCCGGCAAAGTCATAGCCCTTGGCCTTCCATGCATCGATAAAAGCCTTGGTCTTGTCGGGCGATGCGGTGCTGTCCGGCTCCCATGGCGCGAAAAAGACCAGATGCGTGGTGTTTTCTGCAGCGCTCCCGGCTTGCTCAATCAACTGATCCGGATTCTGGGAACCGCCGGTGGTGATGATCTGCTTGTCGATGCCGAGCGCCTGCGCCTGTTTCAGGACCAGTGTCAATTGCTCGACGGCGGTCGTGACAATGATCGTATCGGAATCAGACCCTTTGAGCTTTGAAAGCTGAGAACTGACATCCTGGGTCGCCTGGTCCATCATCTCGACATAGCCGACCTGGATCGACTTGTTCTCGAGCATCTTGGTGAATTCGGTGACCGTGCTGCGCCCCCAGTCATTGTTGATCACCAGGAAATCGACCTTCTTGATATTGAAGAGCCCAAGCTTTTCCTCAAAACCCTTGGCTTCGATATGTTGCGTAGCCGCAATCCGGAAGACATACGGGTTGCCGCTCTCGGTGATCTTGTTGGCACCGGAGGTCTCCACGACCATCGGTACCTGATACTGCATGAGCTTCGGCATCGTCGCGAGCGTCAGGCTCGAGCCCCAGGCACCCAGCAGGACCGGCACCTGATCGCGAACAATCAGCTTTTCTGTGACGGCTGCCGCTTCGGTCGGATTGCTCTTGTTGTCCTCGATGATGAGATTGAGCTTGCGGCCGAGCACGCCACCCTTGGCGTTTATCTCCTCAACCGCTATCTTGGCGCCATTGGTGACATAATCACCCGAGGCAGCAAACGCACCGGTCAAAGGCATGTTGACGCCGATATTGATATCGTCGGCGTGAGACTGCGCCGCGGCACCGAATATCAGCGCGCACGACATCACTGCGGATCTGAGTATTGAACTACGCTTCCTCATCTATTCTACCTCCCAGTTTGAATAATCGGAAATGGCGGATTCCTGCGGTTATCCGGCCTTTTTGAGGCCCGGAATTTTTTCATCCTTTCGATAAATCCCGTTTTCTCTTGAGGTCTGACGAAGGTCCTCGACCGGCCTAGAGATCAAGAATCAGGGTCTTTGTCTTCGATCTCGACACGCATGGCAGGATCACTGTGCCGGATTCGCGCTGCTCGTCGTCCAGAAGATCATCATTGTGTTCGGGAACTCCATCGAGCACCTTGACCAGGCAGGTGCCGCAGATGCCCGCCCTGCAAGAGTTGGAAATCTTGCAGCCGGCCTCCTCGAGAACCTTGAGCAGGCTCTTCCCGGCGGGAACGCTGAGTGTACGCCCAGAACTGGCCAGCTCGACCTCGAATTCGCCGTCTTCGCCAACCTCCTGGCGAGCACGTGGCGCAAAGCGCTCCTGATGCAGCGAACCGGAAGGCCACCCGGCGCACAGCGCCTCCACCGCATCGATCAAAGGGCTGGGACCGCAGCAATAGACGACCTGGCCAGGCTTGTGGGCGGCAAGAAAGCGCTTGAGATCGAGAAGGCCATACTTGTCCTGGGGCACGAGATGGACATCGCCGCCTGACAGTTCCTGAATTTCCTTGACGAAAGCCATGGAATTCTCGGTTCGGCCGCCATAGAGCAGGGTCCAGCGTCCTCCCTTGGCGGCGACTTCGCGGATCATCGGCAGGATCGGCGTTATGCCGATGCCGCCTGCGATAAACAGATGATGCTCGGCCTCCACCAGACGAAAATTATTGCGCGGCCCGACCACCTGCACGATGTCTCCGGCGTGGAGTCTGGTGTGCACGAATTGCGAGCCGCCCCGGCTATCGGGCGCCAGGAGAACGCCGATCCGCCAGCGGTCGCGCTCGGCAGGGTCGCCACACAGCGAATATTGCCGCGTCATGTCAGGCGAAAGGATCAGATCGATATGTGCGCCAGGCTCCCATGCCGGCAAAGCACCGCCAAAGCCATCGGTCAGCACCAGCGACAGCACGCCTTCGGCCTCGACTTCGACGGCCTCGACTTTGAGCGATAGCTGGTCGCTGAAACTCTGGAAAATATTGTCCGGGCGAGGATTCATGAGGCCACCTTCCAAATTCTGGAGTTGACGACTGCCCGGTTCGCGCACTCGTCCTGTTCAGATGAGGTTACTGAATAGGGGAATGCGCCAACTCTGGGTTGCCGGCGCGCCTGCTAGGGAAGGCGCGCCAGGAACCGGGCCAGTCAACGCTTTCGGTTCTGCACCTTTGCGGTCAGGCCGCCCGCATCGTTGCAGCGACAACCTCCGGCGTAAACGACTTCCAGGCGATGTCCCGCATACCCTTCATCGCGCGAAGGATCTCATCGCGATCCTCATCCGTCTCGGCGTAGGTCGAAAGAACCTGACGGCCCAGCCCGGTGTGGAATTTCTCGTCAATTTCGATCTGCTTGTAGATCCGCACCACATCCATGTGGCCCTGCACTTCCGCACCCTTGAAGGTGGGCTCGAAACTGCCCGATGCAGAGGTTTCCGAGACATACCAGGCGGCAATAGCCGCAAGATAGTGGCGATCCATGCACTCCCAGAGCCAGTTGCTCCACGAAACAGCCGCCTTCGGCACCGTAATCGGGACAATGCCGCCAAGGGACAGGACGGCCTTGCCGAGCTCTTCATAATGCTCGGCCTCCTGGAAGGACTGCTTGGCCAGCAGGGTGATGTGGTTGCGCTGGAACCGCAGGCCGTAACGGCGGATCTGTTCGTTCAACAGAAAGACATAGTCGATCTCGCGCCAGGTCCGCGTCTCGAGCCACGATGCCAGCACGCGCTTGTCGGGGTTGGCATTGTAAGCATTAAAGAAAGACTCCGTCGCTTCCTTCGTAATATTAAAAACATCATCAAGTATAGTATCTATCTCTGCATCGATAGGCGCAAGTCCATTTCCGCCCCTAACCTTCCTCGTATCCAACATGATTGTCTCTCCTCGCTACTGGATTATTCGTAGCGATTAGAAAATCAACCTGTCTTCAGGTCAACATGGAAGTCCTTTAGATTACCTCCGGCGAACTATAGGAAAACTAACGAACCGGATCACTCGCCATGGTCGGAGAGGCGAGCGGCACGGCGGCCAAGCCCAGTGCGGCCCTCTGGGAAATTTCACAGGTAGACGAAAGCAGAACTTAAAATTCCTTGGCCCTCCGGCCCGATGGATGCATGAATATGCCACCAGATTTCAGAGAACCCGCTATTGCCATGACCGATGAATCTTCCCGCCCGGCAAATGTCAGCACGACCCCGCTCACGCGGGAAGAGATTGCTACCGGCATCCTCGACAGCGCAGCCAACGCAATCGTCGTCAGCGATCAAACAGGAACGATAGTGCTCTGGAATGCCGGGGCAGAGCGTGTTTTCGGATTTGCCGAGCACGAGGCTCTCGGCAAATCGCTCGATATCATAATCCCGGAACCGCTGCGCGCCCGTCATTGGGAGGGATACCGTCAGACCATGCGCTCCGGCACCAGCCGGTATGGCGCCGGCGATGTTCTGTCAGTGCCAGGGCTACACAAGGATGGGCACCGGATTTCAGTCGAATTCACCATCACTCTCCTGGTCGGCGCAGGTGCCGAAATCCGGGGGATGGTCGCGGTGATGACAGACGTCACAAAGCGGTTTGAAGAGCTGAAAAGTCTGCGCAAGAAGCTGACGAGCCAAGCACTGTCATCCGCCTGACTCGGCCCAGCAGCGCATCGGATGGCCGCCTTATCGCGACGGCTCCGTCACTTGTCCACAACTCATGCCTCTCCGTTCAAGATATGACGGACCGACGCCGCTGATTTCTGCAACGCCTCGAACGCCGCAAAGCGCCGGTCGTGAAGCTTGGCAATTTTGCCGGTAGCCGGCTCCACACTTTCGCCAACGGACGACATCGCCTCCATGGCCGCTTCCAGATCGGCAAAGGCGTTGGCCGCGGTTGCCCCAAGCATTGCGGCTCCCAGCAAAACCGGCTCGGGCTCACGCGAGATCAATAGCGGCAGGCCGGTGCAATCGGCGAGGAGCTGGCGCACCAGCGGGTGCTGGCCGGCGCCACCGCTCAAGGCAAGGGCGTCGATGGTCGCTCCCTGCGTCCGGCTCGCGGCTATGACCTGGCGCAGCCCGTAGCCCAGTCCGAGGACCCCGGCGACGTAAAGCGATACCAGATTGTCCAGGCCGCGCTCCATGCCGAGGCCTGAGATGACCGCGCGCGCATGCGGGTCGGCATGCGGCGAGCGATTGCCGAGAAATTCCGGCACGACCACGAGCCCTTTGGCCAGATGCACAGCTTCCGAGTATGTCGATACGCATGCGGCAGCCATATCGGCAAGCAGGTTTGGCACAGACAACCCCTGGGACGAGGCGACCTCAAGAGCCTCCCCGGCGGCGGCAGGATGGAACGAAATGAGCTGATCGATGGCAGCGCCAGCACCCGACTGCCCGCCTTCGCTCAACCACAGGCCCGGTATCATCGCCGAGTGGTACGGCCCCCATACGCCGGGGATGAAGATCGGCTCCACGCTGCTGGCCATGGTGCAGGCGGACGTGCCGAAGACATAGGCCATGCGTGTTGTAACCGAGCCCTTGCCACCGCGCGCACCTACCGAACCTAAGCCGCCTGCATGAGCGTCGATCAGACCGGCGCCAACCGGAGTGGAAGGGTTCAGGGCAAGATCGGCTGCCGCCTCTGCCGTCAGCCCGCGGCTGAGCGCACTGCCTCCGGGGACGATTTCGATTCCGATCCGGGCAAACCCCTGTTCGGCAAGATCGCCCAAGCCGACCTGCCGGAAATAGCCGTCATCCCAGCGCCGTTCATGGGCGAGATAGGTCCATTTACAGGTCACCGTGCATATCGACCGCGCCAGACTTGCCGTGGCCCGCCAGGTCAGAAAATCGGCGAGGTCGAAGAACTGCCAGGCGGAAGCGTAGGTCTCGGGCAGGTTTTCCTTCAGCCAGAGCAGCTTCGGCGTTTCCATCTCCGGGGAGATCGAGCCGCCGACATAGCCCAGCACCTTGTGCCCCGTTTCATTGATCCTGCGCGCCTGGTCGGTCGCGCGGTGATCCATCCAGACGATGATATTTCGGCTGTCGTTCCCATGTGCGCCGACGGCCATCGGCGCGCCGTTCGGGCCAATTACGACCAGCGAACAGGTTGCATCGAAGCCGATGCCGCCAATATCTTCACCGGTAAGGCCGGCCGCATTAACCGCCTCGCGAACACTGGCGCAAACCGCCTTCCAGATATCATCGCTGGCTTGCTCGGCGATGCCAGGCCCATCCCGATAAAGCGCGATATCGCGCCTGGCCGACGACACCATGTTTCCAGACATACCGAAGATGCCTGCCCGGGCACTGCCGGTGCCCACATCGATCCCGATGAAATAACTCGTCATCACATAACCTGCTCATTGTCAGGCGAAGGCACGTTTACTCTTCACCGCCCTGCAGTTTGCCATAGCAACATCACGCCCGCCGCTTCTTACGGCAATTCCTCCAAGTCAATTCCGCGCCTGAAAGGCATTCTCGACATGCACCGGCCAGCGGCGCGGCAGCACCGCAACCATGTCGAATCGCACAGAGAGCCTGCCATGGTCCGGCTGGCGGGCGAGCCACAGGTCGGCCGCAGCTTCGATACGTCGTTCGGATTGATAGGCAATGGCCTCCATTGCCGACAGCAAGGTAGGGCGCACCTTGACCTCGACGATGAGAACGAGATCGCCGCGCCGCGCGATCAGGTCGATTTCACCGAGCTTCGTGCGGTAGCGGCGGGCAACGATGCGGTAGCCCTTGAGCATCAGCGTCAGCGCGGCCAGGAATTCGCCGCGGTGACCGCGCCGGTTCGCCTTTCGCCGTGTGAGCGCATCAGCCACCTTTATCATCCTTGAGTTCGAGCAGCCGGCGATAGAGCGCAGGCTTTTGCCCGCCGGTCATGCGCGCAGCCTCGGCCGCCGCCTTGGAGGCCGGCATTTCCTGTGCCAGCGAGAGCAGCAGCCGGTCGACGTCCTGTGCATCTGCAAAGGCCTCTTCCTCTGGCGGTCCGACACAGATGACGATCTCTCCTTTCGGCGTGGGCGCCTGGGCATAGTGAGCCGCCAAAGCGGTGAGGCTGCCGGCGCGCATTTCCTCATAGGCCTTCGTCAACTCACGCGCGATTGCCGCCTTACGGTCACCATAGACCTCCGCCATCGCCTTCAGCGTGTCGGCGGTCCGGCGAGGCGACTCGAAAAAGATCAGCGTTGCCGGCACGCTCCGCAGTTCCCCCAGACGGGCTCGGCGTTGACCGTCCTTGACCGGCAGGAAGCCGGCAAACAAAAATGCGTCGGAGGGCAGGCCCGAAGCCGTGAGCGCGGCCAGAACCGCAGACGCGCCCGGCACCGGAACCACGCGGATACCGCGCTCCAGCGCCTGGCCGACCAGCCTATAGCCCGGATCGGAGACCAGCGGCGTGCCGGCATCCGAGATCAGCGCCACGCTGCGGCCGGCTTCAAGCGCCTCGATCAGGCGCGGGCCGGCCTCTGCGGCATTGTGCTCATGATAGGGCACCGGACGCTGACGGATGCCGTAACGCTCCAACAGCACACGGCTGACGCGAGTGTCCTCGCAGGCAAGAATATCGGCGCCGGCCAGCGTTTCCAGCGCGCGCAGCGTGATGTCGCCGAGATTGCCGATCGGGGTGGCGACGAGATAAAGCGCGGCCTCCAATGGGCGGGCGATGATTTCCGCCTGCGCCACCATGAAACTTCTGTTGTCACCGTCCTTATGCACCGCCAGCCTCCTGATGGATTCCTCTTTGGCACGGTGGCAGGCGCATGGCAAAAGGGCAGCTAAACCTTATAGGCGACCAAAACCGCACCGACGGCAATCAGGGCGATACCGAGCCAGTTTAAGCCGCTCAGCCGCTCGCCCAGAAAGACGACGCCGAAGATCGCAACCAGTACCACGCTCAGCTTGTCGATCGGCGCGACCTGCGCGGCGTTGCCGAGTTTCAGCGCGCGGAAATAGCAGAGCCACGACGCACCAGTCGCAAGACCCGACAAGGCGAGGAAGCCGTAAGTCTTTCCCGAGATTTCGGTAAGGTTCTGGGCCTGCCCGGTCGCGGCGACGATCGCCGCCAGCACAGCGACAATAACCAGGGTGCGGATCAGCGTGGCGAAATCCGCATTGACATTTTCGACACCGACCTTGGCGAAAATTGCCGTCATCGCGGCGAAGGAAGCCGAAAGCACCGCCCATAACTGCTAGGAAGCAAAGGCAGAATTCATGACATACTCCTCCGCAAGATGTCCGGCATAATGAGGAGTGCCGTCGTTTTTCGCAATCGCTAGGCTAACGTGCCAGATCGGCGACGACCGCATCAAGCACGATCATGCCCGACGCCGTGGCGCGCAGGCGCGAATTGCCGATTGACGCGACCAGCCCCTCCTCCTGGAGCACGGATATGCGCGGCGACGACAGCGGCCGGCCCGACAGGGCCTCATAGCGAACAAGGTCGATGCCCTCGGCCAGCCTCAACCCCATCAGCAGAAATTCGTCAGCTTCCTCCGAACGGGTCAGCACTTCGCCGCCGGTGACGCCATGCCCCCTCGCCTCAACGAGATTCGCCCAGGTTTCGGGCATCTTCTCGGTTATCGTTACCACTCGACGGCCGCCCTCGACGAAGCGGCCATGAGCGCCGGGGCCGATGCCGACATATTCGCCATAGCGCCAATAGGTCAGGTTGTGGCGGCTTTCGGCACCCGGTCTGGCGTGGTTGGAAATCTCATAGGCCGGCAGACCGCGACTTGCAGTCACTTCCTGGGTGATCGCGTAAAGCTCGGCTGCGTGGTCGGCATCGGGGATTTCGAATTTGTGAGCCTGATGCAGCGCATGGAAGCGCGTACCTTCCTCGATGGTCAACTGGTAAAGCGACAGGTGGTCCGCGGCATGGCCGATCGCCTGCTCAAGTTCGGACGCCCAGGCTTCCGGTTTCTGGTTCGGCCGTGCGTAGATCAGGTCGAAGGACAGGCGCGGGAAGATTTCGCGTGCCAGACCGATGGCATGCAGCGCCTCGGCGACATTGTGCAGCCGGCCGAGAAAGCGCAGATCCGCATCGTTCAGCGCCTGCACGCCGAGCGACACGCGGTTGACGCCGGCGGCGCGATAGCCACGAAAGCGTTCGGCCTCGACGGAGGACGGGTTAGCCTCCAGCGTGATTTCGATGCCGTCTGGAACCGTCCAGTTCCGCGCCACCGCTTCCAATACGGTTGCAACCGTTTGCGGCTTCATCAACGACGGCGTGCCTCCGCCGAGAAAAATGCTGGTCACTTGGCGGGGGCCGGTGCGCGCACTCATCGTCGCAAGTTCCGTCTCAAAGGCGCGGGCGAAGCGCTCCTGATCGACCGGCTGGTGGCGGACATGGCTGTTGAAGTCGCAGTAAGGGCATTTGGCCGCGCAGAACGGCCAATGAATATAGACGCCGAAGCCCGGATCGCGCTCTGACACCATTTCTCCTTAAGCCGAGCCAAGTTTGGCGCGGGCAAATTTCTGGAAGGCGCGGGCACGATGGGAAAGCGCATTCGCCTGTCCCGGCTTCCAGCCATGCTTTTCCTGCGCTTCCATCTCGCCGAAAGTCTTGTCGTAGCCCTCCGGCACGAAAACCGGATCGTAGCCGAAACCTTTTTCGCCACGCGGCGGCCAGACCAGATGTCCTTCCGCCTCGCCCCGGAAATATTCGGCGTGGCCGTCCGGCCAGGCAAGGCAGATGACGGCAACGAAGCGTCCAGTGCGGCTTTCGGGCGACGCCGCGCCGACTTCCTGCATTGCCACTTCGGCACGCTGCATGGCCATGCCGAAATCACGGCTGCCGTCCGGCAGTTCGGCCCAGTTGGCGGTGTAGACGCCCGGTTGCCCGTCAAGCGCGTCGATGCACAGCCCGGAATCGTCCGACAGTGCCGGCAGCCCGGTGGCGCTGGCGGCCGCATGTGCCTTGATATAGGCGTTCTGCTCGAACGTCGTACCGGTCTCGTCGGGCTCCGGCAGGCCGAATTGCCGGGCCGATTTTGCCTCGAAGCCGAAAGGCGCCATCAGGCCGGCAAACTCCCGCAATTTGCCGTCATTATGGCTGGCAACGACGATCTTCCTGTCTTCAAGCGGCCTCATTCAAGTCCCCAGATGCGTGGTTCGGCAAATTCCAGCGAATTGCCAGATGGATCGCGGAAATAGATCGAGCGCCCGCCCTGCGGCCATTTGAAATCCGCCTCGATGATGACGCCTTTGGCTTGCAGCCTTGCCTTCCATCGCTCAATCTCTTCGGCACTTGCGGCAAAGCAGAGATGGCCCTGCCCCGCCGTGCCATGCGGAGGCACAGGCAGCCTTGCATCCGCCGGCGGAGGCACCTTGGTAGCCTCGGCATTGAAGAGCAGCAGCACACCCTGCCCGCAACGGAAGAAGACGTGGCGGCCCTCCACCCTGGCAATGCGCTCAAGGCCCATCACATCGCTGTAAAAGGCTTCCGCCGCAGCGAGATCGGTCACATAAAGCGCAGTTTCAAGAATGGCGGAGGGGGTCATCGGCGCTCTTGCCTCAGGCAACCGCCATCTGCTGCAGATCGACCAGACGCGAAATGCCCTTCTTGGCGAGCGCCATCAGGGCTGCAAACTCTTCTTCCGAGAATGGTACGCCCTCGGCAGTACCCTGAATCTCGACGATGCCGCCCTTGCCGGTCATGACGAAATTGGCGTCGGTACCGGCGCTGGAATCTTCCAGATAGTCGAGATCGAGCACCGGCTGACCGTCATGGATGCCGCAGGAAATCGCAGCGACATGATCCTTCAGCACTTTCGAGACGCTGACCATCTGGCGCGCTTCCATCCAGCGCAGGCAATCGTGAAGCGCGACCCAGCCGCCCGTGATGGAAGCGGTGCGGGTGCCGCCATCGGCTTGCAGCACGTCGCAATCCACGGTGATCTGCATTTCGCCCAGCGCCTGCAGATCGACGACAGCACGCAACGAGCGGCCGATCAGGCGCTGGATTTCCAGGGTGCGACCACCCTGCTTGCCGGCAGAGGCCTCGCGACGCATACGGTCGCCGGTGGAACGCGGCAACATGCCGTATTCGGCCGTCACCCAGCCCTTGCCGCTATTGCGCATCCATCCTGGCACCCGCTCTTCCAGGCTTGCCGTGCACAGCACATGGGTGTCGCCGAATTTGACCAGGCAGGAGCCTTCCGCATGCTTGGAGACGTTGCGCTCGAAGGAGATCGCACGCATTTCGTCGAATTGGCGTTTGGAAGGGCGCATGAAGGTTCTTTCTGTTAGCTTTACGGGAATCCCGCGCTTGTAGCTCATGAGACGGCGGGGGCAAAGCAAAACCCGACAGGGCAGACGGTTGTGTTCCCGCAGCGCCAGTTTATATGATTCTGCCGGAGGTTTGGTAAAACCATGACGCAACCGGCACTGGACCAGGCATTGCAATCGCTCGATGCGCGTTCGCGCGACATTTTCCGCCGCATCGTCGATTCCTATCTGCTGGACGGCGAACCGGTCGGCTCGCGTAACCTTGCGCGCATGCTGCCTTCCTCGCTGTCGCCGGCGACCGTGCGCAATGTCATGAGCGACCTGGAGCATCTGGGACTCGTCTACGCACCGCACATCTCGGCCGGCCGCCTGCCGACCCAGAAGGGCCTGCGTTTCTTCGTCGACAGTTTCATGGAACTGGGCGACCTGACCGACGAAGAGCGCCGCAATATCGAGACGCAGGTCAAGGCCTCCGGCAAGGGCGGTACGCTGGAACAGATGCTGACCGAGGCCAGCCAGATGCTGTCGGGCATGTCGCGAGGTGCCGGAGTGGTCCTCGCGGCGAAGAACGAGGTACCGCTCAAGCACATCGAATTCATCCAGCTCGAGCCTCAGCGGGCACTTGCCGTACTGGTGTCGCAAAATGGCGATGTGGAAAACCGCGTGGTCGAGTTGCCGCCGGGCGTAACAAGCTCGCAGATGCACGAAGCCTCGAACTACCTGAATGCCCATATAGGCGGGCGGACCCTTGCCGAGGCAAAGAGCGAGATCGCCCGGCTCAGGCAGGAAACGAGGGCAGCGCTCGATACACTGTCGCAGGATCTGGTCGAGCGGGGGCTTGCCGTCTGGGCCGGTGCGGAAGACGGGCTGCCCTCGCGCCTGATCGTGCGCGGCCGCGCCAATCTGCTGGAAAACGTCACCGCACAAGCCGACATCGAATTGCTGCGCCATCTGTTCGACGATCTCGAAACGCAGGAAGGCATGGTCCAGCTTCTGGACCTGGCCGAAGCGGGCTCGGGCGTGCGTATCTTCATCGGCTCGGAAAACCGGCTGTTCTCGCTATCCGGCTCGTCGTTGGTGGTGGCGCCCTATCGTGACAAGGATGCCCGCGTGGTCGGCGCGCTCGGCGTCATCGGCCCCACCAGGCTCAATTATGCTCGCATCGTGCCGATGGTCGACTACACCGCCCAGATCATCTCCCGGATGCTGCGCTGATTGCTGCCCGCGCCGTAGCGCGCAGCGGCCAACGGGTGTAACCTGCCTGCTTGACACCGCAAGGAGAGGCCCATGGCGCTTGAGGAAATCAAGGCGCGGATCAGCTTGCTCATCGAGCAGATGATCGAGCAGCCGGAAGACGTCCATGAGGTGCATGAGCGCATTCGCGAACAATTGAACGAACTGCGCGCGATGGGAATGCCGTTGCCGGCCGATCTCGTCGAATTGGAGAAGCGCCTCGACACGGGCTTCCAACAGGCCGACGGTTGAATATTACCAACCGGTCCGCCGCCCGGGGGTTACCCACGCAGGCCCTGCAGCACCATGTCGAATTCGACCACATTTGAGTAGATCGGCGTGCCGACATCCATGCCATAGGGCGAACGCAGCACCTTGCCTTGTACGTGGAAGACAATCCGGCGACGGCTGCGATCGCTCACGCTGGCCTGAAACTGTGCCTTGCGCGTCTTGCCGCGCGCGGTCAGCACTCCATCTATCAGCGCGCTGGATTCGCCCGTGCGCGTGACGCTCGTTGAACGGAAGGTAATTTCGGGGAAATTCTCCACATCGAACACCGCATCCGAGCGCAGGAAGTTTTCGACGCGCTTTTCCCGGGCCCTGACGCTTGCCGGAAGGAGTGTGATGTCGACTTTCGAACGCCCGACATCACCACCGTCAATGCTGAAAGTACCGTGAAACTGCGCAAAATTGCCATCGATCCCGCCGCCCGCGATCTGACCGACATGAAAGGCGATGCGCGAGGACGGCTCGATGCGGTAGTTACCCGCCGCTTCCGACAGCGCATCGGCATGGGCACTGGCGACCAAGGTCAAAGCCGGTATCAGGCAAGCGATCCGTAACCACTTCATAATATGGCAAGACATTTTCTCACCTCCAGGGTTCGTCCAGTTCCCTGCTTGGACGCAGCATGCGTTTGAGGACATTGTCGCCGACCCAGAAATGGTGGCGAAGGGCTGCGCCCATATGCCCGGCGACCAGAGCGGCCGTGCCATAAGCGAGCCAGAGATGGGCCCCGCGCCAAAAGTTCTCGCCGGCTTCCGATCGGACAAGCGGCAGATCGGGAATAATCACCAGATTGAAGGCGAAGCTCGGCACATCGAGTGTCGAACTGGAAACCAGCGCCCAGCCGGCCATGGGCAGGGCAAGCAGCAAGAGATAGAGCAGCGACTGCACCACCCAGGCCGCAAAGCGCTCGACTTTGCCCAGCGTCGCCACCGCCCGCGGGCGCGTTTGCGTTCCGGCCCATGCCAGCCGCAGGATCGACAGGCCTAGCAGCAGGAAACCGAAGGATTTGTGCCACTGGATCAGCACGAACTGCAGCGCCATGCTGTGCACCCATTGGGTCGTCACACCCAGCACCAGTTGGCCGATAAACAGCAAGGCAATGATCCAGTGGAACAGGATCGTCACCAATCCGAAGGTCTCGTTGCCATTGCGCAGCATCGTGGATGTCCGGCAATTTCAGAGCAGCTCTGCCAAGGATAGTGCCGAGCCCGGGAAAAATCATCGCACGAGCTTGTGATTTATTCGCGATAGCATCGAAACGATGCACGCAAGCGCGTCCGCGGCCGGTTGAAGCGCAGGCCTGCTCCGATTATCTACTGACCAGCGGAATTCATGTCTCGAAGGGCTTCGGCCGGCCTTATCCGCTCGGTTTCTTTAACGCCGCCTTTTGCGGGCGCCGCAATCTGGGAGCAATACAAGTGAACAAACCCATTGCCAGCACCCACGCGCCCGGGAGGGGCCGTATCTTCAATTCGATCACAGAGACGATTGGCGACACGCCACTGGTGCGGCTCGACAAATTCGCGGCTGAAAAAGGGATCGTCGCCAATTTGATGGCCAAGCTTGAATTCTTCAATCCGATCGCGTCGGTCAAAGACCGCATCGGCGTGGCGATGATCGAGGCGCTGGAGGCGGACGGAACCATTTCCCCCGGTAAATCGACGTTAATCGAGCCGACCTCGGGCAATACCGGCATTGCCCTTGCCTTCGCGGCCGCGGCCAAGGGCTACAAGCTGATCCTGACCATGCCCGAAACCATGTCGGCTGAGCGCCGCAAGATGCTGCTCCTGCTCGGTGCCGAGCTGGTGCTGACCGACGGTTCCAAAGGCATGAAGGGTGCTATCGCCAAGGCCGAAGAGCTAAGCCGAAGCATTCCCGGTTCCGTCATTCCGCAGCAGTTCGAAAATCCCGCCAATCCTGAAATCCACCGCCGGACGACCGCCGAGGAGATCTGGAACGACACCAGGGGTGAGGTCGATATCGTCGTTTCCGGCATCGGCACCGGCGGCACCATCACCGGCATCGGCCAGGTATTGAAGGAACGTAAGCCGGACGTGCGCATGATCGCCGTCGAGCCGGAGGCCTCGCCGGTCCTGTCAGGCGGCAATCCTGGCCCCCATAAGATCCAGGGCATCGGCGCCGGCTTTGCGCCCAAGGTTCTCGATACCTCGATCTATGACGAGATCGTCCAGGTCTCAAATGAGGATGCGATCGCCAATGCCCGCCTGGTCGCGCGGCTGGAGGGCGTGCCGGTCGGCATCTCGTCGGGTGCGGCCCTGCAGGCAGCAGCTGTCGTCGGCTCGCGCCCGGAAAATGCAGGCAAGAACCTCGTCGTCATCATTCCCTCCTTCGCCGAGCGCTATCTCTCGACCGTCCTCTTTGACGGTCTGGGCCTGTAACCCGGCGGAGTACAACCCTACGACGAATATTCGGGTTGGCATTTCCGTCCCGCTGTTTAAACTCGCCCGGCTCACGTCGGGTCGGGAAGGTGGCGCGGCGTCAAACAGGGAGGAAACCAAATGATGCTCGACCTGAAATCAAAATTCATTGCCGCGGGCGCGGTCGCGCTTTCGCTCGGCCTGGCGACAATGCCTGTCAAAGCGCAGGAATTCATCAATGTGCTGACCGGCGGTACCTCAGGCGTTTACTATCCGCTCGGCGTGGCGCTGTCGGACATCTATGGCAAAGACATCGAAGGCGCCCGCGCGCAGGTGCAGGCAACCAAGGCATCGGTGGAGAACCTCAATCTGTTGCAGCAGGGCAAGGGCGAGATCGCATTTGCGCTGGGCGATTCGGTGAAGCTTGCCTGGGAGGGCAATAAGGAAGCCGGCTATCCCGGCAAGCTCGACAAATTACGCGGCATCGCCGCCATCTACCCGAACTATATCCAGATCGTCGCCAGCGCCGAGTCAGGCATCAAGACGCTGGCCGATCTGAAAGGCAAGAGCCTTTCGGTCGGCGCCCCGGCATCGGGAACCGAACTCAATGCGCGCGCCATCTTCGAAGCGGCCGGCATGAAATACGAAGATCTCGGCAAGGTCGAATATCTTCCCTTCGCCGAATCGGTCGAACTGATCAAGAACCGCCAGCTCGATGCGACACTGCAATCCGCCGGCCTCGGCGTGGCCTCGATCCGCGACCTGTCGACCTCGCTGAAGATCAATGTCGTTGCCGTGCCCAAGGCCGATGTCGAAAAAATCGGCGCACCGTATATTTCGGTGGTGATTCCCGCCAACACCTATGATGGGCAGACGGAAGATGTCGAAACGGCTGCGGTCGGCAACTTCCTCATCAGCCATGACGGCGTTTCGGAAGAAACCGCCTATCAGATGACCAAGCTCCTGTTCGAAAATCTCGACAAGCTGACCGCCGCCCATGCGGCCGCCAAGGCCATTGATCCGGCCAAGGCACTCGACGGCATGCCCGTGCCCCTCCATCCTGGCGCCGAGCGCTACTACAAGGAAAAAGGCCTACTGAAGTAGGCTAGGAGCCGCTTTGGCGGGGATTCGCACAACCTCGCGCATTCGTCAGACCAGTGCCTTCTCCCCGTCAGCGGGGAGAAGCGGTATATTTTTGACTGTGCTGGAACCCATTTCCCTCGTTTGCTGGAAGCCTGGCGATGACCGAACCTAAACCGCAAACGCAGACCTTCCTATCCTCCGAACCCGAAGAGGCGACGGAGGGCCTGCCGCCCGGCTGGGGTGAGGGCCTTGCCGGACGGGTCGCCTTCTGGATCGCGGTCGCGTTTTCCGCGTTCCAGCTCTACACCGCCGCCTATGGCACACTACCCAGCCAGGTGGTGCGCGCCATGCATGTCGGCTTCCTTCTGCTGCTCGGCTTCGTGCTGATCGGCAATCTCACCGCGCGCTCGACCATCGGCAAGGCCTGGTTCTGGCTGCTCGGCGGGCTTGGCATGGCGACGGGCATCTATAACTGGATCGAATATGTGCCGCTGATCCAGCGCAGCGGTTTCCTGACCCATATGGATCTCGTCGTCGGCGTGATGTTGATCGTCCTGGTCTTCGAAGGCGCGCGGCGCCTCATGGGCCTGCCGCTCGCCATCATCGCCGGCATTTTCCTCGCCTACTGCTTCCTCGGGCACTACCTGCCGGCCCCCTTCATCCATCGCGGCTATGATTTTGCGCAGATCATCGAGAATTTCGCTTTCGGCACAGAGGGCATCTACGGCACTCCCGTCTATGTCTCGGCTGCCTATATCTTCATCTTCGTGGTCTTTGCCGCCTTCCTCGAAAGGGCGGGTATGATCGCGCTGTTCAACGATGTCGCGCTCGGCCTCGTCGGTTCATGGCGCGGCGGGCCGGCGCAGGTCTGCGTCCTGTCATCGGCGCTGATGGGCACCATCTCCGGCTCGGGCGTCGCCAATGTGGTGGCAAGCGGCCAGTTCACCATTCCGCTGATGAAGCGCTTCGGCTTCCGCCCGGCCTTTGCCGGGGGCGTGGAGGCGACCTCTTCCATGGGCGGGCAGATTATGCCGCCGGTGATGGGAGCTGTCGCCTTCATCATGGCCGAGACGCTGAACGTACCTTATGCCGCGGTGGTCAAGGCGGCGATCATCCCGGCAATGCTCTATTTCGGTGCCTGCTTCTGGCAGGTCTATCTGGAGGCGGGCAAGGCCAGGCTGAGCGGCATGGACAAGGCCGCACTGCCGAACCCCTGGGAAGCGGTGAAAGAGCATTGGGCGCTGATCCTGCCGCTGGCCGCACTCGTCTATCTGCTTTTTGCCGGCTATACGCCGATCTTTGCCGGAACCATGGGGCTGGCGCTGACCATAGTGCTCATCCTCGGCACGCCGCTCGCGGCCCTTATCGGCCCGTTCGCGTTCCGCGTCATGTTCTGGATCGCGCTCGGCCTTGCTGCCGCAGCCTTCATGAAATTCGGCGTCAATATATTGGCGCTGGTCATGGCCGGGCTGGTGCTGGCTTGCCTGCTGTTCAAGGGTGGGCGCGAAACACTGGTGATCTGCATCGAGTCGCTTGCCTATGGCGCCAAGAACGCGCTGCAGGTCGGCATTGCCTGCGCCATCGTCGGCATCGTCATCGGTACGCTGACGTTGACCGGCATCGCCTCGACCTTCATCGGCGCCATCATCGCCATCGGCCAGGACAATCTGTTCGTGTCGCTCATCCTGACCATGATCACCTGCCTGGTCCTGGGGATGGGCATCCCAACCATCCCCAACTACATCATCACGTCCTCGCTGGCGGGCCCCGCCTTGCTGGAACTCGGCGTGCCGCTGCTGGTCAGCCATATGTTCGTCTTCTATTTCGGCATCATGGCCGACCTGACACCGCCGGTGGCGCTCGCAGCCTTCGCTGCCGCGCCGATGGCGCGCGAGTCGGGCATGAAGATAGCCGTGCAGGCGTCCAAGCTTGCCGTGGCCGGCTTTGTTGTGCCCTTCATGGCGGTCTACACCCCGGCGCTGATGCTGCAGGATGCCGGTCACATCGCTGCAAGCTACGGCTATCCGGTCGAGGTCACCTATATCGTCTTCAAGGCCTGTCTCGGCATCGCGCTCTGGGGTGCGGCCGCGGTCGGCTTCCTCATCGGGCCACTGGCGATATGGGAGCGGCTTGCCGCCTTCCTTGCCGGCGTGTTGCTGATCGCCGCTCTCCCCCTCACCGACGAGGCGGGCTATCTGCTTGCTGCTCTCGTGATCGGACAGCATTGGTGGCGCATGCATCGCGCTCGACACGCCACGGCGGTGCGATGAGCCTGTGCCTGCTTGCTGGAGGCAAGCTGAGCGTCCTGGCAGTCACTGCCTTCACCTTGGCATGGACCCATTCGGTGGAAAAAACCCGTTGGGAGGAGGACTGGCGTGTCACGCCCGCCGGCCTGCAGATCGTGGAAGCCCGCATCCAGGGCTCCGGCGCCGGCATGGAACCGCCGGCGGACGCCGTGCTGAAAGACGGCTGGTGGGTCTATGCTCCGAAACTGCCTGCGCAAGCGAAACTGACGCTTGCCTCCTCGGGTGCCACGGCGGGCGGCTGGTCGCTTTGTGCGGGCGGCAAATGTCTCGAACTTGGGCTGTTGCCCGGTTCAGATGTCGAACTGTCGGCCTGCGACGGGCGGGGGCGTCACGCTCCCGCGAAGTAGATTTGGAGTGTCCTGGCCTCTCAGCGACGCTTTTGCATATCGTGGAGCCAGGACCCTCCGGTCGATCAGCGAAAGCTGGCGGGTCTTTCGAGCGGCCTGCCCTGACGGCGCGCATAGGCCGGGCCGGGGCCGCGCATATAGTAGCGCTCCGGCCGGTAGGTCGGAGCCACGAATTCACGAATTGCGGTCGCGTAGCTGGCGATGTGGGTCCAGATTGAGGTTGTCATTGTCTTCGTCCCTGTCGCTTCGGATGTCCCTTCCGAAATATGGGGATGATGCTAGCGTCCCGTCGTGAATAGTCCGTGAACGGAGTGTTAATCTTCGGGCCGAAACCCGCTGGATCATGGCCGAAAAGCGGTTGATTCGCGGCCTTTCCTCGGCGGCCGTCGCTTCGTGTAGACGCTGTGTCTTCTCCGCAACAAACACTTCAGTGTCGGGCGCGGACTTTTCCGTTGCCGGGCCTGATTTGACGGAACCGGCCCCGAGGCGAGACGTTCGGAAGAAGAACCGGGCTGTGCCCTGATGGAGCGGGCTCCAACCAAGGCTGCTCCGATTTCACCCACTTCGATGATAGGAAGGAGCCATGACATGGGCTTTTTTTCGAAGGACATCAAAACGCTTGACGATCTCTTCGTGCATACGCTGCGCGACATCTACTACGCCGAAAAGCAGATCGAGAAGGCGCTGCCGAAAATGATCGACAAGGCGAGCGACCCCACCCTCAAGGCCGGCTTTGAGAAGCACCTCAAGGAAACCGAGGGCCATATTGCGCGGCTGGAGGAAGTGTTCGAGATGCACGGCGTCAGGGCCAAGGCGGTCAACTGCCCAGCCATAGACGGCATCCTGGAGGAGGCGGACGAGGTCAGCAGCGACATTGATGACAAGCAGGTGCTGGACGCCGCCCTCATCGCATCGGCGCAGGCCGTCGAGCACTACGAAATGACTCGCTACGGCACGCTCATGGCCTGGGCCAAACAGCTTGGCCGCAGCGATTGCGCCTCCATTCTTGCCAAGAACCTCAAGGAAGAGGAAGCGACCGACAGGAAGCTGACCGAAATGGCCGAAAGCAGGGTCAACCGCCAGGCCGCTTGACAAGCCGTCATTTGATTGCCGGCGCCCTAGGACCAATCGACATTCAGGTTTCGGGCGTGGCGCGAGCCGGATTTCGTGCTCAAGCAGGCGAAAAGACCGCCGTGGTGTCGACCACCACAAGGGCTTTTCAACGAACTTGAGCGCGAAATCCGCCGCGTCCCGAAGGGATATGGCCAAAATCGTCCATTTCCGCGTCGCGAAGCCTCGACGCAGGCCAACTGCGCCATCGGCTCCGCTCCTAGAGCATGTTGCAGCCAAGCTGGAATCACTTGGCGTCGCATACATGCGGCAAAATCAACTAGATAGACCATGATGTCGTCCGAAAACTGCTTCACACTTTTCGGCATCATGGTCTAGACCTGAACGATTTTGCTCATACCACGCCTCAAATCCTGAATGTCGATTGGTCCTAGGCATTGCCGATCAGGACGCCTGCCGCCAGCACCAGCGCGCCTCCAAGCACCACCTGCAGGGAGGCGCGCAGCCACGGCGTCTCCATATAGCGGTTCTGGATAAAGACGATCGCCCACAACTCGACGAAGACGACGGCAACGGCGATGGTGGTCGCTGTCCAGAAGTCGGCAATCAGATAGGGCAGCGCATGACCCAGGCCGCCGATCGTGGTCATTATACCTGACGCCAGGCCCCTGATGATCGGCGAACCGCGCCCGGAAAGCTTGCCGTCGTCATGCGCCGCCTCGGTGAAGCCCATCGAGATGCCCGCGCCGACCGAGGCGGACAGGCCGACCAGGAATGTCTGCCAAGTGTCCTGCGTGGCAAAGGCTGCCGCAAAGATCGGCGCCAAGGTGGACACTGAGCCATCCATCAGCCCGGCCAGCCCCGGTTGCACCATGGTCAATATGAACTGCCGCCGTTCGGTGGCCGCTTCGCTCGATTGCACGTCTTGCGGGACATGTTTCAGGCCAAGGCGCTGCGCCAGCGTTTCATGCGATTTTTCGGCTGCAGCCAGGTCGCCCAGCAACTTGCGGGTCGAGGCATCGCTGGTGCGCTTGGCTGCCTCGACATAAAAGCGATAGGCCTGCGCCTCCATTTGCTCGGCCTGTCCGCGCACCTTGTCGATGCCGAGCGGACGCACCAGCCAATCCGGCTTGCGGTCGTAATAGTCGCGCACATGCTCGCGCCTGATCAGCGGAATGCGCTCGCCGAAGCGCTCGCGGTGAAGCTCGATCAGCGCCGCGCGGTGGCCATCTTCCTCCTGCGCCATCTCCTCGAAAACCTTCGCGGATGCCGGGAACTGCTCGGCCAGACCATCGGCATAGGCGCGATAGATTCTTGCATCGTCCTCTTCCGACGAGATCGCGAGGGCGAGGATTTCCTGCTCCGAAAGCGATTGGAAGGAACGGCGGCCAAAGCCGAAGACGCGGGACAGCATGAGAAAGCTCCTAGTTTAGAACTATTCTAAATAAGATCATGCTCAGGCCCGATCAATGGACAAAATCGTGGAGATAAAAATTCGCCGGCCCGCCCTTATTATAGGCTTAGGTTTGCCTATATGAGGAACCTTCCCCCGAAAAGGAAACTCCCCATGCCGGCCGCAAAGCAATCCCTGGACCCCAAACCCGTTCTTGACCTGATCGCCAGTATCCAAGCGGATCTCGACCGGCTGAAAGCCATGCTCCAGCCACCGACACGGAAATTCGACCCGGCCAATCCGCACAACAAGACCAGCGACGGCAAGCTGACGGAGGAAGGCGTCGAATGCTGCTATCGCATGTTCGACGAGGGCAAGAGCCGCTATTCGGTGGCCCAGGCCATGCACATATCCTTTGCCGCCGCCACCCACCGCTTCAAGGCATGGCGCAAGGCGGGCGGCGAGACCCGCAGAAAAGTGCTGCTTGGGTGAGAAACGCCCAGCCGGAGGCTGGCGAAAAGCCAACGATTTGGCTTTTTGCCGCCGATACTCAGTCGAGCGTACGGCGGAACCTGAACAGTGCCATTGCGGCAAACAGGATGACGAAGATCGTCAGCGCGGCGATCTCGGTTGAAATGGCAGCGAAGTTCGCGCCCTTCAGCATCACCGCCCGGATAATGCGCAGGAAATGCGTCAGCGGAAAGATTTCGCCCAGCCATTGGGCCCAGTCCGGCATGCCGCGAAATGGAAACATGAAGCCCGACAGCATTAGCGAGGGCAGGAAGAAAAAGAAAGTCAGCTGCATGGCCTGCATCTGCGTGTGGGAGACCGTCGAAATGGTGTAGCCAAGCAGCACCAGCGACAACACGAAGATCAGGATCGCCGAAAACAGCAGCGGCATGGAGCCGACGAAGGGCACGGCAAACATCAGCGTTGCCGCCGCCAGCACCACCATGACCTGTACCGCACCGACAACGAGATAGGGCAGCACCTTGCCGAGCATGATCTCGACCGGGCTGGTGGGCATGGCCAGCAGATTTTCCATCGTGCCGCGCTCGGTCTCGCGCGTCAGCGCCATCGACGTCATCATCACCATGGTCATCTGCAGGATGACGCCGAGCAAGCCGGGCACGATGTTGTATTGCGAGATGCCCTCGGGGTTGTAGCGCCGATGCACGATGACCTGAAGCTGCTGCTTGGCCTGTTCCGCGGCCTCGGCCTGCATGCCTTGCTCGCGCAGCAAAGCCTGGCTTGCAACCGTACTGAGCGTCGAAATCGCATTGCTTGCGACCGACGGGTCGGTGGCGTCCGCCTCGATCAATATGCGCGGCTCGTCGCGCCGCTCCACCCGGCGGGCAAAGTCGCTGGGAATGGTCACTACAAAGGAGACGGCGCCTTCCGCCATCAGCGCCTCGGCCTCGGCGGCGCTCTGCACGACATGGTCGAAGCGATAATAGCCGGTGTTTTCCAGGGCCGAGGCGATCGCCCGCGTATATTGGTCCTGGCTGGTTGCCACCAGCGCCGCCGGCAGGCCTTTCGGATCATTGTTGATGGCGTAGCCGAAGAGCACGAGTTGCATCAGCGGCACCCCCAGCATCATGGCGAAGGTGATGCGGTCGCGCCGCATCTGGATGAATTCCTTGGTCAGCAATGCGCCGAGGCGGGCAAAGGAAAAGACCGTATTCCTCATGCCATATTGTCCTTCGACCCGGCCATGAACTGGATGAAGACATCCTCCAGGCTGGTCTCGCCGGGCTCGACACGTGTGCCCTTGCGCCGGCCGATCTCCTTCAGGGTCTTCTCAAGCAGCTGCCGGTTCGAGCCGACGACATGCAGCGTCGTGCCGAAGGGCGCCACCTGTTCCACGCCGGGCCTGCCCTCCAACTCCGCCGCCACTTCATTCAGATCAGGCCCGGTGACGATGAAAGTCGTCAGTCCGGCATTTTCGATGACTTGCTCGACCGTGCCGGTGGCGAGCAGCCTGCCGTAGGAGATGTAGCTGATGCGGTGGCAGCGCTCGGCCTCGTCCATATAATGGGTGGAAACCAGCACGGTCAGCCCGTCGCGCGCCAGCCGGTGGATTTCGTCCCAGAATTCGCGTCTTGCCTTGGGGTCGACGCCGGCGGTCGGCTCGTCGAGCAGAAGCAGCCGCGGCTTGTGCATGATGCAGGCGGCAAGTGCCAGGCGCTGCTTCCAGCCTCCGGAAAGCGTGCCGGCAAGCTGGTCCCGGCGCGAGGCGAGGCCCAGTTCCTCCAGCGTGCGGCCGACATATTCTCCGGCCGGCCTGAGCTGATAGAGACGCGCCACGAATTCGAGATTCTCGCCGATGGTCAGGTCCTCGTAGAACGAGAATTTCTGGGTCATATAGCCGACCTCGCGCTTGATCTTCAGGCTGTCGGTCAGAAGGTTATGGCCGAGCACCGTGCCCTCGCCGGCATCTGGCGTCAGCAACCCGCACATGATGCGGATCGTCGTCGTCTTGCCAGAACCGTTGGGCCCCAGGAAGCCGACGATCTCGCCCTCGGCAACGCTCATGGTCACATGATCGACGACCGTCTTGTCGCCGAAGCGCTTGACCAGGTTCCTGACTTCAATGGCGTTCATGGCGTATCGCCACCATTCATTCGGACGCCAGGACGACGTCGACGATCTGCCCCGGCTGCAGCGGGCCGGCATCACCCTGGGGCCGTGCTTCCACCAGATAGACCAGCTTCTGGCGCGTCTCCAGCGAGTAGATCACCGGGGGCGTGAATTCCGGCTCGGGCGATACATAGCTAACAGTCGCCTTCAGATCCGGACCGCAGCCGTCGCAGCGCACGGAAAGCTTAGTTCCCGGACTGATCGACGAGAAGGAGGCTTCCGGTACATAGACCTTCAGCTTCACGGCACCGTCCGGCAGCATGGAGATCACCGGCGCCGAGGGGCCGGCCACATCGCCCGGATTGCGGATGACGTCGCTGATGCGGCCGGCCGAGGGAGCCTGGATCGTCCGCCGGGAAAGCCGCCAGCGCGCCTGCTCCAGTTGCGCCTGCGCGCCCTTCACCTGTTGCTCGGCGGCCCTGATCGTCTCGGCCCGGGCGGGTAGCCCTGCCACCGCCAGATTGGCCTTGCTTTGTCCGATTTCCGCCTTGGCGACCTCCACCGAGGTAGAAGCCTCGTCGAACTGCGCCTGTGTGGCGATGCCGCGCCTGAACAGGTCGGTCACACGCGAAAGTACGCGGTCTGCCTCCTCCGCCTTGGCCTCGGCCGAGCGAACCGCCGCTTCCAGCACCGCGATCTCTTCCGGGCGCTTGCCGAGCCTGAGGTCGGCGAGTTGCGCCTCGGCCTGCGCCAGGGCGGCTTCCGCTTGCGCCACAGCTATTTCGGCGTCGGCGATCTCAAGCATGCCAATCGTCTGGCCGGCCTCGACATGGTCACCACGCCTGACCGCGAGCGACTGCACCTGCGCCACTTCGATCGGCGCCAGGAGGACATAGTCGCCCTCGACATAGCCGACCGCCAGTGGCGAGACTGCGGTGCAGGATGAAAACACCGAAGCCGCAAAGGGAATGGCGCAAAGCAGGCTCATAGGCTGCCCTCCCGCTCGCGCGAGACGCCCTTCCTGAAAGCCAGCATGGCGTCGAGATTGTCCTTGGCGACCGCCGTCACCAGCGCGGCCTGCGCCGGGCCGATGGCCTCCCAGCCCATGCGGCGACGCACCGCCTCGCGGCCGATGCGGAAATAGACGACCTGCCCGATCAGCGTAAAGATGGCGAGCTTCGTGCGGTCGCTGTCGGCAGGCTCGCTGGTCGCAGCCTCCCAGACCATGCAGAGCCTCCGATGCACCGGCTCGAACACGCCGCTATAGATGCGGTCCAGCGCGGCGGTCGGATGCGAAAGCTCGCGCAGCAGGAATTGCACGATCTCGCCGGCCTCGGGCTGCGCGACGATGAAAAGCACCATGCGGTCGAGAGCAGCATGCAATTGCGCCTGCGCGGCCTCCGGGGTCGAAGCTGGTTCGCTGATCGCGTCGAAGCCCCCAAGCGCCTGGCCGGCGACGGTCTGGATCGTTTCGACAATGTGGTCGGCCGCGGCGAGGCGGAGCCCCTCCTTGCCGCCGAAATGATAGGCGATCGAGCCGATATTGGCGCGCGCGAGCGTCGCGATCTCGCGCGTGGACGTGCCGGTGAAGCCCTGGCTGCCGAAGAGCTTCAGTGCCGCCCGCACCAGTGCTGCACGGGTCTGGTCGGCCGAGGGAACCGGAGCCTTGCCACGTCCGGAAGCTGCAGTGGTACCTTTCATTTTTCCTATTTAATCAAACGAATGATTAAAGTCAAGCACGCTTGCTCCAGGGGCTTCGGTAGGCTTTATTCTCCCACCATGGCGAAGGAGATCGAGCGCAAATTTCTGGTGTCGGGGGAAGGCTGGCGCAGCGAAGTGGAGCGCTCCGCCAGGCTTCAGCAATTCTATCTCGTGGCGGCGGAGGATCGTTCGGTACGCATCCGCATAAAGGACGGCACGGAGGCGCGGCTAACGCTGAAATTCGGCACGCAGGCGCGCATGCGTGACGAGTTCGAATATGCGATCACGCTTGCCGAGGCCGAAGAGATGCGCGGCTTCGCCGTCGGTCGGATCATCGAGAAGACCCGCTATATCGTCCGCCACAAGGACCGCCTCTACGAGGTCGATCTATTCGCGGGAGAATTGCAGGGTCTCGTGATCGCCGAGCTGGAAACCGCCGAGGATGTGCCGGGTGGCGACCTGCCGTCGTGGCTCGGGCGGGAGGTGACCGGCGAGGCGGCCTATTACAACGCCACGCTCGCCATAGGCAGCCGGCCTGTGGAGCAATCATGACGGCGCAGACCGACACGCTCCTCGACCGGCTCGGCCGCTGGCTTGCCGGCCGGCTGCAGCAGGAATCCTCCGGCTATCAGCCCTATACGCCGTCCGATCCAGAGATCCTGCGCCGCACGCTGCAACCGGGAGACATTCTGCTGGTCGAGGGCAATCAGCACATTTCGGCTGCCATCAAATATCTGACCCAGTCGACATGGTCGCATTCATGCCTCTATGTCGGCGACGCCCTGCCCGAGCCCGAAGACGGCTCGGAGCGCCCCCGCCTGATCGAGGTCAATCTCGGCGAAGGCTGCGTGGCCGTGCCCTTGTCGAAATATCGCACCTACAATACGCGCATCTGCCGCGCGCGCGGGCTGACGCCCGACGACCGCCAGAAGGTCGTGGATTTCATGATCGCTAGGCTCGGCCTCAAATACGACCTGAAAAATATTGTCGACATGCTGCGCTATTTCATGCCGACGCCGCCGGTGCCGGTACGGTGGCGGCGGCGCCTGCTCGCCTTCGGCTCCGGCGATCCGACACGCGCCATCTGCTCATCGATGATCGCGGAGGCCTATGGCGGCATCCGCTATCCTATCCTGCCGGAAATCACGCTCGCCCCCGGCCGCGCCTCGGCGCAATCGACCTATATGCGCCGGGAGATCCTGCATATCCGCCACCATTCGCTCTACACGCCGCGCGACTTCGACCTGTCGCCCTATTTCCAGATCGTCAAGCCGACGCTGGAATATGGCTTCGACTACAAGACCGTGGTCTGGGGCGACAGCAAGCCGGAAGAAATGAAATCGGCCGGCGTCGATGACGCCGACCGGCAGGACACCGTCGAGGACAGCAAGCACAAGGCTTGAGTCACCTCCGCCCGCATCGTCAGGATGCAGCCTGAACCCGTTCAGCCGATTCATATTCGTCATGCCGCTTGACCCAGTCCATGGTGCCGCTTTCATTGCGGCCCTTGGGCATGATGTCGAGGATCATATAAGTGCCCATGATATCCTCGTCGCCGCGCGCATAGCGGGAGAACGTACGGAATATGTCGCCCTTCTCGTCCTTGTAGAAGGCGGTGGTTCCGTGCAGTTCGTCCATCTCGTAATCGAGCGGCACGTAGTTGTAGATGGCCCGGCCGGCCTTGATGTCCTCCTTGTGGAAGGACACGTTGAAATCATAGTTGAAGTCGCTGCTGAACGAGGAGACCCAGGGGAATTTCCAGCCCATGCGCTTCTTATAGGCCTCGATCTTTTCCAGCGGCGCGCGCGATACGGCCAGGAACGTCACGTCATGATGCTGCAGGTGCAGATTGGCTCCATCGAAATGGTCGGCGCCGAAGGAACAGCCGACGCAGCCCTGCTTCCAGTCAGGCCCAAGCATGAAATGATACATTGCAAGCTGGCTGCGCCCGTCGAACAGTTCGGCCAGCGTCTTGCGGCCCTCCGGTGTGTCGAATTCATAGGTCTTGTCGACCCGCACCCAGGGCAGCGCCAGCCGCTCGGCGCGCAGGCGGTCGCGCATCCGGGTAAATTCCTTTTCCTTGGCGAGATGCACCTTGTGCGCGGCCATCCACTCGCCTTGGGATACGATCTTGTGCGGTTGCATCTGCTTTCCTCCTATGTAGGCGGGTCAGGCGAAATGCCGTTCCAGCTTGTCCAGAGCCCCCATCCAGCCCATGCGGTGATTGTCGCGTGCCTTTTCGTCGAAGAATTGTTCATGTGTCAGCGTCAGCATGGTGCCCTCGCCTTCCGGCCGCAGCGCCACCGTCACCAGGGATTCGCGTTCCGGCGTCGAGCGCCACGCCCAGCTGAACACCAGCTTTTCATCAGGCACCACCTCGCGATAGGTGCCGCTGACGCTGTGCTCCTCTCCATCCAGGGCACGGAAAACGATGTGGAAGCTTCCGCCGACGCGCACGTCGGTTTCCAGAAGCAGCACCTCGTCGCCCTCCTGCGGCCCCCACCAGGCCTTCATGCTCTCCGCCCTTGTCCAGGCGTCGTAGACCTTCCGCGGCGTGGCGTTCAGCCGGCGTTTCAGGGTCAGGCTGGGTTTTGCGTTCATCGATCCTCCTCTCCGGTCTCCTCGACAAATCTGGCGAGCCGGTCGAGGCTGGCCGACCAGAAGCGCTCATAACGAGCGAGCCAGTTCATTGCCTCTTCCATGGGCCCGGCATTCAAGCGGCAAGCGACAGTGCGTCCGGTCTTTGCACGGGTGATCAGGCCGGCATCCGACAGCACGTCCAGATGCTTCATGATCGCCGGCAGCGAGACCGGAAACGGCCGTGCCAGTTCACTCACCGAAAGGCTGTCTTCCTTTTCCAATCGCGTCAGCAGCGCCCGCCGGGTCGGATCGGCAAGGGCGGCAAAGGTGCGGTCGAGATCGGCATCGGCATACTTAACCATAAAGTTAAGTATCAGGCCAAATTGGCGTGCTGTCAACCGCCCGGCGAAAGAACCTCAGACGACGGGCTGATCGTCCCTGCGGCTGTCTGCCCTGATCTGTGCAAGGGCGCTGTCGATGGTAGCTCGATGATGGACATGTGGAGGCTTCACGCCATGGGTGGCCAGCATCTTGCGCATTTGCGGCGACGCGCCGGTGATGAAGAATCGGACACCGGCATTTTCTGCCTTGCGCCCCACGCCTTCGATGACATTTGCCGCCGTCGAATCCAGGAACGGCACCGCCGAGCAGTCGAGCACGAAATTCTTGTGCCTGTCGGCGATCCGGTCGAGAACCGCACCCACGGTCGAAGCCGCGCCGAAGAAGAAGGCGCCGGAAATCCGGTAGACTACGGTTTCGGGGTCGCTGGCTTCGGCCGCGTCATAGGCGACGCGGTCGCCATTGGCCGTATCGGCACGGTCCTCCATGACGACCGGCGCATGCGCTTCCACCTCGATCGCCTTGGCCATCCGGTCGATGAACAGAAGCGCCCCAAGCGCGAAACCGACGACGATACCGGTGGTCAGATCGCGGAAGATGACCAGGCCGAACGTGGCGAGCAGCACCAGCGCATCGCCGCGCGAGGAGCGGATGAGGGCAGCAAAGGCAGGCCGTTCCACCATGTTCCAGGCGACGATGGCGAGTACGCCGGCAAGGGCAGCAAGCGGAATGTAGCTGGCGAGCGGGGCGGCAACCAGCATGAACAGCAAGAGGAAGACTGCGTGGAGCATTCCCGACACCGGGCCATGCGCACCGGCGCGTATGTTGGTCGCCGTGCGCGCGATGGTTCCCGTCACGCAGATGCCGCCGAACAGCGCCGAGCCGATATTGGCAAAGCCCTGCGCCACCAGTTCGCAATTGGAACGGTGCCGCCGCCCGGTCATGCCGTCGGCGACGACGGCCGACAGCAGCGATTCGATCGCGCCCAGAAGCGTGAAGGCGATGGCGTCGGGAAGCACGGCCACGGCCTTGTGGAGACTGAAGGAAGGCAGCGCGGGTTCGGGCAACATGCGCGGAATACCGCCGAAGCGCGTGCCGATCGTCTCCACTGGCAGGTTAAAAATAGTGACGGCGAGCGAGGCCAGCCCCACCGCGATCAGGAAACCCGGCCAGCCCGGCCGCCAGCGCTTGAGCCCGGCAATCGTGGCGATCGTCAGCACCGCCACAGCTATTGCTGCGCCATTGACGGTTCCCATGGCTTGGCCGAGCATGATCAGCTTGGGCAGCAGGTCGCCCGGTTCCTTCTCAGCCAACGTCAGGCCGAACAGGTCGTGCAGCTGGCTGGCAAAGATGATCACCGCAATGCCTGCGGTGAAGCCGACCGTCACCGGATAGGGAATGAATTTGATATAGGTTCCAAGCCGCAGATAGCCTGTGATAACAAGGAAGACGCCTGACATCATCGCTGCCAGGATCAGCCCGTCGACGCCATGCCGCTCGACGCTTGCCGCCACCAGCACGATGAAGGCGCCGGCTGGCCCGCCGATCTGGAAGCGGCTGCCGCCCAGCAGCGAGACAATGAAGCCGCCGACAATGGCCGTGAACAGCCCCCGCTCAGGCCCGACGCCGGAGGCGATGGCGATTGCCATGGAAAGCGGCAGCGCCACGATGGCAACGGTAAGGCCGGCGATGGCATCGGCACGAAAATGCGCGAAGCAGTAGCCTTCACGCAGTACCGTCACCAGTTTCGGGGTGAACAGTTCTGAAAAACTCGGTTGTGGCCGGCTCGCGCCGGTCCGGTGGCGTTCGCTCATCTCTGTCTTCCGCTGTGCGCACCTGAAAGCCAGGCCACGCCTGTTGTGCGGATCAGCCGGAAGTCCCGCCGGGGCCAGGTTGCCTGAGGCGCACACCCCGGCCGCCGCTCTCGCTCGGCTGGTTTTCGCCGATCAGCTCCACGCCCGCGCTTTCCAGCGCCTGGATCACCTTGACCAGCGTATCGACCACCCCCCGCACCACACCATCGCTTGCCTCCATCCGCTGGATGGTGGGCAGCGAAACGCCGGCAAGTTCGGCGAGCGTCTTCTGATCGATGCCGGCCAACGCCCTTGCGGCGCGCATTTGCGCTGCTGTGATCATTGGTCGGGGCTCCTGCCTGAGTCCGCAAAATCAATGTATGATACAATCATAATGATGTTTCAAGCATCAGTTTAGACTTACCAGGCATCAGACATCGTCTCCGTTTCGCTCTCGCTTCAGGAACCAGCGGGCGATCAGCCAGCACAGCATCGCCCAGGCAGTGCCGGCACACCATCCGGCAAGAACGTCGGAAGGCCAGTGCACGCCCAGATAGATGCGGCTTACCCCGACGCAAAACGTCACCAGCACCGCCAGGAAAAGCACATAGAGCTTTGTGGCGCGGTCCGGCAGAATATGCGTCAGAAGCGCGCCGAGGGTCAGATAGGTGACCGCCGAAAGCATCGCATGACCGCTCGGGAAGCTTAGCGTATGCACTTCGACCAGATGCGAGACGAGGTCCGGGCGCGGCCGGTCGATGCCGAGCTTCAACACGCTGGACAATATCTGGCCGCCCGCAATTGCGGCGAACACGAACAGCGCGGCTGCCGGCTTGCGGGCAAGCAGCAGATAGACGATCGTTGAAAGCGTGATGAAGATCAGCACCACCGTGCCGCCAAGGCTGGTGACGTCGCGCACCGCTTCTTCCATCCAGGCCGGGCCGATGGGGGAAGACGGGTCGCCGGCGACACGGAAAGCCAGCAGGATTTCGGTGTCGAAACCGTGTGGCTCGGCATCACGCGCGACCTCCATCAATTCGACGAAGCCCCATAGCCCGCCGGCAATGACCAGCAAGGCGAGCAACACGATGAATTCGATTTTGACGCGCAAGGGCGATAGTGGTTTTATCATCTCCTCCTCAATAGGCAGGCTGCCGGCGGTGTGCAACGCGCGACTGCACCATGGCGCCTGTCATGTTGCTGTTATGCAGCGAGGCTAGCGGTGGCCCCGTCTCCAGCCATGGATGAAGCCAGAGGAAAACCGTGATGAACGAACATCTCTCTCCCGACCAGAAATTCCGCACCAGCCGGCTTGAGGAGAATGACGGGCCGAGCCGCAACCCGACCCAGAACCGGACGATGGGCGAGGTCATCGCCGCGCGTTTCTCGCGCCGCGGCTTCCTGCAAGGCTCGCTGGCGGCAACCGCGATCGCCGCGACCGTCAGCCCGATCGCGCTGATCACCGCCGACAATGCCCGCGCCGCGAGCGGCTCGGCCTTTTCCTTCGACGAGGTCGAGGCCGGCATTGACGAAAAGCATCATGTCGCCGCCGGCTATGATGCCGATGTGCTGCTGCGCTGGGGCGATGGCCTGTTTGCCGATGCACCGGAATTCGATCCGACCAAGCAGAGCGCCGACGCCCAGCGCCGCCAGTTCGGCTACAATAACGACTATGTCGGCTATATCCCGATCGACGGCTCGGCCGAGCACGGCCTGCTGGTGGTCAACCATGAATATACCGACCCGCATCTGATGTTCCCCGGCCTTGTCACCCTTGCCGAAGGCAAGATCACCATGGCCCCGCTGACCAAGGAACAGGTCGACATCGAGATTGCGGCTCATGGCGGCACGGTGGTCGAAATCCGCAAAGCAGACGGCAAATGGCAGGTCGTCAAGGAAGGCAAGCTGAACCGCCGCATCACCGCCGACACGCCGATGCAGATCACCGGCCCGGCTGCCGGCCATGATCGGCTGAAGACCAATGCCGACGCAACCGGCACGAAGGTCCTTGGAACCATCAACAATTGCGCCGGCGGTGTCACCCCCTGGGGCACCTACATCATGGCCGAGGAAAACATCCATGGCTATTTTGGCGGTGAATTACCGGCCGACCATCCGGAAGCGGCCAATTACGAGCGCCTCGGCATTCCGGAAGGCACCTATCAATGGGCCGGCTTCTACGACCGCTTCGACGTCGCCAAGGAGCCCAACGAGCCCAACCGCTTCGGCTGGATCGTCGAGGTCGATGTCAACGACCCCAATTCGACGCCGAAGAAGCGCACCGCGCTCGGCCGCTTCAAGCATGAGGGTGCGGAATCCATCGTTGCCAAGGACGGCCAGGTCGTCTTCTATCTCGGCGACGACGAGCGCTTCGACTATGTCTACAAATTCGTGACCGCCGGAAAATTCAATCCGGACGACCGGGCTGCCAATATGGATTTGCTTGATGAGGGCACGCTCTATGTCGCCAAATTCGCTGAGGACGGCAATTTTGAATGGCTGCCGCTGGTGCATGGGCAGGGACCGCTGACGCCCGAAAATGGCTTTGCCAGCCAGGCCGATGTCGTGATCGAGACCCGCCGTGCCGCCGACCTGCTCGGCGCGACCAAGATGGACCGCCCGGAGGACATCCAGCCCAATGGCGTCAACGGCAAGGTCTATGTCATGCTGACCAACAACACCAAGCGTAAGGACGACCAGGTCGACGCCGCCAATCCGCGCGCCGAGAACGCCTTCGGCCACATTATCGAGCTGGTCGAGGAAGGCGGCGATTTCGCAGCCACCAAGGGCAAGTGGGAAGTGCTGCTGAAATGTGGCGATCCGTCGGTTGCCGAAGTCGGCGCTTCCTTCTCCACCTCAACCACCGCCAATGGCTGGTTCGGCATGCCGGACAATTGCGCCGTGGATTCGGCCGGCCGCCTGTGGATCTCGACTGACGGCAACTCGCCCAAGGCCACCGGACGTACCGATGGGCTGTGGGCGGTGGACACAGAAGGCGAGGCGCGCGCCACCTCCAAGCTGTTCTTCCGCGTGCCGGTCGGCGCCGAAATGTGCGGGCCGCTGTTCACGCCGGATGACGAGACCGCCTTCGTCGCCGTCCAGCATCCGGGCGATGGCGGCGACGACTGGGAAGGCTTCGGCCGCCCGTCCTATTACGAGGACCTTTCCACCCGCTGGCCCGACTTCAAGGACGACATGCCGGTGCGTCCGGCGGTCGTGGCCATCACCAAACAGGGCGGCGGCAAGATCGCCGTCTGATAGCTCGCAACTTCCCTCTTCTCCCCGCTCGCGGGAGGCGGCTATCCTCGATGTCGCCGTTGCCTCCTTCTCCCCGTTTACGGGGAGAAGGTCCGGCAGGGGATGAGGGGCAGTATAAAAGCCGAAATTCTACCCCCCCAACGCCCGCCTACTTCGCGGCTGCCGGTCCGAACATGATCATGCCGACCGCAACGACCGCCAGCACAAGCCCCGCGCTCTGCACAGTGCCGAGCCGCTCGCTGAAATAGGCCAGCGCGATCACATTGACGGCCACCAGTTGGATCACCGCCGACAGGCTGAAGGCCGACGACATGCCGAATTCGCGCACCAGCCGCAGCATGATCAGATTACCCAGGGAATAGAGCAGCAGGGTCAGCGCCAGCTTGCCGAGGCCTGGCGCCAGCGCCCAATATTTGGCGACAGTTGCCGCAAGCAGGAATATCGCCGTCGAGGCGGCGAGCTGCACGATGCCGGACAGGGACAAATCAAGCCTCCGAAAGACTGATCCGGCGCGGCGCGCTCGGCTGCATGATCTGTCGGCCAAAGGGTCGATTGCGTCAAGATGGTGCCCACGGCCTTGATGCGATAGGGCTGGCCACCTATTGGTCCAGGCGCTTGTTTCGCCGCATGGTGCTTAGGTTTCGCCGACCAGCAATGAAGAGAGAGGCTTTCGAAGATGTCCGAAGTCAAGGTAGCGATCATCACCGCCGGCGGCAGTGGCATGGGCGCCGATGCGGCACGCAAACTCGCTGAAGACGGGTTCAAGGTCGCGATCCTGTCCTCGTCGGGCAAGGGCGAAGCGCTTGCGACAAAGCTGGGCGGCATCGGCGTCACCGGCTCGAACCGCTCCAATGACGACCTGAAGCGCCTTGTCGATGCCGCACTGGAAAAATGGGGCCGCGTCGACGCCGCCGTCAACAGCGCCGGCCATGGGCCACGCGCCCCGGTGCTGGAAATCAGCGACGAGGACTGGCATCTGGGCATGGAGACCTATCTGCTCAACGCCGTGCGGGTCGCGCGCCTGGTCACCCCGGCGATGCAGACGCAGAAATCCGGCTCCATCGTCAATATCTCGACCTATGCGGCCTTCGAGCCGGAGGCGCTGTTTCCCACGTCGGGCGTGTTCCGCGCCGGGCTTGCCGCCTTCACCAAGCTCTATGCCGATAAATATGCGGCCGAGAACATCCGCATGAACAATGTGCTGCCGGGCTTCATTGACAGCCTGGCAGAGCGCGAGGAACGCCGCGAGCGCATTCCGATGGGCCGCTATGGCCGCGTCGAGGAAGTCTCGGAACTCATCGCCTTCCTGGCCAGCGACAAGTCGAGCTATATCACCGGCCAGAACATCCGCGTCGACGGCGGTATCACGCGCTCGGTATAGGACACGATCTTGAAGGTTTGCAGACTTTCGGACAGATCATGCTGCAAAACTGCGCCGACATCGACACAGCGCGCCTCTATAGAATGAGGCCGATGCAGAGCGCGCCCATCAGCAGCGGGAACTGCATACGCAGCCATTCCTGCGTCTTGCCGAGCGAGAACACCACCCCGGCCAGGATCGCCAATGCCAGCAGGGCGCCCAGGCTGCGGCTGGTTGCAAACAGCAACCCAGCCGCAGCCGCCAGTTCCATGATGCCCACCGCTAGGCGCAACCAGGGCGGATAGTTCCAATGCGCGAATTCGGCCTTCACGAATTCGGGCCCGGTGAGATTGAGATAGGCTGAGCCGACGAAAATCAGCACCAGCGCCCACACGGTGATCTGTTCAAGCATAGCCGCCCCTCCCAGAAATTTTCCCGCCTCAACATTGCGTGGCGCGATACACCGCATTGCCGGCGCAACCCGGGCATTGCGGGGTGAGGATGCCGCCGGCCGCCGTGCGGATACGCATAGCCGACTTTCCCGCACTGCCGACAATATTCGGCACATCGGCGCCGACCAGCTTGCCGCCACGCTTGAGGATGCGGCCATCGACCATGACGGTATCGATATTGGCAGGCGTTGCCGACATCACCACCGTCGCCTCGATATTGGCGAGCGGGGCGATGTTTACGTCATCGGTGCGGATCAGGATGATATCGGCCTGCTTTCCGGGCATAAGCGAACCGGTGACATCTCCAAGGCCGAGCGCGCGGGCACCGTTGATGGTGCCCATCTCGATGACCTCGTGCAGGCCGATCGGCGGCAGGTGTTCGGTGTCGCTGCCTTGCCATGGGATACCCATGTTCCAAGTCAGGCGCATGTTCTCCAGCATGTTCGGCGGCGCAATCGAGGTTGCGTCCGACGACAGCGAGACCATCACACCCGCCTCGCGCATCTTCAGAAGCGCGCGCCGGGCATCGCCGGTTTCGCCGAGGCGCAGTTCGGAGTGCGTCGCATAGCTCAGCGGCGTCCTGGTGCGCGCCATCGCCTCCCGGTCGCTTTGCGTGGCTGCGATATAGTGGCAGAACAGGAAATTAGACCCGAGGAAGCCGCGGCGCTCATAGTCAGCGGCATCGTCCGTATTCGGCGCGGCCTGGCTGGCATGGATGGCGACAGGAAGCCCGAGCTTAAGCATCATCTCCATTTCTTCATAGAAGACTTCGATATTGCTCTGGATCGGGCCGCGCAGATTGACGCCGAGATGGACCAGCCCCTGCAGCCGCGACGGGTCGGCAAACCATACGTCCCGAACGCGCGGCAGGTCTTCATAGCGGTTCACCTGATCGACCGGCATCTTGTCGATATGGCCCATGGCGTAGCGGGCGCGCAGGCCGGAGTCGCGATGCGCCCGCAGCTCGGCATCGACATGGGCGGGCGAACGATTGTTGTGCGACCAGTTATGCACCGTCGTGACACCGCCATTGGCGAGTTCGGCCAGGCCGAGCCTGACGCTGTTGTAGAAATCCTCGGCGTCATAAAGTGCAGCGGTCGCCCATTTCGCCGGGAAATATTCATAGCCGCCATCGGAGATGAAGTTGCGGCCGAGCGTGCTCCACATATGGTAGTGGGAATCGATCAGGCCCGGCATGACGATCATGTTGCTGGCGTCGACAATCTCGACACCATCCGCCTCGATGCTCTCTGCAACCTTCTCGATACGGCCGTCGCGGACGAGCACGTCGGCACGCGGCAGCGTGCCGACCGACCGGTCGACCGTAATCACCGCTCCACCACGGATGAGGTAGCTGCCTTTTTTCTGTTCGAAGATGGCCGACATGATCGAAGGTCCTTATGCAATTTCTGTGTTTGGGAGCATCGTCACTCAATCTGTGCCCTACTGCTCAAGTCGTCTAATAAAGAGGCACGGTCGGGCATTTTACGTCCACCCGACCGTGCCGGCGGCAAATGCCGATCGGGCTATTTCAGGTAGTCGTTCGTGACGGCCTTGCTGACATCGACGTCGGTCGAAATCAGACCGTTCTCTAGCATGAACTTTTCCTGCTTCTCCCACACGGCGACGTCCTGCCAGCCAATGCCGTTCGCCTCGGTTTCCGGGCTAACCGAAATGCGTGCGATCTCTGCCAGGGAAACGACTGCCTCCTCCTTGCTGATCGACGGAATCTGCTTGATGACACCGTCGGCGGCATCCGCCTGGTTGGCCATCATCCACTCGACGCTCTTGCGCCAGGCGCGCAGGAAAGCCTTGTAGCTGTCCGGCTCGGCCTTCAGCGCTTCCTCGTCACCCACGAGGCCGAAAGTGTAGAAGCGCGGCACGCCATAATCGGTGAAGGTGAAATAGGTATAGGTCGACTTGTCGTCGGCCGGCTTCTTGATCTGCACATTGTAGATCGGCGGCTCGTCCCAGCTGATCGCGTCGCCGAGCGCATCGATGCGCTGGCTGAGCAGCAGCGGCATCTGCGTGAAGCCGACGGTCACAATATTGACCTTGGAGAGATCGGCGCCGCCGGACTTCAGGCTGTGCTCGAGCATGACCTTGTTGAAGGGAATGCCGGTGATGCCAACATTCTTGCCTTCGAGCTCCTTGATATCCTTCACACCGGCTTCTGCCGGCACCAGAACACCCGTCGTACCGGTCTGATGGTTGGTGCCGATCGACACCACCGGCAGGCCCTTGCTGCGGGCAATGATGACGTCGGTCGAATGCGCCGTGGCAAGCTCGGCGCCGCCAGTCGCCACGAGCTTCAGGCCGTCCGCCGGCGAAGTCGGCGAGATCAGTTCCAGCTCCAGCCCCTCGTCGGCGAAGAACTTCTTGTCGATGCCGTTGAGCACGGCAGCGTCCCAGATGCCGGGCTTGGCAATCAGCGCATATCTGAACTTGGTCAGTTCGGCAGCGGTGAGCGAACTGGTCAATGCAAGCGTCGATGCCAATGCAGCGACGGCGACGCAGGCCAATGGTTTCAATTTATTTATGACAGTCATGTTTTGCTTCCCCTTATTTGCGACGGTTGAGCGTCTGTTGTTATGGCAGGCTTAGGAAATCGGTAGCGAGGGCGGCGGCTACTGCCTTGGGCGTGCAACCGCCGCAGCGGGTGATTGCGGGCTGCGCTGGGCCCGCAGCCAGGCCATAGTCGGACGGGCGTAGATCCACGGCATAGACAAGCGCTCGATCAGGCCGACCAGGCCGAACAGCGCCATACCGGCGATGCCAAGCACAGTCAGCGAGGCGAAAACGCGGGTAGTGTTAAGCAAGGCGGTATCCTGGGCAATCAGGTAGCCGATACCCTGGCTCGCGCCGACCCATTCGCTGATGGTGGCGCCGATCACGGCAAGCGTTGCTGCCACCTTCAACCCGCCAAAGATGCTGGGCAGGGCCACCGGCAGCCGCAGCTTGAAGAATATCTGCGCCGGCGTGGCATTGAGCGAGCGGAAGAAATCGATGAAGTGCGGCTCGAGGCTTTTCAGCCCGGTCACGGCGGCAATCGTCAGCGGAAAGAAGGCGACGATCGCGGTGATGATGATGCGCGGCAGGCTGTTATAGCCGAACCAGATCACCAGCACCGGCGCCATGGTGATGATCGGGATGGTCTGCGATGCCACGACGAGCGGCAACACGCCCCGCCTGAAAGCGGAAGAATAGAGAATGAGCACGCTCAAGACCGCTGCAACCACAATGGCGGCGAGATAGCCGGCCATCGTCTCGGCCATGGTCACATGCAGCTGCGGCAGGATCACGGTTGGCCCGCTGATCATCAGTTCCTTGAATATCTCGGTCGGCGCCGGCAACACGAAGGGCTGTATCTGCAGAAGATGGACAGCGGCCTCCCAGATCGCAAGCAAAGCGACCACAATGCCAAGCGGCAATGCGGCATCGCCGAGACGAGAAAGGAAGGAAGCGTGGTTTGTTTTCTGCGCGTTCATTACGGTGCCTTCGTCGAATAGCTGGTCCGGCGGGGGACGTTGCGCTGAAAGTTCAATGCAGGGCGTCAGTCGCACCTTTGTCGCCGCGCAACAGGGCAAGAACCTGCCGCTTATGGTCGGCGAATTCAGGAGTCATGGTCACGTCCCGCCCTCTGTCATAGGGCAAAGTGATCGGCACGATGCCGGCAAAGCTCATCGGCCGCGGCGTCGCCACATAGACACGGTCCGACAGATAGACGGCTTCATCCGGGTCGTGAGTGATGAGGATCATGGTCTGCTGAAACTCGCGCTGGATGCCCAGAAGCCACTCATGCATGGTCGCCCTGGTCAGTGCGTCCAGCGCTCCGAAGGGCTCGTCGAGCAGAACCACGGAACGCTCGCACATGATCGTTCGCAACAGCGCCGCACGCTGGCGCATGCCGCCGGAGAGCGCGGTCGGATAGGAGTTCTCGTAGCCCTCGAGGCCGAAGCGGCGCAGCAAGGCGAGTGCCCGGTTGCGCACTGGTTCCATCGGCTTGCCGGCAAGCTCCGGCCCGAGCACGACATTGTCGAGGATGGTACGCCAGGGCAGCAGCAGGTCGCGCTGCATCATATAGGCGACATGACCGGGGCGACCGACAATCTCCTTGCCGTCCAGCGCAACTTCGCCGGAAGTCGGCTTCAAGAGCCCGGCAATGATGTTGAATAGGGTCGATTTTCCGCAACCGCTCGGGCCGATGATCGACACGAACTCGTTGCGGTTCAATGCCAGATCCACACCTTCCACTGCGGGCACCAAGCCTCGGTCAGGCGTCATGTAGCCGCAATGCAGGCCGGAAATCTGCAGTCTTACACCGTCCATACGCCCGAACCTCGGCTATTCGCGTTGACGGAGGTAAGGCCCGTTGGAAGAAGGGCATTCTGCGCACTCTTCATCATTGGTCCTCCCACCAATAATCAAACTCTAACATCCCTCAGTATTTCGGTCAACGAAATATTTTTCGCTTAACGTCGATTTTTTGTGTCGTGACCGAAATCATGTAGCGTCACAAAGGACAGGCAATCCGCCGACTGGTAGCCCCAGGCAGATCGACCGAGCAGTCGGATATCGTTGCTGCATCGGCGCGGCAGCTGCCGCCGCATGCGCCTGAAATATCTCCGAGCATGCAGTTAAGGCATGCCCGGAAATACCTGCCGAGGGTAAAGCCTCACTCCCCGACCGGCGGGTAGTCACGACCTTCCCAATGGGCGAGGCGCTTGGCGAAATCTCGCTGGAACGAGAGCGGCCCGTATTTGGCCGTCCATTCGTCGTCATAGATGGCAATGAATATTGTCAGCGACAGGAAGAAATGCGCCCCCATCTCGAACAGGGCGACAATATCATGATTGATGAGCGCCTCGCGTTCGGCGTCGGTCAAGCTATGCACGGTCGACGTTTCGACATCGCTCAGCTTCGGGCCGATCGACTGCTCCCAGGTGGCAACGAGATTGCGCGGATCTTCCTTGTACCGGCGCAGCAGCTCGGGGTCCCGGTCGACGGTATAAAGGAACTTGTTGACGTAATATCTGCTCATTGCGCCGCTCCTTCCGGGTACCAGGTGATATAGGCTTCCATCGTATGGAAGAGGCTCAGGCTGTCGCTATAGGCAGCGGGGATCGGCCCGGCGATGCCCATCATCAGAATGAGGTCCATGAAGCCATGCGTGGCGTTGCCGCTTCTAGCCATGCTCTCATGGGTGACATTGGCAAGAATGGCATCGATATTGCCCGTCGACAGCCATTCGATTGCCTGGCGGTCAAATTCCGGGTCGGGACCAGTCTCCCGGAACTGGCGCGGTCCGCCAAGCTCAAGCGACAGGTGTCCGGAGCCGATCGCGGCGATGCGCTTGTCGGAGGGATATTCGTCGATGATCTCGCGAATGGCCCGCCCCAACTCCCAGAAGCGCTTCGGCGAGGGCAAAGGCGGAGCGAAGATATTGGTGTAGATCGGCACCACCGGCAGATCGGCCTGCGGCCTCGTGGTGATGATCGGACAGATGATCGAGTGGTCGAGCTTCAGCTCATTGCTGAAGGCGAAATCGAAGCCGCGCGCCAACAGACCCTTGTGCATGAAGTTCGAAAGGTCTTCATGGCCTTCCAGGACATATTTCGGAATGCCGAATTCCCGCTCCTCATTATAGAAGGTCGCGTCGTAGCGAGGCGCCTTGCCGATCAGAAATTGCGGATAATTGTCCAGGAAGAACTGGTGGAAATGGTCAGCCCCGACCATCACCAGAAGTTCCGGCTCGGCTTTCGTCAAGGTTTCGCGATAGGCCTCGACCTTGCGTTTCCATTCTGCGGCCTGCGGAATCTGCTGTTCTACCGGGGCGGTCGTCGCCTTCAGATAGAATGGGTGATGCGTTGTGGCGAGCACGGCTGCCAGCTTTGCCATTGATTCTCCTCCCTCCTGAGCCTTGCCTTGCTGGCCTATGCCTGCGCGGCAGCCGGCATCGTTTCTGTTTCCCTTCGCGGCCATGCCATAGGCGAGCGCGCCAGCGCCTCGCGGATGGCGGCGCCATGCTGGTTGACGACCGGGGCGGCTGTCACCTCCTTCGCACGCTTGCCATCGAACGAATAGGCCGGGCGGACCGACTTGTATGCGCCTTCAACGCGCTCGGCGACCGGCACGATCATGCCCAGATGCTGCGCCTGCGGATCGGTGAGCACATCCGAGATCGAATTGATCGGCGCAAAGGGCACGTCAAAAGCCGAAAACCGTTCCGTCCATTCGCTGCGGTTACGGGTGGCGAAGATCTCGTTCAGCGCCTGGTTCAAGGCGTCGTAATTGTCGATGCGCAGCAGGCGCGTAGCAAAGCGCGGGTCGGCGGCAAGATGCTGCGCGCCGGTCGCTTCCACCAGCGCATCCCAGAATTTATCCAGCGACGAGAGATGAAAGGCGAACAGCTTGCCGTCCTTGCAACGCATGATATAGGCCTGTGCCAGCCGTGGCCGGTCGGTGCCGCTCGGCTCTTCACCAAGCGCGAAATAGCCCATGAACGGCTCCACCGCGAAATGCATCATGGCCTCCAGCATCGAGATGTCGATGCGCTTTCCCTTACCCGTGCGGCTGCGCTCGACAAGAGCCGCCGAGATGCCGAGCGAGGCATAGATGCCGGTGATCGCATCCGCCAGCGCCGGGCCGATGAAGCGTGGCTGCTTGGGATCGATGGCAACACTGAGGAAGCCGCTGACCGCTTGCGCGACGGAATCATAGACCGGCCGCTGCGCATAAGGGCCGTCCGGCCCGAAGCCGCTGATCGAGCAGTAGATCAGCTTCGGGTTGACCTTGATCAGCGTCTCGAAATCCGCACCGAAGCGCGCGGCAGCACCCGGCCGGAAATTCTGGATATAGACGTCCGACTGGGCGATCAGCTTGTAGAATATGTCGCGGTCGCCCCCGTCTTTCAGGTTGAGGCCGATGGCACGCTTGTTGCGGTTATAGGCCTGGAAATGGGCGCTGTAAAAACCGGTCTTGAAGGCCCGGTAAGGGTCGCCATTGCCGGCCGATTCCACCTTGATGATGTCTGCGCCGAGATCCGCCAGCATCATCCCGGCGCATGGCCCGGTGATGAAGGTGCCTTGTTCGACGATACGGATTCCGTCCAATACGCTGGTCATGGGATGCCTTAATTTTCGTTGGCCACGAAGCCGTCAGGCGCCGGGCCGTCATATTCGATGACGCCGGCTGCGCCGCGTGACATGATGAAACCGATGGAGCGCTGCTGTTCTTCAAGCAGATGGGCGACGAGACTAGCAGTGCGGGCCAGCAGCGGCACGCCCTTCAGCGCAAGCAATGGATAGCCGGCATCGAGCAGCACACAGGGGATGGCACCCGACACATTCATCACCAGCGCCTTGCCGATCACGTCGGGCAACACGGTCTCCACCGTGCGGGCAATCTCGGCATAGACGCCGGCCGTACCTGTGCTTTCGCCTAAGGCGACCAGCTTTTCGGCGCGCGGATCGCGACCCTTGTGCAAAGGATGGCCGTAGCCCGGAATGGCGCGCTTTTCGGCGCGATAGCGGCGAAGCACGACTTCGGTCGCAGCCGCCATCGCGGCGGACGTGCTTTTCTGCTCCTCCAGAATTTCCTGGAACAGCCGGCCTGCATCTTCAGACGCGCCCAGAATGACCGAGCCGCAGCCCAGCAGGCCGGCGGCCACCGCACCCTGCAGGGCCTCCGGCGCGGCCGCCAGCGTCATGCGGCTCACCTGCACGCTGGGCACCATGCCATGCTCTGCAATCGATACGAGCGTCGCATCGAGGATCCGCCGCTGCGGCACCGTCGGCAGTTGGCCGGTGATCAGCAGCCAGACATGTTCGGTAAAGGAGATCGAGCCGACAAGATCTTCGACCAGGTCGTGGCCCCGCACGACGATGGTGTCCGGATTGGACGTGCAGATGGACTGGAATGGTGAGTTCTGTTTGCCGATCTTCATGAGGTTTTCCCAATCTCGCTTAACTAACCGAGCGCCGGCGCGTCGACCCTGCGGTGGGTCCGCACCCAATGGTGGAACTTGTGCATGTAGCCCTGCAGGAAGGCCTTGGTGGATTCGTCAGTGATGTCGCCTTCCGGCGTGATCAAACTGGCTGTGAGCTGGAGATAGACTTCCGGTTGCCCCATGGTCGGCATGTCGAGATAGCCCAATATCGCGCGCAGATGCTGCTGCGCCGCTACAGTGCCCAGCCGGCCAGCCGAGGCACCGGCAATCGCCACCGGCTTGCCGGTCCAGGAATTGGCGCCCGCCGGTCGCGACAGCCAGTCCAGTGCGTTTTTCAGCAAAGCGGTGATGGAGCGGTTGTGCTCCGGCGTCACGATCAGGACGCCGTCGGCCGCCTGGATTGTGCTTTGCAAACGTGCGACCGGCTGCGGCATACCGGCCTCGAGAACGCTCTGGTTGAACAGGGGCAACTCGTCGAGCGCCGGAACATCGAAGGCGAGGCGGTCATCGCCAAGGCGCATCATCGCCAGCGCAAGGCTCCGGTTCAACGAACCCTGCCTGGCGCTCCCGACCAGCACTGCAACGCGTAATGGCCCCACTTCTCCATCCCCTCCTGACTGGCCGCGACCGATCTGCATCGGTAGTTTCGCCAGTTTCATCAATTTCGCCTAACGAAATTATTTTCGGATTATGAAGATACGAGTGAGCCCTTGTCAAGCGTGCGCAAGCGAATTTTGTGAACCAGATAATGGATGTCCAAGACGCCGTGACGGCATGCGAAATAAGGTGGCGGCAATGCCGCCGACCTTGAACCGTCAGGCCTTTCCGTGGCTTGCGAGCAAAGAAAGAAATTGAGTCGGCTCAGTGCGTTCCGAGCGAATGCAGCAGGGCGGGATAGCGCAGCAGGAGATTGGAGACGCGTGCGGCGGCAATACGCATTTCGGCAAGTCGCTGCTCAAGCAGGTCCTGTGGCTTCAGGCGGGGCGAATAGCCGGATGTGTTGACGGCGGCCACCACCTTGCCGACACCGTCGCGGATCGGCACCGCCAGAGCGGTGATGCCGTAATCGAGTTGGTCTATCGTGATCGAATAGCCATTGACCCGCACCTCGGCCAGGATGGCGCGAAGGGCCTCCTCGTCGGTGACGGTCATGTCGGTCAGTTTGCGCAACTCGGCTTTCTTGAAATAATCGTCGACCTCTTCGGGCGCCAAATGGGCAAGCAATACCCTGCCCATAGAGGTCGCATAGGCAGGATAGGTGACGCCGATGCTAGCCATGCGCCGCGCCGCCCGCGTTTCGGAAAGATGCGCGATGTAGAGCACATTGACCCCGTCCAGTACCGCCACATTGGCCGCGTCGCCGAACAATTCGGTAATGCGGTGCAGTTCCGGCATGATCGCCTCGTCCACGCGCACCGCCTTGAGATAGGCCGAGCCCAGCGTAAGGATTCGCGGGGCGAGCAGGAAATGCTTGTGGTTGCGACACACAAAGCCCAAGGCCTCCAGTGTGTGCAGGTTGCGCCTGACGGTCGCCGGCGACATGTCGACCTTGCGCGCCAGTTCCGTTAGCGTCATCTCGGGCGTCTCTTCATCGAAGGCTTCAATGACAGCGAGGCCCCGCGCCAGCGCTTCGACATATTCCGGGTTTTTTTCGTCGCTCATTCTCTGCAGCTATCCGATTGGCCCGTCTGAACGAATCTCATCTCGATATGTCAATATATCACGGATGCCATTAGTCGAATGGAATTTCGTGTAGCGAATGTTTTTGGGCTTCGTTCAACTTTGCTGAGCCGGTTTCGGCGATAGCGGAGGAAATCAGGCTGCACCGAGCAGTGCGCGGCGGATGTCGTCGTGGTCGATATCACCGGAACTTCTGTCGAAATTGCGGGCAATGCGGCCGTGAGCCAGGACATAGGCTCGCGACGCCACGTCGATCGCCTGCAGGAAGCTCTGCTCGGCCATCAGGATGGTCAGGTTGTTGTCCTTCTGCAACGTCCGGATCACCTCGATGACCTGGCTGACGACGATCGGCGCCAGGCCAACGGATGGTTCGTCGACCACGATGATCTTGGGCACTCCCATCAGCGAGCGGGCAATGGCCAGCAATTGTTGCTGGCCACCGCTCATCGTGCCGGCCAATTGCGCCTTGCGCTCGCGCAGAAGCGGGAAGGTCTGGTAGCAATATTCGAGATTCTGGCTTAGCCGATCGCGTACGACCGGATTGCTTCCCGCCAGCCTGAGATTGTCCTCGACCGAAAGGCTAGGAACCAGCCGTCGCCCTTCGGGAACCATGGAAAGGCCCCGCCGGACGATTTCATGTGCCGGGAGTGCGGTCAGATCAAGCGCCTTGCCGTCCCATTCGAGAATGATGCGGCCACGCGTGGGCTTGATGAAGCCCATGATGCAGTTAAGCAAGGTGCTCTTGCCGTTTCCATTGGTGCCGAGCAGGGCGACAAACTCGCCTTCCGTGACCTCGATCGACACGTCATGGAAGACAGACACCGCACCATAGCCGGCGCTCAGATTCTCAATGATGAGCCTGTTCACCAAAATACACCTTCTGCACCGTCGGGTTGCGGGTCACTTCCTCGGCCGTGCCCGAAGCTATGAGTTGCCCTGTCTCAAAGCACACGACACGTTGCGAGAAGCGCATGACGGCATGCATGATGTGCTCAATCATGATCACCGCCACGCCCTGCTCGTTGAGGCTGTACAATATGGCCAGGACCTCATCGATCTCGGCTTCCGAAAGCCCGGCCATCGCCTCGTCGGCAATCAGCACTTTCGGATTGCCGACGAGCGCTCTGGCCAATTCGAGCTTGCGAAGTTCAAGTTGGGAAAGGTCCTCGGAAGGGTAGGCGGCACGCGCCGACAGCCCCACCCTCTCCAGTACCTCGGCTGCGCGCCGGTGCCTGTCCTCGACACCATGGATATAGTCCAGCGGAACCAGCAGGTTCTCCACCACCGACATTCCCCTGAAGGGATGCGGAATCTGGAAGGTGCGGGATATGCCGAGGCGAGCGCGCCTGAAGCTGGGAAGCGCGGTGATATCGGCTCCTTCGAACCGGACCGAACCGCTATCCGGCCTCAGCACGCCGGTAATGCAGTTGATCAGGGTAGTCTTGCCGGCACCGTTGGGGCCGATGATGCCAAGCCTTTCATTTGCCATCAGGTCGAGATCGACCGGTCCGAGCGCCCGAAACGGCCCGAAGGACTTTTCGACACCGGACATCGACAGGGCAGGCCGGCTCATAGGCGCGCCTCCGTGCCCTTCCGGCGGACAAGCCCGATCAAACCGTTCGGGGCCAGCGCGACAAAGGCGATAAGCACGACGCCGACAAAGAGGATGTTGAGTTCGGAGGAGATGGTGATCGTCGCGATCTGCTGCGTGGTGGCCAGTAGCAGGGCGCCGATGACCGGGCCCTGCCAACTGCGCGTGCCGCCGATCAGCGGCATGGCGATGGCGTTGAGGCCGATGATCAGGCTGAAGGCAGTCACCGGCTCCACAAAGGATGTATAGAATGGATAGGGCGCGCCGGCCGCAGCCAGGACGGCACCGCTGACGGCGCAGGCGAGCAGCTTGAGCCGCAATGTCGGAACGCCTGAGCATTCCGCCGCGTCTTCGCTGGCGCGGACTGCGCGCAGGCCGCGCCCCACCCAGGACAATTGCATCCAGCGCGCCAGCGACACGCTGGCGACCGCAATCAACAGCATCAGGACGAACATGTATTGCGGAGGCCCGGCGGCCCAGCCGGGCGGCGGCGGCCCGTACACCACCATTCCACGCGCGCCGCCAAGGGCGGGGATATTGTGGATGATCGTCTCCAGGATGATGACCAGCCCCAGTGTGGCAATGGCGAAATAGACCCCCTGGATGCGCAGCGTGAGATAGCCCATCAAAAGGCCAAGCCCGGCGCCGATCACGCAGGCCGCAATGAGGCTGCCCCACAAGGGAATGCCGAAAGCGTTGAACAGGAAGGCGGAAGCATAGGCTCCTGCTCCAAAGAAACCCGCCGCGCCGAAATTGATGTAACCGGCATATCCGCCAAGGATGTTCCAGCCGGTGGCAATGACGACATATTGCAGGATGACATAGCCGGCAAAGAAATAGAACGGATTCTTGAGCACATGGGGCGCAAGGAACCCCGCCAGCACGATGACCAGCATGGCCAAGCCGAAAGTCCAACCGCCACGCGTCATCGCACAGTTCCGAACAGCCCTTGCGGGCGCAGCGCGAGCGCACCGAGCAGCATGGCGAAGGCCACGCCGGGCGACCAGGCCGGATTGAGATATGAGGCGATCAACGTCTCGGCTATGCCGAGCCCGATGGCCACCACCAGCGTGCCCGGTATGGAGCCCATGCCGGCGAGCACGACGATGGCAAAGACCCGCCCGATCTGGAAGCGCCCGCTGAACGGATCGATCGGCCCGATCATGGCAAGGGCGGCGCCGCCGATGACGGCCGTTGCCGTGGCCAGCCCGAAGGCCTGGCGCTTGATCGCGGCAGGGTCGAGCCCGGCAATCGACAGCGCGCGCTCGTCATGGGCGACCGCGCGGATAGCGGTGCCGGAATTGGTGTATCTGAAGTAGAGCCAGAGCGCGCCCACCGTGGCTGGCCCGAGGATAGCCGGCACGAGCAGTCGTGAGGGAATGGTGAGCGGGCCGAATCTCAGGCTGCTGCCTATATAGGGCGCGGTGAGGGATTTGAGCTCCGACCCATAGGCCAGCACAAGGATGATTTCGATGACCAGCGACAGGCCGAAGAAAAGCGTCAGGCTTTGCAATACGTCAGCGCGCCCCCGCCTTTCGAACGTATTGGCATAGAAGGAATAAAGCAGCATCCCCAGCAGGTAGAACGGAACAAGGCCGACCAGGGCCGCGATCAACGGATCGACGCCGAACCGATTGGCATGGACGACGAAATAGCCGCCCATGATCACGAGAGCCGGATGGGCGATATTCGGGATATGCAGAATTCCGAAGGTGATCGCCAGGCCCAGCGCCACCGCAGCATAGACGCTGCCAAGAAGCACGCCCGTGGCGACCACGTTCATGAATAGATCAAACTGTGTCATACACCCTCATCCAGGGCCGGCCGCTGCGCGGCCGGCCTCGTCCTACTGCGCTGCTTAGAGCGCCGTGCGTCTAATCAGACGCACAAAGGACGCTCTAACACTTTGATTGAGCATCGGAATATTCCGAAAACCGGATTCCACTTTTCGGTCCGATGCTCTAGCTGCCTAGCCGGCACGTGCCTTGTTGTAGGGATGGATGAGGTCACCCGACTTGAGCTCGGGCGGGTCGATAATGACCTGGCGACCGGCCTCGCGGAACTGGGCCAGGTCGTTGCCCTCCACATTCTGGATCTGGACCATCAGAACCCTGCGCGTCGTCCAGTCGCCGATCTCGTTGAAGGTCGCCGGGCCGACGATGGTGTCCACCTTGTTGGCGTGAAGCCATTGAGCCATGGCGGCCTGGTCGAGCGAGCCGGCGCCTGTGATAGCAGCGGCGGCCAGTTGGCCCGCGACATAGTAGAAGGGCGGAATGTAGAAGCCGAGCGGATCGACGCCCTCCTTCTCCGCCCGTGGAACGTAGCGATCGAAGAAGCTCTTGATCTCGGCGGACTGCATGGTGGGCTCGGGCGAAAACAGATGGCAGTTCACCAGCCCGTTCAGTTCCGGGCCAAGCGAACTCAGCAGCGAACCATATTGCGGGCCGATCATGGCGCCGCCGAACAGCTTGACGCTGTCGGGAACGCCGATCTCCCGAACGCTGTGGATGATGGCCGTGCTGTCGGCGGGATAGGAGCCGATGAACACCGCATCAGGATTGGCCGCACTGATATTGCGCAGGATCGTGGAAAAATCCGACGTATTGGGCGGATAGCTCTGGTTGAAGACGATCTCCATGCCGTATTCCTCGGCAACCTTCGCTCCACCCACGGCGGCGTTTTTGGAAAATTCGAGATCGTTGGCCAGAATGGCCAGCTTTTTGACCCCCACCGACTTTGCCAGATCGAAGAATCCGCGCGCCCAATCGGTTCCCGAATTGGGGCCCCAGGCCGCGCTGTGGAAGAATTTGTCGTGCTTTGCCTGGTCATTGCCGGCGAGCGGAAACATGCCGATCATGAACAAGTCACGCTGCTTGATGAAGGGCATTACCGGTGCCGTGAGGCTGGCGCCGTAAGGTCCGAACAGAACATCGCACTTCTCGACATCGACAAGCGCAGAATAGATTGCAGGTATATTTGAAGCTGTACTTTGGTCATCGAGCAGGACCAGTTCGACGGGTCTGCCAAGCAGACCGCCGGCCGCGTTGACGTCGTCGCGCCAGAGTTCATAGCCGATCTGGCCGTTCTTGGTGCCTGCCAGCGCGCCCGTCAGGGAAATGCTCGCCCCGAACCGGATCGGCTTGTCCTGGCCGAAGGCGCGGCCGGTCAGCACGGCCGGCATGGCCAGGCCGGAAGCTGCGGCAGCCGCCAGCCTGTTGAAATTTCGTCTCGTAATCACCGTCTTCCTCCCAAAAATTCGCTAAGCGAAATCTTTTTCGATTTTAGAGTGTACCGCTGGCCCCCGATTGTCAATGCCCGCTGCATGGCATTGACAATGCCCCACATCGACATGAAGGTAAGGCGTGGCCTTCGACACGGGCCCCGAGGCTCGGGGTGCTTCTCTTCCATCCGACTCAGCCCGCGATCACCATTCGCGATGGATGGTTGTCTGTCGGCATTGGCTCAAACCCATGGCTGCGGCTCTCCTGCTGGTTTCAGGCGCCACGGCGGCTTTTTCCGCCGAGCTTGCCCGCTGGACGGGCGAACCCAAGCCGCCCCTGCATCTCGAAAGCCTCTATCACGGCCGGGTTTCCCTTGACGACCACAAGGGGCGCGCGGTGCTCGTCCATTTCTTCGCCACATGGTGCGAGCCATGCGTGGAGGAAATGGCGTCACTCGAACGATTGGCAGTGCGCCGGCAAGGCGATGAGCTGAGCATCCTCGCCATTGATGTCGGCGAGGTGGACGCGCGCGTGCGCAACTTCTTCAAGCGCAATCCGGCCAGTTTCCCGGTGCTGCTCGATCGCGACCGCGCCGTCATCAAAGCCTGGCAGGTCAAGGCGCTGCCGAGCAGCTTCATATTGGATTCCAACCTTGTGCCCGTCCTGTTCGTGGAGCGTGACGTCGATTGGGATGATCCCTCGGTCAACTCCGCACTGGATGAGTTGATCAAAACCCTGCCGAGGGACGATCGGCGAGACGTGGATAAGAGGGAGGCAGATGAAAATGATAAACCGACGTGATTTCCTGGCCGGCGCGACCGCCTGTTCGACAGCAGCGCTGATACTGCCCGGCATCGCAGGCGCGACTGCGCGATTCGATCCCCAGCCCGGCGAGTGGCGCAGCTTCCGCATCACCACACGCCTCGAAATTCCGAAGGCGGATGGAGCCGTGCAGGCATGGGTGCCGCTGCCCGCGCTCGAGGACGGCGGATGGATATTGCCGGTAGGCGATAAATGGACCGGCAATGAAGCTGCGGCCGAAATCGTGACGGACCCTAAATATGGTGCGAAGCTGCTTCATGCCCGCTTTGCCGGCGATCAGCCGTCGACAATCGAGGTCGAAAGCCGCTTCAAGACGCGCGACCGCGCCGCCACATTGAACGCGTCCGGCAAGGCCGCACCCTTGAGCGACGCAGAGCGCCAGATCTATCTTGAAGCAACCGAACTGATGCCAACCGATGGCCTGGTGAAGCAGACCGCCGATGAGATCACGGCCAGCCTGTCCGGCGATGCCGACAAGGCCAGGGCGATCTATGAGTGGGTCGTGGAAAACACCTATCGCAAGGCCGAGACTCTCGGCTGCGGAACCGGAGATGTCGCCAGCCTGCTGCTTTCAGGCAATCTCGGCGGTAAATGTGCCGACCTGAATGCGCTTTATGTCGCGCTCGCCAGGGCCGCAGGCCTGCCGGCGCGCGATGTCTACGGCATAAGGGTCGCGCCCTCGAAGTTCGGCTACAAGAGCCTCGGTGCAGGCTCCGAAACCATCACCAAGTCGCAGCATTGCCGCGCGGAAGTCTATCTATCCGATCACGGTTGGGTGGCGGCCGATCCGGCCGATGTCCGCAAGGTGATGCTGGAAGAGCCGCCCCGCGACAACGCGATCGATTCGCCGCTGGTCACCGCTGTCCGGGAAAAGCTGTTCGGCTCGTGGGAAGGCAACTGGCTGGCCTACAACACCGCCCATGATCTCGTCCTGCCGGGGTCGGATCACAAGGTGGCCTTCCTGATGTACCCGCAGGCCGAGATCGCTGGCGCCTTGCTCGACTGCCTCGATGCCGACGGCTTCAAATACACGATCACGTCGGCAGAGATCACGGCATGAATCTGCCGCGTGCATGATCCCCAACCGGCGGATCATGCGACAATCAGGTGAGCTGGGCGGCACGTCCGCCCCGCTCACCGCTTTCGTACGATCCTGAAGATGAAGAGATCGTCCTGCCGGTCCTGCGCCACAAGGGCGTGGCCGGTCTGGGAGACGAAATGAGGAACATCGATCACGGTCAGCGGATCGGTGCATTCCAGAACGAGTTCGCCGCCAATGTCGATGTCGCGCAACGCCTTCTTGGCACGCAGCACAGGGTAAGGGCAGCGCAGGCCGCGCAAGTCCAGTCTGGTCTCCTTCATAGGTCGCCTGTCGATCTTTCCGTGATGTGCGGAGCGTAATCGCGCCCGCCTCATACTGTTCAGCATCGACGTGCATGTTGCAAGCGGGCCAGGCCACTTACGCTGCTTACGGCTTGGAGAACTATGTCCGGCAGAGAAAACATGACAAATGCTATCATATTTTAAAAGGTGAGGAAGAATCCTTCGATCTCAATACTTAGTTCAATCTTTGAAAATGTTTGTTGCAAAGATCGATTGCAGGGCTATGGTTTTGATAGTCAGTGAGAATTCTGACCGTGCCCCGGTGGGGTCGCTATGTGGAGGAAGCCAATGAATATGGATCTCTCGCGTCGCGCCTTCCTGAAGGGCGCGAGCGTTGGCGTTGCCGGAACGACCTTAGGGGCGTTCGGGTTTGGCGGCGTCGAGGCCGCCTATGCCGCGTCAGTCAAGCCTTTCAGGTTGACCACTACCAAGGAAGCACGCAGCTCGTGTCCCTATTGTGCCGTTTGCTGCGGCATGATGATCTTTTCGGCGGAAAGCAAGGCAGAAGCCGGGAAGATGGAAGTCACCCATATCGAGGGTGACGTCGACAACCCGGTGAACCGTGGAACGCTGTGCCCGAAAGGCGCGGCGGCAATTGATTACATCAAGTCCAAGACCCGCGTGAAATACCCGATGTACCGCAAGCCGGGCACCAACACGTTCGAGCGGGTGACGTGGGACTTCGCGATGGAGCGCATCGCCAAGTTGATGAAAGAGGATCGTGACGCCAATTTCATCGAGACCAACAATGACGGCGTTCCCGTCAATCGCTGGCCGACGATGGCTTTCCTTTCGGGAAGTTCGGTCACGAACGAAACCGGCTGGCTGACCTACAAGGTCTCGCGCGGCCTGGGAATGCTGCAGATCGAGAATCAGGCACGCATTTGACACGGACCGACGGTGTCCAGTTTGGGCCCAACATTCGGTCGCGGTGCGATGACAAACAGCTGGACGGATATCAAGAATACTGATCTCGTCTGGATTATGGGAGGCAACGCCGCAGAGGCACATCCTTGCGGTTTCAAGTGGGTCACCGAGGCGAAAGCCGAGCGTGGCGCCAAGCTCATGGTCGTCGATCCCCGGTTCAACCGGTCGGCGGCGGTGGCGGATCACTATGCGCCGATCCGTCCGGGAAGCGACATCGCTTTCCTCTCGGGCGTGGTCAATTACCTTCTGACCAATGACAAGATCCATCACGAATATGTCCGGCACTATACCAACGCCGCCTACATCGTGAGGGACGACTTCGAGTTCAACGAAGGTCTCTTCTCCGGATACGACGAGGAGAAGCGCAGCTACGACCGCAGCACGTGGGAATATGTGATGGGGCCGGATGGCTTTGCCGTCCGCGACATGACGCTCAAAGACCCGCGTTGCGTCTTCCAGCTGATGAAGAAGCATTTCGAGATCTACACCCCCGAAATGGTCGAACGCGTCAGCGGAACCCCGAAGGACAAGTTCCTGAAGGTGGCGGAATGGGCCGCATCCACCGCCAATGGCGAGCGGGCCATGACGATCATGTATGCGCTGGGCTGGACGCAGCATTCGAGCGGTGCGCAAAACATCCGCACCGCGGCGATGATCCAGTTGCTGTGCGGCAATATCGGCATCCCGGGCGGCGGCGTGAACGCACTTCGCGGACACTCCAACGTCCAGGGCATCACCGATGTCGGCACGCTTACGGCGGCAATTCCGGGCTATCTGGCCTTGCCGACCGACAAGGAGCCGACACTGGAGGCGCACCTTGCCAAGCGGACCTTCAAGCCGCTGCAGCCGAACCAGACCAGCTACTGGCAGAACTATCCGAAATTCTATGTCAGCTTCCTGAAGAGCTACTTCGGGGCCAAGGCGACAAAGGAAAACAATTTCGGATATGACTGGCTGCCCAAGGTGGACGTGGCCTATGACGCCCTGCGCATGTTCGATGTCATGCATCAGGGCAAGACCACGGGAATGCTGTGCCAGGGCTTCAACCCGCTGATGTCGATTGCCTATTCCGGCAAGACGGTGGCGGCGCTGTCCAAGCTCAAATTCCTCGTCAGCATGGATCCGATCGAGACCGACACGGTCCGGTTCTGGGAGAATCACGGCGAATTCAACGATGTTGATACCGCCAGCATCCAGACCGAAGTGTTCATGCTCCCGGTGACGTCGTTTGCCGAGGAAGAGGGCAGCTTCACCAACTCCAGCCGCTGCATCCAGTGGAAGTGGCCTGCCGCCGATCCGTATTTCGAGTCCCGCAAGGACATCGATATCCTCTCGGATCTCTTCGTGCGGATTCGCAAGCTCTACGAGACCGAAGGCGGTACCGGCAAGGATCCGCTGATGGCTATCGACTGGAGCTATGAGAACCCGCTCGAGCCGCAGCCCGACGAACTCCTGCGGGAGCTCAACGGCAAGGCGCTGGCAGATGTCACCGACGCGGAGGGCAATGTCATCCGCCGCGCCGGCGAACAGCTCGCCGGTTTCGGCGAGATGCGCGACGACGGCTCGACCGACGGCTCCATGTGGATCTACACCGGTGTCTACGGCCCCAAGGGCAACTTCGCCCAACGCCGTGACAACGACGATCCGTCGGGGCTGGGCGTGTTCGGCAACTGGGGCTTCTCCTGGCCTGCCAACCGCCGCATCCAGTACAATCGCGCTTCGGCCGACCCGCAAGGCAAGCCGTGGAGCGAGGCCAAGAAGTACATGTACTGGGATGGCCAGCGCTGGACCGGGCCGGATGTGCCGGACTATGTGGCGACCATTCCGCCGGAGCAGGCTACCGGACCGTTCATCATGAACGCGGAAGGTGTCTCGCGCCTGTGGGTGAGAGGCCTGATGGCGGATGGACCGTTCCCGGCCCATTACGAGCCGTTTGAATCGCCGGTGAAGAATCCGATCTTCCCTGCGATCCGGGGCAACCCGGCGGCACGGGTGTTCAACAACGATATGGAGATCTTCGGCGATTCTTCCGAATTCTCCATCGTGGCAACCACCTATCGTCTGACGGAGCACTTCCACTTCTGGACCAAGAACGTGCATACGAACGCGGTCCTGCAGCCGGAAGCCATCGTGGAAATGTCGGAACAGCTGGCAAAGGAGAAGGGTATCGCCATGGGGCAGTTGGTCCGCATCTGGTCCAACCGCGGCGAGGTCAAGGCCAAGGCAGTCGTCACCAAGCGGCTCGTTCCGCTCCAGGTCGACGGCAAGACCGTTCATACCATCGGTCTGCCGCTGCATTTCGGCTTCATCGGCGAGACGAAGAAAGCCTCACCGATAAACTCGCTCACGCCACCTGTCGGCGACGCGAACTCGCAGACGCCTGAGTTCAAGGCGTTCCTTGTTGATATCGAGCCCGTTTCCGGGCCGGTGGCATAGGAGGCGGCGATGTTTCCACCCATCCAAAACCCAACCACGGAAGCGGTCCCGCCGAAATTCGGCGAGGCCGACCTGCTCCGCCGCTCAGCCTCGACAATCACGCCGCCGGCTGAGCGGCAAACCGAAGTCGCCAAGCTGATCGACGTCTCGAAATGTATCGGCTGCAAGGCCTGCCAGTCGGCATGTCTTGAGTGGAACGAGCTGGTCGAGGAGGTCGGCATCAATACCGGCGTCTATGACAACCCGCACGATCTGACGCCGAACACATGGACGTTGATGCGCTTCACCGAATTCGAGAATACCGAGACCGGTAATCTCGAATGGCTGATCCGCAAGGATGGCTGCATGCATTGCGAGGATCCGGGCTGCCTCAAGGCCTGCCCGGCCCCCGGTGCGATCGTGCAGTACACCAACGGCATCGTCGACTTCGTGCATGAGAACTGCATCGGCTGCGGCTATTGCGTGAAGGGCTGCCCCTTCAACATTCCGCGCATCTCCAAGGTCGATCACAAGGCCTACAAATGCTCGCTCTGCGTCGACCGCGTTGCGGTCGGCCAGGGGCCGGCATGCGCCAAGGCCTGCCCGACACAGGCGATCGTGTTTGGTACCAAGGAGGAGATGAAGCAATATGCGGCGACCCGCATCGAGGATCTGAAGTCGCGTGGCTATGCCAATGCCGGCCTCTATGATCCTCCCGGCGTGGGTGGCACGCATGTGATGTATGTTCTGCATCACAACGACCGACCGGAGATCTATGCGGGGCTTGCCAACAATCCGCGCATCAGCCCGATGGTCGAAGCGTGGAAGGGCCTGACCAAATATGCCGGCCTGACAGCCATCGGTGCTTTCGCGGCATTCGGGTTCCTCCATCACCTCGTCTCCGGCGCGAATCGGGTTTCGTCGGCGGATGAGGAAGCAGCAAAACGTCTGGCGGAGGGCGAAAGGACATGACCACGCACAGCGAAGTTGCGAAAGGCGACAGCGTCCACCGAGGCAACCCGGTCACGGTGGACCGCTACAGTGCTGCCGCCCGTGTCAATCACTGGATCACGGCAATCAGCCTCGTGCTGCTTGCCTTGTCCGGTCTGGCTCTGTTTCATCCGAGCCTGTATTTCCTGACCGGGCTGTTTGGCGGCGGCGCGCTTGCAAGAATAATCCACCCCTTCATCGGGGTGGTGCTGCTCCTCAGCTTCCTCGGCTTGTTCTTCCGCTTCTGGAAGCTCAATCTGTGGGAGCGGACGGACAATGTCTGGCTCGGGCGCCTCAAGGACGTGCTGACCAAAAACGATGAGAAGCTGCCTGAGGTCGGCAAATACAATGCCGGACAGAAGATGGTGTTCTGGTCGATGTCGCTGATCATCGTGATCCTCGCCGCCAGCGGCGTGGTGATCTGGCAGCAGTTCTTCAGTGAATATTTCACTGTCGATCAACAGCGCGTGGCCGTGCTGATCCATGCGATCGTGGCAATCGTGGCGATCTGCGTATGGATCGTCCATGTCTATGCCGCCATCTGGGTGCGCGGCACGATCGGCGCCATGACCCGCGGTCGCGTGACCGGGGGGTGGGCATGGCGGCATCATCGTCGCTGGCTGAGGGAACTTGTCTCCGACAAGTCCAAAGGCAAGCCCAAAGGGGTAACACCTGCCGAGTAACGGATGAAGAAGGGCTGGCAACACGTGGCCCGTGCGGTTCGTGAGGTAAGGAATTGAAGAAGTTCGACCAACTGAAAGCCGATCCTTCCAAGCTGGGCAATATCGCGAAGCCGCCTTTCGTGCGGCTTCCCGATCCCGAAAGGCTCTTTACCGACCGCGCCGCCCGCTTTCGCCAGCTGGCGGCCGGTCACGACCTTGGCCCCTACCTGACATTCCTCGCCAATCTTTGCGAGCTTCAGGCGGCCATACAGAGCGACCTGGCGGAACCTGAACTGCCTCAACCGGAAATGCTCGAGCGTGCCGCGCAATATGAGATGCCGCCGCTCAATCGCCGCGATTTTGTCGCCGACGATAGTTTCAACTCCCTTTTCGACCGGCTGACCTCCGCCGCTGGCGCGCTCGATATGCCGCAGCCTGCGCGCGAAGCGCTGTTGCGCCTTCAAACTGCCGACCAGGACATGCGGCTGGGCATCATTGGCAATGTGCTGACAGACACGGCTCCCGCCGACGCGGTGGCAGAACACAGCTTGGTGGCGGCCGTCCTCCAGGTTCATTTCGCGCGGCTTGCGGCACGGCTCGATCCGGCCTCCCTCAAGCCTGTGGGCGACGGCGTCTGCCCAACCTGCGGCGGCACGCCATCCAGCTCGCTGATCGTCGGCTGGAATGGAGCTCATGGCTCGCGTTTCTGCTCCTGCTCGCTCTGCGGCACACTGTGGAACTACATCCGTGCCAAATGCACGCTCTGCGGCTCGACCCAGGAGATCACGTTCCAGGCCATCGACGGCGAAGCAGGCGACATCAAGGCCGAAACCTGCAGTTCATGCCACGGCTATGTGAAGGTGCTGTACCAGCTCGACAATCCCGATCTCGACCCCATCGCCGATGATGTGGCCTCGCTGGGGCTGGACTTGCTTCTCAGCGAGCTCGACTTCCGGCGCGGCGCGGTCAACCCTTTCCTGATCGGCTATTGAGCAGCCATGGCATCGCAGGCAAATCCGGTGCCCTTTCAGAAACTGCCATCGGTCGATCAGGTGCTTCGTACCGAAACGGCAAAACTTGCGGTCGAACGTTTCGGGCGGCCACTGGTTGTCACTTCGGTACGCGACAGCCTGGGCGCGGCGCGCGAGGCGATCCGTGCCCGTGGCGGTGCGGCCTGCAGCACCGATGACATTGCCGTTAAGGCAGTGGCTCAATTGGAAACGGCAAGCCTGCCGAAGGTGCGGCCGGTCTTCAACCTGACGGGCACGGTACTGCACACCAATCTCGGCCGAGCCCTACTGGCAGAGGAAGCAATCGATGCGGCCGTGACGGCAATGCGGCATGCACTCGCCCTCGAATATGATCTCGATGGCGGCAAGCGCGGCGAGCGCGATTCCCTCATCCGGCAATTGCTGATCGACCTGACGGGGGCCGAAGACGTTACCGTCGTCAACAACAACGCGGCCGCGGTGCTGCTGGCCTTGAACACCTTTGCCAACGGCAGGGAAGGCGTGGTGTCACGCGGGGAACTGATCGAGATCGGCGGCGCGTTCCGCATGCCCGACATCATGAAGCGCGCGGGCACGCATATTGTCGAGGTCGGCACCACAAACCGCACGCATTTCAGCGATTATGCCGGCGCGATCCGGCCTGAAACCGGCCTCTTGCTGAAAGTTCACACTTCGAATTATCGTATCGAAGGGTTCACGCGGGAAGTTCCCGCCAGCGCGCTGGCGCCGCTGGCGGGCGAACACGGCATCCCGTTGGTCAACGACCTCGGCTCCGGCACGCTTGTGGACCTGTCGCAATATGGCCTTTCGCGTGAGCCAACGGTCGCCAACGCGGTAGCCGAAGGCGCCGATATCGTCACATTCTCCGGCGACAAGCTGCTCGGTGGCCCGCAGGCCGGTTTCATCGCCGGCCGCGCCGACCTCATCGCCCGTATCAACAAGAACCCGATGAAGCGGGCAATGCGGGTGGACAAGATCCGGCTCGCGGCGATCGAGGCCACGCTTCGGCTCTATCTCGATCCCGAGCGCATCGCACAGCGCCTGCCGACGCTGCGCCTGCTGTCGCGCCCGAGGGATGCGATCGAAGCACTGGCATACGACCTGGCGTCCGCAGTGACGGATGCGACAGGCGATGGCTTCAGTGTCGAGGTGGTGCCTTGCTCCAGCCAGATCGGGTCGGGTTCACTACCGCAAGAGACGATCGCAAGTGCCGGAATTGCAATCCGGCCTACCGATCCAAAGGCCGGCGGCCATGTAGTTGCGGGTCTGGCGGCGGCCTTCCGGGCGCTTCCCGTGCCGGTCATTGGCCGCATTGCCGACCAGGCCTTCATCCTCGACCTGCGCTGCCTGGAAGATGAAGCCGGCTTCCGGCGCAATCTTGGTCAACTGCGTCTCGAAGGAGGCGCATGATGGGCCTGTTCGAACGTCTGCTGCGCCGCCCGCCTGCCACACCACCGCTCAGTGCCGAGGAGCAGATGGAAATGGCACTGGCAGCGGCTCGGGAGGGCGACTATGCGAAAGCCCTGTCGATCTGGGGCCCGCTCGCGCATCAGGGGGTCGCACGGGCGCAAAACAATATCGGCGCCTGCTTTTCGAGCGGCCTTGGTGTCGAGCGTGATCCGGAATTGGCATTGAAATGGCTGACGCTGGCCGCAGATGGCGGCGATCCGGTCGGCCAGCGCAATCTCGCGACGGCTTATTTCAAGGGCGACGGCACGGAGGAAAATCCTGTCCGCGCTGCCGAGTTTTACCGACTGGCGGCGGAGGCCGGTGATGCCGAAGGCCAGGACATGCTGAGCTGGATGCTGCTTGAAGGTGAAATCATCGAACCCGATCCGGCCGAAGCTCTGCGCTGGGCGCGCAAAGCCGCGGAACAGGACATCGCCACGTCCATGACGCGCCTCGGCATGATGTATCACAACGCGCTTGGCGTCGAGCGTGACCCTTCGGAGGCGGTGCGGTGGTGGGATCGCGCAGCCGCGCGCGGCCAGGCGGATGCGCAGGCGATGCTGGGGGCAGCCTTTCATCTGGGTGCCGGCGTCCCCCGCGATGCGCTGACTGCGCTTGCCTGGCTCTTGCGTGCCCGTGCGGGAGGCAGCGAGCTGGCAGAACCTTTCATCGGGGCGGTCAAGGCGACGCTCTCCGAGGCGCAGATTGCCGAGGCCGGCCGCCGGGCCGAAATGCCCTTGCCGGAGCCGGTGGCATGATCATCGGCACGGCAGGCCATATCGACCACGGCAAAACCTCGCTCGTGCGAGCACTGACCGGCGTGGATGGCGACCGGCTGAAAGAGGAAAAAGACCGCGGCATCACCATCGATATCGGCTTTGCCTATATGCCCGGCCTCCACGACAGCGTCATCGGCTTCGTCGACGTGCCGGGACATGAGCGCTTCGTCCACAACATGCTGGCAGGTGCGGCGGGCATAGATTTTGCGCTGCTCGTGGTCGCGGCTGACGATGGCGTGATGCCGCAGACGCGCGAGCATCTGGCCATCCTCGACCTGCTCGGAATCGAGCGCGGCATCGTCGCCCTCACCAAGGCCGACCTTGTCGATGCGGACCGGTTGGCGGCAGCGCGCAACGAGATCGCCAACGCCCTTCTTGGAACGAGGCTGGAAGGCGCCGACATCGTCGCGGCTTCATCCGCCACCGGGGTTGGCGTGAATGATCTGCATGGCCGGCTGATCGACGCCTCCCGGCTGGTGGAGCGCGGGAGCCAGGCCGACGCCTTCCGCTTCGCCGTCGACCGTTCCTTCACGCTGCAGGGCGCCGGCACTGTGGTGACCGGCATTGTGCTTTCCGGTTCCATAGGCGTCGGCGACCATGTCACTGTCAGCCCGAGCGGGATTTCGGCCAGAATTCGCAGCCTGCACGCGCAAAACAGGAAGGCCGAACGCGGCAACGCCGGCGACCGCTGCGCCCTCAATCTCGCCGGCGATGCTGTCTCCAAGGATGCAATCTCGCGCGGCGACATGGTGCTCGATCCATCTTTGCATGCACCCTGTGACCGCATCGATGCCAAGCTTCATGTTCTGGCATCCGAGACAAAGCCGGTCACGCAATGGATGCCGGTGCGGCTGCATCATGCGGCTTGCGAAATCGGTGCCCGCGTCGTGCTGCTCGGCGACGAGCCGCTTGCGCCGGGCAAGGAAGGATATGTCCAGCTCGTTCTGGAGAAGCCAATAGCAGCGGCGTCGGGCGATCGTTTCGTGCTGCGCGACACCAGCGCCCAGCATACGATCGGCGGCGGCCGTCTTCTCGATCTGCGTGCGCCGGCACGCAAGCGCCGCACGCCGGAGCGCATCGCGCAACTGGACGCCTATTCCATTGCCGACCCCGAAGGCACGCTGGCCCTGCTGCTCGAAACGCCACCCCACTATCTCGACATCGATGCATTCCGCCGCGATCTTGGCTTGACCCCGACACGGGTGGAAGCACTCGCCAGACGCAGCGAACTGATCCTGCTGCGCGGGGGCGGCAAGACACTTGCGCTTGCGCAAGAGACGTGGCCGCGCCTGAAACGCGGCATCCTTGCCAGGCTGGAAAAATTCCACGCCGAGAACCCGGACCTTGCCGGCATGGGCGTGGAACGCCTGCGTCTCCAGAGCGAGCCACGACTTCCCGCACCGGCTTTCGCTGCCGTATTGCGCGACCTCACCAATTCAGGCGCCATCGCGCTCGATGGCGCGTGGGTCAAATTGCCGAGCCATATCGTGCGGCTGGCGCCACAGGACGAAGCGCTATGGGAGATGGTCGCTCCCCTCATTGGCGGAGCGGAGCGGTTCCGCCCGCCGCGCGTTCGCGACATCGCCGGAATGCTGGGCGAGCGGGAGCCCGACATAAGACGGTTGTTCAAGCTGCTTGGCCGCATGGGGCGCGTGGACGAGATCAACCACGACCATTTCTTCCTGCGCGGCACGGTCGCCGAGATCGTCGAGATCACCTGCGAATTGAGTGCGGCCGCCGAGGATGGACAGTTCAGCGCCGCCCAGTTGCGCGACCGCCTCGACAATGGTCGCAAGGTGGCGATCCATATCCTTGAATTCCTCGACCGGCACGGCGTCACGTTCCGGCGCGGCGATGTTCGCCGGATCAACAAATACAGGATTGACCTGTTTCGCCGGCCCGCCGATGAGGCTATGGTTGAAACCGACGAACCAATTGGAAGAGATGCGTCCCTGGTGGGGCGTCCGGACTTCAAATCCGGGAGGGGCCGTGAGACGGTCTTTGGTGGGTTCGACTCCCACTCTCTTCCGCCAAAATTCTAGCATGCTCCTGATCATGAGCCGGCAAACAAATGCCGGTGTGTTCAGGAGGCCCGCTGGCTGCAGCGGTTGAATTGGGGAGCGCAATGACCAGCGAATATTACACCGCCTATCTGGAAGACCTCGGAAGCATTGCCCGGGAAGCCAGCATTGCCGAGGAACAGTTCCGCAAGCAGGCGGCGCTACGGGCCGAGGAGTTGAAGACCGAGCGGGCATTCGCCTTTCGCCGCCTCAATCTGGTGAAAGCGATCGGCCGGGCCGTCAGTTCTGCGGAAAATGAAGAGGATGCGCTGAAGATCGGCCGGAACGTCTTCTTCCGTGAGGTCAGTTGGAACGGCGCGACTCAGAAGCAGAAAGAGGTCGCTGACCAGTTCGATGCCGTTGTCCTTGCCATTTGGAGCGCGGTGCGGCCTGCCGAGGAAACGGACGAGCAGCCGCTGGTCGGCGATGCGCTCGCCGCGTTCGAAAAATGGTATGGGGAGAACCGGAACACGGCGTTCCTCAATCTCATGGAGCGGGAAATCGTGGAGCTGCCGCTTGTCGAAATCTAGAGCCGTTCATGATCATAATCGCTTTGACGATTGGATCGCGCATGAATTCCACAGCACGGGCGGCTTCACCGCTCTTGTCATCCTCGTGACTATTGGCGAGCTGAGCGTCACGCCGCTGCGGTCCACCTATTTCCATGTCATCGGCGACGAGGTTCGCTGGGCCGAGCTCTCAACCTTGTTTGCCCAGTCCGGCGCCGGCTGGGACGGGGTGCTGTTTGCCGTGCGGCCCGACAAGGACACGGGCGGCCCCATCGCCGATACAATCGCGCGGGTCGAGCTGCAGACGCTGGCCGAGGAACTGACGGCAAACCGGCTGATCCTCAACGAGAACCATTTCTTCGACCGCTGGGGGCGGCGGCTGAAGATCGAAGAGGTGATGATGCAATGAACACGCCGTTGCGTGTCATTGATACCGGTTTGAATTCCGCGCGCTGGAACATCGCCGTGACTGCCGCGCTTTCGGAACTCCATCTGGGCGGCAGCTTGGAAGACACGCTGCGCCTGCATTGCTACCGGCGGTCCGTGCTGCTTGGGCGGCATCAGCTGCTCGATGACGCCGTCGATCGAAGCTTCTGCGCGCGCAAGGGCATCGAGATCGCACGCCGCGTCACCGGCGGCGGGGCAGTCTATATGTCTCCCGGCGTGCTTGCCTGGGATCTGGTCATGGCGCGCTCGGCGGCTGCGTCGCTGGAGGCGGTTTCGACAAAAGTTTGCGGCGCAATCGCCACCGCACTCGCCAGCTTCGGTTTTGCGGCACGCTTTCGGCCACCGGGCGATGTCGTGATTGGCGGGCAGAAAGTGTCAGGTTCGGCCGGCTGGCACGATGGCTGCAGCCTGGTCCATCAGGGAACCGTGCTGATCGATGCCGATCTTGAGGAGATGGCGCGGGTGCTACGGATGCCAGTGGCGGCTGACATCCCCCTCCCCGTCATGACGCTCGCGGATGGCGGCTCCGCACCTGATTTTCAAAGCGTGGCCAACGCGGTGAGTGACGCCATTGCGCAGGCACTCGACAGGCGGCCGGTTCGCGGCCGGTTGAGCACGCTGGAATCCGACATGGCCACAAAGTTTCTTGCCGAAGAAATCGGGACCGACGAATTCGTCGAAGGGGAGGAGCCGGCCCATTCCCAACCGGCGAGCTTGCCGGCATGACACGGCGCCTGCTTATCGTGCTGGTCAACACCGATCCCCGCAACCCGGAGGAACTTGCCGCGCCCTTTTATCATGCGGCAATTGCCGCGGCGATGGACTACCCCGTCGATGTGGTTTGCGCGGCCACCGCCGGAAAGCTGATGATCAAGGGCGTTGCGGAAAAGATCCGCGTCAAGCCGAGCGACCCGAAGACGGTTCTCGACTGGATCAGGGAAGCGCATGAGCATGGCGCCCGCTTCTGGGCTTGCCCAGCCAATCTCGACCTGTTCGAGGTCGGCGAATCCGATCTCATCGCCGAATGCTCCGGCCTGATGGGCGCTGCCTCCATGATACGCGATATCATGGAGGAGGACTGCCGGGTCCTGACCTACTAGAGGCAAGCATGGCATTGGTTCGCGGCTGCAGCTTTCCCGATAATCTGTTTTACGACGTTGTCCGCCATGTCTGGTATGCACCGCATGAGGGTGGACTTGTGCGCCTCGGCATCACACCGGTCGGCGTGGCCCTCGCCCGCGAAGTGCTCATCTTCACGCCCAAGCGCGTCGGCAAGCCGTTCGAGGCTGGCCGCGCGATGGCAACGGTCGAAAGCGCCAAATGGGTGGGCTCGGTGCGCGCCGGCTTTGCCGGCACGGTGGAGGCGATCAACGAGGCCCTCGTGGCGCATGCGGCAAGCGTCAACAGCGATTGCTATGGCGAGGGCTGGATGATGCTGGTTCGCCCTACGGACACGGATTGGCAGGCCGATCTCGTCACCGGCCCCGCAGTCGCTGCTGCCTATGAGGCATGGATGGAGGAAAACGGCTTCGAAGGCTGCGCTTCCTGCACATGATGCCCTGAAGGCGATGTCTTTTGCCGTGCCTGCCTCGGCGCCCTGCTCCTGCTTTCCGGCACGATCCGCACATCACTGGCGGCAAGCCCGTCCTTTTCGACACCGCCGATGATTGCCGCGTGGATATGGCCGGCGGCATGCAACGCCGCCACGCAGGCGGCAGCCTGCTCTGCAGGCACTCCGGCCAGCAATCCGCCCGCCGTCTGCGGATCGAACAGCAGCGCAAGCGTCGGGGCATCCGGGCTACCGGTCAGCAGGCGGCGCAAGGCCAGGTTCTCCGGCAGCAGCGTCGAAGCGATGCCGCCCGCAGCCAGAAGCTCCACCTCGGGATAGAGCGGCAGCGCCGACAGATCGAGTGAGGCTATCGCACCGCTCGCCGCCAGCATCTCGCCCAGGTGCCCGGCGAGCCCGAAGCCGGTCACATCGGTCATGGCCCGGGCGGAATGCGCGGCCAACACGGCGGCGGCGCTGCGGTTGGAGCGGCGCATTTCGGCAAGTGCGGCCTCGATCGAGGCGGACGATGCCTTGGCGCGCATCATGGCAGCAAACAGAATGCCTGTGCCGAGTGGCCGCGTGAGGATGAGTGCATCGCCGCGCCGCACGCCGCCCTTGTGGATAATGTGTTCCGGGTCCACTGTCCCGGTGACCGACAAGCCGATGGACAGCGCTTCCCCCTCGCTGGAGTGGCCGCCAACCAGTGTCACGCCCTCCCGGTCGAGGCAGCGCCGCGCACCCGCCAGCAATTGAAACAGCGCTTCCTCGACGATGTGCGAGGCACCATGCGGCACCACGGCCGTAGCGAGCGCATGGCGCGGTGTGCCGCCCATGGCAAAAATATCATTCAGCGCATGGCCCGCGGCGATCTCTCCGAACATATACGGGTCATCGATGAAGGCGCGGAAGAAATCGACCGTCTGCACCAGATGGCCATTCTTCGGTGTCGCGATAATCGCAGCGTCGTCCGGAGCGCCAAGGCCGACAAGCACGCTGTCATCACCAAGCGGCGGGTCGAGCCGCGCCAAAGCCCGCGACAGCGGGCCGGGGCCGACCTTGGCAGCACAGCCGCCGCAGCGCATCTCCTCGACCTCGTTCTTCACCCGTACGGCTGCCGTTTGGGCCATGCGTGCGGACATGGCCGCAGTGTCCTGGTACATGCACATCCAGCGCCGGTCGATCCAGTCCTTCAGGCGCCACAGCCAGGCCCCTTCAGCCTTGAAGGCGCCGCGCGAAGCCACCGCATATGCCTCACCCGTCGAGATCAGGGCCAGATGGCGCCGTTGCGGCCGCCACGGCCTCGGCTTTTCACCGCGAATGGCTGCGCGCAGGTTGCGGGTCAGCGGCGGGCCGGCACGAACCGCATAGACACCGGCCTTCTCGCGCGGCGTATCGACAAGTGCTGCGCAATCGCCTGCCGCAAAGACGGTGGGATCGTTGAGCGACTGCAAGGTCGGGGAAACGGCAATGAAGCCAGCCTCGTCAAGCTTCAGGCCCGTATCGCGGAACCATCGCGGTGCGGCAGCCTGCGTCGTCACCAGCACCGCATCGGCATCGAACCTTTCGCCATCGGCAAAGCAAATCCCATCCGCATCGATGGAGGCAACCCGCCGGTTCTCGATGACGGCAATATTTTTGCGCGCGAAAACACCGCAAAAAGCCTCCTGCACGCGCGCATTATGCGTAGCGAGCAACGGTTCGTCCGTTACCAGCGCAAAGGAGAACCCATGCGGATCGAAGCCGGCCTGCCGTGCTTCATCTATCACGCGCCGCTGCAGTGACAGCAGGAGTTCCACCCCTCCTGCCCCGCCGCCGACCACCACGACACGACGGGGGCCGTTGCGTTCCAGCAGGCGTTCGCGCAGCGCTTCGAACTTGGCCAGGAAGCCCCCGATCGGCTTGACCGCAATGCCGTGTTCGGCAGCGCCGGATATGGCATCCAGCGCCGGCGTGATGCCGACGTCGATCGATACGAGATCATAGGCGAGCGACGGCCGCCCCTCCAGCAACACGCGGCTACTCTGGCGATCCAGCCCGCAGGCAGCTGCGTGGATCAGCCTTGCACCGGTCGCGGCCGTCAGCCGGACCAGGTCGATATGGGCCTCTTCGCGCGGATACAGGCCGGCGATCAGACCCGGCAACATGCCGGAATAGGGTGTATCGAGGTCGCGCGTGACCAGCGTCAGACGGACGCCTTGTTGCGGGCGCTTGGCGAAGGCCGTCAACACATGCACATGCGCGTGGCCACCGCCGACAAGCACGATCTCACGATCGATGGGAGCAGCGTTCCTCATGACCCGGTGTCACATCCAGCGAGGCCGGATTCGTCCTGCCGGGCCTCATTCATGTGTCTCATTGAGAAGGAAGGCCGGCATCTACGCCGCACCACCGAACCGCCTGTTTCCAATGAAGATTTTTCCGAAGCGACAGACCGTCGCCCGCATGCAGACCTCACGGGCCGCGATCGCCGCAGTTCCCAGCCAATGGAAGGCTTTTTCCACCCAAGATGACGATCCAAGCCGACATGAGGCGATGCTAGAGACAGCCCCTATGCCTGTCAATGACAGGCAGCTTCCCGTTTGGAGACCGTCAAGCCACCAGCCTCTGCACGCAATCACGGCCATTATGCTTTGCGGTATAGAGCCCGGCATCCGCCCTCTTCAGAAGCTCGTCGAAATTTTCAAGCCCCGAGGAGCTATGGCAGACACCCGCGCTGACAGTGACCCACACCTCGTGCTGCCCCGACATGATAACGGTGGCACGGATCTTCCTGCGGACCCGCTCGGCAACCGCGAATGCGTCAGCTGCCGAGATATTGGTCAAAATAGCGGCAAACTCCTCACCGCCCCATCTCGCCACGATGCTCGGGTTGCGCAGGCTTTCGCTGAAAACTTTCGCGCAGGCCCGCAGCGTGTCGTCACCCACCGCATGGCCGTAAGTATCGTTGATCTGCTTGAAATGATCGAGATCGAACAGCACGATTGCAAAATCATGGCGCTCTCCGGTCGCCAGATAGTCGCGAATACGTGCCTCGAAAGCACTACGATTCAACAGTCCGGTGAGCGAGTCATGCATCGCAAGCCGGCGCAATCTGACTGCATCCCGTTCATAGGCAAGCGACAACGCAAACGCACCGGTCGCCGCAATATGCAGCAGGGCGACGGCCAGATGGATCATCAGCATCAGGTCGTCGGGCAAATGGCGGGACATTTCACTGCCTTGCCATAGGCCCTGGCCGACACGTGCCGCGAAGGATGCGGCGATGATGCCATAGGCTGCAACCATGCCATATCGTGACGGCAGGCCGTCGCCCCGATCGCGCCAGAATTCAAAGCCGGATGCAACCGCCAGGCAGGTCAGCAGCGCGTTTACGATGGTATAGACGGCCCCATAGGAGCCAAAGACCCACGGCCAGGCGCAGACCACGATGAACAGGATCGACGGCCCCCACAGTGCGAGCGGAGACACGGCACGGCCGGCAAATTCGCGTGCCGCCCGCCACCGCCAGCTCAGTCCCAGCACAAGCAGGACATTCGGAACAGTCACCAGGAACAGGTCCGGCAGGTTCCGCTCGAACATGAATGCAAGGATCGCAAAGCCGATAACGACGTTTGCAAGGAACCAGGACGTCCAGAACTGTTCGCTTTTCCTGGCTCTTCCGGCCACGAAGAACGCCGATGCCATCACGAAGACGACAACCGCATTTGCCCCGAAGAGTGTGAAATTCTCCAAACCCAAGCGCCCCCCGATGCTTTCGGGGGAATAAAGCAGGCTTCCGCTACTTCGAGGTTACAGAAGTTGGTTTATACGGCGTAAATGAAGTCCTGGTCAGTTCGGCCCGCCGACGCCCACCATCACCGTGCACGCCAATCCAGCGGATTGTCGGGGCCGGCAAGTGAACGGCTTATCCGCGACGCAAGAAATGCCACTTTGTTTTTTGCCCCGGCACTGATAAATGCGCGGCCCATGACCACAGTTTTGTCCCACATCCGCAATTTCTCCATCGTCGCCCATATCGACCATGGCAAATCGACGCTTGCCGACCGTCTGATCCAGATGACCGGCGGCATGGATGAGCGCGAAATGGCCGGCAAGGAGCAGGTTCTCGATAATATGGATATCGAGAAGGAGCGCGGCATCACCATCAAGGCGCAGACCGTGCGCCTGAACTACCGCGCCAAGAATGGCGAGGACTATGTCCTCAACCTCATCGACACGCCCGGCCATGTCGATTTCGCCTATGAAGTGTCGCGCAGCCTGTCGGCCTGCGAAGGCTCGCTGCTGGTGGTCGATGCCAGCCAGGGGGTAGAGGCGCAGACGCTGGCCAATGTCTATCAGGCCATCGACAACGACCACGAGATCGTCGTTGTCCTGAACAAGATCGACCTGCCCGCCGCCGAGCCGGAGCGTATCAAGGAACAGGTGGAGGAAGTCATCGGCATCGATGCCAGCCAGGCAGTCTATATTTCGGCCAAGACCGGCATCGGTATCGGCGATGTGTTGGAGGCGATCGTCCACCAGTTGCCGCCACCGCGCGAGGGCGATGCCGCAAAGCCGTTGAAGGCCATGCTGGTCGATAGCTGGTATGACGCCTATCTCGGCGTCATCGTGCTGGTGCGCGTCATCGACGGCGTGCTGAAGAAGGGCCAGACCATCCGCATGATGGGCACCGGTGCACGGTATCCGGTTGAGCGTACCGGCTTCTTCACGCCCAAGATGATCCAGGCCGACGAGATCGGCCCCGGCGAATTCGGCTTCATCACCGCTTCCATCAAGGAAGTGGCGGATACCCGCGTCGGCGACACCATCACCGAGGACCGCCGTCCCACCGAGAAGGCCCTTCCCGGCTTCAAGCCGGCACAGCCGGTGGTGTTTTGCGGTCTGTTTCCGGTCGATGCCGCCGACTTCGAGGATTTGCGGGCGGCAATGGGCAAGCTGCGCCTCAACGATGCATCGTTCTCCTACGAGATGGAGACCTCCGCAGCGCTGGGCTTCGGCTTCCGCTGCGGCTTCCTTGGTCTGCTCCACCTCGAAATCATCCAGGAGCGGCTGGAGCGCGAGTTCAATCTCGACCTCATCGCCACCGCACCCAGCGTCGTCTACCGCATGGTCATGACCGACGGCACCGTCAAGGAACTGCACAATCCGGCCGACATGCCCGACGTGGTCAAGATCGACCATATCGAGGAGCCGTGGATCCGCGCCACAATCCTGACGCCCGACGACTATCTCGGCGGCATCCTGAAGCTTTGCCAGGACCGGCGCGGCCTGCAGGCCGATCTGTCCTATGTCGGCAAGCGCGCCATGCTGGTCTACGACCTGCCGCTCAACGAGGTGGTTTTCGATTTCTACGACCGGCTGAAGTCGATCTCCAAGGGCTACGCCTCTTTCGACTACCACCTGACCGACTATCGCGAGGGTGATCTGGTCAAGATGTCGATCCTGGTCAATGACGAGCCGGTCGACGCGCTGTCGATGCTGGTTCATCGCTCGGCCGCCGAAAAGCGCGGCCGCGTCATGTGCGAGAAGCTCAAGGAGCTCATCCCGCAGCATATGTTCAAGATCCCGATCCAGGCGGCAATCGGCGGGCGGATCATCGCGCGCGAGACGATCTCGGCCCTGCGCAAGGATGTGACCGCCAAATGTTACGGCGGCGACGTCACCCGCAAGCGCAAGCTGCTGGAAAAGCAGAAAGAAGGCAAGAAGCGCATGCGCCAGTTCGGCAAGGTCGAAATACCGCAAACGGCGTTCATCGAAGCGCTGAAGATGGGCGACTGACGCCCGACCTTCACCGCCAAACTGTCAGGCCATGGGCTGCCGCGGCGTTGTCGCGGCTGCTCTGATTATCCTGACAGGAAAAATTCTATCATCCATTGCAAATCTATGTTTGGTGGGTTTATCCTGTAGGCCTCCCTAGCTCACAAGCCGCGTCTCAATGGAGTTGCGTCGACATGGATATTGCTACTGCCAGGAAGGATTCACTCTACAGGCTGATAGGTGACGAGGACGGCCTGCGCGATCTGGTGGAAACTTTCTACGACATCATCGAACAGGACGAGGACGCCCACAAACTGCATCTGCTCCATCTGCGGGGCCATGGCGTGGCGCATTCCCGCGAGGAACAGTTCAACTACCTGTCAGGCTTCTTCGGGGGACCCAGCCGCTACGTGCAGAAACACGGCCACTCGCGGCTGAAGGAAATCCACGAGCATATCCATATCGGCCCCGCAATGCGGGACCTGTGGCTGAAATGCATGGAACGCGCCATCAACAAGGTCGGCATAGAAGGCGAGTTGAAGGACAGCCTGATGGTTCACTTCACCCGCGCCGCCGAGACCTCGCGCAACCAGGACATCGACTGAGGGCAGCAAAGGCTCGACAGCTTCGCGGTCCGGTCAGCTATGGGCGAAGATGTCGGTTTCGTCCCAGCCCATCAGGTCCAGCTTGGCGCGCGTCGGCAGGAAGCGGAAGCAGGCGTCCGCCTCCTCGGTTCGGCTTTCGCGCGCAAGCCTCGAGGCCAGCACGTCCCGCAGCCGATGCAGATAGAGCACGTCCGATGCGGCATATTCGAGCTGTTCGGGTGACAGGGTTTCGGCCGCCCAATCGGAAGATTGCTGGGCCTTTGAAAGGCTGATGCCGAGCAATTCGGAGCAGATATCCTTCAACCCGTGACGATCCGTATAGGTGCGCGTCAGCCGCGAGGCGATCTTGGTGCAGAATACCGGCTCAGGCATCACGCCGAAAGTGTGGTAGAGCACGGCCAGGTCGAAACGGCCGAAATGGAACAGCTTGGTGATGTTCGCATCGGCCAGGAGCTTGACCAGATTTGGCGCCGTCTTCTGCCCCCGCGCGATCTGGATCACGTCGGCCGTGCCGTCGCCTGGCGAAATCTGCACCACACAGAGCCGGTCGCGATGCGGATTGAGCCCCAGCGTCTCCGTGTCGATGGCGATGGCATCGACATTGTAGTGGCCAAGATCGGGCAGGTCGTTTTTATGAAAGCGGATCGTCATCTGCAATTGTCCGTAATTCAGCGTGTCAGCGCGTCGAGGATGCGCGCCCAGGAGCGCTGCCCCTTGTGGAACGAGGAAAGGTCGTATTTCTCGTTGGGCGAATGGATGCGGTCATCGACCAGCGCGAAGCCGGCCAGCAGCGATTCCATGCCGAGAAACGTCTGGAAATCGCCGACGATCGGGATCGAGCCGCCCATGGCGAGCATCACCGCCGGATTGGGCCATTCATCCGACAGCGCCTGCTTTGCCTTGGTGAGGAAGGGCGAGTCGTAGGAAAGCTGGATTGCCGGCGAGCCACCATGTTCCTCGAACTCGACCGAGCAGTCCGCCGGGATGCGGGCGCGCACGAAATCGCGGAAGGCAGCCCGGATCTTGTCGGGGTTCTGCTTGTGCACCAGCCGAAACGACACCTTGGCCGAGGCCTGGGCAGCAATCACCGTCTTGAAGCCCTTGCCGGTATAGCCGCCTTCGATGCCATTGAACTCGGCAGTCGGCCGCGCCCAGGTCAGTTCCAGAACCGAACGGCCCTTTTCGCCTGAAGGGATTGAGAGCCCGACCTCGCCGAGAAAGCTCTCCGCGGTCTCGTTGAGCGCTTCCCAGGATTTCAGCACCTGCGTCGGGGTTTCTTCGACGCCGTCATAGAAGCCGGGAATGGTCACGCGGCCGGTATCGTCATGCATGTCGGACAGGATTCTTGCCAGGATGCGGATCGGATTGGCCGCCGCACCGCCGAACTCGCCCGAATGCAGGTCGCGATTGGCGGCCTTGACGGTGATTTCCTCGCCGACGAGACCACGCAGCCCGACGCAAAGCGCAGGCGTCTCCCTGTCCCACATGCCGGTATCGCAGACCATGGCAAAGTCCGCCTTCAGTTCCTCGGCATTGGCTTCAAGGAACGGCTTGAGCGAGGGTGAGCCGGACTCCTCCTCGCCCTCGAACAGGATCGAAACCCGGCACGGCAGCTTGCCATGCACCTGCTTATAGGCCCGACAGGCCTCGACGAAGAGCATCAGCTGCCCCTTGTCGTCGGAAGCGCCTCGACCGGTGATGACCTTGCGTCCGGGACTGATCTCCTTCAGCGCCGGGTCGAAGGGATCACTTTCCCACAGATTGAGCGGATCGACCGGCTGCACATCATAATGGCCGTAAAACAGCACATGCGGCGCGTCTGCACTTGGCCCTTCATGATGCGCCACCACCATCGGGTGGCCCGGCGTCTCGCGAACGCTTGCCTCGAACCCGATCGACTTCAGATCGGCGACCAGCCACTCGGCAGCCTTGCGGCAGTCGGCGGCAAACGCCGGATCGGTCGAGATCGACTTGATGCGCAAGAGGCCGAACAGGCGCTCGATGCTCTGATCGAGATTTGCGTCAAGACGGTCGAGAACGGGTGCGATGGGTAGCATTTTTGGAGGCCTTTCGAATCTGCGGCGCTACCCTAAAGCATGTCTCCCGAAAGTGGGAACCGGTTTCGGGACCACGAGACGCAAAAACAAGGCAATTCGGTCTCGTCGATCATGGGGAAAAGCCGGAACTTGAGCAAAAAAAGCCGCCGTGGTGGAGGGGAACCACGGCGGCTATACTTTCAAAAAGGGTGCGGCAGCCCGGAGAGGGGGGATTAGGCTGCCGCAGCGTCCGGTTCAGGCGGGGGACGGGCCTTGGTTCCGGACTCGGCTAAGATTGCCGATGTGTGATATCTGGCGTTGTGAACATGGCGATTCAAGGGCACATAAATTACAGTTTTGTAACAAACGCGTGAATAGCCATTTCCTGTCAGGAGTGGACGGGCCAGCGATCACCATCGGAGTTTGGAAGTGGACAGCTTTTGCTGCGCAGGCTACCAGCTAGGACCAATCGACATTCAGGATTTGAGGCGTGGTATGAGCAAAAATCGTTCAGTTCGAGGAGCGGAGCCGAAGGCGCAGTTGCCCTGCGTCGAGGCTTCGCGACGCGGAAATGGACGATTTTGGCCATATCCCTTTGGGACGCGGCGGATTTCTGCCCTCTGCCCTTCGGGCGTTCAGCTCTCAAAACGTCCACTGGACGCTTTGTCGGGCTACGCCCGAGACGAGACCTCACCGTCGAAAATGCTCGACGGTGGTCGACACCGCCTTGCGCTTTTCTCCTGTTCAGGACCGAAATCCGGCTCGCGCCACGCCCGAAGCCTGAATGTCGATTGGTCCTACGCATGAAAAAAGGCGATCATCTCTTCCTCATTGACGGCTCCGGCTACATCTTCCGTGCCTATCATGCGCTGCCACCGCTGACTCGCAAATCCGACGGCTTGCCGGTCGGCGCGGTCTCCGGCTTCTGCAACATGTTGTGGAAGCTGATGAAGGATGCGCGCAACACTGATGTCGGCATCGTGCCCACGCATTTTGCAGTGATTTTCGACTATTCCTCGAAAACCTTCCGCAACGAACTCTATGCCGAATACAAGGCCAACCGCTCTACGCCGCCCGACGACCTGATCCCGCAATTCGGTCTGATCCGCCAGGCGACACGCGCCTTCGACCTGCCCTGCGTCGAGATGGAAGGCTTCGAGGCCGACGATCTCATCGCGACCTATGCGCGGCTTGCCTGCGAGGCTGGCGGCGACACCACCATTATCTCCTCCGATAAGGACCTGATGCAGTTGGTCGGCCCGACAGTTGCCATGTACGATCCGATGAAGGATCGCCAGATCGGCATTCCCGAAGTCATCGAGAAGTGGGGCGTTCCGCCGGAAAAGATGATCGACCTGCAGGCTCTGACCGGCGATTCGATCGACAATATTCCAGGCGTGCCCGGCATCGGGCCCAAGACGGCCGCCCTGCTGCTCGAACAATTCGGCGACCTCGACACGCTGCTTGAGCGCGCTGGCGAGATCAAGCAGGAGAAACGGCGCCTGTCGATCATCGACAATGCCGAGAAAGCGCGTATCTCGCGCGAACTGGTCACGCTCAAGCACGACGTGCCGGTAACCGACGCGCTGGAAGATTTCGTGCTTCAGCCGCCGAACGGGCCCAAGCTGATCTCCTTCCTGAAGGCGATGGAGTTCTCCTCGCTGACCCGCCGCGTGGCCGAGGCAACCGGCGCCGATCCGGCTGAAATAGAAGCCGGACAGATCACCGTGCATGCAGGTGCGGCAGCACGCGGGCCGGATCTTGACGCAGGCACGGCAAACGGTTCGGCCCATCTGGCCGACGGTGCCTCGTCCGATGGCACCCGGGACAAGGTCGAGGACGGTATCTATGCCCGGATTGTCCTCGCCACGGACACAAATCCGCGGGAAGGCGGTGTATCGCCTCGCGATCTCGCCAAGTCGCGCGCCGCGGCAGCCGTTGACGCCAGGATCGATCCCGCGAAATTCGAGTGCATTCGCGATCGGGACACGCTTGCCGCATGGGTTGCCGAGGCCCGCGAAGCCGGCATGGTGGCGTTCCGGACGGAAACCACCTCGCTCGACCCAATGCTGGCGCAGCCGGTCGGTTTTTCGATCGCCATCCGGCCCGGCCGCGCCGCCTATGTGCCGGTCGCGCATCGCTCGAGCGAAACGGACCTTCTCGGCAACGGACACACACCCGATCAAGTCTCCCTGGACGACGCGCTGGCGGCGCTGCGCCCCCTGCTGACCGACCGCTCCGTGCTCAAGATCGGCCACAACATCAAGTTCGACTGGCTTGTGATGCACCGGTTCGACATCGACATCGCGCCGTTCGACGACACCATGCTGATCTCCTACGTGCTCGACGCCGGCAATGGCGGCCACAGCCTCGATGCGCTTGCCGAACGCTGGCTCGGCCATGCCGTCATTCCGTTCAAGGAGGTGGTCGGGTCGGGCAAGAACCTCGTCACCTTCGATTTCGTCGAGATCGAACGGGCGACGACCTATGCCACCGAGGGCGTGGACCTTGCCGTCAGGCTGTGGAATGTCCTCAAGCCGCGTCTGGCCGCGAACGGCCTGGTCTCGGTCTATGAGCGACTGGAACGGCCGCTGGTGCCGGTTCTGGCGCGCATGGAGGAGCGTGGCATTTCCGTCGACCGCCAGATGCTTAGCCGCCTTTCCGGCGAGCTGGCGCAGCGCGCCGCAGCACTGGAAGACGAAATCTATGCGATGGCCGGCGAGCGCTTCACCATCGGCTCGCCCAAGCAGCTCGGCGACATATTGTTCGGCCGCATGGGTCTGCCCGGCGGTTCGAAAACCAAGTCCGGCCAATGGTCGACCACGGCACAAGTGCTGGAAGAATTGGCCGCCGAAGGCCATGAGCTGCCGCGCAGAATCGTGGACTGGCGCCAGCTCACCAAGCTGAAATCCACCTATACCGACGCCCTGCCCGATCATATCGATCCGGAAACCCAGCGTGTCCACACCTCTTACGCGCTCGCTTCGACCTCGACCGGGCGGCTATCCTCATCCGAGCCCAATCTACAGAATATCCCGATCCGTACCGCGGAAGGCCGACGGATCAGGACCGCCTTCATCGCCGAAAAGGGCAACCGGCTGGTCTCGGCCGATTACAGCCAGATCGAGTTGCGGGTGCTGGCGCATGTCGCCGATATTCCGCAACTGCGGCAGGCCTTTGCCGATGGCGTCGACATTCATGCCATGACCGCATCGGAAATGTTCGGCGTCCCGGTGGATGGCATGCCGTCAGAAGTACGGCGCCGCGCCAAGGCGATCAATTTCGGCATCATCTACGGCATTTCCGCCTTCGGCCTTGCCAACCAGCTCTCGATCCCGCGCGAGGAAGCCGGCGATTATATCAAGCGCTATTTCGAGCGCTTTCCGGGTATCCGGGACTATATGGAAGGAACCAAAGCCTTCGCCCGCGAGCACGGCTATGTCGAGACGATCTTCGGCCGGCGCGCACATTATCCGGAGATCCGCTCCTCCAATCCGCAGCACCGCGCCTTCAACGAGCGTGCGGCCATCAATGCGCCGATCCAGGGCTCGGCAGCCGATATCATCCGCCGCGCCATGACCCGCATGGATGCCGCCCTCAGGGAAGCCGGTCTTTCGGCGCGCATGCTGCTGCAGGTCCATGACGAATTGATCTTCGAAGCGCCGGAGGAAGAGGTCGCTGAAACCTTGCCGCTGATCCGCACCGTCATGGAGAATGCTGCAATGCCGGCTGTCAGCCTCGCTGTGCCGCTACAGGTGGATGCACGCGCCGCTTCGAACTGGGACGAGGCGCACTGACTTTTCGGTAGTTTTGAGTTCAAGCTATGCGGCAAGCGCCGCGCATCTGGCGCAGATGCCGCGAAATTCGATGACGGCCTTCTTGGCGGAAAAGCCGGTCGAGCCGACCCAGGCGTCAAGCTGCTTGCCGATTTTCTCGTCGGAAAACTCCTCCACCTGCCCGCATGTGTCGCAGATGGCGAAGGCAATCAGGCGATGGTTGTGATCGTGCGGCTCGGAGCAGGCGACGAAGGCATTCATGCTTTCCAGCCGATGCACGAAACCGGCATTCATCAGGCCGTCCAACGCGCGGTAGACCTGCAGGGGCGCACGAAAACCCTGGTCTCGCAGAAGATCAAGCAAGGTGTAGGCGCTGAGCGGGCCTGCGGCGGTTTCGAGCTTTTCGAGCACGCGCAACTGGTTCTTCGTCAGCGTATCCCTTGCCACCATTTCCCTGCTTTCGACTTCAAAACGTGCCCGGATCAACCCGCGCCATCCCTCATCATAGATAGAGAGTGCCTGATTGATTTGCTACCGCGCCAGCCCGGCAAAGGCAATATCGACGCCCTGCCCAGCAGGCTCATCGCCCGCGCCAGCCCAGAAGTCGCATCGCATTGGCCGTCACCAGAACCGTCGCCCCGGTATCGGCCAGGATGGCCGGCCACAGGCCGGTGATGCCGATGACGGTCGTCACCAGGAACACCGCCTTCAGCCCCAGCGCGATCGTGATGTTCTGCACGATGTTTCGCATCGTAGCGCGCGACAGCGCGATCATGGCGGCGACATCGCCCACCCTGCCATGCAATATCGCAGCGTCCGCCGTTTCCAGCGCCACGTCGGTTCCGCCGCCCATGGCAATGCCGATATCCGCGGCAGCCAGCGCTGGCGCATCATTGATGCCGTCGCCGACCTTGGCGACGATGTGGCCTGCTCCACGCAACTCCGCCACGATGGTCTGCTTGTCCTGCGGCAGCAATTCGGCGCGCGGCTCAAGCCCGAGCCAGCCGGCAATGGCTTCGGCGGTGACCCGGTTGTCGCCGGTCAGCATGACCGCCCCCACATTGAGCGCCTTCAGCGCCCCGATGCCCTCGCCTGCATCCGCGCGGGGTTCGTCGCGCATGGCAATCACGCCCGCCACCTTGGCGCCGGCGAGCAGCACGGCAACCGACTTTCCTTGCCCGTTCAGGGTAGCGATCCGGTCGCGAATGTCTGCGCCGAGCGGCGAACGCCTGTCGGCGGCCTGAGGCGAACCGAGGAACAGGCTCTCGCCGCCGACCTCGCCTTCGATGCCTTCGCCGCCGATCGCCCTTGCATGCGACGCCGAGGCTGCGGCGATGCCGCGCCTTTGTGCTTCCAGCAGGATGGCCATTGCCAGCGGGTGGCTGGAGCCGGTTTCCAGATCGGCCGCAAGGCGCAAGACCTCTTCCTCGCCACGGTCGCCTGCAATGACATCGGTGACCTTGGGCTTGCCTTCCGTCAGCGTGCCGGTCTTGTCGAAGGCGACTTTGGTGATCTTGCCCAGCGTTTCCAGAACGGCGCCGCCCTTCATCAGCAGGCCCTTGCGCGCACCTGCCGACAGGCTTGCCGCGATTGCCGCCGGCGTGGAAATCACCAAGGCGCAGGGGCAGCCGATCAACAGCACCGCAAGGCCCTTGTAGATCCAGCCGTCCCAGTCAGCGCCGAAAAACAGCGGCGGAACGATTGCGATCAGCGCCGCGACCACCATCACGCCAGGTGTGTAGTAACGTGAAAAGCGGTCGATGAAACGCTCCGTCGGGGCCTTGGATTCCTGCGCCTGCTCCACCAGCGAAATGATGCGCGCAATCGTGTTGTCGGCCGCACCCTTCGTCACTTCGACCCGTATGGCGGCATCCTGGTTTATCGTGCCGGCATAGACCGGCTCGCCGGCCGCCTTGGCTTTCGGCACGGATTCGCCGGTAAGCGGCGATTCGTCCACCGAGCTTTGGCCAGAGATGATGGTGCCATCAGCGGGAATACGGTCACCCGGCCGCACCAGGATGACCGAACCGATCGGCAGGCTTGTCGCAGGCACTTCGTGAACGGTTCCGCCGGTTTCCAGCAATGCCGTCCTCGGCATCAGGGCTGCCAGCGCCTTGATGCTGGCGCGGGCGCGGCCAGCAGCAACACCTTCCAGCAATTCGCCGACCAGGAACAGGAACACCACCACGGCCGCCTCTTCACTGGCGCCGATGATGACCGCGCCGATCGCCGCAATCGTCATCAGCGTCTCGATGGTGAAGGGCATGCCATTGAGCGCAGCCATGACCGCGCGGCGGGCGATCGGCACGAGGCCGACAGCCATCGCGGCGATGAACAACCACGAAGCCATATCCGGAACCAGCTTGGCGACGAGAAAGGCCCCGCCCAGGGCGACACCACAGGCAATCGTCAGTTTCGCCTTTGCCGTCGCCCACCACGGCCCTTCACCATGTTCATAATGATGGCCATGCGCCTCGCCATGGGAATGATCATGGTGATGGTCGTGCTCGCCATGTGCGTGACCGTGCGCATGGCCGGAGTGATCCCCGCCGCAGCATGTAGCCGGCGCATTTTCGGGAGCGCTCGTGGAACCCCGCGCAACGGGGGTCACCTTATAGCCGAGGCTGCCGACGCGCTTGGCAAGGGCAGCCATATCGGTGCCTTGGCGATGGTCCACGGTCATCGTTCCTGCGGTGACCGAGACCGCGATATCCACCACGCCTTCCACACGCCTTGCCGCCGTGTCGATCTTGGCCGCACAGCTTGCGCAATCCATGCCCTCCACGCGATAGCGGCTTTGCACAACAGCCTCGCTCATCGAAAACCCTTTCAATTCCTTCATTCCGGGTCAGGCTAATTGCTCTAGCCGCTATAGGGTCAAGGGCAAAAAGACTGCATTCTCCCACTTGGCGGAATCCTTGCCGCATGGAATGCTAAGCCATGATTCTCGCCACCTACGCGGCCGCCGCGCTTGCCGAAATCGCTGGTTGTTTTGCTTTCTGGGCCTGGCTGCGCTTGGACAAATCGCCGCTGTGGCTCGTGCCGGGCATGTTGTCGCTGGCGCTTTTTGCCTATCTGCTGACATTGGTGCCGAGCGAGGCCGCCGGACGTGCCTATGCCGCCTATGGCGGCGTCTATATCGCCGCCTCGCTGCTCTGGCTGTGGTTTGCCGAAAGCCACCGGCCCGACCGCTGGGACGTTGCGGGCGCCTCGATCTGCCTTGCCGGCGCCGCCGTCATCCTGCTCGGGCCACGGCCATAATCAGCCAAAGCTACGCGACGTTCCGAAATGCCTGTTCCACTGTCGCGGCAACGGCAAGCAGCCGGCGGTCGTCGCCGTGCCGGCACAGCAGCATCAGGCCAGCCGGAAGGCTCATGCCCGGCATCGGCAGGGAAATTCCGGCGAGATCGAACTGGTTGGCGATCTGCGGATTGCGCAGCAGCAGGCCCTCGGTGCGGTTATAGAGTTCCCGATCAGCCACCAGCGGCTCGATCGGCGGCGCGACCATCGGTGTCGTCGGCAGCGCCAGAATGTCGATCGCGGCCAGGCGCCGATTCATCTCGGCCACGAGTTCAGCCCGCCGCTGCATCATCCTGATATAGGCAACGGCCGGCACCGTTGCCCGGCGCGCCAACGGCTTGGCCACGCGCGGATCGACCATCGCAGCCTTGCGCTCATCGCCAAGCCAGTCGGCATGGACCGCGGCGGCTTCAATGCCGGCGATCGAACCGATACTGGTCGCCTCCGCCATCGCCGCGAGCATATCATCGATGTCATGATCGACCAGGCGCGCCCCCGCCGCCTCCAGTATATCGAGGCTTTGCGTGAACCCCTCCGCCACAGCCGGCTCCATATCCGCCAGCGGAAGCCCGCGCGGGATACCGATCTGCAGGCCGGATAACGACACAGGGCCCAACGAAGCACCATCCTCACCCGACAGGACGGCATCGGCGGCCGCGCATTCGGCAACGCTGCGCGCCAGCGGCCCCAGCGAATCCAGCGTGAAGGATAGGGGGAACGCCCCTGCGGTCGAGACGTGGGAGGCGGTGGGCTTGAAGCCGACCACGCCGTTGAGGCTTGCCGGAATGCGGATCGAACCGCCGGTGTCGGAACCGATGGCGATGTCGCATGTGCCTTCGGCAACGGACACGCCAGCGCCCGAGGACGAACCACCGGGAACACGCTGCGGGTCGGCGGCGTTGCCGAGCGTGCCGAAATGCGGATTGAGCCCGACTGCGGTGAAGGCGAATTCGGTCATGACGGTCTTGCCGAGGATCACCGCACCAGCCTGCCGCAGGCGCCGTACAACGACTGCATCCTCGACAGCCGGCGGGCAGGTGCGCCTTATGGCCGAGCCCGCAGTGGTGGTCTCGCCGGCAACATCCAGCAGGTCCTTTATCGAAACGATCCTGCCGTCTAGGGACCCAAGCGAAATGCCTGCCCTTCGCCGCGCATCGGCGGCATCGGCGGCAGCCCGTGCAGCCTCGGGATATAGTCTTGAGAATACGCGCTCTTCCCCTGAACGCGCCTCAAGGCGCTGGAGGATTTGCTCGAGGCGGTCACGTGTTCTGTTCATGGATTGCCTGACCTTCGTTCGGGAGCCCGCACTCTTCTCCCGTCAATCAAGCAGCTATTGCGGCCGCCGCCAAGGCGGAACCCTTCGAGCACAGGACCGTTTTCCGGCTATCACCCGCAATGTCCTCTCATGAAAGGAGAGTCTGATGTCCATACGCCTGGCAACTTTCACCGCTCTTTCGCTGGTGATGGCCGTGCCGGCTTTCGCTGACTGCCGCGAAGAATTGACGAAGCTCGAACAGCCCGCAGTGACGGCAGAGACAGGAGCGGCCACCAACAAATCCGGCATGCCGGTAACCAAGCATCAGGAAGAAGTCCTGCCCGGTGCTCAGGGAACAAGTGGGGAGACCACCGGCTCCACCACCACAGGCCCCACGACTGGCAAGGTTGAAGCCGTGTCGCCTCACCAGAAGGAGGTGACAGGCCAATCCACCGACCAGCCTTCCGATCAGGTCGCCAAGCTCATGACTGAAGCCCGCGAAATGGCCGATGCCGGCGACGAAGCCGGATGCATGCAGAAGACCACTCAGTTGAAGGAGCTCATGGGAGCGGACTGAGCGTGTTGGCGGGATCGCCGACGTTTCGTAGCGACTGTCCACCCATGACTCCTCGCGACCAGCAATAGACACCCCTCCGTTCGCCGCGGAGGGGTGAAAAACTATATCGGCAGGGCTCCAGCTTGACGCTTTTCGTCGACAAGGTGGTAGATGAGGATACCGAGGAGGTCCGCCCATGATGCCGTCTGCCAAATTTCCCGATCTGGAGAATGCATCGGTGCTGATCACCGGCGGCGGTTCTGGCATCGGCGCTGCACTCGTCGAGGGGTTTGCGCGCCAGGGCGCCAAGGTCGCCTTCATCGATATCACCAGGGAAACAAGCCTCGCTTTGTGCGACCGCCTCGAAAGCAGCATCTGCACCCGCCCGCTGTTCCTGAAGGCGGATTTGCGGGACATTGAGGCATTGCGGGCGGCGGTTTCCGCAGCCGCCAAGGCACACGGCCCGGTGACGGTATTGATCAACAATGCCGCGCTGGATGATCGCCATGCGGTGGAGGATGTCACCCCCGATTATTGGGATGCCAATCAGGCGCTCAATCTGCGCCCGCATTTTTTCACCGCCCAGGCGGTCATGCCCGGTATGAAACAGGCCGGCCGCGGCTCGATCATCAACTTCACCTCGACCTCCTTCCTGATCAACCATCCCGACATGCCGTCATATACAGCGGCCAAGGCCGGCATAGTCGGCCTGACCAAGGGCCTGGCCGGATATCTCGGTCCACATGGCATCCGCGTCAACGCGGTCGCTCCCGGATGGGTCATGACCGACAGGCAGCGCGAGCGTTGGGTAACGCCCGAAACGCTTGCGGCCCACGTCGCTAAGCAATGCATCCGTGAGGCGATGGTCCCGGAAGACCTGATCGGCACCTGCCTGTTTCTTGCTTCCGATGCCTCGCGCATGCTGACGGCGCAGACGCTGATCGTCGATGGAGGATATCTGTGACGCCAGGCCTGTCCCTCGACACTGATGATGCCTGTTCGCAGGGCGCTGTGAAAAATGATGTCGGCGTCTCGGTGCTGTCGGATCATGTCTGCCACCTCGGCGAGGGCCCGATCTATGACGCCGACACCGACACGCTGTTCTGGTTCGACATTCTCGGCCGCAAGCTGCTTGAAAAAAAGCTTTCGGGTGGCGTGACCATCGTTCACGACCTGCCGGAAATGACAAGTGCACTGGCCGTGATCAATGAGGGCCATCAATTGCTGGTCACCGAAAGCGGCCTCCACATCCGCGACGTCAGGACCGGCGCGATAACCTCCTATTTCTCGATCGAGGCCGACAATCCGCTAACGCGCTCCAATGATTGCCGGGTTCATCCCTGCGGGGCCTTCTGGATCAGCACCATGGGCAGGAAGGCCGAGCCGAAAGGCGGTTCGATCTACTGGTTCTTCAAGGGCGAATTCTGCAAGCTGGTGTCGGATATCACCATTCCCAACTCGATCTGCTTTTCGCCCGATGGCAGCGTGGCCTACTATACGGATACGCGCGAAAATATCCTGTTTCGGATCGGCTGCGATCCGGCGACCGGCCGGCCCATCGGCGAAGCCGGCATGTTCTTCGATCACAGCGGCAAGAAGGGCGGGCTCGACGGCTCGGTGGTCGATGTCGACGGCGTGTTATGGAATGCCCGCTGGGGAGCGGGCCGCCTCGACGCCTATTCGCCACAAGGCAAGCGCATCCGCAGCATCGATATCACCACGCGGCAGCCCTCCTGCCCCGCCTTCGTCGGCGCCAATGCCGACCGTCTGGTGCTCACCTCGGCCTGGGAAGGCATGAATGCCGCAACCCGCAAGCGCGACAAGCGTGCCGGCATGACAATGCTGCTCGACCTTCCGGTCAAAGGCCGGCTGGAGCCGCGCGTGCTGATCTGATTGCGCACTTGACGGGATCAGTTCCGATTGTCGCATCGGCGCCCCGGCCAGGTCGGTTTCGCGGTAGCCGGAAACGCTGCTGGCGGCATTGTATCGCTGGTGAGCTTGAGGGGGGTCGGATGGCCGATCAAATGCCGACGCTGCTGCTGGTCCATGAGACCGAGAAGGCCTGCCTCGACCGGCTTGCCACTGAAGGATTTGCCGCCGAAAGGGCTGCCGAAATCTCCTCTTATCTGGCCCAATCGACCGACCTTGCGCCTGAATTCGATGCCATTGCACAGGCATGCGCGCAGCGCGGTCTGCGCTTCGAGCCCGTCGCATTGGACGAGGCGTCCGCTACCCTTGCCGGCCGCAAGCCGGAAGTCACGCTGGTCTGGACCCTCACCGACGGAATCGCCTATTTCCGGGGCGGTGCCGGTCCCGCATTGGCGCGGTTGAACGGCCTGCCGACCTTCGGCTCCGACGATTCCCTGTTTGCGCTCTGTCAGGACAAGTTTCGTTCCGGCGCGGTGCTCGGCGCACTCGGCCTGCCGGTGCCGGCTGCAGGCCTCGCCCACGACGGGCAATGGCTGGTCGAGCCGCAGCACTCGAAATCAGGCTATTTCGTCAAGCCGAACCGGCTCGGCGCTAAGATCGGCATCTATCCGGACTCGCACTGCCACTCGCCGGATACGGCGCTGGCGTTGAGCCGGCGCATCTTCGAAGCCTATCGCGATGATGCAATCGTCCAGCCCTATGTCACCGGGCGAAACGTGCGGCTGAGTTTCCTGGAAATGGAATCCGGCGCCGGCGCGGAAGCGTTCGGTATTTCCTTCGTCAATGCCGGCGGCGACTTCCAGACCATGCAGGACAGCCTGGCGCTTTATGGCGAGACCGGCGCAGAGGCCTGCGCACGTGGCGTCTATGCGGAGCCCGATTTGCTACCTGTGGCGGCAAGCCAGCCGGAAGCCGCCAACAAGATCAAGGCGATTGCGCTGCACTGTATGCGCACGCTCGGGCTGCGTGACGTGTTTTCGATGGATTTCCGCGTCGAGCCGGACGACACCGTCCACCTGATCGAATTCGAAATCTGCCCCGGCCTGCCCTGCTTCGACTTCCGCGCCTATTGCCGGGAACACTGGAAACTGGACCTCGCCGAAGCAATGGCTGCTGCCGCTGCAGGCCGCTTTCAGCGGCGCTCCATGCAGACGGCGGTGTGACCGGCACCAACAAAGCCCAGGCTTTTGGCAGCGGCCTTGGATACGTCGATGACGCGACCGCGTATAAACGGACCGCGATCATTGATGCGCACGACGACGCTGCGACCGTTCCTGCTATTGGTCACCCGCACCTTGGTGCCGAATGGCAGGGTGCGGTGGGCGGCGGTCATTGCGGCGGGGTTCATGCGCTCGCCTGAGGCGGTCTTGGAATTCAGGGCATACCAGGAAGCGCGGCCGCATTGAGCCGATGCGGATCCGGTCGAGGCAACAACCATCAGGCCAGCCGCAACCACTGCCGCGGAAGCCGCAGCGCGGGACATATTCATATTGTGAAATTCTCTCCGTTGACGAGTATCGCGCTCGTCTGGACACAAATGCGGCAGCAAATGCGGCAAACATCCGGCAATAAGGCGGCGCAGAGAACAAGTTTGGAGTCACGTGGAAACATACGGTCAGATCATGTGATTGATCCGACTACGGGATAGTATCCGAGCCAAGGGCAATGCTGTGGGCGACACGCGCACAGCCGGCACGAAGTCGGCGTCGACCACGAATGTCCATTCGAAGATTTAAGCGCGGCCTTGCGCGACATTGGGCCAGGCGATTTTGCTTTGCATGCCACCTTCCTGCCCGGCAGTCGCCGGTGTTGTTCGCACCCTGCCCTGTCGCTACATGAAGACCTGACATCCATAGGCAAAAGGCGGCGGCAATGGCTTCCGCCGGCATGGCAAGGAGAGCATCATGCAGCGCAAGACCGAGTTCTTCATCGACGGTAAATGGACGGCGCCAGGCACGCCGAAGGAATTCGAGGTCATCAATCCAGCCGACGAGCAGCCCTTCGCGGTGATTTCGCTGGGCACCGCCGCCGATGTCGACAAGGCGGTCGCTGCCGCACGCCGCGCCTTCGAAAGCTGGAGCCTGACGAGCCGCGAAGATCGCGTGGCTTATCTCGAAAAGCTGCTCGCTGCCTATAAGCGCCGGCTTCCCGACATGGCGCTCGCCATCTCGCAGGAAATGGGCGCGCCGATCAAGCTTGCGACGGAGTCACAGGCCGCGGTCGGCATCAGCCATATCAAGACCTTCATCCGCGAATTGAAGGCCTTCGCCTTCGAGCATCCGCTCGGCGACCATGCGCCCAACGACCGGATCGTGCATGAGCCGATCGGCGTGTGCGGCCTGATCACGCCGTGGAACTGGCCGATGAACCAGGTCACACTGAAGGTGGTGCCGGCCCTTGCCGCCGGCTGCACGGTCGTGCTCAAGCCGTCCGAGATCGCTCCGATTTCCTCCATCATCTTTGCCGGGATCGTCGAGGAAGCAGGATTTCCGGCCGGCGTCTTCAATCTCGTCAATGGCGATGGCCCAACGGTCGGCGAGGCAATGTCGCGCCATCCCGGCGTCGACATGATGTCGTTTACCGGCTCGACCCGCGCCGGCATCGCCGTCACCAGAGCGGCGGCCGAGACGGTCAAGCGGGTGACGCTGGAACTCGGCGGCAAGTCGCCCAACATCGTCTTTGCCGATAGCGACCTGCCACAGGCCGTCGAGCGCGGCGTGGCGCATTGTTTCGAAAACACCGGCCAGTCCTGCAACGCGCCCACGCGCATGCTGGTCGAGCGCCCGGTCTATGACCAGGCAGTGAAACTTGCGGAGGGCTATGCCAACCGCACGTCTGTCGGGAACCCGGCGCAGGATGGCAACCATATCGGCCCGGTGGTGTCGGAGGCCCAGTTCGACAAGATCCAGGGGCTGATCGATGTCGGCATCAAGGAAGGCGCGCGGCTGGTCGCCGGCGGGCTCGGCCGGCCGGAAGGCTTCAACCTCGGCTATTTCGTGCGCCCGACGATCTTTGCCGACGTCTCCAACGACATGCGCATCGCGCAGGAGGAAGTGTTCGGCCCGGTCCTGGCAATGATCCCCTTCGACACGGAGGAAGATGCCATCGCCATCGCCAATGACACGCCCTATGGCCTGTCGAGCTATATCCAGACCGGCGACAAGCAAAAGGCGCAGCGCGTGGCGCGCCGCCTGCGCTCCGGCATGGTGCAGATCAATGGCGCCTCGCGCGGTTCCGGCAGCCCGTTCGGCGGCTACAAGCAGTCCGGGCTAGGCCGCGAGGGCGGCAAATGGGGCCTTGAGGATTTCCTTGAGGTGAAGGCCGTCGCCGGCTGGGAAAGCTGATCGGGAAACCGGGTTCAGGCGGCGCTAGCCGCCAGCGCTGCCTTGAGCGCATCAGTGCCGGCAAGCACGGTCTCGGCGTCCGGGGAAAATCCGGCGCCGAGCATCTTGCGGCCAAGCATATGATCGGCCGGCCGGTTGACGGATTCGATGCAGATCAGCCGCGAGCCTTCATAGTGGAAGATCGAGAATTTGTTGTCGGCCACATCGCCGACGATGACGGTGCGGTCGCTTCCCTGCGATAGCCCCACCATCTGCAGTTTCATGTCGCCTATGTCCGACCAGAACCAGGGCACGCTGCGGTAATCGTCCTGGTGGCCGAGAATGGTTCGCGCCGCCAGCTTGGCCTGGTCGGTGGCGTTCTGCACCGATTCCAGCCTGACATCGCCGCCGGAGAACCAGTGGCGATAATTGGCGTTGTCGCCGATCGCCAATATGCCCGGCACCGAAGTTTGCATCCGCCCATCCACGCGGATGCCGTTGCCGATCTCAAGCCCTGCGGATTGCGCCAGTTCGGTATTGGGCACCACGCCGACGCCGACGATCACCATGCGCGCGGCGATACGCTCGCCGGCCGAGGTGATGGCTGCCTCGACATGGCCGTCAGCACCTTCAAGCCGCTCGATCGTCGTCTGGGTGAGGATGCGGATGCCAGACTCTTCGAGGCGTCGGCGCACATGGACGGAGATGGACGGCGCCACGGCGCGGCCAAGCAGACGGTCCTGCGCCTCCACGACGGTGACGCGCCTGCCGCCCAGCGACAATGTCGCGGCAATCTCCAGCCCGATGAAGCCGCCGCCGAGCACGACCACGTCCTCGACTTCGGCACTCAGGGCACGGATGCGGCGGGCATCCTCGATCGAGCGCAGCGACAGCACACCGGCAAGCAGCGCACCTGAAAGCGGCAACAGTCGCGGCCGCGAGCCGGTCGCCAGGATCGCTGCATCGAAGGAAAGCGCCCCCCCGCCTGCCAGTTCCAGGCGTTGCGCTACCGGATCGATGCGCTCGACGCGCGTTGCGAAGCGAAGATCGATGCGGGCGCCGGCGTAGAAGCTTTCGGCACGCAGGATCTGCGGCCGCGCCTCGCTGTCCTTGATGAAGGTCTTCGACAAGGGCGGCTTGTGATAGGGCAGTTCACCCTCATCGCTGATGAGCGTCAGCGGCCCGTCATAGCCTTCGTCGCGCAGGCTTGCCGCCGCCTGCACGCCCGCATGACCTGCACCGACAATCACCACGCCGTTCTTCATGGATAGTGCTTCCTGGCAAAACTCGAATATGGCCTTTTTCGGGTCCGCCAAGCTGTCCGGCCCCGACACGGCAGACCACCTTTCGGTCGCACCTTGAACAAGGCGGTGTCAAGCCGCCGCTTCGTCGGGCAGGTGCTGCCATCACCTCTACGCGCCTGACCAGGACAGATTTCCAAGGGCGGGATCATGCGTTGAATCAAGATGTTAGGCGTTGCGGACAGGTCGAGAACCGCCCCCTTAAACTTGACTTTGCTAGTTTAGAATAATTCTAAGCTATTGATTTATATCTTCTTTTGGCGAGAAACCCGTTGACTTTCCTGACCCTGAGCGTGTTATGAAAGCCTGCGTCTTGGCGCATCCCTTTGATGTCTGGGCCTTGAACCCGTTCGATTGGAGGACGTGAGTGGTTGATATTGTGGTTGCGCAAGCCTGTGCGACTTCCCGATTGGGCTCGGGACCTTGCTGATGGCGGCGTGCATGTCGGACATCGAGCCCTATGGCTGCTATTTCGAACGGGCGCCTGAAAAACTGGTGCTCGAAGGCTATCGCCGCTGGATCGCCGGTTTCGATACCGGCTCGGTCGCGCCGTGGGAACTCACCTTCGCCCTCTATACCGATCTCCTCGGCCCTGCTGACGGGCGCCGGGTGTTGAGCGAACTGTCGCATTTCGTACGCACGCTGCGCCAATGCGCGCTCTGCCCGCTGCGCAGCTTCCCCTTCGGCGCACATCACATCTGCCGCGACGAATGCATGGCGCTGGGGCTGATCGCCGGTATCCAACACGACGACGACGAGGCAGCACAGCTTTGCCTTGGCGCGATCACCTGCACGGCACGGCAGGAACTGGTCGGCGAGGCCGCCGCTAGTTTCGCCCATTCGCTTTCGCAACTCGATCACCAGCTGCTGCCCATCCCGAGAGCCGTACTCCAGAACATATTGTCGCGTGTCAGGCGCGACACCGTCCATTGAGGAGAGGACCATGAACGCCACACAGGTGACGATACGACAGGGCAGAAGGTTGGCGGCCATTGCCGCAACCGCAGCGCTGACGGCAGCAGCCTTCGTTCTTCCGGCAAAGGCCGATACCGATCCGAAAGCGGTGATCGCCACCTATGCCGATATTGCGCTCGCCAAATACGAGGATTCACTGGCCACCGCCAAGCAGCTTGACGAGGCCGTGGCTGCGCTTGTCGCCAAGCCCTCGGCCGAGACGCTGGAGGCCGCGCGCGCGGCGTGGAAGGCATCGCGAATTCCCTATCAGCAGACCGAGGTCTACCGCTTCGGCAATGCGATCGTCGATGACTGGGAAGGCCGGGTCAACGCCTGGCCGCTGGATGAAGGGCTGATCGACTATGTCGATGCTGGCTACGGCACCGAATCCGACGAGAACACGCTCTATACCGCCAATGTGATCGCCAACAAGGAAATCGAGATCAACGGCGCCAAGGTCGATGTCTCCAAGATCACGCCGCAAGTGCTGTCGGAGACGCTGCAAGAGGCCGGCGACATCGAGGCCAATGTCGCAACCGGCTATCATGCCATCGAATTCCTGCTCTGGGGCCAGGACCTGAACGGCACCGGGCCGGGCGCCGGCAACCGTCCCCATACCGATTTCGACACCGCCAATTGCACCGGCGGCAATTGCGACCGGCGCGCCGAGTATCTTTCCGCCGCCTCAAAGCTGCTTGTGAGCGATCTTGAGGAGATGGTGGGCAACTGGGCTGCCGACGGTGCCGCGCGCAAGGCGCTGGCCGAGGGCGACGTCAATGCCGGTCTCTCGACCATCCTGACCGGCATGGGCTCGCTGTCCTATGGCGAGTTGGCGGGCGAGCGCATGAAGCTCGGTCTCCTGCTGCACGATCCGGAGGAGGAGCATGACTGCTTCTCCGACAACACCCATATCTCGCATCTCTATGATGCGATCGGCATCCGCAATGCCTACACGGGCAGCTACAAGCGCATCGACGGCTCGGTGGTCGAGGGTCCATCCCTATCCGCGCTGGTCAAGGAGGCCGACCCCGTGGTCGACAGCGAGTTGCTCGGCAAGCTCGATACGACTGTTGCCGCCATGGAAGCGGTCGCCAAGCGCGCCGAAGGTGGCGAGGCCTATGACCAGCAGATCGGCGAGGGCAATGCTGAGGGAAATGCCGCCGTGCAGGCAGCGATCGACGGGCTGATCGACCAGACAAGGTCGATCGAACGCGCCGTGGCCAGCCTGAAACTCGATGCCATCGCCTTCGAAGGCTCCGACAGTCTCGACGCCCCGGACAAGGTCTTCCAGTAAGCCCAGGCGAAGACATAATATAGCCAAACGGCGCTACGGGCGCCGTCAGCCGACAGTGTGAACCATGCTTATCTGCCAATGTAACCTGATCACGCAAAAGGAGGTCGAAGAGGCCATAGTCGCGCTTCTGGACGCAGACCCGTGGACGCTGATCGTCCCGGCGAAGGTCTATCATTTCATGCAAAAACGCGGACGTTGTTGCGGCTGCTTCCCAAATGTGGTGGAAACGATCATTCGGGTCACCGAAAGCTACCATTCCCGTTTGAACGCAAGCGGGGTAGATGTCGTTTCACACCTGGACCGCGTCAGAGCGTTGCGGGCCGAATATGGGAGGAGACACCATGAAGGGCGAAAAGCAGGTCATCGAGCGGCTTAACGAGGCTCTTTTCCTGGAGCTCGGCGCCGTCAACCAGTACTGGCTGCACTACAGGCTTTTGGACGACTGGGGTTACAACAAGCTCGCCAAGAAGGAACGCGAGGAATCGATCGAGGAAATGCATCACGCCGACCACATCATCGAGCGCATCATTTTTCTCGAGGGCCATCCCAACCTGCAGTCGGTGGCTCCCTTGCGCATCGGCCAGAACGTCAAGGAAGTGCTCGAATCCGACCTTGCCGGCGAATATGACGCTCGTACCTCCTATAAGAAATCGCGCGAGATCTGCCAGGAACTCGGCGACTATGTGACCATGAAGCTGTTCGAGGAACTGCTGAAGGACGAGGAAGGCCATATCGACTTCCTCGAAACGCAGCTCGATCTTCTCAACTCGATCGGCGAAGAGAGATACGGCCTGCTCAATGCAGCCTCGGCCAACGAGGCCGAATAGGAGCCATGGACCCATGCGGCGCGACATTCTCCTGACGCGCCGCGTCCAACCTGCCGCCATTTTTGCCCGCGCGTGGCTTGCCTGCGTGACTGTCTTGTTCGTCCTGCCACTGCCGGCCTTGGCCAGCGAGGCCGAGCCCTCAGGGCTGGCCACGACACGCAGCGACCTTTCAGCGAAGGATTTGCGCCGCGTTCTTGCCGTCACCCGCCCGACGACGGATTTCTCCAAGGCCGAACAGTTCGAAGTCATGCAGGGCGGAGCCGGCACCTCGACCAAGGCCGCCAATCGCGATGCCTTCTCGCATTCCTCCGCCAATATCACCTTCGAGGAAGAGGCAACTTTCAAGGTCGGCAACGGCCTGTTCCGTAAATTGTGGGTTTCGGCCCCCTCCTCGACGCAGGCTTCCGATGGGCTCGGCCCGCTGTTCAATGCCCGCGCCTGCCAAAGCTGCCATCTGAAGGACGGCCGCGGCCACCCGCCGGAGGGCAATCCGGACGCGACCTCCATGTTCCTGCGGCTGGCACGGACAGCTGAAACGGAAGCCGAGAAAAAGGCCGTCGCCGAACGTACGGTGCTGAATTTTCCCGATCCGGTCTATGGCGGCCAGTTCCAGGACCTCGCCGTCCCCGGCCTTGCGTCCGAGGGCAAGATGGCGATCTCCTATCAGGAAATCCCCGTCACGCTCGCCGACGGCACGAAGCTCTCGGTGCGCCAGCCCAGCTATTCCGTCACCGATCTCTCGCAAGGGCCGCTCGACCCGCGCACGACGCTCTCGCCACGGGTCACCCCGCAGATGATCGGGCTCGGCCTGATCGAGCAGATCCATCCCGCCGATATTCTCGGCCATGCCGATTCCGACGATCGCGACAGCGACGGTATTTCCGGCAAGCCGTCCATAGTGCGCGACCACACAAGCGGCGAGCTCACGCTCGGCCGCTTCGGCTGGAAGGCGTCCAACCCCACCGTGCGCCGGCAGGCGGCCGAGGCCTTCGCCAATGACATCGGCCTCTCCAACCCCGATGTCCCATTGCATTGGGGAGGTTGCACCGAGGCGCAGAAGGATTGTTTTACCATGCCGAACGGCGTGCAGCAGCGGCTTGGCGACACCGAATTGCCCGACCCGATCATGGATCTGGTGACATTCTATTCGCAGAACCTGGCGGTTCCGGCCCGTCGCGACATCGACAAGCCGGACGTTCTTGCCGGCAAAAAAGTCTTCTACGACCTCGGCTGCGCCTCCTGCCACACGCCGAAATTCGTCACCCGCCGCGACGCACCAAACAAGGCGCAGGCCTTCCAGCTGATCTGGCCCTATTCAGATTTCCTGCTTCACGACATGGGCGAAGGCTTGGCCGACGGCCAGCAGGTGGGTGATGCCGACGGCCGCGAATGGCGCACGCCGCCACTCTGGGGGATCGGCCTGACCAAGACCGTCAACGGCCATACATTCTTCCTGCATGACGGACGCGCCCGCAATCTCACCGAGGCCGTTCTATGGCATGGTGGTGAAGGGCAGAAGGCGCGCGATGGGTTCGCTGCACTGGCCAAGAGCGATCGCGAGGCGCTGATCCGGTTCCTGGAGTCCTTGTGATGCGGAGGTTACCGATCATCGCTGCCGGCTTCCTTGTATTCACCGCTCCTGTTCTGGCGACCGAAACCCCTGATGCAGGCCCGATCATCTCCAGGGCGGTGGATGATTTCATACGGCCTGCCTATCGCGACTTTCACGCCGCGACGTCACGCCTCAACGAGGTGACAAGCAAGCTCTGCACCATGCCTTCCGAGAACCTTCTGGCACAAGCGCGCAGTACATTCAGTGAGACCGTCGATAGCTGGTCGCGGGTGGAAATCATCCGTTTCGGACCCGTAACGGAACAGAACCGGCTTGAACGCATCCTGTTCTGGCCCGACCGCAAGAGCACCGGCCTGAGGCAGGTTCAGGCGGCGATCCAGAAAGAGGACCCGACCGCCACCAACCCCGATACCCTTTCCGGCAAGAGCGTGGCCATGCAGGGGCTGGGCGCGCTCGAATTCGTATTGTTCGGAACCGACTCGGAATCCCTTGCCAGCGACGCGCCCTATCGCTGCTCATTCGGCGCGGCAATTGCTGAAAATCTCGATTCCATCGCCGGAAAGATCGAAAATGCCTGGGAAAAACCCGACGGTTTTGCCAAATCCTGGCAAAATCCGTCCGAAACCAACCCGCTTTATCGCAATAATGGCGAGGTTTTGGGCGAATTGCTGGATGTTTTCGTCACCGGATTGGAGATGGAACGCGACGTGCGCATCGGCGGCTTCCTCGGAGAGGCTACGGAAAAGGACAAGCCGAAGCAGGCGCTGTTCTGGCGCTCGGGACAAACGATCCCGTCGCTGGCCGGAAACCTGTCGGGCATGAAGGCGCTGTTCGACATATCGGGTCTCGCCGAAGCGCTGCCCGCCGACAAGAAATGGATCGCCAAGTCGATCGGCTTCGAGTTCAACAATGCGCTGAACGCGCTTGCCAGCGCCGATGGGCCAATCGAAGACGTGCTGGCCGATTCCGCCAAGCGTGGCCGGCTGACCTATACCGGCGTTGTCACTTCGAGCCTAAGCGAGTTGTTCGGCACAAGGCTGTCAGCCGAATTCGGCCTCACTGCCGGCTTTTCCTCGCTCGACGGGGATTGAACTTGCGCTCGCCCCTGATCGATCGCCGCGATTTCCTGAAGGGCGCCGGAGCCGCCTTCTTCGCCGGGCTCTCGCCGGCGGCGTCAGCGGCAACGCTTACCACCGACGCGGTGTTCGCCACCGCCTATCAGAAGCGCGACGGCAGTTTCGGCGCGGCAATCCTTTCGGAAGAAGGCAAGCTCCTTCATCAGGTGCCGTTGCCGGATCGCGGCCATGACGTGACCTTCGATCCCGTATCACGCCAGTCGGTCGTGTTTGCGCGCCAGCCGGGCACCTTTGCTGTGGTGTTCGATCATTCCGGCCAGCGCGAACCCTTGACCATTGCAAGCCCGCCGGACCGCCACTTCTTCGGCCATGGCGTGTTTTCACCCGACGGCGCGCTGCTTTATGCGACCGAAAACGATTTCGACAATGCCGTCGGCATGATCGGCATCTATGATGCGCACGATCATTTCCGCCGGATCGGCGAGTTCCCGACCCACGGTGTCGGCCCGCACGAATTGCTGCTGCTCGGTGACGGCAGAACGCTCGCCATCGCCAATGGCGGCATCGAGACCCATCCGGATTTCGGCCGCGCCAAACTCAATCTCTCGACCATGAAGCCGTCGCTGGTGTTCATCGACCGGCTCTCCGGCGATCTCATCGAACGGCACGAATTGCCGCCTGCCCTGCACAAGCTGTCCATACGGCATATGGATGTGGATGCGTCCGGCACCGTGTGGTTTGGCTGCCAGCACGAAGGCCCGGCAACCGAAAAGCCGCTGCTCGTCGGCCGCGCCGTTCGCGGCAAGAATCTGCACCTGCTCGACATGCCCGAAACCATCCTCGGCGGCTTCCGCAACTATATCGGCTCGGTCGCGGCCAATCGCGATGCCGGCACCATTGCGGTTTCCTCGCCGCAGGGCAATTCCTACGCCGTGATCGAAGCCGCCAGCGGCCGCGTTGTGGCACGCCACGACCTGACGGAAGTGTGCGGCCTAGCGCCCGACCACGCCTCCTTCCGAGCCACCACCGGCACCGGCGAAATCGTCGCGGCGCAAGGCAGCGCCGTTCAGGCGCAAGAATTCGTCTGGGACAATCACCTGCTGCGCATCACCGCCTGATCTGTCGGCTGCGCCTCCTTCGATATCGTGGCCTCATCGTTACGGCCGCTGGCGTCTTGCCTAATGCGAGCGTTTAGTCCAAAAGCACGCTCTGGCCTGGAAGCTTTCGGCTGAAATTAGAGTATTGCCGAACGGATTTGCTGCAAAAACGGCCACATGGTGCGGCAGCGCCTGCTTCAGGACACTACATTTAAAAATGCGATGGGCGGTGCGGTTTTGCACCGCTGCGCGACAGAAAGACAAACACATGTCGTCGACCCAAGCCTATGCGGGCGCAAGCCCCTGGCGCGCCGAGATTCGTGCGATGCTGGCCCTGAGCTGGCCGATGGTGCTGACCAATCTTGCACAGACTGCAATGACGGCGACCGATGTCATGATACTCGGCCGTGTCGGACCCAACACGCTGGCCGCGAGCGCGCTTGGCGCCAATCTCTATTTCGCACCGCTGGTGTTCGGACTTGGCCTGATGCTGGCCACCGTGCCGATGATGGCGCGCGAGGTCGGCCGCAACCGCCATTCGGTGCGCGACCTGCGCCGCACCGTGCGCCAGGGCCTATGGGCAGCTGTCTTCATTGCCATTCCGGTCTGGGCCCTGCTGTGGAACGGCGAGGCCATCCTGCTTGCCATGGGCCAGGAGCCGGCGCTGGCCGCCGAGGCGGGCGACTATCTGCATGCGCTGCAATGGGGGCTGCTGCCGTTTTATTTCTATATCGTGCTGCGTTCGTTCATCGCCACGCTGGAACGTCCGGGCTGGGCGCTGGTGGTGGCCTTCATTGCGGTTGCCTTCAACGCGCTCGCCAATTGGGCGCTGGTCTTCGGGCATTTCGGCTTCCCCGAAATGGGCATCGTCGGCTCCGGCATCGCGACCAGCCTGTCCAGCTTCCTGATGTTTGCCGGCATGGCGTTGGTGGTTTCTCTGGATCGCCGCTTTCGGCGCTACCACCTGTTCGGGCGCTTCTGGCGCGCCGACTGGCCGCGCTTTCGTGAGCTTCTGTGGCTTGGCCTGCCGATCGCCGGCATGATGGCTTTCGAGGTCACGCTGTTCAATGCCGCCGCCTTCCTGATGGGATTGATCGATGCGGCATCACTGGCGGCCTACGCTATCGCCATGCAGGTCTGCTCGATCAGCTTCATGGTTCCGCTCGGCGTCAACCAGGCGGCGACGGTGCGCGTCGGCATCGCCTATGGCGCGCGCGACCCCAGCGGCATCAGCCGGGCGGGCTGGACAGCCTATGTAATCGGCGTCGGTTTCATGGCGTTTGCCGCCCTTGCCATGATAACCGTGCCGCACTCGCTGATCAGCATTTTCATCGACATCGGCAACCCCGCCAATGCCGAGGTGGTCACCATTGCGGTAACGTTCCTTGCCTTTGCCGCGCTGTTCCAAATCGTCGACGGTGCGCAGGCGGTGGGTGCCGGCATGCTGCGCGGCCTGCACGATACCCGCATTCCAATGGTCATAGCCGCGATCGGCTATTGGGGCATCGGCCTGCCGCTTGGCGTGGTGCTCGCCTTCCATTTCGGCTTTCGCGGCAACGGCATCTGGATGGGGCTTTCGGCGGGTCTTGCCGCTGTCGCCCTTCTGCTGCTCATCCGCTGGCTGCGGCGCGATCGGCTGGGCCTCATGGGCGCGGCGCCTATGCGCGTCGGCTTGGGCGCCTGACGCCGGGCCTCATTTTCCGTCCGAACTCATCGCCCCAAGCAGCCGCCTGATGTCCCCGAACCTGGCGATAAGACCGAACACGATGGCGGCGATCAGCACGAAGAACACCGTCACCGACGCCATGGTCGGCGTGTAACCATAGCGCAGCGCGTTGAATATCTTGATCGGCAGCGTCTCCATGGTGAAGCCGACTGTCATATAGGCGACGATATATTCGTTGAGCGACAGCACGAAGGCGAAGGCGTAGCCGGAGACCAGATAGGGCAGGATCAGCGGCAGCACTACGGTCTTGGCCACCGTCCGGTCGTCGGCACCCATGGTGGAAGCCGCCTCAACCAGCGAGCGGTCGATGGAGGCAAATCCCAGCGACAACGTCACCAGCGGCAGCGTGACGAAGAAGATGGCGTGGCTGATCGCCGCCGTCCATGGCTGGCCGTAAAAGCCGGTGGTCGCCCAGAAGGTCAGCAGGCCGAGCGCGGTAATGACCGGCGGAAGGATGAAGGGCGCCACGCCGAGAAGCTGGAAAATATGCGCCCAGGGCGCATGGCGGCGCCACAGGAACCAGGCGAGCGGCAGCGCGATGGCGACCGCAAGAGCCGCCGCCGTCAGCGCCAGAACCACCGAGGCGAACAGCGCATTGCGCCAGCCCTCATCGGTAAATATCTGCGCATACCATGCCAGCGAGAAGCCCTTCGGCGGAAAGGCCAGGTCCTGCCTTTCATTGACGGAGACCCCGAGCACCACGATCAGCGGCGCGGCGAGGAACAGCGCAACAGCGATGAAATATAGCCGGCGCAGAAATTTCTCGATCATGCCGCAGCCTCCCTGCGGCCGACCAGCAGGGTAAGCCCGACCAGCGCCAGCGAGATCAGCACCAGGAACACGGCCATGGCGGCGGCAAACGGCATGTTCGACTGGTAGATCGCCTGATCGGTGATCAGCACCGACAGGGTCCAGTGCCGCGGCCGCCCGAGAATCTGCGGCAGCAAATAGGAGCCAAGCGCAAAGACGAAGACCATGATCAAGGTCGCCACTATGGTGTTGCGAAGTGCGGGCGTCACCACGTTGAAAAAGGCCTTCACCGGTGAGGCGCCAAGCGTGCGCGCAGCCTCGAGCAATGTGGGGTCGAGCCGCACCAGCGCGGGGTAAAGAACGAGAATCGTATAGGGCAGTGCCTGATAGACCATGCCGGTCAGCACCGCGCCGAAGCTCGGCAGCAGGGCTTGCGGCTCGGCCATCAATCCAAGCGCAACCAGAAGATTGGTAATGCCTGCCGTGCGCGAAAACAGCGTCGACCAGGCAAAGCCGATGATGACCTCCGACAGTGACAGCACCGAGAGAAGCCCGACCAGCCAGAGCGTCTGCACCTTGCGCGAGCGCTTGGTCAAAAGATAGGTGAAGGGGAAAGCAATGGCGACGCAGCACACCGCCACCAGAACGGCCAGCATCAGCGAAAAACCGAGCACCGTGCCGAAGAAGGTCGACAGAAAGCGCGCATAATTGTCGAGCACGAAATCGGGCGTGTAAAAGCCGCCCTGCTGGCGCTTGAAGAAGCTCACCGCGATCATGGTCGAGAACGGCACCACGAAGAACACGATCAGCATCAGAGCCGGAAAGAGCAGCGGCGCGTAGTCGGTGATCGCTTTTGGCGCTTCGCGTCTCATGGGCGACGCTCCGTGTGAAGAGAAAGTGCCGACCTTGTACCCCCACCCCTAACCCCTCCCCACAAGGGGGAGGGGGATGGTTTCGCCGTCATGGGTGCCGATGGCGTTGAATGCTGGTGCCGGCGGCCCGGGCGGCAGGATTTCCCTCCCCCTTGTGGGGAGGGGTTAGGGGTGGGGGTAATTCCAGATGCAACCACCTCGCCCCCGGCGAAGTCGCATATGGAGGATGCTGCGCCTCTCATTTTTTCAGCACCACACAGCTTTCGGGCGGCAGCACGATGCCGACCTGGGCGCCGACCGTCACATTCGGCCGCTCGCGCGGCGTGGCCACCGCGACGATGGTCTTGCCGGAGGCTTCCACGAAGGTTTCGACCGTGCCGCCGAGATCGCGGATGAAGGTCACGGTGCCGGTGATCGCGCCATTGCCGGGCGTTGTAAGATGAATGTCCTCGGGGCGGATCGAGATCGACGCGTGCGCCACCTGCGCGGGAAGTTCAAGGCCGGCAACAGCCGTGCCCAGCACCGTCGCGCGGCCGGCGCTGTCGGCACTCACCTCCAGAAGATTGGTCGAGCCGATGAAATCGGCGACGAAGGCGTCGGCCGGGCGGCGATAGATTTCCACCGGCGCGGCGGCCTGCCTGATCCGGCCCTCGCCCATCACCACCACCAGATCGGCCATGGTCATCGCCTCGCGCTGGTCATGGGTGACGACAATGGTGGTGATGCCGAGTTGTTGCTGCAACTGGCGCAGTTCCACCTGCATGGATTCGCGCAGCTTGGCATCGAGCGCCGACATCGGCTCGTCGAGCAGGAACAGGCGCGGCGACAATGCGAGCGCTCGGGCAATCGCCACGCGCTGGCGCTGGCCGCCGGAAAGCTTGGCCACCGGCCGATCGGCAAAGCCCGGCAGATGGATGAGCTTCAAAAGCTCATCGACGCGCGTATTCTGCTCATCCCTGGAAGCGCCCCTGATGCGCAGCGAATAGGCGATATTGTCGCCCACCGTCAGATGCGGAAACAGCGCCAGCGACTGGAACACCATGCCGAAATTGCGCTTATGCGTCGGCGCCGAGGTTATGTCCTGACCGTCAAGGACGATGGTTCCGGCGCTCGGCTCCTCCAGCCCGGCCACCATGCGCAACAGCGTGGTCTTGCCGCAGCCCGATGGCCCGAGCAGACACACGAAGGTTCCGTGCGGTACATTCAGCGTCACCTGGTCGACGGCAGTGAAATTGCCGAATTCCTTGGTGATGTCGTTCAATGACAGGCCGGACATGGCATACCTGCTGGATATAAATAGGTTAGGATCAGGACCTATTAATCTGCCCCTCATCCGGCGCTACGCGCCACCTTCTCCCCGCTGGGGAGAAGAGGGAAGCGTGCCGCCGACATTTCTCCTCTCCCCGGCGGGGAGAGGTCAGTCGAGCGTAACGGAGGCCGGGTGAAGAGGGTTGCATCATGCCTCCCCCGGCCGGGGTCCCCGCTGCTCCGCAGCGTCCCGGCGTTCGCTGGCCTGTAATCGTGCCACCGGCACGATTACTTCGCTTCGCGAACCGGCAGCTCACCCTACGATCAGCTCGGTCCATTTCTGGTTAATCCAGTCGGCCTTGGTCGTGTAGAGGTCGTAGCGCGGGATGATCGGATCAATGTCCGACGACACGGCCGCGAACTCCTCGGGCGACAAATCGAGCACCTCTTTCTTCAGCGTCGGCGCGGTGCCGACCTTGCGCGACATCAGGCCCTGGATTGCCGGCTGGCTCATATAGTCGATGAAGACATGCGCTTCCTCCACCTTGGTGGAGGCGCGCGACAGGACCCAGTTGCCGGAATCCTGGATGCCGCCTTCTTTCGGGAAGGTCGAGCGCACCGGCTGGCCATCGGCAGCGGCAAGGCCGGTGACGTCGTGATAATACTGGCCCATCGGAATCTCGCCGGATTTCAGCGCCTGTTCGAACTGCGCTTCGTCACGATACCAGAGCCGGACATTGGGCTTTACCTCCGCCAGCTTCTCGAAGGCCTTCAACAGCCCTTCCTCAGTGTCGAGGGCATTGGTGCCGCCCAGATAGGTCTTGGCCGTCACTTCCAGCAGGAAGGAGTTCGAGGCAAGCGCCAGCAGGCCGAGCTTGTCGGCATTGGCCGGGTCCCACAGGGCCGCCCAGGAAGTCGGCGCCTCTTTGTAGACGTCGGTGTTGGTGACCAGCGTGATGTACCACGCCACCGCACCGACGCCGGCTACGCGCCCGTCGGGATATTTGTTGACGAAGCGCTCCAGGAGGTCGCCGCCGCTCTTGATCCTGGCAAGATCGATCGGCGTCCACAATTCGGTCGCCTGTCCCTTCAAGGTCGAGGTCTGCGACATCATCGAGACATCGGCCGGCGCCTGGTTGGCCTTGGCCGCCTGTTCGAGCTGAACCAGCCAGGCCTCGCCCGTCGGCTCCGCGATTGATTCGACGGCAATGCCGGTCGCCTTGGTGAATTCGGGAAAGATGTGTTCGTCAAAGGACTTCTTGAAATAGCCGCCATAGACGCCGATCTTCAGCGACTTGTCCTGCGCCCTCAGCACCGCCGGCATGGCAAGAAGCGCGGCGCCGGCCGTGCCTGCGGCAAGCACGCCGCGACGGGTCAATCTGTTGTCCAGAAATGCGGTCATGTCGGTCTCCTCCGTTCATCGCCGGCCCTGCCGGCACGTTCCCTGTCGTTATAACGCTTTTTCGTTCAGGCCGTCCTGTTCTAGGGTCAGGATCTATTAATCTGGTCGAAATGGTGTGAGGCCATCTGGCCGGATACGAGGAGCGAAGGCGCAGGAAGCCTGGGGGCTTTCAAGTCCTTTCGCGACGACGTTGCCGGCCAGATGGACCACATCCGCAGGACGCCGAAACGGCTTCGAACTGCCGCGTCGAAGTCCTCGGCCGATGGAACCACATCGACCATCGGCCTTCTCCTTGCATTTCCTTGCCGTTTCAGGCGCCATTTCGATCATATTAATAGATCCTGACCCTAGATTGCCGGGCTGAACACCATCAGGCTCAATATCTCGAACAGCACCTGCGCACCGGCATGAGCCGTGTTGGTGGTGGAATCATATTGCGGCGCAACCTCCACCACATCGCCACCGACGAGGTTCAGCCCCTTGAGGCCGCGCAGGATTTCCAGCACCTCGCGCGTCGTCAGCCCGCCGACCTCCGGCGTGCCGGTGCCGGGTGCGAAGGCCGGGTCGAGACTGTCGATGTCGAAGGACAGATAGGTCGGGCCATCGCCGACGATCTGCCTTGCCTTCTCGATCACTGCCGGAATGCCCATGCCGCTCACCTCCTCGGCGTGGATCACCGTCATGCCGGATTCATAGGTGAACTCCCACAGATATTCGGCCGATCCGCGGATGCCGATCTGGATGGTGCGCGTCGGATCAAGCACGCCGTCGAGCACGGCGTTGCGAAAGGGGCCGCCATGGTGGAACTTGGTCAGGTCGTACGCGCCGCCGGTATCGCAATGCGCATCGATATGGATCATGCCGACCGGACGCTTGCCGCCCACCGCCCTGAGGATGGGATGAGTGATCGAGTGGTCGCCGCCGACCGATAGCGGCAGCACGCCGGCCTCGACGATCTGGCCGATGCGCCGCTCGATGTCTTCATGGCTGAGTTCGAGCCGGTAGCGGCTCTGGAAGCTGACATCGCCGATGTCGGCGACACGCAAATCCTGCACCGGCGCGCAGTCCAGCACATGGTTGTAAGGACCGATGCGCTCGATGGTTCGCAAGGCGCGCGGGCCGAAGCGCGAACCGGTACGGTTGGTGACGCCAAGGTCCATCGGTACGCCGATCATGGCGACCTGAAGATCGCCGAAATCGGGATTGTCGTTGTCTACCTGCCTGTAAGGTGCGGTGAGAAAGGTCGGTATCCCGGAATAGGGCGCCAGCCGTGTGCCGCTTTTGGAGAATATCTTGTCAGCTACCCGCCGGAACTGCGGATTGAACAATTCACCGCCATGGCTCTCGCCATATTTGCGGCGCAGCGCCTCGAGCTTGCTTGCGTCGAAACCCATAGCCACCTCCCTTATGCGTTCGGACATCATCCAGCCGCAGCGGATTCTTGGATAGGCTCATTGAAAAATCAATTGATATTGTTATAGCCTCATATGTGAGAATTTCTCACAGCTAATCTGCCAGGACATGGCAATCGATGACCAAGCGCTTGCCTCCGCTCAACCCGCTGCGCGCCTTCGAGGCAACGGCAAGGCATGGTTCGCTTTCCAAGGCGGCCGGCGAGTTGCACGTCACCCACGGCGCCATCAGCCATCAGATCCGCGCGCTGGAACTGTCGCTCGGCGTCAAGCTATTCGAACGGGTCGGGCAGCGGCTGAAGCTGACCGCGCAGGGTGCTGAACTGCTGCCGGCCGTATCCAGCGCCTTTGACGGCATAGCGGCTGCAACCGCGCGCATGACGCGGCCCAGCAGTTCGGGCTCGCTGGTGGTTAGTTGCGTGCCGGCGCTGCTTTCGCTGTGGCTCATTCCCCGCCTCGGCAACTTCACCGCGCGCTACCCCGACGTCGCGTTGCGGCTCATCGCCTCGAACGATCCGCAAGATGTCCGCGCTGCCGACATCGACATCTGCGTCCATTATGGCGATGGCGGCTGGACCGATTGCTGGTTCAAGAAGTGGTCGAGCATCGAGCTGTTCCCGGTAGTCAGCCCGACGCTGATAAACAACCGTCCGATCCGCACCATCCGCGATCTTGCCGACCACACCAGGCTGCACGGCGATGACGGCCGCGAATGGCACATCTGGCTGGCGGCGGCTGATGCGCTCGGCCTCAAGCCGGCACGCGAACTGCGCCTGAGCGACGCGCAGCTGTCCACGGAGGCAGCCGTCCACGGCAATGGCGTCGCCCTGGGCGATACGGTCACCGCCAGCGGCCTGCTGGCCAGGGGGCAACTGGTGTCGCCGTTCAATCTTTCGGTTCCGGCGGTCGATGCCTTCTATGTCGTCTGCCGGACCGAAGCGCGGGCGACGCCCATCGTCCAGCTCTTCATCGACTGGCTGTTTGCAGAGCGCGAAGAAGCGCTGGGCCGGGTCGAGACGACAGTCGCGGGCCAGATCAGCATCCGCAAGCGGCGCCCACAAAAAGGCTGAGCGTGGATAAGCCAGGTTTTGCCAAGCGGGTGCGGCAATCCATGCAGCCTCAATGTAATTTCGAAGCTGGAACATGGTGACTTTTTCTGGAATCCTCATCATGCTGCATCTCTTTGCTGGCGCATGATTTTTCGGAGACGGTTTCCGCTTTCGGGATCATGCTCTAAGAGGCTGAAGCAGGAAACAGCACAAAGGTCCGGCGCATGCCCAGAACCGATATCGCCCGGCGCGTCTACAACCATGCCTGGAAGCTCGACCCGATCGTGCGCAGCCTGCTCGACACGGACTTCTACAAGCTTTTGATGCTGCAGATGATCTGGGGCATGTATCCCAAGGTCGATGTGACCTTTTCGCTGATCAATCGCACCAGTTCCGTCAGGATCGCCGAGGAGATCGACGAGCAGGAACTGCGCGAGCAGCTAGACCATGCGCGCACGCTGCGTTTCACCAAGAAGGAGATGATCTGGCTGGGCGGCAACACGTTCTACGGCCACAAGCAGATATTCGAGCCGGAATTCCTTGCCTGGCTGGAGGATTTCCAACTGCCGGAATATGAGCTGTCGAAGCGTGACGGTCAGTACGAACTCGAATTCCACGGGCCGTGGATGTACACGACGCTGTGGGAAATTCCTGCCCTTGCCATCATCAACGAGCTGCGTTCGCGCGCAGCCATGAAGCCGTTCGGACCATTCGCGCTCGACGTGCTTTATGCGCGCGCCAAGGCCAAGCTGTGGGCCAAGACCGAGCGGCTGCGGCGGCTGCCGGATCTCAACATTTCCGACTTCGGCACCCGCCGCCGCCACAGCTTCCTGTGGCAGCGCTGGTGCGTTGAGGCGCTGAAGGAAGGCATCGGCGCCGCCTTCACCGGCACGTCGAACGTGCTGCTTGCCATGGATACCGACCTGGAAGCGCTTGGCACCAATGCGCATGAACTGCCCATGGTGCTTGCCGCGCTGACCGACACTGTGGAAGAGCTCAAGCAGTCGCCCTACCAGGTGCTGCAGGACTGGCAGCGCTATTATGGCGGCAACCTGCTCATCGTGCTGCCGGATGCCTTCGGCACCACCGCCTTCCTGCGCGACGCGCCCGACTGGGTTGCGAAATGGACCGGCTTTCGCCCTGACAGCGCACCGCCTGTCGAGGCCGGCGAGAAGATCATGGCCTGGTGGCGCGAGAAGGGGGTCGACCCCAGGAAGAAGCTGCTCATCTTCTCCGACGGTCTGGAGGTGGACACCATCGAGGAAGCCCACCGGCATTTCCACGGCAAGGTGCGTATGGCCTTCGGCTGGGGCACCAATCTCACCAACGATTTCGAGGGCTGCGCGCCAAAGGAGGTCAAGGGCCTCAACGCCATTTCGCTTGTCTGCAAGGTCACCAAGGTCAATAGCCGCAATGCGGTGAAGCTTTCCGACAACCCGGCCAAGGCAACCGGCGACCGCAAGACCATCGAGCGCTATCTGCAGATTTTCGGCGAGAAGGACCGCGTCGAGCATCTGGTGAAGGTGTGAAGCCGGCCTGAACGGGAGCATATCTTTGACGCCCCGGCTTTCCATCTCACCCCCCTCTGTCCTGCCGGACCCTGCCCTTCGCTATGGCTCCGGGCGTTCGTCGCTTCAATCGACAAATCGTTGTCGATTGATCGGCTCCGCCGACCGCTCCTCACCCCCCTCAAAAGGGGAGAGGAAGAGTGGCAGCGTTGCGGCCGGCATTTCCTCTCCCCCGTCGAGCGGGGGAGAGGTGGTTTGCAAAGCAAACCGGCGTGGGGGTCGAATTCCACATGCAACTCCCCTGCTCTCAAAGGGAGAAATGTCCGGCAGGACAGAGGGGGGTGCATCGAGCTCAAGGCTTCCGATCGCGGCTTTACCAGCTGCCCTCCTCTGCGCCCTATGGACAGGCCCCGCATTCGCGCATGCTTCCGAGCGTGGCCATGTGCTGCTCCTGCCCACCGACTACTATATTGCCGGCGGGGCGATCGCGGTCGCGGCAAGCTTCCTCGTGCTTGCTATCCTGCCGCCGAAGCTGCTCGAACGCCTGGCCGCACAGCGGCTTGCACTTTTTTCGATCAGCAAGGATTTACGCGTCCTCGCCAGCCTCTGTGCCTTCGCCCTGTTCGCAACCCTTGTCGCGGCCGGTCTGTTCGGCAGCCGTGATCCGCTGTCGAACCCGCTGCCGCTGACGATCTGGACGCTGCTCTGGGTCGGGATGACGCTTGTCCAGGGCGTGTTCGGCAATCTCTGGTCATGGATCAACCCGTGGTACGGACCATGGCGGCTTCTCGCGGCCCTTTTTCCCGCCATCAAGCATCGCACCATGCCGGAGCGGCCAGGCTATTGGCCCGCGGTCCTGCTGTTTCTCGCCTTTGCCTGGTTCGAGCTGATCGACCCCGCCCCCGACGATCCGGCGCGGCTTGCTTCGGCCGCCGGCCTCTACTGGCTCGCAAGCTTCGTCCTGATGATCGCGTTCGGTTACAATGATTGGAGCCGCCGCAGCGAATTCCTGTCAGTCTTCTTCGGCATGATATCGCGGTTCGCCGTCACCGAGGCGGCGGCCGGCAATCGACGTGTCCGTCTTTCGCTCTGCTGGCCAGGCGCCAGGCTGTGGCACGCCAAGCCGCTGCCGGTCAGCGGCATCGCCTTCCTGCTGCTGGTGCTGAGTTCGGTCTCCTTCGACGGCCTGTCGAAGACATTCTTCTGGCTTGGCCTGATCGGCATCAACCCGCTCGAATTTCCGGGCCGCTCAGCAGTCATGGCCGTTAACACGCTCGGCCTGATGCTGACATTTGCCGCGCTGTCCTGCGCCTATCTGGCCGCTGTTCGGCTTGGCGAGCGCTTGGCGGCAAGCGGAAATTCCTTGGCGGATGTCGCCGGCCTGATGGTCTGGTCGATCGCGCCGATCGCGCTGGTTTATCATTTCTCGCACTATCTCACCGCTCTGCTGGTCGATGGCCAATATGCGCTGGTCGCACTGTCCGATCCGTTCTCACTCGGCTGGAACCTGCTGGGCACGGCGCATTTCCATGTCGAGGCCGGCATCGTCGCCGGCCACGATTCCGCCTGGGCTTTGTGGAATGCACAGGCGGTGGCCATCATCGCCGGCCATGCGCTTGCCGTCCTCATCGCCCATGCTCTGGCGTTTCGCCTGCATGAAGATGCGCGGCGTGCGACGATGAGCCAATTTCCGCTGACCGTCCTGATGATCTTCTATACCGTCTTCGGCCTCTGGCTGCTTTCGACGCCGACCGCCGGCTGACGGGAAGCCGGAGGCCATTTCCCTTGCGGAAGCCCGATGGCCATGTCAGAAATCCGGTAATTCTACCGAACATCTATGCAGTCGTCGTTTTGAAATAACGAACCGACAACGCAACCGCCAGGACAAGGGGAGCCGGCATGACTGACACAATCTCCAACCCAGGCCCGGCGCGCCTGCGCCTCGATCGTCGTACCGTGCTGAAAGGCGTGGCCGCTTCGGCAGGCCTTGCCGCCGCGCCCGGTTTCGTGCGCTATTCGCAGGCGCAAAGCGCCGCCCCCATCAGAATAGGCTTCCAGTGCCACCGCACCGGGATCGGCGCCGCCTATGGCCGCTGGTATGAAAAGACGACCAATGCCGCCGTCAAGTTGATCAACGATGCCGGCGGCATCAATGGCCGCCCGGTGGAGATCATCGTCGAGGATGACGGCACCGACGCCAAGCGCGGCGCCGAAGTGGTCGCCAAATTCGCCAGCCAGCACAAGACCGATATCGTCTATGGCACGCTGTTCTCCCATGTCGTCACCGGATCGGCCCCGACGGCAGGCGAGTTGAAGATCCCCTATTATGTGGTCAGCGAGGGCTATCACGTCGCCTCCGGCAAGATGAACCGCTATTGCCTCCAGCCGGGCATCACCGATGTGCGCAGCCAGGTTACCTCGGTCGCTCCCTGGATCGCCGCCAATGCCGGCAAGAAGGTCACGATGATCTTCCCCGATTACGCTTTCGGCTACGACCATCGCGACTATCTGCCGCCGGCCTTGAAAGCGCAGGGTGCCGAGGTCATCGCCCAGATCGCGATCCCACCCACGGAGAGCTCGTTTACCCGCTATTTTCCGCAGATTCCGGCTGAGACCGAAGTCATCTATCACGTCATGGTCGGGCCGGCGGTGCTTACCTTCGTCAAGGAACTCGGCGAGTTCTACGGCTCCAACCGGCCACAGCTTTTCGGCTTCATCGACTCGCTCGAAGCCGTCGACATCAACAGCCCCGGCCTGGAATTCCTCGACGGCAGCCATTTCTGGGAAGGCTCGCCGCGCTATGCCCAGCCGAATGATTCAGACGCGCAGAAGGTCTATCGCGCTGCCGTCGGCATCGACGACAACGGTGCCGCCGTAGGTGATCCCAAGGACGTCTCAACCGCCGCCCATATGTTCGGCTGCTGGGAAACGCTCTATGTCATCAAGAAGGCGATGGAGGACAGCGGCTACAAGGGTCCTGAAGATCGCGCCAAGCTGATCGAGGCGACCGAGGCGCTGACCGAATTCAAGGAAGGCAATGAGCATCCTCAGGGCGACAAGGTCTTCAACGGCAAGAACCACCAGTGCTATGGCCACCAGAACATTTCCAAACTCGAAGGCGGCAAGCTGAATGTCGTGCACCGCACCTCGATCGAGGACGGGCACTACGAGGTCGAAGCCGACTACACGACGCAGCCGCTGTGAGCAGCTACGAAACGCCGTCGACGTTTTTTGCCGCCCCTCATCTGCCTGCCGGCGTCTTCTCCCCGCAAGCGGGGGGAAGATGGATGGCCGCAACGTCAACATCGCCCTCGCCCCGTTTACGGGGAGAGGGTAAGCGTGAAGGGCGGCGCAGAGTCTGCCGGCGTGACACGAAGACATTCTGAATGGCTTTCGGACCGCATCTCCTGCTGGCCACGCTCGAAGGCCTCGTCACCAGCGCCGTGCTGGCGCTGATGGCGCTGGGCCTGTCGCTGGTGTTCGGCGTCATGCGCGTGGTCAATGTCGCCCATGGCGAGTTCTTCATGTTGGGCGCGGTGCTTGCCTGGTGGATTGCCTCGCTGGTCAGCGGCCATCCGGCCATCGGCTTCCTGGCCGCACTGGCGATCAGCCCGCTCATCGTCGGCGCGGTGGCCTTTGCCGCCGACCGGCTGGTGCTGCGGCGACTGAACTATGAGCCCGAGGCGACCATCGTCGCCACGATCGGCCTGCTCTACATCATCCAGCAGTTGGCGCTGACCTTCTATGGCCCGCAGGCGCGCCCCGTCGATGCGCCCTTCACCTATCGCATCCTGTTCCCGTGGTTCGGCTATTCCGGTTACAAGCTTTCGATAATCGCCACTTCGGCGTTGCTGCTAATTTTCACCTGGTTCGTGCTCACCCGCACGCGCATCGGCCTCGTCATGCGTGCTACCCAATATGACCGCGAGACGGCGCAGGCCTTCGGCATTCCGGTCGGGCGCGTCTATGCCGGCGTCTTCGCGCTCGGCGCGATGCTGGCGGCCATCGCTGCTGTGCTCATCGTACCCATCACCCAGGCGCATTATCTCATGGGCCTCAACCCGCTGCTGTTGTCCTTCATCGTCGTCATCATCGGCGGGCTCGGCTCGCTGCGCGGCACGGTGGTGGCCGCCCTGCTGATCGGCGTATCGGACGGCGTCATCTCCGCCTTCTTCTCGCCGACGCTTGCCAAGATCATCGCCACGCTGGCGGTTGCCATGGTGCTGGTGTTCCGGCCGCAGGGTCTGTTCGGGTCGGCCGCAAAATGAGGAGTTCCGCCCTTCCTCCTCGAATCCTCGTCCTGCACGCGGGTGTGGTCGCGCTGCTGTTTGCGCTGAATTTCGTCCTGCCGGAATATCATCACGCCGTGCTTGCCCGCGTGATGCTGCTTTCCGTCTTCGCCATGGGCTACAACATCCTGTTCGGCTATACCGGGCTGCTCAGCCTCGGCCACGCCATGTTCTTTGCCGCCGGCCTCTATGGCGCCGGCCTCAGCGTCTACCATCTCGGCTGGAGCATTCCCGCCGGGCTTGCAGCCGGCATTGCCTGTGGGGCTGCCCTATCCACCGCCATCGGGCTTCTGGCACTGCGCACCACCGGTGTCGCCTTCATGATCGTCACCATGATGTTCGCGCAGGTATTCTATCTGCTGACCTTCTACTTCGCCGAATGGACCGGCGGCGACGATGGCATCGTGCTTAGCCAGGAGATACGCCGCTTCTTTGTCGGCGATTTCTATCTCAACCTCACCGACCCGACGACGCGCTACCTGCTGGCGCTGGCGATATTCGCGATCGTGCTTTTCGCCACGCTTATTGCCGTGCGCTCCTCCTTCGGCCGGGTGCTGGTGGCGATCCGCGAAAACGAGGACCGTGCGCGCATGCTTGGCTACGACACCTTCGCCAACAAGCTAGCCGCGGTCGTGCTGTCGGGCACGATCTGCGCCACGGCAGGCGCCGCCTATGCCTTGCTCTTCGGCTATGCCGGCTCAACCTTTGCCGGCGTACAATATTCGATCCTGCCCCTGCTCTGGGTGCTGCTCGGCGGTGCCGCCACCACGCTCGGCCCGTTCATCGGCACGCTGTTCATGTATTATGTCATCGACATCACTTCGAGCTACACCTCGGCCTATCTGCTCATCGTCGGCATCGCACTCATCCTGCTCGTGCTTTTCTTCCCGAAAGGCATACTGGGCACCATACGCGCGCGCTGGGCAGGGTGGCTGCCATGACGCCGCTCCTGACCACGCGCGGGCTCACGAAAGCCTATGACGGACTGCGCGCGGTGGATGGCGTCGATTTCTCGCTGGCGACCGGCGAAATCCGCGCCATCATCGGGCCCAACGGCGCCGGCAAGACCACCTTTGTCAGCCTGGTATGCGGCCGGGTTCCGCCGACCTCCGGCACCATCGTCTTCGACGGCGAGGACATCACCCATATGCCCGCGCATCTGCGGGTCCGACGCGGTATTGCCTATACGTTCCAGATCACCAGCGTCTTTCCCAATCTCAGCGCCTACGACAATGTCGCGCTGCCGGCGCAGCGCACCTTGGAAGATGGCCGTGCCAAAACCCACCTGCACGCGGCGATCATGAGCGCCTTGGAGCACACCGGCCTTGCCGACCGCGCCAACATACAAGCCGGTGCTCTCTCTTACGGCCATCAGCGCCTGCTGGAAGTGGCGATGGGTCTCGCGCTCAAGCCGCGCCTGCTCATTCTCGACGAGCCGACGCAGGGGCTCTCAGACAGCGAGATCGACGGCTTCATGGGGCTGGTGCGCGACATTGCCAGTTCCGCCACCGTGCTTCTGATCGAGCACAATATGGATGTCGTCATGGAGCTTGCCCGGCGCATCACCGTCATGAATGCCGGCAAGATCCTGGCCGAAGGCATGCCGGAGGAAATCCGCGCCGATGAGGCCGTCCAGCGCGCCTATCTTGGGACCGAAAACCATGGCTGACGTGCTCGCCATCGCCGGGGTCGACTGCTTCTATGGCGAAGTGCAGGTGCTGCACGGGCTTGGCCTTACCCTGAAACAGGGCGAAGTGCATTGCCTGCTCGGCCGCAACGGCGCCGGCAAGACGACGACCTTGAAGGCGATCATGGGGCTGGTTCCCGCCCGCGCCGGCTCGATCCGGCTCGGCGGCACCGAACTGACGGTGCTGCCGGCCCATGAGGTGCCGAAAGCCGGCGTCGCCTATGTGCCGCAGGGCCGGCGGCTGTTTGCCGAAATGACCGTCGCCGAGAACATCGAGATCGGCCTGATGACCCGGAGGAAGGGGCAAGCGACAAGGGAAAGGGTGCTGGAACTGTTCCCGGTGCTGCGCGAGCGGTTCAGGCAGCGCTCCGGCACGCTGTCGGGCGGCGAGCAGCAGATGCTTGCCATGGCGCGCGCCCTTTGCCTTGAGCCGGAGGTGCTTTTGCTAGACGAGCCGACCGAAGGGCTGATGCCCTCGATGATCGCACGTATCCGCGAGACGGTGGCAAGCCTACGCTCGACCGGCGTCTCCACCATACTGGTCGAACAGCGGGTCGATGCGGTGCTGTCACTTGCCGACCGCGTCACCTTCATCGAGAACGGCCGCAGCCGCGAAACCGTCGAAGTCGAACGGCTGCGCGGCGACCCGTCGCTGATCAAGCGCTATGTCGGCGTCGGCTGACCGGCCTTCAGCCTCAGAAGAACACGAGGCTGACCAGCACAAAGGTCGGGATCAGCACAATGCCCGACCAGGCCATGTAGCCGAAGAAGCTCGGCATGCGGATGCCCTGGTTCTTGGCGATTGCATAGACCATGAAGTTGGGCGCATTACCGATATAGGTATTGGCACCCATGAACACGGCACCGGCCGAGATGGCCACCAGCGTGGAAGCCAGCGTCGTCATCAGCTCCTGCGGATTGCCGCCCGCCAGTTCGAAGAAGACGAGATAGGTCGGCGCATTGTCGAGGAAGGACGAGAGTAGGCCGGTCATCCAGAAATAGGCGAGGTCGTTGGGCTCACCGGAAGGCAGAGTCACCATTTCCACCAGCGGTGAGAAGGCGCCTTCCATTCCGGCGCGCAGGATCGCCACCACCGGCACGATGCAGATGAAGATGCCGGCAAATATCTTGGCGACCTCCTTGATCGGCTCCCAGGCAAAGCCGTTGGCCGAGCGATATTCCTTGCGGGTCACCACCAGCGAGATCAGTGCCAGCGCTACGATAATGCCGTCGCGCACGAGGTTCTGCAGCTCGACTTCGACACCCTGTACCGAAAAGGAAATTCCGGGTTTCCAGGCAGCCGACATGAGGATGGCGCCGATCACGCCGGCCAGCAGCGGCAGATTGGCCAGACCGCGGATACGCACCTTCGAATCCGGCGTCGGATCCTTGATCTTCGGCATGCCGCCCTCGCGCAGATGCAGGACAACATCCAGCACGACGAAGGCCGCCAGCACGATACCGCCGACCAGCAGCGTCTCCTTGAAGATATGCGTCGTCGTCCAGAAGAACTCGACGCCGCGCAGGAAACCGACGAATAGCGGCGGGTCGCCCAGCGGCGTCAGCGAGCCGCCGATATTGGAGACAAGGAAGATGAAGAAGACAATGACATGCGCATTGAAGGGACGATTGTCATTGGCGCGGATGATCGGCCGGATCATGATCATCGAGGCACCGGTCGTTCCCACCACCGAGGCCATCAGCGCACCGATGACCAGGAGCGACGCATTGACCAGCGGCGTGCCATGGATGTTTCCGGCCACCAATATGCCGCCGGCAATGGTGAACAGCGCAAACAGCAGGATGATGAAGGACATATATTCCAGCAGAACCGCATGCAGCACGGCCTCGGCGGAAACCGGCAGGCCATAGAAAAAGGCCATCGGCACCACTGCCAATGCCGACCACGCAGCGGTGATCTTGCCGTAATGATGCTCCCACAGATGCGGATAAAACAGCGGCCCGGTTGCGATCGACAGGAGCAGGCCGATGAAGGGAAGCGCCCACCACAGCGACATCGTCGCACCCGGCAACCCATGTTCTTCCGCCGCCAGCGCAAGGCTTGTCGTCCCCAGAAGCACGGCACCGGCAAGGCCCGCCGCCGCAGCGTTTGATGGCCGCATGAAATTATCCCCCTTACATCACGTGTCTGTCGGAGCATGATCGTTCCCGAAAATCGGCTGCCCGCTTTTCGGGATCATGCTTTGATGGAAATTCCTGTCTCTGGATCGATCTGCCTCAGGCGAGCGTCACGCCCGCCGCTTTCATTTGGCCGATCATCCGGTCCAGCGACCCGGCAAGGTCAATGCCGCGACAGGCATCAAGCCGCACGGTCACATTGAAGCCTTGCGCGACCGCATCGAGCGCCGAATAGGCGACGCAGAAATCTGTTGCCAGACCGGCGAGCGTGAGCCGACCGATGCCGCGCTCGCGCAAATAGCCCGCCAGCCCTGTCGGCGTCGTGCGGTCGTTCTCGAAGAAGGCCGAATAGCTGTCGATCTTGCGGTGATAACCCTTGCGCAGCACCAGTTCGGCCTTCGCCCATTTCAGCGCCGGATGAAACGCCGCGCCGCCTGAGCCCTGGATGCAATGGTCGGGCCACAGCGTCTGTTCGCCATAGGGCATGGCGATCGTCTCGAAGGGCTGTTTTCCGGGATGCCTGGAGGCAAAGCTCGAATGGTCGGCCGGATGCCAGTCCTGCGTCAGGATCACATGCTCGAAACGGCCGATCATCTCGTTGATCAGCGGCACGATCTGGTCGCCACCCGCAACGGCGAGACTGCCGCCGGGACAAAAATCGTTCTGTACATCTATGACGATCAGCGCCTCGTCGGCCATGTAACCACCACCCGTCATTTTTGAAGCCGGAAAGTCGTCCAGAAGGCCTCCCACGTCAACCGCCAATCGGCCAAAAACGGCCTGTTATGGCCGCAATCCGACAGGAAACGGCGCCTTGAATTCCCCCAAGGCACTGGTATCATTTGTGTACGAATGAATTTGGCGGTCGCCACCAAGCGCGCATGTGCTCACCCGCACAGGCAAAGAACGCGCAAAGTGGTTGCTTCGAGCGGATTTGCCGCGACCTGCCGAATTCGTCGCGACCGGGAGGCAGTGCGTGATCCGTTACGCAAAACCCACCTCGATCGAAGCGGCGCTTGCGCTGCTCGGCGAGGGGTCGTGGCGGATTCTGGCGGGCGGCACCGATTTCTACCCGGCGCTGGGCAACCGGCCACCGCGCGAAGACATATTGGACATCAACGGCCTTGGCGAACTTCGCGGCATCGCCGAAACGCCTGACCAAGTCATCATAGGCGCGCGCACCACCTGGACCGATCTCATCTGCCATGACCTGCCCGCCGCCTTCGACGGACTGAAGCTTGCCGCGCGCGAAGTCGGCTCGGTGCAGATCCAGAACATGGCCTCGATCGCCGGCAATCTGTGCAATGCCTCGCCGGCGGCGGATGGGGTGCCGCCGTTGCTCACCCTCGATGCGGCGGTAGAGATCCGCTCAACGGCATCGTCCCGCTTTCTGCCGCTCGACCGCTTCATCCTCGGCAATCGGCGCACCGCATTGCAGCCGGGCGAAATGGTCACCGCAATCCGCATCCCCAAGCCGTCAACTGCCGGCACTTCCGCCTTCTTCAAGCTCGGCGCGCGCCGCTATCTGGTCATATCCATCGCCATGGCCGCGGCCCGCCTTGTCATCGCGGATGGTATCGTCAAACAGGCCGCCATCGCGGTGGGCTCCTGCTCGGCGGTCGCGAAGCGCCTTACCGGCGTCGAAACCGCGCTGCGCGGCATCGCTGTAGCCGACATCGCCACGGCAATCGCGACAGCCGAACTGAGCGAGCTCGCACCGATCGACGATGTCCGTGCCAGCGCCGGCTACAGGCGCGAAGCGGCGCGCGAGATCGTCACACGGGCCGTGCTGGCCGCCGCCGATCCACCCAGCGCCAATGCGGTGGCGGCATGAGCGCGCGCGGCGAAATCGTCTTCACCGTCAACGGCAGCGCCGTCACCGTCAGTGCCGCACCGGTCCAGCGCCTGTCCTCGGTGCTGCGCGACGAATTGCGGCTCACCGGCACCAAGGTCGGCTGCGATGCCGGCGATTGCGGCGCCTGCACCGTGCTGCTCGATGGCGAGCCGGTCTGCGCCTGCCTCGTGCCCGCCGCTTCCGTCGCGGGCGCGCATGTGCGCACGGTCGAGGGCCTTGGCAATGGCAGACTCTCGGCGCTGCAAGCCTCGTTCCTGCGGCACGGCGCAGCCCAATGCGGCATCTGCACGCCGGGCATGCTGATGGCGGCAACCGCGCTGCTGGAGCGCAATCCGCACCCGGCCGAAGACGAGGTCAGGGACGCGCTCGGCGGCGTGTTGTGCCGCTGCACCGGCTATCGCAAGATTATCGCTGCGGTGATGGATAGTGCTCGCCCCGGCAGCGGACTCGATCTCGGCCTGCCCCCCGCCGGCCATGCCGTCGGTGCCTCGCCGATCCGGCTTGACGGTATTGCCAAAATCAACGGCACCGAAAAATTCGGCGGCGACAGCTTCCCGGCCGATGCGCTTGCCTTGGCCGTCATCCGCTCGCCGCATCACCATGCGCGCTTTGCCTTCGGCGATCTGGAGGCGTATCAGGCCGAACATCCCGGCATCGTCGACATCTACACCGCAGCGGATATTCCGGGCGAAAATCGCTTCGGCGTCATTCCGCCCTTTGCCGACCAACCGGCGCTTGCAGAAGGCAGTACGCGCTTTCGCGGTGAGGCGGTGGCGGTGATTGCCGGCGAGCCAGACGCCATCGCATCTCTCGATCTTTCCGCCTTCCCGATCGCCTGGACTGAACTGCCCGCATTGCTGGACACCGAGACCGCACAGACCGGCGATGCCGCGCTGCTGCATGCCGGCCGACCCGGAAACCTGCTCACCCAGGGTTTCGTCGAGCACGGCGATCCTGAAGCCGCGCTTGCCGCAGCCGCCCATATCGTTTCGGATATGATCGAAACTTCATATGTCGAGCATGCCTATATCGAGCCGGAGGCGGGCTTTGCCCATATGGATGGCGATACGCTGGTCGTCACTGCCTGCACGCAGGCGCCCTATATGGACCGCGCCGACACCGCCCGCCTGCTTGGCCTGCCACCTGAAAAGGTCCGCATCGTGCCGACCGCGACCGGCGGCGGCTTCGGCTCCAAGCTCGATCTCTCGGTGCAGCCGCTGGTCGGACTGGTGGCGCTGAAGACCGGCCGCCCGGCGGCGCTCTGCTTCACTCGTGACGAATCCATGACATCGACCACCAAGCGCCATCCCGCCGCGATGCGGGCGACCATCGGCGCCGACGCGCAGGGCCGGATTTGCGGCATGGTCTTTTCCGGCGATTTCGACACCGGCGCCTATGCAAGCTGGGGCCCGACGGTGGCGAACCGCGTGCCGGTGCATGCGTCAGGGCCCTATGTGACGCCAAATTACCGGGCGCTTGGCCGTGCTATCCACACCAACGGACCGATCTCCGGCGCGTTTCGTGGCTTCGGCGTGCCGCAAGCCACCATCTGCCAGGAGACGCTTTACGACGCGCTCGCCATAAAGGCCGGCATCGACCGGCTCGAATTCCGGCTGAAGAATGCGCTTCGGAACGGCTCCGAAACGGTTACGGGACAACTGCTTGAGGAAGGTGTCGGCATCGCCGATTGCCTGGAGGCGCTCAAGCCGCACTGGCAACGCGCGCTCGCCGATGCCGGGCGCTTCGATGCCGAAAACGGGCACATGAAACGCGGGGTCGGCGTGGCCTCCTGCTGGTATGGCTGCGGCAACACCTCGCTGCCCAATCCCTCGACCATCAAGCTCGGCATCTCGCCCGAGGGACAAGTCGTGCTACATCAGGGTGCTGTCGATATCGGCCAGGGCTCCAATACGGTGATTGCCCAGATCGCCGCCGATGCGCTCGGCGTGCCCCTGACCCTGATCGCTCTGAGGAGCGCCGATACGGCAATCACGCCGGATGCCGGCAAGACGTCCGCTTCGCGCCAGACCTTCGTTTCCGGCAAGGCGGCCGAGAAGGCGGCGAAAAGCCTGCGTGAAAAAATACTCCGCTTCGCCAATGTCTCCGATCATGCCGCGCTGAGCCTTGAAGGTTGCCTGCTCATCATCCGCGAGGGCGACGCTACCCGCCGCATCGGCCTTTCCGCTCTAACCCCCGATGCCGATGGTCTCGTCTTCACCGCCGAGGAAACTTACGATCCGCCGACGGCGCCGCTCGACGCGAAGGGCCAGGGCACGCCCTATGCCGTGTTCGGCTATGGCGCGCAAATTGCCGAACTGGAAGTCGATCTCAAGCTCGGCACGGTGAAGCTCGTCAAGATCACCGCCGCGCATGATGTCGGCCGCGCGATCAATCCCCTGTTGGCACAAGGCCAGATCGAAGGCGGCATCGCGCAAGGCATCGGCATGGCGCTGATGGAGGAATATATCCCCGGCCGCACCGAGAACCTGCACGACTACCTCATTCCCACCATCGGCGACGTTCCACCGATCGAAACCATCCTGATAGAAGTTCCGGACCCGGAAGGACCCTTCGGTGCCAAAGGGTTGGGCGAGCATGTGCTGATCCCGACCGCGCCCGCCATCCTCAACGCGATCCGCCATGCCACCGGCGTTCCGGTCACGAAAATCCCGGCAACGCCATCGCGCATCCGCGCCGCGATAAGGGAGGCGGGACGATGAGCGAGATATCCGAACGCTTCGAGACGCATGATCCCGGCGCCAAACAGGTCGGCGAAAAGCTCCGCTGCGACGCCTGCCCGGTCATGTGCTACATCGCCGAAGGCCGCACCGGAGCCTGCGACCGCTATGGCAATGTAGATGGCAGGATCGTGAGGCTCGATCCGGTGACGATCCTCGAATACCACACCGAAACCGGCGGCAGTTCCGTCCCATTTGCCGGAGAGGGCGAGGCCTGGAGCGGAGAACTGGTCAATACCGGCCGCCGCTTCGTTTCCGCCATCGGCGCCGGCACCACCTACCCCGACTACAAACCCGCGCCCTTCATCGTCAGCCAGGAGGTCGCGGGCGTCGATCTCGTCACCGTGGTGACGGAGGGTATATTTTCCTATTGCGGCGCCAAAATGAAGATCGACACAGACCGTTTCCTGGGGCCCGAAACCGCCACCGTGCGTGCCGAAGGCGAAGCGGTCGGCCATGTCACCACCGGCGAATATGGCTCGCAGATGCTGTCGCTGGGCGGCGTCAATCATCTGACAGGCGGTTCCAAAGCGGAGGGCCACGTCACCTGCGCCACACTGCTTGCGCTGTGCAACAAGCAGAAGGTGGAACTGTCGATCGACGGTGGTGCCAGTGTCGTCGTCCAGGCCGGCAACGCGCCCATCATCGACGGCGTGACGGAAAAGCGCATGCGCGTCGGCTGCGGCTCGGCCGCCATCGGCATGTTTGCCACACAATGGCGCGGCCTGGTGGACGAGGTGGTGGTGGTCGACGACCACATCACCGGCGTTGTTTCCGAGCACCAGGCCGGCAAGGTGCTCGGCTGGCAGGACACCGGCATCAAGGTGATCGGCCACCGCTCCACGCCCGGTCGCTATTTCAAGGTCTCCGAGCCCGGGCTTGGCTGGGGCGGCACGACGATCTCCGACCCGTTGTCGATCCTCGGCGAGTGGAACCCGAAAAAGGGCGCACACCCCGGCCTGTCGCTGCTGATGGTTTCCACCACAGGCGAGCAATTCGCCTATTTCGAACTCGATGACGACCTGCGACCGGTGGAAAAACCTTTTCCTGAACGGCTGCGCAAATCCGTCGACCTGATCGAGCAGAATTGCGAGCCGGCGCTGTGCACGGTGCTGTTCGTCGGCGGTGCAGGCGGATCGCTGCGAGCCGGTGTGGTGGAGAACCCGGTCAATCTCACCCGCTCCGTCCATGGGCTCCAGACCTATGTCACCGTTGGCGGTGCGCCCGTCTATGTCTGGCCGGGCGGCGGCATCACGCTGATGGTCGATGTCAGCCGCGTGCCCGACAACGCCTTCGGCTATGTACCGACACCGGCGCTGGTGGCGCCACTCGAATTCACGCTGCGCCGCGACGATTATCTCCGGCTTGGCGGCTATGCCGACGAAATCCGCACGATCGAGGATGTGGAGGCTGGCGGCGGCGCCTATTTCAATCGGCACGAACGCCGCCTTGCCCCCGGCGACAACCCATGGCCGCCGCTGCATGGCCTGCGTCTCTCCGACCCTGGAGGGCACGGCAAATGACCGGCCCGCAGATCGCATGGCTGGCCGACGGCAGGCGCCTCCACCTCAATCATGGGCCGATCGACCTCATTATCGAAGCGTTTGGTGAGGAAGCCGAACGCCGCGCCGCCTATGAACAGGCGATAGCGCGTTTCGACACGGTGCTGACGGGACTGGTGGAGGAACTTGCCGAGTTGCGCCGCCCGGCCACCGCCACGACGCGCGCCTTCCATGGGGTGATAGCACAGCGCATGGAACGTGCCGTCTGCCGCCATGCGCCCGCATTCATCACGCCGATGGCGGCGGTCGCAGGCGCGGTGGCCGATGAGATGCTCGCCGCCATGTGCACCGGCCGGCGACTTGAAAAAGCCTATGTCAATGATGGCGGTGACATTGCCATTCATCTTGCCGAGGGCGCTGTCATGAAAGCTGCCATTGCCGGCACCGGTCATGGATTTGCCGACCGCATCATGATCGGCTTCGCCGACCCGGTGCGCGGCATCGCCACCAGCGGCTGGCGCGGCCGCAGCTATTCGCTCGGCATTGCCGACGCCGTCACCGTGCTGGCGAAAACGGCGGCGGAAGCTGACGCCGCCGCAACGCTGATCGCCAATGCGGTCGACTTGCCCGGTCATCCAACCGTGCGGCGTGTGCCCGCCTGTGACCTCGCCCCGGACAGCGACCTCGGCGACAGGCCGGTCACCGTCGATGTCGGCCCGCTCAAACCCGGCGAGATCGCCTCCGCACTCGGTAGCGGGTTCGCCCTTGCCGAGGAATTTTGGCGGCGTGGCCTGATCGAGGCGGCCGCGCTGTTTCTGGGTGGTGATATGCGATTCTTCGGCACGGTTGCGCTCGACGATACCCCCCTCAAAAGGTCTCGGCCTATCACCGCGCACACAGAGATTTCCAAGGAGTTGCCCAATGCCTAGATTCCCCATCCGCAAAATCGCGGTATTGACCGAAGAGATCATCCACGATGGCGGTCCGGCCCCGGCCACGCCGCGCCGGCGTGCCGCAGCGCTTGCGGTGGTGAAGAACCCCTTCGCCGGGCGCCATGAAGCCGATCTCGAAAGCGCCATGGAGGATTTGAAGCCGCTCGGCCTGATGCTCACAGACCGGCTGATTGCGGCTCTGGGCGACGACATCAAGGCGATCGACGGTTACGGCAAGGGTGCAATCGTCGGAACCGCCGGCGAGTTGGAGCATGGCGCACTGTGGCATGTGCCGGGGGGTTATGCCATGCGCGAGCGACTGGGCGAAGCCAAGGCGATCGTGCCTTCAGCCAAGAAGGTCGGGGCCTTCGGCGCGCGCATCGACGTGCCGCTCGGCCATATCAACGCCGCCTATGTGCGCAGCCATTTCGACGCGATGGAGGTGGGGCTGAGCGACGGACCGCGCGCGGACGAGATCGTGTTCTGTCTCGCAATGGCCTGCGGCCCGCGCATCCATAACCGCATGGGCGGCCTGAAGGCGGAAGACATCAAGGCCTGGGACGGGTTGCGGTGACCGGCGAAGACAATATCCTCAAGCTTGTCGATGCTGAGGAGTCGGAATCGGGAGAATATCACCTCCAGGATCAGGTCGGCTTCATCCTGCGGCGCGCGCAGCAGCGCCACGTCGCCATTTTCTCCTCCTACATCAGCGACCTGACGCCGCCGCAATTTGCGGCACTCGCCAAGCTGCGCGATGTCGGCGGCGACACCTCGCAGAACCAGCTTGGCGCGCTGGTCGCCATGGATGCCGCAACCGTCAAGGGCGTCATCGACCGGCTGCGGGCGCGCGGGCTGGTGGAGCTTTCCCGCCATGACGGGGACAGGCGCCGCCTGCTGGTCAGCCTGACAGTCGAAGGCCGCCGCACGGTCGATGCGCTGATCCCGCTCGCCACACGCATCACCGAGGAGACGCTGTCGCCGCTGTCGCCCAAGGAGGTGGCCACATTCCTCAAGCTGCTCGCCAGGCTGGCATAGACGCGCGCCGCCGTTTTCTCGCACCGGCGGTATATCCGTTCGTCACTTTCCGCCAGCCCGCCGTGTCGCCGTCGCCGCTCCATCCACCGCACCGGCCTCATCCAACACCACGCCGAACAGTTCCGCCGCCTGTTCGCACGTGTAGTAGCCGAGGCTTACATCGTTCATCACCAGCGCCGGGTCGCGGCGGAGCGGATCGCCATAGCCGCCGCCGCCCGGTGTGCCGACCGCAACCCGGTCGCCCGCCTTCAGCGCAATGTCCTGTTCCTTGGAAAGATGCGGCGGCACATGCGCCTGCCCGTCCCGGTACACCGTCACGGTGTTGACCGCGCCATCCCTGCCGCCGCGCACGCCCTGTGGCCCGACCCGGCCGTGATCCATGACGAAGGAGGCGCGCGCCTCGCCCCGCAACAGTTCCACCTCATAGGCAAGGCCGAAGCCGCCGCGCCTTTCACCTGCCCCACCAGAACCCTCGCGCAACGCATAGTGCCGGTAAAGCACCGGATAGGCCTGTTCCATGATTTCCACCGGCGGCGATTTCGAGATGCCGATGGTCGAGCAGCCATTGGACAGCCCGTCATGGCCGGCATTGCCGCCATAGCCGCCGCCCGAAATCTGGTACATGACATAATCGCGGCCGCGCGCCGGGTCGTGACCGCCGAGCGCAAAATTGCCGCTGGAGCCGGCAGGAGCAGCCGTCACCCTGTCCGGTAGAGCCTGCACGAGTGCGGCGAACACGGCCTCGGCGATGCGCTGCGACACCTCCGCCGCGCAGCCCGACACCGGCCGCGGATAGCGCGCGTCGAGGAAGGTCCCTTCCGGCCGCTTCACCAGCAGAGGCTCGAAGGCGCCGGCGCTCATCGGCACGTCAGGGAAGATATGGCGCATGGCCAGATAGACCGAGGACAGCGTGGTGGCGAGCACGCTGTTCATCGGGCCGGCACAGGGCGGGCTCGAACCGGCAAAGTCGAAAGTGAGCGTATCGCCGACCTTCTCCACCGCAAACGCGATGGTCAGCGGCAGGTCAACCACGCCGTCCGAATCGACGAAGGCCTTGGCGCGGTAGGTCCCGTCCGGAATGGCGGCGATATGAGCGCGCATTTGGGCGGCCGCACGCTTGCGCAATTCGGCAATGGCCGCAAGCACCGTTTCGTCACCGTAACGGTCGAGGACGGCGCATAGACGCTCCTCGCCGACGCGCAGTGCTGCCGCCTGCGCGGAGATGTCACCGATGCGCTGGTCGGCGACGCGGATATTCGAACAGATGATTGCATAGATTTCCGGGTCGAGCTTTCCGCCCTTGAACAGTTTCACCGGCGGCAACCGTAGCCCCTCCTGCTCGACAGCCGTCGCCGAGGCCGAAAAGCCGCCCGGCACCGCGCCGCCAATATCGGGCCAATGGCCGGTGTTGGACAGCCAGCAGAAGATTTTTCCGCCGCGCCAGACCGGCATGGCGAAGCGCACATCCATCAGATGCGTGCCGCCCAGATAGGGATCGTTGACGATGTAGATGTCGCCCTCCAGCGGCGACTGGCAGCGCCCGTCGCGGATCATCTCGATTATGGTGGCGGTCGAATGCTGCATGACGCCAACGAAGACCGGCAGGCCCTGCGACCCTTGCGCGATCAGCGACCCATCCTCGGCCGAATAAATACCGTCGGAGCGGTCATTGGCCTCCGAGATCACCGGCGAGAAGGCGGCGCGGCTGAAGGTCAGGTCCATCTCGTCGCAGGTCTGCTGCAGCGCCGCCTGGATGACCGAAAGCGTGATGGCGTCGAGGGCGGTCATGCGCCCACCTCGATGATGATATTGCCATCGCCGTCCAGCCGCGCGTGATCGCCCGGTTCCAGAACCGTGGTTGCATCCATCTGCTCGATGATCGCTGGCCCCTGCAACTCGGCATCCAGCGGAAGCCGTTCACGTCGATAGACCGGCGTGTCATGCCAGGTGCCGTCGAACCATACCGGCCGCCGCTCGCGCAGAGCCTCGGCAAGCGTCGCTGCCCTCCCGGCCGGGTCTATCAGGATCGACAGGTCGATCTGCGGCCGCAACCCGGTGACCGACGTGTTGAGATTGACCAGATTGGCGCGAATTTCCGGAAGCTGCACCTTGAAGCGAGCGAAATAGGCCTTCTCGAACAGTTCCTGCAGCATGGCGCGGCTCACATCGGCCGAAGGCAGCGGCACGTTGATGATATGGGTCTGGCCGACGAACTGCATATCGGCCGAATGCGTCACCCTGATCGCGTCCGGCTGTACGGATTCCTTGGTGATCAATTCCTCGCCCTGAAGACGGTGCCGCTCCAGCACGGCCCGCATCTTTTCCTCGTCTAGCAGCGCCACCGGCTGGTTGATCGTATTGACGAAATCATGGCGCAGGTCGGCCACCACGCAGCCGAGCGCATTGGTGATGCCCGGACGGGCCGGCACCAGCACCTTGGGCAAGCCAAGCTCGCGGGCAAGGGCCGTCGCATGCAGCGGCCCCGCGCCACCGAAGGCAAACAGCACGAAATCGCGCGGGTCGTTGCCGCGCGCCACCGAAACCATGCGGACAGCACCCGCCATCTTCATATTGCCCAGCTTCAGCACCGCGCCCGCCGCCCCGACCCCGTCAAGTCCGGCCGCGCCGCCGATCTTCCGGGCAAAGATGTCGCGCACGACATCGACGCTCACCGGCCGGTCGACCGAAAGCAGCCGGCGCGGATCGAGCCGGCCCAGCACCAGATTGGCGTCGGTCAGCGTCGGCTCGGCACCGCCGCGCCCGTAGCAGATCGGACCAGGATCGGCGCCCGCGCTTTGCGGCCCGACCTGGATCAGGCCGGAGGCATCCACCCTGGCAATCGAGCCGCCGCCGGCCCCGATCGTATGCACCGCGATCATCGGCACATGGATCGGCATGGCATATTCGATCTCGATCTCGTTGGAGACCGCCGGTTCGGCGCCGCGCACGAGCGCGACATCGGTGGAAGTGCCGCCCATGTCATAGGTGACGAGATTGCCGTAGCCGGCGCGCCGCCCGGTATAGGCGGCAGCAATCACGCCCGAGGCCGGGCCGGACATCACCGTCTTGGCGGATTCGCGGGTGACATTGCCGGCCGAGATCATGCCGCCATTGCCATTCATGATCAGGAATTCGCGGCGATAGCCACGCGTTTGCAACTCGCCGCGCAGCCGGCTGATATAGCGCTCCAGGATCGGCTGTACCGCGGCATTCACCGAAGCCGTAACGCCGCGCTCGAACTCGCGCGCCTCCGAAAGCAGCCGGTGACCGACGGTGATGTAGTCGTTCGGCCAGAGTTCGGCGACTATCTCGGCCGCACGCTCTTCATGCGTCGGATTGGCGTAGGAATGCAGGAAATGGATCACCAGCGCCTCGCAGCCGGCTGCAAGCAGAAGGCGAACTGCCTGGCGCAATTCTTCCTCGTCCAGCGGCGTGCGCACCGCGCCTGAGGCCTCGACGCGTTCGGCCACTTCCAACCTGAGGTCGCGCGGAATGACGGGAGTGAAACCACCGGTCATGCCATAGGCCTGCGGCCGCGTGCGCCGGCCAAGTTCGATCACGTCGCGAAAACCCCGGGTGGTGATCATGCCGGTTTTCGCCAGCCGCCGCTCCAGCACGGCGTTGGTGGTGGTGGTCGTGCCATGCACGATGAGATCGATCGCCTCGACCGGGAAACCGCATTCGGACAGCGCCGCCACGACGCCGAAAGCCTGGTTGTCGGGGGTGGTCAGCGTCTTGGCAACACGCACGCCGCCCGTGTCCGCATCGAACAGCAACAGGTCGGTGAAGGTGCCGCCGACATCGATCCCGGCGACCACGCCGCCTGCCCTTGCCGAAACAGTCTCAGCCATGCGCCGTTTCCGAAATGCAGCGCACCCGCGCGTGTCCCATCGTTATCTTGACGCAAAGATCGTTTGTATACTAATCAATCGCCCACGCAAGAGTTTACCATTTTGGGCAATCCGGCAGCACGCCGAACCGCAAGGTCCTGGCGAAGCAGGATGATTTGCCGCTTCAACGCATGAAAGGTCCGGCTGGATGAATTCCCTGGCAGCGGCTGATCCGACCGGCGCCAAGCCGCTCGATTTCCCGATTCCGGCCAATGTCCATGCGCAGACCGTCGTCTCGGTGAAGCACTACACCGACCGGCTGTTCTCGTTTCGCATCACACGGCCGCAATCGCTGCGCTTCCGCTCGGGCGAATTCGTCATGATCGGCTTGCCCAATGCCGAAAAGCCGGTGTTTCGTGCCTATTCCATTGCCAGCCCGAACTGGGACGAGGAACTGGAATTCTTCTCCATCAAGGTGCCGGACGGCCCGCTCACCTCGCATCTGCAGAAGATCGAGCCCGGCGACATCGTGCTGATGCGCCCCAAGGCGACCGGCACGCTGGTGATCGATGCACTGACGCTGGCAAAGCGGCTGGTGATGATCTCCACCGGCACCGGCATCGCGCCCTTCGCCAGCCTGCTGCGCGATCCCGATACCTATGAGAAATTCGACCAGCTCATCCTCACCCACACCTGCCGCGACACCGCCGAGTTGCGCTATGGCCGCGAGCTTTTCGCGCAGCTTGCCGATGACCCGCTGATCGGCGAACTGACGCATGGCCGCGTCCGCCTCTATAACAGCACCACGCGCGAGGCCTCCGGGCGCATGGGCCGCATCACCGCGCTCATCGAATCCGGCTCGTTCTACACCGATCTCGGCATCGACAAGCTCGATCCCGCCACCGACCGCATCATGATCTGCGGCTCGATGCATATGTTGCGCGACGTGCGTGCGCTGGCCGAAGGGCTGGGTTTCGTTGAAGGCTCGCTCAGCAATCCCGGCAGCTTCTTGGTCGAACGCGCCTTCGTCGGCTGACCGCCGAACCCGAAAAGCGGTTGTCTTCCTGCCGTCCTTCTCCATTTTTCCTTGGGGAGGCGCTATGATCGGCGCCAGGATCATTGTGACCGGGAACGACCAATGTCCATCAAGCAAGCGCTCAGCGAGGCGATCGGCCAGCGCCGGCTCGTGTCCTTCATTTACAAATCCGCCCCGCGCATGGCCGAGCCCTATATTCTCGGCTACGACGAAAAGGGCGCGCTGACGCTGTCGGCCTTCCAGGTGAGCGGCGGCAGCGGCGCCGGCTTCCGCACCTTTCCGGTCGAGGGCATGTCCTTCGTGACCATAACGGAGCGCGGCTTTGACGGCATACGCCCCGAATACAACCCCCGCGACCGTTATTTTTCGCATATCGTCTGCCAAGTGTAGAGCCGGGCCGGCACGATCAATCATCTTGCCTTGATGCCGCGCCCCGTTCAAAGATGGCATGAGGCAGGCTTCGAGCCGGATAACCTATCGGGCGCTCGGTTGGGAAAGGCAGGCAGATGAGCAAGGCCATCGCGGATGTGAAACCGGGCTCCCCCGTGGCGGCCCTGCCGGTGCGGCTGGCAGCCAACACTGCGTCAACAGAGCCCGGACTTGCCCGCAATCCCGGCATGAAGCTCGATCTCGGCTTCCTGGAATCGCTGCGCAACGTCAATCGCAGCGCGCTTGAACGGCGCGCGGCGACGCTGGCCAAGCGCCGCTCGATCAAGGCCGACAACCAAGCCGCCTGGCTGCTCAGGGCACTTTCCTGCATGGACCTGACCACGCTCAACAGCAACGACACGGATGAGCGCGTGCGCCGGCTGTGCGCCAAGGCGCTCAATCCGCTACGCAAGGACATTGCCGCGGGTCTTGGCCTTGGCGAAACAGTGATCCGCCCCGCCGCGGTCTGCGTCTACCATCCCTTCGTCGCCACGGCGGTCGAGGCGCTGCATGGGTCCCGCGTCCATGTCGCCGCGGTCTCGACCTCTTTTCCGCACGGGCTCGCACCGCTTGAGACCCGCATCCGCGAGATCGAATTGTCGGTCGCAGCCGGCGCCGATGAGATCGATGTCGTCATTCCGCGCGGGCTGGTCTTCGAGGCAAGGTGGCCGCAACTCTATGACGAGATCGTTGCCTTCCGAGCCGCCTGTGGGGAAGCACATCTGAAGGTGATCCTCGGCACCGGCGATCTGGCCACGCTGCGCAATGTCATGCTGGCGGCCATGGTGGCGATGATGGGCGGCGCCGATTTCGTCAAGACGTCCACCGGCAAGGAAAGCGTCAACGCCACCCTGCCGGTCGGGCTTGCCATGGTGCGCGCCATCCGCGCCTATTTCGAGCAGACCGGCCAGATGATCGGCTTCAAGCCGGCCGGCGGCATTTCGACGGCGAAATCCGCGCTCGACTGGCTGATCCTGATGAAGGAGGAACTCGGCCGGCCCTGGCTGGAGCCGGAGCTGTTCCGCTTCGGCGCCTCCAGCCTGCTCACCGACATCGAGCGCCAGCTCGAGCACCATGTCAGCGGCGGCCGCTACTCCGCCAACCATCGCCATGCAATGGCGTAGGTTCGGAGAGCTTTTGCTTTCGATGTCGCGTCCCTTCACGCCCCCTCTGCCCTGCCGGGCATCTCCCCCACAAGGGGGGAGATTAGCCTTCACCTACGTCTGCGCACCACTTTTGGGAGGTAGAGTACGAAGGGCAACATGAGCGTAATCTCCCCCCTTGTGGGGGAGATGCCCGGCAGGGCAGAGGGGGGCAACGTAGAGCGCGATCCTGCGAGGAGAAATACAATGAACATTCTCGAACGCTATGCGGCGATGGATTACGACGCAGCACCCGAAGCGCGCAACGAGGCCGATGCCTGGGTTGCCGGGCGCGATTTCTCCACATCGCTGTTCATCGGCGGCGCGTGGCGCGCGGCGGCAAGCGGGGCGACCTTCGCCACGCATGAGCCGGCGACTGGAAAACTTCTGGCCAGCGTTTCGGATGCGAGTACAGCCGACATCGACGCGGCGGTTTCCGCTGCCGCCAAGGCATTACCGAAATGGCGCGCCCGCTCCGGCTATGAGCGGGCCAAGGTGCTTTATGCCATCGGCCGTGCCATGCAGCGTCACCAGCGCCTTTTCGCGGTGCTGGAATCGATCGACAATGGCAAGCCGATCCGCGAAAGCCGCGATATCGACGTGCCGCTGGCGATTCGGCATTTCATCCATCACGCCGGCTGGGCGCAGGCGCTGACAAGGGAGTTTCCCGACCGCAAGCCGGTGGGCGTCGTCGGGCAGATCATCCCCTGGAACTTCCCGCTGCTGATGCTGGCCTGGAAGATCGCGCCCGCACTTGCCGCCGGCTGCACATTGGTGCTGAAGCCCGCCGAATATACGCCGCTGACAGCAATCCTGTTTGCAGAGGTCTGCCAAAGGGCGGGCGTGCCCAAGGGTGTGGTCAATATCGTTCCCGGCGGCCCTGCCGCGGGCGAGGCAATCGTCAACCATCCGGGCGTGCAGAAAATCGCCTTCACGGGTTCCTCGGAAGTCGGCAAGATCATCCGCAAGGCGACCGCCGGGACGGGCAAGAAGCTGTCGCTGGAACTTGGCGGCAAGTCGGCCTTCCTGGTGTTCGAGGATGCCGATCTCGACAGCGCGGTCGAGGGCCTGGTCGACGGCATCTGGTTCAACCAGGGCCAGGTGTGCTGCGCCGGGTCGCGGCTGCTCGCGCAGGAAAGCGTGGCCGAAGCTTTCTTCGCCAAGGTCAAGACCCGCATGAGCCGGCTGCGCGTCGGCAATCCGCTCGACAAAAACACCGATATCGGGCCGCTGGTCAACCGGGTGCAGCTGGAGCGCGTACGTGGCATGGTGGCCGAAGGCGCGAGCCAGGGCGCCGAATGCTGGCAACCCGATTGCGCCTTGCCGGCTTCAGGCCATTTCTACCCGCCGACGCTGGCAACCTCCGTTGCGCCGGCTAACATCCTGGCGCAGGAAGAGGTGTTCGGCCCGGTCCTTGCCGCCATGAGCTTCCGCTCGACCGAGGAAGCGATCGAGCTTGCCAATAATACCCGCTACGGGCTTGCCGCCTCCGTGTGGAGCGAAAACGTCAACCTTGCTCTTCACGTCGCCCCGCAACTGAAGGCCGGCGTGGTGTGGATCAACGGCACCAACATGCTCGACGCCGCCTGCGGCTTCGGTGGCTTCCGTGAAAGTGGCTTTGGCCGCGAGGGCGGGCGCGAAGGCATGCTGGAATATCTGGTCGAAGACCTGCCGCTTGGCGCGACGATCAAGCCGACGAGCAGACCGAAAATTGCTGGCGACGGCGACACTGAAAGCCCGGCCATCGACCGCACGGCCAAGCTGTTCATCGGCGGCAAGCAGGTGCGGCCGGACGGCAATTATTCGCTTGCCGTCGCCGATGCCAAGGCCCGGCTTGCAGGCGAGGTCGGTCTGGGCAACCGCAAGGACATTCGCGATGCGGTCGCGGCAGCCCGCAAGGGCACTGCCTGGAGCGAAGCGACCGGCTACAACCGCTCGCAGGTGCTCTATTATCTTGCCGAGAATTTGGCGGCGCGCGCGGACGAATTCACCCGGCGGCTGGCGCGTCTGACCGGCAGCAACGCCAAGGCGGCGGCTGAGGAGGTGGAACTTTCCATCGAGCGGCTGTTCTACTTTGCCGGCATGGCCGACAAATATGAGGGCCGCGTGCATGCCCCGCCTTCGCGCACCGTGACGCTGGCATTGAACGAACCGGTCGGCGTGCTGGGCATTGTTTGTGGCGACGACGCCCCGCTGCTTGGGCTGATCTCGCTTTGCGCACCGGCGCTTGCCATGGGCAATCGCGTGGTGCTGGTGCCGTCGGAACGCCATCCGCTGCTGGCGACCGATCTCTATCAGGTTATCGAAACCTCCGACCTGCCGGCCGGCGCCATCAACATCGTCACCGGCAAATCCGCCGAACTGGCCGCCGTTCTAGCCAGGCATGATGACGTCGACGGCTTGTGGTGCGTGGCCGATGCCGACAGCTGCAAGCAGGCGGAAGCGGAATCGGCCGGCAATCTCAAGCGGGTCTGGACCAGCGGCGGGCGCAAGGTCGATTGGCGCTCCGATCTCGTCGCCGGCGATACATTCCTGCGCCGCGCCGTCGAGATCAAGAATGTCTGGGTGCCTTACGGGGATTGATACAAGACCGGCTTTCAGGCGCTCCAAAGAAATCGGGCACCGTGCGTCCCGACCGGACCGCACGGCGCCTGATCAAGCTCCCGAAGGAGCTGCTATTTGAACAACACCTGTGGCAGCCAGGTGCTGAGTCCGGTGAAGTACCACACGATCGCCAGCCCGATGACCTGCAGGCAGACGAAGGGAATAATGCCCTTGTAGATATGGGCGGTCGTCACCGAGGGCGGCGCCACGCTGCGCAGGTAGAACAGCGAGAACCCGAAGGGCGGCGTCAGGAAGCTTGTTTGCAGGTTGACCGCGATCAGCACGCCGAACCAGATTGGCGAAATATCGTGCATGAGGATGATTGGGGCTACGATCGGCAGCACCAGGAACATGATCTCGATGAAGTCGAGCACGAAACCGAGCAGGAAGATCACCACCATAACGAACAGGATCGAGGTGAACACGCCGCCGGGCATGTTGGTCAGGAAATGTTCGACCAGCACGTCGCCTTCGAACAGGCGGAACACCAGCGAAAACAGCGTCGCGCCGATGAGGATGAGGAAGATCATCGACGAGATCTGCAAGGTCGAACGCATGGCAGAGCGCAGGATCTTCAGATTGAGACCGCCCTGCATAGCGGCAAGCAGCATGGCGCCGAGCGAGCCGATGGCAGCAGATTCCGTTGGGGTTGCAAGGCCGGCGATGATGGAGCCCAGCACCGCAATGATAAGAGCCAGCGGCGGGATCAAGGCCTTGACGACCTTGAACCCTAATCCGCTGACCACTTCGCCTTCCTTGACCAGCGCCGGGCAGGCGTCCTTGCGTGTTACGGCAAGGAAGATCACCCAGGACGCATAAAGCCCCACCAGAACCAGGCCGGGGAAGAAGGCACCGGCAAACAAATCGACCACCGACACCGGCTCGGGTGCGAAATTGCCCTTGGCGGTCTGCGCCTGCGCATAGGCGCCCTGCAGTATATCGGCCAGCAGGATGAGGACCGTCGAAGGCGGGATGATCTGGCCGAGCGTGCCGGAGGCGCAGATGATGCCGCTTGCAAGCTTGGGATCATAGCCGGCTCGCATCATGGCGGGCAGGCTGAGCAGGCCCATCGTCACCACGGTTGCGCCGACGACCCCGGTCGAGGCGGCCAGCAGCGCGCCGACGAAGATCACCGACAGGCCAAGCCCGCCCCGCATGCGGCCGAACAGAAGGCCGAGCGTCTCGAGCAGATCTTCGGCGATGCGCGAGCGCTCCAGCACCACGCCCATGAAGACGAAGAGCGGGATCGCGACATAGACCTGGTTGGTCATGATGCCATAGATGCGGCCCGGTATGACCGGCAGCATCTCGGACTGGATCAGGCCGAATATCGCGCCGATGCCGGCAAATATCAGAGCCACGCCGCTCAAGGTGAAAGCGACGGGAAAGCCCATCATCAGGGCGGCCACCACCGCCGGGAACATGAGTACCCCTATGACTGCCGCATCAATCATTGTCAGTGTTTCCGTTCGTATTGTCGGTTTCTGCGGCGGCGCCCACGAGCACCAGATAGTTCCGGATTGCCAGCGACAGGCCCTGCGCCAGCAGCGGGATGCAGAACAAAAGGATTATGGTTTTGAGCGCATAGACCCAGGGCAGGCCACCGACATCCTGAGTGGATTCAAGCCGCTGCCAGGAATGCAGGACATAGGGGTAGCTGTACCAGAAGATGGCGAGCACGCTCGGAACCAGAAGAAATAGCGTTCCGAAGAGATTGACCGCGGCACGAAATTTCGGCCCGCGGGAAGCGTAGAAGAAGTCTACGCGCACATGCTTTTCATGCAGCAGCGTGTAGGCGGCGCCGAGCATGATCAGGGCAGCATTTGCCCAGACGTAGGAATCCTGCATCCACACCCAGCCAACAGAAAAGGCGTAACGCAGGATGGCGACGGCAGCCGCCGCCAGGACGGTGAAGAGGACCAGCCAGGACAACGCCTGTCCGATCCGGTTGTTGACCCGGTCGATGCCGTTGGCCAGGGAAATCAAGAAGGACATGGCGTGAGGCCTTGCAATAGGGGCTCCCAGTAGACGGTGCGCAGTGCAGCAAAAGCTGCGTTTGCCGGGAGCTGGATATAAGGTTGAGGACAAGAGCCCGCTGCCATGATTGGAGCGGGCTCGAATGCTGACCAGTTATCTGGAAAGCACCGGCGGACCGGATTTTGCCGACCCGCCGGGCAGCCACCTCAACCGCCGTTCAGGTTGGCATATTTGTAGTCCAGCGACCTGGCCATCAGCACCGCCTGCTCGCTGAGCGCCGTGGCACCCATGACGGCAGCGCGGAAGTTGAGGATATGATCCACAACTTCGCGGCTGAGCGGATCCTTGGAGGCCAGGTCGTTGATCACCTCGCCGGACTTGTTGGCAAGATCGATCAGCGTCTCGTTGCTGAACGGACGGAATTCGACCTTCTCGTCCATAAGCTGCTTTTGCGCGACCGGGTTCCTGGCGGTCAGCTCGTTGATGACATGGGCATTCGCCAGTTCGGCACCGGCCGCGACGATGGCCTGCAGGTCCTCGGGCAGCTTGTTCCACTCATCCATGTTGACGAACAGGTCGTTGATGCCCGACGGCTCCTGCCAGCCCGGATAGTAGTAGTATTTGGCGACCTTGTGGAAGCCGAAGGCCTGGTCGAGATAGGGCCCGATCCATTCGCAGGCATCGATGGCGCCGGACTGCATCGAAGGCAGCAGCTCGCCGCCCGGAAGGTTGACGATGGTCGCCCCGAGCGCGCTCAGCACCTCGCCGCCCATGCCCGGCATGCGCATCTTCAGCCCGGAGAAGCTGGCCGTCGATTCGATCTCGCGGTTGAACCAGCCGCCCATCTGCGTGCCGCTGTTACCGGCAACGAAGAACTTGCAGCCGAGGCGCTCATAGACCTTCTGCGACAATTCAAGCCCGCCAGCCGTGAACCAGGCATTCTGCTCCTGCACCGTCATGCCGAAAGGAAGGCCGGTGATGAACTGCATCGCCGGCTCCTTGCCCTTCCAGAAATAGGAGGTGCCGAAACCCACCTGTGCAGCGCCGCTGCTGACCGCATCCATGGTCTCGAAGGCGGGCACGACCTCGCCCGCGCCATAGACCTGGACCTTCAGGCGCCCGCCCGAAGCCTTGCCGACGAATTCGGCAAAGACGTTCGGCGCTGTCCCATAGACCGGATAGCCCTTGGGATAGGCATGCAAAAGGCGCCAATGGCGCACATCCTGGGCGATTGCCGGCGCAGCCAGCGCAGCCCCGGCGACCGTCGCGCCCGCAAGCCCGATTGATTTGATGAAAGAACGACGCTCCATTCCTTTCCCTCCCTAAAAGCAAGATGTCCCTAATGCAAAAACCTCTCACAAATTAAGACAAACGTCAATATTGTGTATGCAATATATTTGGTTTTGTATTCGTAATAGTTTTATTGAATACAGAATGCACAGGAAATACGCTGTATGACTTCCTCAATTCTTGATTGTGGAAGTCATACCGGGATTCTGGGTCGGTGAACCGGCTCGCGCTGCCTGGGTGCGCGCCCTGGATTTCGCTTTGGGCTTGCCCCGGGGCGGGGCTTCACATCAGCGCTTCTGTTTCGTCATCGGCGTTCGATGCTCCTGTCTGGGGCGAGGTATGGCGCGCTCACGCATCCTGGCGCTGGCTGCGCAGGCGCGGTGCGACGGTGATCGCGATAAGGCCAAGAGCGGCGACGAGCAATGCGAGGCTGATCGGGCGGCTGACGAATGTCGTCGGGTCACCCAGCGACAACAGCATGGCGCGCCGGAAATGTTCCTCGATCAGCGGGCCAAGCACGAAAGCGAGAATCAACGGGGCCGGCTCGGCCTTCCACTTCATGAACACATAGCCAAGCACGCCGAAGAACATCATCACATAGATGTCGAACACATTATTGTTCACGCTGTAGGCGCCAATGCAGCAGAAGACGAGGATCGCCGGATAGAACAGCCGGTAGGGGATCTTCAGCAGCGACACCCACACGCCGATAAGCGGCAGGTTGATGATGACGAGCATCAGATTGCCGATCACCATGCTGGCGATCAGGCCCCAGAACACGTCAGGGTTCTTGGTCATGACTTCGGGGCCAGGCTGGATACCGTGGATGAGCATGGCTCCCGCCATCATGGCGATCGTCGGGTTCGAGGGGATGCCGAGTGTGAGCAGCGGCACGAATGCCGTCTGGGCGCTCGCATTGTTGGCAGCTTCCGGCCCCGCCACGCCCTCGACCACGCCGGTGCCGAAGCGCTGCGGGTATTTCGAGATCCGCTTTTCCACCGTATAGGAGGCGAATGAGCCGAGCGTCGGACCGCCGCCGGGCAAAAGGCCGAGGAAGGAGCCGATGAAGGTGCCGCGCAAGGCCGACGGGATGACCTTCCTGAATTCCTCGCGGCTGGGCATCAGGCGGCCGATCTTGCCCTTCAGCACCACGCGCTCCTCGGGCTCCTCGAGGTTCTTCAGGATCTCGGCAACAGCGAACAGGCCCATGGCCAGAGGCACGAAATCGATGCCGTCGCTGAGATCGAAGAAGCCGAAGGTCATGCGCTGGACACCGCTGGAAACGTCAGTGCCGACCAGCGACAGAAGCAGACCGACAAACACCATGGCGAGCGCGCTGATCACCGATCCCTGCGCCAGGATCACCGCTGCGATCAGGCCGAAGATCATGAGGGAGAAATATTCGGCGGGCCCGAAGAACATCGTGAGTTCACTGAGGCCGGTCGCAAAAACCGCCATCAGCACCACCGCAACGATGCCGGCAAAGAGCGAAGACAGCGCGGCAATGGCCAGCGCCGGGCCGGCACGCCCGTTGCGGGCCATCTTGTAGCCGTCGAGACAGGTCACCACCGACGAGCTCTCGCCGGGAAGATTGACGAGGATGGCTGTGGTCGAGCCGCCATATTGGGCGCCGTAATAGATGCCGGCCAGCATCACCAGCGCCGCGACCGGCGGCAGATAGAAGGTGACCGGCAGCAGGATCGCGATGGTGGCGACCGGCCCCAGACCCGGCAGGACGCCGATGAGGGTTCCGATCAGCGCCCCGCTGAAGCAATAGAACAGATTCTGGATCTGCAACGCGACCGAGAGGCCGGAAAAAAGATTGGAGAATGCATCGAACATCGGCTCAACCCGCCGGCCAGAGAGGAATGGGAAGGCGCAGCGCGGTGACGAACACCAGTGCGGAGAAGACAGTGAGGGCGACAGCAAGCGCCGCGACCTCGCGCAGACTACTGTCGCGATCGGCCAGGCTCACCAGCACGACGAGCGCCGGCATTGCGACGAGCAAACCACCCCTCTCCACCAGCAGGCCGAAAGCCAGCAGGCCGGCAAATATGAAAGTCAGCGGGCGAAAGGGCCATGAATGGAGTTTTTCGCCGGCAAAAAACAACGCACGGGCGAGGATTCCCAGCCCGGCCAGGGCAATGAGACCGCACAGTATCGTCGGCATATAGCCGGGGCCCATGCGCAGGATCGTGCCGACCCGGAGGCTGGACACCTGCCAGTAAAGCACGCCGGCCATCAATAACAACGCGGCTGCGAAGACGATATCGTTTGGACTCTTGACCAGGCGCATGGAACCTCCCTTCCAGTGTCTTTTTCTTTGGGACAGACCGATCAGCAGCGAAGGATCGGCGACCTTGCGCAAAGTGCGGATCTGTCGATTTGTGAGAGCGAGTTGCAGCCGGCGAGCACCATGGTGCGCTCCAGCTCCGTTCGCAGAATCTCTACCGAGCGCGCCGCGCCCGGCGCGCCCCCGGCCGCCAGGCCGTAAAGCATCGCGCGGCCGCACAGCACGGCGTTCGCTCCCAGTGCCAGCGCCTTGAAGACGTCGCCTCCACGCCGGATGCCGCTGTCGAGAAGGATGTCGCAGCGCCCGTTCAGCGCCTCGCTTATGGCCGGAAGGGCATGGAGCGAGGTTGCCGCGCCATCGAGCTGGCGCCCGCCATGGTTCGAGACCACAACCGCATCGACGCCACGCTCGACTGCAGCTACCGCGTCTTCGGCCCGCATGATGCCCTTGACCACCAGCTTGCGCGGCCAGATCGAGCGCAGCCATTCCACGCTTTCCCATGACAGGGCCGCATCCATCTGCGCGGAGATGAAGCGTGCGCCATCAATGGCGCTGCCCTGCCCCTTGGGAAGAAATTCAGCCAGGTTGCCGAAGCCGGGCGGCCCGTTTGGCACCACCACATCCAGCACCCATGACAGGCGCGAGGCGACATTCATCTTGGCGCGCCATGTCAGCTTGCCGGGACCGGCATAATTGTGCTTGTCGCCTTCGCGATTGCCGAGCACGATCGCATCGCTGGTTAGCACCAGCGCCTCGCAGCCGGCGTCAAGCGCGCGCTCGACCAGGCGCCTGGTGATGGCGATATCCTTGAGCATGTAGAGCTGGAACCAGTGCCGGCCGCCCTTCATCACACCAGCGACTTGCTCGATGGTGCTGCTCGACATGGTGCTTTGGGTGAAGGGAAAGCCGGAGGCGCGCGCGGTCCTGGCAAGTGCCAGGTCGCCATCCCTGGCCAGCATTCCATTATAGCCGGTCGGCGCGATGGCGATCGGCAATTGCGAGCGCTTGCCGAGCACCTCGACGCCGGTATCGACGGTCGAGATGCCCGCAAGCTGCCGGGGCAGGATATGGGCGTTGGCAAAGGCGGCGCGATTGGCCACCATCGTCAGTTCGTCCTCGGCGCCGCCATCGACATATTCGAACGAGAAGCGTGGAACCCGCCTTTGAGCGAGTTCCCGCAGATCGGATATGTTGCGCGCCCTTGCCAGGGCTCTTGCACCTGCCATTTTCAATCCTCCCCGACGCCTGCGATCAGACGGTGCTGATCACGTAGCCCTTGCCGTTCTCGTCATTGGGATCGAGGTGCCATTTGGCGAAGCCGACGATGGTCGAGCGGCCCTTGACGGTGGGAACCACGGCGCGATTGCCGGCAACCGTCGTCTCGCGCACGATGCAGCCCTCGAAGGTGCCGGAGCCGAGCAGGCCTTCCGCCTGGATCGGTTCACCCACCTTGATGCGGCCGCGCCCTTCAAGCATGGCCAGCATGGCCGAGGTGCCGGTGCCGCCCGGCGAGCGGTCCATCTTGCCATTGCGATAGGTATGGACGCAGCGATAGAAGGCGCCCGGCCGCTGCGAGGGCTGGTAGAAGGTCACCAGGTCGATTTCGGTAATATGCGGCTTTTCCGGATGGACGAGCTTTATCTTCTCGTTGATCTGCTTCTTGGCGAGCACGCCGAGCTTGGCCAGGATCGCGCCGTTCTCAGGCGCGATGCGGCAGAAGGATTCCGGCAGCGGAATGGTGATGAAGTAATTGCCGCCAAAGGCGATGTCGGCCTGGACGGTGCCGAGCTCCGGCAGTTCCACCGCAATGTCACGCTCGGCCAGGAAGGCCGGGACGTTTTCGAAGCGGCACGACTTTACCTCATCACCCTCGACCTCGACTTCCGACACGACGATGCCGGCCGGCGTTTCGATGCGGATGCGGTTGGGGCTCGACGACTGCGGCGTCAGGTCGAACGCGGTCATGATCATCGAGGTAGCGATGGTGCCATGGCCGCACATGTCGCCATAGCCGTCGCCGTCCAGCCAGATGATGCCGACATCGGCCTCGGGGCTGGAGGACGGCACCAGCAATGCGCCGAAGAGGTCATTGTGCCCGCGCGGCTCGTTCAGAATGGCCTTGCGCACCCAATCGAAGCGCTTCTTGAAATGTTCGCGCTTCTCAAGAAGCGTGGTTCCTCCCGGAAAAAGGAACTGACCATTGATGATGCAGGTCGTCTCGCCTTCGGTCTGGGTGTAGACGGCGTCCACAAACGTCGTTCTTTTCATGCAATTCCACTCCAATTTCGGATTACCGGATAGTCTTGTAAGCGCCGCAGCACTCGGAGAACCGAGAGCCGCGGCGCGTCCTTGGGAGGACGGTCTCAATCGAGCGTGATGTTCGCCGACTTGATGAGCTGGCCGAAGCGCTCGATCTCACCGGAGATGAAGGCGGTGAAGTCCTCGGGCGAATTCGCCACCACTTCGACGCCCTGCGCGTCCATCCGCTCGACAAAGGCCTGCTGCTTCAGCACCTTTGCTAGTTCGGCATGGAGGCGCTTGGTGGCCTCGGGCGGAATGCCGGCAGGCGCGACCAGGCCATACCATTCATAGATCTCGACGTCCTCGACACCCGCTTCTGCCATCGTCGGCACATCGGGAAGCACCTTGGAGCGTTCGGCGCTGGTGACGACCAGCGGACGGACCTTGCCGCCATCGATCGAGGATTTCACCGAGGAGATGACGTTGAACATCATCGGGATCTGCCCGGCAATCACGTCGTTGAGACCCGGTGCGCCACCGCGATACGGCACATGGACCATGTCCACATTGGCAGACAGCTTCATCGCCTCACCGGAGAAATGCCCGGACAGGCCGTTGCCGGCCGAACCATAGGGGATGGTGCCCGGCTTCTCCTTGGCCATCGCCAGCAATTCCTGCAGCGTCTTGGCCGGGAAATCCGGATTGGTGATCAGCGCGACGCCGACACGGGTGACCATGGTCAGCGGCTGGGCGTCCTTGATCGGATCGAAGGGCAGGTCGGGAACGAGATTGACGGCGGAAGCGTAGGAGCTGGCGATGATACCGAAAGTGTGTCCATCGGCTGGCGAGCGCAGGATCGCTTCGGTTCCGGTCACACCGCCGCCGCCGGTCTTGTTTTCAACCACGACCGGCTGGCCCAGCGCCTCGCCGAGTTCGGGCGCGATCAGCCGGGCAATGGTGTCGCTGGTGCCGCCCGCCGGATAGGGAACGATCAGGCGCAACGGCTTGGTCGGCGCCCATTCCTGTGCGACGGCCGTTCCGGAGAACACCATCGCAACACCCAGTGCGATTGCGGACCAGAAGCCCGCGCCACGTTTGCGTTCGTTCAAATGCATGAGTACCTCCCGTGTTGCATTGATGCAGATTTTCGATTTTCCGGAACTTCTCTCTCCCGTTCCCGGAAAATGCGGCTTGAGCCGCCCTGGCCTTCAGCAGCCAGGGCGGCCCTTCAAAACTCCTTTTGTCTGGCTCTGCTCGCGAACTCCCGCACGGATTCGCCGCGTCACAAATCAAGCACGAGCAGGTCGCTCTTGGCGCGTGATACACAGACAAGCATGACGTCACCCGCCTCCTGGTCCTCGTAGCTGAGCACGTCGTCGAAATGGTCGGGCACGCCCGAAAGCACCTTCACCAGGCAGGTGCCGCAAATGCCGGCACGGCAGGAATTGGTGACCTTGCAGCCATTCTCCTCCAATATGTCGAGGATGCTGCGATAGGGCGGAATGACCAGACGCTTACCGGACCGGGCAAGCTCGACCTCGAAGCTGCCTTTTTCCTTATTGGCGGCCTTGTCGCTCGGCGCGAACCGCTCCAGATGCAGCGCGCCCGAGCGCCATATCTGGCACTTGGCCTCCACAGCATCGATCAGCGGGGCGGGGCCGCAGCAATAGACAAGTGTGTCAGGCAGGTGCTCTCCCAGGAATTTCTGGAGATCGAGCAGGCCGAATTCGTCCTGCGGCACGATATGGGCTTCGCCGCCGGCGAGTCCGCCAATCTCTTCAAGAAAGGCCATCGAGCGCCGGCTGCGTCCGCCATATAGAAGAGTCCAGGGCTTGCCTTGGGCCGCCACCGCACGGATCATCGGCAGGATCGGCGTTATGCCGATACCGCCAGCGATAAAGAGATAGCGATCCGCCTCAGCCAGGCTGAAATTGTTGCGCGGTCCGGCAACCGAGAGCGTGCCGCCCTGCCGCAATTCTTCGTGGACATAGCTTGAACCGCCGCGGCTGGCGGGCTCGCGCAACACCCCGATCCGCCAGTTGTCGCGCTGCGCGGGGTCCCCGCACAGCGAGTATTGCCTGACGATGCCGTTCGGCAGCAACACATCTATATGTGCACCGGGCTGCCATGCGGGCAGATCCGCCCCATCGGGAGTGCGCAGTTCGAGACTGACCACACCTTCCGCGACAGGCCGCAGTTCGGCGATGGTCAGTTCGAACAACTCGCTCGCCTGTCCGAGCGACCGGGAATCGAATGTCGTCATGTTCTCAGTCCACGCCGGTGTCATCGACTTGTTCGGTCTGCCGCAGGCGACGCGGAAAGAACCCGCGTCACTTCAAGCCATGCTCAGGCGCTGCGCGCCTGGGCGACGGATTCGGGCGTGAAGGTCTTCCACGCAATGTCGCGCATGCCGCGCATGGCGCGCAGGATCTCGTCGCGGTCGTGATCGGTCTTGGCATAGGCCGCCAGAACCTGGCGGCCGAGGCCGACATGGAACTTCTCGTCCGTCTCGATCTGCTTGTAGACCCGCACGACCTCGGCGAAATCATGCCGTTCGCCGGCCTTGAAGGTCGGCTCGAAGCTGCCGGACGCCGACGTCTCCGAACAGTTCCAGGCTGCGATCGCTGCCAGTGGGTGCCGCTCGAGGCACTCCCACAGGAAGTCGCTCCACGGCTTGGCTTCCGGCGGAACGGAGGTCGGCACCGTGCCGCCGAGCGATTCGATCGCCCTGCCGACGATTTCGTAATGCTCGGCTTCCTGGAAGGACTGCTTGGCAAGCAGCGTGATGTGCTTGCGCTCGAACTCGAGTCCATAACGGCGGATCTGTTCGTTCAGCAGGAAGACGTAGTCGATCTCGCGCCAGGCGCGCGGCGCCAGCCATGCAGCCAGGACCTTCGGGTCAGGGTTCTTGTCATAGGAGGCGAAGAACGACTCCGTGGCAAGGCGCGTATTCTCGACCACCGAGTCGAGGATCTGATCCAGTTCGTCGTTGATTTCCGCCAGACCATCGCCGCCCCTGACCCTACGCACGTCTACCATTTTCTTCCTCCTTGGCCGCTACGGTGCCGCGGCAATGAATTTGCACGACCTCGCCATCGGACGGCCGATGTCCGGCGCGATCCGCACAAGATCCGGATTTGCTCGATTGTCCGGGCGAGAACCTCGCCTCCTGGCCCGCTCCGGCGGGCGGCTTCAGACATCAGGATGATAGCCGCGATGCCTTCCCAATCAAAATCATTGAAATTGCGATCTGATTTAGTTTTACTAAAGAAGGAAATTTCAGTTGGAGCCGGAATGTGAGGAAGCTGCCGCCTTTGCGCGCGATACAGACCTTCGAGGCCTTCGGGCGCCATGGCAGTGTCGCAGCGACCGCAGACGAGCTCGGCGTGACCAGCGGGGCGGTAAGCCAGCAGATCAAGCGGGCGGAGGACATGCTTGGCCTGCGCCTGCTTGAGCGGCATGGCAAGAACATCTCGCTGACGTCCTGGGGCCGCATCTACCACGCTAAGGTCACGCGGGCGTTCGACAAGCTTCGCGAGGCGCAGGACGAATTGCTGTCCATCCGGGCCGAAAGCAGCCTGGTGGTGAGCTGCCTGCCATCGCTCGCCAGCAAATGGGTGGGGCCGCAGCTCTTCGACTGGCAGGCCAAGTCGGGAGCCCATGTCCGCCTCGTCGGCACCGGCACCGAGCCGCGCCAGGGGGAAGAGCCGGTCGACTTCCGCATCTCCTACGGCGACCGGGTCAAATCCTTCGAGCACTACACGGAACTTTTTACCGACTGGGTGGTGCCAGCCTGCTCCCCGGCCTTTCTGGCCGCAAACCCCGTGGCGCGCCCGGCCGACATCCTCACCCGCTCGCTGCTGGGCATCGAATGGGACTCCGGCTACCAGCAGCCGCCAAGCTGGGTCGATTGGGCGGCAAGCATCGGCGAGACACCGCCGAGCACGCCAAGGGACCTGCGGTTTTCGATTTCCAGCGCGGCGATCGATGCGGCGATCAACGGGCGCGGATTTGTGCTGGCGCAGCTCGCCATGGTTCACGACGATCTCGCCGCCGGGCGGCTGGTCGTGCCCTTCGACCTGCGGCTCAAACTGTCGCAGACCTACTTCCTGGCATGGCAGCGCTCGGCGCTGGAAAAACCTCTCGGCACGGAATTGCGGGCATGGATCATCAAGATCTCGCGTCGTCAGGCGGCGCTGAACAAGGAGCCTCTGCCGGCGGTGCAGTGACCCGGCCCCGGCCCCAGGCGGCTGGATCACAATCCACCGACCATGAAAATTTTATTTGAACCTGCAAGACGGGGCGCCGGAATTTTGCACGGCCGCGCACGTGCCCGCGTAACACGCATTCCGCACCCTGCATACAAAATTCTGATTATTGCATGCGCCAAAATTCGCATGTAAGGGCGCGAAATGGGTCCAGGTGGAGACGTCTCCGGCAGCTGCCGATTGCGGAATGGACCTCGGCGGCGTGCTCAACGGACAACCGCATATCATCGGAGGAAAATGATGGCAGAGATCGGAAAAGCAATGCAAAGGCGCGTTGCTATCGCCAGCCTGATCGGCACTACTGTTGAATTCTACGATTTCTATATTTACGGGATAGCTGCAGCTCTCGTCTTCAATAGTATTTTCTTTCCGAGCCTCGACCCGGTCATCGGAACTATCGCCGCTTTCGCGACATTTGCCGTTGGTTTCGTCTCGCGGCCGCTCGGCGCAGTCGTGTTCGGCCATTTCGGCGACCGCATCGGCCGCAAGGCGATGCTGGTTGCCTCGCTGCTCACCATGGGCGTGGCGACCGTGCTGATCGGCCTGCTGCCGACCTACGGGACCATAGGCATTGCGGCACCGATCCTTCTATGCCTGCTGCGCTTCATGCAGGGCATCGGCCTTGGCGGCGAGTGGGGCGGCGCGGCCTTGGTTGCCACCGAATTTGCGCCCAAGGGTAAACGCGGATTGTTCGGCGCCCTGCCGCAACTCGGCAGCGCTCCGGGCTTCCTGCTGTCCAACGGCATCTTCCTCGGCCTCAGCCTGCTCCTCAGCGACGAGCAGTTCCTGAGCTGGGGTTGGCGCATCCCGTTCCTGCTCAGTTCGCTCCTGATCATTTTCGGCCTGTATATCCGGCTCAGCATCGCCGAAACGCCGGTCTTCCAGCGCGTACTCGACAAGGAAGCCCAGTCAAGCGCGCCGATCGTCAGCGTGCTCAAGACCAATTCGCTGCAGGTCATCCTTGGCGGCATGTCGACAGCCATCACCTATGTGCTGTTCTTCACCACCGGCACTTTCGGCCTCTCCTACGGCGTCAAGACACTCGGCCTGGAACGCTCCCACATGCTTTCGCTGACCATGGTGGCGGTCATCGCAATGGCGGCTTCGACCCTGATCTGCGGAATGCTCGGCGACCGCTTCGGCCGCCCGCGCGTTATCATGATCTCGGGCGTCGTCGCAATCATCTGGTCGTTCTTCTTCTTCCCGATGCTGGATACGAAGGATTCGCTGATGATCGCCGCCGCCATGTCGATCACGCTTGCGGTGATGGGCGGCATTTATGGACCGATGGGCGCCTTCCTGCCGGAGCTGTTCAAGCCGAGCCTGCGCTATACCGGTTCCGCGCTTGCCTACAGCCTGGGTGGCATCTTCGGCGGTGCGCTGGCGCCGATCATCGCCACCGACCTTGCCGCGAATTTCGGCTCGCATTCGATCGGCTACTATCTCGCCGCAATGGCTCTGCTCAGCATCGTCTGCGTGGCCATTCTGCGCCGCCGCATGCCGAAGGATTTCAGCGAGGAAGCCAGTTCGGAGGAGACGTCTCCGGCAGCCGGCGGCACCGCCCGTGCCGCTTTTTCCGCCAACTGACACGCGGGGCTGGCGGCAAGTGTAGGCTGCCCCTCCGCAGTCCGTTTATAAGAATAGGCCAAGTATAGCTGGCGTAGCCTTCGCTGCAGCGAAGGAATGGAAATCGAGCCGTCCGGAACCATCCGGGCGGCCCTTTTTATTGCGCGAGATTGCCCGGCAGTCCGAAAGGACTTTACCGGCGGAGCTCGTTCGTTATGTCTGTCCCCTCGGAAATGGACCGGAGGGGGATCGCATGAAGACAAGAGGCTGGCGCAGGCTGTTTACCATCTGTCTCGTCTTGTTGCCGACGCCCGCCCTTGCAGACTGGCAGGCGGTCGAGAAGGTCGAGGCCTATGCGATCTCGGGGAAATCGGGGGCCGAGCTCTATGCCTCCATCGGCGAGCATGGGCCTAAGGTTGGCAAAAGCAAGTACCGCACCATCGCCCACACCAATTTCAAGCTGACCTGGTCACGCGACTACCAGGCGCAGGGCGACACCTGCACGCTGGCGTCGGCTCGACCGAAACTGATCATCACCTATGCGCTGCCGAAACCGGCCGACCGGCTGCCGCCGCTCACCCGGAAGAACTGGGATGTGTTCATCGACGGCGTGCGCAGGCACGAGCTGGTGCATGGCGACATCATCAAGGACATGGTCCGCGAGATCGAGCGTGTCAGCGTCGGCCTCACCGTTGCCGGCGATCCCGATTGCCAGAAGATCAGAAAGGAGCTGACCGGACATCTGTCCCGGCTCTCCCAGGAACAGCGGCAGCGCAGCCGCGATTTCGACCGCGACGAGCTCAGCGAGGGCGGCAATATTCACCAGCTCATCCTGCGGCTGGTGAATGGGCATTAGATCGAGATGTCTTTTCCTTGAATCGCCATCTCGATCTAAGCCTTTGTTCTTGAAGCATGATCTTGTCCGAAAAGTCTGCAACTTTTCGGGATCATGCTCTAGCCGATTTCATGTGGTGGGCGGTGAGCGCCCACCGCTAATCCTATTGATCGCGTCAAGCCGTCTGGAAATCGTTGGTAAAATAGGTCGAGAAGTCAGGCCGCTCCTCCACCTTCTTGCCATCGCCGTCCTTGAGCACCCCGGCATCGAACAGATAGGTGCCGATGGCGTCGATCTTGGCCGGATCGATGCGGCCGACAGCGCCCTCCTTCGAGCGGAAATAGTGACCGTCGATCAATGCCTGCAATGAGGCGCGGATAAGCTTGTGGTCGGTCAGCACGTCTTTATTGGCGGCAATGAGAATCTCGGCGGCCTCGTCGGGATGGTCGACAGCGAACTCATAGCCGCGCCGCGTCGCGGTAACGAAGCCGGAAGCCGCTTCAGGGTTTTCCTTCAGATAGGCCTCGCTCGACCCGATGAAATTGCTGTGCTGGTCGGGCACGCCGAAATCGGCATAGCGGAAGGCGCGCTGCGGCCGTCCGTCAAGCTCGGCCTTGACGCCCTCCCAGGTGTAGACTTCCAGGGTGAAATCCACCGCGCCATTGGCCAGCGCCTCATAGGCGGAGGTGCCCAGCGTCACGGTCTCATATTCTCCCTTGCCGCCATCATGGCGAATGATGCTGCCGATGAGCGCATTTTCCCAGGCGCTGCCGAAGCCGCCATAGGTGAGGCCGTCGAGGTCCCTGGGGCTCTTGATGTCGGTGCGGTCGGCATTGAAGACCAGGCGGCCGGTCTCGGTCTGCATGATGGCATAGGTGGCCACCAGATCGGCGCCTGCCGTGCGCTGGGTGAACAGGCCGAGCGAACTCAATATGCCGAAATCGGCAACGCGGCTCGCCACCAGCGCGCCGGCCGAGGTGTCGCTATAGGGCAGGATTTCCACGTCGACGCCGGCATTGGCATAAAAGCCCTTGGCCTGCGCTACATGCAGGCCGATATGGTTGGTGTTGGGCGTCCAGTCGAGCGCGATGGTCACAGGTTTTAAGCCGGCAAAACTTCTTGTCGGCAGAAGCGTCGTTGCAAGCGTGGCGGCAATCATCTGGCGGCGGGTCAGCATGGTCATCTTCCTTCCTAGGGCTGCGGGTTGAGGAGGGTTTGGAGGAGGCGGGCCTCGATGGCGCTGGCCTCGGGCGAGGCAAGGTCGGTACGCGGATGGGGCAGCGAGACGGTGATTTCATCGAGCACACGTGCCGGGCGCTCGGTCAGCACATAGATACGATCTGACAGGAACACGGCTTCGCGCACGTCATGGGTGATCAGCAGCGCCGTCCAGCGGTGACGTTCCCACATCGCTTGCAGCCAGCGCTGCATGCCGGCACGCGTCAGCGCATCGAGCGCGCTAAACGGCTCGTCCAGCAGCAGCATGTCGCGCTGCTGCACCACGGTGCGAAGCAAGGCCGCGCGCTGGCGCATGCCGCCGGAAAGCTGGGCGGGATAATGGCGCTCGAAGCCATCAAGGCCGAATTCGGCGAAGAGTGGCGCAACTTTCTCGCGCGCCTGGCTGCGGGAAAGCCCCTGCACTTCAAGGCCGAGCGTCGTATTGTCGATGATCCGCCGCCATGGCATCAGCGCATCGCGTTGCGGCATGAAGGCAAAGGGCCGCCGCCCGTCCTCCAGCGGGGTGCCGTCGAACAGCACCTCGCCGCCGTCGGTCTGAAGCGCACCCGTCAGCAGCTTGAAGATCGTGGATTTGCCGCAGCCGGAGGGTCCGAGGATCGAAACGAATTCGCCGGGCCGCACGGTGAGCGAGATATCGGCGAGAACATCGAGCCCGTCGAAGCGCTTGCGCAGTTGCCGCAGTTCAAGGCGTGGGGCGCTCATCGCCGGCGCCCTTGATCAAGCCGCTCCCAGGGCATGGCAACACGCTGGATCAGCACGGTGATGCCGAACAGCACGAGCGTCAGCGTGGCGCACACCAGCACGGCGGCGAGCACCAGGCCCGGGCGGAAATTGTTCTTGGCGTTGAGGATATAGATGCCGAGCCCTTTGGCGGCCCCGGCATATTCGGCAAAGATCGCGCCGACCACGGCATAGGTTATGGAGATGCGCAGGCCGGCGAAGAAATAGGGCAACGAAGAGGGCAGCCGTGCCAGCAGGAACACCCGCACACGCGACGCCCCCATCGAGGCGAGCAGCGACTGGATGTCGTCGTCGGTTGCCGCATAGCCCTGCACCAGCGCCACCAGCATCGGGAAGAAGGTGACAAGCGCCACCAGCATGATCTTGGGCGCGAGGCCGAAACCGAACCAGAGCACGACCAGCGGAGCAATCGCCACCAGCGGTAGCGTCTGGCTGATGATGAACACCGGAAACAGCGCACGACGCAGCCGCCCGGAAAAGTCGACCAGCACCGAGAAGACGAAGGCGGCCGTCAGCGAACAGCCAAAGCCGAACACCGTCGCGCGGATGGTCGGCAGCGTATTGTCGAACAACGCCTGCCGGTGCTCCAGCGCCTGGCCGATGACGCGCGAGGGTGCCGGCAGCATGATGGCCGATATGCCGGAAAACCGTGCATAGAGTTCCCATGCCACGACCAGCGTGCCGACCGACAGCAGGGCGGGAGCGATCTTGCTGAAAACGGGCGCGAACACGCCCGCGCGAGTGCGGCTTGTGGACATCGGGCAACCTTCGGAACGCGAGGAATCCGCCTAGCGCGGCGTCGGGCTGTTCGCGGAAACCGTCAGGTCGATGGTTACATGGCCTTCTGACGGGCCGAAGCGGCAGAAGGCGGCTTCGACGGCAGTGAATACCTTGCCCGCGTCGCCACCCAGCTTGGTGCAGAAATTCTTCGAGCGATCGAAGACCCCTGACCGCTTGAGAAAATCGATGCAGCCATAGATCTCGTCCATGTGATCGCCGGTGCCCATCACATAGAGCGAGAATTGCGCCGCGATCGGCGTTGCCGTGTCGGGGGCGGCGGCAATTGCGGCGAGAGCGGCTGCCTTGCGCTCCCCCAACGGCTCACGCGGGCCGGAGAGCTGCACCGACTGGCAGATCGCGTCGTCAGGCTCGCCCGGACAGCCGCGCGAGATCGCGGCCGAGAGCACGCAGTGCTTGCCGGTACGAGCCGCGGCGACAAAGAGGTCGCGCATCGCCGGAAACAGCACTTCAGGAGGTCCTACCACAAGCGTCGAGATATCGTCGGTCTCGATCCTCAACCGGTCGCGGTACGGGTCGAGCGCGCCCAAAGCGCTCATGATGACGCCGACGAAATCGTCGGTCATGGGATAAAGGGATATCTGTGCGCCGGAAAACATCGCCCGCCTCGCTCCGCTGGTATTACCCAGATCAGCTTCTAGGGTTTGAGGGCTTGGCGCCCGCGTCTCAGCCCCGGCAATACGGAGCACCCCTGTGGATGCGGCGCAATCAATCAGATCGGGATCGGAAGGGCAAGCCGTTTTGTGCCGGGCATGCGGATATATTTTTGCTTCAGGGTATGTCTTCAGGCCGGCGGCCGGGCCGGCTGCGATAGGCCGGAAAGGCCCAGCCGAATTTCAGCGCACCGCCACGAACCACGAATGCCGTCGAGAAGGCAAGTACGGCCGACAGGGTTGCCGACAGGCCGGCGAGATCGGCAAGCGTGAAGGCGGCTGCACCTGCCATCGCCGCGGTGACGTAGATTTCGGGTCGCAGCAATACGGATGGCTCGCCGGCCAGCAGGTCGCGCAATATGCCGCCGAAGGTCGCCGTCAGCATGCCGGTGATGATGGCAACCGTTGGCGAGGCGGTCGCGGCAAGGCCCTTGGCCGCGCCCATGACCGAATAGGCCGAGAGCCCGACCGCATCGAGCCACAAAAGCAGCTTATAGCGCGATTCCACCTTGTGGGCTGTGAAGAACACCAGCACCGCAATGGCGGCACAGACCAGCACATAAGCAGGATTTTGCACCCAGAACACCGGCGCGCCGAGAATGAGATCACGGAAGGTGCCGCCGCCTATGCCGGTCACGCTGGCCAGGAACAGGAAGCCGATGATGTCGAGCTGCTTGCGCGAGGCGGCAAGCGCGCCGGTGGCGGCAAAGACCGCCACGCCGGCATAATCGAGAAGCAGGATCGGATTCATGTCAGCCGCCGCGCCGGTGATTTGCGCACGAGCATGGTCGATCCCGAAGGGCCATGCAACGCCCAACATCCGGCGCTTGAAGGAAATTCAGGCCGGATCAGCCGGCCTGAAAGCAATCAGGCGTCTTTTTCGGCCTGCTCGTTGATGGGGCCGGGTTCTACCGGCGTTTCAGGAGCAGCACTTTGCTTCGGCCCGCCCTTGGCGACGCCGACCATTGCCGGCCGCAGCACGCGGTCGCCGATCGAATAGCCCTGCTGCACCACCTGCACCACCGTATTGGCCGGCACGTCGGGATTAGGCACTTCGAACATCGCCTGATGGAAATGCGGGTCGAACTTGCCGCCTTCGGGATTGAGCTTTTTGACTCCGTGACGCTCCAACGCCACATGCATGTCTCGCTCGGTCATCTCGACGCCTTCGATCAGCGCCTTGAAGCCGGCATCGCCGCCGGCCTTGGCCTCGGCCGGGATAGCATCCAGCGCGCGGCGCAGATTGTCGGCGACGCCCAGCATGTCGCGGGCGAAATTGGCCACCGAATAGGCACGTGCATCCTGCACGTCGCGCGCGGTGCGCCGGCGCAAATTCTCCATATCGGCGGCGATCCGAAGGGCCCTGTCCTTGAGCTCCTCGTTCTCCTTCATCAGGCGCTGCAGCACCTCATAATCACTTTCCGCGCCGGTTTCCTTCACATCGGCGGCCGCTTCGGCCGTCTCATTCTCCTCGGGCGCGTATTCGTGTTTTTCCTGGTCGCTCATCACCATCTACCGTTATTCTCGCAAAAGGTTCGGAAGTTGCGCCCGATATCGAGCTTCGACCAGCAAAAATCAAGGGGCAAGGCGCGGCTGATGCAGCTTGGCGGCGCGTTTGGGGGTGCCGTGGGTCCGCCTATCGCATTGATTCAACTTTAATTAAATCTTTACCCTGTTTGCCGGCAGCAGTTGTCGCAGGCGGCATTTGGCGGAACCATTCGGGTTTGAGACGAGTTTGGAAACCGAAAGAAGGTTTTCCGGATCATGAGCCGCAGAAATCAAATAGTCTCTCGGGCACTTGCAGATGAAGTCAGGCGTCAGTCCGAACTGGAGCAGTTGAAACGCTTCGTCCGATCCTTGCCGGCCTTCCAGCCCGACGCGCAGATTCCGCCGAGATTCGTCGACCTGCTTGGTAGGATCGACGAGGCGGAACAGCAATCCGGGTCGCGGCGGCGCGGTTGAAACCGCCTAACGCGTCAGAGTGTCCAGCGTCTCGCCCAGCCCGGACAGGTGGATACCGCATTCCGTCTTGGCTTGCCCGGCCCAGCGGCCGCTGCGCGCATCCTCGCCGGGTTTGACGACCGAGGTACAGGGAAAGCAGCCGATCGACAGATAGCCATAGGCGACCAGCGGATTTGCCCGCAACTCGTGCCGGCGCATATAGTCGGCCTGATCGGCGGTGGTCCAGCGGGCGAGCGGATTGATGCGAAGACGCGGCCCCACGGCCTCGAAGACCGGCAGGGCCTGGCGCGTGGATGCCTGGAAGCGCTTGCGGCCGGTAAACCAGCCCCGGAAAGGCGCGACGCCGCGCGCCATCGGCTCGACCTTGCGAATGGCGCAGCAGGCATCGGTGTCGGTCAGATGCAGCTTGCCATCGGGATCGTCGCGCTCAAGGGCTGCCTCGTCCGGCGTGACGATGCGGATGTCGCTCAGGCCGAGATCGCTCGCGAGAGCATCGCGATAGGCAAGCGTCTCCTCGAAATGCATGCCGGTATCGAGGAAGATGATGGGAAGCGACCGGTCCATTTCGGCAATCAGATGCAGCAGCACGGCCGAATCCGCGCCGAAAGACGAAACAGCGGCAATCTCGCCCTCGCCATGTGCTCCCAGCGTCCGCGCGATGATTTCGGCTGCCGGGAGGGCGCAATAGAGGGCATCCAGACGCTCAGCCTCGGCCTGCGTCTCCCTTTCGATTGCAGCGTCCGCCACTTGCGTCATGCCGCCACGGCCTCCCGCTTTTGCAGGGCAAGCGGCTCGGATCTGTCGAAATTCGCGCCTGCAACGGCATCGCCGATGATCGTCATGACCGGACCGCTCATATCCGTGCGCTGCTCCAGCGAAGGCAGGTCGGCCAGCGTGCCATGGAACATACGGCGGGTTGCAAGGCTGGCATTCTCCACCACGGCCACCGCCGTATCCGATGGCAGGCCGGCCTCGATCAGGCGGCCGGCAACATCGGCGGCAACCGAGCGCCCCATATAGACGGCGACGGTGGCGCCGGAAATGGCAAGCTTTGCCCAATCGGGCAGCGAGCGGCCCTTGAGGTCGTGGCCGGTGGTGAACACCATGGAGGAGGTCACGCCGCGCAGGGTCAGCGGCAGTTCGAAATCGGCGGCGGCGGCAAAGGCAGCGCTGATGCCCGGCACGATCTCGTACGAAATTCCCGCGTCGCGCAGCGCCTGCATCTCCTCGCCCGCCCGACCGAAGACCAGCGGATCGCCCGATTTCAGCCGCACCACCTGCTTGCCTTCGCGACCGAGGCGGACCAGCAAATCGTTGATTTCACCCTGGGTCTTGGAATGGCACCCCTTGCGCTTGCCGACCGAAATTCGTTCGGCATCGCGGCGCCCCATGGTGACCACGGCTTCCGGCACCAGCGCATCGTAAAGTATAACATCCGCTTCCATCAGATGGCGATGGGCCCGCAGCGTCAGCAGGTCTTCGGCGCCCGGTCCCGCGCCGACCAGCACGACATGGCCCCTGCCTGAAGCACCGCGCGACAAAAGGTCGGAGGCCGCACTCCTAGCCGCGGCAGCATCTCCCGCTTCCATCGCGCGCGCCGGCCTCCCGGTGAAGAATTCGCGCCAGAACCGACGCCTTGGATCACCCCGTGGAACCAGCCTTTCCGCCGCCTCACGGAAGGAATTTGCGAGCAAGGCAAGGGATCCGAGCGAAGGCGAAAGCATGCGGTCGATCTTCGAGCGCACCATCTGCGCCAGGACCGGCCCCGCTCCCTCGGTGCCGATGGCAACGGCAAGCGGCGCGCGATTGACGAGTGCCGGGGTGAAGAAATCGCAAAGCTCGGGGCGATCCACCGCATTTACGGCAATGCCCAGCCGGCGCGCATCTTCCGAAACCTGCCGGTCCGCAACCGGATCGCCGGTCGCGGCAAACACCATCACCGCGCCCACCAGATGCGCCGGCGCATAGGCTGTGTCGAGATGGACGGCACCATTGCCGGCAATCCATTCGGCCAGTTCGGGCTCGATGCGGTTGGAAACGACCACCAGCCTGGCGCTCGACTGGCCAAGCAGCCTCGCCTTGGCTAGGGCCTCGCCGCCGCCACCAATGATGACGATTTTGCGGCCCTCGACACGCAGGAAGACAGGGAATGCATTGAGTTTCACGGCAGGCTCGGCCATCACAGACATTGTTTCCAGATCGTCCCTGATTTTTAGCCGGTGTCCACGCCTTGCAGAAGCAATGCGCTCGCGCTTGCGTCCGGGCGAGGCGATTGCTTTTGCGCCCCTTGCCGCCTCACGAAAATATAATTTCTGATGCCTGCCCGGACTGCCGAGTCGATGCCTCCCCACCATGCGAGCAGCAAGGCTATCGCCTATATTTCGACCCCCACTCCGGTTTGCTTTGCAAACCACCTCTCCCCCGCTCGACGGGGGAGAGGAAGCGCCGTCCGCAATGCTTGCACCCTTCCCCTGCGCCGAGCAGGGAGGCACCATGCTCTATTCGCCGACCTTGCCCGGCAGGCTGAGGTCGCCGGAAGCCACGTCGAAGACATCGGCCACGCAAAGCAGCGGCGCGTGGACATCGGCATTCACGCGCAGGCCTGCGGTGACGCCGTCATATTTCGTCGCCTTCACCGCGGACATGTCCTCGAACTTCACGCGAAGCTCGACCGTGCCCTCGCCCAGCACCGGCTCCCAGCCGGGACTGTCGATCAGTAGCGGCAGGCCCGGCCAGGTCTTCGGCAGGTTCGGCTTGGCACCTTCGGGAATGTCGATCACCTTGAGCGCGCCGGCACCGCAGGCATCGTCGGGCCCCAGCACGACCCAGTGGCTGTGCCACAGATCGCCGTCATTCTTCGGATCGCCATCGCCATTCTCGTCGTAGAGCGGCGTGTCGTCGAAATCCGGATGCGCCGTGACGGTCATGGCGAGAATGCCCGCCCCCTTGTCGAAGCCGATCTGCGCCGGATCGATGCTGGTCGGCCAGACATAGGCGAACACTTCCGAACCGGCGAGCTTTCCCACCGCGCTCGGCTTGGTCTCGCCCGCCTTGCCCGATACCGCCATGTGGAACACCGCCTCGGATCCCTCGGTGGTGATCCGCGCATGAACGATATCGAAATCCGCCACCTTGGCATTGCCTTCCTTGGCCTCGATCCCATCGGAATGGGCGAGAACCGGCTGGACAGAAAGGCCAGCGAGCAGGCACAGGCCTGCCCCGGTCGCCGCAAATGATAGCCGGGCCATCAGGCGCCTCCCCCGAGATCGGCCAAGGCCGCGCCGAAATTGATGTGATAGGGCTGGCCGTCTACGACGAAGGCTGGGACGGATTTGACACCGGAAGCCGCAGCTTCGGCGATCCGCTCGGGCGATTGCCCGAGATGGACGATCTCGACCTTATAGGCCGAAGGGTTGAGGGCGTGAGCGAAACGCTGTTCGGCGTCCACGCAGACCGAACAGCCTGCATGGTAAAACACAGCTTTTTGTGGCATGGTTGAAGGGCTCCTTTCTTTCCCAAGAGAGCTTGAGCAAAAAGAGTGCCTCGCTCATTGCGGTGGGCGGGGCACTCGTTCGTTTCGCCGGACCGGTTTCGGCGCAGTTGCGATTGCCCGCAACCTTGCCGATGATCCGGCGTCCGCGTGGTCGTTGCAGTCGAGGCGCAGCGAAGCGTCCCCGAAAGCCGCGTCCACGAAGGCGCAGTGATGCGGCCTCACCGCATCGGAATGCTTGTAGGGCTGGAAGAAGCGGCAGGTCAGGCACAGCCGCTGCGGCTCGATGGCGCCCGCCTCCTGCAATTCCAGGATGATCTTCGACAAAGCGCGCCGCATCCCCGCGCTCTCCTTGTCGTCCAGCGCTTCCACGGCCTTGGCAAGCGGCGCCGGCGGGGCCGACATGCGTGCGGCCAAAACCCTGCCTTCCTGAGTCAGCCGGACTTGTATTGCCCTGCCGTCATCAGGATCGGCCTGCCTGATCACGAGGCGCTTGCGCTCCAGAGCTGCGATAACGTCACTCGCCGTCGCCTGCGTGACGCCGAGAAGCTTGGCCAACACGGTGACCCGGTTCGGCCCCCTGTTTTCCAACAGAGACAGGCAGGCCCCTTGTGTCGGCGTGAGGCCAAGCGGCGCGGCATCGCGCCAACCCGACATGCGCAGGAAGGACACCAGTTGCACAAGCCCCGCCGCTATCTGGGCGTTATCGTCTCGTTCGATCTCCATTGCATTTTCATAGGACTCCTATGTAAATGAGTCAAGCCAAGCCGCGCCAGAAAGTCCGGGCACTGGACTACGATCAGACGTGCTGGCCGCCATTGATGTGGATTTCCGAGCCGGTCACATAGGAAGCCTGGCTGGAGCACAGGAAGAAGATGATGTCGGCCACTTCCGAGGTCGATCCGAGGCGGCGCAGCGGCAGCGTCTCGACCATCTTCTCCGTGCCCGGCGACAGGATCGCCGTGTCGATCTCGCCCGGCGCGATGGCATTGACGCGAATGCCGTGCGGGCCGAAATCATGCGCCATCTCCCGCGTCAGCGAGCCAAGGGCCGCCTTGGAGGTGGCGTAGGAGGTGCCGGCGAAAGGATGCACGCGCGTGCCGGCGATGGAGGTGACATTGACGATCGAGCCCTGCCCGGCCGCAAGCTCCTTGAACAAGCCGCGCGCCAGCATGATCGGGGCGAAGAAATTCACCTGAAAGACATCGCGCCACACATGCATCGGCGTGTCGATCGAATTCATCCGGCCGCCATCCTTCAGCTTGGGCGAGATGCCAGCATTGTTGACCAGCGCGTGAAGCTGGCCGCTGTGCGGCTCGAGCCGGCGCCTTATCTCGGACACGGCCATGCCGACGTCCTCGGGGTCGGCGAGGTCGACCTTGATGTGGTCCTCAGGTCCTGCCGGCCAGGGGCAATCCTCGGCAAAAGCCTGGCGCGAGCAGGTGATCACCCGCCAGCCCTCGCGCGAAAAGCGCTTCACCGTCGCATGGCCGATGCCCCGGCTGGCGCCGGTGAGCACAATCGTCTTTCGCGTATCTGTCGCAGTCATGATCTTGGGGTCCGACGCCTCATCTTGAGCGCTATGTAGCGGATGCGGACCGTACTTGCGAGGGGCATCTATGCCTGCGGTTCAATTGCCCATGATCACGTCGAGGATCGAGGTTTCGCGCCGCACCGCCGGTCCGCCGACATCGGCCGGCGGCACCGGACGGTTGATCGAGGCTGTCGGAACCTCCTGCGGGGCTGGCATGAAACCGCCGGCGGTATCGACCGGATCGACCTGTGTCGGCCTATCGGGATTGGCCGGAAGCAATGCGGGCCGGTCGGCACCGGCCATCGGCACGCCATCATCATATTCAGGCTCGGCATCGGGATTGGACTTCCACGTGCCCGGCAGCGGCGCCACCGGCACGCCCTCATGCGCGGCCACCATGAATTCGTGCCAAGCCTGCGCCGGCAGCGCACCGCCTGTCACCTTCTTCATCGGCTTGCCGTCATCATTGCCGAACCAGACACCGGTGGTCAGGTTGGCGGTGTAGCCGACGAACCAGGCATCGCGCGAATTCTGGCTTGTACCGGTCTTGCCCGCCGCCGGCCAGGCGAAGGCCGCTTTCCTTGCGGTTCCCGTCTCCACGGTGCCGGTCATCATCGCATTCATCATGCCGATGATTTCGGGGCGCACCACGCGCGGCGTCGCACCGCCGCTATTTTCATAGAGCACTTCGCCGGAGGTGGTCGTCACGCGCTGGATGAAATGCACTTCCGGGCGATAGCCGCCATTGGCGAAAGGCACATAGGCCGCCGTCAGTTCCAGCGGTGTCACCTCGGAGGTGCCCAGTGCGAGCGAGACATTGGCCTGCAGGGTCGATTCGATGCCCATGCGCTGCGCCACCTCGATCACCGCGGCGGGGCCGACTTCCATGGTCAGTTGGGCCGCCACCGAGTTCAGCGATTTGGCAAGCGCGGTCGAAAGCGTGACCTTGCCGTAATATTTTCCGTTATAATTTTCAGGCTTCCATTTGCCGATGCGGATCGGCGCATCGTTGCGCACGCTGTCGGGTGTGCGGCCCTGTTCGAGCGCGGCCAGGAACACGAAGGGCTTGAAGGCCGAACCCGGCTGGCGGCGCGCCTCGGCAGCGCGGTCGAACTGGCTGTTGGCATAGTCATAGCCGCCCACCATGGCGCGCACCGCGCCGGAATTGTCGATCGACACGAGCGCACCCTGGCTGACATCAAGCTTTTTCCCCTCCTCGTCGATGAGGCGGCGGATGGACTCTTCTGCAAGCTTCTGCAGGGTCAGGTCGACCGTGGCGTCGACGATGATATCGCTGCGCACATCGCCGATGATCCCGGGCAGTTCCTCCATGATGCGGTCGGCGACATAATGCTCCGAGCCGGTCCAATAGGCGGCGGCGCGCGTTGCCGGCGCGCTCATCGCCGTGGCCAGCTCCTTTTCGCCGATCATTCCTTCCTGGCGCATGGCCGAAAGAACGAGTCGGGCGCGGTCTTCCGCAGCCTTGGGGTCGCGCGCCGGAGACAGCCGCGACGGCGCCTTGAGCAACCCGGCCAGAAGCGCAGCCTCGGCGAGCGTCACGTCGCGGGCGGACTTGCCGAAATAGCGGCGCGACGCCGCCTCCACGCCATAGGCGCCCGAGCCGAAATAGACTCGGTTGAGATACATTTCGAGGATCTGGTCCTTGGTGTGCTTGTGCTCGAGCCAAAGCGCGAGCAGCACTTCCTGCACCTTGCGCTCGATGGTGCGGTCGGGCTTGAGGAACAGGTTCTTGGCAAGCTGCTGGGTGAGCGTCGAGCCACCCTGCGAGAAGCGGCCGCTGGTGATATTCTCCACCATGGCGCGGGCAAGCCCGAGCGGATCGATGCCGAAATGCGAATAGAAGCGCCGGTCCTCGATCGCCATCACCGCCTGCGGGATATAGGGCGACATTTCGTGCAAGCCCACCGCCTCGCCGCCGGTCATGCCGCGATTGGCGAGGAGCTTGCCGTCAACCGAGACGATCTTGACGTTGGGCGGCCGGTCCGGAATGGACCAGGTGGTGGCGCTCGGCATCTGCGCGCCGTAATAGAGCACGACGCCGGCGGCCGCGATGCCGGCCCAGAGCGCGAGCACGAAACCCCAGTAGACGACACGCCCCAGCCCGCTGAACAGTCCGCGGCTTCTGGTCCGCTGCCGGCCGCGCGCCGGCCGCTCCTGCCGCGACGCCTTGGTCGGCGCTCGCTTGGAGACAGCACGCTTTCGCGACGGCACGACGCGGTCGTCGTCAGTCACCGACAGCCCGGCCGCCTCTCTTTTGTCGGCCGGCCCGTCGAAGGTTGGCTCGATGCGTGTCCTGTCTTTCCTTGCCATGCCGCCCGCTGTCGATCCCGTTTGAAAGGCTCGCTTGGACAGTAAATACGGCGATTTAAGGAGGGCTTAAACCCCGTTCATAAAAGGCGTTGAAGATCAATCGCCTAAGCCACGGACGCCCTCTGCACGGGTCGGCGTCTCGCTGGGTCTGGCTAGCGGCCCCAAGGCCGGGCAGCAAGCTTCAACTAATCCTATCAGTCGAGCCAGCCGCCCAGCAAATCTCGCCCCGGCCGCCTTCGCGGCCGGTAGATCGTGTCGATGCCTTGGAATGTTGGTGTTTGAGACTTAGGCAATGCCTCGGCCAGCGGCATACTGTCACTTTTATTCCCATCATTTGAATATTCCAAAATGATCGAGTAAGGCGAGGCTGGGCTTTTTCTATGGGGTTTTCTGGGCGTGATGAAATTATTCTTTACGATGGCCTTGGCATGGGGCCTCGGCAGTGCGTCGGCGTTTGCGAATTGTCCTGAAATCGGACCCGCTCCAAGAACACTAACATCCCCGGCGGCTGAGTATGCATCCTCCAAAGGGTTTAGTCTGGATTCGGACGGTATACTCGTGTTCGACTACGGCAATCGCTACGGCGGCGGTGTGGGTAAGTTTCGAAACCCGTATTTTATAACGAATTACGCAAACGCGCTTTATCGTGACTATCTCGATACGAATTGCTCCAAGGTCGATCTGCTGCATCAGTTTATGTTGCAAGCCGACTATCTGCTAAGCTCCGCAGTAAGGCACGGACAATTGGCGGAGTGGCCCTATCCGTTTCCTATAGAGGAATATGGCATTCCAGCTGGCTGGATTTCTGGTATCGGCCAAGCACGAATTGCGGGTGTGCTGCAAAGAGCTTCAGCGTTGACCGGAGAAGCAAAATACCACGAAGCTGCCGAAGCGGCGATGGAAGCATATGTCAACTCGCCAAAGGATGGAGGCGTCGCCACCATAGACGGCGAGGTAACGTGGGTCGAAGAGTATGCAGACCCGACTGGCACGTCTTACAAAGTCCTTAACGGGCACGTCACCGCGCTAGGCGGGATTCTAGACTACTTTGAAATTACAGGTGAAAAAAAATGGAAGGCAGTTTTCGATTCCGGCGTGGCCGCCGTCGCTCGCGATATTGAAAAGTTTGATACGGGATTTTTGTCGTTCTAGCGCTCGTGGACAAAGGGTATCCATAATTTGACTGCGGCGATGGCGACGAAGCCGAGATAGGATTCCTTGGTCTTGTCGTAGCGCGTGGCTATACGGCGCCAGTTCTTGAGCTTGTT
>NZ_ML133511.1 GCF_003934165.1 Borborobacter arsenicus | reverse complement strand
CCGGCTCAAGCGCTTCAAACGCGTCGCCCTGCGCTGCGAAAAGACCGCACGGAACTTCCGCTCCATCGTAAGCTTCGCCGCCGGACTATGCTTGATCAAATTCGTCCACACGGCCTAGGAAAGCTTAACCTGTCCGGGCAACTACCCAGCCTGCGACCCGGGCAGAGCTAGGGTAAGTGCATCGCTGCGACAATGCCTGCTGATATGCACGGTCAATGGCTTCGCATCACCGCGCAGGCCCGGGAATCAGGTCTGCTCCGGTATTCAGCCGTGTCTGCTCAGGATGGACTTGGCCGATACTGGTACTCTATCGTCACTTCTCCCCAAAAGTAGTGGATCAAGAGGGACACGTGCTTCTAAATCCTCCTTGAAATCCGTCTACGCCGCTTCCCAGACCTGGTTCAGAATCCGCGCGGCGAGGGCCGCCTTGTCTTGCGGCAGGAAGCGGCCGTAGTGATGCGCGACCATGTCCGGTGTGTCCTGGATAGCGTAGCTCGCCTGCTCATAGGAACCGGTCCGCTTTAGGATATGTGTCGCCAGGACGTCGCGGACATTGTGTGGACCGTGAGGGAGGAGACCGGGAATCGCGCCCCGTTTTGTGTAGGGATTGTAGATCCCATATCGCTGGATCGTCAGACGCCAGGCCTCGTAAAACGTGTTCTGGTCGTACGAGGCGTCTTTGCTCGTCGTCTTCACTGTCTTGACGAAGAACGTGCCTGGATCCTCGGCACCGCCGAGAAGTACGCGTCTATGCCGATCGATATAGGCCTCGATGTGATCGTAGAGGCCGCCGAGGTCGGGCAGGATCAGTCGAAACGGCTTGCTCCCGAAATAGGACGAATTCGCGTTCTTAAAGGCGACCGACGGGATCAGCACTTCCCAGCCCTTGTCGCGTTCGCTCCATCGGATCTCGCCGCGCTTCATGTCAGCCAGCTGCCGCTCGGACCGTGGCAGGTTCCCGCGTTCGCAGACCATCAACTGACGCAGGTTCTTCTGCCGCAATCCAAGATGCAGCCCGAAGCGCAGTATCAGGAACGAGCGGATGGCTTCCGCCGCCGGGCGACGATAGCGCCGCTCGTCCGGCATTAGTCGGAGGATCTCTTCGGTGATCTTCCGATACTCGCCAACGGGACTTTCTGCTTCCAATACCGGCATGATCGGTTCGAACGGGTCACGATGGACGCGGGCGACGCGCTGGATCTCCTTCACGCGGGAGGAGGCGTGCTTGAAATAGACATCGCAGGCATCGTCCCAGTCGGCACAGGCGCGGTCGATGTCCGCCTGCGCAACCAGGCCCTCGATCGGTCGGAGCCGTGATCCGATACGAGGGTTCTGCCGCAGCCAGCCCGTTTCCCTCCGGGTAAGGGCAAGCGAAATGCGCAGCATGTCCACCTCCCAGGCGGTATAGAAACCACGCCGCTTTTCGCGCCACTGCACGTACCAGTCCCAGATCGAGGGGAAGACGAGCAGACCGAAAGTCAGGTGTTGCAACGGCACTCCGTAGCCGCGGACCGGGCCGCGCGGGTGGGCGGCTAACGCGCCAAACATCAGGCCGAGATGCTCGACCTTCTGCGATGCCGTCTCCTCGCCCCAGACACCGTTCCGCTGCAGGCCGAATGCGGTGAGCGTCGCGGTCTTGAACCGGATCAGCTCGGCCATTTCCATGGCCAAGACGGGTGGAGCGTCAATGACGCCGGATCGCAGGTCTGGATCGGTGAAGGAAGTGCTGTCTTCGTCCTGCTCCTCGTATTTGTTTCGATGGTGATCATCCGCAGCGTCAGACTGACCGTATGTGATCCCTGGAAAGCGGATGGCATAGCGCTGCTTCATCGCGGCCGCCTGGAACCGCCTGTAGTCGGTCGAGCCCCTGATGATGACGCGCTGAACCCATTCAAGGATTTCCTCCTGTTCCTGACGGGGGCGTGTGTTGAAATCATCGGGCAGGTGCCAGGCGAGCCGCCGTCGCTCGGCGGGGCCGATGTCATCGAGAACGTGGCCCGAGGCCGACCGCGTCTGATGCGGGAGCTTCGCCTTGAAATAGCCCGCCGGGAGGCGATAGCGGCGCTCAATGCGACTGAGAACCTCCATGCTGGCCACGCTGCGGGGCGCCTTCGATCCCTGCATCCAGTGGCGGATGGTCGAATGGTCGAGCTTTTCGTCATCGCGAACGACGGCCCGGTGGAGATGCCAATAGCTGTCGCCGTGGCGGCGCATGTGCAGCTCAAGCGCCTCCCGAAAGGTTGGTGGGTCGAGCCAGTCATCGAAGAGGGGTGTTGGGAACTCCTCGATCGCGCGCGGCTTGATGCCGGGCTTCCGCCGGTTCGTCGTGGGCGGCTGCTCCGATCGACCCTTCGCGCCAACTTGGCCGGCAGCACCTGGCTTTTCCTCTGGCTGTCGCGGAGGTCGGCCGCGTTGCGGACGCGGCTTTGTATCCTGTGTGCTTCGGATTGTGGTGGAAGGGCGTTTGCTTGGATTTTGCGTGTTCCGCACGATTGCATCCAACGCCGGCTCGATCACCGCTCTCGCACTCCGAAGGGCATCCTTATCGAGGCCGCATTGAAGGGCGATTTCGTCCCAATCATAGCCGCGCACCTTGCGAGGCGGTATCTGCGACTGGGCGATTAGACCGAGGAGAAACTCTTTGATCCGTGTGCTTTCCTGCGGGGGCAATGCTGGATCGAGACGGAGGCGGCAGAAGTCTGAGATCTTTCGGGCAAGCAGTTTGGTATGCGGAAGGTCAGGCATGTGGGTAGGCTATGAAGATTCTCTGCGGTGATTGATGAGGACGGCGGTCCTATCCGATTCGTCGCACCGAATGCCCCATCCAATGTTGATCGGACGGTTTTACCCTTCTGTTTGAGTAGTCGGAGTGCGACAAGCCTATTTAAGCGCGCTTACGCTAGTACGCCCGTTATTTAAGTGTCGGCAGCATTGTTTAAATAGCGTCATGCTGCCAAGATGGCGTTATGACCGATTCCAACGCAAATCAGCGCCTTGGCCGATATGTCGAAACTCCTGTCGCGGGCGAGATCGTACGCGCCTTCGTACCGCCGCCTCTGCCACCGAAGCCGCAGATCGACGTACTGGCGCTTCTAGACCGGCTGAGCCTAGCCGAGCGCGCGCTCGGACGATTGGATGGTATCACCATGCTGCTGCCGCGCCAGGAACTCTTCCTCTATATGTATGTGCGCAAGGAGGCGGTGCTTTCGTCCCAGATCGAGGGGACGCAGTCCACACTGACCGATCTTCTGCGCTTCGAGAACCAAGCCCAGACAGGGGAGCCGATCGACGACATCCGTGAAGTGTCGAACTACGTGGATGCGATGATGTACGGTCTGGAGCGGCTGGAAGAGCTTCCATTGTCGTTGCGTCTGATCCGCGAGATGCACGCCCGACTGCTGCAAAGCGGACGCGGTGGCACGAAAAGCCCGGGTGACTTCCGCCGTTCCCAGAACTGGATCGGCGGCTCACGTCCCGGAAATGCGCTCTACGTACCGCCGCCCGTCACCGAACTCGATGCCTGCCTCGATGCGCTGGAGCGTTTCATTCAGGAAGACGGATCGCAATTGCCGGCACTGATCAAGGCCGGACTGCTGCATGTCCAGTTCGAGACCATCCACCCGTTTCTCGATGGCAACGGCCGCATCGGTCGCCTTTTGGTGACGCTGTATCTTTGCGTCAACGGGGTGCTCCGCAAGCCGCTGCTCTATCTCAGCCTCTACCTAAAAACGCATCGTGCCGACTACTATCGTCTGCTCCAAGAGGTGCGAGAAAACGGCAATTGGGAGGCTTGGCTCGACTTCTTCTTGGCGGGTGTAGCCGAAACGGCGAACCAGGCCTTCGAGGCCGCTACGCGGATTGTCGATCTCTTCAGGGAAGATCGCGAGCGGATCACGAACGAAAGCGACCGCGCGGGCTCGGCGCTCCGCATCCACGATCTCTTCCAGCAGAACCCGTTCCTGACCTCCAACCAGCTTGTCCAGAAAACGGGCTTGTCGGCGCCGACAGTCAATGCGGCCTTGGCCGATCTGGAGAAGATGGGCATTGTCGAGGAGATCACCGGTCGCAAGCGGGGGAGGGTATTCAGCTACCGTCGCTATCTTGCAATCCTTAGCGAGGGGACCGATCCCTTGCCCGTTGGCTCCTGAAACTTCCTATGGCTGCCTCCTTCTCGGATGACAGGGGGCCAATCAGCGTATCGATTTCGTAGATGCTGACGGTACTTTGTTAGAAGAGCTAGCTTCGATTATCGCCGTTTACGACACCACGAGAATGGCCGATAGATCTCGATAGTTCACAGAATTTTTCCAGCAAGGTTGGCTCCTGAAAACCCAGCAAAATCAAAAGGCTAGGTTTTTGACGGTACCTTTCACGGTATATTCAGCCGCTGAAATTATTTTTTGTAGATATATCAGGTGCTTAGGGCGAGAAAAATATTCGAGTGGGAATGAACGGCTCGCCGTTCGGCTACTGTCTGGCGCGCCCTAAAGGATGGGGTTCCACCGGATGGCGGTGCTGCCTGCCGTTTTTGTCTCGTCGTGACAAAGGCGGATCGATTGCCATATAATTTCCAAAAATCGAAATCGGTTTCTTCGTAGAGTCGGTTTTTTAGGAAGATCGTGCACCGTGGATTGCGGCGTACTGGCGTGTTCGACCAACGCACGCCGCGATAAATAGGAAAAACCATGGCAGGCAGGCCGGATGTAACCGGGTTTTATGATCCTCGGACCTTTTCCATTCAATATGTCGTGGCCGACCCGGCAACAAAGACCTGCGCGATCATCGACCCGGTGCTTGATTTCGATGAGAAGTCCGGCGCTGTCGCCACCACCAATGCCGATCGGATCCTCGCTTTCGTCGAGGAAAGGGGCCTCCGTCTCGAATGGATACTGGACACGCACCCGCATGCCGATCACTTCTCGGCAGCATTCTATCTCAAGAGCAAGACCGGTGCTCCGACCGCGATCGGAGAAAAAGTCGTAGGGGTCCAGAAGCTCTGGAAGGATTTCTACAATCTGCCTGATTTTCCTGCCGACGGCTCTCAGTGGGACAGGCTCTTTGCCGATGGCGATAGGTTTCATATCGGCGAACTGGAGGGCAGGGTGATGTTCTCTCCAGGGCATACGCTGGCATCGATCACCTATGTGATCGGCGATGCTGCCTTCGTCCACGACACATTGTTCATGCCCGATAGCGGTACTGCGCGTGCCGACTTCCCCGGAGGCAATGCCGCCGATTTGTGGAATTCGATCCAGGCCATCCTGTCCTTGCCGGACCGGACCCGTCTGTTCACCGGTCATGATTACCAGCCCAATGGGCGTGAGCCCCTATGGGAAAGTACGGTGGCCGAGCAGAAGGCCCACAATATCCACATGGCCCGCTATCACAAGCAGGAAGAATTCATCGCCGCGCGCCAGACGCGCGACAACACGCTAACCATGCCCAAGCTGATCCTGCATGCCCTGCAGATCAACATCAACGGCGGACGCCTGCCGGAAGCCGAAGCCAATGGCAGGCGCTATCTGAAAATCCCCCTCGGGCTTTTCGAAGAAGACCGGCCCTGGTAGCGAGAGGGGCTCGATGGCCCGTAGCCTCAGTCGCCCTGGCCGGGATTGGGCGAGAAGTATTTCTCCAGCTTGCCTTTCTCGCCGTCGAATTCCTTGGCGTCTTCTGGCGGATCGCGTTTTATCGAAATATTGGGCCAGGCCGATGCATATTCGGCATTCAATTTCAGCCAGTTGTCCAGCCCCGGTACGGTATCGGGGAAGATCGCCTCGGCCGGGCATTCAGGCTCGCACACGCCGCAGTCGATGCATTCGTCCGGATGGATGACCAGCATGTTCTCACCCTCGTAGAAACAATCGACGGGGCAGACTTCCACACAGTCCATATATTTGCATCTGATGCAATTATCGGTGACGACAAAGGTCATCGTGCAACCTCGGGCGGCCAGGGACGATCCGGCCGGTAGAAAAGCGCCAGCTTGAAATTGCCGGCGATCCGGTGGGCCCTAATCAGGAAGGCTTCCGCGACCTCCGGGCCGAACAGTTCATGGCAGGTTTGTTCGAAAAGCCCGAGCCAGCGCTCGAAATGTCCGATTTGCAGCGTGTCGAGACGTTGATGGACGGCGAGCGGATTGCCCTTGTAGCGGCCGCTGGTCAGCATCAGGGACGACCAGAAATCATACATCTTGGTAAGATGCGGTCCCCAATCCTGGCCAAGGGCCTCTTCGAAAATCGGCCCGAGTTCTGAATCTTGCCGCACCTTGTCGTAGAATCCATCTACCAGGCAGCGGATCGATTCTTCGCTGACGATGCTGAAGGGCAGGGTTGCAGCGTTGCCCATCGCTTTGATATGGCTCATGCTATTCCACGCGAAACTTGCGGTCAGCCGAACCTATACCGGGCTTGCGAAAAAGCAATATACCAAATATATCTTTTCTTGGAGAATCTGACGTGCGGTTGACCGTTTATACCGACTATGCCTTGCGCATGCTGATGTACCTGGCCGTGAAGGAGGATGGGCTGGCGACGATCGCCGACATCGCCGAAAGCTACGGTATCTCGCGCACGCATCTCATGAAGGTCGCCCATCAGCTCGGCGTTGCCGGCTACATCGAGACTGTGCGTGGTCGGCAAGGTGGCCTTCGGCTGGCGCGGCCGAGCCGGATGATTGGCGTCGGTGAGGTTGTTCGCTGCACCGAGCCGGACATGGCGCTCGTCCCCTGCCTGGAGCCGGTGAACGGCCAGTGCACGATCCTGGCCTGCTGCCAGTTGCGGACCGCGCTGCAGCGGGCACGCATGGCGTTTGTTGCCGTACTCGATGAATATACGCTGCATGATCTGGTGGTGCAGGGCGCACCGATGCGCGATTTGCTCGGGATCACCGCCATACCAAAGCCACGGCAGCCCTCCGTCCACCACAACGCAAATTAGTTAGCTGTCCCGCAGCCGCGTTCTCCGATGGGGCTTGTCCAAAAGACCTACGACCAATTGGGTGCTCTGGCCTATCGAAAACCGGATTGTGACGGCCGCGATGCACAATAAAGTCCGTCGCGATGACAGCTGAATCGCTTCGCCCGCTTCGTTTCGCCTTTGGTGGCATGATCGCCCTGGCCGTGGCCATGGGTTTCGGCCGGTTTGTCTATACGCCGATCCTGCCCGGCATGATGGACGAACTGGGCCTGTCGGCTGCCGATGCCGGCCTGATCGCAGCCGCGAACTATCTGGGATATCTGGTGGGCGCGGTAGTGGCAGCCGGTGGCTGGGCGCACCGCCACGAACGCAACGTGATGCTTGCGGCATTGTTTGCCAGTGCGGCCCTGTCGGCGGTGATGGGGCTGACGGACAGCCTGTGGCTGTTTCTGGCAACAAGGTTTCTTGCCGGCGTGGCCAGCGCCTTCGTCATGGTGTTTCTGACCACGATCGTCTTTAGCCATCTGGCGGCCAGTCGCCGCAACGACCTGCAGGCGATGCATTTTGGCGGTGTCGGTCTCGGCATAGCGGTTTCCTCTGCCATGATGGCAGCGCTGATCCAGGCTGAAGCCGCCTGGCCTGCCGGCTGGCTGTGGTCGGCCGTTCTGTCTGCGGCGGGCTTTCTGGTCGCCCTGGTGCTTGTGGATGAGGGGCCGCTTGGCAACGGATCGGAGCACCGTGAGCCGAAATTACCCAAAAGCCTGCCGCTGGCAAAGGTCATCCTTGCCTATGGCATGTTTGGCCTCGGCTATGTGGTGACAGCCACCTTCCTGGTTGCCATCGTTCGGCAAAGCGAGGCCGGACGCTTGTTCGAGGCGATCGTCTGGCTGGTGACCGGGGCGGCCGCGGTTCCCTCGGTCTGGCTTTGGAACAAGATGGCGGCGCGCCGCGGCCTGACCGTCACCTTCGCGGTCGGCTGCGCCGTCGAGGCCGTCGGCGTCGCAGCCAGCGTCAGCGTCGGCGGCTATTGGGGCCCGCTTCTGGGCGGCCTGCTTCTGGGCGGCACATTCGTTGCCGTCACGGCGATCGGCCTGCGCGCCAGCCAGGTGCTCGCGCCGCTGGCGCCGCGCCGTGCGCTGGCGCTGATGACGGCCGCCTTCGGTCTTGGCCAGATTTTGGGGCCGATCATTGCCGGCTATGCGGCCGAATGGTCCGGCAGCTTCACCGCTCCATCAATCGGTGCGGCCATTTGCCTGCTTTTGGCGGCTTCTATCGCGTGGTCTGCCGGGCCCGCGCCAAAATCGCCATGATTTTCAGGTTGCTCGGGTCCAACCGCGCGGCAAAGGGCATTTTCTTTCCTTTCGAACTGTGACTTCATGCCGCCCCAGCGCAATGGCGCCCGACTGCGCCCGATGAGGAACCTGGCCACGTGTTCGTATCCTTCTTCCCCCAGCCGAGACTGTTTTTCACTTCCGTTGTGGCCTGGGCGGCCTTTGCCATGGCGGTCTGGTATCTGGGGGGAGAACAGGCCGGCGCCTTTTTCGGCCTCGCGCCGGCAGCGGCCGACACGCCGCCGATCATCGGCATTTCGGTATTCTGGTCGAAGCCTTTCCTGTGGTTTTATGTCTATTACGCCGCGGCGGTGGCGATTTTCTATGCGTTCTGGTCGTTCTACGCACCCAATCGCTGGCAGGTATGGTCGATCCTGGGCTCCGCGCTCGTCCTCTTCGTGACCTATTTCCAGGTCCAGGTGAATGTCGCCATCAACAATTGGTACGGTCCCTTCTGGGATATGGTGCAGGGCGCCATGGCCAGGACTGCGCCGATCACGCTTGAGCAATATTATACCGGCTTTGCCACTTTTGCCGGCCTTGCCTTTGTCGGCATGGGCGTCAGCGTGCTCACCGCCTTCTTCGTCAGCCACTACATCTTCCGCTGGCGCATGGCGATGAACGACTATTATGTCGACCATTGGCCGAAGCTGCGCCACATCGAAGGTGCTTCCCAGCGCGTGCAGGAAGACACGATGCGGTTTTCCACCATCATGGAAGGCCTCGGGGTCAATTTCATCGATTCCATCATGACTTTGATCGCCTTCCTGCCGGTGCTGCTGCGCCTTTCGGCAAACATCACCGAACTGCCGGTCTTCGGCCATGTGCCCAATGCGCTGGTGGTCGCCGCGATCTTCTGGTCGATCTTCGGAACGCTCAGCATCGCGCTAGCCGGCTTCAAGCTGCCGGGCCTGCAATTCCGCAACCAGCGCGTCGAGGCGGCCTATCGCAAGGAACTCGTGTTCGGCGAAGATCATGCCGACCGCGCTCAGCCGCCGACGCTGCGGGAATTGTTTTCCAACGTGCGGAAGAACTATTTCCGCATGTATTTCCACTACGTCTATTTCAACATCGTGCGCTACACCTACGGCCAGGCCAACGGCATCTTCTCTTTCTTCATCATGGGGCCGTCGATCGTGGCAGGAAAGATCACGCTCGGCCTGATGAACCAGATCGCCTTCGCCTTTTCGCAGGTGACGGCGTCATTCCAGTATCTGGTCAATTCATGGTCGACGATCGTGGAATTGCTCTCGGTCTACAAGCGCCTGCGCGCCTTCGAGGCGACCATCCATGGCAGCGAATTGCCGGCGATCGACGAGCGCTTCATCAAGGGCGAGGACGTGGCGACCGACCACTATTAGCATGGTCTCGAAAAGTTGCAGACTTTTCAGACAAGATCATGCCCAAAACACCAGCTGTCGTCAGCCCCCAACCTTCCCGGTGCCGGCGGTATCGGGATGGTCGGCAAGATAGTCGCCATAGCTGACGCATTTGACGTCGGCTTTCACGCAGACTTCGCCGGCAAAACGCTCCAGCGCCCGCCAATAGGCGCCGCCATTCATCAGCGTGAAGTGGAAACCCATCTCTAGCGGCGTGCGCCTGCCGCGATATTCCGCCTCGAAGGCCGAGCGGAAGGCGTCATAGCTGCGGTTTTCGAACTTCGCCTGCCTGTCTTCCTGTTCTTCGCCCTTCGTGTGGCGGACAAAAAGGTTGTAATCCATCGCAATGACGCGCCTGCCATTCGGGCCTTCCGGGATTTGCGGCAGGGCAAAGCGGGTGATGCCGTTTATCGTCTCGGGCTCGGCGGGCCCGCGCGAAACGCCGCTTGCATCATAGGAGAATCCCGCTTCCTTTAGCGCCGCATATAGGTTCTTGCCGGTGGAAAGATAGGGTGCACGAAAACCGGCAATCCCTGTTTCGGCAAAATGCTTCCAGTCCTCGGGTTCGTCCGAAAGACCGTTGATCGAATAGGCATCGCGCAGGATCGCGGAAAACTGGCCGAACTCGTTCAGCCAGTCGGCCTTGCTCCAGCCCTTGCCGTCGAAATGGCCGCAACCATGGCTGGCGATGTCATGGCCTTCGGCGCGCGCCAGCCATATCTGATCCAGCCGCGCCTGCACTTCGCCCCTGGACTGTGCAAAGCCGACATTGGACCTGCCGGCAGATTTGCCCGGCGCGTGATAGTGCCCGCGCGTCTCACGCGACAGAAGAAAGACGCATGACAGGAAATAGGTGAAGCGCGCGCCGGTGCGTGCGGCAAGATTGCGGCTGCGCTGCCATTGCGCCAGATCATGCGCACCATCGAAGGAAATGATCACATATTGCGGCTTGTCCGCTGCGGGCGCCTGCAGCGGTGGTTCAGCCGCAGCGGGAAGGATCAGGGAAGCAGAGACGCAACAGGACAGGAGGATACGCGGAAGGCAGGACATGTCGGGATTTTCATGAACGGGGAGGGGGCCGAACCGATAGGTTGCAAATGTGGCGCAGATGCGGGCAGGGTGAACAGGCCGCCACGATTTGACGGGCTCCACGATGCGTGGCGGCGAATTTGCTGCGCTGCCCCTTCCATGCCGGCGAATTTCCGCTAAAAGGCTGGCTAACGAAGCCCGTGTGGGCCAAGAATTGGTATTGGATGGATGTCGGACGACAGTTTTTTCCGCGAAGTCAATGATGAACTCCGCAAGGAGCAGGCAAAGGCGCTGTGGGACCGATTCGGCCCGCTGGCGATTGCGCTTGCCGTGTTCATCGTTCTCGCGACCGCCGCATTCGTTGCCTATGAATACTGGGTAGAAAGCCGTGCCAACCGTTCGGGCGATGCCTTTTCCCAGGCGCTGACGCTTGCCAATGACGGCAAGAACGACGAGGCGCTGGCCGCACTCGAGACGCTTGAAACCGACGGCTATGGCGCATATCCGCTGCTGGCGCGGATGCGCGCGGCAACCGTACTTGCCGAAAAGGGCGACTTCGACGGCGCGGTGAAAGAATTCGACGCCGTTGCCGCCGATGGCTCGATCCCGGCTTCCATTCGTGACATAGCCCGGTTGCGGGCAGCCTTGCTGCTGGTCGATCATGGCTCTTACGCGGATGTTTCGGCTCGTGTCGAAGAACTGACTGCCGACACAGCCACGCTGCGCCACGCCGCCCGCGAGGCGCTTGGGCTTGCAGCCTGGAAGGAAGGCAAATCCGCCGACGCGCTCAAGCTCTTCGAGCAGATTTCCTCCGACGACGGCGCACCGCGCAATGCACGCCAGCGCGCCACACTCATGTCCGAGCTGATTCGCAGTTCGGGCAATGCGTCGTGATGCGATCAGATGGGCTTCAAAGTAGCCATCATCGGCCGACCCAATGTCGGTAAATCGACGCTTTTCAACCGGCTGGTCGGAAAGAAGCTCGCACTGGTGGACGATACGCCCGGCGTAACCCGCGACCGCCGGGTTCATGCAGCCAAGCTCTACGATCTCCATTTCGACGTGATCGACACGGCAGGTTTCGAGACGGCCGCCGCAGCGACCTTGCAGGGCCGAATGCGCGCCCAGACCGAAATCGCCATCCGCGAAGCCGATCTCATCTTCTTCATGGTCGATTCGAAATCGGGCCTGATGCCGGACGACAAGGCTTTTGCCGATGTTGTCCGCCGCTCGGGCAAGCCCGTCGTTCTGGTCGCCAACAAGGCGGAATCGCGCGGCGCCCAGGGTGGAATGCTGGAGGCTTGGGAGGTCGGCCTGGGCGAGCCGATCCCGATCTCGGCCGAGCATGGTCTAGGCATGCCAGACTTGCGCGACGCGGTGGTCGAGGCCCTCGGCGAAGCGCGCGCCTTGGGCAAGGATGATGCCGAGGTCGAGGATGACCAGCTGGAAGTGCTGGTGGGCGAGGATATTGCCGATCCTGACGCCGAGCCGGAATATGACGAAACCAAGCCGATGCGCATTGCCGTGGTCGGCCGGCCCAATGCCGGCAAGTCGACCCTCATCAATGCCCTGATCGACGAGGAGCGGCTGCTGACAGGCCCCGAAGCCGGTATCACCCGCGATTCGATTTCCGTCGATTGGCAGTGGCGTGGCCGCCATATGAAGCTGTTCGACACGGCCGGCATGCGCCGCAAGGCCAAGGTACAGGAAAAGCTGGAGAAGCTTTCGGTTGCCGACGGCTTGCGCGCCATACGCTTTGCCGAGGTGGTTATCGTTGTTTTTGATGCGACCATTCCCTTCGAGAAGCAGGATCTGCAGATCGCAGACCTCATCATCCGCGAAGGCCGCGCGCTGGTGCTGGCCTTCAACAAATGGGACCTGATCGACAATCCGCAGGAGGTTCTGGCCGAGTTGCGCGAGAAGACCACGCGGCTTTTGCCGCAGGTGCGCGGGCTTCAGGCGGTGCCGGTGTCGGCGGAGACTGGACGCGGCCTCGACAAGCTGATGGAAGCGGTGGTCAAAACGCATCGTGTGTGGAACGGCCGCGTTTCGACCGGACGGCTTAACCGCTGGCTGGAAACCGTTCTCGCGCAGAACCCGCCGCCGGCGGTGGCCGGGCGGCGCTTGAAGATAAGATACATCACCCAGGCCAAGACCCGCCCGCCGGGCTTCGTACTGTCGTGCTCGCGGCCGGACGCGATGCCGCAATCCTATGTGCGCTATCTGGTCAACGGCCTGCGCGAAACCTTCGACATGCCGGGCGTACCGATCCGCATGATGCTGCGCGCCTCCGACAATCCGTTTGCCGGAAGAGCGAAAAAACGCGGCTGAAGCAGCCGCCTCCCCTGGATCGAGATTATTGCTGTGCCCGCATAGTCGGCGAGCGCAAAAAAATATGCCTAACTTATTGAATCCACAGACGATCTGGGTGCGTCGTCGATTACCATTTTCTCGTCGCCGTTAACGCTCCATCAAGGTTAATGCATCATTTTCGACCTCCAGTGGTGTCCTGGTTGCGTTCTGGAGAGTCTCTGTGCATCGACATTTGCCGACGAGCCGGCTGGGCGTCGCCAGCCTGAAAAAAAGCTCGTTCCTGCCTCCCTTCGTCCTGGGTCTGTGCATGTGGGTCGGCTTTCCCACCATGACCGCCTATCAGGACATGGGCAGCCTGGTATCCGGCATCGAGGCGCCGGGCACCCGCTGGAATTCATTCGTCGATAGTGCTGTTGCCGGCTCCGTTCATGTCGCCGAGATGCCTTTTGCTGCAGCGAATATGCCTGCAGGCACCATTTCCGGCTCGGGCGTGGATGCTTCGGGTATCGGTGCCGTGGCTTTCAAGTCAAAGAAGGCCGCGATTTCCGAAATCCCGGACGAGGACCGTGTCACGCGGGACCAGAAACAGGGCCGCATTGTCAATGTAGCGCCGGTGGCGCCGCCCAAGGCGTTCAATGCGGGGTCGGTGCTTGATCGCACCAGTTCGCTGCTGCGCCCCGCGCATGACGGCGATGTCAGGATGGCTTTTGCGAAATCGCCGATCAAGGGCAAGGAAATCGAGATCGCGACGGCTTTCTATCTCAAGAAGAACGAAAAGCCCGCCACCCAGGGCGTGCCGACGATGCTGGCCGACCTGGTCAACAACGACACGGCCGACATTCTGGCAACCGCCTATGCCCCGCCTGAGCCGGACTATGCCAAGGCTTCGCCCTTCGCCAGCCTGTTGAAGGATGAGGGAGCCGGCCGTTTCATTCCGCCCGTGGCTGAGGGCGATCATGACTGGATGCGCAAGCCGCTGCCGGCTGCCGTGTTTTCCAAGGGCGAACAGAAGTGCCTGGCGACCGCCATCTATTTCGAGGCGCGCGGCGAGAGCCTGAAAGGGCAGGCGGCCGTTGCCCAGGTGATCCTCAACCGGGTCCGCAACCCGGCCTATCCGAGCACCATATGCGGCGTCGTCTATCAGAACGACCATTGGCGCAACCGCTGCCAGTTCTCCTTTGCCTGCGACGGCATTAAGGATCGCATCACCAGCCGCAAGCATTACGAGATCGCCGAGGAGATCGCCATGGCCGTCACCGCCGGCAAGATCTTCCTCCCCTCGATCGGCTCCTCCACCCACTACTATGCCGCCTATGTCAGCCCGGGCTGGGCGCGCACCATGGAAAAAATGAAGAGAATCGGGCTCCATATCTTCTATCGAACCTATGGCGGCGGCTGGAGCTAGACGGCTGTGCGGCTCCCGGATTCCGGCAGGATTCGCCGCCAGCGGAGCCCACTATCGTGCGGGCAGGATGTCGCACTTTCATAACTATATGATTTTGCAGGATAAAGATCGTCCCAAGTCTCCTTACGCCGTGGCTTGACTGGGATAGGCTCGCTAACTATGTTGCCCGCGACTTTGAAGCGGATGGACGGGCACGTTCTGTCTGGGCAGGGGGTTGCGATGGCCGACAAGAAAAGGCCAGACGAAACCGGAAAAACCGGGCCTGGGGATCAAGACAAACCTGACCTCCGCGACGACGACCTTGAGCACCGCCGACGCCGGCTCGAAGCATCGCTTGCGACGAGACGACCCGGTGGGCCAACAGCAAAAGAGGGCGAAAAGTCGGGCAACCTGGCCGGATACGGTCAGGGGCTGAAGCTTTCCAGCGAATTCATCGCGGGAATAGCGGTCGGTGGTGGGCTCGGCTGGATGATTGATCACTGGGCGGGGACATCGCCATGGGGATTGATCGTCTTCTTTTTGTTGGGGTTCGGTGCGGGCGTTTTGAACGTCCTGCGCTCGGTGGGGGTCGTTGCCGATGCGGGTCCGAGGGCGCAAGACAAGCGTCCCAAGGGGCCGGATGAAACGTAAACTGCGCCTGCGGGCGCGATTGTCTTGAGGGGAGGCCGAATTGGCCAACGATCCGATCCATCAATTTCATATCACGAAATGGATTCCGATCGAGGTCGGCGGTTACGACCTGTCCTTCACCAATTCGTCTGCCTTCATGGTCGCGACGGTTGCCATTGCCGGCGCTTTCCTGTTCCTGACGACGTCCAGCCGCGGCCTGATCCCGGGTCGCCTGCAGTCGATCTCCGAAATGAGCTATGAATTCGTCGCCTCGATGCTTCGAGATGCGGCAGGCACGCAGGGAATGCGGTTCTTCCCATTCGTGTTCTCGCTGTTCATGTTCGTATTCGTCGCCAACTTCATCGGCCTGTTTCCTTATTTCTTCACCGTTACCAGCCACATCATTGTGACTTTCGCACTTTCGCTGCTCGTCATCGGAACGGTGATCGTCTATGGCTTCATGAAGCATGGGCTGGGTTTCCTGAAATTGTTCGTGCCGCAGGGCGTGCCGGTCATTCTCGTGCCGCTGGTGGTGATGATCGAGGTCATCTCCTTCCTTTCGCGGCCGCTCAGCCTGTCGGTTCGTCTTTTCGCCAACATGCTGGCGGGGCACATCACGCTCAAGGTTTTCGCGGGCTTCGTTACCGCGCTTAGCGCCTATGGCGCCGTAGGGATCGCCGGCGCTGCGCTGCCGCTGTTCATGACGGTTGCCATCACCGCGCTCGAAGTTCTCGTGGCCGCCCTTCAAGCTTATGTCTTTGCGGTCCTGACCTGCATGTATCTCAACGACGCATTGCATCCGGGCCACTAGGAACACGTCGCCGGCGGTTCTGCCGTCAAAACGGAAATCAAACAGAAATTCGATCCACAAGGAGTTGGACATGGAAGTAGATGCAGCAAAGGCGATCGGAGCGGGCATTGCCTGCCTCGGCATGGGTGGTGCGGGCATTGGCCTCGGCACGATCTTCGGTAACTATCTTTCCGGCGCTCTGCGCAATCCGTCGGCAGCCGATGGCCAGTTCGGCCGTCTGATCTTCGCCTTCGCCGTGACCGAAGCTCTCGGCATCTTCTCGCTCCTCGTCGCTCTGCTCCTCCTCTTCACGTAAGAACTGGACGTGAGTGATGCTGCCGGCCGCACCGTGCGGCCGGTTCGTGTGGACAGGGGAATGAGATGTTTGTGACACCGGGTTACGCGCAGGAAACTGCTCCCGCCGAAGGCGAGGTGCATACCGAAACCGGCACTCAGCACGAGGCCGGTGCCGAAGGTGCGTTTCCGCCATTCGACGCCTCGACATTCCCGTCGCAGATTCTGTGGCTGGCGATTACATTCGGCCTGTTCTACCTGTTCCTGAAAAAAGTGGTTCTGCCGCGTGTCGGTGGCATCCTTGAGGTTCGCCGCGATCGCATCGCACAGGACCTCGACCAGGCTGCGCTGATGAAGAGCGAGGCGGATGCCGCGGTTGCTGCCTATGAGCAGGAACTGGCCGAGGCCAAGCAGAAGGCGAGTGCCATCGGCCAGCAGGCGCGTGACGGCGCCAGGGCGGATGCCGAGGCCGAACGCAAGAAAATCGAGGCCAGCCTCGACCAGAAGCTTGCCGACGCCGAGGCGCAGATTGCAACGATCACCTCGGCTGCCATGAAGGAAGTCGGGACGATCGCGACCGACACGGCTGCGGCAATCGTTCAGGAACTGGTCGGCGGCAAGGTCGACAAGGCAGCGGTGAAAGCCGCCGTGGAAGCGGTGAGGCAGTAGGAGCGGCCATGGACGCGACATTCTGGGCGACAGTCGCCTTTATCATCTTCCTGGCTATCGTCTTCTATATGAAGGTTCCGGGGGCGATCTCCAAGTCGCTCGATGCGCGGGCGGATCGCATCCGTACCGAACTGGAAGATGCCCGCAAGCTGCGTGAAGAGGCCCAGCAGTTGCTGGCCGAATATCAGCGCAAGCGCAAGGAAGCCGAGAAGGACGCGGCCGATATCGTCGATGCGGCCAAGCGCGAGGCGGATATGCTGGTTGCCGAGGCTCGCAAGAAGACCGAGGACTATGTGACGCGCCGCACTGCCCTTGCCGAACAGAAGATCGGCCAGGCCGAACGAGACGCGGTCAACGAAGTTCGCTCGGCCGCCGTCGATATCGCGGTCGAGGCGGCGCGCAAGCTCCTTGCCGAAAAGGCGGGTGCCGCGAGCAGCGCGGATTTCTTCAAGGCTTCGCTGCAGGAAGTGAAGTCGAAGCTCAACTGAGCGAAATGTCGAGACTTTAGCATTGAAGCCGCCGGCTAACCGGCGGCTTTTTTTGTTTGCTGGGAACGAAGGGCCGGCGCCGCCCGGCCATAGGCCAATCGACGTGAAAGCTTGCAGCATCAGCGGCCGCTTATAGCACGCAGTCGTCCTGGATTTCATTTTCGGGCGGCGTGTCGACCAGGCGAAACGGCGCGAAGGAGATGCGGTGCCATCGGGTGACGGCACCGTGTAACTCGATGGCTGTGCGGTGGCGAACTGTGGCGTAGCCCATGTGGATCTCGAAGCCATAGCGCGCATCGGTGCGGCCGCAGCCGGCCATCATTCGGTCGCGCATGACTTTGGCGACGATTGAGGCGGCCGCGATGGATTGCGAGCGCTGATCGCCCTTGACCAGCGCCTGGCCCTCGCAGGCGAGGCCGGGCGGCACGTCGCGGCCGTCGGCCAGCGCCAGGATCGGCGTGAGTGGCAGGCCGTGCAGGGCGCGGCACATCGCCTCCAGGCTGGCTTTCCGGATATCGCTGCGGTCGATGGATTCGGCTGAAGCCGAGGCCATCGAAACGCCAAGCGCTGTCGCCAGGATTTCGGCGAACAGCTCTTCGCGCTGGGGTGCAGTGAGCCTTTTGGAATCGTCAAGCCCCGAGGGGATGCGCGCCGGATCGAGAATGACGGCGGCCGCGACTACCGGACCGGCCAGCGGCCCGCGGCCGGCTTCGTCCAACCCCGCGACCGGCCATTGCCCGCGCGCGATCGCCCGTTTCTCGATGGAGAAATCGGGCCGTTCGATAATTTCGAAGAGGGGCGGAGAATCGGAGCGCTGGCGAGCCATGGTGCGGCAATGCTCGCATCGTCCCCGATTCTCCGCAAGGCCTTCCGGCCCGTTGGGGCGCGGTTCCGGAAGGCGCCGTCGGCTGTCGGGGGAGAGGCCGGACGGATTTCTTGAAGTGGCTGCCCACTCCACCCGAGCGTCGAATTCCTCCGACGCTCACTTCCTTTGTCGAAGCATAATCCTGAACCGAAGGTCCGAGGGCCGTGCTCTACAGCAGCATCAATTGTTCGCTGCCTTTCTGGGCACCGATGAACAGATCGGTGCGCAGCCGCTGCTTCTCGATGTTAAGGCCAAGCTTGCGCGCCGCGATCTCGAAGCGCCGGCCGATCTGCCAGGCATAGGGGCCACTGCCCTTCATGCGCTTTCCCCATTCCGAATCGTAATCCTTGCCGTCGCGCATCGAACGCACCAGCGACATCACGTGGCGGTAGCGGTCCGGGTAATGGCGCAGCAGCCAGTCCTTGAAGATCGGGCTGACCTCGAGCGGTAGGCGCAATATGACATAGCCGGCCTCGCGCGCACCGGCCGCCCGGGCTGAATCGAGTATGCGCTCGACTTCCGGATCGGTCAGGCCCGGGATGATCGGCGCCACCATCACCGAAGTCGGAATGCCGGCCTCGCTGAGCTGCCTGATCGTTTCCAGCCGCTTCGTCGGCGTTGCCGCACGCGGCTCCATCGTGCGGGCGAGCATGCGGTCGAGCGTCGTCACCGACAGGGCCACCTTGGCCAGTCCGCGTTCGGCCATGCGCGCTAGAATGTCGATATCGCGCGCCACCAGCGCCGATTTGGTGACGATGCCGACCGGATGCTGGCGCGCCTCCAGCACTTCCAATATCTCGCGCATGATGCGCCAGTGCTTCTCGATCGGCTGATAGGGATCGGTGTTGGTGCCGATGGCGATGATGCGCGGCTGGTAGCCTTCCTTGGAGAGCTCCTTGTCGAGCAGCTTGGCGGCATCCGGCTTGGCAAACAGCTTCGATTCGAAATCGAGCCCCGGCGACAGGCCCATATAGCTGTGGGTTGGCCGGGCAAAGCAATAGACGCAGCCATGCTCGCAGCCGCGATAGGGGTTGATCGAACGGTCGAAGGAAATATCGGGCGACTGGTTGCGCGTGATGATGGTGCGCGGCTTTTCCGTCTGCACCTCGGTCTTGAAAGGCGGCAGTTCCTCGATCGTGTTCCAGCCATCATCGAAGACATGGCGGGTCACCGGCTCGAAGCGGCCGCTCGGATTAATGCCGGCGGCACGCCCGCGTCGGCGTTCGTCCTGGATCCTTATCCCGCTTTCTTCGATCATTGCATTGGCCATCGCGGAGCTACCGTTTCTGAAGGCTGCAACATCGGCGCGCACTATCGGTTCCATTCGGATCATCCCTGGAGATCGGCATTCCTGTCCGGCGAATCGCCGCCGCTCATGAAATTATTCCTATTTCAAAAATCAGAACAAATCAAGAACAATATTGCTGTGCAGATGGGTCCGGCTTGCGGTTTGGCGGCGGCTGTTCCAGATAATGGGGATGCTGAGTGTCCTCATCGAAACCAAGAATGATGAAGAAGCGCTGGCACGCACGCTGGATTCGCTGGTCAGCGCGGCCGGGGATGGCACCATACGCGAAGTCATCGTCTGCGATCTCGGCTCGACCGACCAGACCCATCGCGTGGCCGAGCAGGCAGGCTGCGAATTTCTGGCCACTGGCAGCATCGCGGCAGCTATAGGACAGGCCAAGGGCGACTGGCTGTTATTGCTGGAGCCGGGCGCGCGACTCGGCGAGGGCTGGACGCAAGCGGTTCGCGATCATGCCGAAATGATGAAGATGCCGGGGCGTTTCACCCGCGCCAGGGCCGACCGGCCCGGGTTCCTGGCGCGGATATTTTCGTCCGACCGGGCCCTGCGCGAAGGGCTGCTGATCAGGAAGGCGCAGGCCGAGCCGCTTTCGCGTCGTGCCAAAAGCGCCGAGGCGATTGCGCGCGGCCTGGCGACCAAGCGGCTTCATGCCGAAATCCGGATTGCGCCGCCGCTCTGATCTACTTCCCGCTGCGCCGCAGATGCTCGTCGAGCCGCGGCATGATCTCCACGAAGTTGCAGGGCATGTGGCGATAGTCGAGCTGGGCTTTCAGAATACCGTCCCAGGCATCGCGGCAGGCACCGGGCGAGCCCGGCAGCACGAAGACGAAGGTGGCGTTGACCACGCCGCCGGTGGCGCGCGACTGCACGGTGGAAGTGCCGATCTTGTCGTAGGAGAGGCGGTGGAACGCTATCGAAAAGCCGTCCATGCGCTTTTCGAAGATCGGCTCCAATGCGTCCGGCGTGACGTCGCGGCCGGTGAAGCCGGTTCCTCCGGTGGTGATGACGACGTCGATCGCTTCATCCTGCGACCAGGCAAGCACGCGCTCGCGGATCTTGTCCTTGTCGTCGGTGACGATGGCGCGGTCGGCAAGGATGTGGCCAGCCTCCGCTATGCGATCGACCAATGTCTGGCCGGACCGATCGTCGGCAAGCGCGCGGCTGTCGGAGACGGTGAGCACGGCGATGCGGACGGGGATGAATGGACGGTCAGTGGCCATGGATATTTCTACCTCTTGGTGTTGCTGGCGGCAACGAACCAGCCAGGCCGGCTGTGGCGGATGGCTGCGGCGGCCGATTGGGCTTGCGCCTGCGTCTCATAAAGGCCGAAACAGGTTGCGCCCGAGCCCGACATGCGGGCAAAGGCAGCCTGACTGGCGCGCAGAGCGTCAAGGCTTTCGGCGATAGCAGGCGCAATTGCCGTGGCCGGGGCTTCGAGGTCGTTGCGGCTGATGGCAAGCCAGTTTCGCAATGGCTCGAAGGCAAGGCGGGGCGGCAGCGGCGGTAGCGGCTGATTTTCCTTTTGCGCGAGAGCCGCAAAAACGGAAGGCGTCGAAACTTCGACGCCGGCATTGACCAGAACCAGATGCAGTTCGGGCAAATCCGAAACCGATCCGACGATCTCGCCGATGCCGCGGGCAATCAGCGGGGCCGCGTGAAGGCACATTGGCACATCGGCGCCGAGCCTGCTGCCGATGCCGGCGAGGGTATCGGGGGCGAGGCCGCATCGCCACAGGTGGTTCAGGACCTTCAGCGTCGCCGCCGCGTCGCTGGAACCGCCGCCAATGCCGGAAGCTATGGGCAGGTGTTTTTCGAGGTGGATGGAGACGGGGAGCAACGTGGAGTGCAAACCTTCCCGCAATCGGCCTCCCACCGCCTCCCGTAACGCATCGCGGGCGCGTGTGACCAGATTGCCACTTTGGCCGCACAAACTCCCGCCGAAGGGGCCGTCTATCTCGAAGCTGTCCGCCTCCGCCGCTTGCGCCTCTATGCGATCACCAAATGCAGTGAAGACGACAAGGCTTTCCAGGGTGTGAAAACCATCGGCGCGGCGGCCGGTGATGTGGAGCGCAAGATTGATCTTGGCCGGCGCGTTCTCGGCAAGCGGTGCGCTATCCACGATCTGCCGTCAGTCCTTGGCCAGGCGGTATTCGCCGGTCTTCGGGTCCTTGACCAGCGTGCCATTGGCGCCGGTTGCCGCCTGCTTCTCTGCGCGGCGCACCTTTGCCGTCACCCGCTCAGCTTCCCTCACAAAGGAGCGGTAGCCGTAATAGGCTGCAAGGCCAACGAGCGCGAAGAAGATCAGCTGAGGCATTTTCCTTGTCCTTCCCGAAGATACGGGCGTCAGGCAGCCGGTGCAGGTGCAAGCCTGATCATAGGCGGTTTGCCGCAAATTTCAAAGGCCGAAGCGGCTCCACAGCGAGCGCTCCTCGGCGGCTTCCAGCAGGCCGCGCGCCGCGCCGGCGGCGATGTCGGGCGCGGAAAAGCCGTCCCCGCCCGAGCCGAACAGGCCAAGCCGGCGTCCGAACAACCCGCGCGGCGGGGTGATGAGGCGAAGCCGCGTCTTTTCGCCGTAGCGCTCCTTCAGCACCGTGCGCATGTCGCCCAGCGCATCGACAAGGCCGAGTTCCAGCCCCTTTTTGCCCGACCAGAAGAGGCCGGTGAAGAGGTCGGGATCGTCCTTGAGCTTCACGCCCCGCCGCGCCTTGACCAGGTCGATGAAAGTGTCGTGGACTTCCAACTGCAGCGCTTTCAGCCGCTCGACATCCTCTTTCCTTTCCGGCTTGAAGGGGTCGAGCACGGCCTTGTTCTTGCCGGCGGTGTGGACACGTCGCTCGACGCCGACTTTCTTCAACAGTTCGGTGAAGCCGAATGAGGCCGAAACCACGCCGATTGAGCCGACGATGGAGGAGGGATCGGCGATGATCTCGTCGCCGGCGACCGCGATCATGTAGCCGCCGGAAGCGGCGACATCCTCCACGAAGACCAGCACGCGCTTGTTCTTTTCAGCGGCGAGGTCGCGGATGCGCTTGTAGATGAGGCGCGATTGAACGGGTGAGCCACCCGGCGAATTGATGGAAATGGCAACTGCCGGTGCGTCGGCGTCGGCAAAGGCCTTTTCGATGACGCCGGCGGTGGAGGCGAGCGACAAAGTCGGCCGGAACTGGCCGCCGCCGGTCATGATGGTGCCGTGCAGGCGGATCACCGGGATCGTCACCACGCCCGAGCGCATCGATTTCGGCAGCAGGCGGTTGAGAAGGCGTCTCACTGATGTCTGTCTCCGGTCTGTCGCGGTAAAATCGCATGTAAGCATTCACGGTGAAACCACAATCCTGCTGCAGCGCGTCAATCGTCGAAAAGCGATGCGCGGCCATTGCTCACGGCGTCGGCGCGCGCCGACAGGGCATGGCCGTCGTCGTGGAGGATGAGCGGCGGGCGCAGCACGAGGCCGCCGCGCGCCGCGCATCTTGCCCGCACCACGATGCGGATGGCGGCGCGGTCGGCGCGGGGATGCACCGGCACGATTTCGGCCGAACCGAAGCGGCCCTCGAGTGCTACGAGGATTTCGGGCAGCGAGGCGGGGCGGGCGATGATGCCAAGCCCGCCGCGCGGGCGGGTGATGGCGGCGGCACTTCGCAGCCAAGCCTCGAACAGCCCGTCCTGCATGACATGCGCCTCCTGGCGCAGCGCATCGGGCGTGTTGCGGTCGATTGCGGCGTTGAAGGGCGGGTTCATCAGCACGAAGTCGCAGGAATTGTCGGCAAGGCCGGCCGTCGCGCGCGCCCGCCCGGCAAGGGTGACATCGGCGACCAGCAGCTTGAGTCGATCACGCAGATGGGCGTTGCGAGGGTCGGCGAGGCTCTTGGCGGCAAACTCGGCCATGGTCGGCGACTGCTCGACCAGAGTGATGCGGGCGCCTTCGCAACGCGAGGCGACCGCCAGCCCGACCGCGCCTGCGCCGGCGCCGAAATCGATCAGTTCGCCGGCAAAGTCCGAAGGAACCGCGGCGGCCAGCATCAGCGCGTCCATGCCGGCGCGGTGGCCGGCATCGCGCGGCTGCACCAGCCAGAAATTGCCGCGATGGAAGGCGTCAATGGTGGAGGAGGGCTCCGCCTCAGCGCAGGACATGGCTCAGCCCCGCCGGATTTCGTGCGCGATACCGGCATCGGTGAGGATGCTTCGGGCTTCTGCCGCATCGTCGTCGGGCACCAGAATGCGTCTTGGCAGAACGCCGATCGAGCCGTCCAGCACGCTCATATTCTGGTCGGCGACGAGGCAATGGATGCCGGCATCGCGCAGCAGCGATTCCACGAAGGAGATGATGACGGCATCATTGGTGCGCACGAGTTCGATCATGGCGCGAAAGTCGCAGTTTGCAGCAGCGATGTAAACGGCTTGCGGGCCACTGGAGCAGCGGGCATTCTGACGAACGCGTGTCCGCTGCTCCAGTTGGTTTCTTTAGAGCATGTTGCAGCCAAGTGGAATCACTTGGCGTCGCACACATGCGGCAAAATCAATTAGATAGACCATGATGTCGTCCGAAAACCGTTTCACACTTTTCGGCATCATGGTCTAGCCGCATTTGTGCAACGTCAGACGATTCCGTCTGACTGCAAAATACTCTATCGCCGTTGCGTGAAATGGGCTTTGAGCCTGTCGATCTCGGCTTGCGGCCAGTCGATGCCCATCACCTGCACCCAGCCGTCGATATAGTGCTCGGGTGCATAGACATGGCCGTGGCCCATCGGGGTGGTGGTGGCCATGGCGACGTCGAGCGTGAGTTGCAGCAGGGTCACGATCGGATACCAGCGCAGCGATGGCGATACGTCTGGGCCGCGCGGCGCGTACATCCAGGCCGGTTCGCGGTAAAGCGACTGATATTCGAAGAAGGTGATGGGGTCGCTGGCATATTGCAGATAGACGATGCGCATTGGCCCCCAATGGGCGCCGGGCAGGTCGAGCGCATTCTCCTGGGCGGTGAAGCGCACGAAGGAGCCGTCGCGAAAACGCGGCAGCCAGGCGGGTGAGCCCGGATCGCGGCCGTCAGTCACCGTGCGCCACGACCTGGTGGCAAAGGGCGGGCCGCTCCACAGCGCACCGGCATAGGGATCGCCCAGCACCTCGAACAGGTCGGTCGACTGGGCTGAATTCATCGCGCCGAGGCTCAAGCCGTGCAGATAGAGCCTGGGGCGATGCTCCTTCGGCAGTGTCGTCCAATAGCCGTAGACTTCCGAAAACAGCGCCCGTGCAGTTTCGGCGCCATAGTCCGGCTCGACCAGCAGCGCCAGCCAGCTTGCCAGATAGGAATATTGCACGGCGACGCTGGCGACGTCGCCGCCATGCAGATATTCCAGCGGGTCCATTGCGGAGGGGTCGACCCAGCCGGTGCCGGTCGGCGTCACGACCACCAGCGTGGAGCGCTCGAAGGCGCCGACGCGCTTGAGTTCCTCCAGCGCGAGCCTGGCGCGTTCTTCGACGGTTTCGGCCGAGCGCAGGCCGACATAGACCCGGATCGGCTCCATCGCCTCGCGGTTCAGAAAGGTCTCCAGATCCTGCCGGGAAGGCCCCTGGGCAATGAATTCACGGCCCGCGCGGCCAAGCTCGTCCCAATGCAGCAAGGACGCCTGGCTGCCGGTCTTGGCCGAGTCTGCCGGCTGCAGGATGCCGTCTTCGATCAGCTCATCGAACTTCTGGTAGGAAGAATCGGCGACATGCAGCGCAAAGCGGAAGATGACGCCGTTGAAGATCGTGGCAAACAAGACGGCGGCGACGGCAAAGCTGATGACGTTGGACACACGCCGGGGCATGAAACGATGGGTCCGGCGCGAAGAAAAGCGATAGATGATCTGAAAAAGACGCGAGATCGCGATCAGGATGATGAAGGTGCCGATCGCAATCAGCCCGACCTTGGTGGGATGAGCGCTATCGACCGGTTCCAGCTGCATGACAGTGCGGATGGAATTCTGCCATGCGGCGGCCTGCCAGAGGAAAATGATGGCAATGGCCGCGCAGATGGCAGCGGCGGCGAGTTTGATCACCCGTGCGGTGCCGGGTCGAGGCTGGTGCAGTTCGAGATAACTCCACAGCCATGAGACGAAGACGCCGACGCCATAGCCGGCGGCAAGGGTGACGCCTGAAAGGACACCTTGCGTGACATAGGTGCGCGGCAGCAGCGAGGGCGTGAGCGACAGGGCAAAAAACAGCGTCCCGACCGCGAGGCCGGTGGCGGAGAAGGAAGACCACAGCCTGTCTGCCCATGACGGCAGCAAGTGCGATCTTTCGTGTGATGAACTGGCCATTGCGGTCCGCCCCGGCAAAAACAGGCAATGTTCAGGGACTTAGCACAATTGTGCCGGATCGGCGTAGCCTTCAGGGCGCATGGTCAAGACAAAATCCACCTGCGATTGAAACAATCTGCCATGCAACGTTATTGAGCCGGCCAAGCTTTTGCCATCCTTGCACAATCTACCGGGGGCACATGCCACCACAGGAGGCAAGGATGCGCCATAATACAGCGGCAGGAAATCACGGCGGTTTCAGCAGATCGGACGGCGTTCTTCTGTCAGTTCTTTCCCGTGCCCAGGTTTACCAGCGCGAGGTTTCGCAGCAGCCCTGGGGATGGTTCTTTCTGGTCCTGGCGATTAATCTCGCTCTCGTCGGCATAATGGTGCTTTTGGACCGGCTATATGGCATCGATTACTGGTATTTTGTCCGCGATCCCGCCGCTGTTGCCGATCAGCCAGCCTATTTCGGCTTCTATTCCAATCTTGGTGTCCTGCTGTGGGCGGCGGCTGCGTCAACCGCACTCCTTGCCGCTGCATGCCTTCGACAGTCCGGATCGGCGGACCGGCGCATCCGCCCGCTTTTCCTTGGCGGTCTGTTTTGCTTGGTGGCATGTCTGGATGACCTGTTCATGCTGCATGAACACAGCTACCTGATTGGAATTCCGGAAATGGTGACCATGGCCGCCTATGCGCTGTTTCTGCTCGCCTTCACGGCGGCGGCATTGCCGATCGCCCATCTCACCAACTGGATTCTGCTTGCCATGTCTCTGGTTTTCCTGGCGTTTTCAACGCTGGTGGACATGGCCGACCTGACTATGCCTGGAAGCGTCCTGATGGAGGAGGCGTTCAAATTCTTCGGGATTGCCTTTCTCTGCGCATATCTGGTCACTCTGTCATTCTCGGCGCTTGCGAGTGGGCTTGGACGCAATAAGTTGCGGTGACAAAAGCCGGATTTTGCACGCACCGCGCCAATTCGCCTCTTGCCCACCAAGGCGCTGCCGCCCTAAATCATCAGTTGGGATGGGTATGGCCGAGGAACGGAGAGTTCGCGAGTGGGTGTCGTTGTCAACATCGATAATGGGAAGCGTGAGGGCGCCTCCATCAAGGAACTGATCGGGTTGACGGCAGCCGATATGGGCCGGGTCAACAAGCTGATCCTGTCCAAGGCCGGCTCCGATGTCGAGATGATACCGGAGGTCGCCAATCACCTGATCTCGTCTGGCGGCAAGCGGCTGCGGCCGATGTTGACGCTCGCTGCCGCCCAGATGTTCGGCTATGAGGGCGAAAGCCACATCAAGCTGGCGACCAGCGTCGAATTCATGCACACGGCAACCTTGCTGCATGACGACGTAGTCGATGAAAGCGGCATGCGGCGCGGCAAGAAGACGGCACGCATGATCTGGGGCAACCAGGCCAGCGTGCTGGTGGGCGATTTCCTGCTCGGCCAGGCGTTTCGGCTGATGGTCGATGTCGGCTCGCTCGATGCTCTGGATATCCTGTCCACGGCTGCTTCCATCATCGCCGAGGGCGAGGTGATGCAGCTCGCTGCGGCCAAGAACCTCGAGACGACCGAGGACGAGCATTTCTCCGTGATCAAGGCCAAGACCGCCGCGCTGTTTTCGGCTGCGGCCGAAGTCGGGCCGGTCATTGCCGGGGCTTCCAAGCCTGAACGGGCCGCGCTGCGCTCCTACGGCATGAATCTCGGCCTCGCCTTCCAGCTTATCGACGATGCGCTGGACTATGGCGGCAATTCCACCGATCTGGGCAAGAATGTCGGCGACGATTTCCGCGAGGGCAAGGTCACGCTTCCCGTCATCCTCGCCTATCGGCGCGGCACGCCGGCCGAACGCGAGTTCTGGAAACACTCCATCGAGGAAAATGTCAGCGACGATGCCGCCTTCGAGAAGGCCACCGGCCTGATGGCGCGCCATGGCGCAATTGCCGATACGATCGGCCGCGCACGCCATTTCGGCGAGATTGCGCGCGATGCGCTGGCGCCGCTGGAGGCGACGCCACAAAAGGCAGCGCTGATCGACGTGATTGATTTCTGCATCAGCCGTGTGGTCTGACGGGCTTTCCGACGCTTGCCCGGCAGCCCAAACAGTGAATGCAGACGGCACGGATTGAACCGCGACCGCAAAAAGGCCATGCTTTTGCGCTCTATCGTCCAATGAGTCATGCGTCCGAGCAAGCGGCGCGGCGGGAAGGGATCATAATGCGGCAAAGACGCGTTGCCTGGCTTGCAGGTGCTTCGATACTGGCCGGGCTGCTGGCGATGGCGCCGCCCGCACTTGCCAAGCAACCCGACCAGCCGGTCAAGATCAGTTCGCTTTCGGGCGCCTATCTGGCGGCGCGCGTGGCCGAAGTCGACAATGACCTCGACAGCGCCATCGCCTATTACAAGCGCGCGCTCGCCTTCGACACCGAGAACGAGCAGTTGCAGCAAAGCCTGATGCTGGCCCTGATTGCGCAGGGGCGCTTCGAAGAATCGCTGCCCTATGCCGAAAAGCTCAAGAAGGTGCCCGACATCGAGCGCTTCTCGCGCGTGGCGCTGGCGGTCGAGGCCTTCCGCAAGAAAGACTATGCGGCGGCCGAAACCCTGCTCAAGCTCAGCCTCGAATCGGATCTCGACCGGCTGATCTCCAGCGTGATGACGGCCTGGGCCAAGACGGGCGACGGCGACAGCAAGGACGCAATGAGCTATCTGGAAAAGCTCAAGGGTCCGGAATGGTATCAGCTGTTCACGACCTATCACCGGGCCCTGATTGCCGATGTCGCTGGAGATACGGAAGCAGCGGACCGCATTTTCGGTGAGGTGATCGACAACGTCCAGGCCGGCGGGGCAGCACCCGAGACCTGGCTGCGGGCCGCCGAAGCCCACGCCCGCTCGCTAGCCGCGCGCGGCGAAAAGGACAAGGCATTGGCCGTGCTGGACAAGGCGGAAGGCTTCGTGTCCGGCCGGGTGCCGCTGATTGCCCTGCGCGCAAGAATTGAAAGCGGCGAGGCGGTTTCCCCGCTTGTTGCCGATCCGGCGACAGGTTCCAGCGAAATCCTGCTCGATCTGGCCAGCGCGCTCAATCGCGGCGGCGGCGAGCCCTTCGTGCGTATCTATCTGCAATATGCGCTGGCGCTTAAGCCCGACAGCGACGCCGTGCTGTTGCAGCTTGCCGGGGTTGCCGAGCAACAGGAGAAGGCCGAGGAGGCGATCGCGCTCTACCAGCGCGTGCCGGCGGATTCGCCGCTGAAGCGCGCCGCCGAATTGCAACTCGGGCTCAACCTTGCCGATCTCGACCGGCATGAGGAGGCGATAGCCCATCTCAAGGCGCTGCTCGACCAGGACCCCGAAGACATGCGCGCCTATCTGGCGCTGGGCGGGGTCTATTCATCGACCGAGAATTTCCGCGCCGCCGCCGATGTCTATGACAAGGCGGTGGCCAAGCTTGCCGAGCCGGAGACGTCTAACTGGAATATCTTCTACCAGCGCGGCATCGCCTATGAGCGGCTGAAGGAATGGCCGAAGGCCGAGCCGAATTTCCGCAAGGCGCTGGAGCTTCAGCCCGACCAGCCGCAGGTGCTGAACTATCTCGGCTATTCCTGGGTCGACATGGATTTGAACCTGGAAGAAGGCCTCGACATGATCCGCAAGGCGGTCGAACTGCGGCCAAGTGATGGCTACATCGTCGATTCGCTCGGCTGGGCCTATTACAAGCTCGGCCGCTTCGACGAGGCCGTGACCGAACTTGAGCGCGCCGTTTCGCTGAAGCCCGACGACCCGATCCTCAACGATCACCTTGGCGATGCCTATTGGCGCGCCGGTCGCAGGCTTGAGGCGACGTTCCAGTGGAGCCATGCGCGCGACATGAAGCCGGAGCCAGACGTGCTGGCGCAAGTGCAGAAGAAACTGGCCGAGGGCCTGCCGCCACTGGAAGGCAAGAAGGCAGCAGAAACGCCAACTGCCCCAGCCGCGCCTGCTGCGGAACCGGCACCCACGCCTGTGCCGGACAAGAAAAGCGAGCTCGGCCAGCCGCCGGAAAAACTCGGTGCGACGCCCGCGGCCTACAAGGTGCTGCCCGGCCAGTCGCTCTGGTCGATCGCCACCGAAGTGCTGGGCAGCGGCAATCGCTACCAGGAGATATTGCATCTTAATCCGCAGCTTCAGGGCGATCCGGGCCGCATCGTGCCGGGACAGCAGCTCATACTACCGGTAGTGGCCGACTGATCATTCAGCGATCTTCTTCGTCATCCCGGAACGCTGCGTAGCGATAGCAAGCAGCGTATCCGGGATCCATTCCGCCTACCTTCGAGATCAATCACGGAATGGGTCCCGGCTCTTCTCTCGCTTCGCTCGATCGGCCGGGATGACGCGGGTCTGGTGCGCTCGATCGGCCCGGATGCCGCGCTGATGTTTCCCCGTCTCTTCTACTTTGGCAAAACTTGACGCTTCCGGCCGGCCGGAATAGGACGGGCCATCTTTTGGCCCGATCCGCCGAGGCTCCCCGTGACCGTGAAATTGCCCGCCCATATGCATCCCAGCCGCTCGTTCCAGGGGCTGATCCTGACGCTGCATGAATATTGGGCGAATTACGGTTGCGTGGTGCTGCAGCCCTACGACCTCGAAGTCGGCGCCGGCACCTTCCACCCGGCGACCACGCTGCGCGCGCTGGGGCCGAAGCCGTGGAACGCTGCCTATGTCCAGCCCTCGCGCCGGCCCAAGGACGGCCGCTATGGCGAGAACCCGAACCGGCTGCAGCACTACTACCAGTATCAGGTGATCCTGAAGCCCAACCCGGTCAATCTGCAGGAGCTCTATCTGGGCTCGCTCGACGCCATCGGCGTCGATCCGCTGCTGCATGACATCCGCTTCGTCGAGGATGACTGGGAAAGCCCGACGCTGGGTGCCTGGGGGCTGGGCTGGGAATGCTGGTGCGACGGCATGGAAGTGTCACAATTCACCTATTTCCAGCAGGTCTGCGGCATCGAATGTGCGCCGGTGGCGGGCGAGCTGACCTACGGTCTGGAGCGGCTGGCCATGTATGTGCAGGGCGTGGACAATGTCTACGATCTGAATTTCAACGGCCGCGAAGGGGCCGAGAAGGTGACCTATGGCGACGTGTTCCTGCAGGCCGAGCAGGAATATTCGCGCTACAATTTCGAGCATGCCGATACCGCCATGCTCTTGAAGCATTTCGAGGATGCGGAAGCCGAATGCGAGGCGTTGCTGAAGGCCGGCGCCGATAGGGTGGACGGCAAGCCGCACCAGATGGTGCTGCCGGCCTATGACCAGTGCATCAAGGCAAGCCATGTTTTCAACCTGCTCGACGCGCGCGGCGTCATCTCGGTGACCGAGCGGCAGAGCTACATTCTGCGCGTGCGCAACCTGTCGCGCCAATGCGGCGAGGCATTTTTGCAGACCGAGGCCGGCGGCTTTGGTTACATTGGCGAGGCCGCGTAATGCCTGATCTTCTGCTTGAACTTCGTTCTGAAGAGATTCCCGCGCGCATGCAGCGCAAGGCGGCGGGCGACCTGAAGAAGATGGTGGCCGACGGTCTGGTGGAGGCCGGGCTGACCTATGAGGCGGCGCGCGAATATTGGACGCCGCGGCGGCTCACACTCGACATTCGCGGTCTGACGGCGCGCTCGCGCGATGTGCAGGAAGAACGGCGCGGCCCCAGCACCAAGGCACCGGAGCAGGCGATTGCCGGCTTCCTGCGCTCGGCGGGCCTGAGCGATATCGGCCAGGCCGAGATCCAGTCCGATCCCAGGAAGGGCGATTTCTACATTGCCCGTATCTCGAAGCCGGGCAGGGCGGCCGAAGAGATCATTGCCGAACTGATACCGGCGGTAATCCGAGCCTTTCCCTGGCCGAAATCCATGCGCTGGGGGCCGGCTTCGGCCAGGCCCGGCAGCCTGCACTGGGTTCGTCCGCTGCAATCGATCGTCTGCACCTTCGGCCCGGAGACGGAAGAACCGATGGTGGTCGATTTCGAGGTGGGCGGCATCCGCTCCGGCAACGTCACCTATGGCCACCGCTTCCATGCCCCGGAGGCAATCAGCGTGCGCCGCTTCGAGGATTATGTAGCGAAGTTGGAAGCGGCCAAAGTCGTGCTCGATGCAGACCGGCGCAAGGAGATCATCCTTGCCGATGCGCGCAACCTCGCCTTTGCCAATGGGCTGGAACTGGTCGAGGACGAGGGGCTGCTGGAGGAGGTTTCCGGGCTGGTCGAATGGCCGGTGGTGCTGCTTGGCGAGTTCGAGCAGGACTTCCTCGATATCCCTGCCGAAGTGATCCGGCTGACCATCCGTGCCAACCAGAAATGCTTCGTGACACGGGTTCAGGACGAGGCGGAAAACCTCTCCAATCGCTTCATCCTCGTTGCCAATATCGAGGCGAAGGACGGCGGCAAGGAAATCGCTCACGGCAATGGCAAGGTGGTTCGCGCCCGGCTGTCGGACGCCGTGCATTTCTGGAAAACGGACCAGGCAAACGTGCCGGACCTTGGCCTGCTGACGGCATCGGCGGAAAGATTCGGGCTCGATCTTGCCAAGCCGCTCGACCAGCGCATGGCCCGGCTCGATCATCTCGGCGTGACCTTCCATGCCAAGCTCGGTACGCAAGGGCAGCGCGTGGAGCGCATTGCAAGGCTGGCGCGCGAGATCGCGCCGATCGTCGGTGCCGATCCTGAATTGGCTGCGCGCGCGGCGGTGTTGGCCAAGGCCGATTTGCAGACCGAGATCGTCGGCGAGTTTCCCGAACTGCAAGGCGCTATGGGGCGCAAATATGCCGCTCTCCAGGGCGAGGATGCCAGCGTCGCTGCAGCGATCGAGGAGCATTACAAGCCGCAGGGCCCGTCCGACCGTGTGCCGGCCGATCCGGTTTCGGTGGCGATAGCGCTGGCCGACAAGCTCGACACGCTAGTTGGCTTCTGGGCCATCGACGAGAAGCCCACTGGTTCCAAGGACCCGTTCGCCCTGCGCCGCGCCGCGCTTGGCGTGATCCGGATCGTGGTGGAGAACGGGGTGAGGCTGGGGCTGAGCGATCAGTTCTCGCATGCCGCAACTCCCATCCTGCAGGGACGCTTGCTCGATCTCCCGACCGTCGACCTCCTCTCCTTCTTCCATGACCGTCTGAAGGTCTATCTGCGCGACCAGGGCGCGCGGCATGATCTGATCGACGCCGTGCTGGCGGCGGGCTCGCACTTGATCTCTCCCTCAAGGGGGGAGATCGCGCTGTCATCCAACGACGACCTTCTGATGATCGTGCGTCGCGTCGAAGCGCTGGGCAAGTTCCTCGACAGCGAGGACGGCAAGAACCTTTTGGCTGGCACCAAGCGCGCGGCAAACATCCTGGCCGCCGAGGAGAAGAAGAAGACGCGCATCGCGGATGCAGTCGATCCGGGGCTGCTTGCCGAAAATACCGAGAAAAAGCTGTTTGCGGCGGTGAATCAGGCTGAGAAGGAAGCCGGCCAAGCGATTCAGAATGAAGACTTTTCGGCCGCCATGCTGGCGCTTAGCGCATTGCGTGAACCGGTCGATACCTTCTTCGAAGACGTGCTGGTCAATGCCGAGGACGAGGCGGTGCGGGCCAACCGGCTGGCGCTCTTGGCGCGCATCCGTGCAGCTACCGACCAGGTGGCGGATTTCTCCAGGATCGCCGGATAGGTGTTTCGCCCCGCCGGCTGGAAGGCTATAGGCGGGCAGGTCGAAACGGGATGGAAAGCGTGGCGGATATTCTTGAAGGGGCGGCAGCTTTGGAGCGGGCGCTGGACCTGTTGGCGCAGGGCGAAGTGGTCGCCATCCCGACCGAGACGGTCTACGGGCTTGCCGGCGACGCCACCAATGGCGAGGCGGTGGCGCGGATTTTCGAGGCCAAGGGAAGGCCGCGCTTCAACCCGTTGATCGCCCATGTCGCCTCGCTGGAAATGGCCGAGAGCTTCGCTATATTCGATCCGCTGTCACGCCGGCTGGCGGAAAAATTCTGGCCCGGTCCGCTGACGCTGGTGCTGCGGCATCGCGAGGGCAGCGCGATCCATCCGCTGGTGCGCGCCGGCCTCGACACCATCGCGGTGCGCATGCCGCGCGGCTTCGGTGCGGGTCTGATCGGAAAATTCGGACGCCCGCTGGCCGCTCCCAGTGCGAACTCCTCAGGCCGCATCAGCCCGACTTCGGCTGCGGCCGTGGCGGTCGATCTCGGCGGGCGGATCAAGCTGGTGGTCGATGGCGGGGCAACGCCCGTTGGGTTGGAATCCACCATCGTCAAGGTCGAGGATGGCAGGCTGCATTTGCTGCGACCGGGCGGCATCACCGGGCCGGAACTTGTCGGCGTGGCGGGCACGCGGCTGCATCGCGGCGTGGAAGCCGGCATCCAGGCGCCGGGCATGATGGCCTCGCACTATGCGCCGGGGGCTGCGGTGCGGCTGGGAGTGGGAGAGGTGAGGCCCGGCGAGGCGCTGCTCGCCTTCGGGCCGGAGCGCGCCAAGGGGGCGGAGCATGCCGTCGCCATACTGAACCTGTCGCCCCGCGGTGACCTGCGCGAGGCGGCGAGCAATCTTTTCGCCCATCTCCAGGCGCTTGACCGCAGCGGTGCCGCCGTCATTGCCGTGGAGCCGATCTCGGCGGAAGGACTGGGAGAAGCGATCAACGACCGTCTGGCGCGGGCAGCCGCGCCGCGTGACAACGCCGCCGCCGCCTCGTAGGCTGGTCTTATGACCGGTACACTCGACCCTGCCTTGCTCGACCGTTTTGCGGCAATCGTCGGCGAGCGCCATGCACTGCGCGATATAGCCGAAACCGCGCCCTATCTGACCGAGCGGCGGGCCTTGTTTGCCGGCATCTCGCCGCTGGTGCTGCGGCCCGGCAGCGTGGACGAGGTGAGCCGCATCATGCAGCTTGCCACTCAGACGCGCACGCCGATCGTGCCGCAGGGCGGCAATACCGGACTGGTCGGAGCGCAGATGCCGGATCGCTCGGGCGGGCAGGTCGTCCTGTCGCTGTCGCGCCTCAACCGCATCCGCGAGATCGACACGCTGTCCAATACAGTGACAGCCGAAGCCGGCGTCGTGCTGGAGGCGCTGCATGCGGCGGTCGATGCCGCCGACCGGTTGTTTCCGCTGTCGCTCGGTTCGCAGGGCTCATGCGAGATCGGCGGCAATCTGTCGTCCAATGCCGGCGGCACCGGCGTTCTGGCCTATGGCAATGCGCGCGAACTGTGCCTTGGCCTCGAGGTCGTGCTGCCGACGGGTGAGGTGTTCGACGATTTGCGCAAGCTGAAGAAGGACAATACCGGCTACGATCTGAAGAACCTTTTTATCGGCGCGGAAGGCACGCTGGGCGTCATCACCGCCGCCGTGCTGAAGCTGTTCGCTAGGCCGAAGGGCAGAGAGGTCGCCTGGGTGGGGCTTAAATCGCCGCAGGCGGCCCTTGACCTGTTTGGCCGCGCCACGGATCAGGCCGGCGGCAGCCTGACCGCTTTCGAACTCATTTCCGACATGGTGCTCAGCTTTGCCGTGCGGCACATCGCCGATACGCATGCGCCGCTGCAAGGCGAGTGGCCCTGGCATGTGCTGATCGAGATTTCATCGGGGCGCTCGGCAAAGGATGCCAGGACCCTGATGGAGGAGGTGCTGATTGCAGCCTTGGAAGAGGAGATCGCCGGCGATGCGGTGATTGCCTCCAGCTTGGCGCAGGCGAGCGCGTTCTGGCGGCTGCGCGAAAGCCTGTCGGATTCGCAGCGGCCCGAAGGCGGCTCGATCAAGCATGATATTTCCGTGCCGGTGGCCTCGATCCCGCAATTCATCGAGCGGGGCGCGAAGGCGGTCGCTGCGGTCTGCCCCGGCGCACGCATCGCCTGTTTCGGCCATATGGGCGACGGTAATCTGCACTACAATATTTCGCAGCCGGTGGGCATGGAGGCGGAGGCCTTCCTGGGGCTCTATCCGCAGATGAACAAGGCGGTGCACGACCTGGTGCGCGAGATGAACGGTTCGATCTCGGCGGAGCACGGCATCGGCCAGATGAAGCGCGCCGAACTGATCGCCACCAGCCAGCCCATCGCCATCGACCTGATGAGGCGCATGAAAGCCGCCTTCGATCCGGCCGGGATCATGAATCCCGGCAAGGTGATTTAGGCGCTATCCACGTCATCCCGGAATGCTGTGAAGCGCAGCAAGCAGCGTATCCGGGATCCACTCCGTGACGCTGAAAATCCGCGGAATGGGCCCCGGCTCGCTATCGCTTCGCTCTCTTGGCCGGGATGACGAGCGACGGTGGATTCACCCCTCCTTCAGACAGGTTTACAACATGTTGTGGCAGGTCGGATTCCGATAACCATGCTGTAGATCAGGAAAATTTAACCGACTTTTTTAAGCCCGGCGGTAAGAACCCCGCGCTACGCTTCTTCCCATAACGAGACCGGGAAAACCGGTTCGGGGAGACCGGAAAACCGGCTCTCGGAAGTAACAGGAAGAAGGCACCAATATGAGCACCGGACTGAAGCCAGTCTGGGCGGGGCGCAATATGCGCCTCGACCCGTTGCGTCTGCCCCAGATGGTCAGCTACGCCACTTGCGACGATTTCGGCGATGTCACTTTTACCATCGACCAGCGCGGGGCGACCGTGCGGCGCATCCTGCAGAAGAGCCATCTGCCGGCGACTGTCGTGATGCCGGCAAATGCCTTCCGCGGCGTGGCAGCCCGCGCCATCGAGGATGACACCTATCAGGTCACGGTGACGCTGGAACTGCTGCACAACGACCCGATGCTGTCGGTGCCGCTGCTGGTGGCCGACAATCTGGAAGATGTCGCCGCCGACTGGCGCGCCTGGGCAGAAGCCTACCGGCTGCCGATGCTCTTGATCGAGGCCGACGGCGTTGCCCGCACGCTGGACGAATCCCTGGGTGCGGCCATCGGCACGCTGCCGCCGCAGGAGCGCCGCAAGGGCAGGCCGACCGTGGCCCGCCGCTCGCGCTTCCAGGCCCGCCGCAAGACCGGAAATCTCGGCCTGCGTCTGGTGGTGAATGGCGAGGAAATCATCGCCCGCGAGTAGGCGATTGCAAGCATTTGGTCTTTGCCGTCCGCGGGTGATGCTCGTGGACGGTGAAGGCTGTTGGCGTTCAAGAACGTTCGAAAGCGAGTTTTGAAATTCCCCTCTCCGGCTCGGCTTCGCCTCGCCACCTCTCCCCCGCAAGCGGGGGCGAGGAACGGCACTCGCCGAAGTCGCGGCATCCCAGAACTTGGGTTCCTCGCCCCCATGAAAATGGGGGAGAGGTGCTGAGCGAAGCGAAGCGGAGAGGAGAGGGGGTTAGTGAAAGGTGGGTGCAGCCACCTCACACCAACGGCTTCAACGCCACCCAGACACCACCACCGACGAGACCGAGGAAGATCAGCCAGCCGACGGTGCCGTTAGACTTGAACAAGGCAAGGCACTGGTCCGGGTTGTCGATGTCGAGGACCCGGATCTGGCGCAGCATGTGGGCGCCGGCGGCAAGCAGGCCGGCCAGCGCCGGCATCGGCGCTTCCGCCAGGGCGAAGGCGGACGCAAAGCAGATCAGCGCGCCGCCATAGAGCCCCATCAGCCAGCTTTTGGTATTCTCGCCGAACAGCCTTGCGGTGGAACGCACGCCGACAAGGGCGTCGTCCTCCTTGTCCTGATGGGCGTAGATCGTGTCATAGCCGATCACCCACATGATCGAACCGGCATAAAGCAGGATCGCCGGGCCGTCGATATCGGCGAATTCGGCTGCCCAGCCCATCAGCGCGCCCCAGGAAAATGCAAGTCCCAGAACGAATTGCGGCCAGTTGGTGATTCGCTTCATGAAGGGATAGGCGGCCACGATCACCAGGGAGGACAGGCCGAGCAGGATGGCGAAGCTGTTGAATTGCAGCAGGACCACAAGGCCGACCAGCGCCTGGGCGACGAGGAACAGCCACGCCTGCCGGCGGGTGACCTGGCCGGAAGGCAGCGGCCGCGAACGCGTGCGCTCGACCTGTGCGTCGATCTTCTCGTCGACGAGGTCGTTATAGGTGCAGCCTGCGCCGCGCATCGCAATCGCACCGATGAGGAAGAGCACGAGATACCATGGGTCGGGCAGCAGGGTCATAAGCGGCTCGCCCGGACGGGCGAAAGCGCTGGCCGCAAGGGCTGCCGACCACCAGCAGGGCCACAAAAGCAGGATCCAGCCGATCGGCCGGTCCCAGCGCGCAAGCTGGGCATAGGGCCACACCGCGCGCGGCAGCACCCGGTAGACCCAATGGCCGCTTGGCGCGTCGGCGACCCGGCCCTGCGCCTCTTTCGACTGAATATTTTCCATGAAACTGACGTGACAGCAGCCGGCGCAGGCGTCAAGACGATGAATTGTCCTTGATCAGTCAAAGCGTGAGGTTGACCTGCGCTTCCATGCGCCATACCGGAAAGCTGTGAGGTCGTGACAGGAAGCGGAGCACAGCAAGCATGAATGTTCTTCTGGTCGGTTCGGGCGGGCGCGAACATGCGCTGGCATGGAAGATCGCCGCCTCGCCGCTGCTGACGAAGCTTTATGCCGCGCCGGGCAATCCAGGCATTGCCAGGGAAGCCGAGATCGTCGCGCTCGACGTCAATAACCATGGCGCTGTAGCGGCCTTCTGTCGCGACAAGGCGATCGATCTGGTCGTGGTGGGGCCTGAGGCACCGCTTGTCGCCGGCCTGGGGGATGATCTGCGTGCCGCCGGCATTCGCGTCTTCGGTGCTTCGGCCAAGGCCGCGCAGCTCGAAGGCTCCAAGGGCTTCACCAAGGATCTATGCCGCGAATACGGCATCCCCACCGCCGCCTATGAGCGCTTTTCCGATGCGGCTGCCGCGCGCGCCTATGTGGAGGCAAAGGGTGCGCCCATTGTGGTCAAGGCCGACGGGCTGGCGGCCGGCAAGGGCGTCACCGTGGCGATGACGCTGGACGAAGCACTGGCGGCCATCGATGCCTGTTTCGACGGCACCTTCGGCGGCGCCGGCGCCGAAGTCGTGGTCGAGGACTTCCTGACCGGCGAGGAGGCGAGCTTCTTTTGCCTGTGCGACGGAACGACGGCGCTGCCCTTCGGCACGGCGCAGGACCACAAGCGGGTGGGCGACGGCGATACCGGTCCCAATACCGGCGGCATGGGCGCCTATTCGCCCGCCCCGGTGATGACGCAGGAGATGATCGACCGCACCATGCGCGAGATCATCGAGCCGACCATGCGCGGCATGAAGGAGATGGGCGCGCCCTTTGCCGGCGTGCTGTTTGCCGGGTTGATGATCACCGATCAGGGGCCGGAGCTGATCGAATACAATGTCCGCTTCGGCGATCCTGAATGCCAGGTGCTGATGATGCGGCTGAAGGACGATATTCTGGTGCTGCTGAATGCGGCCGCCGACGGCCAGCTTGCCCATATGTCGGTGCGCTGGCGCGACGAGGCGGCGCTGACGGTGGTGATGGCCGCTCCGGGTTATCCCGGCACGCCGGAGAAGGGCTCGGTGATTGGCGGGCTGGACGATGCAGGCGAGGGCGCCGAAATCTTCCATGCCGGCACCGCCTCGAAGGAAGGCGCGATCATCGCCAATGGCGGGCGTGTGCTCAACGTCACGGCACTCGGCAAGACGGTGAGCGCGGCACAGAAGGCGGCCTATGAGGCGATCGGCCGGATCGATTGGCCGGAAGGCTTTTACCGGCGCGACATCGGCTGGCGTGCGGTGGAAAGGGAGGAGCAGCAATGACGGTGACGATCTATCACAATCCGGCCTGCGGCACCTCGCGCAACACGCTGGCGATGATCCGCGCCTCGGGCGAGGAGCCGGAAGTCATCCTGTATCTGAAGACGCCACCCTCGCGCGAGACGCTTGTGAAGCTGCTTGGCCGGATGAAGATGAAGCCGCGCGACTTGCTGCGGCGCCGCGGCACGCCCTATGACGAGCTTGGGCTGGACGATCCCAAATGGAGCGACGACGAGCTGATCGATTTCATGATCGCCCATCCTATCCTGATCGAGCGTCCCATTGTGGTGACGGACAAGGGCGCGATGCTGGCGCGGCCTTCCGAGAAGGTGCTCGAAATCCTCGACAATCCCGAAATTGGCAGCTTCACCAAGGAAGACGGCGAAGTGGTCAAGGGGAAGAAGTAGGCTTCTTTTCCGCAGCCCTCGACTAGCCGGCATCCCGGAACGGTGCGTAGCGTAAGCAAGCAGCGTATCCGGGACCCATTCCACTTGACCTTCCAACTTCACGGAATGGGTCCCGGCTCGCGTGTCGCTTCGCTCCCTTGGCCGGGATGACTCGCGTGCGGCTTACGGCAATTCCGTCCGGCCCGGGATAGTCGCGGTGGTGATCGGGTCTACGCCGATGGCGATTTCCTGCTGGCCGAAGGGCCAGGCGATCAGCGTCTGCTTGAGGCCCACCAGATAGCTGGCAATGCGGGCGAAGAACTTCGAACCCTTCTCCGCAGCGGCGGCATAGGTAGCGCGCTCGGGGTAGTGCTGGCCGCGCACCTGGAAGGCGTTTTCCAGCGCCACCAGCGCGCTGGCCTTTTCCACCGGCGCATAGGCAAGCGTGACTTCGCCCGCCAGGCCCTCGGCGCGCGCAATCGGCACCGGTACACTGGCGATCATCTCGACCGGAACGTCGAGCAGCCCGCCGAACGGCCATGCCTCGCGCAGTTCCTTTGCATCCATCGAGGCGACATTGACGTCGATGTCGGTCGGCGTGCCGGGCACGCGGTAGGGGCAGCTTTTTTCATTGCAATTGGCCCGCGCGGAAAACTGCCACAGTGCATAGCCCTGCCAGTTACCCTTGGGGAAGTGGATGCCGATCTCGGGCTTGTAGCGCGCATACCAGAGCGGCAGGCGCGACAGCAGCGAATATTTTTCGCGGTTGTCGGCAATGTGCTGGGCGGTCGCGCCGTTGGTGTAGAGGATCGGGAAGCGGCCTATGCGCCGATGGACGTGACGCACGAATTCCTCGGCATCTTCCAGCGACATCCATTTTTCCGGATCATTGTCCTCGATATCCAGCGCCAGCAGGTCGTCAGGGCCGGGTTCGGCGAAATCAATGAAATTATTGGCCTGGTCGATGGGGTTGCCGGGGCGGGCGAGATGATAGGCGCCCCATTCGAGCCCGAGTGTCTTGGCCACCGTCTTTCTCGTATGGAAAAGCTCGCGCGCTACCGCATGGCGCTTCCACAATGCCTTGCAAAGGCTGACTTCCGTGTCGTTGCCCTTGCAGGCATAGGGTGGCGACAGCCCGTCCGAAGCCTTGTTGATGAAGCCGACGATGCGCTTGTCGGTGACGAGCTTCTGCCAGTCGATCGAATTATATTCATAGGCATCGACCACCAACGCCCGGTCGCTGCGCTTCCAGGGCTGGGAGAAATCCGACGCTGAGCCGGGAGCGACCCAGGCGCTCAGCGCGACACCGACCGCGCAGAGCAGGCGGCGAAGATTGCGGGGAGCAAAAAGCGTCAAATCGAGGTTCCGTGCACAGCGTTGATCGTCGGCATGTCGTGATTGCCCGGAACCGCGTCCCACTCCGGGTACGACACTCAAGGCTGCAATCTTGAAGCTTTTATGGTTAACGAAATGGCCTAATTGGGACCGGGAGAATGCGCTCTATCGACGCGGCCGGGAAAATGGGAAGCGAGGCCCGACGCACTTCTTCATTGTTTGACGTTTACGTCAAAAGTAGGTAGGCACAGCAGGCTGATTTTTTGGTTTTGCGGTAGCCGGGTGCGGCGGATTTCGCATAAGCTCGGCGCGCATTCCCTGCACGAAAGCGGATCGAGGAAGGATCAAGATGTATCGCGCACCCGTTGAGGATATCGCCTTCACGCTGAAGCACATTGTCGGGCTCAAGGCGGCGCTGGAAGAAGGCATCTTCAGCGATCTGGACGAGGATGTGGTCGACGCGATCCTTCAGGAGGCAGGGCGGTTCGCAACCGACGAGGTGGCGCCGGCGCGCGAGGCGGGCGACCGCAACGGTTCCGTCCTCGAAAACAAGGCGGTGACGACGCCGCCCGGCTGGAAGGAGCTTTACCGTCGCTGGATCGAGGGCGGCTGGAACGCCCTTCAGGGCCCCGAAGCCTATGGCGGCCAGGGCCTGCCGGCCATGCTAGGGGTGGCAGCGCTGGAGATGTGGAATTCCGGCTCGATGGCTTTCGCGCTCGGGCCGACCCTGACCATGGGTGCTGTCGAGGCGATCGAGAAGCACGCCACCGAAGCCTTGAAGCGGACCTATCTGGAAAAACTGGTGTCCGGCGAGTGGATGGGCACCATGAACCTGACCGAGCCGCAGGCCGGCTCCGATCTTGCAGCGCTTCGCACTCGCGCCGAGCGCAGGGACGACGGCAGCTATCGGATTTTCGGCCAGAAGATCTTCATCACTTATGGCGAACACGATTTCACCGACAATATCGTCCATCTGGTGCTGGCCCGCCTGGCGGATGCGCCGGAAGGCACGCGCGGCATCTCGCTGTTCCTGGTGCCGAAATTCCTGGTCGAGCCGGACGGCTCGCTCGGCCGCCGCAACGATTTGTTCTGTGCCGGGCTGGAGGAAAAACTCGGTATCCACGCCTCGCCGACCTGCACCATGATTTATGGCGACGGTTCGGTGGAGGGCGAGGAGGCAGGCGCCGTCGGCTGGCTGATCGGCGAGGAAAATCGCGGCCTCGCTTGCATGTTCACGATGATGAACAATGCGAGGCTCGCGGTCGGCATCCAGGGCGTGGCGATTGCCGAGGCGGCGTTCCAGAAGGCGCTGGCCTATGCCAATGAGCGCCGGCAGGGCAAGGCGTCGAGCTATCATGGCGAAGGCATGGCGCCCATCGTCCACCATCCCGATATCCAGCGCACCCTTTTGACAATGCAGGCGCTGACGCAGACCGCCCGTGCCATCTGCTATGCCTGTGCCTATGCCACCGACCGGGCACGCGCGGCCGAAGGCGACGACAAGCAGCATTGGCAGGAGCGCGCCAATCTGCTGACGCCGCTGGCCAAGGCGTTTTCCACCGATATCGGCGTCGAAGTCGCCTCCATGGGCGTGCAGGTGCATGGCGGCATGGGCTTCATCGAGGAAACAGGAGCTGCGGCCCTGCTGCGCGATGCCCGCATCGCACCGATCTATGAAGGCACCAACGGCATCCAGGCGATCGATCTGGTGACGCGCAAGCTGCCGCAGAGCGGCGGCGATCACGTGCTGACCTATATTGCCGAACTGGAGGCGATTGCCGCCGAACTGCGCAACTCCAACCTGGCCGGCTTCGGTATCACCGCCAATGTGCTGGACGAGGCGCTGGCCGACCTGATCGAGGCGACGCAGTTCCTGCAGCAATGCGTAAGCGAAGGCCGCATGGACGAAGCGCTGGCCGGCGCCACGCCTTATCTGCGCCTGTTTTCGCTTGCCGCCGGCGGCGCCTATCTGGTGCGCGGCGCACTGGCGGCGGGTGGAACCCGCACGGCGCTTTGCCGTTTCTTTGCAGAGAACATGCTTGGCGAGACGGCGGCGCTCAAGCGCAGCGTTATGGACGGCGCCGATAGCCTCGCCGATGCGGGCAAAGGCTTGATTTCAGCCTGATGGGATTAGGGCAATGACCGATCATATCCTCATCGAACAGCGCGACTTCGTGCAGATCATCCGCATGAACCGTCCGGACAAGAAGAACGCCATCACACGCGCCATGTATGCCGCCATGGCCGGCGCGCTGACCGCGGGCGACGCCGATCCGCAAATCCGGGTGCATGTGTTCCTCGGCTCGCCCGGAGCATTTTCGGCCGGCAATGACCTCGCCGATTTCATGGCGGTCGCGATGGGCGGCGTGGCCGGCGACGAGGTCTGGGATTTCCTGCTGGCGTTGGCCGGCTCGCAAAAGCCGATTGTTTCAGGTGTGGACGGGATCGCGGTCGGCATCGGCACCACGCTCAACCTGCATTGCGACCTGACCTTTGCCACGCCGAGCACCATCTTCAAGACGCCCTTCGTCGATCTCGGCCTGGTGCCGGAGGCGGGCTCCAGCCTGCTTGCGCCGGCAATCCTCGGCAGGCAGCAGGCCTTTGCCCTGCTCGCTCTGGGCGAGGGGCTGCCGGCCGCTCAGGCCAGGGCCGCCGGCCTGATCTACAAGGTGGTGGATGAAGAGCTGCTGGAGGCGGAAGTGCTGGCCGCCGCAACCGCTATTGCAGCCAAGCCGCCGGAGGCGATGAAGATCACGCGCGATCTGATGCGCGCACCGCGCGAGGAACTGATTGCGCGGATCAGGCTGGAGGGCGAACATTTCCGTGAAAGGCTGACCTCTGACGAGGCCCGAAGCGCCTTTGCCGCCTTCATGAACCGGAAGAAATAGCCTTCCCGCCCATGCAAACGAGGTGATCCCGCCGAAGCGGGATCATCGGTTGGTTGAAATGTGCCTCACCGATAGGGCGAGTAGCACTGCTGGCGCGGGCCGTGATAGGGCTGGAACGTGTTGTCGTAGGCCCGGTAGGAGCGGTAGCGGTTGTAGCACCACTGCACATGCGCATTGCCGTAGCGTGGCGCGCGGTAGACGGGCGCCGGCTGGTTGGCGATGGCGCCGCCGACGATTGCGCCGAGCGCAAAGGCCGCAGGCGGGAACCACCAGCCATTATGGCTGCGCCAGCCCGGCCGATGATGGCGATAGCCGCGATGGCCGTTATAGTAGTGGCGGCCGTTGTGGCGATAATAGCCGCGGCGATGCTGCACCTGCTCGACATTGCTGTCGGCCGACGGGACGGCGATGCTGGCGCGCGGCATCGGAGCCGCCTGGGCGGGCACGGCTGCGGTTGCAACGGCGGTGATCGTCATTGCCGCAGCGCAAAGGGATGAAATCAGCTTCTTCATGGTTTCCTCGCTTTGGTTGATAACCGAAGCGCAGTCTTGCAACTGGCGGATGAACCCAAACTGAATAGGCCCATTAAAGTTTCGTAAGCTTTTCCTCCCGCTGTGGCCGGAATTTCGTCTTACGGATAAAGCCGCGACTTTTCCCAAGCGCCGCTTTCGGTGCGGCTGAAGACGATACGGTCGTGCAGGCGGAAGGGGCGGTCGTGCCAGAACTCGATCGTCTGCGGCAGGATGCGGAAGCCTGACCAATGGGCAGGCCGGGGGATTTCGCCGATAGCGTAGCGGGCGGTGTATTCGGCAACCGCCTTTTCCAGCGCAAAGCGGCTTTCTAGCGGGCGCGACTGTTTCGAGGCCCAGGCGCCGATGCGGCTGCCGCGCGGGCGGGTTGCGTAATAGGCGTCGGCCTCCTCGTCGCTGACGATTTCGACCGGCCCGCGCACCCGTACCTGCCGCCTGAGCGACTTCCAGTGGAAGCACATCGCCGCCTTCATGCTGCCCAGGATCTCACGGCCCTTGGCGCTCTCGAAATTGGTGTAGAAGACAAAGCCGTGCTCGTCGAAGCCCTTGAGCAGCACCATGCGCACATCCGGCATGCCCTGATCGTCCACCGTGGCGAGCGCGACCGCATTGGGATCGTTGGGCTCGGTCTTGCCTGCGTCGCCAAGCCACTCCGCAAAAAGCCGAAACGGCTCCGAACTCTGTGTAAAGTCACCGTCTGTTAAGGCTGATTCGGCCATAATTTTACTCGATTTGTTGTTGCTGCTGCGGAGATTGCCGATTGTCGCGCGTTGCGCAACCAAGGGGAACCAGCCTGTTGCGCCTTTCGCAAGGGCCACGCCATCTCGCAACCGCCATTTCGGTGGCCGGGCTTGCCCTGCTTTGTGGCTGCGCGGCAGGCGGCTTCAGCCTGGAAAAGGCTGCAGTCGACCAGAGCCTGATCACCGGCACCGTGCCGGCCAATACCCAGGCTTCCGTCGATTTCGAGCGGACGTCCGACGAGGCGACGATCCGCAATGCCGTTTCTTCGGTCGATATCGAAACCCTCGGCAGCACGCCGGTGCAATGGGCCAATGCCGCGACGGGCTCGCGCGGCGCCATCAACAATCTGGTCGAACACCGGCAGAACGGCTCGCTTTGCCGCAAATTCACCGCCTCGCGCGAGAGCTTCGACGGTGTCGGCCTCTATAATGGCGAAATCTGCATGGCGGGTCCCGGCGCCTGGCGAATGCTGGCCTTCCAGCCGGCGGCATAACCAGGCATCCATAATGGCACCACTGGAATTTCTTCCTAGTCGGGCGCATATAAGGGCCGAACCCTTATCGGCAGAAAATTCCGGCCAGGCATAAAGCATGCGCGATCCCTATGAAGTGCTGGGCGTTGCGAAGGACGCATCGGCCAAAGAGATAAAATCGGCATACCGTAAGCTCGCCAAGAAATATCATCCGGATCAGAACCCGGACGATCCCAAGGCGAAGGACCGTTTTGCCGCGGCCAACCAGGCCTATGAGATTCTCGGCGAGGAAAAGACCCGCCGTGCCTATGATCGCGGCGAGATCGACGCCGAAGGCAAGCAGAAATTCCACGGCTTCGAAGGCCGGCCCGGTGGCGATCCCTTCGCGGGCTTCCGCCGCCAGAGCCAGGGTGGCCCGGGCGGTGCGCATTTCGAGTTCCGCAGCAGCGGCATGGGCGCCGACCCTTTCGCCGACAGCGATATTTTCAGCGAGCTGTTCGGGCAGGGATTTGCCCGGCAGGGCGGCGCGCAGCGCGCTCCGGCCGGCGGCGACCTCAACGCCACGCTCGATGTCTCGATCGAGGAAATAGCCACTGCCGCCAAGGTGACCGCGCTGTTTCCGGGCGGGCGCAAGATCGCTGTGAAACTGCCGACCTATGTCGAGGAAGGCCAGACCATCCGCCTCAAGGGGCAGGGTGAGCAGGGTCCGGGGGGTGCTGGCGACGCGCTGGTGAAGATCCGCTTCAGGCGCCATCCGCGCTACCGGGTCGAAGGGCGCGACCTGCATGCCGATGTTCCGGTATCGCTGGCCGATGCCGTTCTTGGCGCCAAGGTTGCGGTGGAGACCCCGACCGGAAGGCTGGCGGTGAACGTTCCGGCCTGGTCGAGTTCCGACAAGGTGCTTCGGCTCAAGGGCAGGGGGCTGCCGGTGAAGACCGGCGGCCATGCCGATCTCTACGCCCATATCCGCGTCATGCTGCCGGAGGGCGGCGATCCGGAGCTGGAATCGCTGATGCGCAAGAAGGCCGAGTAATGCGGACCGTCCGGCAGGGCGGTGAAAGGCTGTGTTTCAATCAAGCTTGAAGGCACCCTGCCGCTATGCGATAGGGAGCATTCCCTGATTGCAGAGCGCGGAGAGTGATCGATGACGGTTGGACAGGGCCTGATGGCCGGCAAGCGTGGCCTGATCCTGGGTGTCGCCAACAACCGGTCGATCGCCTGGGGCATTGCCAAGGCATGTGCCGACCAGGGCGCCGAAATCGCGCTGACCTATCAGGGCGAGGCATTCCGCAAGCGCGTCGAGCCGCTTGCCACCGAACTTGGCGCCCATGTCGTCGGCCATTGCGATGTCACCGAGGCCGAGACGCTGGATGCGGTTTTTGCCAATGTCGCCGCCAAATGGGGCAAGCTCGACTTCCTCGTCCATGCCATCGCCTTCTCCGACAAGGAGGAACTGGACGGCCGCTATGTCGAGACCACGCGCGACAATTTCCTGCGCACGATGGACATCTCCGTCTATTCCTTCACCACCATTGCCAAGCGGGCCGAAGCTCTGATGCCCGATGGCGGCTCGCTTTTGACACTGACCTATTACGGTGCCGAGAAGGTGATGCCGCATTACAACGTCATGGGCGTGGCCAAGGCGGCCCTTGAGGCGAGCGTGCGCTATCTGGCGGTCGATCTTGGGTCGAAGAATATTCGCGTCAACGCCATTTCCGCCGGCCCGATCAAGACGTTGGCCGCTTCAGGCATCGGCGACTTCCGCTACATCCTCAAATGGAACGAATACAACTCGCCGCTGAAGCGGACGGTAACGCCCGAGGAAGTCGGCGATTCCGGCCTCTATTTCCTCTCCGACCTGTCGCGCGGCGTCACCGGCGAGGTTCACCATGTCGATGCCGGCTATCATGTCGTGGGCATGAAAGCCGTCGACGCTCCCGATATTTCGACCGTCAAGGACTGACGCCGGCCGTCAATCGGGGAGGTAACACGCCGCATGTCTCCGCTTGTCTATTTTGTGCGCCATGGTCAGACCATCTGGAACGCCGAGAAGCGTTTTCAGGGCCAGGCCGATACCGATATGACCGAGCGGGGCCGCTCCCAGGCTGACCGCAACGGCCGCAGGCTTGCCGAACTGATCGACAGGCCCGAGGATTTCGATTTCGTCGCAAGCCCGCTACGGCGCACGCGCGAAACCATGGAACGCATTCGTATTGCCATGGGTCTGCCGCCCGAGGGCTATCGCACCGATCCGCGGCTGATCGAGGTGCATTTCGGCGACTGGCAGGGCCTCACCTTTGCCGAGCTGGAGGCCCGTCACCCAGGCTCCACCAAGGTGCGCGCGCTCGACAAATGGCGCTTCGTGCCGCCGGGGTTGGGCGAAAGCTACCAGATGCTGCTCGAGCGCGTGCAGCCATGGTTCGAGAAACTGGAAAGGCCGACCGTCTGCGTCACCCATGGCGGGGTGATCCGCGCCATGTTCAGGCTGGTCGAAGCCATGCCGTCGGATGAGGCCGCGGCACTCGAAGTGGTGCAGGATCGTGTATTGCGGTTTCAGGACGGGAAACTGACCTGGCTGTAGCCTCGGTCGTTTTATCCTCTTACGCCCCATGCCCCTTACTCTCTCCCGTGAACGGACGAGGGCACAGGCGTTGCGGCAGGTCCCGGAAGGGCGAGGGGGCGGTTCGGCGCCGAACCGCCACAGAGACGGGCGACACAGTCTCGCGCTCAATCCGGCACGTCGCCCTGCAGTTTTTGTGCAAGAAGAATAAGTTCGGCCTGCCGCCCTGTCCCGGTCTTGGAAAAGATCGCCTTGAGGCGTGTGCGCGCGGTTTCCTTGGTGATTCCTTCCAGGGACGCCGCGTCATTCAGGCGCTCGCCCTGGGCAATTCTTGTGGTCAACCGCTGTTCTGCCGGCGTCAGCCCGAAACGCTGCCCGAATATCTGGCTCAGATTCGGCAGCGATGACCCATCTCCGATCGACTGGACCTTCGAGCGATCCGGTTTTACCGGCTCCATCAGGAGGATGACGGTGGGGCCTTCGAAATAGGCCGAGCAAAGATCCTTGTTGACCTTGACCAACGTCAGTTTGACCGAACCGGTAAGGACGGAATTGGTTTTCTCTCCCGCATAGGTCCTGTCGAGCATGTTTTGCAGCAGCGTGTTGGCTTGTGCGCAGCAGAGCCTTACCGTTCCGAGCGGGGTTGTGGTGACGCATCCCGATTGCTCGATGATGCGCTCGCCGGCTGGCGATACAGATTTGGCGATTGCGCCCTCTCCAATGACCATGAAACCGATGTCGATGGCATTGAACAACGAGCTGCCAGCCTCGCTGATTTGGACCGCCCGGCCCCGATAATAGTTGAAGGCGCGCCGCAGGTGAGGAGCGATCGTCGTGAGACGGTCGGCCACCGCCTTGTTTTTCTCGGGGTCCGCGCGGCTTGTCAGCGTCGACAGGAGGAAGGAGCAACCCTCCTCGCGCATAATCGTCACGCCGACGGCCGTTTCCCCACCGATCGGCCGGAAGAGGTCGTTATAGAATTCGCTTTGCCTGAAGGTCTCGGCCGGCAGCATCTGTTCGGCGACGACACCGATGCCCACCGGCCTGATGGATGCCTTGGGCATCCATGGATTGATGCGGGCATAATAGGCCGAGTAATTGGCGAGCGTGCGCTCATCCAGGCCGTGGTTCAGCTCCCACGCCCCTTTTTGCTGCGATATGTCGTGGTAGAAAAGTGTCGAACGCCCATCGGGCAGGGCGCTGCTCAATTCGGCGAGGAAATCCGTCCAGTCGGATTCGCCCAACACGGCAGCATAGATAAGATCAACGAGCTGATCGTCGATAAGGCTCGCATGGGTCATGGCAATGACCACGCAAGCTTGGTGTCCGCAGCCATCGTGCCCCCATGGCCCTGCATCAGCTGTTCGCGGGAACCTCCTCCCCAGACGCAACCATAGGTCATATTGCCGCTGTTTGACAACGGTGATGGGTGGCGCCCTGGAGCATTTTGCAGCCAAGTGGAATCACTTGGCGTCGCACAAATGCGGCAAAAACAAACAGATAGAGCGGCAGCCTGGATTTATCCGGGCGTCAGCCGCTCTAGCTCGCGCCCGGCATGGGAAATTGCGCTATTCGTGCCCCTTCGGGCCCCTGCGCGACAGTCGGGATATCGCGGGCAGGCGCGTGTGCCTTACTGCGGCAGCTCCATGTCGGTGATCAGGTTGACGCCGCTCACTTCGTCATAGGCGAGCAGGACTTCCATGCCCTCCTTGATCGCATCGACGTCGAATTCGCCGGGAAGCTTGTAGGACTTGCCGTCGTCAAGCGTGATCGTCATCTGATCGCGGTCGATGGCCTTGACCTTTCCTTCCGCTTCGGCGGCAAGGGCGGCGCTTGAAATCATCACCATGGCGGCAAAAGCGCTGATCAGGATGCGCATCGTCGGCCTCTTTCTTCCTGCGCGGCCCGGTGGCCACACGACAGTTTCTAAGCTGGGCGAAAGAGAGCAGTATCCCAAGGAATATGTCAAAACTAAAACGAGACCGCCTGCGTTTGACCACCGCAAAAAACGCCAATAGAAGGCCAGCATGAACCGGCGTTCTGCCGGACGGGACCGTTTTCGATGTCGCACAATACGTTCGGGCACCTTTTTCGGGTCACCACATGGGGCGAGAGCCATGGGGCGGCCCTGGGCTGCGTGGTGGATGGCTGCCCGCCCGGTATCCGCTTCACCCGCGCGGAAATCCAGCATGAGCTGGACCGGCGCCGCCCCGGCCAGTCGCGTTTCGTCACCCAGCGCCGGGAGCCCGACGAGGTCAAGGTGCTTTCCGGCTTCGTCCTTGATGACGACGGCGAGACCATGATCACCACCGGCACGCCGGTTTCGATGCTGATCGAGAATGTCGACCAGCGCTCGAAGGACTATGGCGAGATCGCCAGGCAGTACCGGCCGGGACATGCCGATTATACCTATGACGTCAAATATGGCTTGCGCGACCATCGCGGCGGCGGCCGTTCCTCGGCGCGCGAGACGGCGGCGCGCGTGGCGGCAGGCGCGCTGGCGCGCAAGGTGGTGCCGGGCATGGTGGTGCGCGGCGCACTGGTGTCTGTCGGCGTCAAGGATATCGACCGCAGCCGCTGGAACTGGAATTTCGTCGAGGATCCGGAAAATCTCTTCTTCACGCCCGATCCGGAGTCGGTGGCGATCTTTGCCGACTATCTCGACGGCATCCGCAAGGCGGGCTCGTCGGTCGGTGCGGTCATCGAGATCGTGGCGGAAGGCGTGCCGGCAGGCCTCGGCGCACCGGTTTATGCCAAGCTCGACCAGGACATTGCAGCGAACCTGATGTCGATCAATGCGGTCAAGGGCGTGGAGATTGGCGACGGCTTTGCCGCAGCGCGCATCACCGGCGAGGAGAATGCCGACGAGATGCGCATCGGCAATGACGGTAAGCCGGTCTTCCTGGCCAACCATGCCGGTGGTATTCTAGGCGGCATCTCGACGGGGCAGCCGGTCGTCGCACGCTTTGCAGTCAAGCCGACTTCTTCGATCCTGACGCCGCGCAAATCCATCGATGTGGATGGCAAGGATGTCGATGTCAGGACCAAGGGCCGGCACGACCCATGTGTGGGCATCCGGGCGGTTCCGATCGGCGAGGCCATGGTTGCCTGCGCCATTGCCGATCACTATCTGCGGCACCGGGGGCAGACGGGGCGAGATTAGGGGAGTAAGGGAATAGGGGAGTAAGGGAATAGGGGAGTAAGGGAATTGGCAGTTGGCCCTGTGTGCTGACACTTGCCCCACCTACCAGAATTCCCTATTCCCCTACTACCTTGTTCCCCTACTCCCCTGTGAGCGAAGCGAGCCATGTACGACCAGAAGAAGATTGTCGAAGCCCTTCGCGCCTTCGAGCGCGGCGAGATCGTGGTGGTCATGGACGATGACGGACGCGAGAACGAGGGCGACCTGATCGTGGCGGCGGTGCATTGCACGCCCGAGAAGATGGCCTTCATCGTGCGCCATACGTCCGGCATCGTCTGCACACCGATGACCCGCGAGGATGCCAGGCGGCTCAATCTGGCGCCGATGGTGGCCGACAATGATTCGGCCCACACGACGGCGTTTACCGTCAGCGTCGATTTCAAGCACGGCACCACCACCGGCATTTCGGCCGACGACCGCACCCTGACGGTCCGCAACCTGGCCAACAGCAATGTCGGCGGCTCGGATTTCGTGCGCCCCGGCCATATCTTCCCGCTCATTGCGCGCGAGGGCGGCGTGCTCATGCGCTCCGGTCACACCGAGGCGGCGGTCGATCTGTGCAAGCTTGCCGGCCTGCCGCCGGTCGGCGTGATTTCCGAACTGGTCAATGACGACGGCACAGTGATGCGCGGGCCGCAGGTGCAGGCTTTTGCCGAGAAGAACGGGCTGAAGCAGGTGTCGGTCGCCGACCTCATTGCCTATCGCCAGCGCCAGGAAACGCTGATCGAGCGCGTGGACTGCTTCGACATCGAAACCCCCGGCGGCAAGGCCAAGGCCTTCACCTACACGCTGCCATGGGACGTGATGCACCATCTGGCGATCGTCTTCGGCGATATTCGCGATGGGGAGGAGGTGCCGGTGCGCTTCCACACCGAGGATGTGGTCACCGACGTCTTCGGCACCACGGGCGGCCTTGCCCGTATCATGAAAACGCTCGGCGAGCGCCAGCGCGGCGTCATCGTCTATCTGCGCGAAGGATCGGTCGGCGTGGCCGAACAGGGTCGCAACCGGCCCCGGGTCGATCAGGAAGACCATGAGGAGGCGCGGCGGCGCGAGGACGAATGGCGCCAGATCGGCCTTGGCGCGCAAATCCTCAAGGATCTCGGCATCTCCTCCATCGACCTGATCGCCTCACGCGAGCGCCACTATGTCGGCCTGGAGGGATTCGGCATCAGGATCGCCAGGACCGAAATCCTCTAGATCAGAGTTCTGCCGGGGCCAAACCCTGTTGACCGTTGCCCCGGCGCTTGCGCAAAACCATGGTCAAATCGACGCCATGCGCCTATATCGGGGCATGGTCACACGCCTTTATTCCCATCCGATCTATCTGGAACATCTGACGCCTGCGGGACATCCTGAGCGTCCAGACCGGCTGCGCGCCATTGCGCGCGCGCTGGAGGACGAGGCTTTCGCAGCCCTGGAGCGCGTCGAGGCGCCGGAGGGCGATGAGGCCACCATCCTCTACGCCCATCCCGAGCGCCATGTCGAAAAGATCCGGGCGGCAATCCCCGAAGAGGGCATCAGGGGCATCGACGCCGACACCTCGGCCAGCCCGAAGAGCTGGCAGGCGGCATTGACGGCGATCGGGGCGGCCAATGCCGCGGTGGACGACGTGTTTTCCGGCAAAGCCGACAATGTCTTCGTTGCGGCGCGCCCGCCCGGCCACCATGCCGAAAAGACGACGGCGATGGGCTTTTGCCTGTTCAACAATGCGGCCATCGCCGCCCGTTATGCGCAGAAGAAATATGGGGCCGAGCGCGTCGCCATCGTCGATTGGGATGTGCATCACGGCAATGGCACGCAGGACATTTTCTGGGATGATCCTTCGGTGCTGTTCTGTTCCACGCACCAGATGCCGCTTTATCCGGGCACCGGGGCCAAGGACGAAACCGGCGCCGGCAACATCGTCAACGCGCCGCTGTCGCCGCAATCGGGCAGCGAGCTGTTCCGCGAGGCGATGCGCTCGCGCGTGCTGCCGGCGCTCGATGATTTCGCGCCCGACCTCATCATCATTTCGGCCGGCTTCGATGCGCATCATCGTGATCCGCTGGCCGAGATCAATCTGGACGAGGGCGATTTCGACTGGGCGACCGGGCAATTGATGGACCGGGCGGCGCGCCATTGCGGCAACCGCCTCGTCAGCCTGCTGGAAGGCGGCTACGATCTGCAGGGATTGTCGTTTTCGGTGGCGGCGCATGTGAAGCGCCTGATGAAAGGATAGGACATGACGGGTGAAACCACCGAGACGGCCGACGACATCAAGGCCATGAGCTTCGAGCAGGCGCTCAAGGCGCTTGAGGACATTGTCGATCATCTGGAGCGCGGCGACGTGCCGCTCGACCAGTCGATCCGCATCTATGAGCGCGGCGAGGCGTTGAAGGCGCATTGCGACCGGCTGTTGAAGGCGGCCGAGGACAAGGTGGAAAAGATCCGGCTCGCCCGCGACGGCAAGCCCACCGGCGTGGAGCCGCTCGACGGGGAGTAGCTTGACGTCGTTGCCCTCGTGCCCAGTTATGGAAAGGGCGATGGAAAATCCGGGAGCAGACGATGTGCCGCAATATCAAGACGTTGTTCAATTTCGAGCCGCCGGCGACACGTGATGAGATCCGCGACGCCGCGCTGCAGTTCGTCCGCAAGCTGAGCGGTTCGACGAAACCTTCCAAGAAGAACGAGGAAGCATTCTACCGCGCTGTCGATCAAATCGCTGAGGTGGCCCACGAACTGCTGCATTCGATGGAAACGCACCAGCATCCACGAAACCGCGAGGAAGAAGCCGCTAAGGCGAAGGCTCGTTCGGCGCTACGTTTTGCAAACGCATAACAATTGTCGTGCGCTTGTATCGTTCCAGGAGGTGGTAAATGAGCTTCTTTCCCTGCCCGGATCCCGAGCTTGGCGATGCATCCTCCTGCGATGCCGTCGAGCTGATGGTGATTGCCAACGCCAAGGACATTGACGGTTTCGAGGTGCGGCGCGCGCTCCCGACGGCCAAGCGCCGGCTTGTCGGGCCGTTCATCTTCTTCGACCGCATGGGCCCGGCAATATTGCGGGCCGGCAAGGCGCTTGATGTGCGCCCGCATCCCCATATCGGCTTGTCCACGGTCACCTATCTGTTCGACGGCAAGATCAGGCACCGCGATTCGCTCGGCACGGAAATGGTGATCTCGCCGGGCGACGTGAACCTGATGACGGCAGGCCGCGGCATTGTCCATTCCGAGCGCACGCCCGAGGAACTGCGCGGCGCGCCGATGTCGGTTTCCGGCTTGCAGACCTGGATTGCGCTGCCCGACCACAAGGAGGAGATGGCGCCGGTGTTCGAGAATACCGCCAGCGCGACACTGCCCGAATTCAGCGCCGATGGCGTGACGGGGCGCGTGGTGATCGGCGATTTCGAAGGCATGCGCGCGCCCGTGACCACCTATCACGATACGCTCTATGTCGATCTGCGACTTGCGCCCGGCGCGCGGGCGCGCATCCCGGCCGATGCCGAGGAGCGCGCGATCTATGTGCTTGAAGGCGAGGTGACGATTTCGGGCGACCGCTTCCCCTCCGACCGGCTGCTGGTATTCCGCCCCGGCGACGAGATCGTGGTGTCGGCCGAGAACGGCGCCCATTTCATGCTGTTCGGCGGCGCCTCGCTGGGCTCGCCGCGCCATATATGGTGGAATTTCGTCTCTTCGTCGAAGGAACGCATCGAGCAGGCCAAGCAGGAATGGAAGACCGGACGTTTCGACATCGTTCCCGGTGACGAAACAGAATTCATCCCGCTGCCGGGAAGCTGAAGTGCACAGGCAAAACCACGCGGCATTGCGCGCGTTTACTTTCGCCGGCCAAGGCTTTATCTCGGGGCATACAAAGGTGCAGACAGGCTGATTTACGTGACATTGCCGCCCCCCACGCCGCTCCTCGACAAGGTGAAGATTCCGGCCGACCTGAAAAAGTTGCCGGAAAGCGACCTGCCGCAGCTCGCCTCCGAGCTTCGCGCCGAGATGATCGATGCGGTGTCGCATACGGGCGGGCATCTCGGTGCCGGTCTCGGCGTCATCGAGTTGACGGTTGCCTTGCACTATGTTTTCGACACGCCAAGCGACCGTATTGTCTGGGATGTCGGTCACCAGGCCTATCCGCACAAGATCCTGACCGGCCGGCGCGACCGCATCCGCACGCTGCGCCAGGAAAACGGCCTTTCCGGCTTCACCAAGCGCGCCGAAAGCGATTATGACCCCTTCGGTACCGCGCATTCCTCGACGTCGATTTCCGCCGGTCTCGGTATGGCCGCGGCGCGCGACCTTGCCGGGGGCAAGAACAATGTCATTGCCGTGATCGGCGACGGCGCCATGTCCGCCGGCATGGCCTATGAGGCGCTGAACAATGCGGGTGCGCTGGATGCGCGGCTGATCGTCATCCTCAATGACAACGACATGTCGATTGCCCAGCCGACAGGGGCGATGAGCGCCTATCTGGCGCGGCTTGCCTCCGGCAAGACCTATCAGGGCTTCCGCGATCTCGGCAAGAAGCTGACCTCCTATCTGGGGGCGCGCATCGACCGTGCCATCACGCGCGCGGTGGAGCATGCGCGCGGCTACATGACCGGTGGCACGCTATTCGAGGAGATGGGCTTTTTCCACATCGGCCCGATCGACGGGCACAATCTGGAACATCTGATCCCGGTCCTGAAGAATGTCCGCGACAATGCCCACGGCCCGGTGCTGATCCATGTCGTGACGCAGAAGGGCAAAGGCTACGCACCGGCCGAAGCGGCAGCCGACAAATATCACGGCGTCAACAAGTTCGACGTCATCACCGGCGCACAGGCCAAGGCGCCTGCCAATGCGCCGAGCTATACCAAGGTGTTTGCCGAAAGCCTGGTGCAGGAAGCGCGCGAGGACGAGCGCATCGTCGCCATCACCGCTGCCATGCCATCGGGCACCGGGCTCGATCTGTTCGGCAAGGAATTTCCGCAACGCACCTTCGATGTCGGCATTGCCGAGCAGCATGCGGTGACCTTTGCCGCCGGTCTGGCGACCGAGGGGCTGAAGCCGTTCGCGGCGATCTATTCGACCTTCCTGCAGCGGGCCTATGACCAGGTCGTGCATGACGTGGCGATCCAGAACCTGCCCGTGCGCTTTCCCATCGACCGTGCCGGCTTCGTCGGCGCCGACGGCCCGACCCATTGCGGCGCCTTCGACACGACGTTCCTGGCCACGCTGCCCGGTTTCGTGGTGATGGCGGCAAGCGACGAGGCCGAGCTTCGGCATATGGTGCGCACGGCAGCCAGCTATGATGAAGGCCCGATTTCGTTCCGCTATCCGCGTGGCAATGGCGTCGGCGTCGATATGCCCGAACGCGGTTCGGTGCTGGAGATCGGCAAGGGCCGCATCCTGCGCGAAGGCACCAAGGTGGCGTTGCTGTCCTTCGGCACGCGGCTGCAGGATTGCCTGCTTGCGGCGGAGGAACTGACTGCCGCCGGTCTTTCCACCACGGTGGCGGATGCCCGCTTCGCCAAGCCGCTGGATGAGGATCTGGTGCGCCGGCTTGCCATGTCGCATGAGGTGCTGGTGACGGTGGAGGAAGGCGCGGTCGGCGGCTTTGCCAGCCACGTGCTGCAATTCCTGGCCGAACGGGGCTTGCTCGACACCGGCTTGAAGGTGCGGCCGCTGGTGCTGCCCGACGAGTTCACCGACCATGCCAAGCCGGAAAAGATGTATGCGGATGCCGGCCTCGATGCGAACGGCATCGTGCGCACGGTGTTCACCGCGCTTGGGCACGAGATACGTTCCGCCACGGCCTAGGTCGCTTATATCAAGGTCGGTTTGGTTTCTGACCGAAATGCCCTCCTTCTCCAAGGCTATCGTATATAGAAATTCGACCCCCACTCCGGTTTGCTTTGCAAACCACCTCTCCCCCTCAAAAGGGGAGAGGAAGTGCGCCAGCGGGGCGGATGGGGTTTCCTCTCCCCCGCAAGGGGGGAGAGGTGCTGAGCGAAGCGAGGCGGAGTGGGGGTCGATCGTGCCATATGGGATTGCGTCCTAACCAACTGTTTACGCTGCATTTTGGGCTTTGCTTACCCTTTCTCTTGGCCGAATTTTAGTCCGCGCGGATTAAAACGCCTCCCCAGGCAGGGGAGACAGGCAATGAGAATGCTTCTGGCGGGAGCAGCACTCCTGGCGGTCGCGACGGCGGCGTCGGCCGCCGAAATGCGCTACGACGTCAAGCTCGAGAAGGCCGTGATGGAAATCGTGGCGGCAAGGATCGGCGATATTCGCGGCGGTTTTTCCCATGGGGTGAAGCCCGCCTTCGTGACCCTGCAGGCCAGCAATGACAGAGGGGCGATTTTTCTGGAAAGCGCGCGCGCCGAACTGATCCGCAGCTTCGGAGACGGGCTGGTGCCCACGGTCGAACGGAATGTGTCGCGGGTGATCGTGTTCTGATCGGCTGTGACGCCTCCGCCGCAGGCGAACGGCGCTTGCCATCGCGGCCGGCTTTCGCCAATGAGGGGCGATGAACGTCAAATCCACCACGGGCAGCCGGCAGCGGCTCGATGAGCTTCTGGTCACACGGGCACTGTTTTCCAGCCGCTCGCGGGCGCGCGATGCCATCGAGCGCGGCACTGTTTTGGTGGACGGGATCGTGGCAGCGAAGGCGGGGCAGGGCGTATCGCAGGAAGTGCGCATCGAGATCAACGATCCGGCCCGTGCTTACGTCTCGCGTGCGGCGCTGAAGCTGCTTGCCGGCCTCGACCATTTCGGCATCGATCCGGCGGGCAGCCATGCACTGGATATAGGCGCCTCGACCGGCGGCTTCACGCAGGTGCTGCTGGAACGTGGCGCGGCGCATGTGACGGCAATAGATGTCGGGCACGGCCAGATGGTGCAAGAACTGCGCGATGATCCCCGCGTGACCTGCCTTGAGGGCGTGAATGCGCGTGAGTTGACAGCGGCCATGCTGCTAGGGCCGATCGATCTCATCGTGTCCGATGTCAGCTTCATTTCGCTGAAGCTCGCCTTGCCGCCGGCGCTCGAATTGGCTGAAGCGGGTGCGCGGGGCATCTTCCTGGTCAAGCCGCAGTTCGAAGCCGGTCGCGAGGCGATCGGTAAGGGTGGGTTGCTGAAATATCCCGCCGAGGGACCGCGCGTTGCCCAGGCGCTGAAGGATTGGCTCGACGCGATGCCGCGCTGGCGGGCGCTCGGTCTCACGGAGTCGCCGATAGAGGGCGGCGACGGCAATCGCGAATTCCTGTTGGCCGGGGTCAAGGATCGATGAGCGTACAGTTCCAGGTAGAACGGCTTGGCGCGCAGGGCGACGGCGTGGCCGACACGCCGAGTGGCCCGGTTTTCATCCCCTTCACGCTTCCGGGGGAGCGGGTGACGGCCGCGCGGGAAAAAGACCGTGCCGAACTGCTTGCGGTGCTGGAAACTTCGCCGCTGCGGGTTGAGCCGGCCTGCCGCCACTTTACCGAATGCGGCGGCTGCGCGCTCCAGCATCTGGAGATGCAGGTCTATCTCGACTGGAAGCGCGACAAGATCGTCCAGGCGCTGGCAAGCCGGGGCATCGATGCGCCGGTGTCGGCGACGATTGCCTGCCCGCCGGCTTCGCGCCGCCGCGTCGTGCTGTCGGCGCGCCGGACCGAGGCGGGAATGATGCTCGGCTATAACCGGGCGATGTCGCATCGCATCATCGATATCGAGGAATGCCCGATCTCCTTGCCGGGCATCGTTGCCTCGCTCGGGAAATTGAAGGCGCTGGCCGGCTTGATCTGCAATACCGCCGAGCCGTTTCATCTGGCGGTGACGCTGACGGCATCGGGGCCGGATGTGGCCGTGAGCGGGGCCGGCCGACTTGCTGAAAAGGTGCGGCTGGCGATTTCGGATTTTGCCATCCGCGAGGGGTTTGCGCGGGTCTCGCTCGATGGCGAGACGGTAGTCGAGCCCAAGAAGCCGGTTGTGTTGTTCGGCGAGGTTGCGGTTACCCCGCCGCCTGGTGCCTTTCTGCAGGCCGTGGAATCGGCCGAGACGGAAATGGCGCTTCTGGTGATGGATCACCTCAAGCGCGCCAAGAAGGCGCTCGACTTGTTTGCCGGAGCCGGTGCCTTCGCGCTGCGCCTTGCCGCCCGTTCGGAAGTGCATGCGGTGGAAGGCGATCAGGCAGCACTTGCCGCGCTCGATCGCGGCTTCCGCTTTGGCGAGCATTTGAAGCGCGTCACGGTGGAAAAGCGCGACCTGTTCCGGCGGCCACTGACATTCAAGGAACTCAATGCCTATGACGGACTGGTGTTCGATCCGCCGCGCGCCGGGGCCGAGGATCAGTGTAAGCAGATCGCCCGGTCCGAGGTGCCGCTGGTTGCGGCGGTCTCATGCAATCCGGCCACGCTGGCGCGCGACCTGCGCATCCTGATCGACGGCGGCTATACGCTGAAAACCGTCACGCCGGTCGACCAGTTCCTGTGGTCGCCGCATGTCGAGGCGGTGGCGTTGCTGGAGAAGCCGAAGAAGAGGCGGTGAGGCCCAGCCTTAGACCTGCGTGCCGCCAACCGTCATCTGGTTCATTCTGAGATGCGGCTGGCCGACACCGACCGGCACGCCCTGGCCGGCCTTGCCGCACATGCCGATGCCGGTGTCGAGCTGCATGTCGTTGCCGACCATCGAGACGCGGTGCATGGCGTCCGGCCCGTTGCCGATCAGCATCGCGCCCTTGATCGGCTGGGTCACCTTGCCGTCCTCGATCATATAGGCCTCGGTACAGCCGAAGACGAATTTGCCCGAGGTGATGTCGACCTGGCCACCGCCGAAGGAGACGGCATAGACGCCCTTCTTCACCGAGGCGATGATCTCGTCCGGCTCCATGTCGCCGCCGGTCATATAGGTGTTGGTCATGCGCGGCATCGGCTCATGCGCATAGGACTGGCGCCGCCCATTGCCGGTCGGCTCCATGCCCATCAGCCGCGCATTCTGCCGGTCCTGCATATAGCCGACGAGCTTGCCGTCCTCGATCAGCACGTTGCGATTGCTCGGCGTGCCTTCGTCGTCGATGGTGAGCGAGCCGCGCCGCTCGGCAATGGTACCGTCATCGACGACGGTGACGCCCTTGGCCGCGACCTGGCTGCCCATCAGCCCGGCGAAGGCTGAAGTCTTCTTGCGGTTGAAGTCGCCCTCGAGCCCGTGGCCGACCGCCTCGTGCAGCATCACGCCCGGCCAGCCATTGGACAGCACGATGTCGAAGGTGCCAGCCGGAGCAGGGATAGCCCGCAGATTGACCAGCGCCTGCCGCAAGGCTTCCTCGGCGGCGAGTTTCCAGCTGTCCTCGACTAGGAACTCGCCGAAGCCCTTGCGGCCGCCCATGCCGTAGGAGCCGGACTCCTGGCGGTCGCCCTCGCCGACGACCACCGAGACGTTGAGGCGCACCAGTGGCCGCATGTCGGAGACCATCTGGCCGTCGGCGCGCAGGATTTCGACATGCTGCCAGGAGGAGGCGAGCGAGGCGGTGACCTGGCGCACGCGCGGATCGCGGGCGCGCAGCCAGGCATCCATGTCCTGCAGCAGCCGGGCCTTGGCTTCGAAGGAAGGCGAGGGGATCGGGTTCTCGTCGGTGTAGAGATGACGGTTGGTGCGGGCAGGGGCCGGTGCCAGCTTGCCCGAATAGCCGCCCTTTACCGCCGAGACCGCATCGGCAGCTCGCAGCAGCGCGGCTTCCGACAATTCGCTGGAATGCGCATAGCCGCTCGCCTCGCCGGCGACTGCGCGCAGGCCGAAGCCCTGGTCGGTGTTGAAATTGGCCGTCTTGAGGCGGCCATTGTCGAACATCAGCGCCTCGCTCTCGCTATATTCGAGATAGAGTTCGCCATCGTCGGTGCCGTTGATCGTATCGGCCACGATGCGGCGGATACGGTCTTCCGGAATGTCGAATTGACCAAGCAGGCTGTTCATGGCGCGTCGCCTCGTTCAAAAATCGTCGCGACCTCGCATGTAGGCGCGAGCGACCGCCACGGCAATGCGTCTTTGGATATTGGCGCGGCGCGGCTTATTTCGGCAGCGCGGCAAAACCCTCGTCGAAGCCGTTCAGGTCGACCGGAATGCCGATGCCTTCCTCGGGCGTCTGGAACACGATGAAGGTGGCCGAAGTGCCGCCCTTCAGCGTATCGAGCAGCGTCTTTTCCAGGATGACCTCGGCATAGCAGCCGTCGCCAAAGCAGCGCACGAAATAGGCGCGGCCGATATCCTTGCCATCGACATTGAGGCCAAGCCCGTTAGGCAAAAGCACGCCAAGCGGCGCCAGCACGCGCAGGATCTCCGCCTTGTTGTCGGCCGTGCGCAGCACCACCACCGAAAGGCCCATTTCCGGACGGTCCTCGGCGATCACATTCTGCATCATCACGCATTGCTCGGCGGTGGCGCCCGCCGGCGTGTCGCAGATGATCGACCAGGCGCCATGCGTGGAGCGCACCGCGCCGGCAGGCTTCTGCTGCTGGGCAACTGCCGGAACAGTCAGGGCGCACAATGCGCTGGCGAGGATGGCCTTCGCCAAGGTTCCCGAAAGCCGAGATATCATATTGGCTCCATTGCGAATCGCCGCAAACGCGGCCGTAACAGGAAGAACTATAGGGCAAGAACAGGTATTGAAGCAGCCAATCGCGCAGTTTCACCGATTTTCCAAGCCAAATTTGCCTGAAATGCGGCCTTCTTGCTTTTCTCGTTCAGCTCGTTTCCTTTCTTCCTTCTGTTTGTCGGCTTCGCGGCAAGGGCGGCGGCCTGCGGCTTGCGCGCAAAAATGCCGCATGGGTTGTTGCGCTCCTTCCTTGCGGTCGGAAAGAGAGTATGGTTTGAACCAGCGTCGAAAGCTCCGGGATTCCCTCCCGGGCCAACGATTAGTCGTGCACCTCCGGCGCATGGAATTGGGAGACGATGAGGGCAATGAGAAGAATCCTTGCAAGTGCCGGCGCTGCCGCAACCTTTTTCGCGACAGCCGCCCAAGCGGCGCAGCCGACGCCTTGGCAGACCGGGTTTCAGCCGGCCGCAACCGGCATGATGGAGCAGATCACCTGGTTTGAGCACTACACGCTGTGGTTCATCATCCCGATCACGCTTCTGGTTCTCGTCCTGCTGGCCTATTGCATCGTCAGGTTCCGCGCTGCCGCCAATCCCAATGCGTCGCGCACCAGCCACAACACGCTGATCGAGGTGATCTGGACGGTCGGCCCGGTCGTCATCCTGCTGTTCCTGGCGGTTCCTTCCTTCCAGCTTCTGACCGCGCAATATTCGCCGCCGGAAGAAGCCAAGCTGACGGTCAAGGCCACCGGCAACCAGTGGAACTGGGATTACGAGTATCAGGTCGATGAGCCGCTCTCCTTCAACTCGGCTTTGCTTGCTGACGAGGATCGCGCCGAGGCCGGCAAGGAAGATCATGCCGCATATCCGCGCCTTCTGGCTGTGGACAATGAGATGGTCGTGCCTGTCGGCACGCTGGTGCGTGTTCTGGTGACCGCTTCCGATGTGATCCACGCTTTTGCCATGCCGTCCTTTGGCGTGAAGACCGATGCCGTGCCTGGCCGCATCAACGAGATCTGGTTCAAGGCAGACAAGGAAGGTCTCTATTACGGGCAGTGCTCGGAACTGTGCGGCAAGGATCATGCTTTCATGCCGATCGCCGTGCGCGTCGTGTCGGATGGGCAATATGCGACATGGCTGGAGGCAGCCAAGTCCGATTTGACTGGCGCCAACAAGGCGTTGATGGCCGAAATCGAAGGCACCAGCAAGGTAGCCGCCGCCGGCAATTGATGCCGCGGTGAATAGAGTTCAGGGAACGGAGCGGAACATGGCAGGCGTTGCAGCCCACCACGATCACGACCATAAGCCGTATCGCGGCTGGGTACGTTGGGTCTACTCGACCAACCACAAGGATATTGGCACGCTCTATCTGATCTTCGCGATCGTTGCGGGCATTATCGGCGGCTTCATGTCGGTCATGATGCGCTGGGAGCTGGCAGAGCCCGGCATCCAGATTTTCCATGGCTTCGCCTCCATGGTCTATGGCGTCGAGGGCGACTCGGCGCTCGATGCCGGCAAGCACATGTATAATGTGTTCACCACCATGCACGGCCTGATCATGATCTTCTTCATGGTGATGCCGGCGCTGATCGGCGGCTTTGCCAACTGGATGGTCCCGATCATGATCGGTGCGCCCGACATGGCCTTCCCGCGCATGAACAACATCTCCTTCTGGCTGTTGCCGCCGGCGCTGATCCTGCTGTTGATGTCGCTGTTCGTTCCCGGCCCTGCCGGTGGCTGGGGCATTGGCGGTGGCTGGACCATGTATCCGCCCTTCGCCACTTCGGGTCAGCCTGGCCCGGCGATGGATCTGGCGATCCTGTCGGTGCATATTGCCGGCGCCTCGTCGATCCTGGGTGCGATCAACTTCATCACCACCATCTTCAACATGCGCGCGCCGGGCATGACGCTGCACAAGATGCCGCTCTTTGCCTGGTCGGTGCTGATCACCGCCTTCCTGCTGCTGCTTTCGCTGCCGGTGCTGGCGGGTGGCATCACCATGCTGCTGACGGACCGTAATTTCGGCACGGCCTTCTTCGCGCCGGAAGCAGGTGGCGACCCGATCCTGTTCCAGCATCTGTTCTGGTTCTTCGGTCACCCCGAGGTGTACATCCTGATCCTGCCGGGCTTCGGCATCGTCAGCCACATCGTCTCGACCTTCTCGAAGAAGCCGATCTTCGGCTATCTCGGCATGGCTTACGCCATGGTCGCCATCGGCGTCGTCGGCTTTGTCGTGTGGGCGCACCATATGTACACGACCGGCCTGTCGCTCGACACGCAGCGCTACTTCACCTTCGCGACGATGGTGATCGCGGTGCCAACCGGCGTGAAGATCTTCTCGTGGATCGCCACGATGTGGGGCGGCTCGATCACCTTCAAGTCGCCGATGCTGTGGGCGATCGGCTTCATCTTCATGTTCACCGTGGGTGGCGTGACGGGTGTGCAACTCGCCAATGCCGGCCTCGACCGCATGTATCATGACACCTACTACGTGGTTGCGCACTTCCACTATGTGATGTCGCTCGGCGCCATGTTCGCCATCTTCGCGGCCTGGTACTACTGGTTCCCGAAGATGACCGGCTACATGTACTCGCCCGTCATTGCCGACACGCATTTCTGGGTGACGTTCATCGGCGTGAACCTGATCTTCTTCCCGCAGCACTTCCTGGGTCTGGCCGGCATGCCGCGCCGCTATATCGACTATCCGGATGCGTTTGCGGGCTGGAACATGGTGTCGTCCTATGGCTCCTACATCGCAGCCTTCGCGGTGTTCATCTTCCTTTTTGGCGTGTTCGAGGCGTTCTCCAAGAAGCGCATCGCCGGCGCCAATCCGTGGGGCGAGGGTGCGACCACGCTGGAATGGCAGCTTTCGTCGCCGCCGCCGTTCCATCAGTGGGAACAGTTGCCGCGTATCAAGTAAGCGCGCATCGACAGTAGCCCCGGAAACCGGCTTTCCGGGGCTGCGGACAAGAAGCGGAACCGCTTTTTCACGATGAAAGCGGGTTCCAACGTCGGGACCGCCGACAATGATGGCGGTTTCGCGGACGATTGAAGCGGATTAGATTGACAATGGCCCTGGCTGAAGAAAACGCAATGGACGATGGGGGGTTCCGCATGTCGGAAGCGACCGCCGGCGATTTTTTCGCGCTGCTGAAGCCGCGCGTGATGTCGCTCGTCGTCTTCACGGCGTTTGTCGGGCTGATGGCCGCCCCGTTGTCGATCAATCCGTTCATCGCGGTTGTGGCCATCCTGGCCATCGCGCTTGGCGCTGGCGCATCCGGTGCGCTCAACATGTGGTATGACGCGGATATCGACGCGGTCATGTCGCGCACGGCGAGCAGGCCGGTGCCGGCCGGCCGGGTGCGTCCCGGCGAAGCGCTGGTTTTCGGGCTCATCCTGTCGGCGCTTTCGGTGATGACACTGGGCGTCATCGTCAACTGGCTTTCGGCGGCGCTGCTTGCCTTCACCATCTTCTTTTATGCGGTGATCTACACGATCTGGCTGAAACGCTCGACCCCGCAGAACATCGTCATCGGCGGTGCCGCAGGCGCGTTTCCGCCCGTCATCGGCTGGGCTGCCGCGACCGGCACGGTCAGCCTTGAAAGCGTCATCCTGTTCCTGATCATCTTCCTGTGGACGCCGCCGCATTTCTGGGCGCTGGCGCTGTTCAAGTCGGATGACTACGGCCGCGCCGGCGTGCCGATGATGCCGAATGTCGCCGGCGAAGAATCGACCCGCAAGCAGATCTTCGCCTATGCGCTGCTGCTGGCGCCCGTGGGCATGCTGCCCTGGCTTCTCGGCTACACCACCGCCGTCTATGGTCTCGTGGCAACCGCGCTGGGCATCGGCTTCATCTGGTATTCCTGGAAAGTGCTGCTCATGCCCGATGGCGACCGGCTGATGAAGCCGGCCAAGGCGCTGTTCGGCTTTTCGCTGCTCTACCTGTTCGTCATCTTCGCCGCCTATCTGGCCGACAGCATCATCGAGCACGCGCTTGCCGTGCCGGGTGTGCTGCAGTGAAGGAGGATGAACTGCATACGCTGACCGAAACGCAGAAGAAGGCGCGCCGCAGCCGTTCGATCGCGATCGGCCTCGGGCTCGCGGCTCTGGTCGTGATCTTCTACATAGCGACCATCATCAAGTTCAATCCGGCGATCCTGGATCGGGCGATGTGAGGGTGCGATGAGCGAGCAGAAGAAAGAAGTCAGCGCCAGGACCGAGAAGTCCAACCGGGTCGTCGCCGCGGTCTGCGTGGCGTTCTTTGGCGGCATGATCGGCATGGCCTATGCCGCGGTGCCGCTTTACGACATGTTCTGCAAGGTCACCGGTTATGGCGGCACGACCCAGCGCGTGACCCAATATTCCGACCGCGTGCTTGACCGCACCATTACCGTGCGCTTCGACGCCAACACCTCCGGTGCGCTGGATTGGAAGTTCAAGCCGGTGGCGCGCGACATCAAGATCAAGATCGGCGAGACCGCGCAAGCGCACTACTCGGCTGAAAATGACGGGGATAAGCCCACATCCGGGCGTGCCACCTTCAACGTGATGCCGGCGCTGGCCGGGGCCTATTTCAACAAGGTGGAGTGTTTCTGCTTCACCGATACGACGCTGAAACCCGGCGAAACGCTCGATATGCCGGTCGTTTTCTATGTCGATCCAGACATCGTCGATGTTCCCGAACTCAAGGACATCAAGACGATCACGCTTTCCTATACGTTCTTCCCGATCGAGGGGCAGGAGCCTGTGGCTGTCGCGCCGCAGAGCGACCAGACCACAACAAACGACAACACCGACGCAAATCTCGGGGGCTGATATGGCAGACGCGCACGCAAAACCACAACACGATTATCACATCATCGACCCGAGTCCGTGGCCGTTTCTCGGCTCGGTCGGCGCGCTCGTCATGGCCATTGGCGGCGTGGCGTGGATGCAATATCTGAACGAGGGCGAATTCCCCCTCTTCGGTGTCAACATCGCCAATCCCTGGCTGTTCTTCATCGGCGTCGCCATCGTGCTCTACACCATGTATGGCTGGTGGTCGGACACGATCAAGGAAGCGCATGAGGGTCACCATACCCGCGTCGTGTCGCTGCATCTGCGCTATGGCATGATCATGTTCATCACCTCCGAGGTGATGTTCTTCGTTGCCTGGTTCTGGGCATTCTTCGACGCCAGCCTGTTCCCGAACGAGGCCCATCAATATGCACGGGCCGAATATACCGGGGGTGTCTGGCCGCCGCAGGGCATCGAGGTTCTCGATCCCTTCCACCTGCCGCTCTACAACACCATCATCCTGCTCCTGTCGGGCACCACGGTCACCTGGGCGCATCATGCGCTGCTGAACAATGATCGCCGCGGCCTGGTCAATGGCCTGGTCATCACGGTTGCACTCGGTGTCCTATTCTCCTTCGTGCAGGCCTTTGAATATATCCATGCGCCCTTCGCGTTTAAGGACTCGATCTATGGCGCGACCTTCTTCATGGCGACGGGCTTCCATGGCTTCCACGTCCTGATCGGCACGATCTTCCTGCTGGTCTGCCTGCTGCGCGCAATGAAGGGTGATTTCACGCCCAAGCAGCATTTCGGCTTCGAGGCGGCTGCCTGGTACTGGCATTTCGTCGACGTGGTCTGGCTGTTCCTGTTTGCCTCGATCTATGTCTGGGCTTCGGTCGGTGCGACCATCGCTCAGGGCCACTGAGACCTGGATAGGTGAAAGAACAGGCGGCCGTGGCAACACGGCCGCCTTCTCTTTTTCGGCGCAAAGCATCAGCATGCTCGATGCCGAATGCACCAACGCCCCAGTTTCGCTGGAAACTTGGCGCGGCGCCGGAAGGAAAGGACATGGCCGGAGTGACCCATGAGTGAGGACAAGGCGAACTGGCCACCGGTCGAACCGATTGCCGCCGGCCTCAAGGGATGCTGCCCACGCTGCGGCGAGGGGCGGCTGTTCTCGCGCTTCCTGACAGTTGCGCCCCGTTGCGAAGCCTGCGGGCTGGACTATTCCTTCGCCGATGCGGGTGACGGACCCGCCGTATTCGTCATCCTGATCATCGGCTTCATCGTGGTCGGCTCGGCGCTGTGGCTGGAGGTCACCCACAATCCGCCGCTGTGGCTGCATTTTCTGCTCTGGATACCATTGACGCTCGCGCTAACCCTTACCGCCTTGCGGCTGATCAAGGGCGTGCTGATCACGCTGCAATACCGCAACAGGGCCGCCGAGGGGCAGCTGGACCGGTCGCAATGACAGGCTCTGCTCTTTCCAACTCCCAGATGAGCGGCCGACGGCGCCTGCTGGCGCTGATTTTCGGTATCCCGGCCCTGGCCATACTTATCAGTCTCGGCACTTGGCAGGTGCAGCGGCTGCACTGGAAGGAAGCGCTGCTTGCCACGATCGATCAGCGGGTTCATTCCACCCCGCTGACGCTTACCGAAATCGAAGGCAGGTTCGCCAAGACCGGCGATGTCGACTACTGGCCGGTGACAGTGTCCGGTGAGTTCCTGCATGGAGGCGAGCGGCACTTCTTCGCCACCAATGAGGGCCAGTCGGGCTATTATGTCTACACGCCGCTGAGGCTTTCGGATGGGCGCTTCCTGCTGATCAATCGCGGCTTCGTTCCCTTTGACAACAAGGACCCCGCCACGCGGCCGGAAGGGCAGGTTTCCGGTCAGGTGACGGTGACGGGCCTTGCCAGAAATCCACTGGCTGAAAAGCCCTCGTCGATGGTGCCGGACAACGACCCGGCCAAGAACATCTTCTACTGGAAGGACCGCGATGTGATGGCGGCGACAGCCGGCCTGCCCTCCGGAGCTGAACTCGTGCCCTTCTTTGTCGACGCCGATAACACGCCCAACCCAGGCGGCCTGCCTGTGGGCGACGTGACCATTGTCGACCTGCCCAACAGCCATCTGCAATATGCGGTCACCTGGTATGGCTTGGCGGCAGCGCTTGCCGGCGTGCTCGGCACCTGGTTGTGGCGATCGCGCAGGACGCATTGAACCGGGCTCGCCCTTGACATGGGCGGGCCGCTCGCCTCATGTCCGCACCGAATCCTGATGCTCGACAGACCTTAGCGAAAGACTGGGACATCATGCCTGAAAATCCGACCAAGCCGCCACTCACGATAAGGCTGTGCCAGCCACGCGGCTTTTGCGCCGGCGTGGACCGTGCGATCCAGATCGTTGTGCTGGCGCTGAAGAAATACGGCGCGCCGGTCTATGTGCGCCATGAGATCGTCCACAATCGCTATGTCGTGGAAGGGTTGCAAAATCTCGGCGCCGTCTTCATCGAGGAACTGAACGAGATTCCAGACGACCACCATGAATGCCCGGTGGTGTTTTCCGCCCATGGCGTGCCCAAGTCGGTGCCGGCGGATGCGCAGGCGCGTGAGCTCTTCTATCTCGATGCCACCTGTCCGCTTGTGTCGAAGGTGCACAAGCAGGCGATGCGCCACCAGCGGCTGGGCCGCCATGTGCTTCTGATCGGCCATGCCGGCCACCCGGAGGTGATCGGCACGATGGGGCAACTGCCGGAAGGCTGCGTGACATTGATCGAGACTGAGGCGGATGTGGCCAATTTCGAGCCGGCCGATCCGGAAGCGCTTGGCTTCGTCACCCAGACGACGCTCTCGGTTGAAGACACGGCCGGTCTTATCCGCGCACTGCAGAAGAAATTCCCCGAGATCAAAGCGGCAGCGGCGGAATCGATCTGCTACGCAACCACCAACCGCCAGGAAGCGGTGAAGGAGACGGCGCCCGGCGCCGACCTGTTCCTGATCGTCGGCGCGCCGAACTCGTCCAATTCGAGGCGTCTGGTTGAGGTCGCCGAAAGGGCCGGCGCCAGGATGTCGCTTCTGGTGCAGCGGGCTTCCGAAATTCCGTGGGACGAGATCGCCGGCATTTCGACGCTTGGTCTGTCGGCCGGCGCATCCGCTCCCGAGATCATCGTGGACGAAATCATCGACGCATTTCGCGAGCGCTTCGAAGTCTCGGTCGATCTTGCGGTGACCGCGACGGAGACCGAGGATTTCCCGGTGATGCGCGTGCTGCGCGACGTCGAGCTGACAGCCGCCGACATGGCATTCGTCAACGGGACCGTGTGATGGCAGTCTATACCGATGTCTCCGAAAGCGAGCTTGGTGCTTTCCTGGAAAGCTACGCGATAGGCCAGCTCCTCTCCTATAAAGGGATCGCAGAGGGCACGGAGAATTCCAACTTCCTGCTGCACACTTCCAGCGGCGCCTACATATTGACGCTGTATGAGAGGCGCGTCGACAAGAACGACCTGCCGTTCTTCCTCGGCCTGATGGAGCATCTGGCGAAGAAGGATATTTCCTGCCCGCTGCCGGTGCGCCGCAACGACGGCGAGGTGATCGGCACGCTCGCCGGACGCTCGGCGGCAATCATCACTTTTCTGGAAGGCATGTGGATGCGGCGGCCCACCGCCATTCACTGCCGCGAGGTCGGCAAGGCGCTGGCCGGACTGCATCTGGCAGGGGCGGATTTTCAGCTCAGCCGGGCCAATGCGCTCGATAGGGCGGGCTGGCGCAAATTGTGGGATGGTTCGCGCGCGCGTGCCGACGAGGTCGAGTGTGGACTTCTCACCGAGGTTGATGCGGAATTTGCCGATTTCGAGCGCAATTGGCCGAAAGACCTGCCGGCCGGCATCATTCATGCCGATCTCTTTCCCGACAATGTGTTCTTTCTCGGCGAGAAGCTCTCCGGCCTCATCGACTTCTATTTCGCCTGCAACGATTTCTACGCCTATGACCTGGCGACCTGCCTGAATGCCTGGTGCTTCGAGAAGGACAATTCCTTCAACCTGACCAAGGGCAGGGCGCTGCTTGCCGGCTATCAGCAGGTGCGCCCGCTTACCGACGCGGAGCGGCAGGCGCTGCCGATGCTGGCGCGAGGCTCGGCCCTGCGCTTCATGCTGACCCGTCTCTATGACTGGCTGACTATCCCCGACGGAGCGCTGATCCAGAAGCGCGACCCTGTCGAATTCATCCGCCGCATGCGCTTTCACCGCCAGATCGGCTCGGCCTCGGAATATGGTTTGGTATGAAGAAATCGGTCGAGATATTCACTGACGGCGCCTGCTCGGGCAATCCCGGTCCGGGCGGCTGGGGCGCGATCCTGCGCTTCAACGGCGTGACCAAGGAATTGTCCGGCGGCGAAGCCGAGACGACCAACAACCGTATGGAACTGATGGCGGCGATCTCGGCGCTGAACGCGCTGAAGGAGCCGTGCCTGGTCGATCTCTACACCGATAGCAATTACGTCAAGGACGGTATTGGCGGCTGGATCGAAGGCTGGAAGCGCAATGGCTGGAAGACGGCGGCCAAAAAACCGGTGAAGAATGCCGAGCTATGGCAGGCGCTGGACGAGGCCCGCAAACGCCACAAGGTGACCTGGCACTGGGTCAAGGGCCATGCCGGCCATGAGGAAAACGAACGTGCCGACGAGCTGGCCCGCATGGGCATGGCGCCGTTCAAGCCGGCGCGCCCTGCCAGGGAAAGCAATCCGCCAGCTGCCAAGCCGCGGGTCGCGAAGCGGTAAGGCGGAACAAGGGGGAAGCGGCTCGCCGATGGAGCCGCTCCGGTTGCGCTGCTATAGCTGTTCGAGAATTGTGGCTGCACCCGATTCATTCACGCCGGACTTCGTCTCGATATTTAGCGCGCTGACGACACCGTCCTTGACGATCATCGAGAAGCGCTTCGAGCGCATGCCCATCGCGAATTCGCTCATATCGGCCTGCAGGCCGGCGGCACGGACGAAATCGCCATTGCCATCGGCCAGATAAAGCAGCTTGCCTTCGCCGCCGGTGAAGTTTGCCCATGCGCCCATGACGAACTGGTCGTTGACGGCCACCACTGCGATCGTGTCGACGCCGCTGGCAAGGATGGCATCATGGTTTTCCAGATAGCCGGGCAGATGGTTGTTGCTGCAGGTTGGGGTGAAGGCACCCGGAACGCCGAACAGAACGACCGTCTTGCCGGAGAAGACATCGGCGGTGGTAAGGCTCTTGCCGCCGTCGGCCGTCATCGTCCTGAAAGTGGCTTCGGGCAGCTTGTCGCCAACTGAAATCGTCATGATATCTCTCTCGATCCGGTTGAAATCGGGCGATTGGGTAACGGCTTATCGGGGCTGACGCAACCGCCAACCGTATTGGTCTAAAGATAGGGCAGGGTGCCGCTCACCGATCCGCTGCTGGTGACCAGCGTGTAATGCAGTCCGCCTTGTGCCGGAATGTCCTTGGGGCGGTTCAGGATCTCGACCGAAAACAATATCCTTCCGTCACTGCCAATGCGCTCAGGCGTGCCGAATGAATAGCCTTCGGCTCCGACAATGAAGAAATCCGCTGATGCAGCACCCTCCGGCAGCTTCGCTTCAATGACCAGCCTGTTGTCGTCTGTGCTGACGATGGCCGCGCCGAAGTCGGGGCGTGCTGGCGCCGGCAGAGCGTTCACGGCCTGTGAGACAAGGGCGGCATCGGCGGCATTGTCGGGATCGATGGCAGGGTCGAGCAGGAGTTGCGCCTGAACGGGAATGCAGACCGTCTCGCAGATGCCAAGGAAGATATCCGCATCTATCATCGCCGCTTGGCCCGGCGATGTCAGCGTGAAGGTTACCGGCAGGGAAACCGAATGATCATATCCGGCCCATTTCGAATAGCCGTCATCGTGGCGCTGCGGGGCCGGGAACGCCAGTTCCGCCGAGGCGATGTTGCTGCTGCTTTCCGAAATGTTGAGCGAAGGTGGAACACCGCTGTCGCCAGGGTCGCGCCAATAGGTTTTCCAGCCCGGATCGAGCGCAATGTCGAGGACGCCGGCTATGCGGCCCTGGGCATCGGGCCCGCCGCTCGTGACCAGCCGGATGCGCCCGCCCTGGGTCTCGAACCAATCGGTGGAAGAAGCGAGCGCGGGCGTTACGCCCATCGTCGCGGCCAGCGTCATCCACAATGCTGTCGGTATGCGGGTCATGCGTCGGGTTTGGCCGTAAAGTCGAGGTTTCGCAACAGAGAGTGATCGCTGGACCAATCATTTTTGTGTGAAACAGCGACCAGCGCCGAGGCCTTATTCTCCTAACGCATATCTTTCATGACGGCTGAAAACGCGTTAGGTTTCGGCTATGGACCTCCTACGCCAAAAACAGTCCGCGGCGACGCGCGGCTTTCTTGACGATCAGTTCCTGATTGCCATGCCGGGCATGAAGGACGACAGGTTCGCTCGTGCCGTCATCTATGTCTGCGCCCATAGCGATGAAGGGGCCATGGGCCTTATCATCAACCAGAGCCAGCAACTGATGTTTCCAGATCTGCTGGTGCAATTGGGCATTCTTGACGAGAGCGAGGCAATCCGCCTGCCGCCGCCCGCGCGCGATTTCGTGGTGCGCAATGGCGGCCCGGTGGATCGCAGCCGCGGCTTCGTGCTGCACACCGACGACTACAGGGTCGAATCCTCGCTGCCGATCTCGGCTGACATCTGCCTTACGGCGACCGTCGACATATTACGCGCCATTTCATCAGGGCGCGGGCCGCGCAAGGCGCTGATGATGCTGGGTTACGCCGGCTGGGGCGCCGGCCAGCTCGAAAGCGAGATCGCCGCCAATGGCTGGCTGACCTGCCCGGCCCAACCGGATCTCCTGTTCGATTCCGATATCGACCGCAAATATGACCGGTTGCTCGCCTCGATGGGTGTCCATCTGGCACATCTCAGCCAGGAAGCCGGTCACGCCTGAGCCAGAGCATTTTGCAGCCAAGTGGAATCACTTCGCGTTGCATAAATGCGGCTAAAACAAGCAGATAGAGCAACGGTACTGCATCCGTCAGGATGTTTGTTGCTCTATCGGATATTGCTCTTTCAGCATTTTGAGCACCTGATCTGCGGCGATCGGCGGGCCGAACATGAAGCTCTGGCCATATTCGCAACCCATCTGGCGCAGCTGCAGCGCATCGCTCTCATCCGAAATGCCTTCGGCAACGACCGACATGCCGAGGTCATGCGCCATGCTGACCATGGATTTCAGCAAGACTGTGCGCTTGGGCGAGGAATCGTCGAGGAAACTTTTGTCGATCTTGATCGTGTCGAAGGGGTAGCGGGTAAGGTAGGAAAGCGAGGAGAAGCCGGTCCCGAAATCATCGAGCGACAGGCCGATGCCCAGTTTCTTGAGCTTGTTGAGCACATGGGCGCTCTGTTCGGGGTTGTCCATGACCAGCGATTCTGTGAGTTCCAGGCGGAAGCACCGCGCCTTGAGGTTTGCCCGCGCGACGACCGAGCGCACGTCGCTGACCAGATCGCGGCGGATAAGCTGCCGGCTGGACAGGTTGACCGAGACGGATAGCGGCGCGTCGCTGATCTGCTTTTGCCATTCGGCAAGATCTTCGGCGGCGCGCTGCATGGCAAACAGGCCAAGCTGGACGATAAGGCCGCAATTTTCCGCAACCGGAATGAAATCGGCCGGGGGGATCGAACCGCGGCGGGAGTGATCCCAGCGCAATAGCGCCTCGAAGCCGGCGATGCTGCGATCTTCCAGGCGGATGATCGGCTGGTAGGCGAGGGTGAATTCCTTGCGCTCGACCGCGCGGCGCAGATCCGATTCGAGTTGCAGGCGGTCGGTGCCGACCGAGCGGAACGCGGGCCGGAACGGCTCGATCCGGTCGCCGCCGAAACGCTTGGCCTGATGCATGGCAAGTTCGGCATCCTTGACCGTGTCTTCGGCCGAAGCCTGCGATGCCGTCCAGGTGATGAGCCCGATCGAGGCCGTCAGCACGATCTCGTGCTTGGCGAAAGTGATCGGCGCGCGGATCGCCTGCTTGATCGCATCGGCGACCGCCGCGATGCGGGCCGGGTCCACTTCCGACAGAAGCATCAGCGCGAACTGGTCGCCGGTGAAGCGCGAGAGCGAATCCCTGGGCTTGAGCAGACGATGAAGCCGTCTTGCGATGGTCAAAAGGATGGTATCGCCCGCCGAAATGCCGAGGCTGTCATTGACCTGCTTGAAGCGGTCGATGTCGATGACAAAGACGGTCGGACGAATCTTTTCCTCGGTCTTGGCGATCGAGATGATCGCTTCAAGCCGGTTCATGAACAATTCGCGGTTGGGCAATCCGGTCAGATTGTCATGGACGGCGTCATGCAGCAGGCGCTCCTCGGCCTTTTTCTGCTTGGTGACATCGACCAGCGTACCGACGCAACGGATCACCTCGCCATCCGAGCCGATCACCGGCCGGGCGCGCAGCGCAAACCAGTGATAGTGGCCGTCGGCGCCGCGCAGGCGGAAGTTCTGCGCCACGCGCCCGCGCCGGTGCTCCAGAACGATGTCGAGCGTGGTGCGGAAATTGTCGCGGTCGTCGGCATGCAGAACCGGCAGCCAGTTGCGCGCAGCCCCACCGAGGCTGTTGGGGGTGAGGCCGAGTTGCAGGCTGATATCGGGCTTGGTGACGACGCGGTCGCGAAGCACGTCCCAATCCCAGACGATGTCGCCCGCGCCGACCACGGCCAGTGCCTGCCGCTCCAGGTCGCTGAACAGACCCTGCTGCAACGCGCCGCCGGAAAAGGCATGCTGCATCACCGTGAAGCCGATCAAAAGGATGATGAGGATCATGCCGCCGCCAAGGGCCGGCTGGACGATGTCGTTGTCGAGCATGCCGGTGACCGCCATCCAGGCGCCGCACAGCCACAAAAGCACCATCACCCAGCTGGGGATGAGCATGATGGCGCGGTCATAGCCGCGAATGCCGAGCGAGACGATAAGGCCGATGCCGAGGATGGCGGTGGCGGCAAATGACAGTCTGGCAATGCCCGCGGCCACCGCCGGATCGATGATCGCCACGCCGGCAATCAGCACGAGACCGCAAATCCACACGAAGGCGCCATAACTGAAATGGCCATGCCATCGGTTGAGATTGAGATAGGCGAACAGGAACACGACAAGCGTCGCCGCAAGACCGATCTCGGTACTCGCCCGCCATATCTGCTCGCTGCCGGGCGAAATCGCGATGACCTTGTTGAGGAAGCCGAAATCGACCGAGATATAGGCAAGGACCGCCCAGGACAGCGCCGCCGTGGCCGGAAACATAGAGGTGCCCTTGACCACGAACAGGATGGTCAGGAACAGCGCCAGAAGGCCGGAGATGCCGATGACGATGCCGCGATAGAGCGTGTAGGAATTGACCGAATCCTTATAGGCTTCGGGGTCCCAGAGATAGACCTGCGGCAACCTTGGCGAAGCGAGTTCGGCAATGAAGGTGACGACTGTTCCGGGGTTGAGAGTGACCAGGAAGACGTCGGCATCGGGGCTTGCCTGCCGGTCGAGCGCAAACCCCTCGCTGGGGGTGATTGCGGCGATGCGGCTCGAGCCTAGGTCGGGCCAGAACAGGCCGGAATTCACCAGGCGGAAATGCGGTGCGACGATCAGCCGGTCGAGCTGCTGTTCGGTGGTGTTGGCCAGCGCAAACACCGCCCAGTCGCCGCTGGAGCGGGCGTCGTTGGCTTCCACCTCGATGCGCCGCACGATCCCGTCCGGCCCCGGTGCCGTCGAAACCTGGAAGTTCTCACCCTGGTTGCGATAAATCTCCACCGCGCCTGAAAGGTCCAGCGCGACGTCGTCGCGCGCGATCTTGATGGGCTCGACGGCGAATGCCGAGGCCGCAGCAAACAGGCTTGCGACAAGGGCAAGGATAAGGGCCAGCATGCGCCCGGTTGGAAAGAGAACCGCCAAAAATCAACCCTTTGTCCAGCCGCCGTTCCGATCCTGCGCGATCAGGGCGTAGAGGTAATGGTCATGCCAGTCACCGTTGATCCGCAGATAGGATCGTAACAGCCCTTCACGCCGAAATCCGGCTTTTTCAAGCACGCGGATGGAACGCGAATTGTCGGGAATACAAGCAGCCTCGATCCGGTGCAACCTCAGTGTGTCGAATGCGTGGTTGCAGAGAAGCAGCACCGCTTCCAGCATCAGGCCCTGGCCGGCGAACTGTTCGCCGATCCAGTACCCGATCTGCGCGTTCTGTGCCACGCCGTGGCGGATATTGCCGAGCGTGATGCCGCCGACCAGCTTGCCGGAGAAATTGTCGAAGATGAAGAAGGCCATGGCGTGACCGCTGGCGAAATCCGCACGGTAGCGGTTGAGGCGCCGCCGCCAGGCGCTGCGTTCCAACTCATTGGAAGCCCAGCGCGGTTCCCATGGCTCCAGGAAGGCGCGACTTGCCCCGCGAAGGTCCGCCCATTCCTGGTAGTCGTTGGCCTGGGGCGCCCTCAGGCTGATGCGGTTGCCTTTAAGCGCCGGAAAATCACGGCGGAAAAAAGGAAACGCAAACATCGGCCTGACTGCTTCGGTTTACACGGCAAGCCTGCGAGTGCCGCCATTGGCATCCGGCAACGCTGCGTGGATGGCCTCGTAGGGTGCCAGTGCTCCGACAGGCCCGACAGCGGCTATCGTCGGCTTGGTGGAGAACAGCCGCGCCGACAGGTCGGTCAGCCGGTCGATGGTCAGGTTTGCAAGCCGTTCCATCAACTCTTCCTTGGCGATGGGGCGGCCGAAGAGGAGAAGCTGGCGGGCGATCTGCGAGGCCCGGCTGGATGCGCTCTCCCCCGACATGATCAGCCCGGCGCGATATTGCGCCCGCGCCCGGTCAAGCTCGTCCTGGCCGATGCTGGTGCCGGCCTTCTCGAGCTCGGAGATGATGACAGGCACCAGTTCGTCGATATTGCCCTGTCCGGTTGCCGCATGCACGCCAAACAGGCCGGTATCGGAAAAGCCCCAGTGAAAGGCATAGACCGAATAGCAGAGCCCGCGCTTTTCGCGCACTTCCTGGAACAGGCGGGACGACATGCCTCCGCCAAGGATCATCGACAGCACATGGGAGGCGTAGAAGTCGCGCACATGATAGGCGCGGCCTTCGAAGCCGAGCACGATCTGTGCGTCCTGCAGGTCGCGATGCTCGCGATAATCGCCGCCGACATATTGGGCATATTGCGGCACGACGCCGTCGGCCTTCGCCCGGAAGCCGCCCAGCCGCTTCTCGACCTCCCGCACGAAGGCATCGTGCTTGATGTTGCCGGCAGCCACCACCACCATTTTTTCGGCGCCATATTGCCGCTCGATGAAGGCATGGAGCTGCTTTGAGGTGAATGACTGGACCGTTTCGGCCGTGCCGAGAATGGAGCGCCCGACTGTCTGGTGGCGAAAGGCGGTTTCGGTGAAATGATCGAAAACCACGTCGTCGGGAGTGTCGTGGGCGGCGCCGATCTCCTGCAGGATGACGTGCTGTTCGCGCTCCAGCTCACCGGGATCGAACTTCGATTCCGTGAGGATGTCGGCCAAAAGATCCATGGCCAGCGGTACGTCGTCACCAAGCACGCGGGCATAAAACGACGTCGTCTCGACGCTCGTCGCCGCATTGATCTCTCCCCCGACATCCTCGATCTCGGAGGCGATCTGGAAAGCGCTTCGCTTGTTTGTCCCCTTGAACGCCATGTGTTCAAGAAGGTGGGCCATCCCATGCTCGTTGTCGTGTTCGTTGCGGGCTCCTGATTTCACCCACACGCCCAATGCGACGGATTCGATACTTGGAAGGGTTTCGGTGGCGACTGTCAGGCCGTTCGACAGACGGCTTACCTCAACACCCATATAGACATCACTCCCTAGAGCATGTTGCAGCCGAGTGGGATCACTTGGCGTCGCATACATGCGGCAAAACCAACAAATTAGACCATGATGTCGTCCGAAAACCGGTTCCCGCTTTTCGCTGACGCGGTCCTTCGGTTCGGCATCATGGTCTAACGCGTCGCCCGCGCGTGGCGACCTATGTGATCTTCCACCATATTCAGCGCAGATGGAAGTGTCACATATTTTTCTGCCCGTTCCATCAGCCCGTCAAGCCATGCCGGCAATGCAGGCGTGATGCCGCTTGCTTCCTCGACCGCGGCGGGAAACTTTGCCGGGTGCGCGGTGCCCAGCACGATCATCGGAACAGTATGGTTGTCCTGCAAACCGGCGACATGGATTGCGGTGGCCGTATGCGGGTCGGCCAGATAGGAGCTCGCCTTCAGGGTGTCGCGGATGGTGGCGGCGGTTTCGCCCATCGTTGCGCGCCCGGCGTCGAATTCGGCACGGATGCCGGCAAGTGCGCCGGCGTCGATCGTGAATGCGCCGGATTGCTTGAGGCCTGCCATGTAGCGCCGCACCGCCGCTGCATCGCGGTTTGACGCCTCGAACAGCAGGCGCTCGAAATTGGACGACACCTGGATATCCATCGAAGGCGAGGTGGTGACGACGACGCCGCTGGTGCGGTATTCGCCGGTCGCAAGCGTGCGGGCGAGAATATCGTTGTCATTGGTGGCGATCACCAGCCGCTCGATGGGCAGGCCCATGCGCTTGGCGGCATAGCCTGCGAAGATGTCGCCAAAATTGCCGGTCGGCACGGTGAAGGACACCGGCCGGTCCGGCGCGCCAAGCGACAGCGCCGAGGAAAAATAATAGACTATCTGGGCCATGATGCGCGCCCAGTTGATGGAATTGACGCCCGAGAGCGAGACGCGATCGCGGAAGGCGTGATCGTTGAACATGGCTTTGACCAGGTCCTGGCAATCGTCGAAATTGCCCTCGATTGCCAGCGCATGGACATTGGCCGCGCTGGAAGTGGTCATCTGCCGCTGCTGGACCGGCGAAACCCTTCCATGCGGGAACAGCACGAACATGTCGGTGCGGTCGCGCCCGGCGAAAGCCTCGATCGCCGCGCCGCCGGTGTCGCCGGACGTCGCCGCCGTAATGGTCGCGCGCTGGCCGCGCTCGGCCAGCACATGATCCATCAGCCGGGCGAGAAGCTGCATGGCCACGTCCTTGAAGGCAAGCGTAGGGCCATGGAACAGTTCGAGCACGAAGCTGTTGGCGCCGGTCTGGACCAGCGGGCAGACGGCCTCGTGGCGGAAGGTGGCATAGGCCTCGCGCACGATGCGCTCGAAGGCGGCCGGGCTGATCTCGTCCCCGACGAAGGGCGTCAGCAGGCGGATCGCCAGGTCGGCATAGGAGAGCCCGCGCATGGCGCGGATTTCGGCGGCGCTGAATTGTGGCCATTGCTCGGGGATATAGAGGCCGCCGTCACGGGCGAGACCCGTCAGGATCGTATCCGAGAAGCCGAGTGCGGAGGCTTCTCCGCGAGTGCTGACATAGCGCATCTTCATCCGTCCGTAGCGACTAGTGGTTCGTTTCCAACATTTGCATCCCATTTCTATCCGACACCGGGGCAAATGTTGGAAACCGAGGAACCACTAGCAAGTTTATGGTTCTAGTGGAATTTTCGAATTTGACATTCGATCTTACGGCCGACATCAACCGGGCATCGAATGTCAAATTCATTCCACTAGGCCCGCATCTGCAATGCAAGCTGGTGAAAACTGCGTGCCCTCAGTCGCATTTTTGCCGCGCGGTTGCTATACAGCACCAGCTTTGCGAGAGGGAAGTACTGCATATGGTGTTTCGATTGATTGACCGTCGTTTTTTGACGGGGCTGGCAGTTTCTGGCTTTTTTATTGCAGTCGCAGGTTGCCAATCGACAAACAACAGCAACACGCTGGCTGCAGCCGACAGCCAGGAGCAGGCTAAGGTGAACGAGGCCGAACTCAGGGCGTATTGCCCGCCGATCACGCTGCGTGAAGGCACGGCCTATTTCAACACCTATGCCAAGGGCGGCCAGGACGATCCGGCGAAGGTCGTCTACCAGGCCTCCATTACCGATGTGACGCGAAGCTGCAGCCGGACCGATGGCACGCTGACGATGAATGTCGCGGTTGCCGGCAAGGTCGTGCCGGGCCCTGCCGGAGCGGCGGGCACGGTCAAGATGCCGATCCGGGTCGCGGTGGTTCGTGGCGACGAGGTGCTCTATTCCAAGCTGCACAATTTCCAGTCCACGATTACCGATACGTCCTCTGCGACGCAATTCGTCTTCAACGACCCGGCGGTGAGCATCCCGATCCCGGCCGAGCGGAACCTGCGCGTTTATGCCGGCTATGACGAAGGCCCGCCCAAGAAGCAGTGACGCTGGAGCATGATCCCGAAAAGTTGCAACTTTTCGGACAAGATCATGCTTCAATAATAAAGGCTCAGATCGAGATAGGTCATCTCGATCTGAGGGGCTCAGGCGTCTTCCGACCATTCGGCAAGGGCGGCGATGACCCCATGCAGGTCGGCCCAGCGGCGGATGACGGTTTCGGCACCCGCCTCGGTCAGGACATCGGCATGACCGGGATAGCTGTGCGAGCCGCCGGTGAAGCCGATCACCCGCATGCCGGCCGCCTTGGCGCCGGCAATTCCGTGGATGGAATCCTCGATCACGAAAGTGCGCGCCGGGTTGGCCCCGAGCGTGGTGGCGGCATGGACAAACACGTCCGGCGCCGGCTTCGGTTTTTTGGTCGGCGTTTCGCCGGCTGCGAAAATCCGGCCTGCAAACAGCGGCAGCAACCCGGTCTTGCCGAGCATCAATTCAAGCCGGTGCATGCGGGAATTGGAGCAGACGCAGCGCTTGACGCTGACGCCCGCGGCCGCCTGATGCGCGCCCTCGACGGCCCGGACCTCGTTCTTCAGCCGGCGGTCGAGCAGCGTTTCGATCTGATCGATCATTGATGCCTGGAACGGGATCTGCGCCTGCTTCTCGATGCGCAGCAATGTGTCCTTGAAAGTCAGCCCGGCATAGGTCTCGGCCAGCTCTGCCGCCGAGATCGGATAGCCTGCCTCGGTCAGCAGATCGGCTTCCACGCGGGCTGCGATGATTTCGGAATCGACGAGAACGCCGTCGCAATCGAAGATGATCAGGTCAGGCTGGGTCATGAAAATCCATCGGAAGGCAAAGGGGAGGAAGGCCAGCATCGGTGAGCGAGCATTTGCGGCGGGCATACACCATGGCGCCGGAGACGGCAAATCCGCCGCCCCGCTTCATTAAAAATTTACGCCATTGGGTAACCATAACGGAAAGTAAAACAGTAACGCGTGATCCGGGTATCAGAATGTCTGCCTTGCGAGCCGTCGCCGACCAATCTCATCAGCAGAAGGCCGAATGGCTGGACAGGATCCACAAGGGGGATTGCGTTTCGACCCTTGAGAAACTGCCGGAAAAATCGGTGGACGTGATCTTTGCCGATCCGCCCTACAATCTCCAGCTCAATGGCGACCTGCACCGGCCCGACCAGTCCAAGGTCGATGCCGTCGATGACGAGTGGGACCAGTTCGACAGTTTCGCCGCTTATGATGCCTTCACCCGCGCCTGGCTTTTGGCCGCGCGGCGCGTGCTGAAGCCCAACGGCACCATCTGGGTGATCGGCTCCTACCACAACATCTTCCGCGTCGGCGCCTCGATGCAGGACCTCGGCTTCTGGATCCTCAATGACGTCGTCTGGCGCAAGACCAATCCGATGCCGAATTTCCGTGGCCGCCGGTTTCAAAACGCGCATGAGACGATGATCTGGGCGTCGCGCGATCAGGCCTCGAAGGGCTACACCTTCAACTATGATGCGCTGAAGGCGGCCAATGACGATGTGCAGATGCGCTCGGACTGGCTGTTTCCGATCTGCACGGGCGCCGAGCGGCTGAAGGATGAGAATGGCGACAAGATCCATCCGACCCAGAAGCCGGAGGCGCTGCTGGCGCGCATCATGATGGCTTCCACCAAGCCCGGCGACGTGGTCCTCGACCCCTTCTTCGGCTCAGGCACGACCGGCGCGGTCGCCAAGCGGCTGGGACGGCATTTCGTCGGCATCGAGCGCGAGCAGGCCTATATCGATGCGGCCAATGAGCGGATCGCGGCGGTGAAGCCGCTCGATCGCGCCGACCTGGCCGTGCTGCCGGGCAAGCGGGCCGAGCCGCGCGTTGCCTTCGTCAACCTGATCGACAACGGCATCATGAAGGCGGGAACGACGCTCTACGATGCCAAGAAGCGCTGGGCGGCCAAGGTGCGCGCCGACGGCACGCTGGCGATCGGCGAACTGGCGGGCTCGATCCATCGTGTCGGAGCGCAGGTCCAGGGGCTTGAGGCCTGCAATGGCTGGACCTTCTGGCATTATGAACGCAATGGCGGCCTGACCCAGATCGACGAGTTGCGCCGGATCGTGCGGCTCGGAATGGAGCGTGCCGGAGCCTGATCCGGCAGCCATTCAATTCAGAGTTTACCGATGGGCCGGGCTCCAGTCACCGGCTGATCCCGAAACGCTCGAGGTCCGCCTCGAGCGTTTTGGCATTCTGGAACAGCACTGCCTGTCAGCCGGCGGCCCTGGCACCGTCGACATTCTTCTGGCTGTCGTCGATGAATAAAGTGGCCGACGGGTCGAGCCGGAAGGCCGTCGCGTGATGATCGTAGATCGCGCGGTCCGGCTTGATCAGCCCGATCTCGCCGGAAACGGTGATGCCGCGCGAGCTGTTGAGGAAGGCAAAGCGCTTGCGCGCCTCGGCGAATGTGTCGGCGGCGAAATTGGTCAGCATCGTCACGTCATGTCCGGCTTCGATCAGCGCTTCCATGATGGCGACGCTGTCCTCATAGGCGTGCGACACCATTTCGTGCCAGTAGCGGCGGAAATTGCGGATGTTTTCTTCATGCGCCGGATGTTCGGCGATCAGCAGGCTCTCGGCCTCCTGCCAGCTTCGCCCGCGATCCTGCTCGATATTCCAGTCGGAGGTGCAGACATTGGCAAAGAACCAGCGCCGCTCCGTTGCATCCGGAATGAGGCGGCTGAAGGGCAGGTCTGGATCGTAGTGGATCAGCACGCGGCCGATGTCGAAGACGATGTGGCGGATTTGGTTCATGAAACTCTCTTACGGGGGGAGGGTGGCTTGCGGGTCGCGCCGGGTATGGCCGCCTCGATGGCCTTTTTCATGACGGTCGGCAGCGCTTCGCCGTGGAGTCCTGTCAAAGGCGCCCAGAAATGGCCCTCGGGCACCGAAAAACGCTGAATTTCCGTCCGAAAAACGGTGAGTTCCAGCGTAAAATGGGTGAAAACATGCGAAATCGAGCCGGTTTTTTTCCAATTCGCGGCAAAAGGAGCGGCATCTGCGCTGGTCTGGCCGTCATTTCGCGCCGTCCAGCCGGTGGTCGGAACCTCGCTCATGCCGCCGAGCAGCCCCTTGTCCGGGCGCTTGCGCAACAGGATGGCGCCGTCGCTCAGGACGACAAAGGCGGCACCCCGGCGCAAGGGTTTTTCGAGCTTGGGCGCTCTCACCGGCAGCAGTTCCGGATCGCCCCGAGTGAGCGCCAGGCAATCTTCGCGCAGCGGACACAGCATGCAGCGCGGGCGGCGCGGCGTGCAGATGGTGGCGCCGAGGTCCATCATCGCCTGGGCGAAGTCGCCGGGCCGCTCGGAGGGCACGAGGGTTTCCAGCAAAGGACGGATTTCCGCCTTGGCATCGGGCAACGGGGTGGCGATGGCATAAAGGCGCGCCATGACCCGCTCGACATTGCCGTCCATGACGGCGGCGGGCCGCCCGAAGGCGATGGAGGCGATGGCGGCGGCGGTGTAGGGGCCTATGCCGGGCAGGGAAAGCAGCGCTTTTTCCGTATCCGGAAAGCTGCCGCCACCGGCCGCCACCAGATCGGCGCAGGCCTTGAGATTGCGGGCGCGCGAATAATAGCCGAGCCCCGCCCAGGCCTTCATCACATCGTCGGTTTCGGCATCGGCAAGCGATTCGACATCCGGCCATTGTTCCAGAAATTTGCGGAAATAGGGTTTGACCGCCTCGACAGTCGTCTGTTGCAGCATGATTTCTGATAGCCAGACGTGATAGGGGTTGGGACGGGCACCTGCGGCCAATTGGCGTGGCGGCACGCGCCACGGCAGCTCGCGGTGATTGGCGTCGTACCAGCGCAGGAGATGCTGCGCGATGTCGCCACGGGACGGTTCGCCGCTCTTGCGGCTGGTAGCGGGTGATGCCATTGATCGTCTATTGAGCCTGGGTGGTGTGGCAATCTTTGGAGACGGACATGGCAGGGAAAAGGCCCTACGGCAATCCCGTTCCGGTCAGCGATCTCGCCACCCAAATCCTCGACCCGGTGCTGCGCAAGCGGGCCGGCATCTCGGTGGAACTTGTCCAGTCATGGGAAGAGATCGTCGGGTCGCGGCTTGCCGGGCGCACAAGGCCCGAAAAGATCCAGTGGCCGAGGCGTCTGCATGAAGACGATCCGTTCGAGCCGGCGGCGCTGGTGATCGCCTGCGAGGGCGCTGCCGCGCTTCATCTGCAGCATGAGACAGGCGAGGTTATCAGCCGCGTCAACGCGTTCCTGGGATTCACGGCGATTGCCCGTATCCGGATCGTGCAAAAGCCGATGACCACGAGTGCGCCGGCCCTGAGACCGATGCCGCGCAGCCTGAACGCAGGCGAGAAGGCGAAGCTGGCGCAGACGGTCGGCAATATCGAGGATGAAGGCCTGCGCGCCTCGCTCGAACGCCTTGGCGCGACGATCATCGGCACGCGCAAGCCCTCCCGCCCATGATTTGTGAAAGTCCCGTACTCGCGCTTTAGTGATCGGTTGTTGACACTTGGCGATTGGATTGGGGATGGAGATGCCTTAATTCGCGCCGAGTCTCGCTTTTTGGTGCCCTAGTGGAATGAATTTGACATTCGATACCCGATTGATGTCGGCCTCGCAATCGAATGTCAAATTCGAAAATTCCACTAGAATCATAAACTTGCTGGTGGTTCTTCTGTTTCCAACATTTGCCCTCGCGCCTGATACAAATGGGATGCAAATGTTGGAAACGAACCACTAGCATCGCACAATCCAAGGATAGTCAGGTGATTCGCATGATTCGTTCCATTCCGCGCAGAACTGTTCTTTCTTCCCTGGCGCTTCTGCCGGCAGCTATCGTGCTTGCCTCCTGCAGCGATTCCAGCGACCAGGAAGCTGCGCCCAAGACCGAACCGGCAACGCCTGCCGAAACCGCAAAGCCAGCCGCGCCGGCAGTCGCCGCGCCGCAGCCGCAGGGCACTGTCGACATGGCCAAGCTGCTCGAGCCCGGCGCGCTGCCGGACAAGGTGCTCGGCAAGGACGACGCGCCGGTGACCATCGTGGAATATGCCTCGATGACCTGCAGCCATTGCGCGCACTTCGCCAACACCACCTTTCCCGAGTTGAAGACCAAGTATATCGACACCGGCAAGGCGCGGCTGATCTTCCGCGAATTCCCGTTCGATCCGCGCGCCGAGGCAGGTTTCATGCTGGCGCGCTGTGCTGACGACAACTATTTCGCTATGGTGGACGTGCTGTTCAAGCAGCAGGAAAGCTGGGCCGGCGTGGCCGATGCCAAGGCGGCACTGCTGCAAATCGCCAAACTGGCAGGTTTTTCACAGGAGTCCTTCGAGGCCTGCTTGACGGACCAGAAGCTTCTGGACGATGTGAGAGCAGTACAAAGACGCGGCTCGCAGGATTTCGGGGTCGACTCCACCCCGACATTCTTCATCAACGGGAATATGTATAAAGGGGCACTGTCTATTGAGGAAATGTCGGCGATTATCGACGGCATGCTCTGACGGCTCGGCCATGCCGGGGCGCTTGCGCCCCCTTGCGCCCGCGGTCGAGAGGCCGCGCGCATGAAATTTTCCCGCCTGCGCCTTCTCGGTTTCAAGTCTTTCGTCGAACCGGGCGAGTTCGTGATCGAACGCGGGCTGACCGGCGTGGTCGGCCCCAATGGCTGCGGCAAATCCAACCTCGTCGAGGCGCTGCGCTGGGTGATGGGCGAAAGCTCGTACAAGAACATGCGCGCTTCTGGCATGGACGACGTGATCTTCTCCGGTTCCGGCACGCGGCCGGCGAGAAACACCGCAGAAGTCACGCTGTTTCTCGACAATTCGAACCGAACCGCGCCGCCTGCCTTCAACGATGCCGACGAATTGCAGGTATCGCGCCGCATCGAGCGCGAGGCAGGTTCCGTCTATCGCATCAACGGCAAGGAAGCCCGCGCCAAGGACGTGCAGCTGCTGTTTGCCGACCAGTCGACCGGCGCGCGCTCGCCCTCGATGGTCGGGCAGGGGCGGATTGGCGAACTGATCCAGGCCAAGCCGCAGGCGCGCCGGGCGCTGCTGGAAGAGGCCGCCGGCATTTCCGGCCTGCACACGCGCCGCCATGAGGCCGAACTGCGGCTGCGCGCGGCAGAGCAGAACTTGGAACGGCTCGACGATGTGGTGGGCGAACTGGGCGGCCAGATCGAGAGCCTGAAGCGCCAGGCGCGGCAGGCCTCACGCTTCAAGAATCTGTCGGCCGATATCCGCAAGGCCGAGGCAACGCTTTTTCATTTGCGCTGGGTGCAGGCCAAGGCACAGGAAGGGGAGGCGCGGTCCGCTCTTGCCCAGGCGACCTCGCTGGTCGGCGAGCGGGCGGCAGCCCAGATGAACGCGGCCAAGGACCAGGCGGTCGGTGCGCATCGCCTGCCCGAATTGCGCGAGGCGGAAGCCGCCGCCGCGGCGGCCTTCCAGCGTCTGTCGATTGCCCGCACGCAGATCGAGGACGAGGCCGGACGTATCCGCTCCCGGCAGGCCGAGCTTGAGCGCCGGCTGCAGCAGCTCGACGCCGACATTGCCCGCGAGCGGCAGATGGTAAGCGACAATGCCGATATCCTTGCCAGGCTCGATGCCGAAGAAAGGGAACTGAACAGCGAGAATGCCCGCGCGGCCGATCGCGAGGTCGAGACACGTTCGGCTTTCGAGGAAGTGACGGCAACGCTCGTCTTGAGCGAAAGTACGCTGTCCAAGCTGACGGCCGAGCGCGCCGAGGTGGCCGCATCGCGAACCCAGATCGAGCGCATGCTGCGCGATGTCGCCGAGCGGCGGGATCGCTTCGTGCGGCAACTGGCGGATGTGGACCGCGAACTGGCCGGCATAGCGACGAAAATCGCCGGGCTAGCCGACCCTGCCGAGAAAAAGCGCCTGGCCGACGAGGCGCAGGCTGCGCTGGAGCAGGCGGAGAGTACGGCGACAGCGGCGGAAAAGGCCGTGGGCGCGGCGCGGGCGGCGGAAAGTGCGGCGCGTGCGCCGGTGCAGGAGGCGCGCGCCGCATTGGCGCAGATCGAGACGGAAGCGCGCACGCTGGCGAAAATCCTCAATGCGGCGAGCGGCGACCTGTTTCCGGCCGTGCTTGAGCAGATCAAGGTGGAGCGCGGCTACGAGACCGCGCTCGGTGCGGCCCTCGGCGAGGATCTCGACGTGCCGCTGGACCACAGCGCGCCTGCCTATTGGGGCGACAGCGAGCCGGTGGCGGGCGATCCGGCTTTGCCGCAAGGCGTGCGCAGCCTGGCCGAAGTGGTGCGTGCGCCGCGCCAGCTTGCCCGTCGTCTCGCCCAGATCGGCATTGTTGAGGCCGCCGATGGCGCGCGCCTCCAGCCCTTGCTGGCATCGGGGCAGCGGCTGGTAAGCCGCGAGGGCGCGCTGTGGCGCTGGGACGGGTTGACGGCCAGCGCCGATGCACCGACTGCCGCCGCACAAAGGCTCGCGCAGAAGAACCGCCTGGCCGAGCTCGATGCCGAGGCCATAGAGGCAACGGTGAAGCTGCGCGCGACCGAGGAGGCGCTGACCGGTGCCGAAGCTGCCGTGCGCCAGCGCGGCGCTGAGGAGCAGCAGGCCCGGCAGGCCTGGCGTGATGCGCAGCGGGCGGTTGGCGAAGCACGCGATGCGCTGGCGCGGGCCGAAAAGGCTGCCGGCGAACTGGCAAGCAGGCGTGGCGCGCTGGACGAGGCGCGCACCCGCATAGAGGCGGACAGGCAGGAGGCGGCAGCAAGCGTCGCAGAGGCCGAGGAGCAGATCAAGACCGCGCCCGACTTGCGCGACCTGCAGTCGAGGCTTGATCAGGCGGCCGGTCATGTCGGTCGCGACCGCGCGGCGGTGGCCGATGCCCGTGCGGCCTATGAGGGGCTGAAGCGCGAGGCCGAAGCGCGCCGGCGCAGGCTGGAGGCAATCGAGGTCGAGCGGAAGAACTGGAAGTCGCGGGCAGAGAATGCGGCGGGCCAGATCGCCGCCCTTGGCGAGCGGCGTGGGGAAGCCGCCATCGAGATCGAGAGACTGGCCGAGGCGCCTGACGAGATCGATGCGCGCCGCCGGGCACTGCTGACGCAATTGGCGCAGGCCGAAACCTTGCGCAAGACGGCGGCCGATCAGCTTCAGGAAGCCGAGACGCGGCAGGCGGCGCTGGACAAGGCGGCGACTGCTGCAATCCAGGGACTGTCGGAAGCGCGCGAGGCAAGGGGGCGCGCCGAAGAGCGGCTGACGGCTGCCGATGACCGTCGCAAGGAGATCGAGGCGCGTATCCGCGAGGCGCTGAACACCGAGCCGCATCTGGCAATGCGCCAGACCGGGCTCGAGGCCGATGCGCCGCTGCCGGAGGCCGGCGAGGTCGAGCGGCATCTGGAGCGGCTGAAGCTTGAGCGCGAACGGCTCGGCGCGGTCAATCTGCGCGCTGAGGAGGAGCAGAAGGAGCTTTCCGACCGGCTGGAGACGATCGTTTCGGAGCGCGAGGACATCATCGAGGCGATCCGCAAGCTGCGGCAGGCGATCCAGAGCCTCAACCGCGAAGGGCGCGAAAGGCTGCTGGCGGCTTTCGATGTGGTCAACAATCAGTTCCAGCGCCTGTTCTCGCATCTGTTCGGCGGCGGCACGGCCGAACTGCAACTGATCGAATCGGAAGATCCGCTGGAAGCCGGGCTGGAAATCCTTGCCCGCCCGCCCGGCAAGAAGCCGCAGACAATGACCCTGCTTTCCGGCGGCGAGCAGGCGCTGACGGCCATGGCGCTGATCTTTGCGGTGTTTTTGACCAATCCGGCGCCGATCTGCGTGCTGGACGAGGTCGATGCGCCGCTGGACGACCACAATGTCGAGCGCTTCTGCAATCTGATGGATGAGATGGCGCGCACCACCGAAACGCGCTTCGTGGTCATTACCCACAATCCGATCACCATGGCGCGGATGAACCGGCTGTTCGGCGTGACCATGGCCGAGCAGGGCGTCAGCCAACTGGTGTCGGTGGATTTGCAGACCGCCGAGCAACTGCGCGAAGCAAGCTGAAAGCTGCTTGCCGCTCAGGCAATGTCATCGGCTCTGTTGCTGTGAATTGGCTGGGGCGGGAGGGTTCGAACCTCCGAATGGCGGTACCAAAAACCGCTGCCTTACCACTTGGCTACGCCCCAAAACCGAGCGGCGGACACATGGACAAAGCCAGACTGCCACTCACTCTGTTCGTTTTGCCGCATTTCTGCGACGCCAAGTGATTCCACTTGGCTGCAAAATGCTCCCGCCCGAGTCAGGCTTGAGCGGCCTTATATTCAGTGTGAGCGAAAAGCACAATCGCCGCAAATCCGCAGATGTGGAAATTCAGCGTCGATGCAGGAGCCAGGCAGGGCATGGATTATTCGCCCCAGACCGCCAGTTCGTTGCCGGCCGGGTCGGTGAAATGAAAGCGGCGCCCGCCGGGGAAGGAAAAAATCGGCTTCACGATTCTGCCGCCGGCATTTTCGACCGCCTCCAGCGTTTCCTCCAGATTTTCCGAATAAAGCACCGGCAGCGGCTTGCCCGTGCCGTCGCCCGGGTCTGAATAGAAGCCGCCTTCCAGGCCCTCGTCATAGGCTGAGTAGCTCGGCCCGTAATCGGTAAACGACCAGGAGAACGCCGCGCTGTAGAACGCCTTCACGCTGTCGAGCGTGCCGCCGGTAGCGGGCATCTCCAGATAATCCAGCTTGCCGGTCCTTTTCATCGGAGGCCTCATTGTTCTTGATATGTTCTAAATGGATGGCCGACAAAATGCAAGAGTTGTGCGGCATATATTCTGTTAATCGATTGTAGGAGTGGGCAGTCGGCCAGAATGGTTGCGTTTCGCAACGCAGCAATTTATCGCTTCGCAGACTTGTCGGGCCGGTAGCGGCAAGGCGGCGATGAATGCGAGGAGTGATCATGACCAAGTGGGTCTACACCTTTGGCGACGGGGCTGCGGAAGGGCGCGCTGGCGACAGGAACCTGCTGGGTGGCAAGGGCGCCAACCTGGCCGAGATGTGCAGCCTGGGGCTGCCGGTTCCGCCCGGTTTCACCATCACCACCGAGGCCTGCAACTGGTATTACGCCAATGGCCAGGCCTATCCGGCGTCATTGCAGGCCGATGTGGCAAAGGCGCTGGAGCATATCGGCGCGCTGACCGGCCGCAATTTTGGCGACCCGGAGAAGCTTTTGCTGGTGTCGGTGCGCTCGGGCGCGCGCGCTTCCATGCCCGGCATGATGGATACGGTGCTCAATCTTGGCCTGAACGATGTGACGGTCGAGGCGCTGGCTGCCGATTCCGGCGATGCGCGCTTTGCCTATGACAGCTATCGCCGCTTCATCCAGATGTATTCCGACGTGGTGATGGGGCTGGACCATGAGGTCTTCGAGGAGATTCTGGAAGAGGAGAAGGCACGGCTCGGCCACGATCTCGACACCGACTTGACGGCGGCCGAATGGCAGCATGTGATTTCGCTCTACAAGGCCCGCATCGAGGAGGAACTGGGCAAGCCCTTCCCGCAGGAGCCGGGCGAGCAGCTCTGGGGCGCGATCGGCGCGGTGTTCTCCAGCTGGATGAACCACCGGGCGATCACCTATCGCCGCCTGCACGACATTCCCGAAAGCTGGGGCACGGCGGTCAATGTCCAGGCCATGGTGTTCGGCAATATGGGCGACAGCTCGGCGACCGGCGTTGCCTTTACCCGCAATCCGTCGACCGGCGAGAACCTGCTTTACGGCGAGTTCCTGGTCAACGCGCAGGGTGAGGACGTGGTGGCCGGCATCCGCACGCCGCAGAACATCACCGAGCAAGCCCGCATTGCCGCCGGCTCCGACAAGCCCTCGTTGCAGAAGCTGATGCCCGAGGCGTTCGCGACCTTCATGGAGATTTCCGAGCGCCTGGAAAAGCACTATCGCGACATGCAGGACCTCGAATTCACCATCGAGCGCGGCAAGTTGTGGATGCTGCAGACCCGTTCGGGCAAGCGCACGGCCAAGGCGGCGCTGAAGATCGCCGTCGATATGGTGGCGGACGGGCTGATCAGCACTGATGAGGCGGTGACCCGCATCGATCCGACCTCGCTCGACCAGCTGCTGCATCCCACGATCGACCCCAAGGCCGAACGCAACGTCATCGCCATGGGACTGCCGGCCTCGCCGGGTGCTGCGACCGGCGAACTGGTCTTCTCGTCGAACGAGGCCGAGGAAGCCCGCGCCATTGGCAAGAAGGTCATCCTGGTTCGCATCGAGACGAGCCCCGAGGACATCCACGGCATGCATGCCTCAGAAGGCATCCTGACGGCGCGCGGCGGCATGACCAGTCATGCGGCCGTGGTGGCGCGTGGCATGGGCAAGCCCTGTGTTTCAGGCGCCGGCACGCTGCGCATCGATTATAAGGCCGGCACGCTGTCGACGCTCGGCACAACATTGCGCAAGGGCGACATCGTCACCATCGACGGCAGCACCGGCCAGGTGCTGAAGGGTGCGGTGGCCATGCTGCAGCCCGAACTTTCCGGCGATTTCGCCGCGATCATGGAATGGGCCGACAATATCCGCCGCATGAAAGTGCGTACCAATGCCGAGACGCCGGCCGATGCGCGCATGGCGCGGACCTTCGGCGCCGAAGGCATCGGCCTGTGCCGCACCGAGCACATGTTCTTCGAGGGCACCCGCGTCGTTGCGATGCGCGAAATGATCCTGTCCGACACGGAAAAGGGACGCCGCGCCGCACTTGCCAAGCTTTTGCCGATGCAACGCTCGGATTTCCTCGAACTGTTCGAGATCATGGCCGGTCTTCCGGTGACGATCCGCCTGCTCGATCCGCCGCTGCACGAATTCCTGCCGAAGACGGATGAGGAGATCGAGGAAGTGGCCGGGGTCATGGAGGTCTCGGTCGACAAGCTGCGCCAGCGCACGGAGGAACTGCACGAATTCAACCCGATGCTCGGCCATCGCGGCTGCCGGCTCGCCATCACCTATCCGGAAATCGCCGAAATGCAGGCGCGCGCGATTTTCGAGGCGGCTGTTGAAGCCGGCAAGAAAACCGGCAGCCCGGTCGTGCCCGAAATCATGGTGCCGCTGGTGGGGCTGAAGCGCGAATTCGATTTCGTCAAGGCGCGGATCGATGCGGTGGCCAAGGCCGTGGCGGACGAAACCGGTGTCGCGGTCGAATATCTCACCGGCACGATGATCGAACTGCCGCGTGCGGCACTGCGCGCTGACCACATCGCCGAGACGGCGGAGTTCTTCTCCTTCGGCACCAATGACCTGACGCAGACCACCTTTGGCATATCACGCGACGATGCGGCCTCCTTCCTGGAAATCTATCGCCAGAAGGGCATCATCGAGCAGGACCCGTTCGTCTCGATCGACCTGGAGGGCACCGGCGAACTGATGCGCATCGGTGCGGAAAAGGGCAGGGCGACGCGCCCTGAAATCAAGCTCGGCATCTGCGGCGAGCATGGCGGCGACCCGGCGTCGATCCGCTTCTGCGAAGAGGTCGGGCTGGATTATGTCTCCTGTTCGCCGTTCCGCGTGCCGATCGCACGGCTGGCGGCCGCGCAGGCAGCGGTGAAGCGCTGATTAGCGGACAGGGTGCGGCTTTAAAAGGAATCGCCCTCTATGCTGCCGGGATCTTTCCTCTGTTTCGGCAGGGCAATCGCATCTGGCACGATCTACCCCCACTCCGCCTCGCTTTGCTCGGCACCTCTCCCCCTCAAAAGGGGAGAGGAAGGGTGCCAGCCTTGCGGACGGCGCTTCCTCTCCCCCGTCGAACGGGGGAGAGGTGGTTTGCAAAGCAAACCGGAGTGGGGGTCGAATTCCACATGCATTTCCTGCCGTTTACGGAGGGGAGTATAAGGCCGTTTTCGCCAGGACCGGACCGGCCTAGAAATCCGCGCCGACCGCACCGGGCTTGGCGTCTATCCTGACCTTGTCGGGATAGAAGGCGCCGTGACCTCGAATGGCGAGCATTTCGTCGTAAGGAGCCTCATAGGCCCACATCACGTCGTTCAAGGCTTCACCCGACGCACTGACGCGCCAATAGGTGGCGTCGCCCTTGTAAGGGCAGTGGGTGTGCGTGTCGGTCCGGGTAAGAAACTCGAAATAAATGTCCTCGAACGGGATGTAATAGACCGGGGGATAGATCGCCTCGCGCAGGACCTTGGCGTTGTCCGACGAGGCGACGATGGCGTCGGAAAAAGTCACGACCACCGTGCCGTCAAACGGCTCGACGGTGATGCGGTGGGAAGGGTTGCGCTGAAATCCGGGGGCGGGATTGAGGGCGGTTTCCATCGCTGTGCTCCTTTGGCGCGCCTGGCGTCCAATCGACGCTCAAGGACGTGAGCATCGGACCGAAACCGTTTTTGGTTCGATCCGACACGATCGCTGAACAACACCCCAGCCTGTCGTTCGTTCCCTCAGGGCATCCGAGTGATTGGACGTGCGCTTCAGGCGGTGCGCAAGCCCTCCTTGGAGACCCAGGCCTCGGCCTCGTTCAGGCCTTTTTCGAAACGGTCGAAGAGCTCGTTCAATTCGTCTTCCCTGATGATCATGGGCGGGCAGATGGCGATGGTGTCGCCGATGGCGCGAAGGACCGCGCCGTTGTTCTCGATTAGCTTGGCCGTCTGGGGGCCTACGCCCTGCTTGGGGTCGAAGGGGCGCCTGGTCTTCTTGTCTGCGACAAGTTCGGCGCCGCCCACGAAGCCGCAATAGCGAGCCTCGCCAACCAGAGGATGCTCGGCAAGCCGTTTCATGCGGCTCTCGAAGAGCGGCATCAGCTTGCGGACATGGCCGATAATGTCGCGCTTCTGGTAGATTTCGATGGCTTTCACGCCGAGCGCACAGCCGAGCGGGTGACCGCCATAGGTGAAGCCATGGCCGAAAGTGCCGAGTTGGGCGCTGTGGTCGACATAGGACTGGTAAATGTCCTCCGGCACCATCACGGCGCCAAGCGGCGCATAGGCGGAAGTGAGTTGCTTGGCGGTCGATATGGTCTTGGGCTTCATATTGAGGGTCTGCGAGCCCCACCAATTGCCGGTACGGCCAAAGCCGGTAATGACCTCGTCGGAAATCAGGATGATGTCGTGCTCGTCCAGCACCGCCTGGATCGCCTCGAAATAGCCCTTGGGCGGAACGATGACGCCGCCGGCACCCATGACCGGCTCGGCGATCATCGCCGCGATCGTGTCCGGGCCTTCCCGCTCGATCAACTCGCGCAGCGATTTCGCCATGCGGGCGGTGAATTCGGCCTCGCTCTCGCCCTCGGCCCCGAAACGGTAGAAATGCGGGCAATCGGTGTGCAGCACTCGATCGACGGGCAGATCCCAGCCATTATGGTTGCCGGGCAGGCCGGTAAGCGAGGCGGACATGACGGTGACGCCGTGATAGGCCTTGATGCGCGAGATGATCTTCTTCTTGTTAGGCCGGCCGCGCGCATTGTTCATGTACCAGGCGAGCTTGACCTGGGTGTCGTTGGCTTCGGAGCCCGATGAGGTGAAGAACACCTTCGAGATCGGCACCGGTGCGATCTCCTTCAGCTTCTCGGCCAGTTCGATTGCCGGCTCGATGCTTTTGGCGCTGAAGATATGATAATAGGGCAGGGTGCGCAGCTGCTCCGTCGCTGCCTCGATCATCTCCTCGTCGCCGAAGCCGAGACCGGCGCACCATAGGCCTGACATGCCCTCAATATAGCCGCGCCCTTGCGTGTCGAAGACGTGAACGCCTTCGCCGCGCTGCATGATGAGCGTGCCTGTGCTCTTCAGCTTGTGGAGAGGCGTGTAAGGATGGATGAGGGATTCGACGTCACGGGTCTGGAGGTTGGTGAGCGGTGGCTGGTCGAGCATGCGAAACTCCGAAAATCAGAAATTTCGGCGAGCCTAGCCGTTTAGCCGCCAAGGTGCAAAACTCTTCGGCGCTTGGGACAAACTGGACATGGACGTGGCCCAGAGTTGGCACCGGATAGCGTCCTGCACTCCTGCAAGCGGGTTATCGCGTAGGGCGTGATCGACCCCCACTCCGGTTTGCTTTGCAAACCACCTCTCCCCCGCTCGACGGGGGGAGAGGAAATGCCGTCCGCAACGCTGGCGCTCTTCCTCTCCCCTTTTGAGGGGGAGAGGTGGCGAGCGAAGCGAGGCGGAGTGGAGGTCGGTCGCGCCATATGCGATTGCCCTGCCCTCAAAAGGGATGATCGACAATGATTTAGTCAGGCGGCGGTGCCGAAAGCGTCGGCAAGCCCCGCATAGGCCGCGGCGATGCCCGCGATCGGGCTTGTGCTCTTGGCAGCCGTCTCGACGCGAAGCCTGCCACCGGAAATCGGCATGGTCAGCACAAGGAACTGGCGGGTTTCGCCTTCTCCCACAAAGGCTGCCGCCGCAAGGTGCGGCTCTTCCGACTGTTCCACCCGCATCTTGAACAATAGCGTGCCGCCGACCGCGTCGAGGGCGCCTCGCACGACCTCCTCGAAGTCGCTGTCTTCTATGGGAGCGCCCTTTTCGGCAAGCTCCACGGCATTTTCGGATACGGTGTTTGCGATGCTTTCTTCGCCAGCCTGCTGGTCCATGCGAAACCTCATCGGTATTTCGCCAATCGCACCCCCACCATAATCAGGATCGGCAGCGAGAATGGCCGGATTGTGGCGGTGACCGCCGTTGTGATCAGTTCCAACAGCCCGGCGCCAAGAAGGTTCCATTCCACGTTGTTGACGGCCTGCTACCATAGATTAAGAGCTGCAAGATTGCTGGACAATTCGCCTATTCGTTCCACAATGGCCAAAACAAGAATGGGCCAGAACAGGAATGGGAGGATACCGATGCTTGGATTGATGCAGGAATGGCCGCTGCTGTGCCACAAGATACTTGATCACGCAGGTATCCAGCACCCGCATCGGGAAATCGTCTCACGATCGATAGAAGGGCCGATCGTCCGCACCACCTTTTCCAAGGTCAGGACACGTTCGCTTGCGCTTGCCCAGCGGCTGGAGCGTGAAGGTTATGGCGTTGGCGATCGCATCGCCACCCTTGCCTGGAACACCGCGCGCCATATGGAGGTATGGTACGGCATCATGGGCATGGGCGGGGTCTACCACACGCTTAACCCGAGGCTGTTTCCAGAGCAGATCGTCTGGATCATGAACCATGCGCAGGACAAGGCACTGTTCGTCGACCTGACATTCCTGCCGCTGGTGGAAAAGATTGCGCCTTCCGTGCCGACGCTGCGACAGGTGATAGTGCTGACCGACCAGGCCCATATGCCGCAAACCACGCTTGCGAATGCGATTGCCTATGAGGAGTGGTTGGCAGAAGCCGACGGCGATTTCGAGTGGAAGGAACTCGATGAAAATGCCGCCGCCGGCATGTGCTACACCTCCGGCACGACGGGCGACCCGAAGGGCGTGGTCTACAGCCACCGCTCCAACGTGCTGCATGCGATGATGGCCTGCATGCCCGATGCGATGGGGATATCCTCGCGCGACGTCGTGCTTCCGGTCGTACCGATGTTCCATGCCAATGCCTGGGGCCTGGCCCAGAGCGGGCCGATGATCGGAGCCAAGATGGTGATGCCCGGTGGACGCATGGACGGACCGGCGATCTACGAGCTTCTGGATACGGAGAAGGTGACCTTCACCGCCGCCGTGCCGACGGTCTGGCTGATGCTGCTGCAGCATCTGGAGGAGACCGGAAAGAAACTGCCCTATCTGAGGAAGGTCGTGATTGGCGGCTCCGCCTGCCCACGCGCCATGACCAGGAAGTTCGAGCAGAATTACGATGTCGAGGTCGTTCATGCCTGGGGCATGACGGAAATGTCGCCATTGGGATCGCTCTGCTCGATCAAGCCCGACTATTCCGGACTGGAAGGCGATGCGCTGCTGGACCTGAAGGAAAAACAGGGCCATGCGCCCTTCGGCGTCGAGATGAAGGTGACGGACGACAATGGCCGGGCACAGCCTTGGGACGGCAAGACCTTCGGCCGCCTCAAGGTGCGCGGCCCGGCCGTGGCCGGCTCCTATTATGGTGGGGCGGGTTCCGAGCAGTTCGATGCCGAAGGCTGGTTCGACACCGGCGATGTCGCCCATATCGACGCTCATGGCTACATGCAGGTGACCGACCGCGCCAAGGACGTGATCAAGTCCGGCGGCGAATGGATCTCCACCATCGCGCTGGAAAACCTGGCGGTGGGACACCCCGATGTAGCCGAAGCGGCGGTGATCGGCATTCGCCACGCCAAATGGGATGAACGGCCCTTGCTGATCGTGGTGCGCAAGCCGGGCAAGGAGGTCGCCGGCGCTGACCTGCTGCAGTTCATGGCAGGAAAGGTCGCCAAATGGTGGCTGCCGGACGATGTCGCCTTTGTCGATGCGATTCCCCACACGGCTACCGGCAAGATCCAGAAGACGCGGCTGCGAGAACAGTTCCGCGATTACCGCCTGCCGACGGAATAAGGCCTTCAACGCTCGCGCCAAATTCTAGGTCGCCGTGCGTCCTGGCGGACGTATATTGGCGATCTATCACTTTGTTTGAGCATCGGGTTTTCCGAAAACCGGATTCCACTTTGCGGCCCGATGCTCTATTGAGGCGCTTTGGACGCAATGGAGCTGAAGCGCCACGACGATGAGGGCATATCTGGAACGGCGAACCTCGCGCGCTGCCGGCTGGTGCCGGCGGGCCGCCGTCTTTTCGGCGGTGCTGTTCGTGACGGCCGGGCTGTGTCACCGCTACGGCCTGCTGGAAACCCCGGCCTTTCTGTGGGTGCTGGTCATTGTCGCGGCATTGGCGATTGCCGCACTCCTTCTTGCCGCCGTCTCGTTCAGGAAGGTCTGGAACGATGGCGATCGCGGCGGCGGCGACCTGACGCTCGGCATAGTGATTGCGCTGCTGGTGTTGGTGCCATTCCTGATCTCGGCCTATCGCGGCGCCGTCAATCCGGAACTGCACGACGTGTCGACCGATCTTGACGATCCGCCGGCGCTGGCGGTGGCGGCGCGCATGCGCACTCCCGACATGAACCCGCTTGTGCCGGCGACGCCGGAGCAGCGCAAGCTGCAGGCGCAGAAGTTTCCGCAGGTGACCGGGCGTCGCTATGAATTGGCCTTCGACCGGACTTTCGATGCCGTGATGGCGCTGATGGAGCGCAGGGGCTGGAAGCCGATCGGCCCTTGGCTAGAGGCTGGCGGGCAGAGCGAGATCACTATCGACACGGTTGCCTACACCACCATCCTGGCATTTCCGGTCGACGTCGCTATCCGGCTGATCAATGAGGGCGACACGACCTATGTCGATATGCGTTCGGCATCGCGCTACGGTCGCCATGATTTGGGCGACAACGCCGCCCGTATCGTCGATTTCCTGGCCGAACTCGACACGGAAGTTGCAGCCCAGGCGGGTGCCGTGCCGGCTGAGGAGGCGCCTGAGGAATAGAGCGGGATGAGGAAAACTGTGCAGAGGTTTTCCGCCCGCCGGATGGTGAATGGTCAGGCTGGCGCGAAATGGCCGTCGATCGAGATGTCCGGTTCGGCAACGACCTGACCGCGCCCGACAAGATCCTCAAGATGCGCCAGCACCGATAGCGCGGCCGCACCGTGCAGGCGCGGATCGGTGTCGCGGTAGATCGCGGCGACGAGTTCGGCAATCGTCCGGTCGCCGGACTTCAGCCGCTCCACTATGGCGCGCTCGCGCATCTTGCGATGGGCCTTGAGGCCGCGCATGAAGGCGCCGGGCTTCTTCACCGGGCCGCCATGGCCTGGCAGCAACAGCCTGTCCTCGCGCTCCAAGAGCCGGTCGAGCGAGGTCATATAGTCCGACATGGCGCCATCGGGCGGGGCGACGATCGAGGTGGCCCAGGCCATGACATGATCGGCCGAAAACAGGATGCCGGTGCCTTCCAGCCCAAAGGCGGCGTGATTGGCCGCGTGGCCGGGCGTAAGAACGGTGCTGATTTCCCAGCCGTCGCCGGCGACGACATCGCCATTGCCGAGTTTCAGATCGGGGCTGAAATCCATGTCGGCGGCGGCGTCGAGCGGATTGATTTCGCCGATCCGCAAGGGGCGGGCCGAACGGTGCGGTCCTTCGGCGGCGACGATTGCCCCGGTCGCGTGCGCCAGCCTTGCTGCCAGCGGGGAGTGGTCGCGATGGGTATGGCTGACGAAAATATGGCTGACCGGGCGGCCGGCAATGGCACGAATCAGGGCATCGAAATGAGCGTCGTCCTCGGGTCCGGGATCGATGACGGCAAGCGTGTCGCGGCCGACGATATAGCTGTTGGTGCCGTGGAAGGTGAAGGCGCTCGGGTTGTTCACCGTCAGCCGCAGCACGCCATCGGCAAGCTTGACCGCCTCGCCATAGGCCGGTTCGAATTTGGTGTCGAAGTCCATGGCCATTCCCAAATCGTCAAAGCTTGTTGCCGGATCGTTAAAATGGTTTGCCGCTTAGCACGTCAGCGAATATACGGGAACCCGACCGGTATTCGACCGGCTGGCTCTCAACCGGAACGGGGAGAAACATGACGAATTCCACGATCGCGCGCCCATTGGTCTCGCTGGCCTTGCCTGAAAGCCGCGGCGCACGCATTGCCACCCAGATATTCCTTGCCGTGGCAGGCTCTATGCTGCTGGCGGTTTCGGCCCGCATGAAAGTGGTTCTCGGCCCGGTCGACATGTCGCTGCAGACGCTGGTGGTCTTCCTGATCGCGATCGCCTATGGCAGGAAACTTGCCGTTGCGACGCTGCTTCTCTATCTGGCGCAGGGCGCGATGGGGCTTCCCGTCTTCCAGAGCACGCCTGAAAAGGGCATCGGCCTTGCCTATATGCTCGGCTCGACCGGCGGCTATCTTGCCGGCTTCGTCGTCATGGCCGCCATTGTCGGCTGGGCGGCCGATCGCGGCTGGGACCGCAGCCCGGTCAAGCTGTTCGGCGCCGTACTGACCGCCGAGGTGGTGATGATGGCGATGGGCTTTGCCTGGCTGGCCACGCTGATCGGCGTGGAGAAGTCCTGGCAGTTCGGCGTCGTGCCGTTCATCGTGCCGGACCTGATCAAGGTGGCGCTCGCCTCCACCCTGGCCCCGGCGATCTGGGCGCTGCTGCCCAAGCACCGCTGATCCAGCAACAAAAGTTTAGAGCGGTTCGGATGAGACCTGAACCGCTCTAAACAAGGGTTTCGTCGGTATTGTCCAGATATTGGGTCAATGCGCAGACGAGATGATAGAAGATGCTGGCGGGAACATCGGTTGCCAGCGACCTTCCGCGCTCATCGATCTGGTCGATCCACAGCCCGAGTGGGGCGGGATCGATATGCCAGCGAAAGAGCCTTCCCACCCGCGCTTCAATCTCCGGTTTCAGGTCGGGGCCGCTGGCACCGTCCAGCGCAATCGCCGCTTTAATAGCCTCGGTCTGAGGCCAGCTTCGCGACACGCGGTCAAGCGGCATGCCCTGCCGCGACACGGCGCCATAGGCGAGGCCGGTCGCGCGGTTGAGGCCATTGGCGATGGCTGATGCGTAGAGTTTTCGCGCATAGCCGGTCAGGTCCTTCTGGCCGCTCTTTTCAGCAAAATCGATGAGCAGCGAGGCCCATTCGAAATGATGGCCGGGCTCCGTCCAACTGCCCTTTTCGCCCGGCGCGGGTTTCCAGTCATCGTCGAAATATTCGCCCAGTGTCCAGCTCTCGGGGTCGAAGAAATGGCTGCGGAACAGGTCGATGATGCGCGCCGCACGCCGCAGATGGCTGCGGTCGCCGGTGGCGGTGTGCCAGGCGAGGAAGGCTTCCAGGAGATGCATATGCGGATTGGTGCGCCGCAGGCCCTCGCCGGTTGAGGTTTCCAGAAAGCCGGTCAGCCGCTGGTCTTCCAGATGAGCGTCGAGGAAGGCGAGCGTCTGTTGCCCCAGCTTCAGGGCTTGCGGGTTGCCCGACATATGCGCATGCGCCAGCGCCAGAAGCACACAGGCATGGTCATAGGCATCCTCGACCGGATCGGCGATACTGCCATCGACATTCAGCGCGCGAACCCAGCCGCCGCGTTTGGTTCGCCCCTTGCCGGCCATGAAATCGAGCCCATGCGAGATCAGCCGATCGGCAGGGCCATCCCAGCCGCGCGCCTTGGCGACCGCAAAGGCGTAGACCTGGCGGGCCATTGTGCGCATGCGTTTGGGCTTCATCAGCGGTACGCCGTCAAAGCCCAGTGATTCATAGAAGCCGCCATGCTGTTCATCGACGCCGCTTGTCGACCATAAGGGCAGCGTCTCCTCGAACAGCCAATGGCGCACCCGCTGCCGCCAGGCGCCGCTGACCAGCACACGGTCATGCGAGGGCGTGAATTTCGTCTCGAGCCGGCCGCTCTTTTCGAGCTGCTCGACGATGCGCTTCACATTCTGGCTGTGGCTGACCGGGGCAACGAAGGTCGCATCCAGGGTCGAGACGATGGCGATGTCACGAAGGCCGATGGCCGAAAGCAGGCGGCCTTCGCTGCGGATATAGGAGTTTTCGCAATCGATGGCGACGACATCGCCGACGATGACATTACCATCCATGTCGGAGGGGCTGACATCGAGCAGCGATTGCCATGAGCCGAGATCGTTCCAGCGGAAGGTGGCCGGAACCATCGCTATGCGCTCGGCCCGCTCCATGATGGCATAGTCGACCGATATGGACGGGATCGCCTCATAGAGATCGAACGGCATGTAGAGGCCGGACAGGTCGCTGGTCGCCGCCGCGAATGCACGCTCCGCCGTTTGCCAGATTTCGGGTTGGAATTGCAGGAAAGCGTCGCGCATGGCGCTCGCCTGGAACAGGAAAATGCCGGTGTTCCAGAAGAAATTGCCCGCTTCCAGATAGGCGCGGGCAGTGTCGAGGTCGGGCTTTTCGACAAAGCGCGTGACATTGCGGACGGATTTTCCATTGCCCGAGACCTCGATATAGCCATAGCCGGTTTCGGGCTGGTTCGGCTTGATGCCGAAGACGACGAGGCGGCCGTCTTTCGCTGCCGGCACGCCTTGCTCGATCGTACGCCAGAACTGCTCGTCAGTGGAGATTTCGTGGTCCGAGGGAACCACGAGCACGATGCCGTCGCCATAGGAGGAGAGCGTGCGCAGGGTGGCGATCGCAACGGCGGCGGCGGTGTTGCGGCCGTTCGGCTCAAAGATCGCGCCGCCACCGGCAAGGTCGATTGCCGCGATATCGGCATTGACGCGGCTGGCATGCCGCTCGGACGCAATCAGGAAGACCGGCGTCTGGCCGTGCGGCCGCGCCTTGAGCCGGCGCAACGTCTTGACCAGCATCGAGCCGTCACCCGAAAGGTCATGGAACTGCTTGGGGTTATCCTCGCGTGATAATGGCCACAGGCGGGAGCCGACACCGCCACTCATCACGAAACTGACTATCCGCTCTGCCATGCCCTGCTCGCCGCTTACGTCAAAATGTTTGGTTGTAGGCGCCGACCTGCGGGTTTTTCCTCAGCACCGCATCGACAGCATTGAACATTTCGCGCCGCCGATCCGCCGAGATCGGACTTTCCGCGACGACGACGATTTCAGGCTTGTTGGAGGATGCCCGCACCAGCCCCCAGGTGCCGTCTTCAGCCACTACGCGGACGCCGTTGACGGTGATGAGATCGGTGATCTTCTGGCCGGCAAAAAGCTCGCCACGCTCTTTCATGGCGTGAAAATCGGCAACCACCTTGTCGACCACCCCATATTTGACCTCGTCGTCGCAATGCGGCGACATGGTGGGTGTGCCGAAAGTGACCGGCAATTCGCGATAGAGATCGGCCATCGACTTGCCTCGATTGCGGTCGAGCATTTCACAAATCGCGATGGCCGTCACCAGACCGTCGTCATAGCCGCGCCCGATCGGCGGATTGAAGAAGAAGTGGCCGGATTTCTCGAAGCCGGCGATGGCGCCGAGTTCGGTGACCCGCCGCTTGATATAGGAATGGCCGGTCTTCCAGTAATCAGTGCGGGCACCGTTCCTTCGCAGCACCTCGTCGGTTTGGAACAGGCCGGTCGATTTCACATCGGCGACGAAGACGCTGTTCGGGTACACGGTGGAAATGTCGCGCGCCAGCATGACGCCGACCTTGTCGGCGAAGATCTCGTTGCCCTCATTGTCGACCACGCCGCAGCGGTCGCCGTCACCGTCGAAGCCGAGCCCGACATCGGCGCCGGTTTCCAGCACCTTGTCGCGGATGGCATGCAGCATCTGCATGTCTTCCGGGTTGGGATTGTAGCGTGGGAAGGTGTGGTCGAGTTCGGTGTCGAGTGGGATGACCTCGCAGCCGATCGCTTCCAGCGCCTGCGGGGCAAAGGCGCCGGCGGTGCCATTGCCGCAGGCAGCCACCACTTTCAGCTTGCGTCCGATCGCCTTGCCGGGCACCAAATCGGCCAGATAGACCTCGCGGAAACCCTCGATGAATTCGTAGGAGCCGCCGCCGGCAAGGTCGAAATCGCCCTCCAGAACGATGCGCTTCAGAGCGCTCATTTCCTCCGGCCCGAAGGTGAGGGGGCGTGCGGCACCCATTTTCACGCCGGTCCAGCCATTCTCGTTGTGAGAGGCGGTGACCATGGCGACCGATGGCGTGTCCAGCGCGAATTGCGCGAAATAAGCCATCGGCGATAGTGCAAGGCCGACATCCTTGACGCGAGCCCCGGCAGCCATCAGTCCGGAGGTGAGAGCCAATTTGATCGCCATCGAATAGCTGCGGAAATCATGCCCGGTGACGATGTCGGGGCCGATGCCAAGCCGGCGGATCAGCGTGCCGAGGCCCATGCCTAGCGCCTGCACGCCGACAAGATTGAGTTCCGGTTCCTTCGGCGATCCGGGATGGCCGAACCACCAGCGGGCGTCATATTCGCGAAAGCCCGTGGGCTTGATGAGGGCACTGGTCTCGAAGGCGAAGGTGTTGGGCTTGGCAGCGCCAACGGGCTTATGGGTCACGGGCAGCGGCTCCAGATCACGGACTCGGATTTTAACAATAGCAGCAACGGCTTACCGTCACATTAAGCCTTGCAGCCATGGTCTCGCACGCCAGCGAAACCAAAAGGTTTAACGGACTTCGCCAAAAAGCGAAGTTTGCCGTGATGCAGCCTCCATTGACGCTTGCGGTATTTTTTAGCGCCAGCTATAAGCGCCCCGTCTGGTCACGGAGTGTAGCGCAGTCTGGTAGCGCACGTCGTTCGGGACGACGGGGTCGCAGGTTCAAATCCTGCCACTCCGACCAGTAAAATCAAATATCTCCAGAGTATTTTGGATCGCGGTCGTGATTGCGACGATGCGTTCACCACGCTTGATTTCGCTTGCTGGGGTGGCGTTTCGTCGCGAATACTTTAAATGTTAGATAAAATTCCTAAATGATATATGTAACATGGAGTGCATATATCAACGATGGAAGTACGTAGAGAAAAAGCTGAAAACAGACATGTTCGCGCCGACAGGATTGCGCGCGAATATATTGAACGCGAGCGGCGCGAGCGGGAGAAAAAGACTGCTCATTTGCGCGCCCTGCGCCTGAGCATGGAAAATCAGACCAACTAGCCGCCGATAAAAGCAGCCATTGCTTTACCGATTGCAATTCGACGCAAGGCGCGGACATCGCATCGGCCGATTCCGCGCCGCGTCGTCTCCACCGACTGGACAGCAACTGGCGCATCGACTCAACCGTCGCTATGCTGAGGCATGATGCGAAAGCTGAACCTACCCTGCCTGGCTGCACTGTTCTCAACGGCATTCATTGCCGCAGCCTCGGCTGAGGAGGCATTGCCGGGGTTTGAACAGCCCGAACCGATTGTCAAACAACTGCCACCCGAGCCCGACGACGAGGCCGCAAATAGCGGTACGTTCAAGGTCGGGGATTTCGACGTCCGGGTTTCGGGCAGCGTGACAGTCGATATCGGCGTCGGCCCGGTCAAGCCGCCGCGACGTTGAGGCTGCCGGTCGATCAGGCGACGCGAAACCTCGTGACGTCGATCGCTGCCGCCATCAGGGTCTGGGTGTAAACTTCGCGCGGATTGTCGAAAATCTCTTCGGTCGGGCCTTCCTCGACGATCTTTCCCTGTTTCATGACGATGATGTAGTCCGCCATAGCGCGCACGACCGCGAGATCGTGGCTGATGAACAGGTAGGACAGTTCGTGATCTGCCTGAAGCTTGCGCAGCAGGTCCACGATCTGTTTCTGCACGGAGCGATCAAGCGCCGAGGTGGGCTCATCCAGCACGACGACCTTGGGCTTGAGGATCATGGCGCGGGCAATGGCGATGCGTTGCCTCTGGCCGCCGGAAAACTCATGCGCGTAGCGGTTGCGCATGGCCGGGTCGAGCCCGACCTCGTTTAGCGCTTCGACCGCACGGCGGTCGCGCTCCTTGGCCGACAGGCCCGGCTCATGGACCAGCAGCCCCTCGGTTATGACCTGGCCGATGGTCATGCGCGGCGACAGCGAGCCGAACGGGTCCTGGAATACCAGTTGCATTTCGCGCCTGAGCGGCCGCATCTGCTCGCGGTCCGCCTTTGAGATGTCGTGCGTGTCGAAGCGGATGGCGCCCTCGCTGGGCAGCAGCCTCAGCAGCGCGCGGCCGAGTGTCGATTTTCCGGACCCGGATTCGCCGACAATGCCGATGGTCTGGCCCTTGCGCAGGGCAAGGGAGATGCAATCGACCGCCCGCAGCAACAGCGGAGGGCCGGCAAGCAAACCGCCGCCGATCCTGAACACCACTTCGACATTGCGCCCATCGAGCAGGATCGGGGCGGTGTCGGGTGGCGGCGCCTTGCGGCCGGTCGGCTCCGCCGCCAAAAGCATTTTGGTATAGGCCTCCTTGGGAGCCGAAAAGAGCGCTTCGGTGGAGCCTTCCTCGACGATTTCGCCGTAGCGCATGACATAGACCCGGTCGGCAAAGCGCCGGACGATGCCCAGATCATGGGTGATGAAGACGATGGCCATGCCGAGCGTTCGCTGCAATTCGGCGAGCAGTTCGAGGATCTGCGCCTGGACGGTTACGTCGAGCGCGGTCGTGGGCTCGTCGGCTATCAATATGTCGGGATTATTGGCGAGCGCCATGGCGATCATCACGCGCTGGCGCTGGCCGCCGGACATTTCATAAGGATAGGAGCGCATGCGCCGCTCCGGGTCGGGGATTTTTACCAGCTCGAGCAGGCGCAGCGCTTCCTTGCGCGCCTCGGCGGCCGAAAGACGACGATGCCGCCTGATCGGCTCCATCAGCTGGTTGCCGATGGTGTAGAGCGGGTCCAGCGAGGTCATCGGCTCCTGGAAGATCATAGTGATCTTGCGGCCGCGAACGGCATTGAGCTCGGATTTGGTGAGCGCAAGCAGGTTGCGCCCGCGATAATCGACGCTGCCGGTCGCCTCGCCATTGGAGGCAAGCAGCTTCATCGCCGCCATCATGGTCTGGCTCTTGCCGGAACCGGATTCGCCGACGATGGCGACGGTTTCGCCGGCATTGACGTGAAGGTTGATGCCCTTCACGGCATGAACCTCGCCATCCAGCGTGCGGAAACGGACATGGAGGTCCTTGACGGATAGGATCGGCTCGGCGGGTTTTTCCATGTCAGCGATCCTTCGGGTCGAGCGCGTCACGCAGGCCATCGCCGACGAAATTCAGCGCAAACAGCGTGGAGACGAGGAAGAAGGCCGGGAAGAATAGCAACCAGTTGGCGGTGCCGATATTCTTGGCGCCCGTCGAAATCAGCACGCCCCAACTCGTCATCGGCTCCTGGACGCCGAGCCCCAGGAAGGACAGGAAGCTTTCCAGGATGATGACCTGCGGCACGAGCAGGGTCATATAGATGACCACCACCCCGAGCAGATTGGGGATGATGTGCCGTTGCAGAATGCCGCGCCGCGGCACGCCGAGCGCTTCGGCCGCCTGCACATATTCCTGCCGGCGGAGCGACAGGGCCTGGCCGCGCACGATGCGCGCCATGTCCAGCCACAGCACCGCGCCGACGGCGATGAACATCAGCACGAAGTTGCGCCCGAAAAACACCACCAGCATGATGACGAAGAAGATGAAGGGCAGCGAATAGAGCACGTCGACGATGCGCATCATGACCTCGTCGGTCTTGCCGCCGATGAAGCCGGAGGTCGCCCCGTAGATGACGCCGATGGCAACCGCGACCACGCCGGCCAGAAGGCCGATGGCCAGCGATATGCGCCCGGCCATGAGCGTTCGTGACAGCAGGTCGCGGCCGGTATTGTCGGTGCCGAAGAAGAAATATTTCTGCTTGACCGCCGCGCTCATCACCATTGTCAGGCCGTCGTCGGATCGGCTTTCGATCCTGGCGTCGTCGAATGTGTCGGAACGGTCGAGATAGCGCGTGTTGCGCTCGTCAATCTCCCTGGAAGACTTAACGGTCACGAAGACGCGGTCGTCCTCCTGGTGCCATTCCTGGGTGTCGACACGCATGCGCCTGACCGCATCGTGAAGGGCAGTCTCGATCATGTCGGCCTGCGGATAGGCCGACAGGCTGGGTGGCGTGCGCACATAATCGGCATAGATGGTGGTGTATTGGTGCGGCACGAAAAACGGGCCGACAATGCAGATGATGGCCATGAACACCAGATAGAACAGGCTGAACATGGCCGCCTTGTTCGACTTCAGGCGTGCCCAGGCATCGCCCCAGAACGAACGGCCGGTGACCGGCGCGGTGGCTGCGATATCAGTCATAGCGCACCCGCGGATCGGCAAAGGCGTAGAGGATGTCCACGATGAGATTGAACAGGATGGTGAAGATGGCGATCACCACCACCGTGCCCATGACCAGCGTATAGTCGCGGTTGAGTGCTGCATCGACAAAGTAGCGCCCGACGCCAGGAATGGCGAAAATAGTTTCCACGATGATCGAGCCCGTCAGCAGGGCGGCAGCGGCCGGACCGGCATAGGAGATGATCGGCAGCATGGCGCCGCGCAGCGCATGCTTGACCACAACCGACCAGCCGGAAAGGCCAAGTGCGCGCGCCGTTCGGATATGATGGGAGCGCAGGGATTCGATCATCGAGCCGCGCATCAGCCGCGCCACTATGGCGATCTGCGGCAAAGCGAGCGTGAGCACCGGGCCGATCTTGTTGAGGAATGCACCGTCGTTCCAGCCGCCGATGGGCAGGAGGTGCCATGTCAGTCCGAACAGAAGCTGGATCACCGGGGCGATGACGAAGGTTGGGATGGTGCTGCCGGCGGTGGCGGTGGCGATGACCGCATAGTCGCCGATCCTGTTCTGGTTGAGGGCAGCGATGATGCCGAGTGTGCTGCCGACGAGGACTGCCAGGATGAGTGCGGCGGCTCCGATCTGGATCGAGATCGGCAGGCCCTTCGCAAACAGTTCGCCGACGGTGAAATCGGGCAGGTTGTAGCTGGGGCCGAAATTGCCGTGAAGCAGGTTCTTCAGATAGTTGAAATATTGCAGCCAGAGCGGATCGTTGAGGCCGAATTGAGCTTCAAGATTGGCGCGGATTTCGGGGCTGAGGCCTCGCTCCTGATTGAAAGGCCCTCCCGGCGCGACCCGGATGAGGAAAAAGGCGAGGGTGACGATGACGAATAGCGTCGGGATGGCAGTCAGCAGACGCCTGATGACATAGAGCAGCATTGGAAGGCCCCGCTTCGCTGGAGCATCGGACGCGAAGACATGACTTCGGGCGATCGATGCTCGAACAAGGAGTAGAGCGGCGGCACTCCTGAGTCAGAACGCGCCGCTCTGGAAATTCAACGGATCAAGCAGCCGAAGAGACTTCGGCTGCGTGATCGGTGAACCTCGCCGCTCTCCCCAAGGGGAGGCGGCGGTGATGCGAGGCGCTATTCCTTGCTGATGAACCGCGAGGGATGGATATCCATCACATTCGGCACAAAGCCCGTCAGCTTGGGCGAAATGAGGTTCTTGTAGCTGTAGTAGAGCAGCGGGAGGTTGGGGACGTCGTCGACCAGCACGCGCTCGGCTTGCGACAGATATTTCAGGCGTTCTTCCGGCTTGCCGCCGGCCGCTGCCGCCTTATCCATCAGCTCCTCGAATTTCGGGCTGTTGTAGTTGGCATAGTTGTTGCCGCTTGCCTTGCGCGAAATGCCGAGGAAGCTTTCCGGATCCTTGTAGTCGGCGATCCAGCCGGCGCGGGCGACGTCGAAATCGCCCTTCTGTTCCAGAAGCCCGTAATGGGTCTTCGTATCGGTGTTGATCAGGGTGACTTCCACACCGAGAGGCTTCAGCTGTTCCTGGATGGCGACGGCGGTGTTCTTGTGGTTTTCCGACGTGTTGTAGCGGATTTCCATCTTCAGCGGCTTGTCGGGACCGTAGCCGAGTTTTTCCAGGATCGCCTTGGCCTCGTCCTCGCGGTCGATCTGCGACTTTTCGGCGAAGGAGGCCATCGCCGACTCATAGCCCTCGATGCCCGGAGGCACCATCGAATAGCCGGGGATCATCGAGTTCTGCCAGACCTTCTCGGCTAGGAAGTCGCGGTCGATGGCCATGGAGATGGCGTTGCGCAATTCGACATTGTCCCAAGGCGCCTTGTCGGTCTTGATCGCGTAGTAATAGGTGCCGAGATAAGGTCCGATGCGAAGCTGGTCGCCGAACTTGGCCTTCAGGTCGGCCATCTGCTCGGTGGGGATGTCGTCATTGCTGTCGAGTTCGCCGGCCTCGAAACGCTTGATCGCGGTCGAACGATCCTCGGTCGGGAAATAATTGACGACGTCGATCTTCACATTGGCGGCGTCGTGGAACTTGGGGTTCTTGACCAGCTTGATGTGATCGTTGGGGATGAATTCGGCGAGCGTGTATGCGCCATTGGAAACCAGATTTCCCGGCTTGATCCAGTCGTCGCCGAGCTTCTCGATCGCCGCCTTGTTAACCGGATAGGTCGACTGGTGGGTCAGCATTTCCAGGAAATAGGGCGTGGGGGATTTCAGCGTGACTTCGAAGGTCAGGTCGTCCACCGCCTTGACGCCAAGCTCCTCCGGCTTTGCCTTGCCGGTGTTCACTTCCTCGCCGTTCTTCACCACATAGAGCATGGAGGCATATTCCGCGCCGGTAGCCGGGTCCTCAAGCCGGCGGAAGGCGTAGACGAAGTCCTCGGCCGTCACGGGGCTGCCGTCCGACCAGGTCGCGCCGCTGCGCAGCTTGAAGGTATAGACGGTGCCGTCGTCTGAGACCGTCCAGCTTTCGGCGGCGCCGGGGATCATTTCGGCATTCTGGTCCTGCATGACCAGGCCCTCAAACAGGTCGCGCAGGATATGGGCTTCATAGACCGTGGATGTCTTATGCGGGTCCAGTGATTCAGGGTCGGCCGAATTGCCGCGATTGTAGACGGTTTCGGCAAGCGATGGGGCGATGAACGCCCCTCCTGCCACGGACAGGCTTACGGCGAACACGGTCGCCTTCAGCAGATTTTTCAACATTTTCTCTCTCCCGAGTGCCGCGCTTAGACAGCAGCGACAAGTGCTTCGAACGCCCCGAAACCGTGACAAACCGGGTTCGATGAGCGAGCCAACGGTCGTTCCACCGCCGTTCTGCCGCTGACAGTAGCGAGGGTGATTTTCGATTTCAACAGGACTGCCGTTGACCCTACGACAGGCCCGCAGAGCGCCAGAAGACAGGCCTACCAGGGATTTCAATCTGCGGTAGTGTTTAGGGATTTATTATACAATTTAAAGTTACAGAGTAGAGCAACGCACCGCAGGGTTGTATGGCATGGCAGGTGACAAGATGTCCGAACTTTTGAGAGGCCCCCGTTATCGGATCTGGCAAAACCGCGCCGGAACCTCGGCGATCGAGTTCGCGTTCGTTGCGCCGCTGTTCCTCATGTTCTTTTTTGGCATGACCGCCTATGGCATCTATTTCGGGGCCAGCCATTCCGTTCAGCAGATTGCGGCCGATGCTGCCCGCACGGCAATCGCGGGACTGGGCGAAGCCGAGCGCAGCGCGCTTGCCGCAGATTTCATCAATCGCAATGCCGGCGGCTATCCGTTTGTCGATCCGCACAACATCGTGGCCCACACCTATGGCAGCGCTGATGACGACAACCAGTTCGTCGTGGCGATCCGCTATGATGCGCGCACGCTGCCGATCTGGAACCTGCTCGACGGTCTGCCGCTGCCCGGCATGACAATCACGCGCCAGTCAACGATACGGATCGGAGGCATATGATGGCACACGGCCTGATTGGATTCCTGGCAGCGCGGGCGGGGGGGTTCCGCCGTAGCGTTTCCGGAAATATTGCAATCATGACGGCCATGAGCATGCCGGTGGCGATCGTTCTTGCCGCCATCGCCGTCGATGAAGCCTCGCTCTACACCGAAAAGCGCGAAACGCAGGCGCTGGCCGATCTCGCGGCAATTACGGCGGCGGCCAATCTTGCCAAGGCAGAAACCGCCGTGCTGACGACGCTTGGCGACAACGGCATGAACGGCGTCACCATCGCTCGCGGCGACGATTTCGATCCGAGGGTAGAGGGTCCCACCGTTTCCGTCACGCCGGGACGCTACATCGCGTCCTTGGCAACAGATGTCGGTGAACGCTTCAAGGCCGGGGCACAGCCCTACAATGCGGTCAAGGTAACTTTGCGCAGGCTGGGCACACGCTATTTCGCCAGTTCGCTGATCGATCCTCCGGTCATTTCGGCGCAGGGCGTGGCAAGCCTTTCGGCACAGGCGGCGTTTTCGATCGGCTCGCGACTTGCGAGCGTGCATGACGGCATATTGAACGGCGTGCTGGGCGGGCTTGTCGGCGGCAGCCTTTCGCTGAGCGTCATGGACTACGAGGCGTTGATCAAGGCGGATGTGAAACTGTTCGATTTTTTCGATGCGCTCGCCACACGCCTCAGCCTTACCGGCGGCACTTATAACGACGTGCTCGATGCGAGCGCCACGATCGGCCAGATCGCCGCGGCAATGGCATCGGTGCCGGGTATCGATCCGCAAGCCAGGCTGGCGGTCCAGGCGATTGCCAATCAGGCCGGTGACGTGAGGATACCACTTTCGAAGCTTTTCGACCTCGGCTCGACGGGCGCCTTGGCCATTGGTAGCCATCCGCGCGGGTTGGCGGCAAGGACAAGCCTGATGGAGGTGCTGACCGCCGGCGCGGCCCTGGCGAATGGCGACAGGCAGGTGGAAGTCGATCTCGGGGCAAGTGTGCCCGGCCTGCTGACCACGAAACTTGCGCTTGCCATCGGCGAGCCGCCGCAATCTACACCGTGGTTTGCGCTTGGCGAGAACGGTACCGTGGTGCGTACGGCCCAGACACGGCTTTTCCTCGAAACCAGGCTTGGCTTGAAGGTTCTTCCGGTGCTCGACATCGTCGAAATAAGGCTGCCGATCTATGCGGAAGTGGCTTTCGCCGAAGCCAAGCTTGCCGACATTTCATGCCGGGCAGGAAAGCCCACCGTTTCCGTTGCAGCCCGGCCCGGCATCTTCGAACTGCGCATAGCCGACATCACCTCCAGCACCTTCCGCAATACGCCGCTGCCGAACGGACGTGCGGAGATCGCGAGGCTTCCCGCCGTGCGGGTTACGGCGCAAGTCGCAGTCACCAGTTCGAACGTGGCTTACAGCAATCTGGAATTCCGCCAGTCCGACATCGATGCGCGCGCGGTCAAGACCGTATCGACGCAAAACATCACGCAATCGCTGATCAGGTCGCTGATCGGCACTCCGGGTGCGCTGAAGGTAGAGGTTCTCGGGCTCGACCTGCTTGGTCTGGGCAATATCCTGCTGCCGGCGCTGAAGGTGGCTCTGGAGCCGGTGAGCGCGACGGTCGATACGCTTCTTTACAATGTGCTCACCGCGCTCGGCATTCATCTTGGCGAAGCCGATGTCCGGGTGACCGGGGCAAGTTGCGGGCAATCCGTTGGTGCAGTAGGCTTATTCGAACTGCCCGACAAAGGTCGACAGTCCCGGCAGCGATACGACGTTGCCCACCATCGTTGCGCCGAAGCTCGGCAGGCTGAGCGAGGTTACGGAGCCAAGCCCCGCCGGAGCCTGCCATTGCGTCGGTTCGTCGGCGAAATTGAACAGGCACAGCAGCTTTTCATTCGCAGTCTTGCGCAGGAAAGCGAGCATGTCCTTACCTGCGTCGAGGAAGCTGACCGAGCCAGTGACGAGCGCGGGCTGAGCCTTCCGGAAGGCCAGCACCTCGCGGTAATGGGCGAGCACCGACCGAGGATCGGCCTCCTGAATATCGGCGGCGCGTCGGCGATGGCTTTCCTGCACCGGCAGCCAGGGCTTGGCGGCAGAAAAGCCGGCATTGAGCGCCTGCGCCTGCCAGGCCATCGGTGTTCGGCAACCGTCGCGGCCCTTGAAGCCCGGCCAGAAGCGAATGCCATAGGGGTCGCGCAAATCCTCGAAGGCGATGTCGGCCTCCTCGAAGCCAAGCTCTTCGCCCTGGTAGAGGCAGATCGAGCCGCGCAGGCAGGACAGCAGTGTAACGGCGAATCTCGCAGTCTGCCCTGTGTCGCTGCCGGGCTTCGTCCAGCGCGAGACGTGACGCACGACATCATGGTTGGAGAAGGCCCAGCAGATCCAGCCGTCCTTGACCGCCTCCTCGAAGGCCTCGACGCTTTTGCGCACATGGGCGGCCGAAAACTCAGGCCCCAGCAGGTCGAATGTGTAGCACATATGCAGCCTGTCGGCGCCTTCGGTATAGGTCGCGACGGTCTGCAGCGAGCGCGTGCCGTCGCCGACTTCGCCCACCGATGTGCGCGCGCCATATTCGTCGAGCAGGGCCCGGAAGCGCTTCAGGAAATCCAGATTTTCCTTCTGCGTCTTGTCGTAGAGATGCTCCTGATAGCCATAGGGATTGGTGTCGGGAATGTCGTTGGCAGCACCCGGAGGCATCGGCGGGTTGTCGCGCAACTGCTTGTCGTGGACGTAAAAATTCACCGTATCGAGCCGGAAGCCATCGACGCCGCGCTCCAGCCAGAAGCGCACGGTCTCCAGAAGAGCATCCTGGACGTCGGGATTGTGGAAGTTGAGGTCTGGCTGCGAGGCGAGGAAATTGTGCAGGTAATATTGCCGGCGCAAGGAATCCCACTCCCAGGCCGAGCCGCCGAAGATGGAGAGCCAGTTGTTGGGCGGGTTGCCATCCGGTTTGGGGTCGGCCCAGACATACCAATCGGCCCTGGCATTGTCGCGGCTTGCCCGGCTCTGAACGAACCAGGGGTGCCGGTCGGACGAATGCGACAGCACCTGGTCGATCATGACCTTCAGGCCGAGGCGATGGGCTTCGGCGATGAGCATGTCGAAATCCTCGATCGTGCCGAATAGCGGATCGACTTCGCAGTAGTCCGAAACGTCATAGCCCATATCGGCCATGGGCGATTTGAAGAAGGGCGACAGCCAGATCGCATCGACGCCGAGCGAGGCGATGTGCCTGAGCCTTTGCGAAATGCCGTTCAGATCGCCGATGCCGTTTCCGGTCGTGTCCTGAAATGAGCGCGGATAGACCTGATAGATGACGCAGCCGCGCCACCAGTCGGCGTTGTTCGCATCCGTCATTTTGCAATCCTTCCGCTTGTCACATGTCTTTCTCACGGGCGAAGACCACGCTTCTGCCGGCCAGCAGAAAAGCTCCAGCCTCGTGTGCCTGTTCGCCGTTCTCGCCCCAAACCATATGCCAGCGCATGCCGTCGCTGGCGGGCAGGGAGAAGGTCGAGGCGCGGCGATCGGCATTGATCAGCACCGCCAATCGCGTCCCGTCTTTACCGTCGAGCATCATGGTCAAGCGCCGGCGCGCCGGATCGTTCCAATCAGATTCGGTGAGTGGTTGCCCGTTTTCAGAGAGCCATTCGACATCGGGTAGCCCATGCGCAGGCGAGGCCTCGCCGGTGAGGAAATCGACCTCGCCGAGCGAGGGAACGGATTTGCGCAGGGCCGACAGCGCTGCCACCGCTTCTTCAAGCGCGATGTCACGGCCAGCCCAGTCCAGCCAAGTCAAATCATTGTCCTGCGCATAGGCATTGTTGTTGCCGCCTTGCGTGCGTCCGAATTCGTCGCCAGCCGTCAGCATGATGGTGCCGCGCGAGGCAAACAGCGTTGCCAGCAGCGCACGGACATCGCGGTGGCGCCGGGCGATGACCTCCTGGTTGGACGTCTTGCCTTCGACACCATTGTTCCATGACAGGTTCTCGTCGTGCCCGTCGCGATTTTGTTCGCCATTGACGTCATTGTGCTTGTGCTCATAGGCGACGAGATCGGCAAGGGTCATGCCGTCATGGGCGGCGATGAAGTTGACGCTGCGGGTCCGTGCCCCGGAAAAGATCTCCGAGGAGCCGGCAAGCCGGGTCGCCACCCGGCCGACCATGCCTTCGTCGCCGCGCCAGAAACGGCGGATATCGTCGCGATAGCGGTCGTTCCACTCCAGGAAGGGCGGGGCGAAATGCCCGAGCTGGTAGCCACCCGGCCCGATGTCCCATGGCTCGGCGATCAGCACGCGGTCGCCAAGTTCGGCATCCTCGCGGATTTCACGAAACAGGTCGGCATTGCCGTCGAAGCCGTATTCGCCGCGACCCAGCACTGGCGCCAGATCGAAGCGGAATCCGTCGACGCCGGCATGGCGGGTGAAATGGCGGAGCGTGTCGAGGATCATTTCGCGTATGATCGGCCGGTCGCAGGCGATCGTGTTGCCGGTGCCGGTGTCGTTGACGAGCTTTCCCGCTCGGTCGTGCCGGAAATAGGCCTGCGCGTCGAGGCCACGCAGGCACAGGGTCGGACCGAATTCATCGCTCTCGCCGGTGTGGTTGAAGACAAGATCGAGAATGACGCCGATGCCGGCGTGGCGGAGTGCTGCCACCGTTTCGCGCAATTCGGCGATGCCGCCCGGCGCGAGGCGCGGGTCGAGCGCCATGAAGGAGACGGGATTGTAGCCCCAGGCATTGCGCAGGCCGAGCGGCGCCAAATGGCGCTCGTCGATCCAGGCCGTTACCGGCATCAGTTCCACAGCATCAACTCCGAGCTTTTGCAGATGCTCGATGATGGCCGGATGGGTCAATGCCGCGATGGTGCCGCGCTGCGCGTCGGGGATGTCGGGATGGCGCATGGTGAAGGCGCGCACGGGCACTTCGTAGATCAAGCCGCCCGGCCGGAACAGCGGCGGGGAGGCGGGCAGGGGCTCCGGCAGTTCGGTAACGATCGCCCTGGGCATCAACGCGGCAGTGTCGGGGCCTTCGCCACGCCTTGCGGCAAGCTGGGGCGAGAACTGATAGGGCCGGTTGATCGCGACCGCATAGGGGTCCATCAGCAGCTTGCCGGGATCGAACCACAGCCCGCGCTCGGGCGCATAGTCGCCACCGGCGCGAAAACCGTAGCGGGTGCCAGCAGCGAGTCCGGGCACCTGCAATGCGAACACGCCTTCGCCCTGCGGTTCAAGCTCCAGCCGCGCAGTCTCCCTTTCGCCGGAAAACAGCGACACCCAGACCTGCCGCGCGGCACCCGACCAGACCGAAAAGCGCACTCCGCCCGATGTGACCGCCGCCCCGAAACGCGGCCTGGCGTAAGTCCGCTCGCGCGATTTCATCAGGTGATGACGCTCGGGCTCTCACGGCCGGTGTGACGGCGGATGCCGGCGATCTCGTCGGCAGCGGCAATCAGGTCGGAGAGTGCTGCCTGCGTATCGAGGTCGTGGCGTGCCGGATCGGGTTCGTAGCGCTCGACATAGAGACGCAGCGTCGCGCCGGAGGTTCCGGTGCCGGAAAGCCGCAGCACCACGCGCGAGCCGCCTTCAAACAGGATGCGGATGCCCTGGTGTTCACTGACCGAGCCGTCGACCGGATCATGATAGGCGAAATCGTCGGCTTTCGTGATCTTCAGGCCGCGCACGACCTTGCCGGGAAGGCTGGACAGCTTGCCGCGCAATTCATCGACCAGCGCATTGGCGGCATCGGACGCCACCGCCTCATAGTCGTGACGCGAATAATAATTGCGGCCGAAACTCGCCCAATGCTCCGCTGCGATCTCCTTCACGCTCTGGCTACGCACGGCAAGGATGTTCAGCCACAACAGCACGGCCCACAGCCCGTCCTTTTCGCGCACATGGTCGGAGCCGGTGCCGGCACTTTCCTCACCGCAGATGGTCGCCATGCCGGCATCGAGCAGATTGCCGAAGAATTTCCAGCCGGTCGGGGTCTCATACATGCCGATGCCGAGTTTTTTGGCGACGAGATCGGCTGCGCCGCTGGTCGGCATGGAACGGGCGATGCCTTTCAGCCCGGATCGGTAGCCGGGAGCAAGATGGGCATTGGCGGCCAGCATGGCGAGCGAATCCGATGGGGTGACGAAAATACCCCGGCCGATAATCAGGTTGCGGTCGCCGTCGCCGTCAGAAGCCGCGCCGAAATCCGGCGCATCCGGCCCCATCATCTCGTCATAGAGCGCCTTGGCGTGGACGAGATTGGGGTCGGGGTGGTGCCCGCCGAAATCGGGCAGCGGCACGAAATTGCGGGCAGTGCCTACCGGAGCGCCGAGGCGACGTTCCAGTATCTCCTTGGCATAGGGGCCGGTGACCGCATGCATGGCGTCGAAAGCCATGCGGAAGCCGGAGGCGAACATTTTGCCGATGGCCTCGAAATCGAACAGGCTCTTCATCAGTTCGGCATAGTCGGCGACGGGGTCGATGATCTCGACCGCCATGCCGGCAGCCTCCGTCGTGCCGATCGTGTCGATATCGACCGGCGCGATATCGGCGATCATATAGCGCGAAATGACTTTCGAGCGCGCAAAGACGGCCTCGGTAATTTTCTCCGGTGCCGGGCCGCCATTGCCGATATTGTATTTGATGCCGAAATCCTCATGCGGGCCGCCGGGATTGTGACTCGCTGAGAGAACAATGCCGCCGAAGGCCTTGTATTTGCGGATGATATGGGATGCGGCAGGGGTCGAGAGGATGCCGCCCTTACCGATGATGGCGCGGCCGAAGCCGTTTGCGGCGGCCATGGCGATGACCGTCTGGATGACTTCCCGATTGTAGTAGCGGCCGTCGCCGCCGACTACCAGCGTCTTGCCCGCAAAGCCTTCAAGCGAATCGAACAGCGACTGGACGAAATTCTCGACATAGTTTGGCTGCTGGAATACCGGCACCTTCTTCCTGAGCCCGGACGTGCCCGGCCTCTGGTCGGCAAACGGAGTGGTTTCAACGGTTCTTGCCATGCGTCATGCAGCCTTTTTCATAATCAGCGATCGGTAGAGCTGAACGTATTTTTCAGCGCTTCGCTCCCACGACAGGTCGGATTTCATGCCTTGCCGCTGGAGGGCCGCCCATGTCGGGCGCTCGGCATAGGCGGCGATGGCCCGGCGGATGGCATGAAGGAATGCATCGCCATTTTCGGGTGCGAACTGGAAGCCGCTTGCCACTGCAGCAGACAGCGCCGCCTCGTTGGCGTCGATGATGGTGTCGGCAAGGCCGCCGGTGCGCGCGACGATCGGCACGCAGCCATAGCGCAAGCCGTAAAGCTGCGTCAGCCCGCAGGGCTCGAAGCGCGAGGGAATGACGATGGCATCGCAGCCGCCCTGCATCAGGTGGGAGAGTTGCTCGTCATAGCCGATGACGGTGCCGACGCGACCGCGATGGCGGGCAGCCGCCGCCAGCAGCGCGCCTTCCAGTGCGGCATCGCCTGCACCAAGAATGGCGAACCGGGCACCGGCAGCAACGGCCTCGTCGAGGATCGAGTTCAGTATGTCCATTCCCTTCTGCCAGGTGAGGCGGCTGACGACGCAGAAAACGGGGCCGCTGTCATGGTCCAGTTGAAAGCGCTCCTCCACCGCCCGCTTGTTGATGGCGCGAGGCTTGAGGGTTTTGGCGGAGAAGTTGGCGGCAAGATGACGGTCGGTCGCTGGATTCCAGATGTCCACATCGATGCCGTTGACGATGCCGGCAAGATCGGCAGCGCGCAGATTGATCAGTCCGTCGAGCCCCATGCCGAAGGCAGGCGTGCGGATTTCCTGCGCATAGGTCGGGCTGACCGTGGTGATTGCCGAAGCCGCCTGCAGGCCGGCCTTGAGAAAGCCGACGCCGCCATAATATTCCACGCCGTCGAGCGTCATGGCGCTGTCGGGCAGGCCGAGTTCGGGAAAGATCGTCGCCGGGAAGCGGCCCTGGAAGGCGAGATTGTGGACCGTCATGACGGAAGGCATGCTGGCTGCCTTGCCGTAGCGCATATAGGCAAGCGTCATCGCTGCCTGCCAGTCATGCGCATGCACCAGATCGGGCACATAGCCGGGCAGGGCACCGGCGGCGATGTCGGCGCCGACCTGGCCGAGCGCGGCGAAGCGCCGCCAATTGTCTGCCCAGTCTGCGCCGCTGGCATCGCCATAAGGGCCTCCCGAGCGCTCAAACAGATGCGGCGCGTCGAGCACGAGCAGGTCCAGATCCGAAACCGACGCTGGGCGAAGAGACGCCTTTCCGCCGTGGAGGTTTTGATAGGTCAGGAGCGGCTTTGACTTGGCAAGAGCTGCCATGACAACCGGATAGCCTGGAAGCAGCGTGCGGGTGGCGACGCCCTGGTGGGCGAGCGCGATGGGCAGCGCGCCGGCGACATCGGCAAGCCCCCCGGTTTTGATAAGCGGAAAAATCTCCGGGGTAACGGAAAGGACCTGCATGCGTCAGGCTTCCAGCCTGTCGATCATCGGCTGGGTGATCAGGCACACGCCTTTTTCCGAGACGCGGAAGCGTTTGGCGTCCAGTTCCGGATCCTCGCCGACCACCAACCCTTCGGGAATGTTCACGCCATGATCGAGGATGACGCGCCTGAGCCGCGCGCTGCGCCCGACATGGCAGTCGGGCAGCATGACGACGCCTTCCAGCAAGGCATAGGAATGGATGCGCGCGCCGGCAAAGATCAGGCTGTGGCGCAAGGTGGCACCGGAGACGATGCAATCGCCGGCGACAAGTGAGGAGACGGCCGAGCCGCGGCGACCGTCCTCGTCATGCACGAATTTGGCCGGCGGCTTCAGTTCGGAATAGGTCCAGATCGGCCAGTCCCGATCATAGAGGTCGAGTTCCGGGGTAACGTCGGTCAGGTCGATATTGGCCTCCCAATAGGCATCAATGGTTCCGACATCGCGCCAATAGGCTTCGCTCTCGGCGCTGGAGCGAATGCAGGATTTGGAGAAGCGATGGGCCACCGCCTTACCGTTCTTCACGATGTGGGGAATGATGTCGTTGCCGAAATCACGGCTGGATTCGGGGTCGTCGGCATCGCGGCGCAATTGCTCCATCAGGAATCTGGTGCGGAACACATAGATGCCCATCGAGGCCAGCGCAAAGTCGGGTTTGTCTGGAATTCCAGGTGGATCGGCCGGTTTTTCGATGAAGGATATGATGTTGTCCTTCTGGTCGACATGCATGACGCCGAAGGCGGAAGCATCCTTACGCGGCACTTCGAGGCAGCCGATGGTGACATCGGCGCCGGCCTCGACATGCTGGCGCAGCATCAGTTCGTAATCCATCTTGTAGATGTGGTCGCCGGCGAGAACGACCATATATTCCGGATTGTAACTCTCGATGATGTCGATGTTCTGGTAGACGGCGTCGGCGGTTCCCTCATACCACTGGGTTTCGGAAACGCGCTGGCTTGCCGGCAGGATGTCGAAGCTTTCGTTGCGCTCCGGGCGCAGGAAATTCCAGCCCCGCTGCAGATGGCGGATCAGCGAATGCGCCTTGTATTGAGTTGCCACGCCGAGGCGGCGGATGCCGGAATTCAGGGCGTTCGACAGGGCGAAATCGATGATGCGGGTCTTGCCGCCGAAAAAGACGGCGGGCTTGGCGCGGCGGTCGGTCAGCTCCTTCAGCCTGCTGCCGCGCCCGCCTGCCAGCACATAGGCCATGGCGTCACGCGCCAGCGGTTGCGTTATTCTTGAAGCCGGCATGGTTTCCTCCCCGGTTACCTATTTCTCGGCAGGTTCGAGCATAAGCGTTGCCAGCGGCGGCAGTTCCAAAGTCGCGTGAACGCTGCCATCCCTGCCGGCCACGGCCTCGATCATGCCGCGATTGCCCTTGCCCGAGCCGCCATAATCGGCCGCATCGGTGTTGATGATCTCGCGCCATTTGCCGGCGGTTGGCAGGGGCAGGCGGTAATTGGCGTGCGGCACCGGCGTGAAATTGGACACGACGGCTATCGGCCTGGTGCCCGGCGCCATACGCAGCCAGGCAAAGACGGAATTGGCGCTGTCATCGACGATCAGCCAGGAAAAGCCTTCCGGTTCGCAGTCGCGCGCATGAAGGGCCGGGCGGGCGCGATAGAGATGGTTGAGATCGCGCACCAGCCGGTGTGTGCCACGATGGGCAGGCCGGTCGAGCAGATACCAGTCGAGCTGGCGCGCCTCGCTCCACTCCGCGCCTTGCGCGAATTCCTGCCCCATGAACAGCAGCTTCTTGCCGGGATAACCCCACATGAAGGCGTAATAGGCGCGCAGGGTGGCGAATTTCTGCCAGTCGTCGCCAGCCATCTTGTTGAGCAGGCTGCGCTTGCCGTGGACCACCTCGTCATGGGAAAGCGCCAGCACGAAATTCTCGCTGAAGGCATAGACCAGCCCGAAGGTGATTTCGTTGTGGTGATGCTTGCGGTGGACCGGCTCCTTCGACAGGTAGCGCAGCGTGTCGTTCATGAAGCCCATGTTCCACTTGAAGCCGAAACCAAGCCCGCCTTCATGCACGGGCTGCGAGACTTTCGGCCATGAGGTCGATTCCTCGGCGATCGTCATGATGCCGGGATGAGCGCCATAGACCGCGATGTTCATGTTCTGCAGAAAGCTCACGGCCTCCAGATTCTCGCGGCCGCCATGCTTGTTGGGCAGCCATTCGCCCGCCTTGCGCGAATAGTCGAGGTAAAGCATCGAGGCGACCGCATCGACCCGCAGCCCGTCGAGATGGTATTTCTCGGCCCAGAACAGCGCGTTGTTGACGAGGTAGGATGCAACCTCGCGGCGGCCGAAATTATAGATCGCCGTGTTCCAGTCGGGATGGTGGCCTTTGCGCGGGTCCGCGTGCTCGTAAAGCGCGGTGCCGTCGAAATGCGCCAGCCCGTGCTCGTCGGTCGGAAAATGCGCCGGCACCCAATCCAGTATGACGCCGATGCCGGCCCGATGTGCGCCGTCGATGAAACGGGCGAAGCCCTCCGGTTCGCCGAAGCGTGCGGTCGGGGCGTAAAGCCCGGTCGTCTGGTAGCCCCATGACGGATCATAGGGATGTTCGGTGATCGGCATGAACTCGATATGGGTGAAGCCCATGTCGGAGACGTAAGGGATCAGTTCGTCGGCAAGCTCGTCCCAACTGAGAAAGCCGCCATCGGCATGACGCCGCCATGATCCGGCATGGACCTCGTAGATGGAGATCGCCTCCCGGCGAGCGTCGGCATTTTGCCAATAGGCCCGATGCTCCTGGTCTCCCCATTCATGGGCGAGCGGAGCGCTGGTGATGGACGCGGTTGCGGGTCGCAATTCGGTACGGAAGGCGAAGGGGTCGGCCTTCAGCGGCAGTTTCTCGCCCTTCGGGCCGATTATCTCGAATTTATAGGCACGACCTGCGTCGATATCGGGGATGAATATCTCCCAGATGCCGGTATCGCGCCGGTGGCGCATCACATCGCGGCGGCCGTCCCAATCGTTGAAATCGCCAACCACCGAAACGCGGCGGGCATTGGGTGCCCAGACCGCAAAATGCGCGCCGGCGACGCCCTCATGCTCGATCAGATGGGCGCCGAGCTTGTCGAACAGCCGCAGATGCGAGCCTTCCGCGATGAAATAATCGTCCATCGGGCCAAGGACCGGGCCGAAGGAATAGGGGTCGAACAACCACCATTCGCCGCCCGCATTGCGTGCCCTGTATTTGATCGGCTGGCGCTTGCGCACCGAAAGCGGACCTTCGAAGAAACCGGCCTCATCGCGGCGGACCAGTTCGCCTGCTGGTTTGCCCGCCAGCGTGAAAGCGGTGACTTCCTTGGCATGCGGGATGAAGCAGCGGGCGACAAGCCGGCCCTGAATTGCCTGGACGCCAAGCACGGAAAACGGATCGCCATGCGTGCCAGCCAGGATTGCTTCGACCTCGCTGGCCGCAACCGTTGCGGGCGGTTCGTCGCTCGCGGTCCTGGCGCGCGGCTTTTTCATCTGGCGGCCGCTCCTCCCTTGTTGCGTCGCGTCTTGCGCGATGACCCACGCGGCAGCCACCATGCAATCACATCAAGCAGTTACGTTCCAGATGTCGTTTGCATATTCGCGGATCGTCCGATCGGAGGAAAACCACCCCATTCGCGCCACGTTGCGGATGGATTTCGCATGCCAGGCGGCGGGATCGCGCCAGACGGCGTCGATTCTGCGCTGCATGGAAGCATAGGCGTCGAAGTCGGCAGCCACCATGAACCAGTCGTGGTCATAGAGGCCGGAAACCAGATCGCGATATCGATTTGGATCGTCGGGCGAGAAAACGCCGGATGAAATCGCCGCAAGCGCCTGCGCCAGTTCGGGCGTGCCTTCGATCAGTGCACGCGGGGCATAGCCATTGTTGCGGCGCTCGGCCACTTCCTCGGCTGTCAGCCCGAAGATGAAGATATTGTCCTCACCGACGTGCTGCCTGATCTCGACATTGGCGCCGTCGAGCGTGCCGATGGTCAAGGCGCCGTTGAGGGCGAATTTCATATTGCCGGTTCCGGAGGCTTCCATGCCGGCAGTCGAAATCTGCTCGGAAAGATCGGCTGCCGGTATCATGATTTCGGCCAGGCTGACATTATAGTTCGGAACGAAGACCAGCTTGAGCAGGCCGCGAACAGCCGGATCGCGGTTGACGACGCGGGCGACGTCATTGGCCAGTTTGATGATGAGCTTGGCGTTGTGATAGCCGGGCGCGGCTTTGCCGCCGAAGAATTTGACCCGCGGGGTCCAGTCGCGCTCGGGATGCGAGCGAATCTGGTCATAGAGCGCCACCGCCTCGACGATGTTCAAGAGCTGGCGCTTATATTCATGGATGCGCTTGATCTGGATGTCGAAGAGGGCGGACGGATCGAGCCGGATGCCCAGGCGCTGCGCGGTGAGGGCGGCCAGACGCTCCTTGTTGGCGCGCTTCACGGCCGCAAATTTCTCGCGGAAGGCGGCGTCTTCGGCAAAGGCGTCCAGGTCTTTCAGCGTATCGATATCGTCGAGGAACCGGTCGCCTATCGCCTCGCGCACCAGCGCCGTCAGCCCCGGATTGCACTGGAACAGCCAGCGGCGCGGCGTGATGCCGTTGGTCTTGTTGCTGATGCGGACGGGATAGAGCCGGTGGAGATCGGCAAACACCGTTTCCTTCATCAACTGCGTATGCAGCGCCGAGACGCCATTGACCGAGTGCGAACCGACAAAGGCGAGATTGCCCATGCGCACGCGGCGCTCGCCATTTTCCTCGATCAGCGAGATGCGGCTGATCTGGCCGCCATCGAACTGCCCGCTTGCGTGTGCCTCGGTCAGCACCTGCGCATTGATGGCGTAGATGATCTGCATATGGCGCGGCAAAAGCCGCTCGAACAGCGGCACCGGCCAGCTTTCCAACGCTTCCGGCAGTAGCGTGTGGTTGGTGTAGGCGAAGGTTTTCCGGGTGATGTCCCAGGCGGCATTGAAATCGATGCCGTGGACGTCCATCAAAAGCCGCATGAGCTCGGCGACGGCAACGGCCGGATGCGTGTCGTTGAGATGGATCGCTGCCTTGTCGGGCAGGGAGTGAAGATCGCCATACTGGCTGAGATGGCGCTGGATGATGTCCTGCAGCGAGGCGGCGGAGAAGAAATATTCCTGCCGCAGCCGCAATTCCTGCCCGGCGGCGCTGGAATCGGCGGGGTAGAGCACACGCGAAAGCGCGTCGGCCTTGTTGCTTTCGGCAAGCGCGCCGAGATGGTCGCCGGCATTGAAGCGGTCGAGCAGGATCGGATCGACCGGCATGCCGGCCCATAGCCGCAGCGTGTTGACGCGCCTCCCATGCCAGCCGACCACCGGCGTGTCATAGGCAACCGCCAGCACTCGCTCCTGCGGCCTCCAGACATGGCGCTCATCCTGGCCGCCCGGACCTGCAATCGCCTCGACCGTGCCGCCGAAGCCGACTTCCATCGAGCGCTCGCGTCGCTCGAACTCCCACGGATTGCCGTGATCGAGCCAGGTCTCCGGCAGTTCGACCTGCCAGCCATCCGAGATTTCCTGGCGGAACATGCCATTGGCATAGCGGATGCCATAGCCATGCGCGGCCACGCCGACCGTTGCCATGCTTTCCATGAAGCAGGCGGCAAGACGGCCAAGCCCGCCATTGCCGAGCGCGGCATCGGGCTCGAGTGTGGCGATCTCGTCCAGATCGACGCCAAGTGACGCCAGCGCTTCCCGCATGGCCGCCATAACGTCGAGATTGGAGAAGGCGTCGCGGGTGAGGCGGCCGATCAGGAATTCCAGCGACAGGTAGTAGACCCGCTTGGCCTGTGCGTCATAGATCTGTTTGGTCGAGGCGATCCATGCATCTACGATGCGGTCGCGCACGACCTTGATGGATGCCGTCAGCCAGTCATGGGGGGTGGCGACATTGGCATCCTTGCCGCCCCGATACCTTAGCGCCTTCACGATCTCGGCCGCGAGTTCCTTCGGGTCGGGCTGTTGCGGCATGGATGATGCGGGCGCTGGTGCAGATTTCATCTTGTCTCGTTACGTTGGTCTGCCCGCCTCCCGTCGCGGGCCTGTGCCATGGAATCGCGGCGGCTTATAGTGCCTTAAATGGGCGAGCGTAAGATGCACGGGAAATCCGACGTGGGACAAGGAGTGCCGCGAGTGTGGAAAGGGAAGCGATCATGATCCTGTGTTGCGGCGAAGCGCTGATCGATATGCTGCCGCGCGTGACCAGCGTGGGCGAGCCTGCCTTCGCGCCCTATGCCGGCGGGGCCGTGTTCAATTCAGCGGTTGCACTTGGAAGGCTGGGGGCACCGGTCGAGTTTTTTTCGGGCTTGTCGTCCGATCGCTTCGGCCAGCAGATCCGTGAGGTTCTGGCATTGAGTAATGTCGGCTCACGCTATGCCGTTATTTCGGAGCGACCGACGACGCTGGCCTTCGTTCACCTCGCCGATGGCCAGGCGGGCTACACCTTCTATGACGACAACACGGCGGGCCGCATGTTGACTGAGGCCGATTTGCCGCTTCTCGATGACGACGTCGAGGCGATGCTGTTCGGCGCGATCAGCCTTATCCCCGAGCCCTGCGGTTCGGCCTATGAAGCGTTGATGCGCAGGGAGTGCGGGCGTCGCCTGACCATGCTCGATCCCAATATACGGCCGGGTTTCATTGCGGACAGGCAAAGCCATGTCGAACGCATCCGGCACATGGTGGGAATAGCCGATATCGTCAAGCTGTCCGACGAAGACCTCGCCTGGTTCGGCCATGAAGGCACGGCCGAGGACCTGATCGGTGCATGGCTGGACGATGGGCCGAAGCTGATCGTTCTCACGCATGGCGCATATGGCGCCGTCGCCTATACCAAAAGGCACAAGGTCGCCGTGGCATCCGAGCAGGTCGATGTCATCGATACGGTCGGCGCCGGCGACACGTTCAATGCCGGGCTGCTTGCCTCGCTGCATGAGCAGGGGGCATTACGAAAGAGCCGGCTGGCAGAGCTTGACGAGGCGGAGATTCGCAGCGCGCTTGCGCTCGGGACGAAGGCTGCCGCGATAACGGTGTCGCGGGCCGGGGCCAATCCTCCCTGGCGGCACGAGATCGGGTAATATCACGGGCGCGATCACTTTATGTTTCTTCGTGATGGATGGAGCGCCTCACGTGACCTAGATTTCACCGCACTTGGCGGGTTTTCACTGGGTTGGCGTCGAGCGCAGGTAACAAGCCCTGAACCCGCTGTTGGCCGTGGCACAGCACGTTTCTTTCTTGGCCGATTCAAACTCTGCTATCAGCACCGCATATCGGCGGAACGATTTGGAGCGAACATGCAATTCATCGATCTTGGCGCGCAGCGGGAGCGAATTCGGGAAAAGCTGAGGGTTGCGATGGAGAGCGTCGTCGATGACGGACGCTATATCCTCGGGCCGCAGGTGGCCGAGTTCGAAAAAAAGATCGCGGCCTATGTCGGCACCAAGCATGCGGTGGCCTGCGCCAATGGCACGGATGCGCTGCTTCTGCCGCTGCTGGCATCGGGCATCGGCCCGGGCGATGCGGTATTCGTGCCGAGCTTCACTTTCGCGGCGACGGCCGAGGTGGTGGCGCTTGCCAAGGCGGTTCCGGTCTTCATTGATATCGATCCCGACGCCTACAATATCGATATAGCAAGCCTTGAAGCAGCGATTGCGATGATCAAGGCGGAAGGCAAGTTGAAGCCGCGTGCGATCATTCCGGTCGACCTGTTCGGCCTTGGAGCCGACTATGAGGCGATCACCGCAATTGCCGAGCGGGAGAACCTGCTGGTGATCGAGGACGCCGCGCAGGCGATCGGCGGCTCCGTCAATGGCAGGATGTGCGGTTCATTCGCCAAGGTCGGCTCGACCAGCTTCTACCCGGCAAAGCCGCTTGGCTGCTATGGCGATGGCGGAGCCATGTTCACCGATGACGATGAATTCGCCGAAAGGCTGCGCTCCTTCGCCTTCCACGGCAAGGGCGAAACGCAATATGACAATATCCATGTCGGCCTGAATTCACGCCTCGATACGCTGCAGGCGGCGATCCTGATCGAAAAGCTCGCCATCCTCGAAGACGAGATGGAGGCGCGCCAGAAAGTGGCGCAGCGCTATCGTGACGGCCTGCACAATGTCGTGAAGGTGGCGCATATCCCGGAAGGCTCGCGCTCGGCCTGGGCGCAATATGCGATCGAGACGCCGCATCGCGATGCGCTCAAGGCGCATTTGCAGGAGCAGGGCATTCCGACGGTGATCTACTACGTCAAGCCGCTGCACCAGCAGGTGGCCTATGCGCAATATCCCCAGGCACCGGGTGGGCTGCCGGTTTCGGAAACTCTGCCGGGACGCATTTTGTGCCTGCCTATGCACCCCTACCTGACGACACAGGATCAGGATCGCATCATCGCCGCGATCAGCGATTTCGTCGCCGCGCAGCCGGCAAGGAGCGCTGCGGAATAGGTAGCAATTTCAGTTACGGCCAGGCCGGAACGCCGGGCTGGCCCGAGATACGGCCGCTAGCGATGAAGGATGGATTGGCGAAGTCCGTCTCCTGCGGCTGGTTGCGCTTGCCATAGACAAGCGGCCTGCCGTCGGGCGTCCGGGTGATGCCGCCTGCCGCGCGCAGGATGGCATCGCCGGCGGCGGTGTCCCATTCCATGGTGCGGCCGAAGCGCGGATAGACGTCTGCCTCGCCGCTGGCGACAAGGCAGAATTTCAGCGACGAGCCGACCGAGACGATTTCGGCGGCCTCGATCTTGCGGATAAAAGCATCGGTTTCGGCCGTTCGATGCGAGCGGCTTGCGACGATGGCGAGCGGCACCCGTGCCTGTCTCACGCCGATCTTGCGCCGACCCGTCATGCGATGGTCCGGGGTCACGTCGATCGCCTGTGCCAGGCCGGGCCGTCCTGAAAAGAACCGCCTCGTGCACGGCGCGTAGACGACCCCGATTTCCGGCCTGCCATTGCGGATGAGAGCGATATTGACGGTGAAATCGGTATGGCGGTCGATGAACTCCTTCGTCCCGTCGAGTGGATCGACAAGGAAGAAAGTTCGGCCGGGATTTGCCGGCGCGATGCCTTCGGATGCTTCTTCCTCGGCCACGCAAGGAATGTGCGGATAGGCGGCACGCAGCCCTTCGAGGATCAGTTTTTCGCTGGCGCGGTCGGCATCAGTGACCGGTGAGGCGTCGGGCTTGCGCCTGACGGTGATGTCGGCATTGAAGACCTCCATCACCACGCGCCCGGCTTCGAGCGCCAGGCGCTCGAACAGGTCGAGCATTGCCTCGTCGTCAGATGCCGTCGCCGTCGTAGAGTTGATCTGCACTGTCGCGCTCGCCTAACCAGCCTTCAAGGACATCTACCATCTCTTCTGGCGATTTGCCGAGCGTTTGCAAGTGAAGTTCAGGTTTTTCCGGAGGCTCATAAGGTGAATCGAGCCCGGTGAAGTTCTTGATCTCGCCTTTGATCGCCCGCGCATAGAGGCCTTTCGGGTCGCGGCGGGCGCATTCATCGAACGGGGTGTCGACGAAAACCTCGATGAATTCGCCTTCTTCCATCAGTTCGCGCGCCACCTGGCGCTCAGCCCGAAAGGGCGAGATGAAGGAGACCAGCACGATCAGGCCGGCATCGGCCATCAGGCGGGCAACTTCGGCGACACGGCGAATATTTTCCACGCGGTCGGCTTCGCTGAAGCCGAGATCGCGGTTGAGGCCGTGGCGGATATTGTCGCCGTCGAGGATATAGGTGTGCTTGCCGGCGACATGCAGCTTCTTTTCAAGCAGGTTGGCGATGGTGGATTTGCCCGAGCCGGACAGTCCAGTGAACCACAGCACCGCCGGCTTCTGGTGCTTGGCCGCCGCGCGCGCCTGCTTGCCGACATCGAGCGATTGCCAGTGGATATTATCGGCGCGGCGCAAAGGATGGAGGATCATGCCGGCGCCGACCGTCGCATTGGTGATGCGGTCGATCAGAATGAAGGCGCCGGTCGCGCGATTGTTGGAAAAGGCGTCGAAGACCAGCGGCGACTGCACGGAAATGTTGACGACGCCGACCTCGTTCATTGCCAGTGACTTGGCAGCCTCATGCGCGAAATCATTGACATTGACACGGTAGCTGAGGTCGGTGACCGTGGCACTGGCCTGGTCGGTCTCGGTGCGCAGCAGGTATGACCTTCCCGGCAAAAGCGCCTGCTCGTCGAACCAGACGATATTGGCGGCGAATTGGTCGGCGACATGGGGCCGCTCTGCTGGCGCGACCAGCACATTGCCGCGCGAGACTTCGATTTCGTCATCCAGCACAATGGTGACGGCCTGGCCTTCGACGGCGCGCGGCAGGTCGCCGCCTTGCGCGACGATGCGCCTTATGCGCGCCGATTTCCCTGACTTCGCCACGACGATCTCATCGCCTGCAGCGATGGAACCAGACGCAACGGTGCCGGCAAAGCCGCGAAAATCCAGATTTGGCCGGTTGACGAACTGGACCGGGAAACGAAAGGGCGCCTGCGCCTGGTCGATCTCCACCGTTTCCAGATGTTCGACAAGGGTGGGGCCCTCATACCAGCCCATATTGGCGGACGAGCTGGTGACATTGTCGCCATAGCGTGCCGAAAGCGGGATCGGCACGATCGTGTCGAAGCCGAGATTCTTCGCGAATTCAACATATTCGCCGGCGATCTTGTCAAAAATCTCCTGATCGAAATCGACCAAGTCAATCTTGTTGACGGCAAGCACGATGTGGCGGATGCCGAGCAGCGAGGCGATGATGGAGTGCCGCCTGGTCTGACGCAATATGCCTTGGCGGGCATCGATCAGGACGATGGCCAGATCCGCCGTGGAGGCGCCGGTCGCCATGTTGCGGGTATATTGCTCGTGGCCGGGTGTATCGGCGACGATGAATTTGCGCTTCGGTGTCGCAAAAAAGCGATAGGCGACATCGATGGTGATGCCTTGCTCGCGCTCCGCCTCCAGACCGTCGACCAACAGGGCGAAATCCATATCGTCGCCGGTGGTGCCATATTTGCGCGAATCATTGTGGAGGGCGGTAAGCTGATCCTCGAAAATCTGCTTGGTGTCGGACAACAGCCGGCCGATCAGTGTCGACTTTCCGTCATCCACGGAGCCGCAGGTGAGGAAGCGCAGCAGCGATTTGCGCTCCTGGCCGGCAAGATAATCCTGCACGCTTGCGGCGGTGACGACTTCTTCTGCCCGGACGTGCTGCATGATCAGAAATACCCCTCGCGCTTCTTCTTTTCCATCGAACCGGCCTCGTCGCGGTCGATCAAGCGGCCCTGACGCTCGGAGGTGCGGGCGATGAGCATTTCGCTGACGATGCCGGGGAGATCCGTGGCGTCGGATTCGATTGCCGCTGTGAGCGGATAGCAGCCCAGCGTGCGGAAACGGACCAGCCGGTTTTCCACGACTTCGCCGGGGCGCAGTACCATGCGCTCGTCATCGCGCATGATCAGCATGCCGTCGCGCTCGACCACCGGGCGCTGCTTGGCGAAATAGAGTGGCACGATAGGAATATTCTCCTGCAGGATATATTGCCAGATATCGATCTCGGTCCAGTTCGACAGCGGAAACACGCGGATGGATTCGCCGGGCAAAATGCGGGTGTTGAAGATTTTCCACATTTCCGGGCGCTGGCTCTTGGGGTCCCAGGCGTGGCTGGAGTTGCGGAAGGAGAAGATGCGCTCCTTGGCGCGCGACTTTTCCTCGTCGCGGCGCGCGCCGCCGAAGGCGGCGTCGAAGCCATGTTTGTCGAGCGCCTGGCGCAGCGCCACCGTCTTCATGATGTGGGTGTGGGTGTTGGAGCCGTGGTCGAACGGATTGATATTGTCGCGAACGCCGTCCTCATTGATGTGGACGATGAGGTCGAAGCCGAGTTGCTTGGCCATGGCGTTGCGAAATTCGATCATCTCGCGGAACTTCCAGGTCGTGTCGACATGGAGGAAGGGGAAGGGCGGCTTGGCGGGGTAAAACGCCTTCATGGCCAGATGCAGCAGGACGGATGAATCCTTGCCGATCGAGTAGAGCATCACCGGCTTGCTGAAGGTCGCCGCCACCTCACGGAATATGTGGATTGCCTCGGCCTCGAGGCGGTCGAGATGGCTGAGCTTGGCGAGCATTCTGGGGCCTTTGGTGGGCGGCGGCTGGGAGGACGCGCGCTTGTTGAAAACCTGCGTGATTTTCCCAGAACGCGCTTTTTGCTCAAGAAGAAGCCTACCAAATTTGCCGGCCTGCCCGACCGGATCGTCCGCTCAAGACCTTTTGCGTGGAATGCTGTTCTCACCGGACATGAAGAGACCGGCAGGGACGCTCAGTAGGGGCTGTCAACGTCGCCTGTCTCGACATAGATCGATTTGACTTGCGAATAGTGGCCAAGGGCAGCCAGTGCGTTTTCGCGGCCGATGCCGGATTGCTTGACGCCACCGAAGGGCATTTCCACCGGCGTGAGGTTGTAGGCGTTGATCCAGCATGTGCCCGCCTGCAACTCGCCGATGACGCGGTGCCCGCGCGCCAGGTCGCGCGTGAATACGCCGGCGGCAAGGCCGAACTCGGTGGCGTTGGCGCGCTCAATGACTTCGTCCTCGCTATCGAATTTCAGCACGCTCATAACCGGGCCGAAGATTTCCTCGCGGGCGATGCGCATGCTGTCGGTGACTTCGGTGAAAACGGTCGGCTCGATGAAGAAGCCGCCGTCGAAGCCTTGCAGGGAAGGCACATTGCCGCCGCAGGCGAGCGCAGCACCTTCCTGCCGGCCGATGTCGATATAGCCGACAACCTTCTCATGCTGGGCCTTGCTGACCAGCGGCCCCATCTGCGTTTCCGGGTCGAGCGGATCGCCGATGCGGATTTTTTTCGTTCGCTCGACCAGGCGTTCCACGAAACGGTCATGGATATCCTTGTGCACGAAGACGCGTGTGCCGTTCGAGCAGACCTGGCCGGTGGAATAGAAATTGCCCAGCATGGCGCCGCCGATGGCGTTTTCGAGATCGGCGTCCTCGAAGACGATCAAGGGCGATTTGCCGCCAAGCTCCATGGTGGCGTGCTTCATCTTCGAGCCGGCGAGCGACAACACCTTCCGGCCGGTCGGCACCGAGCCGGTGACCGAAACCTTGGCGACCACCTCATGCTCGACCAGTGCTGCTCCGACATCGCCATAGCCTTGCACGACATTGAACAACCCGTCGGGAAGGCCGGCTTCGGAATAGATTTCGGCGAGAGCCAGGGCAGACAACGGCGTGGTCTCGGACGGCTTGAACACCATGGCATTGCCCATGGCGAGGGCTGGCGCCGACTTCCAGCCGGCAATCTGGATCGGATAATTCCATGCGCCTATGCCGACGCAGACGCCAAGCGGTTCGTGGCGCGTATAGGCAAAGGGGCCGCCGAGATCGATGAAGTCGCCATTATAGGTGGCGATGGCGCCGGCGAAATATTCGAGGCAGTCGGCTGCGGAGGGGGCGTCGGCAACCAGCGTCTCCTGGATCGCCTTGCCCGTGTCGAGCGTCTCAAGTCGTGCGAGTTCCTCATTGCGGGCGCGAAGGAGGTCGGCTGCCCGGCGCAGGATGCGGCCCCGTTCCACAGGCTTTAGCTGCGCCCATGCGCCCTGTGCTGCGCGGGCGGCCTCGACTGCCAGTTCCACGATATTCGGCGTAGCCGAATGCAGGGTCGCGATCATCTCGCCGGTCGCCGGATAGATGACGGGCAGCGGTGCGCCCTGCTCGTCATCGACGAAGNGATCATCTCGCCGGTCGCCGGATAGATGACGGGCAGCGGTGCGCCCTGCTCGTCATCGACGAAGCGGCCATTGATGTAGTGCGAGGCTTTGGGCTGGGCTTTCATGGCGTGGTCCTGGTTTTTGCCGAAATAGTCGGCCGAATGTTTCGACGTCATTGCTGTTATACCCCCCTCTGGCCTGCCGGCCATCTCCCCCTCAAGGGGGGAGATCAGCAGCTTTAGTCTTGCCGCTCCTTCTGCGAGCCTTTGGAGTGGTGAAACCCAAGCGGCCGATTGATCTCCCCCCTTGAGGGGGAGATGGCCGGCAGGCCAGAGGGGGGTGGCAAAGGCTCTATCTGTCGCTCGCCTGCCAGCGCGGGTTGATCCAGGGTTCCTGGTTGGAAGGCGCGAGCGGCGTGCGGCCGAGTATGTGGTCGGCGGCCTTCTCGCCCGTCATGATGGAAGGGCCGTTGAGATTGCCATTGGTGATGCGCGGGAAAATCGAGGAATCCGCCACGCGCAGGCCATCGACCCCGATGACGCGGCATTCGGGATCGACCACGCTTTTCGGATCGTCGGCGCGGCCCATGCGGCAGGTGCCGCAGGGATGGAAGGCACTTTCGGCATGTTCGCGGATGAAATCGTCCAGTTGTTCGTCGCTCTGGACGTGGCTGCCGGGTGAAATTTCCTCGCCTCGAAAGGGATCGAACGCAGCCTGCCCGAAAATCTCGCGGGTCAGCCTGATGCAATGACGGAAATCGGCCCAGTCATCTGGATGCGACATGTAGTTGAAGCGGATCTGAGGCTTTTCCCACGGATCGGGTGACCGCAAGGTGATGGCGCCGCGCGATTTGGAACGCATAGGCCCGACATGCGCCTGGAAGCCATGCGACTTCGCCGCCGACTTGCCGTCATAGCGGATCGCGGCCGGCAGGAAATGATACTGGATGTCGGGATAGTCCACACCGGGTTTCGAGCGCACGAAGGCGGCGGCCTCGAAATGGTTGGTGGCGCCGAGGCCTGATTTGAACAACAGCCAGCGCGCTCCGATGAGCGCCTTGGAAAACGGGTTCAGAACCGAATAGAGCGTGATCGGCTGCGTCGCCTCCTGCTGGATATAGAGCTCCATATGGTCCTGCAGGTTCTGGCCGACGCCGGGCCGGTCCGCGACCACCTCGATGCCGTGCTCGCGCAGATGCGCGGCAGGCCCGATGCCCGATAGCATCAGGAGCTTGGGCGAGTTGATGGAGGAAGCGGCGATGATCACTTCGCGCCGCGCCTTGACGACCTGAATCTGCTTGCGGGTAACGATCTCGACGCCGACGGCGCGTTGATTCTCGATGACAATGCGCCGGGCGAAGCCATTGACAAGACTCACATTGCGCCGCTTGAGGGCAGGGCGCAGATAGGCGTTGGCGGCAGACCAGCGCCGGCCATGATGGATGGTCTGCTCCATCGGACCGAAGCCTTCCTGCTTGGAACCGTTATAGTCGTCGGTCAGTTCGAAGCCGGCCTGGCGTCCGGCATCGGCAAAGGCGGCATAGAGCGGGTTGAGGCGCGGGCCGCGCTTAATGTGGAGCGGGCCATCGGTGCCGCGCCAGCCTTCCTCGCCGCCATGCGAATGCTCCATGCGCTTGAAATACGGCAGCACATCCGCATAGCTCCAGCCGGCAGCACCTTCCTCGGCCCAATGGTCGAAATCGCGCGCATGGCCGCGCACATAGACCATGCCGTTGATGGAGGAGGAGCCGCCGAGAACCTTGCCGCGCGGGGTGACGAGCATGCGCCCGCCCAGATGAGGCTCGGGCTCTGTGGAAAAGCCCCAATCGTAGCGTGCCATGTTCATCGGGATCGACAGCGCCGATGGCATCTGGATCAGCGGCCCGAAATCGGAGCCGCCATATTCGATGACGATGACCGAATGCTTGCCGTCCTCGGACAGGCGATAGGCCATGGCAGAACCGGCCGAGCCTGAGCCGATGATGACGAAATCCGCTTCCAGGCTGGCTGTCATTTCGCCCTCATGCTGTCATAGGAAATCATCACGTGCCGCGCATAGGTGGGGCGCCTTGTCAGCCGCTCGTAATAGGCTTCAAGATGCGGCAGGTCGGCCCGCTCGATTTCGAGCGTGAAATAGCGGTAGAGCAGGACGCCAGCGACGATATCGGCAAAGCAAGGCTCGTCGCCGCCGAGATAGGCGGCCTCGGAAAGCCGTTCATCAAAGATGCGCATGACGTTGGCTAGTTCCGCGACGCCTTTGCGGATTGCGGCTTCATCGCGCTCGCCGGGACGCTTCGAAATGATCAGCTTGAAGACATTGGTGATGAAGGCCGGCACCAGTGTGGTTTTCGTCCAGTCGCTCCACTGGTCGAGTTTGGCGCGCTTCAACGGATCTGATGGCCAGAACTGTTCCGAACCATAACGCGCGCCCAGATAGCGGACGATCGAGGCGCTTTCCCAAAGATATTCGCCGCCGTCGCGCAGAACCGGCACCAGCCGGTTGGGGTTCATGGCAGCAAATTCCGGCGTATCAAGGCCGCCGAACGGGCCGCCCGCATCGATCCGTTCATGGGGGAGGTCGAGTTCCGCCAAGGCCCACATAACGGTTTGCACGTTGGAAGATGTAGCTCTGCCCCAGACTGTGATCATGTCATTCTCCTCGCGGAAAGCGCTTCTGCTCTTCGAGCACGTTGAGATCCATGTGGTTGCGCATGTAGCGCTCGGAGGCCTTTTGCAGCGGCTGGAATTCCCATGGGTAATAGGCGCCGTTGCGCAGCGCCGGGTAGATGACCCAGCGCCGGGCCTGGCTTTGGCGCACGGCGGCATCAAAGCCCGCCATGTCCCAGCGCGCCCGTACTTTTTCCATGAAACTCGCGACGAGGGCGGCATTGGCCGGGTCGGCGGCAAGGTTGACCAACTCCTGCGGATCCGATTCCAGATCAAACAGTTGCGGCGGGTCGATCTCGCAATGGATGAATTTGTAGCGGCCCTCGCGGATGCCCACGAGCGGGGCAGAGGAGCCTTCGGCGGCGTATTCCATGAAGACAGGAGCGGTGCGGTTTTCTCCTCGTATCAAGGGTAGCAGCGACTGCCCGTCCGTCCACGGCATGATGGCGCTCATGTCGATGCCGGCGAGGTCGCAAAGGGTCGGGCAGATGTCGAGGTTGGACACCGGTGCCTCGATGAGGCCGGGCGCAATGCCTTTGCCGGCGACCATCAGGGGCACCCGCGCGGACCCCTCCAGGAAGCTCATCTTGAACCACAATCCGCGCTCGCCCAGCATGTCGCCATGGTCGGAACAGAACAGGATGATCGTGTCGTCCAGCATGCGGGTGCGATCGAGCACCGAGACCAGTTCGCCGACATGATCATCGAGATAGGAGATATTGGCGAAATAAGCCTGCCGCGAGCGGCGTATCTGCTCGGCCGAGATATCGAAACTGTCATAGTCGCTGGCCGTGTAGAGACGCTGCGAATGCGGGTCCTGTTCGGCATAGGGGATGAAGCCTACCTCCGGCTCCAGCGCTGGACAGCCTTCATAGAGGTCCCAATATTGCCGGCGCGCGACGTAAGGGTCGTGCGGGTGGGTGAAGGACACCGTCAGGCACCAGGGACGGCGGGCAGCATCGTCGGACTGGCGGGAAAGATCGTAGAGCTTCTGCGTGGCGTGGAAGGCGACTTCGTCGTCATATTCCATCTGGTTGGTGATCTCGGCGGTGCCGGCGCCGGTGACGGAGCCGAGATTGTGATACCACCAGTCGATGCGCTCGCCGGGCTTGCGGTAATCCGGTGTCCAGCCGAAATCGGCCGGGTAGATGTCGGTGGTCAGCCGCTCCTCGAAGCCGTGCAACTGATCCGGGCCGACGAAATGCATCTTGCCGGACAGGCAGGTCTGGTAGCCGGAAGCACGCAGATGATGCGCGAAGGTCGGGATCGATGAGGCAAATTCGGCGGCGTTGTCATAGACCTCGGTGCGCGATGGCAGTTGCCCGCTCATGAAGGATGCGCGGCCGGGCGCGCAAAGCGGCGAGGCGGTGTAGTTGTTGCGGAACCGGGCGGAGCGCGCCGCCAGCGCCTTCAGATGCGGTGCATGCAGGAAATCGGCCGGCCCGTCGGGAAAGAACGTTCCGTTCAACTGGTCGACCATGATGATCAATATGTTGGGTCGGGTCATGACTGCCGCTCGCGCTGGGAAAGCTTGGTGTTGAGATAATCTTCGACCAACGAGATCGCGCTCGCTGCATTGGGCGTGCCGTCACGAAGCGCGCGGCGGATATAGAGGCCGTCGATGAGGGCGGCGATCGACTCTGCGGTGTGCTCGGCCTCGGGCCGGGGCATCAATCCGACAAGGCCGCTCATCAGGTTGGAATGCAAGCGGCGCGCATAGATGCGCAGCAGGCGCCGCAAGGCGGTCGTCTTTTGCGCGGCTACATAGAAGGTGAGCCAGGCGGCGATGGTCTCGGGGCGAAACTGCTTGTCGGAAAAGTTCACGGCAATGATGGCGCGGACCCGGTCGCGCGGGGTGTTGGCCGCCTGAAGGCTTGCGCGGGCATCTGCATCGAGTTCGGTAAGCAGATGCCGCATCGTCGCTTCCAGCAGGTCGTCCTTGGCGCCGAAATAATGATGCGCGAGCGCCGAGGACACGCCGGCGCGGCCGGCGATCTCCGACATGGTGACGTCGAGCGAGCCGCGCTCGCCGATGGCCGAGATGGTGGCATCGATCAGCGCCTTGCGACGTATGGGCTCCATTCCGACTTTGGGCACGGCATTTCTCCTTGGTGGCAAGCTTATTTTTTATTGACTGATCAATCAAGAAAAATTGGCCGCAGATCGAAACTGAGAACTTTACCGCACTGCAAAAAAGATTGATTGTTGGCCGGAAGTTGGCGAAATGGATTGGAACGGCAAATGGCGCGCCGGCGCCCGCCGATGGAGGTTTTCATGACTGCATGCATTGTCGGCTGGGCGCATTCGCGTTTCGGCAAACTGGAAGGCGAGACGCTGGAAGGCCTGATCACCAAGGTGGCGGCCGATGCGCTCGACCATGCCGGCATCGGCCCCGACGATGTCGACGAGATCGTGCTCGGCCATTTCAACGCCGGCTTCTCGCCTCAGGACTTCACCGCAAGCCTGGTGCTGCAGGCCGATGACCGCCTGCGCTTCAAGCCGGCGACGCGGGTGGAGAATGCCTGCGCAACCGGATCGGCCGCCGTGCGCCAGGGCATCCGCGCGATCGATGCCAAGGCTGCGCGCACAGTGCTGGTGGTCGGCGCCGAGCAGATGACGACGACGCCCGGCCCGGAGATCGGCAAGAACCTGCTCAAGGCCTCCTACCTTCCCGAAGACGGCGATACGCCGGCCGGTTTTGCCGGTGTGTTCGGCAAGATTGCGCAAGCCTATTTCCAGCGCCACGGCGACCAGTCGGACGCGCTCGCCATGATTGCGGCCAAGAACCACAAGAACGGCGTCGAGAACCCCTATGCGCAGCTGCGCAAGGATTTCGGCTATGAGTTCTGCCGCCATGAAAGCGAGAAGAACCCCTTCGTTGCCGGCCCGCTGAAGCGCACCGACTGCTCGCTGGTGTCGGATGGGGCGGCGGCACTGGTGCTGACGGACAGCTCCAATGCGCTTTCCATGCGCCGGGCGGTGGCGTTCCGGGCCAATGAGCATGTGCAGGATTTCCTGCCGATGTCGAAGCGCGACATCCTGTTGTTCGAAGGCTGCGAGGAAGCCTGGGCGCGCGCGTTGAGGGCGGCCGGCGTGACGCTGGAGGACCTTTGCTTTGTCGAGACGCATGACTGCTTCACCATTGCCGAGCTGATCGAATATGAGGCGATGGGCCTGGCAAAGCGCGGCGAGGGCGCCAAGCTTGCGCTGGAAGGTTATACCGCCAAGGACGGCAAGCTGCCGGTCAACCCCTCGGGTGGTTTGAAGGCCAAGGGGCACCCGATCGGCGCAACAGGCGTTTCGATGCATGTGCTGACCGCAATGCAGCTTACCGGCGAGGCGGGCGGCATCCAGGTGCCGGGCGCCAAGCTCGGCGGCATCTTCAATATGGGTGGCGCCGCGGTGGCGAATTACGTCTCCATTCTGGACCGCATCAGATGAAGCATTCGGCCGTCGTCACCGGAGGCGCATCGGGAATCGGATTAGCGGTTGCCCGGCGCCTGCTCGATGACGGCTGGCCGGTGGCAATTATCGATGCCGACGAGGAAGCGCTGCTGGCGGCCGAAGACCTGCTGGCCGATGAGAATGCGGTTTTCCTCCAGGCCGATGTCACCGACGAAGACGAATTGTCCGACGCCTTTGACGAAGTGGTGGATCGGCTCGGCCTGATCGGCGGGCTGGTCAGTGCCGTTTCGATCATGCGCGACGTTTCGGCAGAAGAAACCAGCGCTGAACTGTTGCGCGAGGTTCTGGATATCAATCTGGTCGGCACCTTTATTGCCGCCAAGGCGGCGCTGGAGCGCATGGGCGCGACACTGTCGATCGTGACGATTGGGTCGGTGTCCGGCCAGCGGGCCAATGGCGGCCATCTGGCTTACGGCGCTTCGAAGGCCGCGGTGAAACTCATGACCGAAGTGCTGGCGCTGGAATACGGCAGCCGTGGCGTGCGAGTGAATTGCGTGGCGCCGGGGCCTGTCGAAATGGATATGTCATCCGTCCGCCCCTCCGCGGAAGAGCGGCGGGCCTGGACAAGCAGCATTCCGCAGGCGCGCTATGGCGAGCCGGAGGAAGTGGCGGCGGCGGTTGCGTTTCTGCTCTCGCCGGAGTCGAGTTATATCAATGGCCACACGCTGGCGGTTGATGGCGGGTTTTTGTCCGGCGGCGTCTTGGCCGGCCGATAGGGGCGAAGTTTCGAAAATGACGGATTCGGTACTTGTCGAGGTTCTGCGCGGCGACGTCGTGGAGAGCGTCCATCGCGGCTGCGTTGCTGTCGTGGATGCGGATGGCGGAACGGTTCTGGAAATCGGCGACATCGAGCGCCCGGTCTTTCCCCGCTCGGCGGTGAAGGCGATACAGGCGCTGCCGCTGGTCGAAACCGGCGCTGCGGACGCCTATGGCTTCAAGGACAAGGAACTGGCGCTGGCCTGCGCCTCGCATAGCGGCGAAGCCGCGCATGTGGAACTTGCCAGTGCCATGCTGGCGAAGGCAGGGCTCGATGTCGGTGCGCTGGAGTGCGGCGCCCATTGGCCGACATCGCAGCAGGCGACCGTCAAGCTGGCGGGCAGTGGCGGATCGCCCACCGCCTTGCACAACAATTGCTCGGGAAAACATTCCGGTTTTCTCTGTGCCTGCTGCCATTCAGGCATCGACCATCACGGCTATGTGAAAGCTGGGCACGAGTGCCAGAAAATGGTGTGCGAGGCGCTGGAGGGGGTGACCGGCGCGCGCCACGGCGCCGACAATCGTGGTACCGATGGCTGCTCGATCCCGACCTATGCGGTGCCGCTGAAAAATGTTGCGCGTGGTTTTGCCCGCATGGCGACCGGCATCGGCCTTGCGCCGGCAAGGGCAAGGGCGGCCAAGCGGCTGATGGAAGCCTGCATGGCCGAGCCTTTCTATGTCGCCGGCAGCGGCAGGGCGGACACGAAACTGATGGAAGCAGCACCGGGGCAAATTTTCGTCAAGATCGGTGCCGAGGGTGTGTTCTGCGCGGCCTTGCCGGAACTGGGGCTCGGAATTGCGCTTAAATGCGATGACGGGGCGGGACGCGCCGCCGAGGTCATGGTGGCTGCGGTGCTGGCCAAGCTTCTGGCGAATGATGCAGCGCTGGCAGGGCAGCTGACAGGATTTGCCAACCCGATGCTGCGCAACTGGAACGGCATCGAGGTCGGCCGCCTGCGCCCGTCTGCGGCTCTAACCTCTGCGAACGCCTTGTCAGCAGTCGCGCCGATCCCTACTTTCTCTTGATGAGCAGGGCATTCACACGCGAAGACGACAATGACAATGTGCTCGCCGATATTGGCGAGCGGCCGGTCAGCCAGCATCGCAATCTGGTGACGCCGGAAGGCTTTGCCGCCATCGAGGCGGAACTGGCGGTGTTGCGGGAAGAACTGGCGACCACCGAGCGTGAGGCAAACCGCGAACGCATCGCCTTGGCTTCACGTGATTTGCGCTACTGGACCGCGCGCCGCGAGACGGCGGAAGTGTCCATTCCCGAGCCGGGCAGCACCGTCGTTCGTTTCGGCATGACGGTGACGATCGAGGATGACGAGGGCGCCAAGAAGCGCTGGAAGATTGTCGGCGAGGACGAGGCGGACGCCGCCAAGGGCACGATTTCGCATGTTTCGCCGATGGCGATGGCTTTGTTCGGCAAGGCAGTGGGCGATGTCGCGGTGGTGAACGGCAAGGAATGGGAAATCACGGCGATGACCGCCGAGGGGTGAGGGAAGATCAGTCCCGCACCGGCTCGGTGTGGTCGCGCAGGAACGCAGTTGCCCCGGCTTCATCGATCTCGCCGGCGGCAACGCCCATCACAAATTCGTAGAGCGTTCCATTATCTGCGGTCAAAGCATAGCCGTTGATGATCAGGAAGGCGCCGGCGGCGACGATCGCCGTGCGCTTGTTGCCATCGACAAAGGCATGGTTTCGCGCGATGCCGAAGACATAGGCGCCTGCAAGCTCGTGAATCGTCGGGTCGCCGTAATGGGCCTTGTTTTCAGCCCGCGCGAGGGCTGACTCAAGAGCGTTTTCATCCCGCAGCCCGAATGCTCCGCCATGCCGGCGCAATTGCTCGGCATGCATCGCCTCGACCGCCATACGGCTCAGAAACTCCCAGCTCATTCGGCCAGCTTCTGAAGCGCGACCTTATATTTATCCATGACTTCGCGCGCGGCCTTCATTTGCCGCTCGAAACTGTCATCTACCGGATGGAGGACAATGCCCTTTTCGGTTTCGATGATCTCCAGCCGGTCTCCTGCCTTGACTTGAAGACGTTCAAGCAACTCTCTTGGCAGGATCACACCTTCCGAATTTCCGATCCTTCGCAGAACGACATTCATGGCTCGCTCCATTGAGTTGCAACAAGAATTATAACTCAATGGGGGCGAGCGTTGCAACAGGGATTATAACCAGTCAGTACCGTGCCAGTAGCGCGTCCATGAGCTTTTCGGCCGCCTCCGGAATGACGGTTCCCGGCGGGAAGATCGCCGACGCGCCGGCCCTGCGGACGGCCTCGTAGTCCTGGGGCGGGATGACGCCGCCGGCGACGATCATCACGTCCTTGCGGCCGAGTTTGTCCAGCGCCTCGCGCAGTTCCGGGATCAGGGTCAGGTGGCCGGCGGCAAGCGAGGACGCGCCGACGATGTGGACATCGTTGTCGGCAGCGATCTTGGCGATCTCTTCCGGCGTCTGAAACATTGCCCCGACGGTGACATCGAAGCCGAGATCGGCAAATGCCGTCGCGATCACCTTCTGGCCGCGGTCATGGCCGTCTTGCCCCATCTTGGCGACAAGGATGCGCGGCCTTGCTCCGGCTTTCTTTTCGAAAGCTGCGATCTGCTCCTGAACGTGGTCAGCCGCGGCGTTCTCGCCGATCTCCTTGCGGTAGACGCCGGAAATGGTGCGCACACTTGCCACATGGCGGCCGAATGCTTTTTCCAGGGCCAGCGAAATTTCGCCAACGGTGGCGTTGGCGCGGGCGGCGCGGATGGAGAATTCAAGCAGGTTTTCACCCGAGCGCGCCGCCTGGGTCAGCGCTTCGAGCGCGCTTTCGGCGGCGGCCACGTCACGGGTGCCCTTCAACTGCTGGAGCTTGGCAAGCTGGCGGGCGCGTACCTCGGCATTGTCGATCTTCAGGACATCGATCTCGATATCCTGCTTCGGCTGGAAGGCGTTGACGCCGATCAGCGCCTGCTGGCCGGAATCGATGCGGGCCTGGGTGCGGGCGGCGGCTTCCTCGATACGCAGCTTGGGGATGCCTTTTTCGGTCGCGGCGGCCATGCCGCCCAGGCCTTCCACCTCCTCGATATGGGCAAGCGCGCGTGCCGCCAGATCATGCGTCAGGCGCTCGACATAGGCCGATCCGCCCCATGGATCGATGATGCGCGGCGTGCCCGATTCCAGTTGCAGGATGAGTTGCGTGTTTCGGGCAATCCGCGCCGAATGATCGGTCGGCAGGGCAAGCGCCTCATCGAAGGAATTGGTGTGGAGCGACTGGGTGTGACCCTGGGTGGCCGCCATCGCCTCAATCATGGTGCGCATGATGTTGTTGTAGGGATCCTGTGCCGTCAGCGACCAGCCGGAGGTCTGGCAATGGGTGCGCAGCGACAGCGAGCGCGGGTTCTTTGGCGAAAAATTCTTCTGCATGAGGCCTGCCCAGATCAGGCGGGCCGCCCGCATCTTGGCCACTTCCATGAAGAAATTCATGCCGATCGCCCAGAAGAAGGATAGGCGAGGCGCGAATTTGTCGATGTCCAGCCCGGCAGCTACCCCGGCGCGGGCATATTCGATACCGTCGGCGATCGTATAGGCGAGTTCGAGGTCCGCCGTCGCCCCCGCTTCCTGCATGTGGTAGCCGGAAATGGAGATCGAGTTGAACTTCGGCATATGGCGCGAAGTATAGGAAAATATATCGGAAATGATCCGCATCGACGGCTTTGGCGGGTAAATATAGGTGTTGCGGACCATGAACTCCTTCAGAATGTCGTTCTGGATGGTCCCGGCAAGGTCCTTCTGCGCGACGCCCTGTTCTTCGGCGGCAACGATATAGAGCGCCATGATCGGCAGCACGGCGCCATTCATGGTCATCGACACGGTCATCTGGTCGAGCGGAATACCGTCGAACAGTTGGCGCATGTCGAGAATGGAATCGATGGCCACGCCGGCCATGCCGACATCGCCCGCAACGCGCGGGTGGTCGCTGTCATAGCCGCGATGGGTGGCCAGATCGAAGGCGACCGAAAGCCCCTTCTGGCCGCCGGCGAGATTGCGCCGGTAAAAGGCGTTGGATTCCTCGGCTGTCGAGAAGCCGGCATATTGGCGGATAGTCCAGGGTTGCTGGACATACATGGTCGGGTAGGGACCCCGGATGAATGGCGCCATGCCGGGATAAGTGTCGAGATAGGGCAGGCCCTCGAAGTCTTCCACCCCGTAGCGATGCTTGACGGGAATGCCTTCGGGCGTATGCCAGACCTCCGCCCCGTTGCCATTCGCGCCCGACGCTTCGCCGGACCATCCGATCTTCGAAAAATCCGGGATCATCTATTTCGCTCCGAGTAGCTCGTCGATCCTGACGGGGCATAGTTTTTGGCAGGATACCGCCGCTTCCGCCGGCGTTATGATCCGCTTTTCGACATTCATCGTCTCGACCGGCCGCTCCGTCTTGACCGGATAGATCGTGGTGCCGACCAGGGCGCGCTTGCCGGTTCGATAGGCTTCCGCGCGCCTTTCCCTCGCCGCAAGCACCCTCTGCTGGATCCGCCCCTGCTTCAGGCTGTTCAAGGCCCCGCCTTCAGCCTCGACCCGCTGGAACTCCTGCCAGGCCTCATCGCAGAGCGCGTTGGTCAAAGCTTCGATACCGCCTGAACCGGAAGCCGGATCAGCGACGAAACCGACATGGCTTTCGCTGGCCATGATGAGTTGGGTGTTGCGGGCGATTCGCCGGGCAAAATGCTCGGGCAGCCCATGGGCGGTTGTGTGCGGCAGGATGGATAGAGAATCCGCGCCGCCGGCGACAGCGGCAAAGCCGGCCAGGGTTGTGCGCAATATGTTGGTTTCAGGGTCCTTGACCGTCATCATCCGATAAGACGTTTCGGCATGGATCGTCGCACGTGAGGGCGGGATCGAGCAGACCTGCTGGATACGAGCCCAGAGCTTGCGCAAGGCACGGATTTTGGCCATCGACAGCAACTGGTCCTGATCGACGCTGATCGAGAAGCCGATATGCGGGGCGGCATAGACGAGCGCCTGCCGCGCTTCCTCGAATAGCCGCAGATGGGCAACTGCCGAGGCCAGCATGACGCCGAGTTCCTGCGCCTCGGTGGCTCCCGCATTGTGCAGCACGCGGCCATCGGCCTCGAGCAGGACACCCGGCACGCCCAGCGCAAAGAAGTGAGCGAGCGACTGCGGCATCGAGGCCTGCAGCGCCTCGATCGACATTCGGAGCCGCCCGGTGCCGGCGAAAATCGCTGCCGGATCGATGCCGAAGGAAAGGTTGAGCTTGGAGGGATCGGCCCGGCGCGTGGTCAGGATAGCAACCAGCCAGTCGGCCATGGCGCGGCTCGCCGGATGCACGTCGATTCTCAGATAGGTCCGGTTGAGCACGATGCCTTCCAGCACCGCCTCCAATGTTTCAGCCGTTGCCGGCAGGCCATAGCCGAAGGCGTTTGGCGCGCCCTCGAACACCAGCGCAAGCCCGGTTGCGCCCTGCGCCAGTTCTTCCAGGGCAAGCGCGTTGGCGCGGCGCGGATCGGGGTCGTCGATGCGCTGTACGATGGCCCAGGGGGTATCCGGGTTCTGGCGTGGCAGGTATTCCGGCTTTTCCGCGCGGTCGTAAAGCGGATCGATGCGAATGCCGTCGTCAGTGTGCGAAACCAATGCCTCTTCGAAAGAGGCGCCGGCAAGCGCCTTTTGCGCCAATTCCAGCCATCTTTGCCGATCATTGGCAGGAAACTCGACATCGCCAAACATGGTTTGCGCGTCCATCCGCATCCCCTTTTCATGCCCGCATCGGCACAGAGTGGAACTCTATGGCGAGCGGCTCGATACCGCAATGCAACAAACGATCAGACATTCGTCGTGGCCTGCGCCGTTGGATGCCAAACAGCGGCCGCAACCGCAACCTGCAATCGTCAATTTGTTCGATTGCCGTTGTGGCGGTGCAACCACGCCACTATACCTTGTCGGGACAGACGGCACCTGAACAATCGCAAGCTTGTCGGGTACCGGTGATTGGATAAGCGATGTCGGAGACGGGAACAGTATGGCGCAGGAAGACAGCATTTTCATCGGTGCCAGCCGCAAGCCGGACGATAGCTACCAGAGGCCCGAAACGCTTCTGCTGAAATATGGCAACAGGCATGGTCTGGTGACCGGCGCGACCGGCACTGGCAAGACGGTGACGCTGCAGATACTGGCGGAAGGGTTTTCCAATGCCGGCGTGCCGGTGTTCTGCGCAGATATTAAGGGCGATCTTTCCGGCATAGCCATGATGGGCGAAGCCAAGGACTTCCTGACGGCGCGCGCCCAGACGATCAAGCTCGACCCCTATGAGTTCCAGGAGTTTCCGGTGATCTTCTGGGACCTATTCGGCGAGCAGGGGCACCCGATACGGGCCACCGTCTCTGAAATGGGGCCGCTGCTCCTGTCGCGCCTGATGAACCTCACCGAAGCGCAGGAAGGCGTGATGAACATCGCCTTCCGCATCGCGGATGAAGAAGGTCTGCTGCTTCTGGACATGAAGGATCTGCAGGCCCTGCTTGCCAATATCGCCAGCCGCGCCGACGAGATCGGTGCACGTTACGGCAACGTGACCAAGCCCTCGGTGGGCGCCATCCAGCGGTCGCTGCTGGTGCTCGAGCAGCAGGGCGGCAACAATTTCTTCGGCGAGCCGGCCTTGAAGATACCCGATCTGATGCGCACGACGCGGGATGGGCGTGGCGCCATCAATGTGCTCGCGGCCGACAAGCTGATGATGAATCCGCGCCTGTATGCGACATTCCTGCTGTGGCTGATGTCGGAACTGTTCGAGGTGCTGCCGGAAGTGGGCGATCCCGACAAGCCGAAACTCGTCTTCTTTTTCGACGAGGCGCATCTTCTGTTCGACGACGCCCCCAAGGCGCTGGTGGACCGCGTGGAACAGGTGGTGAGGCTGATCCGCTCCAAGGGTGTGGGCGTGTATTTCGTCACGCAGAACCCCCTCGACGTGCCGGAGACGGTGCTGGCCCAACTCGGCAACCGCGTCCAGCACGCGCTACGCGCCTATACGCCGCGCGAACAGAAAGCCGTGAAGACGGCAGCCGATACGTTCCGTCCCAATCCTGATTTCAACTGTGCCGAGATGATCACGCAGCTTGGTACCGGCGAAGCACTGGTTTCGACGCTGGAGGCAAAGGGCGTTCCCTCGATGGTGCAGCGGACGCTGATTCGCCCACCCTCATCGCGGCTTGGCCCGATCACGCCCCAGGAGCGGCAGAAGCTGGTCGCCGAGAGCCCCGTCGCGGGTCAGTATGACGAAACCGTTGACCGCGAATCGGCCTTCGAGATTTTGCAGAAGAAGGCGCTTGAGGCGCAGAAGGCCGAGGAGCAGGCCCAGCAGCAGGACGAAGGCCGGGATTCTGGTCGGACGCGCTGGACCATTCCCGGCTTTGGCGATGATGACGATGATCGCTCGTCGCGCCGCGCACCGCGGCCGCGGGCATCGAACCGCCAGACCGTGGCGGAAGCCGCGATCAAGTCCGTGGTGCGGTCTGTGGGATCACAGGTCGGCCGGGCACTGGTGCGCGGCATATTGGGGAGCCTCAAAAAGGGGTTTTGAGGCGCCCCTATGTGGACCGTGGGTGGACGGGGTCAGGCGACCCCGAGACCGCCGGTGACCAGAATCGGCGTCTTGTTGGGGACGCGATCGTAAAGGTCGATGATGTCCTGGTTCATCAGGCGCACGCAGCCGGATGAAACCGACTTGCCGATCGAGAACCATTCCGGCGAACCGTGAACGCGGTAGAGCGTGTCTTCACCTCCCTGGAAGATATAGAGAGCGCGCGCGCCGAGCGGATTGAGCAGGCCCGGATCCATGCCGCCATTGGCGGCGCTGTATTTTTCCAGCTTCGGATCGCGCTTGATCATGTCGGTCGGCGGGGTCCAGCGCGGCCATTTGCGCTTCCACTGGATGACGGCGCGGCCGGACCATTCGAAGCCGGCCCGGCCGAGGCCGACGCCGTAGCGCATCGCCTCGCCGCCTTCGCGTACAAGATAAAGGAAGTGGTTCGACGTATCGACGACCACGGTGCCGGGGCGCTCGCCGGTGGGGTCCTGAACGATCTGGCGATAGAAGCGCTTGTCGACTTTATTGATCGGCACGGCTGGGATCTCATAGCCTTCGTCGATCACTGGGCCATACATTGAAACATAGTTGCCGAAGGCAGGATCAACGCTGAGCGGTGGGGTTTCAGGCGGCGGGCCGTCAATATAGGGGCCGCGCGAAACGGTGCTGCAGGCCGACAGGGCGATCGATGCAGCGCCTGCACCGGCTGCGCTGAGAAACCGGCGCCGGGTGAAATGGGGGAGTGTATCTGAGGTTGTAGCCATGTTGCCCTTCTAATCCGGGATGCCGAAATGCATAGGAGCCGACATCACAAAAAAGCGTGAACGCCGCGTGAGCGGCATGCTTTTCCTCCCGTTACTTTCAGCCAGCGATAGGGGTTCCAAATCTGGCCACAGGGTGAACAAAGCAAGGCGAAGATGTGATCGCCGTATAACTGTGACCTTTCGGCAACAGAATTTACGGTCAGCCGCCGGTGGGCAATCCCTCCAGTGAGGGCAGGATGAGGTCCGGCTGAAGATCGCGATACTCGTCGGGCTGGCTGCTGCGATTGATCCACACGGTGCGGAATCCGAATCGCGCAGCGCCCGCGACATCCCATCGATTCGATGATTGGAACGACACCGCATCGGGATAGAGGCGCCAGGCAGTCGTCACCATGTCATAGACAGCGGGGTCGGACTTGAAACGCCGGACGGCATCGACTGAGAAAATATCGTCGAGCACCTGGTCGAGCGCAGCCGACTTGACTGCCGCCTCCAGCATCGCGGTTGATCCGTTCGACAGGATTGCCAGCCGCGCGCCGTCAGCCTTGAGCGCCTTCAGCACCGCCGGGACTTCGGGATAGCAATCCAGCTGCCAATAGGCTTCGAGCAGATCCTGGCGCAATTGCGGATCGGCGGACGGCACCTTGGCGAAGGCAAAATCAAGCGCCTGCTCGGTCAATTGCCAGAAGTCCATGAAGGAGCCCATGAGGGTGCGCACCCAGGAATATTCAAGCTGCTTGGCCCGCCAGATGTCCGAAAGCTGCTGGGCATCGGGGCCGACCTTGACGGAATGACGGCGGACGGCAGCGTGCACGTCAAACAGCGTGCCATAGGCATCAAACACATAAGCGGTGTGGCGCATCAATCCTCTCGCGCATCGTTGCGCCGGTGCGGCGCAACGAATTGGTATCACCTAGGAGCTAGGTCGTGAACTCATAAATCTGGTCGAAATGGTGTGAGGCCATCTGGTCGGATACGAGGAGCGAAGGCGCAGGAAATGTCGTTCATTTTCAAGTCCTTCGCGACAAAGTAGCCGGCCAGAGGGCCCACATCCGAAGGACGCCGAAACGGCTTCGAGCTGCGGCGTCGATGCCCTTGGCCGATGAATCACATCGACCGGCGGGCTTCTCCTGGCATCTCATCGCCGTTTCAGGCGCCATTTCGATCATATTTATGAGTCCATGACCTAGGCTGGGAACGAATTTCGGATTTAAAGCCATTTCGGCAAAAGGGCCCATGCGGCCGATGCCAGCAGGCCGTGGCATCAACAATTCTCCCGCCGCGACAGTTGACGAGGTACAGCAAACTGTCTTCCAATGAACAGCTCATCACATAGACGGATCACTCCCATGTCACTTTCCACGGCTGCGCAAACCAAGACCTGGACCTTTGTCGATGGCGACTGGTACGAGGGCAATGTCGCGGTGATCGGGCCGCGCAGCCATGCCATGTGGCTTGGCACCAGCGTATTCGACGGCGCTCGCTGGTTCGAGGGCGTAGCGCCTGATCTCGACCTGCATTCGCAGCGCGTCAACACCTCGGCCATCGCGCTCGGGCTCAAGCCGACCATGACGCCGGAGGAAATCGTCAGCCTGACCTGGGACGGGCTGAAGAAATTCGACGGCAATACTGCCGTCTATATCCGGCCGATGTATTGGGCCGAGCATGGCGGCTATATGGGCGTGCCCGCCGATCCGGCATCCACGCGGTTCTGCCTGTGTCTCTACGAGGCGCCGATGATCGCCCCGACCGGATTTTCGGTAACCGTCTCGCCGTTCCGCCGGCCGACCATCGAGACCATGCCCACCAATGCCAAGGCCGGCTGCCTTTATCCGAACAACGGCCGCGCGATCCTGGAAGCCAAAATGCGCGGCTTCGACAATGCGCTGGTGCTCGACATGCTCGGCAATGTTGCCGAGACAGGATCGTCCAACATCTTCCTGGTCAAGGATGGCCATGTCTTCACGCCGGCCCCGAACGGGACTTTCCTTTCCGGCATCACGCGCGCCCGCACAATCTCGCTGCTTGCCGACTATGGTTTCCGCACGACGGAAAAGGCGCTGTCGGTGCGCGAGTTCCTCGAAGCCGACGAGATCTTCTCGACCGGAAACCATTCCAAGGTCGTGCCGGTAATCAAGATCGAGGATCGCGAGCTGCAGCCGGGTCCGGTCGCCAGGAAGGCGCGCGAGCTTTATTGGGACTGGGCGCACGCTTCCGCCTCAGCGTAAGAAAATAATTCCTCAATCCTGCGGATTTTGTTGAAAACTGGCTGCCCCTTTTGCGTCTGTTGGCCTACAACGGGGCGCAGCGATGGGGTTGTCTTGCGGCAATTCCATCTTATGTCTGTCCGGTAGGAATTTACCGCACATTGCCAGATTGAGGAGTATGACCATGGCCTTTGAACTGCCCGCATTGCCCTATGACTACGAGGCACTCCAGCCCTATATGTCCAAGGAGACGCTGGAGTACCATCACGACAAGCACCACAAGGCCTATGTCGACAACGGCAACAAGCTCGCCGCTGAAGCCGGGATGGACAAGCTTTCGCTGGAAGAAGTCGTCAAGCAGTCATTCGGCAAGAATGCCGGTCTCTTCAACAATGCCGCGCAGCACTACAACCACGTCCATTTCTGGAAGTGGATGAAGAAGGGCGGCGGCGGCAACAAGCTGCCCGGCGCATTGCAGAAGGCCATCGACAGCGACCTCGGTGGCTATGACAAGTTCAAGGCCGATTTCATCGCCGCCGGCACGACGCAGTTCGGCTCCGGCTGGGCATGGCTTTCGGTCAAGGACGGCAAGCTCGCGATTTCGAAGACGCCGAATGGCGAGAACCCGCTTGTCCATGGCGCATCGCCGATTCTCGGCGTCGATGTGTGGGAGCACTCCTATTACATCGACTATCGCAATGCGCGTCCGAAATATCTTGAAGCCTTCGTCGATAGCCTCATTAATTGGGATTACGTGCTCGAACTGTATGAGAAGGCCTGATTTATTCGGGATCGATACGGATTGATGATCGATCCCGAGCCATAGTCAGCAAGGTGGCACAAGCCTCGAAACGAAGAAAACCCCGGCTCGGCCGGGGTTTTTGATTCCTGCGGCATGCTGGTTGCGTTCACGTCCCGCTCACGCAATGGTGAGGAGAATGTAAAGGTCTTTTCGGCCATTTTCCGTGGGCGTGCCCAGGCAGCGAAATTGCAACCCGGAGGTTATTTCATGAGAACACTTATACTTGCCCTATCCGCGCTGGCGTTGGCTGGCTCCGCCGCCTTTGCCGATCCGATTGCCGATCGCCAGGCGATCATGAAGGCAAACGGCAAGGCAGTCGGAGCGATTGCGCCGATGGTCAAGGGCGAGAAGCCTTTCGATGCCGCAGTCGTGCTCGATGCGTTGAAGACGCTGAGCGAGGATGCCCAGAAGATCGACGTCGCTGCGCTGTTCCCGGAAGGAACGGACAAGGGCGACACGGAAGCCTCGCCCAAGATCTGGGAAGACATGGCCGGTTTCCAGGCGAAGGTCGAGAAGTTCCGGGCTGATACAGCCGCAGCCGTCGCCGCAGCGCCCGCCGATCTCGATGCGCTCAAGGTGGAGTTCGGCAAAGTGGCGGCCAATTGCGGCGGCTGCCATGAGACCTTCCGCATCAAGAAGAGCTGATCTGGTCGAAGCCGGATGGCTGTGTTCGGTAAATTGGGTGCCGCAGCCCTGTTGCTGTGCGGTGTGGGGGCAGCGGCTTTCTGGCTGCTCACCACACCGACGCGGCTTGACGGGGAAGCGGCAGCTGCCCTTGGCCCTGGAGATGCCGCCAAAGGTGAGCGGATTTTCTGGGCCGGAGGTTGCGCATCGTGTCACGCACGGCCCAAATCGGAAGGCCCCGCACAGCTTGAACTGGTCGGCGGCGTCCAGTTGAAGACGCCGTTCGGCATTTTCGTTGCGCCCAATATCTCTCAGGACGGGACCGACGGCATCGGCGGCTGGTCGCAGGAGGACTTCGCCAATGCGGTGCTGAGAGGCGTTTCCCCTTCCGGGACGCATTATTATCCGGCTTTTCCCTATCCATCCTATGCACGGATGAGGCCGGAAGACGTCGCCGACCTCTACGCCTATATGAAGACGCTGCCGGCGGTTGCCGGAAAAGCAGCCGACCACACGCTGTCGTTTCCCTATAATCTGCGGCGCGGGCTCGGCCTGTGGAAGTTGCTTTACGTCAGTAGCGTACCGGTCATAGCGCTTGAGAGCGGTGCCGCGGAACAGGAGCGGCTGGGCCAGTACCTCGTCGAGGGGCCGGGGCATTGCGGCGAATGCCATAGCCCGCGCGACTTTATCGGCGGCACGGACAAGAGCCGGTGGCTGGCTGGTGCAATCGCGGCCGAAGGCGAGGGTGTAGTTCCGAACATCACGTCGGGTGAGGGTGGTATCGGCTCATGGTCCGCGTCGGAGATTGCGAGCTACCTCGAAACCGGCTTCACGCCGGATTATGATTCGGTCGGCGGCGCCATGGTCGATGTCCAGAAGAACATGGCCAAGCTCTCGCCAGCCGACCGCGAGGCGATCGCCGCCTATCTGAAGGCGGTGCCGCCGCATCCCGATGGCTACCCGCCACGCAAACAGCCGGAAAGCTGAGGCGGCCGATCAGACCGGCCGAGCTTAGAGCGAGATGATTTTTCCTTGAATCGCCATCTCGACTAAGCCTTTGTTATTGATGCGTGATCTTGTCTGAAAAGCCCGCAACTTTTCAGGATCAAGCTCCTGCCTTGCCCGCGACCTTCAGCGCGAAGGCGTAGGTGTAGGCGATTTCTTCCAGCCGTGAAAACCGTCCCGACGCACCGGCATGCCCGGCATCCATGTTGATCTTGAACAGGACCGGGTTCCTGTCCTTTTTAAGCTTGCGCAGACGGGCGACCCATTTCGCCGGCTCCCAATAGGTGACGCGCGGATCGGTGAGGCCGGCAACCGCCAAGATCGGCGGATAGGCGCGGGCGCCGACATTGTCGTAAGGCGAATAGGCGGCGATGGTTTTGTAGTCTTCTTCCGAAGCGATCGGATTTCCCCATTCGGGCCATTCCGGCGGCGTGAGCGGCAACGTGTCGTCGAGCATAGTAGTGAGCACATCGACGAAGGGCACTTCCGCGATGATGCCGCCAAAAGCCTCCGGCGCCATATTGGCGATGGCTCCCATCAGCATGCCGCCGGCAGAGCCGCCCTGCGCAATGATGCGGTCATGCGATGTGTAGCGCTCTGCAACGAGGTGATGCGCAGCGGCAATGAAATCGAGGAAGGTATTGGTCTTCTTCTGCCGCTTGCCGTCGTCGTACCAGGCATAACCCTTGTCCTTGCCGCCGCGTATATGGGCGAGCGCATAGACGAAGCCGCGGTCGACCAGGGACAGGCAATTGGTGTTGATGCCGGCAGGGATGGTGATGCCGTAGGAGCCGTAGCCGTAGAGCAGGCAGGGCGCGCTGCCATCCAGCGGCGTGTCGCGATGGTGGATAAGCGAGATCGGCACCAATTCGCCATCATGCGACGGCGCCATCAGCCGGCGGGTGACGTAGTCTTCCGGGTCATGGCCAGAAGGCACTTCCTGCGTCTTCAGCAGCACGCGCTCGCGGGTGCGCATATTGTAGTCGAAAAGCTGGCTCGGCGTGGTCATCGACGAGTAGGAGAAGCGGATCGTATCCGTGTCGTATTCGTAAGAGCCGCCAAGGCCGAGCGAGAATGCCTCCTCCGCAAACGAGATCAGATGTTCCTCGCCGGTGGCGCGATCGCGGATGACGATGCGCGGCAGGCCGTCCTTGCGCTCCAGCCGGACCAGGTGGTCCTTGAAGCCTAGGATGGACAGGATGAGACGCCCCGGCTCATGCGGCACCAGTTCCTTCCAATTTACGCGACGCGGATCATCGGCTGGAGCCGTCATGATCTTGAAGTCCTTGGCGCCGTCCGCATTGGTCAGGATGAAGAAGATGTCGCCGCCCTCTTCGAGGTCATATTGCAGGCCGGGCGAGCGCGGCTCGACCAGCTTCGGCTCGGCCAGCGGTTCGCTGGCCTTGAGAAGGCGATATTCCGACGTTTCATGGTCATTGATGCCGATGAATATCCAGTCGTTGCGGCGCGCGCCGCCGACATTCATGAAGAAACCGGGGTCGGTTTCCTCATAGACAAGGCGATCTACGGCGTGGTCGGTGCCGAGCTTGTGGAACAAGATCTTCGACGGGCGGTGGTTCTGGTCGAGGCGGGTGTAGAAAAAGCCGTCATCGGTAGCATTCCAGACACCGGCGCCGCCCGTGTCAGGAACAACATCAGCCAGTTCCTTGCCGTTGGCGAGGTCGCGGACATTGAGGGTGTAGAATTCCGAACCCTTGTCGTCGAAAGCCCAGATCAGGCGCTTGTGGTCGGATGAGTGATCGACGCTGCCGATGCGGAAATAGGCCTTGCCCTCGGCTTCGGCATCGCCGTCGAGGATAATTTCCTCAGCCCCGCCGTTACGCGGCGTGCGGAAGAAGCGCGGCTGTTCGCCACCTTTCTTGAAGGAGGAGCCGTAAGCGAAGGGGCCGTCCTTCAAGGGCACTGAAGAGTCATCTTCCTTGATCCGCCCCTTCATCTCCTGGAAGAGGCGCTTCTGCAACTCGACCGTATCGGCCATCAAGGCGCTCTGATAGGCATTCTCCGCCTCAAGATGGCTGCGGATAGCCGGATCGAGTTGCGCGGGGTCGCGGAATACGTCCTGCCAGTTCTGCGCGCGCAGCCAGGAGAACTCGTCAACCCGGGTGATGCCGTGATGGCTGTCCGTTTGCGGACGCTCCTCGGTCAGGGGGCTTTCGATGTCGGAAAATATGCCGGGGCCGGTCATTGTTACTCGCTTTATCGATTTTTCGAATGGCGAATGAACACGCCCGCGGCCTCATGTTCAAGGGTTTCTTTGTAGAGTTTGCCCGGGCGGGTCAACTCGACTGCCTGATGTACATCTTGCCTTACCATAGTGCCGGGCTTGAGCAGGAGCGTGCACTACGTTGAAAAAACTACTCAAAGTTGATTAGCAACAGATAAAAGATGTAGTATATATATGCCTTATAGCGTCGCTTTGCTGAAATTTGGCGATTGCAACGTTTGAGGCGCTGTTCTGCAGAAAGAGAACTCGCTGAAACACCTCGAATGACTAAGACACATTTCATTATTTAAAAAAATGTTGAATTGACTTGCTTGGCAGGCGACGCCATGAAGATTTTCGACGCGAATCGTGGCGCTACTCTCTTGGTCAAAATCGCGCAATGCCTCAAAAAGGAAGAAAGAGGCCAAACTCAAACCCGCATTGGGGCCTGAATAAATATGGACGTTGTCGAGACACCAAATAGAAATCAAGACATGCTGATTGAGCTGACGGCCGACGTTGTTGCCGCCTATGTCAGCAATAATCCGGTTCCAGTCGGTGAACTTCCGAATCTGATTGCCGATGTGCATGCCGCTCTCGGACGTGTTGGCGGCGCGGTCGAACAGCCGCCTGCGGACAAGCAAAAACCTGCCGTCAATCCGAAGCGCTCCGTGCATGACGATTACATCGTCTGTCTGGAGGACGGGAAGAAGTTCAAGTCTCTGAAGCGTCACCTGATGACACATTACGGCATGACGCCAGATCAGTATCGCGAAAAGTGGGGTCTCGATCCGTCCTATCCTATGGTTGCGCCGAATTATGCTGCGGCACGCTCGCAGCTTGCCAAGAAGATGGGCCTGGGCCGCAAGCGCAAGCCGGCCAAATAACGGCAGGCTGAAACCTTAGCGACGGCGCCTTCGGGCGCCGTTTTGCTTTGGCGTTCTTTTCGCTGCCGACGCAAAGCGGCTGTGGATCGCTTCCGCCGAACTTATCAGACGATCCAGCGCCTGTTTCAGCGCGATATGCCGGTTCAGATCGTAGCTCCAGTGCCGGCGAAAGCCTTTGAGCCGCTCGCGTTCGATCGAACGTTCGATCCGGCGAATGAATTTGAGCTTCAGTTCCGGTCCGGCCTGAAGGGCCGCTGCAAGGTCTATGCCGCAGGCCAGGTGCAGTGCGGCAAGCTGCCTCGCATTCTCAATCTCTGCTGATTTTTGCGCTCCGAATGACCGGGCCTGCGCACGGATATCGTTCATGGCTGGAAATTCCCCTGCTGTGGTGACGCTTATTGTCTCCAAGGCCGGCAGGGTGGGGATAAAGACAGGCGGAATCTATTGGCGATAACAGAAGAAGCTGTGGGATTTCAATGGTTTGGTGAATCCACAGAAAAGATTCTGTACCCTATTTGTTCACATGGTCGGAGAAAGCACATATAAGAACATATTCCTACAAATGGTGAGGGGAAAGTTCAGTGCATCTCATGGCCACGGCATCCAAAAAGAAGCTGTCGGAAATCGACAGAATAACCGAGCCCATCCCTGTTGCTTCGGCCTCGACCAGCAGCCGACGCGACGAACGCGCCGTCGAATTATGCGAATGCATGATGGATATCGTGGCGGCCCTGTTCAATGTTTCAAGCAAGGAGATGCGGCGGCCGGGGCGCACCAGCCAGGAGGTTGCGCGGGTGCGCCAGATTGCGATGTATGTCACTCATGTGGTTTTGCAGATGAGCATGCGGGAGGTCGGGCGCGGCTTCGGGCGCGACCGCACCACGGTCGTCCATGCCTGCCACCTCATCGAGGACATGCGCGAGGACGCGGATTTTGAACAGGTCGTGATGATGACGGAGCGCGTGGCACTGGCTGCGTTCCGAGATCGGATGGGCCTTTGACATGACCGACAGCCACGACAAGACCAAATCCATGCAGCGTATAACGCGGCTATTGGCGGGAGGGCCAGCCGCTGCGCGCAAGGCGGCCTTGGCCGATAAGGTCGTTCTGGAAGGACGGGACGGACAAGCGATTGCAGTGGACCATAGTGTGCTGACAGGCATGGTGAAGGCCGGCACCGTTTTGCGCGACGGCGACATGATCGTATTGGCGCCAGGCAGATGCGCTTCGATCCCGGAAAGGCCGGACGTCAGCTTGCCTGGCGCGCCGCGACGCGAGCTTGGCACAGCAGCGGTCGAGGTGAATGGGGAGTTCGGCGAGGCGACGATCAACCTGGCGGAGTCTCCGCTTGCACAATTGATGCGCTTCAAGACGAAACACGGTGCGCCTTTTTTGTCGCGCGCCGAATTCGAGGCCGGCGAGCGCCTGCGTGCCGACTATACGCGCGGGCAGATCATGCCGCGCCTTGGGGCGAACTGGACGGCCAGCGTAGCATCGGGACGGCGGGGGGCCGACAATTGCATTGCTGAACTGACCGACAGCGCGCTTTCCGCGCGTATGCGGGTGGACCGCGCGATCGCCGCCGTGGGCCCTGAACTATCGGGTGTCCTGATCGATATATGCTGTTTTCTGAAAGGCCTGGAACTGGTGGAGAGGGAGCGCGGCTGGCCGGTTCGTTCGGCCAAGATCGTGTTGAAGACCGCACTTGGTGCGCTGAGCCGTCACTACCGGCCGCAAGCCACGCGGCGTGATGCCGGCGCACGGCCATTGCTGCATTGGGGAAGCGAGGATTATCGTCCGAAAATCAGTTGACGATAATTGTCTTCAGGCAGGCTGGAGCGCGGTTTCGGCGTCCTGCTTGATGCGCTTGACCATGGAGCGCAGGCCGTTGGCGCGCTGGGGGGTGAGGTGCTCATCGAGGCCCAGAGAGCGCAAAACCTCCTCGGCGTCGGTGGCGAGGATTTCGCTGGCACGCCGGCCGGAAAACAGCGCCAGCATGATCGCGACCAGGCCGCGAACGATATGGGCGTCCGAATCGCCCTGGAAGCGGATCACCGGGTTTTCACCTTCATCCCGATCCGTAAGCAGCCAGACCTGGCTGACGCAGCCGCGCACTTTGTGCGCCTCGTCGCGGGCAGAATCGGGAAAAGGCGGCAGGGCTTCACCCAGTTCGATGACGTAACGATAGCGATCCTCCCACTCGTCAAGGAAAGAGAAATCGTCCCGGATCGTTTCGATGGTAGCTGACATGGCCCCGATATAGTGACTGGAAGGGGCGGCGTCACGGAAAAAACAAAGGTCTGCCGTTCCGGTGGCGCTTAGCGGCACGAAATCAACTGTCGGCGGGAATGCTTCCGGTCCGGGTTTCGGTATCCGGCTGCCCGAACTGGCTGTCAAGCATCTCGAATGTAATGCGTGCTGCCTCACGCGCCCGCACGCCGACCGTGTGCAAGGCCGTTTTACCGGTCTCGCAGACATCGGGCTTGCGCTCGCAGATGCCGCTCAGGTCCCCCACGGCCTCGCGAGCGGCAAGAAAGGTCTGTATCGCACCGACGCTGGGCTGGTCGCCGGCGGTTTCACCCATGTCAAAGGGAAGCGCCAGAAGCACCAGGGAAAACCAGAACGCGATCCGAATGAGAAAGCCCATGTTCTTCTTGCCTCTGCGATTGCGGGTCATGCTTCTTTTTGCGCATGACCTCGGTTATTGGCGCCAGCATGACACGTTCATGGAAAGGAGCGCTTGCGGAACAACGGAGCATTTTCAGAAAATTTTGCTAGAATTTTAATCAATCGACGTTGGCGCCGATGCTCTTTCGGCAGACAAGCGATGATTTTACCTTTGGTTAAAGATAAAATCCCTTGGTTTTCCTGCATTTATTTTCATTTGAACGAAATCCAACGCTTTTGCCGTCGCTGCCCGCGCCCTGGGCCGCTTGGCTAACCCTCCATTTACTATGTGACCAAGTGGCCGTGCTTCGGCGTGCTGGGCGACCGATAATCGCCATCAATAAGGCGCTGATCGTGCCCGCCTTATCCTTTCCTTAAATGCTGGATGCGAATTTCGGAGCCAACCAGAGACGTCCGCCTGGCGGGCAAGAATGCGAGTGCGTGTGTGAGTGTGTTTGCCACCAGATCCAGCGACGTGTTTGATGCTGTGACCTCTGCATGTGACCGATTGGTGCATCCGGCAGTGGCGGACGAAGCCGAACGCGAGCGTCAGCGCCATTTGATCGGCATGCTTCTGGCAAGCCCGTTTTTGATGGGCGCGGCCACGGCCCTGTTTCTCCCTGCGCTGCTGGGCGCGTCGATGACACTTGCGTTCATCTGCGGGTTGTTCAGCCTCGCATGGCTGTTCGTGTTGCAGATCTCGTCAAGCGGCAGCGACCGGATTGCCGCCCCGCTGGCCCTGGCACTTGGAACAGTGTTCGTTGCCATGATCGTGGCCTCGGCCGGCGGGTTCGTCTCGCCGGTGAGCGTGATGATCGCGGCTCTGCCGCTCGAGGCCTATTTGCGCGAGCGCACATCGCGGTCCCTGCTGGTGGGCGGGGCGGCCGCGCTGGCGGTGCTACCGCTGCAGGCACTGCTTGGATCGATCCTGTTTGCGCAGATAGGACCCGTTGCCGGCTGGCATTGGGTCCTCCCGATCGCCTATGGCATGACGCTTTTGCCGCGGATCGGCGGGCTGATCGGACAGGCAAGGCCGACGCAGCCTGACCAGCGCCCCACTGCGTTGGAAGATATGATCGAGGCCGTGGTCGTGCGCATGACACCGAATGGCGAGGTTGCCGATGTATCGGCGCAGGCGCGGTCGATGCTGCGCATCGCCCCTGAACTGATGCTGGGGTCCGGCCTATTCGATCGCATCCATATCTCGGATCGCGTGGCCTATCTTTGTGCGCTGGCGGACCTGCGCGAGGGTGCCGCGCGCCGAAAGGTGGAACTGCGGCTGCGGTTGCCACGGATGCAGGATGACCAGCCGAACGACAATTACCGGCCTTTTTGCATCGAATTGATGAGCAGCGGTCTTCCCGGGCAGGCGTTTGTCGCGTTGATCCGCGACAATGACGAGGCCGTGCAGTTGCGCGAAGCGCTGGTCGCCTCGGCGGAAGCGACAGAGGCGCTGGAGCTCGCGAAAGGGCGCTTCCTAGCGGCGGTAAGCCATGAGTTGCGCACGCCGCTCAATGCGATCATCGGATTTTCGGACATGCTGCTGCTGGAGATGTTCGGCAGCTTCGGCGATCCGAGGCAGAAGGAATATGTGGCGCTGGTGCGTGACTCCGGGCGCCATCTGCTCGAAGTCGTCAATTCGATCCTCGACGTGTCCAAGATCGAATCTGGCGCCTATGCGACCAATCCCGAACCGTTCCAGTTTGTCGAGGCGGTCCGGATGTGCGAACAGATGATGAGCTTGCAGGCCGAAAACAAGGCGATATCGCTGACCACGCAGATTGCGCCCGAGGCGGGGGAAATCCAGGCCGACAAGCGGGCCGTCCAACAGATGCTGATCAATCTGGTTTCCAATGCGATCAAGTTCACGCCGAAGGGCGGCAGCGTGGCACTCGGCGCCAAGCGGATCGGATCGCGTCTGCATTTCTGGGTGAGCGATACCGGTATCGGCATTGCCGAGGATGACCTTTGTCGGCTGGGCAAGCCCTTTACCCAGGTTCAGAATGACTATACGCGCCAGTTCGAGGGAACCGGCCTTGGGCTGGCTCTGGTCAAGGGGCTGGTGAGCCTGCATGAAGGCACCATGTCCATCGAAAGTGCCTTGGGTGAGGGGACGACGGTGACCATCACCCTGCCGGTTGCAGGTCCGACATCGCAGAAGGGCTGCGAGAAGGGCGCATTGCTGCCGATGCCGCCGGCCAAGAGGAAAGAGGATAATAATGGCGCGCTCCGCAAAGCAGGCTAGACGGCCCCAGCCGAAAACCGGCCTGCTGCAGGAGGGTGTCGTGGCGGTGGGCGCAATGATCTCGCGCAACCCGCTCGCCGTTGGCGGGTCGACGGCTTTCCTGGTTGCGCTGTTCTACGTATCAGCGAATGCCATGTGGTATCAGCCGCATGCGCATACCTCCGCCTTTTTCGCCACGAGGGATTTCAGCCGGCCCCTGGCTGCCGAGGATGCCGGGCAGAACGGCGAATTTGAGACCACGATCCGCATCGAACGGCCCGAAGCCGCGCCTACCCGGCCCGCCGGCGATCCGGTGATCGAGCAGGTGCAGGGCATATTGAGGGATCTGAAGTTCTACGACGGCGCAGTAGACGGATTGGCGGGTCCGAATACGGTCAAGGCAATCGAAGCCTATCAGCGCAAGCTTGGCATGACGCCCACCGGCAGGATCGATGAGCAATTGCTGGGGCAGCTTGGTGCCGCAAACCCTGCCACTGCGGGGATTGCGCCGATGCCGGCACCACGCGCTACGCTGAATGAACCGACGCAGACAGCCTCCATCCAGACAGAGGACGTCAAGGACCGTGTTGCCAGGATACAGGCGGGGTTGAGGGCGTTCGGCAATGATGGCATCGAAATCGACGGTGTCATCGGGGCGCGGACCCGCAGCGCAGTAAAGGAATTCCAATCGCTGTTCGGCCTTCCGGAAACCGGTGAGCCCGACCAGGCGACCTATGCCAAAATGAAAGAGATCGGCCTGACCAATTGACCCAACGCCGTGGATGCGGTTGGTGACGTCATGAATTTTTCAGGTCGAACATGCGTGTAACCACTGATCTATGGGTCTCGGCATTGCTGCGCCAGATTTTTGGTGCCGGCGGATTTGCAGCAGTCATCAAGCGCGGCGCAATGGAGGCGGGGGCGGTCTTCATCCTGACGCGCGACCGCTTGGGCGAGGTCGCGTTATTTGGACCCGCGCCGCAGACCAGCTATGAATCGGCCAGACCTGATGATCGCTATTTCTCGCGATTGAATGACGGCGAGAGCGCCGACCTGCTGGAAGCTCGCCTCGAAAGGGAAAAGCGCTTCGACCCCGATATCTGGATCGTTGAGATCGAGGTTGGGCAGACGCCGATCGAGGCGTTGATTTCTATCACGAAGCCCTGAGCCGGAAGGGCGATTTCGCTTCCACCGGACTGGACGGTTGTCGTGACTTCCACTGGCTGACGACTGCCTCCGCCTTGGCGGGATCGATCCTGCGATAATCTTCGATGAACCCTCTGATTGCGTCCACGTGAGAAAAGCGCCCGGGAAAGGCGGCCGCCATGACGAGGAAAGCGCGCTCTTCAGTCAAATAGAGATAGCGCAACAGGGCCATCAGTGACGAAGAGCCGGAGGCTTCGGCAAGCGCGGGTCCCGCAGGCGCGGCAATGCCGATCGCCTTGGCAAGTGCGCCGGCGAAACTGCCTGCATCGCCCGAAAGGGCAGCATCGCGAAGGCTGACATAGGAAGAGACAGGATGCGGCTTCTGGACCCTCTGGTCGGCGGGGGAGGATGAAACCATCATGGACCGCAAGCGCCGGCGCGCATTTTCTGCCGATGTGCCGGGAAGCGGGCGAGCGCTGTTCCCGGTGCTGTCGTCGCCGGCTTCTTCCAGGGCCTGATCGGCCTGTTGGGGCCTGATATTCGATATGGGCAGCCGGACGAGCTTGGGGTTCTCCAGCGCCCTGATCAGGTCGGAGATCGCAGGGTTGAGATTTGCGCGGCGGGCAATGACGCGGGCATGCGCCAGTCCGTGGCGCCCGATCAAGGCGATGAGATCGATATCCCTGAGAACGGGGGAGCGGATGATGAGCGGCGCGGCCACATCCACCGGCTGATTGCCTAGCAGGCGAACCAGCGCGATCGGCGCGTATTCGCATTCTGAAAGTGCCGCGGCGGCGAAACGGCGCGCTTCGAGCGAGACCATGTCAAAAAGCGGCACCGCCAGATCTTCGAATTGGGCAATTTCCCGCCGCGAAGGGCGCGTCAGCGAACAGAAGGCCGAAACCGCTGCCCGGAAAAGCCGTTCGGCCTTTCCAGCTTCGCCCTTCATCGCGAGTTGCCTGAATTCTGAAGATGACACGAATGCGACGCCTGACCCGAACTGCACAATTCCGAGGCATGGCAGCAGGATGGTGAATTGGCCGATGCCTCGGAGTAAAGCTAAATTTAGCCATGATCTGTTAGCGGACTGTTAACTCTCTGCTGGCCTTATCGAAGGCGGAGGCGTTGCGTTGTTACTCCGGCCAGACCGAGAGGAGCGCGTGTCATGGGCAGCATACTGTCTTTCGTGCCGCGGAAGGCGGCAACGGGCCAAAGCCGGCAGCCGGCGGGATCGGCTGCATCGGTAATTATTTTTCCAGGGGTTCGCTACGAGCGTCGGGCGATGATCGAAGCGACGGGGGTCACCACGATCACCGGCCATGTCGGGCAACGGCAGAAGGAACCTGCGCCCCTGCGGTGAGGGCCGTCAGCGTGAGGTACAGGACATCGTATCGAGAAAGCCTGAAACGGCTTGATCCCAGCTGTCGTCTGGAACAAAGCTGCGCACTACGATGATGCCTTCGGCCAATTCTGTCTCGACAAAGATCGATTTCTTGTAGTCGTCGATCACATCCTTGCGGATTTCCACCACCTGCGACGGCGTCGCGACAACGAAATCGAGAGTGCCGTCTGTCGCTGCACGATCGTTGAAGCTGAAGATATTCTGTCCGGCGCGATTGTAGACTGAAACCGACCAGAACGGGGGGCGGCCGGCGGATCTTATATGGACGACACCGTCGTTCAGATCGAAACGGCAGGCGGCCGCATAAAAGAGCGGGTCACCCGATTTGACCGCGGCTGCCTCGCCGCGTTGGGTGTCGAACCGAACGACCTTGTAGAGATCGGCCGCCATTGCCAGGCGTGACCAGGCGTCCCGCTCGGAAAATTGCGGCACGAGCAGCAGGACCGCGACATGGACGATGCCGGCGCCGACCAGCCCCAGGACGGTGGCGTGTAAAAGCCTAAGCATCGCAAGCCACTTTCGTCACAAGCGGCAGATCGACATCGGCGATGCCAGTGCTGCTTGCAATGCTCGTGTCATAGAGGGTCAGAACGAGGAGCATGGCGCCGGCTCCCCTGACCATCAGCCAGTTGCCCGGCGCAGGATGCGGGCCAACCGCGATCGTGACCGTGTTTTCGGGCCCGCGCAGCACCTCGTAGGAGTGGAGGGCAAAGGGGCGGCGGGTCTGCGTGGGCAAGGCCGACAGCGTTTCATCCGCGGCATAAAGCGTCCAAAAGCGGGCAGGCGGGATAATGCCCTCGATCCTGTAGCTGCAACCCTGGCGCAACCCGTCGCCGGAACTGTCATGTTGGGCGATGAAGGATATGCCTTCCGCGCGGCCGAGCGTCAGGATGCCTTGGCGTGCCGTTCTTGCCTGCGAGTAAGGATCGGCGTCCGGCGTGCCGATGTCGGGAAAGGCGGTCCAGCCGCCGATGGAGACAGCGTCGATGCCATCCTGCCGGTCGAGAGCATACCACACGCTGGATGCACCGCCGCCGATGGCGATGACCAGGACCAGGGCGGTGAAGAGAACGGTTCTGAACATGAAGGGCCGAAAAGAGGGATGCACGGCAGTATCCTGTCCGTGGCGGTCAATGCAAGCCGCAGAATGCCTGCCGGGTGTTGGCCGTAGAAGCATATGCCCTCAGAGGGCAGAGAGCTTTTCCGGTTCCTGCGGCGTCTGCAAGGCGGGGGCGGTGCTGAACAGATCGGTCATCTGGCGCAGCAGCCGTGTCGTGGTGCTGGACAAGACCGGCGGCCGCTCGACGGCCTGGACGGTTTCCTCGCTGTCTTTCTTTTCGGTTTTGGCTGCTTCGGCGACGGTCTTGGCATCCACGAAGGGGTCCTTGATTCCGGGGATGGGCTTGATGTCGATATTCTGGTGCGCATAGGTCATAAGCCGCTGCCAGATCATGGCGGGCAGAGAGCCGCCGGTCATCTCGCGAGTTGCGGTGAAGTCGTCGTTTCCCAGCCACACGGCTGCCGTGTAGTTTCCTGTAAAGCCCACATACCATGCGTCGCGGTAGGATTGCGTCGTGCCGGTCTTGCCGGCTGAACGGATGCCGAGAAGGGCCGAGCGGCGTGCCGTGCCGATTTCGGGAATCTGCACGAGAATGGAGTTCATCGCCGACAGCGCCTGCTCGGACAGAACCCGCTTCGGCTTTGGCGCATCCCGATCGTAGTCGTAGATGACTTTGCCCGAATGGCTCAAAATCTGTTGGATGCCATGGCGCGTACCGGCAAAGCCGCCATTGGCGAAGACATTGTAGCCGGTCGCCTGGTCCATGACGGTCATGCCCGACGTGCCGAGCACCATGGTCTTGTGCGATTCCAGCGGTGATTCGACGCCCATGGCCTCTGCCATGGCCTTGATCGGCGCAGTGGTCAGATGGTCCTTGGCCAGCCTGACCGGAACGGTATTGATCGATTTTATCAGCGCCATCGCAAGCGTGGTGCGGCCGGAATAGCTGCGGCCGTAATTCTTCGGCGACCAGTTGCCCCAACTGATCGGGCCGTCGGATATGACTGACTCAGGTGTGAAGCCGTGCTCCATCGCGGTTGCGTAGACATAGGGCTTGAACGATGAGCCGGCCTGGCGCAGCGCCCGCGTGGCGCGGTTGAACTGGCTGGCGCCATAGTCACGTCCGCCAACGATGGCACGGACCGCACCATTGGTCTCGAGAACGACGATGGCGCCTTCTGTGACGCGATATTCCTTGCCATGCTGGCGCAGGTGGAATTCGAGCGATTCCTCGGCTGCCTGCTGGATGTTCATATCGATGGTGGTGCGCGCCACCATGGAGTGGATGCCCGATGCGGCGGCGACGCGCTTGACCTCCTCGAAGGCCCAGTCGAGAAAATAGTCCGGGCTTTTGCGATCTTCCCGGTCGACGATGTCGGCAGGGTGGAGCCGGGCCGACAGCACTTGGCCTTCGGTCATGAAGCCGCCTTGCACGAGGTTGGTCAAAACGACATTGGCGCGGGCACGCGCGGCCGGCAGGTTGATATGCGGCGCATATTTTGCTGGTGCCTTGAACAGGCCGGCGAGCATGGCGGCTTCCGCGAGGTTGAGGTCCTTGACCTGCTTGCCGAAATAGAAATCGGCGGCCGCCGCGATGCCGAATGTGCCGCCGCCCATATAGGCGCGGTCGAGATAGAGTTGCAGGATTTCGGACTTGGACAGGTTCATTTCCAGCCATACGGCGAGGAACGCTTCCTTGACCTTGCGCTCGACGGTGCGCTCATTGGAGAGGAACAGGTTCTTGGCGAGCTGCTGGGTGATGCTCGATCCGCCCTGGACGACCGAGTTTGCCCGCACATTTTCCGACATCGCTCGGACCAGGCCAAGGAAATCGATGCCGTAATGTTCGAAGAAGCGGCGGTCTTCGGTCGCGAGCACGGCCTTGATGACATGATCGGGCATTTCGTCGATCGGCACGGAATCGCGCTGGATGATGCCGCGTTGACCGATCTCGTTGCCGTAACGGTCGAGGAAGGTGACGGCGAAATCGTCCTGCTGGCGCCAGTTCCCAACGGTTTCATCGAATGCCGGCAGGGCAAGCGCCAGCATGACGACCGAACCGGCCGCCCCCATGGTGAAACCCTCGCTCAGCACCTCGATGATAGCGCGCCGCCAGCCGCTGACCCGGAAGCGCCGAAAGAAGATGGTCAGCGTTTCCCAGGTCTCGCGCGCCTTGAACCCTGCTTCATAAAGCGACGAATCGATCCAGGCATCGATGGCGAGCAGCTTGCCAGCCTTCGGACTTTTCGATTTTCGCGGCTCGAAGGGGTCTTCCATTCTGGGGATCCGGCTGTTGCGCGAGAACTTGGGGTATTTGCGGGAGGCTGGATGCTGCCTTCGTTTCTGCCTTGAACTCAATCTTAGCGGATGCGGCAAGCGAAATCCAAACTTTCACCGGCATTGAGCAATGTGGAATAAAAATAGGAATATATTCTTGACACCGTAACGGTGTTCTGATAGTGTCTGGCTATCGTCGGAAAAGTGCGGGTGCAGGGCCGCTTCGATAGCCACAGCACCGAGAGCTAACAGCCTTTTCTTCCGAACAGCTCAAATCCCGGAGAAATTTCCATGATAGCACGCGCCGTTGAGCGGTGGGTGGCGATCCGCGCTGCACATGAAAGTGCAGGGCTGGATTTCGAACAACTGGCGCTTATCACCGGATGGTCAGTGCGTTCGATCCAGCGTCGCGCAGCACGAGAAAAATGGGTGCCCTGGCGCGTGGCGGGGCGGCAACCGGACATCAAAACGCCGTTGAGAAAGGTGGCGGAGAGCCTGATCGCCCAGGTGCAGACGCTTGCCATAGGTGAAGACGGGGAGCCGCTGGCTTTGGACAAGGCGCGCATCGACACGATTTCGGTGCTGACGCGGACCCTCGAGAAAATCATCGAAATCATGCCCAGTGGCGGTGAAGCCAAGGAAGACCAGACGAAACGAGATGCAGACATGGCCGAAGCACTCAAACGGATCGACCAGCGAATTGTCGAACTCGCCAAGGGATATGCAAGGCAACTGGGCAAGACAAAATCTGAAGGCTGACGCGGTTTCGCTGATCGAGCGAGAATGGTTCACCGAGGCGCGGATAGAGCAATATCTGCTGGGGACACCGCCACAGACCTGGCTGGTCATCGGCGGACGCGGTGCGGGAAAGACGCGGCTGGGCGCCGAATGGGTAAACAGCCTGGTGCGGGGGTTTTCGCCCTTCGCCGACAGGGCGCATGGGCGCATCGCATTGATCGGCGAGACGCTGGGCGATGTGCGCGAGGTGATGATCGAGGGCCCGTCGGGGATCATCACCATCTCCCGGCATGATCGTCCGCGTTTCGAGGCCACCCGGCGCAGATTGGTCTGGGACAATGGCGCAGTGGCGCAGATATTCTCCTCGGAGGACCCGGAAAGCCTGCGCGGGCCGCAATTCGATGCGGCCTGGTGCGACGAACTGGCAAAGTGGAGACATGCGGAGACTTGTTTCGACATGCTGCAATTCGGCCTGCGGTTGGGCGAGCAACCGCGGCAACTGATCACCACCACGCCGAAGCCGATGAAGCTGTTGAAGCGGCTTCTGGCCGATCCGGCGGTGGCGGTGACGCGGATGCGGACAGCCGAAAATGCCGGTAATCTGGCGCCGGGGTTTCTCGACATGGTGCGCAAGCGCTATGCCGGCACGCGCCTGGGACGGCAGGAACTCGACGGCGAATTGATCGAGGACCGGGAGGACGCGCTGTGGTCTCGCAACGGCCTCGAAAACGCCTTCATTGAAGAGGTGCCGGAACTGCGCCGCATCGTGGTCGCGGTCGATCCGCCGGCAAGTTCACGAAAGACATCGGACGCCTGTGGCATCGTGGCTGCCGGGCTGGACGAAACCGGCCGGGCAATCGTGCTAGCCGACGCGACAGTTCGTGCCGCCAAGCCGCAGGATTGGGCGGGTGCGGCGGTAGCGCTGTTTCATCGGATCGAGGCGGATTGCATCGTGGCCGAGGTCAACCAGGGCGGCGACATGGTGACGGCGGTGATCCGGACAGTCGATCCGAATGTGCCGGTGAGGGCGGTACGGGCCCGGCGTGGGAAATGGCTGCGAGCCGAGCCGATCGCAGCACTCTACCAGCAGGGCAGGGTGTTACATGCCGGGCGCTTCGCCGAACTGGAAGACGAAATGTGCGACTTCGGGCCCAATGGGCTTTCCAGCAACCGGTCGCCGGACCGGGTCGATGCGCTGGTCTGGGCAATCAGCGAACTGATGCAGGAAGGCGCGGCGACTCCTCGCATCCGGGACTTTCTATAAGGCACGAGGCTCGTCGCCGAGCCGGTGCGTGTGCACCGGAAATCTCAATCACACAGGATGGACAGATGGCTTGGAAATGGCCTTGGCCTCGCAATGCGGGGAACGGCGGAGCTCGGCCCGAGCACAAGAGCGGTGCGCCGAGCGGATTCGTAGCGCTGCATGCGCAAGGCGAGGCGCGCTGGACCCGGCGGGATTATGCGGCACTGGCGCGCGAAGGCTATATGCGCAACCCGATCGTGCATCGCGCAGTGCGGCTGATCTGCGAGACGGCATCGGCGATGCCGTGGCTGCTTTATGAAGGGGCGGCGGAACTGGAGGACCACCCGCTGCTGCAACTGCTAGAGCGGCCGAACCAGCGGCAGGCAGGCGCTTCGTTTCTGGAAACGCTCTATGGCCATCTGCTTTTGGCCGGCAATGCCTATGTCGAAATGATCGAGGCGAATGAAGGTGCGCGGGAGCTGCATCTTTTGCGGCCGGACCGGGTGAGCGTGGTGACCGATCCATCCGGCTGGCCGACGGCGCTCGACTATCGCGAAGGCAGCGCGCGGCGGCGAACCCCGCTGGCGGCAGAAGGCGGCGGGGCGCTGCATCTGACGCTTTTTCATCCGCTTGACGATCATTATGGCTTTGCACCGCTCGAAGCGGCACTGACGGCACTCGATACCCATAATGCGGCGGGACGCTGGAACAAGGCGTTGCTCGACAATTCGGCTCGACCGTCCGGCGCGCTGGTCTATGCGCCGAAGGAGGGCGGCAACCTGACCGACGAGCAGTTCGACCGGCTGAAGGCGGAACTGGAGGAAGGCTATTCGGGCGCGACCCGTGCCGGAAGGCCGCTGCTGCTCGAGGGCGGGCTGGACTGGAAAGCCATGGGCATGACGCCGAAAGACATGGATTTCATCGAGGCCAAGCATTCGGCCAGCCGCGACATAGCGCTCGCCTTCGGCGTGCCGCCAATGCTGCTCGGCATTCCCGGCGACAACACCTATGCCAATTATCAGGAGGCCAACCGCGCCTTCTACCGGCTGACGATCCTGCCGCTGGTCGGCCGTATCGCAAAGGAGCTGTCGGCGTGGCTTGGCCCGGTTTTCGGCGGCAGCCTGCGGCTCTGGTACGACGCCGACCGAGTGGACGGCCTGTCGGGCGAGCGCGATGCGCTGTGGGCGCGTGTGGAGGCGGCATCATTCCTGAGCGACGACGAGAAGCGCGAGGCCGTGGGTTATCAGCCTCGCGGTTTCGACTGATCGGCGTTTCTGTAGAAGGAGCGAGGACTATGACTGACCTGACCGAAGCGGCCTGGCTGTGGCTGGCCAAGGGGGCGGGCGCGGTCGCCGGCTCGGCGATCTCGCTTGCCTATATCCTGCCGCATGGGCGGCGCGAGGCGGCGGCGCGTTTCGCCGTCGGCGTGGTGTGCGGGATGGTGTTTGGCGGGACCGTTGGGCTGAAGATCGCCAACGAACTGGGACTGCAGGACAGGATCGGGCCGGGCGAACTGGTGCTGATGGGCTCGGCGGTAGCCAGCCTGTGCGCCTGGTGGGCACTGGGCTTTGCCGCCCGCACCCTGCAGCACGGCAGCCTGGGGCGGCTGCTTCAGAAAAACCGGATTAAGGAGGATGCGGATGAGCGCTGACGCCATCATGCGGCGATGCGAAACCAAACATGTCGATCTGACGCTCGATGCGGTGGAAAGCGACGGCAGCTTTTCCGGCTATGCCAGCCTGTTCGGGCGCATGGACATGGGAAAGGATATTGTCGAGCCGGGTGCTTTCGCCAAATCCTTGCGGACAAGAGGAACGGCAGGCATCCGCATGCTGTTCCAGCACGATCCCAACCAGCCCATCGGCGCCTGGACGCAATTGAAGGAAGACGCTCGCGGCCTGTTTGTGCGCGGACGCCTTGCCACCGGTGTCGAGCGGGCGCGCGAAGTGCTGAGCCTGATGCGTGGCGGAGCGTTGGACGGATTGTCGATCGGCTTTCGCACCATCCGTGCCCAAAAGGATGCCGCCAAAGGTGCGCGCCGCATCCTGGAAGCCGATCTCTGGGAGATTTCAATCGTCACCTTTCCGATGTTGCCCGAAGCGCGCGTCGAGACCGTGAAGGCGAGGCGGCTGCCGACGATACGGGAATTCGAATGCTGGCTCACGCGGGATGCGGGGCTGACGCGAAGCGAGGCCAAGGCGGTGATCGCCAAAGGCTTCGCCAGCCTGGCAGCAGAGCGGGATGCCGCGCCGGGCACACCGGGAAACCTCGCCGCGACCATAAGGCAGGCGACCCGCATGATCCAATCAACAAGGATGAAGCAGATATGACGCAAGCACTGAACGCGCCGGAGATCAAATCCGTCTCCGGCGACCCGGCTGACCTGGCGGATGCCTTCGGCGAATTCATGGCCACCTTCGAGGCTTTCAAGGACAGCAACGACGAAAGGCTGGCGCAAATCGAGCGCCGCAGCGCCGATGTGGTGACCGTGGAAAAGGTGGACCGCATTTCCAAGGCGCTCGACGAGCAGAAGCGGGCGCTCGACAATCTTTCCCTGAAAAAGGTCCGCCCGGTACTTGGCCGGGAAGGCGCTACCGTACAGCGTAGCGAGCACAAGAGCGCTTTCGAAGCCTATATCCGCAATGGCGACGATCGGCATTTGCGGGCACTCGATACGAAGGCGATGTCTTACGGCTCAGGCCAGGACGGCGGCTACCTCGTACCGGACGAGACCGAAGCCGAGATCGGCAAGCGGCTGACAGCCCTGTCGCCGATCCGTTCGATTGCGTCGGTAAGGCAGGTTTCGGCCTCGGTGCTGAAGAAGCCGTTCGCTATCTCCGGGCCGGCGGTTGGCTGGGTCGGCGAGACTGCGGCACGCCCGCAAACGGCAACGCCTACGCTGGCCGAACTGCAGTTTCCGACCATGGAACTCTACGCCATGCCGGCGGCGACGCAGACGCTACTGGAGGATTCCGTGGTCGATCTGGATCAGTGGATTTCCAGCGAGGTGGAAGTTGCGTTTGCCGAGCAGGAAGGTGCGGCATTCGTCAGCGGCGACGGGGTGAACAAGCCCAAGGGCTTCCTCGATTATACGCAGGTCGCCGACGCGAATTGGGTCTGGGAGAAGATCGGCTATAAAGTGACCGGCAAGGCCGATGCGCTGCCCGATACCGCCCCTTCGGACATATTGATCGACACGATCTATGCGCTGAAGGCCGGCTATCGCCAGAACGCGAACTGGGTGATGAACCGCAAGACCCAGGCCTCGATCCGCAAGCTGAAGGATGCGGATGGGAACTATATGTGGCAGCCGCCGGCGGCCCCCGGCCAGCGCGCAATGCTGATGGGGTTCCCGCTGGTGGAGGCCGAGGACATGCCCGATGGCGGCGCCGATACCACGCCGATCGCCTTTGGCGACTTCGGTCGCGGCTATCTGGTGGTCGACCGCACCGGCGTGCGGGTGCTGCGCGACCCCTATTCGGCCAAGCCCTATGTGCTGTTCTACACCACCAAGCGCGTCGGCGGCGGGGTCCAGGATTTCGAGGCGATCAAGCTCTTGAAATACGGCACCGCCTAGAGACTCTACCTTGCCGGCCATCTGACGCGGCAGAGCGAGTTATTGAACGGTCTCTCACAGAAAGGCCCCGGGACTCTTTGCCGGGGCCTTTTCTTTCAGAAATCTCCAACAGGGGTATTCGAATGACGCTTTTGCGAACGGTCGATCCGGCCAACGAGCCGGTGACGCTGGTCGAGATGAAGACCCATTTGCGGCTGGCGCATGACAGCGAGGACGAGCTGCTCACCAGCCTTATCCGGGCGGCACGCGAGGATGTCGAAAGGGCTACCGGTGTGGCCATGATCCAGCAGAGCTGGCGGCTGGTGCGCGACGACTGGCCGCGCGAGGATCGCGTCGTGCTGATGCGCCATCCGGTGCGTGAAATTCTGTCAGTCACGCTGTTCGGCAGCGAGGGCGAGGCGAGCGTCATGGACCCGTCCGATTATCTGCTCGACAGCGTTTCGCGGCCGGCGCGTCTGCATTTCGAACGCCGGCCCGGACGGCTGCGCGCGATGAACGGGATTGAGATCGACTTTACCGCCGGCTTCGGCGAGGCGGGCACCGACGTGCCGGACCTGCTTCGGCGCGCCGTGGTGATGCTGGTGGCGCATTGGTATGAATTCCGCGCCAGTGTCGCCCCCTCGCAGCAGCCGGTTTCCTATCCCGCCGGATATGAGCGCCTGATCGCCTCCTATCGTGACCGGAGGCTGTGATGCGGGCGCTGTTCATCGATCCGGGCCGGTTGCGCAACGAACTGTCGCTGGAAGCCTGCGTGCCGGTGGCTGACGAAATCGGCGGCTACCAGGAAACATGGACCGAGATCGCCACCGTTTTCGGCATGATCGAGCCGGTATCGGCCACCAGCGTGTTCGGTGCAGGCCAGCCATTGGAGACCACGACGCACCGCATCACCATCCGGCATCGCAGCGGCGTCGAGAGCGGGATGCGTTTGCGCAGACAGGATCGGGTTTTCGAGATCATCACGGTGCATGATCCGGACGATTCCGGGCGATACCTCATGTGCCGGGTAAGGGAGACCGGAGCATGAAGATGGCCATGACGATGACCGCTGACGGGCTGATCCGCGCTCTGCGCTGGAAGGCGCATGATCTGGCGGAAGACATCGAACGCGATTACCGTAAGGGAGCCCCGATGCCGGGATCGGGTCGGGACGCTCGCGCCGAGAAGGACAAAAGCGCCAGGGAGCAGAGCGATGAACGCGCCGGCCGTTGAGTTGCAGAGAGCCATTTTCACGGCCCTCAAGCAGGATGGCGTGCTTACTGCGCTGCTTGGCGGCGAAAAGATCTTCGACCAGGTGCCGCCGAAGGCGACCTTCCCCTACATCACCTTCGGGCGGACCAGCCTTTACGACTGGAGCACGGGAACCGAAAGCGGCACTGAGCAGCTTTTCACGTTGCACATCTGGTCGAGAAGCAAGGGCAAGAAGGAAGCGCTCGACATCATGGAAGCCTGCAAGACTTGCCTGCATGACAGCGGGCTTGCGCTTGACGGGCATCATCTGGTGAATCTGCGGCTCGAATTTGCCGAATGCAGATATGACGAGAACCTCTTGGTCCATCATGGGCTGCTGCGCTTTCGTGCCGTGACCGAGCCTGCTGCCTGACGGCTGGCCAATTCCAAGACATTCGCAAAATCAGGAGGCCGATATGGTCGCACAAAAGGGCAAGGACCTGCTCTTGAAGCTCGACACCAGTGGTGCCGGCAGCTTCGTCACGGCAGCGGGAATGCGTTCGAAACGGATTGCCTTCAACAGCGAGACGGTGGACGTGACCGATGCCGATTCCGCCGGAAGGTGGCGCGAATTGCTTGCCGGCAGCGGCGTGCAGCGTGCTTCGATCAACGGATCGGGCATTTTCAAGGATGCGTCATCCGATGCGGAAATCCGCACTCGGTTCTTTGCAGGCACGATCGCCGACTGGCAATTGATCGTTCCGGATTTCGGCACGGTCGAAGGCGCTTTCCAGATCACGGCGCTCGAATATTCGGGCAGCCATGACGGCGAGGTGACATTCGAGATGGCGCTGGAATCCGCCGGGCCGATAAGCTTCACGGTGATGCTATGACCGCAAATCGGCATCGCGGCGAAATCGCCGCCGAACTCGACGGCCAGACGGTGCGGTTGTGCCTGACGCTGGGGGCCTTGGCTGAATTGGAAGCCACTTACGCCGCCGACGATCTGGGTGCGCTGGTCGAGCGGTTTTCGCGCGGACGGCTGTCGGCCCTCGACATGATGCGCATCGTGGGCGCCGGATTGCGAGGGGCCGGCCAAGACATCAGCGACGAGGAAGTCGGCCAGATGCACACGCCGAACGGCGCGGCGGGGTTCGCCGCAATCGTTTCGGAACTGCAGGCTGCGACCTTCGGCGCCGCAAGGGAGCAAGGCCCGGAAAACCCTTAGACGCCGTGGCAGGCCAGCGAAACGCGTTTCCCTGGGATGAGGCGATGGCCATGGGATTCGGTCTGCTGCGGCTTTCACCGGCCGCATTCTGGGCAATGACGCCGCGCGAATTGGAGCGAGCGCTGAGCGTATTGCCGCGTGACGGCGGACAAGCACCTCGCCGCGCCGAGTTGAGCGCACTGATGCGCATCTTTCCTGACTGATGGGAGAAACGATGGCCGAAGATGTCACCGTATCGATTACCGCAGACACGGCACCGTTCCAGAGCGCACTGGAAGGACTGCAGAAAATGTCCGACCGGTTCGGCGTGCAACTGACCGGCGCGCTGAAGAGTGCGGCCGTCCATGGCAGGGAACTCGATGATGTTTTGCGGCGGGTTGGGCTGAACCTCGCAGGTCTGGCGCTGGAACAGGGGCTGAAGCCCCTGCAGACGCTGGCAGGTGCGCAGTTTTCCGCATTGCTTGGCGGTATTTCCGGAGTGATGCCCTTTGCCAAAGGCGGGGCCGTCCGTAACGCGAATGTCGTGCCTTTCGCCAGTGGTGGGGTGATATCGAGCCCGAGCTACTTTCCGTTGGGAAGAAACATAGGTCTTGCCGGCGAAGCAGGCGCCGAAGCGATCCTCCCTCTGCAGCGCTCCGCCGATGGCAGGCTGGGCGTCGCCGCAACCGGAACAGGCGGGGCGCCGGTGAATGTGGTCTTCAACGTGACCACGCAGGACGCGCAATCCTTCCGCAGATCCGAAGCACAGATTACCGGCATGCTGGCACGCGCGGTTTCGCGCGGCAGCAGGACATTTTGAGGGGGCTTCCGTGTCAGAGCTTGCTAGTTTTCATGACGTGCGGTTTCCGCTGGCTGTCTCATTTGGAGCAACGGGCGGTCCCGAACGGCGCAACGAGATCATCACGCTGACGTCGGGCCGCGAAAAGCGCAATGCGCGGTTCTCGCAGTCGCGCCATCACTACGATGCCGGGACGGGTGTGCGCTCGCTGCGCGATCTTCACGTCGTGCTTGCCTTCTTCGAGGCGCGGCGCGGCTCGCTGCACGCCTTCCGTTTTCGCGACCCGTTCGACATGAAGTCCTGCCGGCCGGACGAAACGCTATCCTTTCTCGATCAGAAAATCGGGACCGGCGACGGGACGGCGGTACGCTTCAAGCTGGTCAAGGCTTATGGCGAGGGCGAGGACGTCTATCTGCGCAATATCTCAAGGCCCGACACAGCGGCATTGACGGTGGCGGTAAATGCCATTCCGCTGTCCACATCGGTCGATTTCCATTTCGACGAGCAAACCGGCGAAGTGGTTTTTCAGATCGCCCCGTCGCCGGGCGCCGCGATAACAGCAGGCTACGAATTCGATGTGCCGGTGCGCTTCGACACTGATCGCATGTCGGTTAGCCTGACGGCGTTCAAGGCCGGTCAGATCCCCACCATACCGCTGATCGAGGTGCAGCTTTGAGCGCATACAAGCAACAATTGGTCGACCATCTGGCCGGCGAAGTGACAACGGTTTGCCATTGCTGGCGGCTGACGAGGAAGGACGGCAGTGCGGCGGGCTATACCGACCATGACCGTCCGCTGAGCGTCGATGGCATGGCCTTCAAGCCGGAGAGCGGATTCAGCGCCAGCGAGGCCAGAGGCACGCTGGGGCTTGCGGTCGATACCGTCGATATAGAAGGCGCGCTTTCGTCGGCCGATATAAGCGAAGAGGACATTGCCGCCGGCCTTTACGACGGAGCGAAGATCGAAACGATTTTGGTCAACTGGTGCCAGCCGGAAGATTTTGCGGTGCTGCGGACGGCCACGATCGGCAAGATAAAACGAAGCGATCAGCGTTTCGTGGCCGAGCTCGAGAGCCTCATGCACACGCTCGACCAGCCCAATGGACGCTATGTGAGCCGCACCTGCGATGCCGAACTCGGCGATGCGCGCTGCCGTTTCGTCCTCGATCTGCCCGGTTTTCGTGGCAACGGCCATGTGACGGCTAAAGAAGACGGCGATACATTCCTTGTTGCAGGGCTGGAGGCATTTCAACCCGGATGGTTTTCGCATGGCACGCTAAGCTGGTCGACAGGCGCACGTGCTGGGCGCAGCGAGCAGATCGTGGATCATGGCCGGCATGTGGAGGGGATGGCAATAGCGCTGCGGCCTATGGGCGGGCCGCCAGTCGAGATCGGTGATGCATTCGTTGTCCACGCCGGGTGCGACAAGAATTTTGCCACCTGCAAGGGCAAATTCTCCAACAGCGTGAATTTCCAAGGGTTTCCGCACCTGCCGGGCAACGATGCCGCCTATGGTTATGTCGTTGATGGCGGGCAGTTTGACGGGAGCCCGATCGTGCCATGAGCGGTGACCACGCGATTGCGTTGCGTATCGTCGCCGAGGCGCTGACCTGGCAAGGCACGCCCTACCGGCATCAGGGATCGCGCAAGGGTGTGGGCTGCGACTGCCTTGGGCTGGTGCTCGGGGTCTGGCGGGGCGTTTACGGCGAGAAGCCGGAACTTCCTGGCCCTTATGCGGCGGACTGGGCCGAGGCCGGAGGCAAGGATCTGCTTCTTGATGCTGCCAGACGCCATTGCGCTGAAAAGGCAATGGGCGGCATGTCGGACGGGGACCTCGTCCTGTTTCGCTGGCGAGCGCATCTGCCGGCAAAGCATGCCGGCATAATGGTGGCGAAGGAGCGCTTCATCCACGCCTATCAGGGACAGTCGGTGGTGGTTTCAGCGCTGGTGCCGCAATGGCGCAAGCGCATCGCGGCGGTCTTCGCATTTCCCAAAATATGACCTGATTTCCGGAGGCCTATATGGCAACCATTCTGCTGCAAGCGGCCGGGGCCTTTCTCGGCGGCGTGCTCGGGCCTGTCGGCAGCGCGATCGGCTCGGCTGCCGGTGCGCTTGCCGGCTACGCCATCGACAGTTCGCTGATCAATGCCACGCGACGCATCGAGGGTCCCAGACTTTCCGGCGCACGGCCTTTCACCGCCGAGGAAGGGGCGCCGATCCCGCGGGTTTATGGCACAATACGGGTCGGCGGGACTCTGATCTGGGCGACGCAGTTCGAAGAGACGCGCACGACCAAGCGTCAAGGTGCCAAGGGTGGCCCGCGCCTTACCGAATACGCCTATTTCGCCAATGCGGCCTTTGCCATTTGCGAAGGCGAGATCGCGGGCATTCGCAGAATCTGGGCGGACGGACGCGAGATTGACCGCAATGGTGTGGAAGTCAGGGTCTATCGCGGCACGGCGGATCAGCCTGTCGACCCCCTCATAGAGGCCAAGCAGGGGCAGGGGAATGCTCCAGCCTATCGTGGTCTTGCCTATGTGGTGTTCGACCACCTTCCGCTCGCTGAATATGGCAATCGCTTGCCGCAACTTCAGTTCGAAGTGTTGCGCCCGGTCGGAACACTGGTGGATCAGGTTCATGCCGCCTGCCTCATACCGGGGGCAACAGAATATGGCCTGTCGCCATCGCTGGTAACGCAGGAAAAGCGGCCCGGCGAGACGCAGGCCGAAAACCGGCATATGTTCCACGCAGCGACCGATCTCGCTGCATCGCTCGACGAAATTCAGATGCTTTGCCCGAAGCTGAAGCATATCGGCCTCGTCGTAACCTGGTTCGGGGACGATCTGCGCGCAGGCGCTTGCAAGATCAGACCCGGTGTAAGCACGCGTTCGTCGCAGGGACTGTCCGAAGCGTGGTCGGCCTCCGGCGTGGATCGAAATGGGGCGATGCTGGTGTCGTCCTATGGCGGCGGGGCGGCCTATGGTGGCACGCCCTCCGACCGCAGCGTGATTGCGGCAATCCGCGAGATCAAGGCACGCGGCCTGAAAGTCACCCTCTATCCGTTCATCATGATGGATATCACGGCCGATAACGGGTTGCCCGATCCATACGGCAAAGCGCAACAATCGGCATATCCATGGCGCGGGCGCATTACGTGCTATCCGGCGCCACTGAAACCCGGAACCGTCGACCGGACCATTGCCGCACGCTCGCAGGTCGCGAGCTTCTGCGGGACGGTGCTTCCCGAGGATTTTACGGTATCGTCGGATACTGTCTCCTTTCACGGCGATGCCAATGACTGGGGTTACCGGCGGTTAATTCTGCATTTTGCCAACCTGGCCGTCGCAGCAGGCGGCGTCGATGCATTTCTGCTTGGATCGGAACTGCGTGGACTGAGCACCTTACGTGACCAGAACGACGCATTTCCGTTCGTCGAGGCATTGTGTGACCTGGCAACCGATGTGCGGTCTATCCTCGGGCCGCAGACAGCTATCACCTATGGCGCGGACTGGAGCGAATATTTCGGCCACCATCCGGCGGATGGCAGCGGAAACGTCTATTTCCACCTTGATGCTCTCTGGAGTCATGCTGCAGTCAATGCTGTCGGTATCGACAACTATATGCCGCTATCGGATTGGCGCGATAGCGATCACGCCAATCCGAACCCGGACGGGTTTGCCGGGCCGTACGACCTAAACGGATTGCGTGCGGCCGTCACGGGTGGCGAGGGCCAGGACTGGTACTATCCGAGCGAGCAGGCCCGAGTCCAACGCTTGCGTGCTCCCATTACGGACGGCGCTTATGGCAAGCCGTGGGTGTTTCGGTACAAGGACCTGGCCGGCTGGTGGGGAAATGAGCATTTCAATCGGATTGGCGGTGTGGAAACGGCCCAGCCGACGGGCTGGGTGCCGCGTTCAAAGCCGATCTGGTTTACCGAGCTGGGCTGCCTGGCAGTTGACAAGGGGCCAAACCAGCCAAACGTCTTTCCGGACCCGAAGTCGGCAGAAAACGCCATTCCATATTTCTCGAATGGCGGGCGTTCTGACATCGCCCAGCACAGGTTGCTGGAGGCTCATGCGCTGGTGTGGGACCCGGCAAGCCTGGGCTTTGACGACGCAAAAAATCCCGTATCGTCCCTCTATGGCGGCCGGATGGTCGATCACACCCGCAGCTACCTCTGGGCATGGGATGCCAGGCCGTTCCCGGTATTTCCGCTGCGGGGCGAGGTGTGGGCCGATGGGGCGAACTGGCATCGCGGACATTGGCTGAACGGCAGGCTTGAAGCTCCGGACGTCGGGGCTCTGATCAACGAGATACTGGCGGATCACGGACTACCGCCGGCCGATATAACCGGCGTCGAGGGAACGGTTCATGGTTACATGATCGGCGATCCGTCTTCAGCGCGCTCGGCCCTGGAACCACTGGTCGATCTGTTCGATCTGGCAGTGCACGAGGAGGCCGAGAAACTAATCTTCCGGCGGTGCGGTGCGAACGCTGCGGCGCCGGTCGAAATCGAAGAACTCGTCTCCGATGGCCAGAATACCGTCATCGAAAAAGTGCGTGCCCCTGAGCATGAATTACCGGTTGAGGCAATTCTGGCCTTTCGTGACCCGCTTGCCGAGTATCAGACGGTATCTGTCCGTAGTCGACGCTATGGTGCCGCCGGGAGCAGGCAGCAGACCATTTCATTTCCCGGTGCTCTGGAAGCCGGGCAGGGCAGGGCGCTGCTGGACGACTGGATGCGGCGGACCTGGTCCGAGCGGGAAAGCATCAATTTTTCCGTCGAGGCCTTGCATCCCGAGATTGTCCCCGGTGCTGTCATTCATGTTCCGGCAGCGGCCGACGATGTCTTTTTCCTCGTCACCGAGGTTGAAGACGGACTGGTGCGCAGGGTTTCCGCCAGGCAGATCGCCCATTCCATGCCTGCCGCATGGCGGCCGTCCCAAACCGGAGCGGTGCCGTCAAGGGTGCCGGTGACAGGCCGGCCATATGCGCAATTCCTGGATTTGCCGTCGATCTCGCATGAGCCTGCGCAGTCCCGGTTCCGGGTAGCACTCTGGCAGAAGCCATGGAGAAGCCAGGCGCTGTTCTTGTCGCCTGAAGACAGCGGCTTCGTGCAACGCGGTACGATCGGCAAGGCTGCGAATGTCGGGAGGTTGGTCGAGCCGCTTTTGTCCGGCTTTTCGGGGCGTATCGACTGGTTGCGGCCGATCGTTGTCGAGTTGTTCGATGGCGAGGTGGAAGGTGTCAGCCGGCTCCAATTGCTCAATGGGGCCAATGTCGCCGCCATAAAATCGGCTGTTGGAAACTGGGAAGTGATCCAGTTCCAGTCGGCCGAAGAGATTGCGCCGAATGTCTGGCGGCTCAGCGGATTGTTGCGTGGCCAGTTGGGGACGGATGACGGCATGGCGGCTGGCGCTCCTATCGGTGCGAGTTTCGTCGTCTTGGACGATGCCGTGCAACCCGCCGGCCTGCTGGCCAGCGAAATCGGCCTGCCCCTCAATTGGCGGGCAGGGCCGGCAGGGTCCGACTTTTCCGGCGAAAATTTCGTGACATCGGCTGAGGTCGGCGGTGTCCGTGCGAGCCTGCCTCTATCTCCAGTGCATCTCAGGGCGGTGCGTCAGGCAAATGGGGATCTGGTGCTCTCCTGGATACGCCGCGGACGCATCGATGCCGATAGCTGGGAGGTCGGAGACATTCCGCTGGGAGAAGAGACCGAACAATATCGCATCACCATCCTCACCGTCTCCGGCGAAAGCATTCGTACCCAAACCGTGTCGCAGCCCGGCTGGATTTATACGGCTGCGGCCATCGAATCGGACCTCGGTGTCTCCGCCGGCGAGATAGACATTACCGTAAGCCAACTGAGCCTGTCGGTGGGCTGGGGTATTCCGGCACGTCTCCGTTTGGTTCTGGCTTGACGTCGGGACCGCGCATCATTGTCAAGAAAGGAAAAATCATGATCGCCAACAAACCCTGGTATCTGTCGCGCACCATTTGGGCGTCGTTGATCGCCGTTCTGTCGGCCGGCGGCAGCCTGCTGGGCGTGCCGGTCGATGACGCGGATCAGGCTGCACTCGCTGATACGGTCCTGCAGGCAGTGGCAGCGCTTGCGGGCATTCTGGCCATCATAGGTCGGGTAAGTGCAACTAGCCGGATCGGTTGACAGAAAAGCATTCGTGCGAGGGCTTCCAAGCTCTCGCTTTTCAGCTTCTGCTGTGGTCGATTGTTCATTCCACGTTCAGCAGTCGGGGGCTAGAAGAACACGTATGAAAACGCTTCGCCGTCTTTTTTGTTCTGCAGTTCTGGCATCTTGCATGGCAAGTTTGCTTGCGCCTCCCGCGTTTGCAGCCGACTGCTACGCCATAGGCCAGCAGATCGCCGCTCAAAACGGCGGCACGCTGGCCAAGGCAAGTTCGTCCACGCAGGGCGGGCGGCCTGTCTGCGTGATTGTCGTGCTCGTTCCGGGCAGGGATGGCGAACGGCCGCGGCGGGCTGAATTCGTCGTTCCCCAAGGCTGAAACGCGGCGTTGTTTCAACAAAGGCAGGAATCGGCCTATATCTCACAGGATCGACAACGGACAGGCAGGCGATGCGCATACTCGTCGTTGAAGACGACAAGGAATTGAACCGGCAGGTGTCCGATGCACTGACCGATGCCGGCTATGTCGTAGACCGCGCCTTCGACGGCGAGGAAGGGCATTTTCTCGGCGACACGGAGCCCTATGATGCGGTGGTGCTCGACATCGGCCTGCCGCAGATGGACGGGATCAGTGTCGTCGAGCGCTGGCGCCGTGACGGGCGCAAGATGCCGGTGCTGATGCTGACGGCGCGGGACCGCTGGAGCGACAAGGTTGCCGGCATCGACGCCGGCGCGGACGACTATGTTGCAAAGCCGTTTCACATCGAGGAAGTGCTGGCCCGGCTTCGCGCCTTGATAAGACGTGCCGCCGGTCATGCATCCTCCGAGCTATCCTGCGGGCCGCTGCGCCTCGATACCAAGGCATCGAAGGCGGATGTGGACGGCGTTCCGTTGAAGCTCACCTCTCACGAATTCCGGCTGCTCGCCTATCTCATGCACCACATGGGCGAGGTGGTTTCCCGCACCGAACTGGTCGAGCATCTCTACGATCAGGATTTTGACCGTGATTCCAACACGATCGAGGTTTTCGTCGGCCGCCTGCGCAAGAAGATGGGCATCGACATGATCGAGACCGTGCGCGGTATGGGCTATCGAATTCGAGAGCCGGGCGATTGACAGCCAGCGACCGGACCTGTCGTTCGACTTGTGACCGAGCCCTATGATCGCCGGCTCCCGCTCGCTCGCGTTTCGCGTCATTGCGTTTTCCACGGTGTGGGCGATCGTAGCGCTGGTCGTTATCTATACCGTGATTGCAACGCTCTATCGCCAGGCAAGCGAGCGGGGCTTCGAAAGCCTGCTTTCGGCGCATCTTTTCAATCTCATCGGCTCGGTAGGCCTATCGGATCAGGACATGCTGACCGGGCGCCCGGATCTTGGCGATCTCCGTTTCTCACGGCCAAACTCCGGCTGGTACTGGGCGGTCGAGCCGGTTTCGCCCGGACTTGGGGGCACGCTGCGCTCGCTGTCGATGACCGAGGGCGTGCCTTCCCCGCCAGTCTCGGAAGTGCCTTTCAATTCCGAGTTCCAACGTAACTACGATACCCAAGGCATCGCCGGTGAGGAGCTGGAGGTACTTGAGAGCGAATTTGTGCTCGGGACCAACAATCAGATCGCGCGGTTCCGCGTCATGGGCAATCGCAGCGAACTGGAAGACGAGATAGGCATATTCGAACGCCGGCTGGTGACTTACCTGTCCCTTTTCGGCCTGGGGATGATCGCCATCAACGCCATTGCCATTCTGCTCGGACTGAGACCGCTCGGACGAGTCCGGGAGGCGCTGGCGATGGTGCGGGAAGGAAGGGCGCATAGGCTGGACGGGCGATTTCCGACCGAGATCGAGCCGCTGGCCAATGAAACCAACGCCCTTATCGAAAACAACAGGCGCATAGTGGAGCGCTCACGCACGCAAGTCGGAAACCTGGCGCACTCGCTGAAAACACCATTGGCCATATTGCTCAACGAGGGACGAACACTTGGTGGAAGGAAGGGCAAGCTGATTGCCGACCAGGCGTCGGCCATGCAGAGTCAGGTCGAGCACTATCTGCAACGCGCCCGCATGGCCGCCCAACGTGACAGTGTCGTCTATCGCACGCCGACTTCAGCGCTTCTGCGGCGTATGGTGAGGGTGGTGGAGAAGCTCCACCCCGAAATCGCCCTCTCGCTCGTGCTTCCGGCAAATGAGATCGTGTTTGCCGGCGAACGCGAAGATCTGGAAGAGATCGTCGGCAATTTGCTGGAAAATGCGATGAAGTGGGCGAAGACCACCGTACGCATATCGGTTGCACCGATCCCCGGAGAGGAGAACGCTGCCGCGCAGTTCTCAATTGAAATTGAAGATGATGGACCTGGTATCCCGGAGGACAAGGCGCGTGAGGCGCTGAAGAGGGGGAGAAGACTCGACGAAACCAAGCCGGGAACAGGGCTGGGGCTCGCGATCGTCAGCGATCTGGTGAACGAATATGGCGGGAAGCTCCTGTTGGAGGAGTCGGCGATGGGAGGGCTGAAGGCAATTGTTCGGTTGCGCGGCGTGCGCTAGGTCCTGACCTTGGTTCTGTCTGGGCGCCCGGCCAAATTTAAGCCAAAGATCACCGCTAACGGCGCATCCGGCTTCAGCGCCGCGTAATGCTTTGAATCGACGCAGCTTCTTTCCAGAAATCGATTCCGGTTTCCGGGCTTATGCGTTAATCATCAGGGCGAATTCGGAATTGGTGGCAGGCATGATTTTTCGCGTGGCGGTAATTGTCGGGCTGGTTGGGGTCTCTGGCTGCACGACGATGGGGCTGCCCGGTACGAGGGCCAGCACTGGCAGCGCGGCGGTGGCGGGCAACGGTCAAGTTGCAGCGACGATCATTTCGTCAATGGGCGGTGGGCTTGTCGGCGGTCCTATCGGAGATGGCCTTAGCGAGCGCGATCGGCGCAGCGCGCTGGAGGCGGAGTATCGGGCCTTGGAATACACCCAAGGTGGGCGTCCGGTGGGCTGGAAGAGCGACAGATCGGGTCGTTCCGGCGAGGTGGTTGCCGCGCAGCCCTATCGGGTAGGCTCGCAGGATTGCCGTCAATATACCCATACGATCTTTACTGCCGGCCAGTCACGCAGCGCCCGTGGAACTGCTTGCCGCAATCCGGACGGCAGTTGGACGCCGCTTACATAGAGCCCGCGTAAGCAGCGCCGGAACAAGTGCAACCGTCAATCAGTCGCAGCCCCAGGATGTTGGCATGCGATGCCGCCAGGGCTATTAAAGGCATATGGTGTTCTGGTTCGTAGCCGCTTTGCTCACATTTGGTGCCAGCGTCGCGGTTTTGCTGCCGCTGACGGGCTCATCGCGACGTGATTCGGCAGGCAATCAGCACGACCTTGCCGTCTATCGCGATCAACTGGCCGAGCTGGACCGCGATGCAGCGCGGGGCCTTATCCAGCCAGCTGATGCAGAACAGGCGCGAGCAGAGATCGCCCGGCGTATCATCAGGGCGGACAGCAGCGAGGAGATGCCCGCCGAAAAAGCTGGGTGGTCCGCTGCGGGCCGCGTGCTTGGCGGAGTGGCAGTGCTTGTTGTACCGCTGATGAGCTGGGGGCTCTACGCTGCTCTCGGCTCCCCGGATATACCGTCGCAGCCGCTGGAAGCGAGACTGACGCAAAACCCTGCCGATAGTTCGGTCGATGAGCTGATCGCGCGTGCCGAGGGCCATCTGGCCGCCAATCCGCAGGATGGGCGCGGTTGGGACGTCCTGGCGCCGATCTATCTGCGACTTGGGCGATTCGACCAGGCCGTCACCGCGTATAAAAACGCAATCAGGCTGGAAGGTGCTTCGGCTGCGCGTGAAGCGGGGCTTGGCGAAGCGCTCACCAATGCCGGCGGAGGAATTGTCTCATCCGGCGCACAGCAGGCTTTTGAACGCGCGCTCGTCCTGGAACCCGCCCAGCCCAAGGCCAGGTTCTTTCTGGCCGTAGCGCTGCTGCAGGACGGAAAGTCGGCGGAGGCGATCAAGGCCTGGGAGACGATGGGCGCCGAGCTTCCGGAAGGATCGCCCTGGCGAGAGCCGGTGGCGCAGGCCCTGGCGGAGGCTCAAAGTCGTATTGCCGCAACCGAAGCCAAAGAGCCGGCAGCAGGCCCGACACAGGCGGAAATGGATGCAGCCGCTTCCATGTCGTCCGGCGACCGCAAGGCGATGATCGAGACGATGGTCGCAGGGCTTGACCAGAAGCTGCGCGAGAATCCTCAGGATACTGACGGTTGGATGCGCCTGGTGCGTTCCTATGTCGTGCTCGGCAAGACCCAGGAGGCACGCTCGGCGCTTGGAAGGGGGCTTGAGGCACTGGGCGCAGCCACGGAGAACGGGCGCAAACTCACCGAATTCTCGGCTGGTCTCGGTATCCCGGTTTCGGAGTAGGTCACGTGACACGCAAGCAAAAGAGACTGTCAGTCATCGCCGCCGGGGCGGTCTTTCTGGCAACGGCAACCGGCCTGACATTCTATGCCCTGGGGCAGAAGGCATCCTATTTCTACATGCCGGCCGATTTGCAGGCAGCTACGCTTCAGCCGGGGCAACGCATTCGCCTGGGCGGACTGGTGGAACCCGGTACGATCGTGCGCGGGCAGGGGACCGAGGTCAGCTTTGGCGTGACCGACCATGAAAAATCCGTCAAGGTGACGTATACAGGCATTCTTCCCGATCTCTTCCGTGAAGATCAAGGTGTCATCACCGAGGGCACGTTCGGTTCTGACGGGGTTTTCGTGGCCGACAGCGTTCTGGCCAAGCACGATGAAACCTATATGCCCAAGGAAGTGGCCGATGGCTTGAAAGCCAAGGGCGTCTGGCAGGAGAACTGACCATGGTCGAGACCGGCCACTTCGCGCTCATTCTCGCCTTTTCGCTTGCGCTGGTTCAATCCGTGGTGCCGCTTTTCGGCGCCCGCACCGGCAATGAGCGCCTGATGGCAGTTGGTGGCCCTGTGACGGTGACCGGCTTTGCCCTAACAGCGCTGGCCTTTGCCGCCCTGACAATGGCTTACGTGCAGTCGGACTTTTCGGTGCTGAATGTCTGGGAAAACTCCCATTCGCTCAAGCCCATGCTGTTCAAGATCACCGGAACATGGGGCAACCACGAAGGCTCCATGCTGCTGTGGGTGCTGATCCTGACCTTCTTCGGGGCGCTCGTCGCGGTGTTCGGCGGCAATCTTCCGGCGACGTTGCGGGCAAATGTGCTGGCGGTCCAGGGCTGGATCGGGGCCGCTTTCCTGCTGTTCATCCTGACGACCTCAAATCCGTTCACACGGCTGGCCCCGGCTCCGATCGAGGGGCGCGATCTCAACCCGATCCTGCAGGATATTGGGCTCGCCGTTCATCCGCCGCTGCTCTATCTCGGCTATGTCGGCTTTTCCGTGTGCTTTTCCTTTGCGGTTGCAGCCCTCATTGAGGGCCGTATCGATGCCGCATGGGCGCGCTGGGTCAGGCCGTGGACGCTTGCGGCGTGGGTTTTCCTGACCGGGGGCATCGCGATGGGTTCCTACTGGGCCTATTACGAACTCGGCTGGGGCGGGTTCTGGTTCTGGGACCCGGTGGAGAATGCCTCCTTCATGCCGTGGCTGGCCGGTACGGCGCTGCTGCACTCGGCCATCGTCATGGAAAAGCGGTCGGCATTGAAAATCTGGACGCTGCTGCTGGCAATCCTGACATTCTCGTTTTCGCTGCTCGGAACCTTCCTTGTCCGCTCGGGCGTGTTGACTTCGGTGCATGCTTTCGCCACCGACCCTAGCCGCGGCGTCTTCATTCTCGGCATCCTGATGCTCTTCATTGGTGGTTCGCTGGCATTGTTTGCGCTGCGTGCCGGAAATCTCGCCGCAGGAGGTATATTCCAGCCGATCTCGCGCGAAGGCGCACTCGTGCTCAACAACCTTTTCCTGACCACGGCTGCGGCCACCGTGCTGATCGGAACGCTTTATCCGCTCGTGATCGAAGCGCTGTCTGGCGACAAGATTTCGGTTGGCGCTCCCTTCTTCAACCTGACCTTCGGATCGCTGATGGTGCCGCTGTTGGCGCTTGTTCCGTTCGGACCGCTGCTTGCGTGGAAACGTGGTGATATTCACGCTGCCGCACAACGGCTGATGGCCGCTTTTGCCGTGGCGCTGCTTGCCGTACTTTCGACGCTGCTGTTCATTGATGGCGCCACGGTGCTGGCGGCCTTGGGAATAGGCCTCGGTGTCTGGATGATTCTGGGGGCGCTGACAGACATTGTATTGAAGTCGGGTCTCGGGGCGGCATCCGGGAAGGTGATGCTCAGCCGGCTGCGCGGCCTGCCGCGCTCGGTCTATGGAACCGCGCTTGCGCATATGGGGCTTGGGTTATCGGTGCTTGGCATTGTCGGTGTCGTTTCGTTCGAAACCGAGAACATCCTGACCATGCGCCCCGGGCAGACTGTCGAACTTTCCGGGCATACGCTGCGGTTTGATGGGCTCCATCCGGTCCAGGGCCCGAATTTCACCGAAGACCAGGGGCGGTTCGAACTGCTCGACGACGATCAGAAGGTCATTGCCGAGATCGTTTCTTCGAAACGCTTCTACCCGGCAAGGCAGATGCCGACGACCGAAGCCGGCATCAAGACGATGGGCTTGAGCCAGCTCTACGTTTCGCTGGGCGACGAAACCGCCGATGGCGGCGTCGTGGTGCGGTTGTGGTGGAAGCCGCTGGTGATCCTGATCTGGTTCGGCGGACTGGTGATGATGGCAGCTGGTGCCATATCGCTGAGCGACCGGCGTTTGCGGGTAGGAGCGCCTTCACGACGGGCAAAGCCGCTGGCCGGCAAGGTAAGCCAGAGCCAATCATGAGACGGGCACTGATCCTTTGCGCGGTATTGATATGCAGCCTCCTCGGCGGCCTGTCAGCACATGCGGTGCAGCCTGACGAGGTGCTGCAAGATCCTGCCCTTGAGCACCGGGCGCGTGAGCTTTCAGCTGAACTACGCTGCATGGTGTGCCAGAACCAGTCGATCGACGAATCGGACGCCGACCTGGCGCGCGATTTGCGGGTGCTGGTGCGCGAGAGGCTGGTTGCGGGTGACAGCGACACGCAAGTGCTTGACTATGTGGTTTCCCGCTATGGCGAATTCGTCCTGCTGAAACCGCGCCTCAGCTTACGCAACGCATTTCTTTGGGGTGCGCCGCTGGTCCTGCTGCTGCTGGGCGGCGGCTTCATGGCCTATGCGATCCGCACGAAACGACGCGACGAAGTTCCGGCGCTGACCAAGGATGAAAGCAAGGCGCTTGAAACGATCCTACGGCGGGATGACTGACGCCGCATGCGCCAGGCCAACATTACGAAAGTTTCATTCCCCGGAAAGAGTACCGTAATGTGAGCTGTCTTATCTCTTTTGCCAAGGATGCGCTTCGAGTGTCCCTGCAAGAGGATATGATCACATGACTGATTCTCCCAACTCCGTTTCAAAAACCCGCAGCCGGCTTCTTGCCGCTGCCGCTTCCGTTGCCATTGCCGGCGCCATCGGACTTGGCGCGGTAACGACCGGGACCGCGCCCGTATTCGCCGAAGCCGTTCGCGTGGACGCGCCCCAGGCTCCGAGTTTCGCTGATGTCGTCGAGCAGGTCTCGCCCGCAGTCGTCAGCGTGCGTGTGAAGGCAAAGACTGCCGCCGTATCCGACATGGACGGCGATTTCTTTGGCCCTCCCGGATTTGAAGACCTTCCGGACGACCATCCGATGAAGCGCTTTTTCCGCCAGTTCCGTGGTGATCAGGAAAAAGGCAAGCGCTTCGGTCGCCGTGACCGCGGCGAACCCCGTCCGGTCGCGCAGGGCTCCGGTTTCTTCATCTCCGAGGACGGCTATCTCGTCACCAACAATCACGTCGTCGATGGTGGCGCCACCTTTACGGTGGTGACCGATGATGGCACCGAGCTTGACGCCAAGCTGGTCGGCAGCGATCCGCGTACCGATCTGGCCGTGCTGAAGGTCGATAGCGACAAGAAGTTCACCTATGTGGATTTTGCCGATGATGCCAAGGTTCGGGTCGGCGATTGGGTGGTTGCCGTCGGTAATCCGTTTGGGCTTGGCGGCACCGTCACGGCCGGTATCGTTTCGGCCCGCGGCCGCGATATCGGTGCGGGCCCCTATGACGATTTCATCCAGATCGATGCCGCGGTCAATCGGGGCAACTCGGGCGGTCCGGCCTTCAACCTCAGCGGGCAGGTCGTCGGCATCAATACGGCGATCTTCTCGCCCTCCGGTGGTAACGTCGGCATTGCCTTCGCGATCCCTGCCTCTACGGCAAAATCGGTGGTCCGGGAGCTGATCGACAATGGTGCGGTTCAGCGCGGTTGGCTCGGCGTCCAGATTCAGCCGGTAAGCAAGGAAATTGCCGAGTCGCTCGGCATGGCTGCGGATGCAAAGGGCGCACTCGTTGCCGAATCGCAGGATGACGGTCCTGCAAAGAAGGCCGGCATCGTCGCCGGCGACGTCATCACCAAGGTCAATGGCAAGGATGTGGCATCGCCGCGTGAACTTGCGCGCGTAATTGCGGGGATCGCACCGGGAACCTCCATTGACGTTGATCTGTGGCGCAAGGGCAATTCCGAGACTGTGAAGTTGACCCTTGGCGAATTGCCCGGCTCTGACAAGCTGGGATCGACCGATGAGCCGTCATCGTCGCAGACCAGCACCGACAAACTCGCCGATCTCGGCCTGACTGTGACCGGGGCCGACGACGGCAAGGGGCTGGTCGTGACCGATGTCGATCCCGACAGCGATGCAGCAAGCCGTGGCATCCAGGCCGGTGACGTCATCGTTGCGGTGAACTCGATGCAGGTGAACGGGCCAGCCGATGTCTCCAAGGCAATGGATGAGGCATCGAAGGCAGGCCGCAAGGCGGTGCTGCTGCAGATCAGCCGCGATGATACCAACCGGTTTGTCGCGCTTCCGGTTGCCAAGGGCTGAGTGCCGATCAAGAGTGTCTAAAGGTGTCCAAGTCTAGCGGCAGCAGGTGAATGCCTGCTGCCGCTCGTGGTTTGGAGGTTGCCATGAAGATCAGCACCATTGAACCAAGTGAAATCGCGTATAGTGGCTCGATGAAGATTCTCATCGTCGAAGACGACCGCGAAGCGGCTGAATATCTGGAAAAGGCGTTTGCCGAGGCGGGGCACACCGCCCATGTCGCCGGTGATGGCGAGACGGGTTTTGCGCTTGCCGATTCGGGTGACTATGACGTGATGATCGTCGATCGCATGCTGCCGCGCCGTGACGGGCTGTCGCTGATTGCAGGATTGCGCTCGCGCGGCAATCGGACACCGGTGCTGATCCTTTCGGCGCTCGGCGAGGTCGATGACCGCGTGACCGGCCTGCGCGCCGGCGGTGACGATTACTTGACCAAGCCCTATGCGTTTTCTGAATTACTGGCGCGGGTAGAGGTGCTCAATCGCCGCGCCACGTCCAGGGAAGCCGAAACCGTATACCGGGCCGGGGATCTGGAACTCGACCGCCTGTCGCACACCGTTCGCCGAGCGTCGCGCGACATAATCCTTCAGCCGCGGGAATTCCGGCTGCTCGAATACCTCATGCGCCATGCTGGCCAAGTGGTGACGCGCACCATGCTCCTGGAAAACGTCTGGGACTATCACTTCGACCCGCAAACCAACGTCATCGACGTTCATGTCTCGCGGCTGCGGGGCAAGATTGAAAAAGGATTCGACAAGCCGATCCTGCACACCGTTCGCGGCGCCGGCTACATGCTCAAGGCCGACTGAGTGATGGCGCTGCGGCTGTCTGCAATCATGAAGACGACGGCTGCGCGCCTTTCGGCTCTCTATCTGCTGCTATTTACGCTCTGTGCCGTCCTCCTGGTCTTTTACATGACCTCGCTTTCGTTTGACATGCTGAAAGCGCAGACCATGGAAACCATAAATGAGGAGATGCAGGGGCTGGGTAGCGCTTATCAGCGTGGGGGATTGCCTCTGCTTGTGCGCACGATCGAACGGCGCTCGCGTCAACCGGGCGCAAATCTCTACCTGATTGCCGACCCGGCCGGCCGTGTCCTTTCCGGCAATGTGGAGGGTCTGGACCCAACTGTTCTGGCAATGGAAGGCTGGACCGAACGGCCATTTCGCTATCTGCGTTACGGAGATGCCAGTTCCGAACGGCGTGATTCAAGTAATTCTGACGCCACCAGGCCGGAGGTCGGGCATGAAGCCATCGCGCTGGTGTTGCGGCTGCCCAACCAGATGATCGTGCTGGTCGGCCGCGATCTCGGCGAGCCTGAGCGGTTTCGGGCGGTGGTGCGCCGCGCGCTGGTAGCGGCGCTGGGGACGATGGGGCTGGGTGCACTGCTGATCTGGTATTTCGTCGGACGCCGCGCGCTCAAGCATATCGACAAGGTCTCGGAAGCAAGCCGCCGCATCATGGGCGGCGATCTTTCCGGTCGGCTGCCGGTTACAGGCGCTGGCGACGAGTTCGACAGGCTCTCGGAAAACCTCAATACAATGCTGGCGCGTATCGCCGAATTGAATGAGGGCCTGAAACAGGTCTCTGATAATATTGCGCATGATTTGAAGACGCCGTTGTCGCGGCTGAAAAATCGCGCGGAGGCGGCTCTGTCAGGCAAGCGCACGCCAGCCGAATATCGTGCGGCGCTGGAAGGCACGATTGCGGAATCGGACCAGCTCATCCGTACATTCAATGCGATTCTGATGATTTCCCGGCTCGAAGCTGGCTATTCCGCAGAGAGTCTCTCCAAGGTCGATCTTGCCGAGACCGTTCGCGACGTTGTCGAGCTTTACGAAGCGGTCGCCGAGGAGGTTGGGGTCGGGCTGGAGTCCGTCGTGGCCGGTTCAGTCATCGTGGACGGCAATCGCGAACTGATAGGGCAGGCGCTGTCGAACATTGTCGATAATGCGATCAAATATTCCGCCGAGACTGACAATGCATCGGTCCGCGTCACTTTGGAGGCGAGCGGCACCGATGTGAGACTGACGGTAACCGACAATGGCCCCGGCATTCCCGATGATGCCGATCGCCAGCGGGCGACAGAACGGTTTGTGCGGCTGGAGAAGAGCCGGTCGCAGCCGGGGTCGGGGCTGGGCTTAAGCCTGGCCAAGGCGGTGATGAAACTGCATGGCGGGCGGCTTGATCTTGTGCCTGCGAATCCCGGATTATCAGTGGTGATGGTTTTCCGGAAGAAAGAGGCAGGCGCATGACGACGGGTGTCGCGGCAAGAACGGCCGGCTCGGACTGGCGCCTGAAAGTCGTCCACGAACTGGCTCCGCTTGATAGCAGCCGCGCGAAGCAGGAATGCCGTGAAATTGCCATGGCGGCCAAACAGGCAGGCCTGCCGCGATTGTCCGAATTCCTGTCCGCAAATAGCCGCCAGGCACGATTTCTTCGCGCGGTTTTCGACCTGTCGAGCTTCATGCGCGACTGTGCCCGCCGTGCACCGGATATGCTGGACTGGCTATTCGACCGCGATGTCGAAGAGCTGCTGGCCTCCATCCATGCCGATATTGGTCGTTCTGTTCATGCCGAGGATGTTTCGGAAAAGAGCGTGATGATGACGCTGCGCCAGCTCAAGCTGCACGCGCATTTCCTCATTGCCCTTGCCGATCTGGCAGGCGAGGCCGAGCCGGCAGTGACGGTGCGCAGATTGAGCGATCTGGCCGAGGCCTGCACGCAGGCTGCGGTGATGTTCCTGCTGCGAGAGGCGCATCTCCAGGGCAAGCTCAAACTGCCGGACCCGCAGCGCCCGACCGAGGGGTCGGGCTGGATTGTCCTTGGCATGGGCAAGCTCGGTGCACATGAACTCAATTTTTCGTCCGATATCGACCTGGTGGTTTTTTTCGATCCTCAGGCGCCTGCCATCATCGATCCTCTCGATGCCTCCGAGCTTTTCTCGCGCCTGACAAAGCGTCTGGTGCGTATCCTTCAGGATCGCACCGAGCATGGCTATGTGTTCCGCACCGATCTTCGCCTGCGCCCGGACCCGGGGTCCACACCGCTGGCGATCCCGGTTCAGGCAGCACTGCTCTACTATGAGGGGCGGGGTCAGAACTGGGAGCGGGCCGCCATGATCAAGGCGCGCCCTGTGGCCGGAGACAGGGAAGCGGGAGTGAATTTCCTGAAGGAACTGCAGCCCTATGTCTGGCGCAAATATATGGATTTTGCCGCTATCGCCGACGTGCATTCGATCAAGCGTCAGATCCATGCGCATAAGGGCCACGGCGAAATCACGGTCAAGGGGCACAATATCAAGCTGGGGCGCGGCGGCATCCGCGAAATCGAGTTTTTCGTCCAGACGCAGCAATTGATTGCCGGCGGCCGGTTCCCTGAACTGCGCGGTCGCGAAACCGTGCCGATGCTTGCCGAGCTTGCTTCCCGCAACTGGATCACTGCCGAAGCGCGGGATTCTCTTGCCAAGCAATATTGGTTTCTGCGCCGGGTCGAGCACGCAGTCCAGATGGTCGCGGATGAACAGACCCACACATTGCCGCAGGACGATGAGGGGCTGGAGCGCATCGCGCATATGCTGGCCTTTGCGAACGCCGATACGTTCGCGGACGCGCTGCGCCGGGCTTTGCAGGAGGTCGAGCGACATTATGCGGCGCTGTTCGAAACCGCGCCGGAATTGTCTTCGGGCGTCGGCAATCTTGTCTTCACCGGCGATGTCGATGATCCCGACACGCTACAGACCTTGCAGCGGCTCGGCTTCGAGCGGCCGAGCGACATTTGCCGGGTGATCCGCGCCTGGCATTTCGGCCGCTACCGGGCAACTCAATCGGCCGAAGCGCGCGAGCGGCTGACGGAACTGACGCCGGCGCTTCTGGAAGCTTTCGGCAAGACGCGCCGCGCCGACGAAGCGCTTATGCGCTTCAACGAATTCATCGCCGGACTGCCGGCAGGCATTCAGCTCTTTTCGCTGCTGCAATCCAACCCAGGCTTGTTGAAGCTGCTGGCCACGATCTTGAGCGCCGCGCCTCGCCTGGCGGCGGTCATCACGCGCAGGCCGCATATTTTCGACGGACTGCTCGACCCGGCATTGCTCTCCGAATTGCCTGACCGTGCCTATCTGGCGGCGCGGCTTTCGGCGTTTCTGGAAGCCGCCAAAACCTATGAGGAAATCTTAGACAGGCTGCGCATTTTCGCAGCCGAGCAGAAGTTCCTGATCGGCGTCCGGTTGCTTGCAGGGTCGATCGACGCAGAGCGGGCCGGCCGGGCTTTTTCCGATCTTGCCGACCTGACCATCGGCGCCGCACTCGAAGCGGTGCTGGAGGAGTTTGCTGTGCGCCACGGTAAGATCGCAGGCGGCAGGGTTGCGATCCTTGGCATGGGCAAGCTCGGCAGCCGTGAACTGACAGCGGGCTCCGATGTCGATCTCATCCTGCTTTACGATCACGCGGCGGACGCCGAGGAATCGGATGGCGAAAAGCCCCTTGCGCCTTCGCACTATTATACAAGGCTGACGCAGCGCCTGATTGCCGCCGTTTCGGCGCCAACCGCCGAAGGCGTGCTCTACGAACTCGATCTGCGCCTGCGCCCTTCGGGCAACAAGGGCCCTGTCGCTACCAATATCGATGCGTTCCGGAAATACCAGAACGAGCAGGCCTGGACCTGGGAGCACATGGCGCTGACACGTGCGCGCGCGGTGGCGGGAGATGACGCGCTCTGCGGCGAGGCTGAAGCCGAGGTGGCGGCTCTGATTGCCTTGCCGCACGATAAAACCAAGATCGCCAAGGAAGCCGTCGAAATGCGCCACATGATCGAGGAGGAAAAGCCGCCGCGTGATTTGTGGGATATCAAACTGGTCCCCGGCGGGCTGATCGATCTGGAGTTTATCGCACAGGTCGGGGTGCTGACCGGGCAACTCACATCCGGTGAGCGCCCGATCGGCACGGGCGAAACCTTGCGGCGCCTGGCGCCTGGCTTTGCCGGTGAGCAGGCTAGGCAAGATCTTGTCGATGCCTATTCGCTCTATTTGGGGCTCACACAGATGATAAGGCTGTGCCTGACAGATGCATTTCAGCGCGACGACGTCCCGCCAGGACTCTCCGACCTGCTATTGCGCAGCACGGACCTTCCGGGTTTCAGTGTTCTTGAAGCGCACATCAAGGCCACGGCACGAAAGGTGAGGGCGGTTTTCGACCGCTTGTTGCGAAGCTGATTGAACGGGTGTCAGGCTGCCTTCCGGCTTATCTTGGATGGCTTCTTGCGCACCGGAATGCGAACTGAAACGATTGTTCCGGATCCTTCGGTCGAGCGGATTTTCAGGGCGCCGCCATGGAGCTCGGCCAATGACCGCGAAATGGCAAGGCCAAGGCCCGATCCGGTGTGGTTTTTGGAAAACTGGTTCTGCACCTGTTCGAACGGCCGCCCAAGCTTGCTCAGCGCTTCGCTCGGGATGCCGCAGCCATTGTCCTCGATGGTGATCATCAAGGCGCCGGCGACGTTGCGCGCCCGCACCAGAACATGCCCGCCATGACCGGTGAATTTGACCGCGTTGGACAGGAGATTGATGACGATCTGCTTGACGGCCCGCCTGTCGGCGAACAGCGTCAGGGATTCCGCGATGCGCGTCTCGACGGTGATGGACTTCTGCTTGGCTTGCAGAGAAATCACGCGCACCGTCTCGTGGATCAGCGGGCACAGGTTGATTTCCTCGCTGTCGATCGAGAACTGTCCTGCCTCGATCTTCGACATGTCGAGAATGTCGTTGATGACGCCCAGCAGATATCTGCCGCTGCTGAGGATATCGCTGGCATATTCTTCATAGCGCGACGAGCCGAGGGGTCCGAACAGCCGCGATTCCATGAGTTCGGAAAAGCCGATGATGGCGTTGAGCGGCGTGCGCAGTTCATGAGACATGTTTGCGAGAAACTCGGACTTGGCGCGATTGGCAGCCTCCGCTCGCTCCGTCTCCTTCATGTATTTCTTGTTGAGGTCGACCAGTTCGCGTGCACGCTCCTGCTCGGCCCGGCGCGCGACGCTGAGATCGTGGATCGTCGCCATCAGGCGCCGTTCGCTATCGACCAGCTTTTCCTGATGCTGCTTGATCTGGGTGATGTCGGACCCCACCGACACGGTTCCGCCGTCGCGGGTCTTCAACTCGTTGACCTGCAGCCAGCGGCCATCGGCAAGCTGCCTTTCATAGGTGGCGCCGCCGCTGCGGCCATTGGCATTGGCAAGCCTGCGCTCGGAGGCGTAGGCGGTCATGCGTTCCTCCAGCGTCGGGCGCAGAGCGCCGGCGACCACGTCGGCGTCGGACAGGCCATTGTCCTGCTGATATTTGGAATTGCACATGACAAGGCGCTGCTTTGCGTCCCAGAGGACGAAGGACTCATTGATGCTCTCGATTGCGGTGCGCAGGCGCTGGTCGGCGGCTTCCGAACGCTGCGCCAGATGGCGCTGCTCGGTGACGTCGACGGCAATGCCGATAAGCTGGATTTCCGGCGCGTCAGGATCGATGACCTGTGCGCGGGCACGAACCCAGACCCACCGCCCGTCGGCATGGCGCATGCGGAAAACCTGGTCGATGTGGTCGATCTCGCGCGCTACGATTCGGTTGGCCACCTGGAACAGATCGCCATCGTCCTCGTGAATGATCGCATCGACCTCGCCGAAGGAGAGCATCGTCTCGCATGGCTCGTAGCCGAGCATGTCATACATGGAGCGCGACCAGTACATCTTGCCGCGAACCATGTCCCAGTCCCACAGGCCGCAGCGGCCGCGCACCAATGCCAGGTCGATGCGCTGATGGGCTTCCAGATAGATGCGGTCGGCCGCCTGCGCCCGCGCCGCCTGGCTGAAATAGGCATAGAGGACGATGATCAGGATGCCGGCGGTGAGCACGAACAGGGTAACATTCAGCGACACGGTCTTGCGCCATTCCGCAAAGACGGCGGTCTGCGGGATCAACGCCGTTGCTGCCGCGCTGCGGTCGTCGGTTAGGCTCAGCGCGGCGTACCAGACTTGACCGTCGATCCGGACCTTCATCACACCGGCACGCTCACCGAACATGAACAGTGGCTGCCCGCCGGAGACGAGTTCGTTGAGCACCTTGCCTTCCCAGCGCGTCGACTGGGGCGACACCGCGACCACCCGAAAGGAGTGATCGGTTATCGCCAGCACATGCCTGCTTCCCATGCCGCCTTGCTGGATCACGCTTTCCAGAAGGTCCCGGGGCGCCGTCGGGTTGGTGTCGTCTGCGATATTCTCCGCCATCAGGCTATTGGCGAGCTGAGCTGCACCCAGAGCCAGTATGGCCCTGGTGTTGCGCTCGACATCATCGTGCCAGGCCATCAGTGAAAGAAATCGCGCGGCCGCCACCACCAGCAGGAAAATGACGATCAGGGCAGGGATGGAACGCCGCAAAAGCGGTTCGGCGGCAAGAAGCCGCCGGTAAGCCGGTTCGGCAATGATGCGCGCGCTTCCCGCAAGGCTGCTGCCCTTGCGTCGCACAAACGCATTCCCATCGGGCGCGCCCCACGCGTCCGCCTTCGCCATACCCAGGCTCCCCGAAACCTATTCGCCAAAAATGATCCGGAAACACCGCACATCCGAATCATCCATAAGGAATCAGAGGTGATTCGCCTTGTCCAGAGGCAAGAGTGAATAGAACGTAAATAGTGCTCTTCGGTCTCCGGAATCAGGCCAGTGTGCGCTCGACGATGTCACGCAGGTCGGCCGAGAGATTTTCTGCTCGGCTGATGGTCACAAGCGCCTCGCGTGCCTTGGCCTGGCGTCTGGGCTCGAGCGAACGCCAAGAACGCAGGGCCGTTGCGAGCCGGGCCGCCACCTGCGGATTGCGTTTTTCGACAGAAAGCACCGTCTCGACGAAGAATTCGTAGCCGGCACCGTCGGCGCGATGAAAACCGGTCTGGTTGAGGGTTGCGAATGTGCCGATCAGCGAGCGGACACGATTGGGGTTCGCAAGGGCAAATGCAGGGTGGGTCGTCAGCTTCTTGACGCGATCGACGGTGCCGGCGCCCGGCGCGGATGCCTGGATCTGGAACCATTTGTCCATGACAAGGGCATCGGAACGATATCTGGCTTCAAAGCCGGTCAGCGCCTCCTTGGCTTCCGGCGTGTCGATATGGCGATGGGCAAGCACGGTCAGTGCTGCCGCCCGATCGGTCATGTTGGTTGCTTCGGCAAAATGGGTGGCGGCAAGCGCGGCACCATTCGGCAGGGTCGAGAGATAGTCCAGAAGCACGTTGCGCAGCGCCCGTCGTCCGGCACTCGCAGCGTCCGGGCTGAATGCGCCGTCGCTGCTCAAGTCATGATAGAGCTTCGTGAACAGGTCCGCATTTGCCTGTGCGATCGCTGCCATCAATGCTTCGCGGCCGGCAAGAATTGCGTCGGGATCGATATTGGAGGCGGCTTCACGCGCGATGTCGGCTTCGCTCGGCAGGGTCAGCGCCAGTGCGCGGAACGCATGTTCCAGCGTTTCGTCGGCCGCTATCGTTCCGGCCAGTTCGAGCAGATCCGTACTGAACTCGATCGGCTTTCCGCCGCGCGACTGGCGAAACGCCGAGATCAGCGTCTCGGTCAACAGCGTGTTGAATGCCTGCCAGCGTGAAAATGCATCGCTATCGTGTCGTGCCAGGAAATATTGATCCTGCGCGCTTTGCTCGATGGAAAGGGTGATCGGCGCGGAAAATCCGCGATTGAGCGAAATGGCCGGGCGCTCCTTGACGCCTGAGAAGCGCACCGTGTGCCGGCGCTTGTGAAGATGAAGCACATCATCCTCGACGGTCGCACCCTCGACGCTGTCATAGGCGATATCCTTGCCATCCGGTCCGACCAGTCCGAACGCCAGCGGAATATGCATCACCCGCTTGCGGCTTTCGGAGGGCGTAGGCGGCACCGACTGCTCGATCTCCAGCGTGAACTGCTGCGAGGACGCATCATGCGAGGCGGCCACGGTCACATTGGGTGTTCCCGCCTGGTGATACCAGAGCGCGAATTGCGACAGGTCACGACCTGAAACATCCTCGAATACCTTCAGAAAATCCTCGATGGTCGCCGCTTCGCCGTCATGACGCTCGAAATAAAGGTCCATGCCTTTGCGGAATGTCGCTTTGCCGAGAATGGTGCGGATCATCCGCACTACTTCCGAGCCCTTCTCATAGACGGTCGCGGTATAGAAGTTGTTGATCTCACGATAGCGCCGCGGCCGCACCGGATGTGCGAGCGGTCCCTGGTCTTCCGGAAACTGATGCGCGCGCAGGGTCCGCACTTCGGCGATGCGCTTGACCGATCGCGAACGCTGGTCGGCTGAAAACTCATGGTCGCGGAAAACGGTCAGCCCTTCCTTCAGGCAAAGCTGGAACCAGTCTCGGCAAGTGATTCTATTGCCAGTCCAATTATGGAAATATTCATGCGCGATGATGGCTTCGATATTGGCGAAGTCCGTGTCGGTCGCGGTCTCTTCATCGGCAAGCACATATTTGTCGTTGAAGATATTCAGCCCCTTGTTTTCCATCGCGCCCATGTTGAAATCCGACACGGCAACGATGTTGAAGACGTCGAGGTCATATTCGCGACCGAACACTTCCTCGTCCCAGCGCATAGAGCGCTTGAGCGCATCCATCGCATAGGCGGCAAGCCGCTCCTTGCCATGCTCGACATAGATTCCGAGCTCGACTTCCCGCCCGGACACGGTCACGAAACTGTCCGCCACGCGGCCAAGGTCGCCTGCGACCAGCGCAAACAGATAGGACGGCTTGGGGAAAGGGTCGTGCCAGATCGCATAATGCCAGCCATCGGCCAGATCCCCGCGCTCGACGGGGTTGCCATTGGCCAAAAGCAGCGGCGCCTCATCACGGCGGGCTTCGATCCGCACGGTGTAGACCGACAATATGTCCGGGCGGTCGAGGAAATAGGTGATGCGCCGAAAGCCCTCGGCCTCGCACTGGGTGCAATAGACATTGTTGGAGCGGTAGAGCCCCATCAGCGCCTGGTTTTTTGACGGGGCGATTTCCGTCTCGATAAGTACCCGGAACTGCTGGGTGGCAGGCGGGGTTTTTATCGTCAGCCGGTCAGGTGTGGATTCATAGGCTGCGGGATCGAGAGACGTGCCATCGATTTCAACCCGCTTGAGGACAAGCCCGTCGCCATCGAGCACCAGCGGTGGATTTTCCGTACTGCCGCTGCGCCGCTCGACCGTCAGTTCCGAAACGACGGAGGTTCCGTCTGGCGAAAGCCTGAAGGTAAGGCCGGTCAGCGGGATGAGATAGTCGCTGGGCCGATAGTCCTCGAGCCTGAAAACCTGGCCGGTATCTGTGCGCATTGCGGATTTCCTGACGAAGTTCCGAGCCTACCGGTGAGTCGTGGCTTTCTGGTGGCCCAACAAATTGAAGCTGGTGCTCTTTACACCAAACATCCCCTCGACAAAACTGCCGCAGGGTCTATGGCAGGGCGGCGTCGCCCCGGAAATTGCAGTGCAGAAATGATCATCGACACGTCTAACCTCGATAAGAATCCAGATTTGCTGGCCGCGATGGCCGCAAAGTGAAGGCATCGCATAACCCCGGCACAAACAACCCAATCAAAGGTATCGCCCTCAAGGTGTCGTCGGTCGCCATTTTTGTGGCGATGTCGTCGCTGATCAAGGCAGCCGGCACGGTGCCCGCCGGGCAGATCGTGTTCTATCGCTCGCTTTTCGCCATGTTGCCGATACTGGCTTTTCTGGCCTTCCGTCATGAGTTGCGAACCGCTTTCTACACCACAAGGCCGCTCAACCACATTGCCCGCGGCGTGGTCGGCGTGACCTCGATGGGCCTTGGCTTTTTTGCCCTGACGCGGCTTCCGCTGCCGGAAGCGATCACCCTGAACTATGCGCAGCCTCTGATGGTGGTGGTTTTCAGCGCGATTTTTCTCGGCGAAACCGTTCGCGTCTTCCGCTGGAGCGCGGTCATTGTCGGCTTGATCGGTGTCTTCATCATCTCCTGGCCGAAACTGACCCTGCTGAGCGGGGGCGCTGCAATGGGAAATGAGCAGGCGGTTGGCGTCATCGCCGCACTTGCCGCCGCCGCGGTGTCGGCAGTCGCTGCCATCCTCGTACGCAGCCTCGTCCACACCGAAAGGACAGGCACCATCGTCCTGTGGTTTTCGCTGACCGCCACTATAATGGCGTTGGTAACCTATCCGTTCGGCTGGGAGAAGCTCACCGTTGCCCAGACGATATGCCTCACCGGCGCCGGCCTTTGCGGTGGTCTGGGCCAGCTCCTGATGACGGAAGCCTATCGCCATGCCCAGCTGTCCACCGTTGCGCCCTTCGAATATACCTCGATGATCCTTGCCATTGTGGTGGGCTATTTCGTTTTCGCCGACATTCCGACCATCCATATGCTGGTCGGTGGGGTGATCGTGGTCGGCGCCGGCATCTTCATCATCTGGCGTGAACAGCGGCTCGGACTTGAACGCGGTGCCGCTCGCAAGGTCACGCCACCGCAAGGCTGAGCCGACCTTGGGACAGGTCAGTTTCCGCTCAATTGCCTGAGCCTGACCTTCACTTCGAGGAAATCGCGCCAGGCCAGCTTCTTGTGGGCGGGGTTACGCAGCAGGTAGGCCGGGTGCAATGTCGGCATGGCCGGAATGACAGTGCCCGTCTTCGTTACATGTTGCCGCCAGCCGCCCCGCAGCCGCAGGATACCTTCCGTCGTGTTGAGCAGAAGCTTTGCCGACGGGCCGCCGAGCGTGACCAGCACCTTTGGATTTGCCAGCTCGATCTGCCGCTCGATGAAGGGGCGGCAGATTTCAGTTTCATGCGGGGTCGGCGTACGGTTGCCCGGTGGCCGCCACGCAATGACGTTGGCGATATAGGCGCTGGTGCGGTCAAGGCCGATGGCGGCCAGGATCCGGTCGAGCAGCTGGCCCGAGCGCCCGACGAAGGGCAGGCCTTCCATGTCCTCGTCGCGTCCAGGAGCTTCGCCGACCAGCATCACTGCCGCATCGGGATTGCCATCGGCAAAGACCGTGTTCTTTGCGGTATATTTCAGGTTGCAGCCCTCGAAGGCTTCCAGATGTCGGCGCAGTTCATCGAGCGTATTGGCGCTGGCAGCGAGTTCGCGGGCGAGCGCTGCCTGGCCCTCATCCGGTATGGCGGCGGTCGCACGTATGGGAGCCTCTGTCCTCGGCCGGGATTCATGCCGGGCAGGGGAAGGGCGTTCCTGTTTACCGGAGGCGCTTTCACGCCGCTCGCTTTGGAGCGGCGACGCTGCCGGTTGCGAGAAGCGGTCTACAGCCTCCTCCACCAGCGCATCATCGACGCCTGCTTCGGCGTAGAAGGCAAGCAGTTCGCCAAGATTGGCAATGTCGGTTCCGGAGGGCAAATTCATGGCCCACAATCTCCCGGACGCCTGCTGAAAGCAAGTCAGGTCGAAGGGATACGGGGGTCCTGGACCAGATAGAATTGAGACTTCGGCGTGAAATCGGTGATCAGGAAACCGAATGTCGCGGTTTCACCCGGATCGACTTTGCCGTTGCGCAAAAGCAGCCGGTCATATGGCTCGAAATCCCGGCTGAACTCCATGAAACTGTCGGACGAAATGGTCCTGGCATCCGTACGCCGTTGGTCGAAGGAGAGACCGTCGCCAAAAAGACTCGGCTCGTGCAACTGTTCCTGAAGCTCGAATTCGAATTCGATCCAGGCCAGCCGGCTGTTGTTGAGGATCTCCAGCCGCACATGCAGGAAGCCATTGGCGTAGTTTCCTGAAAAATCGAAGGCTCGAATCGGCCGAATGGTGCGGATGACGAGCGTGACCGGACTTGCGGAGTTCATTTCCTCGGAAATGACGACCGGGTCTTCCCTGGTTCCCCTGCCGGTGACCGACCTGATGTGAAATCCGCCCAGCTCGTCTGAAAAGGAATAGGCCCCGGCAGGCCATTGCCGATGCTCGAACTCGCTTTCCTGTGCAGGTGCGGGCAGGGTCCAGAGAAGCAGGCAGTACAAAACCGCAAACAGGATACCCAGCGCCTCGCGACGGAAATTGCGCGGGCGCGTCAACACGGACGGGGACACCACGGCGTGTCGCATGCTGCGAGTATGACCGAGAACCGCGCCGACGCAAATCCATGAAACGCGTTCGTTCGCCTGCGTGACAGGTGGAGATTGGCCATTGCCGCTCCTTGCATGGTTCCCCGTCGCATTCGGATGCGCTATGGGAGCGCTGAAACCAGCAAAGTGCCAGATGGGGCGAAGCCAGTGCGGAGGTTTGGATGAGTGAGATTGAACGCGAAAGCATGGAGTTCGACGTTGTCATCGTCGGTGCGGGGCCTGCTGGTCTGGCCGCTGCAATCCGGCTGAAACAGGTCAACCCCGAGCTTTCCGTCGTGGTTCTCGAAAAGGGCGGTGAAGTCGGCGCGCATATTTTGTCCGGCGCCGTGGTCGATCCCATCGGCATAGATCGCCTGTTACCGGCTTGGCGCGAGGAAACTGACCATCCTTTCAAGACCCCGGTCACCGACGATCATTTCCTGGTGCTTGGCCCGGCGGGTTCGGTACGCCTGCCGAATTTCCTGATGCCGCCTTTGATGAACAATCACGGCAACTACATCGTGTCGCTCGGCAATGTCTGCCGCTGGCTGGCAGGTCATGCCGAAGCGCTCGGCGTGGAAATCTATCCCGGATTTGCCGCCGCAAGCCTGATCTACAATGATGAAGGGGCCGTCACCGGCGTCATCACCGGCGATATGGGCGTTGAGCGCGACGGCTCGCATGGACCGGCCTTTGCGCCGGGCATGGCGCTGCTCGGCAAATATGTGCTGCTTGGCGAGGGCGCGCGCGGATCGCTCTCCAAGCAGGCGATTGCGCGCTTCGGCCTCGATAAGGATCGCGAGCCGGGCAAGTTTGGCATCGGCCTGAAGGAACTGTGGCAGGTGAAGCCGGAAAACCATAGGCCGGGCCTCGTGCAGCACTCCTTTGGCTGGCCGCTGGACATGAAGACGGGCGGCGGCTCGTTCCTGTACCATCTGGAAGACAATCTGGTTGCAGTAGGTTTCGTGGTTCACCTCAACTACAAGAACCCCTATCTCGCACCCTTCGAGGAATTCCAGCGCTTCAAGACGCATCCGGCAATCCGGGGCACGTTCGAGGGCGCCAAGCGCATTTCCTACGGCGCGCGAGCCATTACCGAGGGCGGCTGGCAGTCTGTGCCGAAACTGACCTTCCCCGGCGGCGCGCTGATCGGGTGTGCGGCCGGCTTCGTCAACGTGCCGCGCATCAAGGGGTCGCACAACGCGATATTGTCGGGCATGCAGGCCGCCGAACATGCTGCTGCGGCCATCGCCGAAGGGCGCGCCAATGACGAGCTTTCGGCCTATGAAGCTGGCTGGCGTGCGAGCGCTATCGGCAAGGATCTCAAGCGCGTTCGCAACGTCAAGCCGCTATGGTCGCGCTTCGGCACACTGATAGGCGTCGGCCTCGGCGGGCTGGATATGTGGCTCAACACCTTGTTCGGATTCTCGCCCTTCGGCACCATGAAGCATGGCAAGCCGGACTATGCCACGCTTGAACCTGCCGAAAAGCACAAGCGTATCGATTATCCGAAGCCGGATGGCGTGCTGACCTTCGATCGCCTGTCATCGGTGTTCTTGTCCAACACCAATCATGAAGAGGATCAGCCGATCCATCTTCAGGTCAAGGACATGGAACTGCAGAAGCGTTCTGAATACGGCCTGTTCTCAGGCCCGTCGGCCCGCTATTGCCCGGCCGCCGTCTATGAGTGGGTCGACGCCGACGGCAATTCGATTGCCGCCGAGCCTGGGCACGCCGATGCGCGCTTCGTCATCAACGCGCAGAACTGCGTCCACTGCAAAACCTGCGACATCAAGGACCCCAACCAGAACATCAACTGGGTGCCACCGCAGGGCGGCGAGGGGCCGGTCTATCCGAACATGTAGCTATTGGCCCGGTTGACGACACCGGATCAGGCCGGGCGCGGCGCCCGGCCTTTGCAAGACCATGAGCGTATGAGGGAACGCTTCCTTTAGTTCATGCTTTATCATTATTGAATTCGCCTTGGCGATATGCTGTGTTCAAAGCCTCACTGGAGCCAGGACATGTGGTCAGTCGCAGTCGCAGTTCTCGCCTTGGTTTTCGGCTTCGCTAACGCCGCCTATGCCGGAACAAAGACGGTCGTCCGGACTGAGACATACGCCGTTGCCGGAAAAAATGGCGAGGCCCTGATGAGGGCGATGAACCTGAAGGGTCCGAAGCACGGGTTCCTGGCGCGCGCGATGGCACAGACCCGCTACAGCGTTCAGTGGGACATGGACTGGGCGGCCACGGCAGGCGGATGCAAGCTGAAGCGCGCCAATGCGGTGCTTGCCGTCACCTACCGCTATCCGCGAATAACCGGATCGGTAACCCCCGACCTCAAGCGGCGCTGGGTTCGTTTCATGGCCGGCGTTCGCGCCCATGAGGAAACCCATGGGCAGATTGCGCAACAGATGGTGACCGCCGCGCACCAGGCGATCGCCGGAATCGGCAATGACAACGATCCGAACTGCACCAAATCGCAAAGCGAGGTCAGGCGCCGTGTCAACATGGTCTATGCCGATTATGAGCGACGGCAGCGCAAATTCGACGCCAAAGAGCACCATTATGGCGGCAATGTCGACGGGCTGGTTGCACTTCTGACGGATTGATTGTCATTTACGCTGGACTTTGAGCTGCTCGCAGCAGCACTGCGCTCTTTGCGCTCTTCATTCGGTTATGCCCGCAGTTGCCGTTTCTGCATCCTCCTCGGGCGTCGGCTTCCGCAATGGCAGCGAGAATTCCACCAGCACCGGCAGATGGTCGGATCCCACTTCATCAAGCGTTCGCGCGTTATGGATGGTCGCGCCCCGATGGAAGACCTGGTCGATCGGCAGGCCGGCAAAGCGCATGAACTGCGGCAGCCGGTTGCTTTGCCAGGTCGGTCCGACCGACCGCATCAGTTCGAGGCCGCCAAGCTCGGTCACGCGCGATACCGCCGCGCTCCATGGCGTGGCATTCATATCGCCAGCGAGTAAAGCGGTATCGGCCAGAAAGGCGAGGGGCCCCGCCAGCGCGGAGAGCTGCCGAGGCTGATGAAATGGCCACGGCCAGCCAAGATGGAGCGTTGCAACATCCACTGCCCGCCCGCCGAAATCGATCGGTGCGATTGCGAGTGAGCCGCGATCGTAGCATCTCGCCTCGGCATCCTGCGCGAACGGACGGCTGGACAGGATGGCGACGCCCCAGCGTCCGTTCGGGAACGGGCACAGGACCCGGTGAGGATAGGCCGCCGACAGCAGTTCCAGCTTGTCCGCCCACATGGGCGAGACCTCGTTGAGTGTGATGACATCGGGGCGGATGCGGCCGATCAGTGACAGCACGCGGTTCGGTTCCGGATTGTTGTAAAGCAGGTTGAGCTGCAACAGCCGGTAGACCGGTTGCCCTGCCGACGCCTGCGCATGAATTGAGCCAAGCAACGGCAAGTCCATCGATTTCGTCGTAGTCGCGACGGCACCAATGGCAAGGGCAATCGCCACCGCACCTTCGAGGAAAAACCTGCTGCCGATCAGCAGAAGCGCCGCCAGTGCCATGAGCACCGCGAGGTGGATACGGAAATGCGCGAAGGAATCAAATGCCGGGTGCAGCCGGCCGAAAAAGCCCGCCAATAGTGGCAGCGACAGCAGGGTGACTGCGGCCAGTGCTGCCAGCCCGATCTTCTTACGCAGTGCCGATCCATCCATGCGGCGTTCTTATCGGCACAATTGCGGCCCATTCAAGATGCACCAAAAGTCGATGCAGCTATTGGAAGGCAGTCTCCGAGAAGCTGCGCAACTTGCGCGAATGTAGCCGATCCATCGGCATTTCGGCCAGCTTCTCCACCGCCCGGATGCCGATGCTCAGATGCTGGGCGACCTGGCGCTTGTAGAATTCAGTGGCCATGCCCGGCAGCTTGAGTTCGCCGTGGAGCGGCTTGTCGGAAACGCATAGCAGCGTGCCGTAGGGGACACGGAAGCGGAAGCCGTTCGCGGCGATGGTTGCCGATTCCATGTCGAGCGCGATGGCGCGCGATTGCGACAGCCGCTGCACCGGCCCGCGCTGGTCGCGCAGTTCCCAGTTGCGGTTGTCGATCGTGGCGACGGTCCCGGTGCGCATGATGCGCTTGAGATCGTAACCTGACAGGCCGGTCACTTCGGCCACGGCCTCCTGGAGCGCGACCTGGATTTCGGCCAGCGGCGGCACGGGAATCCAGACCGGCAGGTCGTCGTCGAGAACATGGTCCTCGCGCACATAGGCATGGGCAAGCACATAGTCGCCAAGCGCCTGGGTGTTGCGCAGGCCAGCACAATGGCCGAGCATCAGCCAGGCATGTGGCCTCAGCACTGCGACATGATCGGTTATCGTCTTGGCGTTGGAGGGGCCGACGCCGATATTGATCATGGTGATGCCGGCGTGCCCTGCCTTCTTCAGATGGTAGGCGGGCATTTGCGGCATGCGCGCCGGCGAGGCGCCGTCGGCCGGCTTTGTTTCGCCGGCAGTGGTCATGACGTTGCCGGGTTCGATGAATTCATCATAGCCGCCGCCGCCATCGGCCATCAGCTTGCGGGCATAGACGCAGAACTCATCGATATAGAACTGATAGTTGGTGAACAGGACAAAGTTCTGGAAATGCTCCGGCGTCGTCGCCGTATAATGCGAAAGCCGATGCAGCGAATAATCGACGCGCTGCGCGGTGAATGGCGCTAGCGGCCGCGGTTCACCGGGCAGGGTCTCGAATGTGCCGTTGGCGATATGGTCGTCGGTTCCGTCCAGGTCGGGCACGTCGAACAGATCGCGGATCGGGCGCTTGATGCGATCGGCCACCGAACTGTCGACATGGGTGCCTTCCAGGAAGGCGAAATGTAGAGGAATGGGCGTTGCCGATTCCGATACGACAATCGGAACGCCATGGTTGCGCATGATCAGCTGGAACTGCTCGATAAGATAGCTTTCGAAGAGATCGGGACGGGTAATCGTCGTCGTATAGTGGCCGGGCAGTGGCATATGGCCGTAGGCCTGCCGGGAATCGACCTGGGTATAGGAGGAGGTCGTGACGCCGATCTCGGGATAGAATGCCCGGTATCTCTGGTGGCTGTCGCCGCTTTTGGCCAAGGCAGTGAATGCGTCGCGCAGGAAAGCGGTGTTTCGCGTATAGACTGCCTTCAATGCGGCGACGGCCTCGGCGGCATCGGTAAAACTGTGCTGCCCGAACGGTTCCGGGCTGGCGATCAAGTCGATCGGTTCAGGGTAGATTCTCTTTTCCATGCCTCAATATAGAGTGGCGGAGGCCGGCTTGGGAGGGGGGAGGCCGCGCTATTCGTTTCAGCCGGCCGACAGGCGTTAAGGTCGTGAACTCATCTCCTCTGGCCGGCTACAGCGTCGCGAAGGACTTGAAAATGGTCTAGCCGCGCTGGAGGCTCATCAGCAGGACCAAGCCCGCTCCGGATTTCTTCAAGGCGGGTGCCTCTATCGTCGTTCCGGTCGAACTGCGTGCTGCGGAAACGCCAAGAACCGGTGCCGTCAGCACGGCGACGACAAGCGCTGCCCGGGGGAGCAATCTCAGGATTTTCAGCGAAGGGGCGATGATGGTCGACATGGTGTGGCGCCTTCTCACAGAGGCCGGGTCATTATGCAGCGTATGCTCGTCTCGGCAGGGCAGGTCCGCGCCACACCACGATCCCAGGAATGGGCGGGCCGGCTGGCCTTGGCGACCAGAACCGAAAACGCCATTCCGAACAGGGCCATCAGCAGGCAGAAAATGGTGAACCGGCGGGCAAGCATGGGTATCTCCTTCAATGGTTGGGAGAATGCCCGCTGCCGGCTGAACGGCCTCTGAGGTGTCCGTTCATCTTCGGTTCAATTTTATTAAATCAGCATCGCGCATTACGCGCTTGTGCCGGCGGCCCATATGCCTATCTGGGAGTTAGACCAACCGGAGACCGCATGATGACGACGCAGACCAAGCCGATCGAACTCTATTACTGGCCGACGCCCAACGGTTGGAAGATTTCCATCATGCTGGAAGAACTGGGCGTTCCCTATGTGGTCAAATATGTGAATATCGGCAAAGGCGAACAGTTCGAGCCGGCTTTCCTGAAGATTTCTCCCAACAACCGCATGCCGGCGATCATTGATCCGGAAGGGCCGGGCGGAGAGCCGATCTCGGTGTTTGAATCAGGTGCCATCCTGCAATATCTCGGGCGCAAATTCGGCAGGTTCTATCCGTCGGATGAACGGCAGAAGGTCGAGGTCGATCAATGGCTGTTCTGGCAGATGGGCGGGCTTGGGCCGATGGCTGGGCAGGCACACCATTTCCGCCAATATGCCCCGGAGAAAATTCAGTACGGCATCGACCGCTACACCAATGAGGTCAACCGGCTCTATGGCGTCATGAACAAGCGCCTGGCCGACCGCGAATTTCTCGCCGGCGATTACTCCATCGCCGATATGGCCAGCATAGGCTGGGTGAGGCCCTACAAGAACCAGGGTCAGGACCTGGACGATTTTCCACATCTCAAGCGCTGGTTCGAGACCGTGATGGCACGTTCTGCCGTCGCTCGCGGCGTGGCGGTCGGCGAGGAGCGCCGCAAAAACCTGGCCGACGACAAGGAGGCGCAGAAGGTGCTGTTCGGGCAAAGGGCGCGCGCCTGACGGCTGAAACCAGCGCAGGAGCCTGCTATCGAGGCGGGCTCAGCTCTACTGTTTCGACCAGTTCTGGCTTTTGCAGATCAGGCCGCCGAACACGCAGCCGCTCATTTTCAGCGCGCTTCCATTCAAGTTGGCCTTGCCCTTATAGGTCTTGTCGTCGGCGGGGTCGGTGATCGAGCCGGCATAATTGCCCTCGCCGCCCGCCTTCATCTGGCCGATCTGCTTGCCGGCATGCTTGCCCGTCTTCAAGGTGATGCAGAAGGCGCTGCCGCATCCGCCGATCGCCGCCGTCTCGCCGCTCTGGGTCTTCCAATTCCCCTCGATCGGATCGGCATAGGCTGCGCCTGCCAGCATCACGGTCGCCGCGAATACGATGATTGAAATGCGCAACATCAATCTCCTCCTGTCGATGCCTGCTGGTCGCTAGACCAGCAGTTTACGCAAACGTAGCTAGCCTGGTTGGCTGGAAAGGAAAAGCCGGTCCAGTCGGGGAAGGATTGCGGGATCTGACATGGCTTGCCGCGTGAAGTTTCTTGATTTTCCGATCGGAATCTTTCGGGGGTACCCGTTTTGTGGTTATCGAACCCTTTCCGCCATCATACCGGATTTTCAGCAAATTTATCGCGAAACACCGGAATCCCGCGCCTCTGCATCCTTAATGAATTCAGTAATTTACCTCTTGTTTGAACTTTGTTTGCGCCAAATTAAGCACGCCATTTAACGGCGGATTCAAGCCTCCGGTTCATGCTTCGAAGCATCGGAAGAGCAAGCCCGAAACGCAAAGAGGCGGCCTTCCAGAAACGGGACAGGGACTTGGAAAAATGGCACGTTTTGAGATGCTTGAAGCCGGTTTCGGCACCATGGGCGCAACGGCTCAGGCCGATATCCTCTTCGAACTGGGCATGATGTATGCGACCGGCCGCGATTGCGAGGTCGATGTCGTCAGCGCCCATAAATGGTTCAACATCGCCGCCATCAAAGGGTCGGCGCGGGCTGCCGAATTGCGCTCGGAACTGACCTCCTCGATGTCGAAGCAGGAGATCGCCCGTGCGCTGCGTGAAGCGCGCGAATGGATGACCGTGCACTGAGATCGAATACAAGGGCAAAAGCCGCGCAGACGGCAGGCCCCAATCAAAAGAACGCGGCAGCTTGGAGGCGGGCCAGCCGCGCGGGTGACGGGGAATGGCAGACAGCTTTTCGGGCGGGGGTGTTCGGAGGAGAAAGCCGCGATCGGCCTTGACGGCTGGCGCGGCTTTTTGCCGGATTCGGGACCGCCGTTTACTCTGCTGGCGTCTCCTCGAACCGCACCAGAACCGTGCCATCCGTCACCTGAGCGCCCTCGGCGGCGATCTCGGCGATCACCCCGTCATGCTGGGCGGTGATGGTGTGCTCCATCTTCATGGCTTCGAGAATGAGCAGCGGCTGGTTCTTGACCACCGCATCGCCCTTTGCCGCCCGCACCAGCTTGACCAGACCGGGCATCGGCGCCCGCATGCTGGCGGCGCCATTGCCGCTTTCGGCAGCCTTGGCGAAGGGATCCGGAACCTTGAAGTCGAATGCGGCACCATCGGCAAATATGGTGACATGACCGGGCCAGGCAACGGCGCCCTGCCGGTCGCCGGAGATGATGACGCCATCCTCCTGGCCGTCGAACCGGATTTCGACCCTGCCGTCGGGGCGCATGCGAATGCCGGCCGTCGTCTCCTGTTGCTCGAAGCCGACACTAGCCTGCCGCCAGAGCGGGTGGAAATGGCCATAGCCGGAAATCAGCTCCCACGGATCATTGCCTGTCGGTGCGAGGTGGCCGACGCCCGATGCGGTGAGCAGTGCCCGCGCGATGATATCGGGGTCAGGCTTGGGGCTTGCGACAAGCGCCGGCTGCTTGCGGGCTATCAGCCCGGTATCGACGTCGCCGGAAGCGAAATCCGGGTCCTGCGCGAGTGCGGCGAGGAAGCCGATATTGGTGGTGGAGCCGGCGATTTCGCTGGTCTTGAGCGCCTCACCGAGGGATGAAAGGGCCGAGGGCCGGTCGGGCGCATGGACCACCAGCTTGGCGATCATCGGGTCATAGAAAGGCGAGATGGAATCGCCCTCGCCCACGCCGGTTTCCACCCGGATGCTCGATTTTCCTGCGCCTACGCTTGGAAAGCGCAGATGGTGCAATGTCCCGATTGCCGGCAGGAAATCCTTCGCAGGGTCTTCGGCATAGATGCGCGCTTCGAAGGCGTGGCCGGAAAGCGTGATCTCCTTCTGGCTTTTCGGCAGCTTTTCGCCTGCCGCCACACGCAACTGCCATTCGACCAGATCGACGCCGGTGATCATTTCGGTCACCGGATGCTCGACCTGCAGCCTTGTGTTCATCTCCATGAACCAGAAGCGGTCAGGCTTCAGCCCGTCCGATGCATCGACAATGAATTCGATGGTTCCGGCACCGGAATAGCTGATGGCCTTTGCCGCCGTCACCGCCGCATCGGTCATCGCCTTGCGCATCTCGGGCGTCATGCCGGGGGCAGGGGCTTCCTCGATCACCTTCTGGTGGCGACGTTGTGCCGAGCAATCGCGCTCGAACAGATGAACGGCATTGCCGAAATTGTCGCCGAAGACCTGCACCTCGATATGACGCGGCTTGTCGACATATTTCTCGACCAGCACGCGATCATCGCCAAACGCAGCCTTGGCCTCGCGCCGTGCGCCCGACAGCGCCTCGGCGAAATCGTCGGGATGCTCGACTCGGCGCATGCCCTTGCCGCCGCCGCCAGCACGCGCCTTGATGAGCACCGGATAGCCGATCTCGCGCGCCTTCGAAGCGAGGATCACGATCTCCTGGGCTTCGCCGTGATAGCCGGGAACCACCGGCACGCCGGCCTTTTCCATCAGCCGCTTGGCGGCATCCTTCAAGCCCATCGCCCGGATGGACGCCGCCGAAGGGCCGATGAACACCAGACCGGCAGCCACGACCTGATCGACGAAATCAGGGTTTTCCGACAGGAAGCCGTAGCCGGGATGGATGGCTTCGGCCCCTGTTTTCCTTGCTGCCTCAATGATCCTGTCGCCACGCAGATAGCTTTCGCCGACCGGCGAGGGGCCGATATGCACCGCCTCGTCGGCCATTTCGACGTGAAGCGATCTGGCGTCGGCGTCGGAATAGACGGCCACTGTCTTCACGCCCAATTTGCGGGCCGTGCGGATCACCCGGCAGGCGATCTCGCCGCGATTGGCGATCAGGATCTTTGAAAACATTGCACCTTCCGTTACTTGCGGGAGCCGACCAGCGCGAACATTGCGCCCTGCGGGTCCATTGCCTGTATGATCCATGCGCCGCCCGGCACCTCCATCGGCCCGTTGAGCACCTGGCCCTTGCTTTCGGTAACGCGCGAGACGGCGGCGTCGATATCGGTTACGTTGAAATAGAATAGCCAATGCGGGGAGGGCACCTGAGGAGGCTTGGTCATCATCCCGCCGATGGCATCGTCGCCGCCAGCGGCAAAGAGCTGATAGGTACCCATCTCGCCCATATCCATCGCATTACCCTTGGTCCAGCCGAACTGGCTGGAATAGAAGGCGAAGGCGCTCTTCCAGTCGGTCGCATAGAGTTCGCGCCAGCCGATCTGCCCGGGCGCCGTCATGGATTCCGGCGGCCGTTCTTCGCCTTTGGGCGTCAGCAGCATGAACATGGCGCCTTGCGGATCGGCGACGACCGAGAAACGGCCAACCTCCGGAATATCGTCCGGCTCGCGATGGATCGTGCCGCCGGCTTCCTTCACCCGCCGCGTGGCAGCATCGACATCGGGCGTGCCGATATAGCCGACCCAGGCGGGCCGCAGTCCCATTTTTGCTGCGTTTTCAGGAATGTTCATCAGCCCAGCAACGCCGGTGTCGCCCGCTTTCATGATGACATAGGGCATTTCGGCGCCACCCCATGCTTCCGGTTTCCAGCCGACGACGGTCTTGTAGAAGGCCTCCGCCGCGTCAAGGTCGGAGGTCATCAGTTCGTACCAAACGAAATTGTTGGGTTTTGCCATGTCACGCTCCTAAGTTCGTGCCGGCCCCGCGCAGCCTTATAGTCTAGGCCTGCCCGATGCCGGGGCAACCGCCCTCCTTGCGTGGAAATGCGCGCTACCCGGATTGTGATCGCCCGCACGCAAGCGTCCCGACCTGGCCCGGCCAATCGAGGGATGGCAGTTGGAAACGGGGTGCTGGGCTGTACCGCGCCCATCTTATTCTTCGCCAAGCGCTGCGAATTCACGCAGATAAAGAACTGTGGTCTGCTCGTCGAAACAGCAGAAAATCACCTGATGCGGCAGGTCGCTGGCCTCAAGAAAACGGGAAACTGCCCCGACCGCGATATGTGCGGCGGCATCCTTGGGATAGCCATATATCCCCGTCGAGATGGCTGGAAAAGCGATGGTGCGGCAGTCATTCTCGGCAGCCAGTTCGAGTGAGCGACGGTAGCAGGAGGCGAGCAGGCCAGCCTCGTCGCCGTCCCCGCCCTGCCAGAGCGGGCCGACAGTGTGGATGATATATCGCGCTGGAAGCCGGTAGCCGCCGGTGATCTTGGCGTCGCCCACCTTGCAGCCATTGAGGGTGCGGCATTCGGCATCAAGCTCCGGCCCCGCCGCGCGATGAATGGCGCCATCGACGCCACCGCCTCCCAGCAGTGAGGAGTTGGCGGCATTGACGATAGCATCCACGGTCAGCTTGGTGATGTCGCCGGTAACCACCTGCATGCGCTGGGTCAGGCTCATTTCCTCACATCCTGAACACGCCGAATTTCGTTTCCGGTATCGGTGCGTTGAGCGCAGCGCTAAGCGACAGCGCCAGCACCTCGCGCGACCGGGCCGGATCGATGATGCCGTCGTCCCACAGCCGCGCCGACGAATAGAGCGGTTGGCCCTCATGCTCATATTTCATCAGGATCGGCTTCTTGAACTTCCGCTCTTCCTCGGCAGACCATTCGCCGCCCTTGCGCTCGATGCCCTCGCGCTTGACCATGGCCAGCACCGTGGCGGCCTGCTCGCCGCCCATCACCGAGATGCGTGCGTTGGGCCACATCCACAGGAAGCGGGGCGAATAGGCCCGGCCGCACATGCCGTAATTGCCGGCGCCGAAGGAACCGCCGATGATCATGGTCACCTTGGGCACCTGCGCGGTGGCGACTGCCGTCACCAGCTTGGCGCCGTCCTTGGCGATGCCACCGGCCTCATATTTGCGGCCGACCATGAAGCCGGTGATGTTTTGCAGGAAGATCAGCGGAATCTTGCGCTGGCAGCACAATTCGATGAAATGCGCGCCCTTCAGCGCGCTTTCGGAAAACAGCACGCCATTATTGCCGATGATGCCGACCGGCATGCCGTAAAGATGGGCAAAGCCGGTGACCAGCGTGGTTCCGTAATTCTGCTTGAACTCGTCGAATTCCGAACCGTCAACGATGCGGGCGATGACCTCGCGCACATCATAGGGCTGGCGGATATCGGCGGGGATGACGCCGTAGATCTCATCGGTCGCATAAAGCGGCGGAATCACTTTCGCAAGATCGAGCCCTATCGCCTTCTTCCGATTCAGGTTTTTGACGATGCGCCGCGTGATGGCGAGCGCATGGGCGTCGTCCACCGCGTAGTGATCGGCAACGCCCGACTGGCGTGTATGAACCTCAGCGCCGCCAAGGTCCTCGGCGGTCACGTCCTCGCCGGTGGCCGCCTTGACCAGCGGCGGGCCGCCTAAAAAGATCGTGGCCTGGTTGCGCACCATGATCGATTCATCGGCCATCGCCGGCACATAGGCGCCGCCGGCCGTGCAGGAACCCATGACGCAGGCGATCTGGGGAATGCCCATCGCCGACATATTGGCCTGGTTGTAGAAGATGCGGCCGAAATGATCGCGGTCGGGAAACACCTCGTCCTGGTTGGGCAGATTGGCGCCGCCGGAATCGACCAGATAGATGCAGGGCAGGTTGTTCTGCATGGCGATTTCCTGCGCCCGCAGATGCTTCTTGACCGTCACCGGATAATAGGTGCCGCCCTTCACCGTGGCGTCGTTGACGACGACCATGACTTCGCGGCCTTCGACGCGGCCGATGCCGGCAATCATGCCGGCCGCCGAAATATCGCCGTCATACATGTTCCAGGCGGCGAACTGGCCGATCTCAAGAAAGGGCGAGCCGGGATCGAGCAACTGCGCCAGGCGCTGGCGCGGCAGCATTTTTCCGCGCGAGGTATGGCGCTTGCGCGCTTCCTCCGAGCCGCCCTGCTCGACGGCGGCTCCCTTTTCGGCAATGTCGGCCACCAGCGCGCGCATCTGCTCGGCATTGGCCTTGAAGGCATCGGAGGAGGGGGATATCTGCGACTGGATGACGGGCATGTCAGAGGCTCTCCGCCATGATCTCGCGGCCGATCAGGAAGCGGCGGATCTCGCTGGTGCCGGCCCCGATCTCGTAGAGCTTGGCGTCGCGCAAAAGCCGCCCGGTCGGATAGTCGTTGATATAGCCGTTGCCGCCCAGAAGCTGGATCGCGTCCAGCGCCATCTGGGTCGCCTTTTCGGCAGCAAACAGGATGCAGCCGGCGGCATCCTTGCGGGTGCTGCGCCCGGCATCGCAGGCGGAAGCCACGCCATAGACATAGGCGCGGGCAGCATTCATGGTCGTGTACATGTCGGCAAGCTTGCCCTGAACGAGCTGGAAATCGCCGATCCTCTGGCCGAACTGCTTGCGTTCATGCACATAAGGAACGGCGACATCCATGCAGGCGGCCATGATGCCGAGCGGCCCGCCTGAAAGCACGGTGCGCTCATAGTCGAGCCCCGACATCAGCACTTCGACGCCGGCGCCTTCTTCATGCAGCAGGTTTTCGAACGGGACCTCGACATTCTCGAACACGAGTTCGCCGGTGTTGGAGCCGCGCATACCGAGCTTGTCGAGTTTCTGCGCTACCGAAAAGCCGGGCATGGTCTTCTCGACGATGAAGGCCGTGATGCCACGCGATTTCTTGTCCGGATCGGTCTTGGCATAGACCACCAGCGTGTCGGCATCCGGGCCGTTGGTGATCCACATCTTGGTGCCGTTGACGATGTAGCGGTCGTTGCGCTTTTCGGCGCGCAGCTTCAGCGAGACGACATCGGAGCCCGAACCGGATTCCGACATTGCGAGCGCGCCGACCTTCTCGCCCGAGCACAGGCCGGGCAGGTATTTCTCCTTTTGCTCGGGCGTTGCCCATCGATTGATCTGGTTGATGCACAGATTGGAGTGGGCGCCGTAGGAGAGGCCGACCGAGGCGGATGCGCGCGAAATCTCCTCCATCGCCACCACATGGGCAAGATAGCCCATGCCGGTGCCGCCGAAATCCGGATCGGCAGTGATCCCAAGCAGGCCGAGTTCGCCCATCTCGGTCCAAAGCTGGGCAGGAAACTGGTTGGAACGGTCAATTTCGGCGGCAAGCGGGGCGATGCGGTCCTGGGCGAAGCGGCGGACAAGGTCGCGCAGGCTGTCGAGGTCTTCACCCTGGCCGAAATCAAGCGTGTGCGTGTACATGCGGTTTCTCCCTGATTTCTTCCGCGCCCGTCAGACGCATTGTCATTGTGAGATAGGTCTCGGCGACTTCCTCGACAGAAAGACGCTCGTCGGGCCGGAACCAGACGATCACCCCAGTGATCATCTGGATGATGGCGATGGCGGTCAGCCCGACATCGTCGATCCGGAACGCGCCGGAGTCTGCGCCTTCGCGTAGGATTTGTCGAAGTTCCTTCTCATAGCCGCCGCGCAGCCGCAGGATATGGCTGAGATTGTCACGCGACAGGCTGCGCAGCTCCATATTGGAGACATGGGTGGAGTGCCGGCGGACCACATGGAAGCGGATATGGTTGCGCACGAAGGCGGCAAGCCGCGCCTGCGGATCGGCAGAAGCTGGTCTTGCCTGATCCCAGTCCTTCAGCAGGTCCTCCATATGCTCGCGCATGAGCGTGAACAGCAGGTCTTCCTTGTTGGGGAAATAGCGGTAGAGGGCAGCAGCCTGCACGCCGACCTCGGCGGCCAGTTGGCGCATGGAAACGGCTTCATAGCCGAAGCGGGCGATAAGATTGATCGCCGCCTCGCGGATAGCCGCTTCGGTCCTGCCGCCGTCTGAGCCGGTCGTCCGCGCCATCTTGCCTCCCTATTGAAAGCAAGAATAAAACGAACGTTCAATTATTTCAAGCGGTGCTGTGGAAAACCGCCTGGCCTGCGAGAAAATCCGTATCGTTGTTCGTCAGTTGGCGCGTGCGGCGGCCAGTGCTGCGGGCAGTTCCTCGGCAAGGACGTCGAGTTCGTGGTCGAGCCCGACGCTGATACGGATGCAGCGGTTGAGCACCGGCGCCATCGGCTTGCGGATGAAGACGTCGCGTCCAAGCAGGTTCTGCATCACCTTCATGGCGAAGTCGGCATCTCGGCCGCAATCCACGGTCACGAAATTGGTGGCGGATTGTATGGGCGCAAGTCCGTTTTCGCGGGCGATGCCCGAAATACGATCGCGCGCGGCCGCGACCCTGGCGATGACGCTGGAGAGATAGGACTGGTCGGCCAACGCTTCCAGCCCGGCGATCTGCGCCATGCGGCTGACCCCATAATGGTTGCGGATCTTCTCGACATTCGCGATGACCTGGGCGTCGGCAAAGGCATAGCCGCAGCGTATGCCGGCCAGGCCATAAGCCTTGGAGAAGGTGCGCATGCGCAGCAGGTTGACGCGCTCGACCTCCACCGGCGGCAGCGCGGAGGCTGGTGCGGTCTCGCCATAGGCTTCATCGAGAATGAGCATCGTGGTCTGCGGCAGCGCATCCATGAAGCGGATCAGCTCGTCCGATTCCCACCAGGTGCCCATGGGGTTGTCGGGATTGGACAGATAGACCAGCGGCGCCTTCTCGCGCTTGACCGCTTCCAGCAGGCCATCAAGGCTTTCACGGTCGTTTTCGTAAGGAACGACAACCAGCCTGCCGCCCACGCCGGCGACGTGGAAATTGAAGGTCGGGTAGGCGCCGAGAGAGGTGATAACCGCATCACCGGGCGAGACATACATGCGCACCGCCAGGCTGAGCAGACCGTCTATGCCTTCGCCGACCGCGACATTGTCCTTGCCGAGGCCGAGATGGGCGGCGAGCGCCATGCGAAGATCGTAATTGTCCGGGTCGCAATACATCCACATGTCGCGGGCGACTTCCTGCATGCGCGCGATGACGCGGGGCGAGGGGCCGAAGCTGCTTTCATTGGCGCCGATGCGCGCACGAAATACGTGGCCGCTGGCGCGCTGCTGGGCTTCCGGGCCGACAAAGGGAACGGTGGAGGGCAGGGCGTCGATGATCGGCGTCAGGGGCGGGCGTGTGGTCATGGCGAACTCGAAGAAAATGGATGCTGGTCGGCGAAAGCCGCGCCAGCAATAACCTATTCCCCGCCGGGCCGGTACAAAAATTCTGGATCCGAAGAAACGGCAGGTCCTGCAATGAAAAAGGGCCGGCGTGCCGGCCCTTCGAGCTTGATCCCGAAAATCAGGATTGAGCGGCAGGAGCCGTCTCCGGCTCGGTGGCGCTGCGGTGCACGATCTCCTTTTCCGAGATGATGGTGTAGAACATCGGCACCACGAAGAGCGTGAACATCGTTCCAACCAGAATGCCCGAAAAGATCACCAGGCCCATCGAGTAGCGTGCGGCCGCACCTGCACCGGCCGCGGTGATCAACGGCACGACGCCGAGCGCCATGGCAGCCGTGGTCATCAGGATCGGACGCAACCGCACCTTGGCCGAGGCAACGATGGCTTCGCGCCGCGACAGCCCATGTTCCTCTCGCTGCTGGTTGGCGAACTCCACCAGCAAGATGCCGTGCTTGGTGATGAGGCCGATCAGCGTGATCAGGCCGACCTGCGTGTAGATGTTGAGCGTGCCGAGACCGAGATTGAGCGGCACGATGGCGCCGAAGATCGACAGCGGCACCGACATCATGATGATGAGCGGATCGCGGAAGCTTTCGAACTGCGCCGCCAGCACCAGATAGATGACGATGACGGCGAGGCCGAAGGCGATGATAATCGTATTGCCCTGATCTTTTTCCAGCCGCGACTGGCCCGAATAATCGGTGAAGAAACCGGCCGGCATCAGCGGCTGGGCAATTTCCTCGATCGTCGCCAATCCGGTTCCGGTGGTGACGCCCGGCACCGGCAGGGCCGAGATCGTCGCCGAGTTCAACTGGTTGAACTGCTCGATGGATGAGGGCGAGGCATTGGTCTCGATATTGACCACGGCAGAAAGTGGCACCATTTCGCCCGACATGCTGCGGACATAGAACTTGCCGAGTTCTTCTGGGTTTTCGCGATATTTCTGCGGCACCTGGGTGATGATGTCGTAGCTGTTGGAATCGCGGTCGAACTGCGCGATGGACCCGCCGCCGACCAGAAGGCCGAGCGTGGAGCCGATGTCGCGGATCGGCAAGTTGAGTGCAGCTGCGCGATCGCGGTCGATGGTGACGGTCACCTGCGGCGCGTCGAAGGACAGCGAATTCTGCACGACGATGAATCGGCCGGAGGCTTCCGCCTCCTGCTTAATGCGGTCGGCAACCTCGAACACCTCGCTTGGGTCGCCGGTCGACTGGATGACCATGGAGATCGGCAGCCCGCCACCGGCGCCGGGCAGCGAGGGCGGTGCAAAGACCAGCGCCTGCGTACCCGAAACCTTGGACAGGCGACCCTGGATGTCCTGCTGTATCTCCTTTTGCGAGCGCTCGCGCTCAGCCCAGTCCTTGAAGGCCCAGACCGCAAAGCCGCTATTGGTCTCGCCGCCCATGCCGACGATGGAGAAATTCGCGCGCAGTTCGGGCAGGTCCTTGGTGAGGTCGCGAATCTGGTCGGCATAGAGGCTGGTATATTCGCTCGTTGCATAGCGCGGCGCCTGGATCAGCGAAAACAGCGCCCCGACATCTTCTTCCGGCGCCAATTCGCTGGAAGTCTTCATGAACATGAAGCCGGTGGCGCCCATCAGCGCGACCACCACCATCAGTGTCACCGGACGATATTTGAGCGAGCCGAAGACTAGCCGTTCATAACCGTTGGCGATGCGATCGAACGTCCGGTCGATGAAGCCCTGGAACCGGCTGTGGCCGGGCTTGAGAATGCGCGCCGACATCATCGGCGTGATGGTGACGGCCACGAAACCCGAAATGATCACCGCACCTGCAAGGGTGACGGCGAATTCGCGGAACAGCGAGCCGGTGAGCCCTCCGGTGAAGGCGAGCGGCGCAAACACGGCCGCCAGCGTGATGGTCATGGCCACCACCGGGCCGAAGATCTCGCGCATGCCCTTGAAGGCGGCCTGCATCGGCGTCATGCCTTCTTCCATGTGGCGGTGGATGTTTTCCACCACCACAATGGCGTCGTCCACCACCAGGCCGATGGCAAGCACCATGGCCAGCAGCGACAGCAGATTGATCGAGTAGCCCATCGACAGCAGAATGAAGCAGACACCGACCAGAGATAGCGGAATGGTGACGATCGGCATCAGCACCGAGCGGAAGGAACCGAGGAAGAGCAGGATCACCAGCACGACGATGGCGACCGCCTCGGCAATCGTCTTGAACACCTCCTTGATCGACGCGCTGATCGTCTCGGTCGCGTCATAGACCATGGTGATGGTCATGCCCTCAGGAAGGCTTGCCTGGATGGCCGGCAACTCGTCGATGACGGCAGCTGCCGTGTCGAGCGGATTGGCCGAAGGGGTGGGGAAGATGCCAATGAATGTGCCGGGCTCGCCGTTGAAATTGACGACGGTGTCGGTGCTTTCGGCTGCCAGTTCGACATCGGCTACGTCGCGTAGTCTGATCACGCCGTTGCTATCGGAGCGCAACGGCAGGGCACCGAAAGCTTCCGGAGTCTGCAGCGTCGACTGCATGGTGATGGAATAGGCGACATAGTCGTTCTTGGTCTTGCCGGGGGCGGCGAGAAAGTTCGACGAGTTGATGGCGTTAAGCACCTCGCCGGCGGTAAGGCCGCGGGCGGCAAGGCGGATCGGATCGATCCATATCCGCATCGAATAGTTGGCGGCGCCCAGAATCTGCACTTCGGCAACGCCCTGGATGGTCGAAACGCGCGGGCGGATGACGCGCTCGATATATTCGGTAAGTTGCTCGGAAGTCATGTTCGGGTTTTGCATCGCCAGATACATGATGGCGAACTGCATGCCCGTACCCTTGACGATGGTCGGGTCCTCGGCGTCCTGCGGCAACTGGCTCTTGACCTGCTGCACTTTCGACATGACCTCGGTGAGGGCGATGTCGGGATTGGAGCCGAGCTTCATCTGCACCGTCACCACGCTGGCGGAAGGCCGGCTCTGCGAGGTGACATAGTCGATGTTTTCCGTGGTCGAAACCGCGGCAGCGATCGGCGAGGTGATGAAGCCCTGGATGAGATCGGCACTGGCGCCCGGATAGGCCGTCGTGATGGTAATGACGGTTTCCTCGACCTCGGGATATTCGCGTACCGACAGGTTGAATATGCCCTGGATGCCGAGCAGCAGGATCATGAAGGCCACGACCGTCGAAAGCACGGGCCGGCGGATGAAAATATCGGAGAAGCTCATTGGACCGCCGGCTGTTTCTGGGCCGGAGCGGCCGGGTTGACGGTGTTGTCGACTTTTACGGGCGTGCCATTGGATAGCCGGTTCTGGCCGGCGGTGACCACCTGGTCACCGGGCTTGATACCCTCCAGTATCTCGACGAGGCCGTGCGAGCGGCGTCCGGGCTTGATGAAGATCTGGGTAGCGACGAGCGCCGGCTCGGCAGCGTCATCCGAGGTGGCGGCTGCTGCTCCATCGGCAGGCGCGGCAGCTGGTGCCGGGGCAGCGCCGTTCCCGGCGTTCGCCGGGCGCACGACATAGATGAAGTCGCCGTAAAGGCTGGTGACCAGGGCGGTTTGCGCCACGGTAAGCACATCCTTTTCCTCCGGCAGCACGACCTCGACCTGTACGAACTGGCCGGGAGTGAGCCTGCCTTCCGGATTGGTGATCTCGGCACGCACGGTCACCATGCGGGAGGTGGGGTCGACCTTGGGTTCAATGCCCTTGATGGTGCCGACAAAGGGCATGTCGTCGGCAGTGACGCCGAACCGCACCGGCCTGCCGATCTTGAGCAGGCCAATCTGCTGCTCGGGGATAGAGAAATCCGCGCGCATGGTCTCCAGGTCCTGGAGCGTTGCCACGATGGTGCCGGGTGCGAGATACTGGCCAAGCTCGACCCGCGGAATACCGATCGTGCCGGAAAAGGGCGCCCACAACTGCTTCTGGTCCAGCACCGCTTGCAGCTTGGCGACCTGCGATTCCGACGCGGAAAAGGCCGTGCGCGCCTGGTCCAGTGTGACATCCGAGCCGACGCCGCGCTTTCGCAGCTCGGTCGCGCGGTCAAGCGTGGTTTTGTAAAGTGCGGTCTGTGTCTTGCCGGCTTCCAGGTCGGCCTTCTCGACGGCATCGTCCAGCTGGAGGAGGATGTCGCCATCCTTGACCTGCTGATTGGCCTTGAACAGCACCTCCTTGACCACGCCGGTCGTCTCCACCGTCAGGTCCACGCCCTGGGAGGCGTTGACTGTGCCAAGCGCCTCGATGCCTGGCGTCCAGGCCTGCGGCTCGACGACTTCGGTCGGTACCGTCACCGATGCCACCGGCATATTGGCGAAAAACTGCTCAATCGCCCGGTCGCGGAACATGTTGAAGCCAACGATGCCGCCGACCACGACAACGAGAAGAATGAGGGCGATGATGAATCGTTTGATCATGAAGGGCTACCGGCAGGAACAAGGGTGGCGCAGGAATAGACGCGTCGCAGCGCTCGGTTGAACCAAACGGCTAAACCAAAACGCACGGTTTGAAAATATAACTGTACCGTCTGGACGGTATTGTCAACCTCGGCTAAGGTCGTTTTCATGACCGATATCAAGATGAGTTCGCGCGACAGAATCCTCAAGGCCGCCGGCCAGGTGGCGCGCGAGGTGGGGCCTGGCCATCTGTCGCTTGACGCGGTGGCGCAGCAGGCGGGCGTCTCGAAGGGAGGCTTGCTTTATAATTTCCCCAGCAAGGCCAAACTGTTGGAGGCGCTGGTGGAGCAGCACCTTGCCGATTTCAGCGCGGCTTTGAATGAAAAGGAAAAACATCAAGCCGCTGGGCTGGGCGCAGCCTATCTGGAGCTTTTCATCACCGAGCTCAAGCAGCGCCAGCCTCCGCCGTCCGGCGTTTTAGCGGCGCTGGCGGAAAATCCCGACTTTCTCGCGCCGGTTAGGCGCTTCAATCGCGACCTTCTGGACCGGATGAAGGCCTCGTCCGAAGACGAGGGCGCGATTCTCGTCTTCTTCCTGGCGCTGGAGGGCATGCGTGCCCTGAGGCTGTTCGGGGTGGATATTCTTTCGCCCGAAGAGCAGGACGTTGCGAATGCCTCGCTAACCGAAATTCTCCTCCATAGTCAGCGGCTGGCGTGAGAAACTCTTGTTCTCTGCTGCGAAAGGCGCCTCTTTGCTCTGATTGGGCGTGTGCGCGCGATAGCATTCGCGGTCGAGCACGTTGACGCAGGCGTCGAGGTCGGTCGTCGCCAGATGCGCATAGCGCATTGTCATCTGCAGCGTCTGATGGCCTAGCCACATCTGTACCCGGCGAATATCGATTCCACCCTGAACCAATCGGGAAGCGCAGGTGTGCCTGAGAATATGCGGGACCACCTGCACATCGGTGGCCAATCCCACCTCCGCCTTGGCTTCGTTCCAGATGGCCCGGAAGCGTGCGCCCGTCAGCATGCAGAACGGGCCCTTTTGATGCGTGCGCTCCACACACACGGTCTGTTTGGCGCGTGCCGTCAGGGGCACGGTGCGGCTGCGTCCGGATTTGGTGATCCAGAAACTCACGCGATGTCCCTGAATATCGTTCCAGATCAGGCCGAGTGCCTCACCAAGACGGCAGCCGGTGTCGACCAGGAATATGCAGAGCCGATAGGAATTCTCGCAGCGCTTTTTTATCGCAGCAAACAGGAGATCTTCCTCGCCATATTCGAGGAAGCGGATTCTGCCTGCCCGCTCTTTTTGCCGCCGGAACTCCGGCAGGCTATGGATGTCCCCCATCTTGTACGCCTTTCGCAGCAATTTGCTGAGCGCCGCCATCTTTCTGTTGATGGTGGCGTTACTGTTGCCGCGCTCGCGCAGGGAGCCGATGAGATCGTCGAGAGTGCTCTGGTCAAAGGTGCTGAAACGTTGTCCCATAAGGATTTCGTTCAGCTCTCCTATAAAGAAATTCACATTATATTTGTGATTTCCGTCTTCCCACAAAATATTCTTGTATTTTTCAAACAGTTCAGAAACAGAAAAGCTTTCGACAATATTAAATCTGCCTTCGCCAAAACTCAGCGTCGAGCTATAGTTTGTCGTGTAAGAAGAGGCGGAACTTGGCAGTCCGTCTAAACGTTCTATTTTCATCTTCTGGTTGCACCTTACCCAACCAATACCACTAAAATAAATTAAATATGGGTACCTGTTGGGTGTTCAAATACATAGTTGTGAGAGTTTTGGAAGCCTCTAACCAAACCGTCTCAAGAAAATACGGATTCAGGTCCCCGCCGTATTTCTTGCCTTAGTTTTTGCACTTCCGGCGATACCCCTCCTTGTGCTGCCCCGCCAACGCCAGCTTCTAAAAAGCAACAGCCCGGGACCGAAGTTCCGGGCTGCCTGGATCATATCAAGCTACGAAAGCGCATTAGAAGTTACGCTGGAAGCGCAGGAAGCCGCCAACGCCATCGACGCCGTCAACATCAAAGTTGTCGGTGTAGGCGATTTCCGGGGTGATGGTCAGACCAGGAACCAGCCTGTAGTTCACGCCGGCAACAGCAGCGAAGTTCTCATCTTCGTCGTAGGAGAGCTGAACGTTCAGCTTGGCCTTTTCGGTCAGCTGAGCCGAGCCGCCGCCCCAGACAGCCCAATCGCCGCCCCACTGGGCGTAGAAGTTCGGCTTGTCGGCATCCGACTGCCAGCCGCCCATGATGAAGAGCGACACGGTCTCGGTCGCGTTGACATCCAGGCGAACCTTACCGGCCCACTCTTCCCAGACCGAGTCATAGCCAACGACGGCCGAGACACCGCCCCAGCCCTGCGTGTAGGACGCGCCGGCCACGACGTGCGGGACATAGGAGTCGAGCGTGAAGGTCGAGCCATTGCCTTCTTCCAGAGCGACCGCAGCCGAGAAGCCGTTGCCACCGGTGTAGGTGTAGGCGATCTGGTGGGTGTCGAACGGACCGTAGAAGACCAGGTCGTCCTGGATCACGCCGCCGGCATAGCCGGTGAAGGTCGAGAACAGCGAGTCGGTCTTACCGATGCGGAAGCCGCCGAGTTCGATATAGGCGTGGTTGATGGCGACACCGGTTGTGGTGGTCGTGTCGTTACCCGAGCCGACGATGATAGCACCGGTCGCATCGCGGGCATCAGCAGTGACGCCAGTATCCCAGTTGAAGTTGAGGTGAATGTAGGCGCGCAGGGTGCCGAGTTCGGTTTCCGAACGGGCGTCGAGCTGCACGGCAGCGCGGGCACGCTTGAAGTAGGTGTCGTCCGTGCCGCCATCGAGACGATCGTTGACGTCGTTCAGGCCGCCGTAGCCGCCGTCGCCGGCGCGGATGTCGTAGCGCAGATAGCCGCCGACGCGCAGGCAGGTTTCGGTGCCCGGGATGTAGTAGAAGCCGGCGCCGTAAACGTCGCAGACGCGGACATATTCCATGGGTTCCGGTTCG
>NZ_RKST01000011.1 GCF_003934165.1 Borborobacter arsenicus | reverse complement strand
GCGCCGGCTTCGTCGTGGCCATCTGCGGCGAGATCATGACCATGCCCGGCCTGCCCTCAAAGCCCTCCTCGGAGAAGATCATCATCAACGAGGCAGGCGAGATCGACGGGTTGAGCTGATACTTATCCTCCAAGCCAAACTTGAACGCCGCGCCAAAAGCGCGGCGTTTTTTTGCGCCTGCGCGGCTTGCGCAAGGCCGGCGGATACCGCTGGCAGAAAATGATCTATCGCGGCGCGTTCCTGATCAGGTCCCGGGCCATATAATGGGCCGCGCGCTGCCAGGCCTCGTCATTGTCGCCCCGGAAGGTGAACAGCCGGTCGAAGACCATCTTGCGGCTGGCAATTTCATAGACCTCAAGCCGCGACCACAGGACCAGCGTGCTCATCTTTTCGACCGCGCCGACAACCAGGAAGCGTGCGCCAGCCGCCTGGGCGCGGCCAAGAAGCTCGTCGAGCTTCATCGCCTGCCCTGAACAGCCCTGCGACGGACAATTCATCTCCACCAAGGAAAAGCTCCCGCTGCGGGAAAGCTCCGCCTGCAGGGTTTTATCCATGCGCCTCAGGCGTTCATCATGTTCGACGCGCTGATCGCGCGCCTCGCCGGAGGAATCGACAAGAAAGAAGTCGGAGAGGGCAAGCGTCTGCTCGTCGGCCGACAGAGTGGCCGGGAGGATAAGGCAGGCAGTCAGGAGCAAGCCCAGTGTCCGGATAGGCTTTCCCACAAAGTGCCCGCGCTGATCGCGTGGCGCAATATGCCAGCCCATCTCGACCTCCGCTCAGGCAGGCAGCAACGCCACCTGCTCGCCACGATACAACCATCGCGGCAACCAAGCATAGAACAGCCGGCAGCGGGAGCAACCGATGCCGGCTTGTTAGTTAGGAGGAGAGCAACTTTTAGGACCTTACAGGCCAGCCGGGCTTTCGACCTCGATGCCGTATTCGGCAGCCGCATCCACCAGCGTATCCCACAGGCTGTCGGCGAAGCTGGAAAAGACCAGCAGCTTGAATACCGGCGATCCATCCGCTGCATCCGCCTCGCGCCAGAGATTGGCGGCGGTGTGGTCGATTGCCGTTGCCGCCGCGGCGCCCACCGGGAAGACAGCTGCATCGAGATCGACCGACGACACCTTGGCCAGCATGTCGCGGGCGCGCGCGCCTGAAATGCGCAGCAGGCAGCGGCCGTCCGACTGGTCGGAGAGCGAGGCGATGCCGGCAAAACGGTCACGCAGCGCATCCAATGGCCTGATCTCGTCGCCGCGCCGCGCCGTCAGCGCCGACAACTGATCGGGACCTGACCACAGCAACACCCCGGCCTTGCCGGAGACAGCTTGCGGGCGGGTTGGAGCCTCAACGCCGAAATGCGCCTTGGCGGCCTTGGCCACGGCCGACCACTGGCCGCGCCGGGCAAATATCTGCACCAGGTTGAAATTCCTGATCTCAGCCATCCGCACTCCGGCCGCGTCGGCGGTTTCGCCCATACGGCCGGGGGTGAAGGAATGCTGGAGCGGCGAAACGGCATGCCAGACAAATTCAGCCACGCTGGCGTCCTCCCTCGGGGTCGTAGAAGACAGGATTGCAGATCTCGACGTCATAGTCCTCGCCCCGCAGCGGATCATGCGCGCGCACGATTTCGCCGAAGCGCTCGCGACCACGTTCGACCAGGCCCAGACCGACCCATTGGCCAAGCATCGGCGAATGGCAGACCGAGGTGACATAGCCCTGGTCGGTATCGGGGCCGACAATGGCGCCCTTGGGGATGATATGCGCGCCTGAACGCAGCCGCCTTGCCTTGTCGACCGGCTTGATGCCGACCACGACCTGCCGGTCGGGCGCCACCAGCGCCTCACGGGTGGCCATGACCCGGCCGACGAAATCCTTCTTCTTGGATGCCATCTTGCCCAGGCCGAGATCGTCGGCCGTCGTGGTCCCGTTGAGTTCCGGACCGGCGACATGCCCCTTCTCGATACGCATCACGCCCAGCGCTTCGGTGCCATAGGGAATGACGCCGAAAGGCTCGCCGGCGATCATCAGATTGCGCGCCAAGGCGTCGCCATAGCGGGCCGGCACCGAAATCTCAAAGGCCATCTCGCCCGAAAACGAGATGCGGAACAGCCGAGCATACATGCCGCCGCGAAGCGGCACCTCGCGAACGCCCATGAAGGGGAAGCCCTCATTGGACAGATCCTCGGCCGGATCGACGATATTGCGCAGGAGATCGCGCGACTTCGGCCCGGCAACGGAGAATGTCGCCCACTGGTCGGTGCAGGAGGTCAGCTGCACGTCGAGTTCCGGCCACAGCACCTGACGGCAATATTCCAGATACTGCATCACCGGCCCGGCCTTGGCCGTGGTGGTGGTCATGAAATAATGGTCTTCGGCGAGCCGCGAGGTGGTGCCGTCATCCATGACGATGCCATCGTCGCGCAGCATCAGGCCATAGCGCGCCTTGCCGACGGCGAGCGTGGAGAACAGGTTGATATAGACGCGATCGAGGAACGTACCGGCATCCGGCCCCATCACGTCGATCTTGCCCAGCGTTGAGACATCGCAAAAGCCGACGCCGTTGCGCACGGTGACGACTTCGCGGTTGACGGAAGTCAGCCAGTCGTTCTCGCCCGGCAGAGGATACCACTGCGCACGCTTCCACAGGCCCGTATCGACAAAGGGAGCGCCGCGCTCAGCCGCCCAATGATTGGATGGTGCCTGGCGGGCGGCATGGAACTTCTCGTCGCGATTATGGCCGGCCAGGGCGCCGATGGCGACCGGCACCTGCGGCGGCCGGTAAATCGTGGTGCCGGTCTGCGGAATGGACCGTCCACTCACCTCTGCCATGATGGCAAGGCCGGTGACATTGGAGTTCTTACCCTGGTCAGTCGCCATGCCGAGCGTGGTGTAACGCTTCAGGTGCTCGACCGATTCGAAGCCTTCGCGCTGCGCCAGCGCGACATCTGATGCGGTGACGTCATGCTGGAAGTCGACAAAAGCCTTGTGCTTGCCTTCGACATGCCAGACCGGGGCGATCGACAAGGCATCGTCGGGATTGGCCGCGACCGCTGCATTGCCGGCAGCCTTCCTGCCGCCGGATCCGGCAGCCGCCGCAGCGCCCGCTTCATGGCCCTCACGCAGGCAGGCATCGAGCGAAAACGCGCCATTGGCGGCACCGGCCACGACCATTCCGGCCGGAATGTCGTCGCCCGGCACAAAGGCTGCGATATCCTCGCGCCATTTGGGCCGGCCGCGATGATGCGAGGACAAGCCGACGGCCGGATTCCAGCCGCCCGACATCGCCAGGCAGTCGGCCGCAATCGTTTCACGCTTGCCGCTCGCCAGCTGCACCTCGATGCCGCTGACGCCCTTGGCGCCACCATGGACATCGTGGATCACGCCATTGAGGACGGGGAAACCCGCCGCCTGCGCCAGCGTCCGTTGCGCCTGGGTCAGTTCCTTACGCACATCGACCACGGCAGCAATGCCGATGCCGGCGCGATGTGCCGCCTCGACCGTCTTCCAGGCGTCGTCATTATTGGCAAACACCGCCAGATTCCGGCCAGGCCTCGCGGCGAAGCGATCGATATAGGTCCGCACCGCCGAAGCCATCATCACGCCGGGACGGTCATTGCCGGAAAACACGATGGGCCGCTCGACGGCACCGGCCGCCACCACGCAGCGCTTGGCAACGATGCGCCACAGCCTTTGGCGGACCTGATGCCTGGGCGGCACCGGCACGTGATCGTTGACGCGCTCAAGCGCGCCATAGGTGCCGCCGTCATATACGCCGAACACGGCGGTGCGCGTCATGAGGCGCACATTGGGCAGCGAGGCGAGTTCGGCAAGTGCCCCTTCAACCCAGTCACGCGCGCTGACGCCGTCGATCTCGCCCTGATCCGAAAGCAGCCTGCCGCCGGCCCTACTGTCTTCCTCGGCAAGGATGGTGCGCGCACCGGTCCGACCCGCTGCGAGCGCGGCCGCCAGACCCGACGCGCCGCTGCCCACAACCAGCACGTCGCAATGCGCCCAGGCCTTTTCATAGTGGTCGGGATCGGCCAGGCCGCTCGGCCGGCCGAGGCCGGCAGCGCGGCGGATCGCCGGCTCATAGAGCTTTTCCCAGAATTTCGCCGGCCACATGAAGGTCTTGTAGTAGAAACCGGCGACGAAGATCGGCGAGAAGAGCTGGTTGACCGACATCACGTCGAAGGCGAGCGACGGCCACCGATTCTGGCTCTGGGCCTCCAGCCCGTAATAAAGCTCGGTAGTGGTGGCCTTGGTGTTGGCCTCGCGGCGATTGCCGCTGCGAAGCTCTACCAGCGCGTTGGGCTCTTCGGACCCGGCCGTCAATATGCCGCGCGGGCGGTGATATTTGAACGAGCGGCCGACCAGCGTGACGCCGTTGGCAACAAGTGCGGAAGCCAGCGTGTCACCGGCAAAGCCGGTCAGATGCTTGCCATCGAAGGTGAAGTCGAGTGGCGTCGAGCGGTCGATGAGGCCGCCTTTGTCCAGACGATTGGGCTGATAGACCGTCATGACCTTGCGCTCGCCTTCACTGCCGCAGCACCGGTGCCGGCCGCCGCCTTCACCGAGCTGATTTCATGCGTCATCGTATTGCGCTGGACGACCAGCCAGGAGCGGCAGCCGCCGCCGTGATACCAATATTCGCTCATCTCGCCGGCAACATTGTCGCGCAGATAGACATAATCGTAGAAGGCCTCCTGCTCGCCGCTCGCGCCGACCCCGGCATCGAGCGCGACCATAGCCGGGCGCTGCGGTTTGGCGTCGCCGAGATAGGTGAATTCGCCGTTCTCGCGCTCGCCGCAAAATGGACATGCAATGCGCATTTCCGTCAGTCTCGCTTTCAGTGCAGGTTGGGTTGGGCGCCCTGGCCCTTTTCGTCGATCATGGCGCCGCGCTGGAACCGGTCGAGGCGGAAGCGCTTCGCTTCTTCGTGCGGCGTGTCGGTGGCCAGAAGCTGGGCAAACACAAGCCCGGAACCCGGCGTCGCCTTGAAACCGCCATAGCACCAGCCGGCATTGAGGTAGAGGCCGTCCACCGGGGTCCTGTCGATGATCGGCGTGCCGTCCATCGACATGTCCATGATGCCGCCCCATTGGCGCAGCAGGCGAACGCGGCCGATCATCGGCATCAGCGCCATGCCGCCTTCGCAGACATCCTCCATCACCGGCATGTTGCCACGCTGGGCGTAGGAATTGTAGCCGTCGAGATCGCCGCCAAACACCAGCCCGCCCTTGTCGGACTGGCTGACATAGAAGTGGCCGGCACCGAACGTCACGACGCCCGGAAGAAGCGGCTTTATCGCTTCCGACACGAAGGCCTGCAGTACGTGGCTTTCGATCGGCAGGCGCAGCCCCGCCATCGCGGCGACGCGCGAGGAACTTCCGGCCACAGCCATGCCAACCTTGCCGGCTCCGATCTTGCCGCGCGAGGTTTCGACGCCGGTGATCTTGCCATTCTGGTCATGGGTGAAGCCGGTCACTTCGCAATTCTGGATGATGTCAACGCCGTATTTGTCGGCCGCATGGGCATAGCCCCACACCACGGCGTCATGGCGTGCGGTGCCGCCACGCGGCTGCCACAGCCCACCCTGGATCGGGAAACGCGCATTCTCGAAATTGAGGAACGGCATCATCCTGCGGATCTGCGCCTGGTCGAGCAACTCGGCATCGATACCGTTGATGCGCATGACATTGCCGCGCCGGGCGAAAGCGTCGCGCTGGGCGTCTGAATGGTAGAGATTGACGATGCCGCGCTGGCTGACCATCGTATTGTAGTTGAGGTCCTGCTCCATGCGCTCCCACAGCTTCATGGAGAGCTCGTAGAAGCCGGTATTGCCCGGCAGCATGTAGTTGGAGCGGATGATGGTGGTGTTGCGGCCGGCATTGCCGGAACCGATCCAGCCCTTTTCCAGCACCGCTACATTGCGGATGCCATAGGTGTGGGCCAGAAAATAGGCGGTGGCCAGGCCGTGGCCGCCACCGCCAATGATAACCACGTCATAGTGGCTTTTCGGTTGCGGATCGCGCCAGGTGCGCGACCAGTTGCGGTGTCCCGAAAGGGCAGCCCGGGCGAGTGAGAAGATAGAGTATTTCATCGCATTCATGTTCCGCTGCGCGGCTTGCAATTTTCGGGTTTAAAGCGCGCGCAAACCAGCGTGGCAGGTTTTTCGCCTGCCCTGCCACGCCTTTTTGCCCGCTGTCAGCAATCCAGAGTGTGGTCGAGTTCCCATTGCGTGAGATGCGAGACGTAGGAATTCCATTCCACCGTCTTCATCTTGATGAAGCCATTCACCAGCTCATCGCCCAGGGTAGCCTTGAATTCCTTGTCCTGGTCGAGAAGCCGCAATGCGTCGAGCAGGTTCAACGGCAACCGCGGGGCGTCCTTGATGGTATGCCCTTCGGTATACATGTTGATGTCGCTGCGCGGACCCGGATCGAGCTTTTCCTTCAAGCCCTTCAACCCCGCGGCCAGAATGACGGCCTGCATCAGATAGGGGTTGGCCGCGCCATCGGGGAGCCGCAACTCGAAGCGGCCGGGGCCAGGCACGCGCACCATATGCGTGCGGTTGTTGCCGGTCCAGGTCACGGCGTTGGGTGCCCAGGAAGAACCGGAGACCGTGCGCGGCGCGTTGATGCGCTTGTAGGAGTTCACCGTGGGGCAGATGATCGCCGTCATCGTGGCAGCATATTTCATGATGCCGCCAAGGAAGTACATGCCCTTCTGCGACAGGCCGTCGGGCGAGCTGTCGTCGGCGAAGACGTTGGTCTTGCCCGCAAGATCCCATGCCGAGATATGCGCATGGCAGCCATTGCCGGTCAGGTTGGGGAACGGCTTCGGCATGAAGGTGGCGCGGAAGCCGTACTTCTCGGCCAGCGACTTGATCATGAATTTGAAGAAGGAGTACTTGTCGGCCGTCACAAGCACGTCGTCATATTTCCAGTTCATCTCGAACTGGCCATTGGCGTCCTCATGATCGTTCTGATACGGCTCCCAGCCCAGATCGAGCATGGCGTCGCTGGCCTCGCGAATAAGGTCGAAGCGGCGCATCAGAGCCTGCTGGTCGTAGCAGGGCTTCTTGGAATTGTCGTGTTCGTCCGACAGCGACTTGCCGTCGAAGCTGACGAAGGAGAATTCCGGCTCGACGCCGGTCTTCACCCGAATACCCTGCGCAGCAGCCTCTTCCACAAGACGCTTGAGCGTGTTGCGCGGGGCCTGATCGACGCTCTTGCCGTCCATCACGCAGTTGGATGCCACCCACGCAACCTCAGGCTTCCACGGCAACTGGATGACCGAAGACGGATCCGGCACGGCCAGCATGTCCGAATCCGCCGGGGTCATGTCCATGCCGCCGGCAAAGCCTGCAAAGCCCGCCCCGTCCTTCTGCATGTCCGCTATCGCGCGGGCCGGAACCAGCTTGGCGCGCTGGTATCCGAGAAGGTCGGTATAGGTGACCATAAAGTATTTTACATTTCGAACCTTGGCGAACTCCGCCAAATCAAGGGTGGCCGAGCTACCTACCTTGCTGTCGAAATTTGTACCCATCGATTTAATCCTCCCAGCCGGCCATTGGCGGCTATCTGTGTTTGATCCTCCCCCCGCCGACCCGCGTCAGAAACCGGTCTTGCCGGGTATCCAGTTCGTTCCGGCCAGCGGCACGCCCGCCATGGCCGACGCCTCAACGGTCAAAGCGCAAAGGTCTTCAGGCTCCAGATTATGCAGATGGTTCTTGCCGCAGGCACGCGCGACCGTCTGTGCCTCCAGCGTCATGACTTTTAGGTAATTAGCCAGTCGACGGCCGGCCGCGACCGGATCAACCCGCTTCATCAGCTCCGGGTCCTGCGTGGTGATACCTGCAGGGTCCTTGCCTTCATGCCAGTCATCATAGGCGCCGGCGGTAGTGCCGAGCTTTTGATACTCACTTTCCCAATGGGGATCATTGTCACCGAGCGCAATGAGGGCGGCCGTACCGATCGCCACCGCGTCAGCACCAAGCGCCAGGGCCTTGGCGACGTCAGCGCCGTTGCGAATACCGCCGGACACGATCAGCTGCACCTTGCGATGCATGCCCAGGTCCTGCAGAGCCTTCACCGCCGGGCGAATGCAGGCGAGGATCGGCAGACCGACATGCTCGATGAAGACTTCCTGCGTCGCCGCAGTGCCACCCTGCATGCCGTCGAGCACGACCACGTCAGCGCCCGCCTTAACGGCAAGAGCGGTGTCATAGTAAGGACGGGTGCCGCCGATCTTCACATAGATCGGCTTTTCCCAATCGGTGATCTCCCGGATTTCAAGGATCTTGATCTCAAGATCGTCCGGACCGGTCCAGTCCGGGTGACGGCAGGCCGAACGCTGGTCGATGCCCTTGGGCAGCGTACGCATCTCGGCAACGCGGTCTGAAATCTTCTGACCAAGCAACATACCGCCACCACCGGGCTTCGCACCCTGGCCGACAACCACCTCGATGGCGTCGGCACGGCGTAGGTCGCGCGGATTCATGCCATAGCGGGACGGGAGAATCTGGTAGACCAGCTTCTCGGAGTGACCACGCTCTTCTTCGGTCATGCCGCCATCACCGGTGGTGGTGGTCGTTCCCGACAATGTCGCACCACGGCCCAGCGCCTCCTTGGCCGGACCCGACAGCGAGCCGAAGCTCATGCCGGCAATGGTGATCGGAATCTTCAACTCGATCGGCTTCTTGGCAAAACGGGTGCCAAGAACGACGTTGGTGTCGCAGCGCTCACGATAGCCTTCGAGCGCATAACGCGAAATGGACGCGCCCAGGAACAGAAGGTCGTCGAAATGCGGCACCTTGCGCTTCGCGCCACTGCCGCGAATGTCATAGATGCCGGTCGCCGCTGCCCGGCGGATTTCGGACATGGCATAATCGTCGAACGTCGCGGATTTGCGCGGAGTCGTCGGCGGGTTCTGATAGGTCATGATACTTGGCCTCAGTATGCGGCAGCGTTGTCGATGTTGAAATTGTAGAGCTTGCGAGCCGATCCGTAGCGCGTGAACTCTTCAGGCTTGACGTCCTTGATGCCGGCGCGATCAAGAAGCTCCTGCAACTTGGCAATGTGCTCGGGACGCATCTCCTTGGCAACGCAGTCAGCACCAAGGCTCTTGACCGTGCCGCGAACGAACAGCTTCGCCTCGTAGATGGAATCGCCCAACGCGTCGCCCGCATTGCCCAGCACCACGAGATGGCCGGACTGCGCCATGAAGGCCGACATATGGCCGACATTGCCGCCGACGACGATGTCGATGCCCTTCATCGAAATGCCGCAACGCGAGGACGCATCGCCCTCGATCACCAACAGGCCGCCCCTTCCGGTGGCGCCCGCATACTGGCTGGCATCGCCCTTGATGATGACGCTGCCCGACATCATGTTCTCGGCAACACCGGGACCGGCCGAGCCATGCACGGTGACGGTGCCCTGGCTGTTCATGCCGGCACAATAGTAACCGACATTGCCGCGCACATCGACGCTGATCGGCGCATCGATACCCGCCGCCACAGCATGACTGCCTTTGGGATTCTGAACCTCCCAGGCAACCTCATTCGAACCTTCCCGGACTTCGTGCAGCGCTTGATTGAGCTCTCGCAAGGTGGTTTTCGAAAGATCGAAGACCCGCTTGCTGGCGACCTTGTCCATTACGTCGACGACATCGTGTTTCACGGCTCAGTGCTCCCAGAAATATACGGTGGAGGGCTCCGGCTCCCAGACCTTGGCGCCTTCGATGCCAGGCAGATTGGCCAATGCGCGATATTCGGAACCGAACGCGACATACTGATCGGTCTCGGCCATTACCGCCGGCTTGCAGGAAATCGGATCGCGAACGACGCCAAAGCCGTTCTTGGTTCCGACGACGAAATTGAAGAAACCGTCGAGATCGTCGAGGGTGCTCTCAAGCGCCTCGCCGAGATTTAGGCCATCGGCCATCTTCGATGACACATAGGCCGCAGCCACTTCCGTGTCGTTCTCGGTCTCGAACTTCATGCCCTTCTGGATGAGTTCGCGACGAATATTGCTGTGGTTGGACAGCGAGCCATTGTGCACGAGGCACTGATCCGGACCGGTCGAGAAGGGATGCGCGCCCATCGTGGTGACCGCCGATTCGGTAGCCATGCGGGTGTGGCCGATGGCATGCGTCCCACCCATCTTGGCAAGGCCGAAACGCTCCGCCACCGCTTCCGGCAACCCGACTTCCTTGTAGATTTCAATGGCATCACCCATGCCCATGATGCGGGCATCCGGACGCAGTTCCGACACCGCTTCGCGTACCGCATCAAGCTTGGCAAGCCCGGTTTCCAGCACCGCATGGGTCGAACGCACGGTCATCTTGACCGGCTCGCCAACCTGCTTGGAAAGCTCTGCGTCGAGGCCGGGAAAATCACGGTCCGGGAACGGCGACTGGACCGTCACCTTGCCCTTGCCGTCGCCGGAGGCGCCATAAATCGCGATCCCCGCGCTGTCAGGCCCGCGATCGGTCAGCGATACCAGCATTTCGGACAGCATCGCTCCCAGTTGAGGTTCCAGCGACTTGTCCTTCAAAAACAGTCCAACAATGCCACACATGGCTCCCACCTCTCTGCGAAATCTCTAGCTTATGCCTACCAGTTCCGGATCCAGAATTCAACTACTATGAATTTTTTTTTCATGTAAGAAAAGTATTTTCGTCATCGAACGTTCGGAGCCAGTCGCCCGATCGATCGTCCAGATCAGGAGGCTGCCGCCTGGCGGCAGCCTCCTTTGGAATTAGTCCGTCGGACCGACGAGATGGACCGGAATGGGCGTGCGCCCACGTACCCGGTAAGGTTCCTGGCTCCACATCATGCTGCGGACGAACCAGTTGCGTTGCGGGTCGGCGCCCATGACGATGGCAGTGCAGTTCTGACGCTTGGCCTCGTTGAGGATGCTCTTGCTTGGATGGCGTGTCGTGACGATGTGACCATCGGCACTGACGCCGGCTTTTTCAAGCTGGTCGATGGCCCAGGAAACATTGTCTTCCTGTACGGCCAACTCGCGCCGGCTGGGGCGCAGCCCGGGATTGGGCAAGCCGAAGCTTGTCCCCCAAAGCCGGGCCACCGTGAGAACCCGCACGTGCCCACTGCCTGCACGCGCCAATCGCACCGCCTGGTCGATCACCTCGGCTGTAAACCGTCGGCCTTCGGAAGCGACCAGCACCCTCCCCGGGGCCTGCATATCCTTTGCAGACCCCGGGCGCGCGAACAGATTGCGCACCAGCATTACCGGATTCCTAGCTGCCGGAGGTCGAGGCGGCCGTTGCCGCTTCCGAGAAGCCGGCCCGCCGGTCTTCCCATTTACGATACCAGTAGAGCGGCAGGTAAAGGAAAGTGGCAGCGATGCCGAGGAAATAGTAGATCGCCTGCCCGCCGATGTAGGAGTAGATCACCCCGCCGATGAGCCACACGAAAAAGTACAGCGCAGCCAGCATGAGGGCGATGTACTTGAAATATTCCGGCAGCTTGAAGGGGCGGCGGACATTGGGCCGATCGTTGCGCAGAAGGTAATATGCGATCAGCACCGGAACGAACGAACCGAGATAGCCCACATTGGAGAAGGAATAGATCTCGATCGCACCGCCCATGAACGCGATTCCAAGGCTGGCGGCCACATTGGTCATCATGGCCCGGTCCGGAACGTGATTCTTGTTGAGGTGCTGGTAGAAGCGCGGGAACTGACCGTCCAGCGACATCTGGTAGAGGGAGCGCGAGCAACCCATCAGCGAATTCAACGCCGACAGTACCAGCGCGATGATCAGCATGATCGCCATCAGCCATTCCATCACCACACCGGCCACGCCGGGGAAGATGTTGCTGGCAAAGGTGACGAACATCGTCTTGGGATCGACGAGGGCCGGGTCGGATATGGCCTGCGCGCCCAGCACGACCACAAACGAGATCGGCAGCATCGTGTAGACGAAGACGCCATAGCCGCCTTCCAGCGTCATGGCGATCTTGGCATCACGCCCCGGATTCTTGCATTCGCCGATATAGCAGGCGGCAGCCTCATAGGCGATCACCGTCCATAGCAGCGGGAATGCATAGGCGACATACATCATCCAGGCTGGATAGCCGTTGATCTCGCTGAAGAAACTGGTTCCATCAAGCTGGGGGAAACCAGCCAGTTCGCTCCAGTTGGCGGCGTCGAGATTGAAGACGAAGCCGATCGACAGGAATGTCAGCGGGATCATCGAAAGCACTGCGAGGATGGTCGCCATCGAGGTGCCGAAGCGGATGCCCAGATAGGCGGGGATCGACAACACCAGCAGGCCGACGGCTGTGATCGCCAGCGTCCAATATGGAATGAACGTACTGACCGGCGTGATGCCGCTCGTGGTATCCAGACCGAACAAATGGGTGATGTAGAAGGATGCCAGGATCATGTTGAGCGGAGCCACCGGCATCCAGCCGACCCAGTACATCCATGCCGTCACACCGTTGACGTGAGGCGCCAGCCGCGGCCAGCGATTCTTGTAGGCGGGATAAGCATAGGACGGAGATCCTCCCGTCCGTCCCGGCATCATCGCCGACAGTTCAGCCAGGAGCAGGCATAGTATGACGCCTGTGAGGGTGAAAAATGTAATGAAGGGAATATAGGATGCACCGAAGACCGTAAGGAATGCAGGTGCGGCGCCTGTTACAAGGATGGTTCCGGCAAGACCGATGACAAACGCTCCCCACCAGTTTGTCCCGCTTTGAAGATTGCCTTGCTCATATTCTAAAACGTCAATTGCCCCGAATTTAGCGTGCGTCATCACACGTCTCCTCACCGTTTTTTGTGATTCTCTCAGTGAAAAAAATCCGTCGTCGTGAAGCTGAAGTCATTGAGGGGTCCTCCACTCGGTTGAAGGCAATGCAAGGCGAGGCACCGCATATGCATGCGTGAACCTCGCCTTAATCCGTCTGATCAAGGCTGATAAAAAATGTTCATCCTCAGGAGCGTCCCGGTTGCCTGGCAGGACGCTGAATTTCCCCGATTCTTGATTGCTCCCCAGGCAAGATTATTGCATAATATGAAACACCAGACTTACCGCTTGTCAAGCGGCCTTGCCCCAACGTAAGAAAAAGTTCTGGTGGCTAATGATGGCACAGTGGACCCTGCCAAAGGGCGTGCCAAATCTGCTCGGAGCCTGCCAATTTGCGGCGCTCCTGTCCACACGGTTTTGCCTGATAATGAAATTTTTTGCATATGAGTATTGCACGATAGAAAATTTGAGTCAGTATGGATGGCAATCCATATGGCGGCATTGTCCGTCATCGGGCCGGTAAAACATGATTTCGAATGGGAGTAAGGATCAGATGACGGCATCCTGGAGATTTTCGACTTTGGCGGACCGCCATCGTGCTCTTGGTTCCAAGCTGGAGGACTGGAGCGGTATGGGAACCGCCTGGACCTACGACAAGGATTGGGACGAGGAATACATCGCCATCCGCACCAAGGCCGGCATCATGGATGTGTCGGGCCTGAAGAAGGTGCACATCAATGGCCCTCATGCCTCGCATGTGATCGACCTGGCCACGACGCGCGACGTCGAGAAGATCTATCCGGGAAAATCCTCCTATGCCTGCATGCTCAACGATGCCGGCAAGTTCACCGACGACTGCGTGATCTACCGCATGGGCCCCAATTCATGGATGGTCGTGCACGGTTCGGGGTCGGGCCATGAGGAACTGACCCGCGCTTCCATCGGCCGCGACGTCTCGATCCGCTTCGACGACAATCTGCACGACCTGTCGCTGCAGGGGCCGGTGGCCGTGGACTATCTGGCCAAGCATGTTCCCGGCATCCGCGACCTCAACTATTTCCATCACATGCAGACACGCCTGTTCGGCCTGCCGGTGATGATCTCGCGCACCGGCTATACCGGTGAACGCGGCTATGAAATCTTCTGCCGCGGCCAGGACGCCCCGCAGATTTGGGATACGATCGTGGCCGAAGGCAAGGAGATGGGGATCATCCCCACCCGCTTCACCACGCTCGACATGCTGCGGGTCGAAAGCTACTTGCTGTTCTACCCCTACGACAATTCGCAGAAATACCCGTTCGAGAACGAAGGCCCTGGCGACACGCTGTGGGAACTCGGCCTCGACTTCACCGTCAGTCCCGGCAAGACCGGTTTCCGCGGTGCCGAGGAGCACTACCGCCTGAAGGGCAAGGAGCGCTTCAAGATTTTCGGCGTTCTGCTGGAGGGCGACAAGCCCGCCGACGAGGGCGCCCCCATTTACCGCAACGGCAAGAAGGTTGGCGTCGTCACCTGCGCCATGTATTCGCCGCTGGTCAAGAAATCGATGGGCATCGCCCGCCTCGACGTCGATTGCGCCGTCCAGGGCACGCCGCTCGAAATCCACAATGAGAGCGGAACGGTCAAGGCGACCGCCCATACGCTTCCCTTCGACGACCCGAAGAAGCTGAAGCGCACGGCAAAGGGCTGACAGAACGATGTCGGCAGCTTCGATGTTAAGCCGACCGGTCTATGGCACGCTTTCGCCGCAGGCCGGAAAGCACCATCTCCTCGTCGCCGACGCCGAAGGCGCGGCGGCGATCCTGGACCTCGCGAAGAACGCCCCTGCGGATTTCTTCGCCAAAGCGCACATCATATATATTCCGGGCGCATCCGGTCCCGAATATATCGATGCGCTCAAGGCGCTGAATCCCGAGCGGTTCTATGAAGGGCCGTCCTTCGCCGCAGCGCTTCCCCGATTGCGCCAGACATTCGACGCAGCCCATATGGGAACGCGCCTCTATATAGCTGGCTCGGAAGGCTTGATCGGGCAGGTCATGCAGGTGGCCGCTGAGGCCGGTGTCGACCACGCTTCCATCCAGACCGAGCAGCGCGGCTCGCTGGCGCGCCGCGTGCAGTGCGTCCATTGCAAGGGCATCACCGAGAATGTGACCACGCAACCGGTGAAATGCTCGCATTGTGGCCTGCTTTTGCTGGTACGCGACCATTACTCACGCCGCTACGCCGCCTTCCAGGGTGTTTGCATCAATGCGGAGGACCCTACAGACATTCCTCCAACAGAGGAGATTTTCCGTTGAGGGCCGGATCAAACAGGATCGACGTCACCGTTACCGATGTCGTCGTCGTCAACGAGTTGGTTAAACGTTTCCACTTCGAGCGCACGCATGGCGGCATCCTGCCGACATTTTCGGGCGGCGCGCATGTCGTGGTGGAGATGCGCGACGAGGGCAAGACCCGTCTGAACCCCTATTCGCTGATGAGTTCGCCACTCGACACGCGTGACTATACGATCAGCGTGCGGCGCGACGATGCCGGCCGTGGCGGCTCGCTGTTCATGCACCGTGAGGTCAAGCCCGGCCAGCGCATGGTCATCAGCAACCCGGTCAACCTGTTCTCGCTCGATCTGCGTGCCAAGAAGCACCTGATGATTGCCGGCGGCATCGGCATCACGCCCTTCATGGCCCAGACAGCCCAGCTTGCCGGCCGTGGCGGAAATTTCGAGTTGCACTATGCGTGCCGCAACGATGCGCTCGCCACCTATGCCGATGTCTTGACGGCCCGCTACGACCGGCGCATCCATCTCTACCGCGACGACCACGGCGAAAAGCTTGATCTCGAAAAGCTGCTGTCGACGCAGCCGCTAGGCACTTATCTTTACGTCTGCGGCCCGGCAGGGATGATCAAATGGGTTCGCGCCACCGCCGCCGAGGCCGGGTGGCCGGACGAGACCGTGCATTTCGAGCATTTCGCTGCTCCGCAGCCTGGCAAGCCCTTCGACGTGAGGCTCGCCGTCAGCGAGGTCGATATTCGTGTCGGCGAACATGAAAGCCTCCTCGAAGCGATCGAGGCGGCCGGTCTCAACCCGCCATATCTGTGCCGTGGCGGCGTCTGCGGCCAGTGCGAGACCAATGTAATTTCCTATGATGGCAAGTTCCTGCACAACGACCATTGGCTGAGCGAGGAAGACCACCGCTCCGGCTGCAAGATCATGCCATGCGTTTCGCGCTTCGAGGGCAAGTCTTTGACTCTCGAGCGCTAGAGCATGATCCCGAAAAGTGGGGCACCGGTTTTCGGAAAAGATCATGCTCAAACAGGGAACTGAAGCGTGAGGACGATTCAACGAAAGTCATCGCGCGCCAAGGACCAACCGGCCATTATCGGACCGGGTGCTTGAACAGGTAGATGGGGAGCGGCGCCAAGGCGCGACCCGTTCCAGGCGAGGAGGAGCCGATGGGAATCAATTTCAAGCAGGAAACATTTCGCGACGATTTTTCGTTCAGGAACAGCCCTGAGCAGGTCCGGAGGTTTCCATTCCCCTTCCATGAAGACGGCTACATGTATTCGGTCAATATCGAACCGCATGTACCCGGCGCAAAGAACACGGTGTTCGAGCATCTTTTCGATGTCGACGAACACTATGTTTCCGAAATGCACGACCGTGCGCTGGTGCTGGCCGAGGACCCGCTTCGCTGCCAGTCGCTGCCGCATATGACGCTTGCCGGCTGGGACACGCTCGAACTGCTCATGACCGAAAAGGCCAAGAGCTATCCCGAGCATTTCTCGCTGACCCGCGACGGCGACAAATGGCACTGGGTCAATCGACCGCTCGGTATCGATGACCGCTTCACCTTCGGCGACACCTCCACCCTGCCCTACGACCCGCTGGAATATATCACCCGCCAGAGCCAGGGCGACTTTGCCGTGCTCGACCAGCGCGACGGCAATCTGTGGATGGATGCCGGCATCGTCACCACCCAGGCCGACTGGTCGCTGGATTTCGACATCGGCATGAACTTCTTCGAATGGCATGCCCCGGTGCCGCTCGCCCATGAGATGGGCGTCTTCAAGCGGGCGTTGAAGTTCCTCATGGCGCTGCAGCAAGGCCAGCCGGCCCGCCGCCACAACTGGACCATGACCATCAATCCGCGGCTCGACACCAGCCCCGAGAACTACCACAAATGGGGCACGGACCGCACCACGGTGACGCCGGAGAATGTCGGCGACAAGGTGCATCTGCGCGTGGAAATCCAGATGTTCTTCCGCCTGCCGCGCTCCAACGCGCTGCTGTTCCCGATCCGCTGCTATCTGATCAAGATGGACGAGCTGGTGACTTCGCCCAAATGGGCGCGCCGCTTCCACCGCGTGCTGCGTGACCTGCCCCCGGAATTGGCCGAATACAAGGGCCTCGTGCGCTATCGCCCGACCGTGGTCGAATGGCTGTCGAAATATGACGACGGCGCCCCGACCTCGCCCGGCTTCGGTCCGGACTGATCCGGACCTGCCTGCGAAAGAGCATCGGACCGGAATGTGGATCCGATGCTCGAACAAAGCGTTAGAGCGCGCATGCGTTTAGGACGCAGGTCGATTTAGAGCTGCGCCAGAACATCCAGCGCCGCCGTCACCCGCTGATGGTCGGCGGACGAAAGCGGCAGCATCGGCCGCGGTGGGTTTGCCTTGGAAAGCCCAAGGATATTTGTGGCAGCATAGATCACGCGATAGCTGCTCAACTCCCTGAACAGGGCCCAGAGCGGCTCGAAATGGGAGTTGATGCGCTGCGTTTTGGCGGCATCGCCGCTCTGCGCGGCACGCATCAGCTTCAGCGTCGGCTCCGGCAGCAGGCCGGCAACGACACTGTACCAGGCAACGCCGCCGGCCAGAATGGCGCCCGGCACATTCCAGTCGGCTGCATAGCCGATGGCAAAATCGGCGGGCAGAGCAGAACGGAGCGCCGCGTGGCTTGCCTGCATCTCCTGCGCCGGCAGCGCCGGGTTCTTGACGGCGACGATATTGGGAAGGGCGGCAAGGCGCTTCAGAAGCTCCACGCCGAACGAAAAATGCGTCGTGCCAGGATTATTGTAGATGCATAGCGGCAAGTCGGTCGCCGCAGCAACCGCTTCAAAATGCTGGAACACTTCCTCATTATTGAGCGGCGTGTAGGACACCGGGGCAAGCAGGAGCCCATCCGCGCCTGCCGCCTGCGCATCGCGCGCCAGGGCCTCCGCCTCATCCGTGCGCAATGCTCCGACACTGGCAATGACCGGCGTTTTCCGCCCCAGGCAGTCCACTGCAGCCTCGATGGCCCGCCGCCGCTCGCTACGGCTGAAATACATGTAGGACCCGGTGCTTCCAAGCAGCCCCACCGAGGCGACGCCAGCGTCATCTGCACGACGCAGCAGGACCGCGAGCTCATCGACATTCACGCGGCCATTCTGGTCAGCAGGCGTGATCGGAAAGGCGGACAAACCTCGAAACAGCATCGGAAGCCCCTCGAACAGAACCAAAGCTCGCAGGCTTTGGCGACGAGAACCTGCGCCTGACCGATAAGCCGGAGGGTGGGACGGGGCGCAAGACCAAATCCGATCTTGTCGATCTCGTTTTTGGAACGCAATGGGCCAGCCGGCGCGAGCCGGTGGTATGAACCGATGAAGACGCTCGCCCGACGCGCACCTATTCGGTGTTGCTGCCTTGTGGATAGGAGATGATCGACAGATACCGTATCGGCAAGTGTGTCAATTCTTCCGGGCCATGCGGCGCGTCGGCGTCGAAGAACAGGCTGTCGCCAGGCATCATCCGATAGAGATTATTGCCGTGCCGATAAACGACTTCACCCTCCAGCATGTAAAGGAATTCCATGCCGTCGTGCTGGAAGGTCGGAAACACGTCCGAATCCTCGCTCAGCGTTATCAGATAAGGCTCCACGACGACGCCGCTGGTGTTGGAGCCGACATGGCCGAGCAGCGTATATTGATGACCGGCCCGCGTGCCGCGCCGCTCCACATCCACACCCTCGCCCGCCTTGACAAAGACGGCGTTGCGCTCTTCCTCAAAGCGCCGCAGGAAGGCCGTCACGGGGACGCCGAGCGCCCTCGACAGCGATTGTAGCGTCGTCAGCGAGGGCGAAGTATTGCCGTTCTCGATCTTGGACAGCATGCCGAGCGAAATATTGGTCGCCGCCGCCAGGTCAGCAACGGTGATGCCGAGTTTCTTGCGGAACCCGCGGACCTCCCGGCCGATCGCGACCTCAAGCACATTCTCGCGCGTATCGCGCACGGCGTGGGGATTCTGCTTCAGCGCCGTCTCGGCATGGGCGTCCTTGCCCACCGCCTTGGGCAGTGGCGCAGCCACCCCGTTTTGCTTTGGCTTCTTGCGTTCTGTTGCCTGTGGCATGATTATCGCCGCCTGTTTGAGACTCTCCGGATTTCACTTACAGTAAATATTTTTAATCTGAGTATGCAGATCATGCAACAATTTTCCAGCTGCTTTCGCCCGATCGCAGCGGATCATTTTCTACTGCCTGCCCTGACTGAGAAAAATTGATCCTATCACCGGCTTGAAAACCGTCCGCCATCCATGGCGGAAGGGTCCGGCATCACGGATTTTAACCTTTGTTAATTTTAGGGTTTGCGTCGCGATTCGGCTGCGATAGATTAGGACCGAATCAGTCGGCCGTGGGGGCTGCACAAAATCAACAAAGGTCTGATGCGCCGGGCATTTCCGGTGGCAGACGCGGGATCGGTTTCGCGTGACCCACACGGATTCGGCCGATGGCACATCGCCGCGTCCGGTGCGTGTTTTTCGTAACAGGTAATGCGTTCCAAGTTCGGTTTCTGGTCACGCCAGCGCCCGGACACCATATGGATTCCGTCAATTTTTTGGGACAATGACCAGCCTCGCCGTCCAACAACAAGCCTCCAGGACTTTCGCCGCCAGACTGGCATCGCGCGGCGACCTGACCGGCTTTCTCATGGAACTGACGGAAGAGATCGGCGCGGACAACTACATGCTGGTCACCATCCTGCACGAACAGGACCGCAACGAGGCGCGCATCGTCGCCTCCAACTGGATCTACGACGCGATCCAGCTTGCCGGCCACCCGTTGATTGCCGCGCTCGCGCAGGGGCCGCTTGCCGCCGCACCGGGATCGCGCCCGCGCAGCCTGATCACCTCGCGGGCACCGGCTGCCGGTCCGTTGAACGGGGAAGAGGCAAGGCTGCTTGCCGTTCTGGGCCATTGCGAAATCTATTCGCTGCAACTGAATGTCGGCCGCCAGCGCCTGTTCATCCTGTTTTCGGCTGCACAAGCCGGACAGATTAACGTCGACGGCCTGATGCGGGCGCAGCTTCAATGCTGCTATGCGCTGTCGCAGGTGCCGGCTCTGCTTGCGGCAGCCTCGATGCGCGACCCGCTTTCCGACCGCGAACGCGAATGCCTGTTCTGGGTCTCGGAAGGCAAGACCACCGACGAGGTGGCTGTCATCCTCGGCGTCTCGTCCAATACCGTCAACAGCTACATCACCCAGGCAATCCGGAAATTTTCGGCGAGCAACCGCGCCATGGCGGTGGCGACAGCGATCAGGAGCGGCATCATTTGACCCAGGCACAGGCACAGGATTTTGCGTGCTCCGGTTTCGGCGAGCACAAGAACCCCTTCGGGTCGGCAGCCCATGATGCGCCGACCCATGAAGCGGTCACCATTGCCGATGCAGTGCGGCGCTGCCGGTGGATCGCCGTCGATATCAACGCCGCTTCCTTCGGACTCTATTTCGTCGCGCCTTCCATGGAGCGCGCCCGTCTGGTTCCCTGTTTCGATTCGGATTTTCCGCGTGTATCGCTGGCGACGAAATTCGTTTCCGGCAACAATGGCGAAGAGCTCGTGCGGCATGCGCGGGCCTCCACCCAGCCGCGCTGGTGGAGCGCCAATCCCGGCACAAAGTCATCGGCTCTGTTCGAAACCCTCGATTGGGCCGCCAGAATCCAGCCGCTGGTTCCCGACAGTTCCGGCATCGCCTTTCCGGTCTATGCCGATCGCAGCCATTGCGGAGCGGTGGTGTTTTTCGGGCATGACATCATGCTGGCACCCGAACAGCTTCATGAAATACATGCCCGCTGCTTTGCGCTGTTTGCCGCCGTGGCAGCGATCCGGCCCGGCAGCAGCGGCAAGGTGCCTTCGGTCTCCAAACGCGAGCTGGAATGCCTCAAGCTGACCGCCAACGGCTATACCAGCGAGGAAATCGCCAAATTGCTGAAACTGTCGGTGCACACCGCCAACCAGTACCTCACCAACACGGCCCACAAGCTCAATGCCGTCAACCGCATGCAGGCGGTGGCCAAGGCGCTGCGGCTGGGTCTGATCGAGTAATCAGAGGCTATCCTTGTGCCAGCGGTTCCGTGCGGCGGATTCTCGCCTTCTCCAGCGCAGCCGCCAGAAATGCAGTGTTCCTTTCGGGGTCCTCGTCCGGCTGTTCGAAGGCGACGTAGTTGACCTCGACCGAGGCGTGAAGGGCGCTGAGCGTCAGCGTGAAATAGACAGTCGCACCGACAGGCCGCAATTCCAGATCGAGTGCGATCTGCGGCGGCTCCGTCCAGCCGACATGGGCCTCGCCGCCATGCCCCAGCCGAAGCGTCCGCGGCTGGAAATAAAGCTCGGTGGCGGAATCGACGATGTCGGAAATGCAGGCAAAATGCTCCAGCCGGATGAAGGCGATGTAATCGGCGACATCGACCAGGCGAAGCTCGCTGACCACCTCCTGGATTGCATTGGCGACGATGATTTCGCGTGTCGATGCGTGGGGTTGCCTGATCATGAAATCTCTTTGCGTTGCGCCTTGCCGGCATAGACGACCCGGACCAGCTCGGCGACTGCCTGATAGAACTTGGGCGGTATCACGCTATCGACTGAAACTTGCTTGTACATGGAGCGGGCGAGCGCGACGTCCTCGAAGATCGGAATATTGTGCTGTTCGGCGATCTCGCGGATGCGCAGCGCCACCAGATCCTGCCCCTTGGCCACCACCAGCGGGGCGCTGTCCTCGTCACGCACATATTTCAGCGCTATCGAGAAGTGGGTCGGGTTGGCGATGACGAGCGTTGCACGCGGCACCGCCGTCATCATGCGCCGGCGCGCCCGGTCGCGCCCAAGCGAACGCAGCCGCGATTTGACGATCGGATCGCCTTCCGACTGTTTCAGCTCGTCCTTGACCTCCTGGCGTGTCATCCGCAGTTCCTGGCGCCAGTGGAAGCGCGACCACACCAGATCAACCGCCGTGATCAGCCCCATGACGAAGACGATCGAAACGAGGATATCGATGGTCATGGAGCGGATGACCTGCGCGAAGGCGGTCGGCTGCGTGATCATGCCGGCGAGCAACTGGCGAAGATCGTCACTCAGCACGAAGACCAGAACGAGGACGGCAAAACCGACCTTGCCGAGCGATTTCAGGAACTCGACAAAGCCCTGGAGGCCGAACAGCCTGTTCCACCCCTTGGTCAGCGAAATGCGCGAGGCCTGCGGGCGGATGCGTTCACCGACGAATTGCGGCATGTTCTGCAGTACCGAAGCACCGACGCCAGCAACCACAAGAAGCAGCATCATGATGCCCAGCGGCTTGGCGATCTCGATGAAGACGATTTGGTAAAGCTCGATGACGTCACGTTCGGTGGCAAGCGGCCAGCCTTCCGGCTTTTCCAGGAAAATCGACAGGAAGACACCGAGCCGGGCCACGCTGTCCTGGGCGAAGAACACCGCAAAGATGAGAATGGCGACGAAGGAAGCGAAGATCGTCGTTTCCTTCGCGACCGGCAGCTTGCCTTTCTCAACGCTGTCGCGAACCTTCTTTTCTGTCGGTTCTTCGGTTTTGCTTTCCTTATCGGCGGTATCGGACATGGCGCAGCGAGCCGGTCAGGAGTGTGGCCGCCCTCAGGCGGCGTTTTGCGCCGACGGCAGCTCGAAAGCGCCTTCGACCGACATGCGGATGGCCGTGGAGGCGACGGTGCGCCGTGCATCGGCGATATCGGCGGCGGCGATACCATCGCTTGCCTGCCCAAGCTCCGATTCGATCATCCGGCGCGAGCGTGCGCCAATGGAAGACAGCACCGCCTCTGTCAGTGCGGCATCGGCTCCGCGCAGGCACAGCGTCACCAATTCGGTGGACAGGCCATCGAACAGCGCCACGCGCGCCTTCTGCGTCAACAGCACGATATCCTCGAAGGAGAACAGCCGGGCGCGGATGCCATCCAGGTCGGTCGCACCGGTCGCCTCCAGATCCTGCATCACCTCTTCGAGATGCTCCTTGTCCATCTCGTTGAGCAGGCTGGCGACGCGGCTCTGGCCGGCCGAGATATCCTTGCCGGTGTTTTCAGCCAGGACACGGCTGCGCAACTGGTTTTCGACGATGCGGCTTGCCGCCTCCTGGATCGTCGTCATCGACAACATGCGCCGGATGACGTCGCCGCGCATCGGCTTGCCCAGCGTCAGCAGCACATTGGCGGCAAAGGGCGGCGCCAGCCGCGACAGGATGAGCGCTGCCGTCTGCGGATGCTCCACCGCCAGGAAAGCGCCGATGCGCGCGGGATCGAGCCGCTCGAGGTCGTTCCAGATCTGCGGCGGCTCCGGCGCGACGACCGGCTTGGCGCCGCTCATGATCGCATCCACCTCTTCCGGCGACAGCGACTCATTGAGGATCGTGTCCATCTTGTCGGCGGAATCGAGCAGGCCCGCGCCCTCGGTGAATTCCGCCTCGAATTCGGCGACGATTTTTTCCAGATCGCCTTGCGGGATGGTGCGCAGCAGGCGGGCACCCTCGATCAGCGCCTTCAATTCCTCCTGCTTGAAGAATTTCAGCAGCTTGCTGGCCGATGGCTTGCCCATCGCAACCAGGATGGCCGCGGCCTTTTGAGCGCGCGTCAGCGTGGCCAACGGCGTGCTCATGCCAGAACCTTCCATCGACGAGGGAATGGCGCGCCAGCTATCATCAGGACAGTTTCGCCGCAGTGATGATCTCGGTCAGCCTTATGCCGAAGCGCGAGGGATCGTTTTCCAGCACGGTGATCTCGCCGCGCGCGATGCGGCGGCCATTGACCACGACATCGACCGGTTCGCCGATGCGGCGGTTCAATGCGACGGTAGACCCTTTCTGCAGTGCCATCAGGTCGGAAACCGGCATCTCGGTGCTGCCAAGCACGATCTGCACATCCACAGGGATATTCATGATCAGGCTGGAATTGGGCGACGCCGCCTCCGCATGCTTTGCCCCGCCAGGCTGCGATTCCTGCTCGTGGAGCGCACCGCGCAATTCCTCGATCGCGCGGTTGAGCTGTTCTTCCGGAATGTCGTGATCCGGTTCCGGATTGGTCTGGTTCATTGCCTTCTCCACTTCAGGATCGTCTCGAAACGACGCCACGCCTCAACCGGGCAGCAGCGTATCGATAAGATCCTGGCCGGCATCGAAAGGATGCCTGATTCGCACTGTGTAATTCTGCCCGAGTTTGCCGAATTCGCACACAAAGAGTGTCTTGCTGCGCGCCGAAAGCCGCGCCTCGGTCTGTGCGCCCTCGCCAAGCTCGATGACCATCCCCTCCTGCAGCCTGGCCACCTCGCCGAGCGTCATGCGCGCAAGCGGCATGCTGGCTTCCAGATCGACGGTCGAGCGCATGATCTCCTCGCCGAAGCGCGCGCTCCAGTTCGAGGCCGTGTCACGGTCGCTGCCAGGGGCGACACTCGCCTCGCCACGATGCTTGAGCAGAACGCGCTGCGGCATCATCAAGGAGATGCGCCCCGAACTGGTCGCGGTCGAGACCCGAAAATCCACCCGCACCGCCGGTGCATCGCGGATGATATGCTTCTTCAGCTCGGTCCCGGTGATGGCAGCCGGCAGCGGCATGCGAAACGCGAAGGCGCGTTCGCCAGACCCGTTCACCGCCTGGGCGATTTCCTGGAACACCATGCTCGCCACTTCGGTTTCGGTCGGCGACAATTCGCGCTCGATCGGCGTGACCGGCAGGTCGGGGTCGCCGCCGAACAAGGCGCTGACGACAACCGCCACTGCCGCTGAATCCATCAGCAGGATGAGCGCGTCGGGCGAGGAGGCAGACGACGCCACGCTCATCGCATGCTGGCCACTCTGTGGCCGCGCCTGGATCAGCCGTGCAAGTTCCACCGCCTCGATGTCGAGCTCGACGGGAACGGCAAGCTTCCCGCCCAGCGCCAGGGTGATGGCGGGAAGCGCCCGCTCAGCCACGGCGCGGGCGGCGCCGACGACATGGTTCGGCTCGCCGGTCTCGCCGATCAGGCGCTCCAGGATGCTCGCACGCATTCCCGCGGGATTGGCCAGGCTGCTCATGATCAGCCGTTTCCCCGTTCAGTCGCCGCCATCCTCACGCCGCCTTCTTCGTCGCGTCGGCAGCGGCGTTCATGGTGCTCTGCTCGACGGCATCGATGGAGGGCCGATCATAGGACGAGATGGTCTTGCGGCCGAATTCGATGGCTACCTGGGGCAGCGAGCCGTTCATATAGGCAAGCAGCGTCTGCTTGACGATGACATAGAGCCGGTTGTTCTTTTCGCGCACCGTCTTGATCTTGGTGGCGATTGGACCGACCACGGCATAGGACAGGAAGATGCCAAGAAAGGTGCCGACCAGCGCCGCACCAATCAGCGCGCCAAGGATTTCCGGCGACTGGTCGAGCGCACCCATCGCCTTGACCACGCCGAGCACGGCCGCGACGATGCCAAGCGCCGGCAGCCCGTCGGCCATCGCCGTCATGGCATGGTAGGGCTTCAGCTTGTCGGCACGGATCGTATGGATTTCCTCATCCATCAGCGCTTCGATCTCATGCGGCCTTGCGTTGCCGATGATGATCAGGCGGCAGTAGTCGCAGATGAAATTGGTTAGGTCGCGCTTTTTCAAGACGGTGGGGAAGGCCTGGAAGATGACGGATTCTTCGGGATTGTCGATATGGGCCTCGACCTCGCTGCGCGATTTCGTCCGCAATTCACGCATCAGGCTGTGCAGTACGCCGAGTGTCTCCAGATAATCCCGCTCATGGGGCACGGCCTGTTTGAAGGCTTCGATGCATCCCCGCCCTGTATCCTTGACGACGGAGATCGGGTTGGCCACCAGGAATGTGCCGAGTGCCGCGCCGCCGATAATGACGAATTCCCAAGGCTGCATCAGGACTTCGACATGACCGCCCATGGCCATGAACCCTCCGAGCACGCAACCCAGGGTCACCACAAAACCGATCAGTATGCCCACCGTCAGCCCTTCCGCCAATTTTCCTGCGGAGTCTGCAATAGCGGCCGTGCCTTGCGTGAGGCTTGAATCATTTCCGCTTTTTTCGCGATGCCGGGGCATTCAGTTTCGCGCAAGCCAGCCCGACTAGCGTGGCCGGACAGAATTGGCCGGGATTGCTTGCGTGCTCAACACATTCACCAGCTACCAGATGATTGCAAAGAACCTGGCGACCTCGCTCGATCGGGTCGGCAAGCAGCCTTTGGTGGACCGCGAGACCAGATATTATCTCGACAACATCACCAAGGTGAAATCGATCGAGGAATTCGTCGCCGACGACCGGCTGTTCAAATATGCCATGAAGGCGCATGGCCTGCAGGACATGGCCTATGCCAAGGCCTTCATGGTCAAGGCGATGAAGGAAGGCATCTCCAGCCCCGACAGTTTCGCCAACAAGCTGACCGACAAGCGCTATGCCGAATTCGTCGCCAGCTACAACTTCGCCGCGTTGGGCGAGCAAGCGACCACCTACATCCGCGCCCAGCACGGAACGGTCAAGAACTATCACACCCAGGCGCTGATTGCGGGCGTCAATCCGGAATCCGAAGCGGTCAAGAGCGACACCGCCTACTACCTCGCCAATATCGGCAATGTGCGCTCCATCGACGACCTACTGGCCGACGACCGCCTGTTCTCCTATGCGATGGGCGCCTTCGGCATGAACCCGGAAGTCGACACCAAGGCGTCGATCCGCGAGATGCTGGAAGGGGGCGTGCGCGATCCCGACAGCCCCGCCAACAAGGCGAGTGAACCGCGCTATGCGGCCTTTGTCTCGACCTTCAACTTCGAGGCGCAGGGCGAGGCGGCGACCACCTGGAACGCCGCGCAGCAGTCGACGATCGACAAATATATGCGCCAGACGCTGGAAGAAGATGCCGGCGCGCAAAATGAAGGCGTGCGCCTGGCGCTCTATTTCCAGCGCAAGGCCTCCGGCATCACCTCTTTCTATCAGGTGCTGGCCGACCCGGCGCTGGCGCAGGTGGTGCGCACCGCCCTTGGCCTGCCGGCCTCCTTCGCCTCAGCCGATCTCGACAAGCAGGTCCAGCTTTTCGAAAGCCGGTTGAAAATCGAGGATTTCTCCGAACCCGAAGCGCTCGGCAAGTTCCTGACGCGCTTCACCAGCCTTTGGGAGATCGACAATCCGACGGCAACGGCAACGACCTCGCTCAGCGTGCTGTTCAGCCAACCGGTGGAATATGGCGTTTCGACCAATCTCCTCCTCGCCATCCACAAAATGAAAAGCTGAGATTACCTATGCAGGATGGCCTTTACGTCGCCCTTTCGGCCCAGATCGCGCTGGAGCGCCGGCTTACCACCATCGCCGACAATGTCGCCAATGCCTCGACCGTCGGCTTTCGCGCCACCGGCGTGAAATTTGAAGATGTGGTGTCGGGCCTCGGCGAAAAATCCGTTTCCTTTGCGTCCACCGGCGACACCTATCTGGCGACGGCGGCAGGTTCGCTGCGCGAGACGGGCAACCCATTCGACTTCGCCATCAAGGGCGAAGCCTGGTTCGGCATCGAGACGCCCGCCGGCACCGTCATGACCCGCGACGGCCGTTTCACCATGCTGGAGACCGGCCAGCTGGTGAGCATAGAGGGCTATCCTGTACTGGATGCGGGAGGAGCGCCGATCCAGCTCGATCCGCGCAACGGCGCGCCCGAGGCCGGCGCCGATGGCACGTTGCGTCAGGACGGAAACCTGGTCGGGGCGCTCGGCCTGTTCGACTTCACGCCGGGGGCAAATTTCACCCGCTACGGCAATTCCGGCATCCTGCCTCCCGGTGCACCCGAACCCATTGTCGACCGTATCGATGTCGGCGTGGCGCAGGGTTTCGTGGAAGAATCCAACGTCAACCCGATGCTCGAAATGACCCGCCTCATTGCCGTGCAGCGCGCCTTTGAAAACACCGCCGCCCTGATGCGCAGCTCCGAGCAGACCTTCACCGAGGCCGTGCGCACGCTCGGCTCGAAATAGGCGATAGGTGATGAACGCCACGCCGGCCGCGGTCGAGATGGGAATGCCGCCGCTCCAAGTCGAAAACCGCCTTGCTATCCTGGAGCCTGCCTATCGCCGCTTCGCCGACGAGCGCACCATCGTGCGACGCGGCGGCCGCATCACAGAAGTGTCGGCGACCCATTACACTGTACGCGGCCTCTCGGACACCGCCCGGCTGGGCGACATTGTGGAGCATCGCAGCAAGGCAGGAACCAGGCGCGGCGAGATCGTCCGCATCGGCGCGCACGAGGTGCTGATCGCGCCTTTCGAGGGCAGCAACGATGCGGGCGTGGGCGATGCAGTCTTCAATTGCGGACCCTTTATCATCGCGCCACATGCGACGTGGCGCGGCCGGGCCATCGATTCGCTCGCCCGCCCCATCGATGGCGGATCGGCGCTGATCCAGGGCGACCCTTGCGAAACGGCCGACGCGACCCCGCCGGCAGCGCTGGCCCGACAGCGCGTCGGCACCGCCTTCAAGACCGGCGTGCGCGTCATCGATATTTTCACCCCGATCTGCTTTGGCCAACGGCTCGGCGTCTTCGCCGGCTCCGGCGTCGGCAAGTCGACGCTGCTTGCAATGCTTGCCAGCGCCGAGGCTTTCGACACTGTGGTGGTGGCGCTGGTAGGTGAGCGCGGCCGCGAAGTGCGCGAATTTCTCGAAGACACGATCGGCGCCGAAAGCATGGCCAAGACCGTTGCCGTGGTCGCGACCAGCGACGAAAGCGCCATGATGCGCCGCCGGGCGCCCGATACGGCAATGCGGGTGGCGGAATATTTCCGCGACCGCGGCGACCGCGTGCTGCTGGTGCTCGATTCGATCACCCGTTTTGCCCACGCACTGCGCGAGGTTGCGATCGGCACCGGCGAGCCGCCGATCGCGCGTGGCTATCCGGCCTCCGTCTTCACCGACCTGCCCAAGCTGCTCGAACGCGCTGGCCCCGGCGTGGAGGGTGCTTCCGGCTCGGTCACCGCCATCATCTCGGTGCTGGTGGACGGCGACGACCACAATGACCCGGTCGCCGATTCGGTACGCGGCATTCTGGACGGCCATATCGTGCTTGACCGCGCAATCGTCGAACAAGGCCGTTATCCGGCGGTCAACCCTTTGTCATCGATCTCGCGCCTCGCCGGCAAGGCCTGGAGCGAGGACGAGCGCATGCTGGTGACGCGGCTGAAATCCATGATCTCGCGCTTCGAGGACACCCGCGACATCAGGCTTCTCGGTGCCTATCAGCCCGGCGCCGATGCCGAGCTGGATACGGCGGTACGCCAGGTGCCGCTGGTCTATGAAGTTCTGATGCAGACCCCGGCCGACCCACCCTCGCCCGACCCGCTCGCCGACCTCGCCCGCCATTTGAGAGCCAAGGAAAATCCGCATGCAGCTCAGCCAAATTGAGCAGACGCTTAGCGATCAGCTTCAGGCCATGAAGGTGAAGGAGTCCGGCAGGTGGCCAAAATTGGGGCTGCCGTTTCGCCGTAGGTCGGCTGAAGCTGCCGCACGCGCCTCTTCGCAGACAAAGGATCGCCGCGGCGATCTCGTCATTGCCGGCCTCGGCGTGGCGCTCGGCCTCGGTTGTGCGCTGTTTCCCTGGTTCATCTTCCTCAACCAGGAAAAATTCGGCATCCGCGCACTTGAATTCAGCGGCGGCGGACGAGCCGGGCGCACCGCCGGCCTTTCCCTGGAACATCGCGCCGACCGCTCCGCCAGCGAGGCAGCGGGCGAGGACCTCACCATTGGCGCGCTCGATCCCTTCCCGACCGGAACGCTGCCCGACAGGAGGGCATTCACGCCGCTTGCCGACCAGCCCTTCCCGGCAGACCCGATCGAATTCCGCCTGGTCCACATTGCCAATGGCCGTGCCATGATCGCTGACGATTCCGGCCTGTGGGTTGTCCAGCGCGGCTCATCCTTGCCCGATAACAGCCGCGTCGCTTCGATCGAGCAGCGCGGGGGCAAATGGGTGCTCGTCACCAGCACCGACAGGGTGCTCGAACTGACGCAGTAACACCACCCGAACGCAAGGCCCGCGCAAGACTGGCCGCCTAGACTCTGGATATCTGGCCGGAGATTTCCATGCAGCCCGTCAATCTGTTCAAACTCGCTTCGCAGCAATCGCAGTGGCTTGCCGTGCGCCAATCGGCGATTGCCGGCAATATCGCCAATGTGAATACGCCGGGCTACGGCACGGCTGAGATCGAACCGTTCGAAAAGGTGCTTGATTCGCGCCGCGTCGCCATGAACGCCACCCAGCAGGGCCATTTCAGCGGCGGCGTCACCAATGCCGGCTTTTCTGTGCGCAACGAGGACGGTGCCAATTCGGTGCTGCCATCGGAAAACACCGTCGTTCTCGAAAATGAGCTGATCAAGGCCAACGAGGTGCGCCGGACCTTCGAACTCAACACCGCAATCGTCAAAGCATTCCACCGCATGACGATGCTGAGCGTGAAGGGCTGACGGCATGGATGCACTCTCGGCAACGCTCAAGGTTGCGGCTTCCGGCCTGACTGCCCAGTCCGAACGGTTGCGCATCGTTTCGGAAAACCTCGCCAATGCACAATCGACCGGCAACACGCCGGGGGCCGACCCATATCAGCGCAAGACCATCGTCTTTTCGGCCGAACTCGACCGTGCGCTCGGGGCTTCGACCGTCGATGTCGCTGCCATCAATCGCGATCCTGCAGCCTTTCCGCTGGAGTTCCTTCCCGGCCACGAGGCGGCTGACGAAACCGGCTACGTCAAGATGCCGAACGTCAATGTGCTGGTCGAGATGGCCGACATGACCGAGGCCAACCGCTCCTATGAGGCCAATCTCCAGGTCGTCAAGCAGGCGCGCGACCTCATCTCCATGACTATCGACCTTATGAGAGGCTCGTAATGATCAGCGGCATCGGCGCACTCAACTTGCAGCAGCCGGTCGGCACCGGCACGGAAAATGCCGTCGGGGTTTCGCCCGGCGTGTTGACGCCGCCGGTCGATGTCGACGCGGGCAACTCCTTTGCCGCCATGGTCAGCGAGGCCGCCTCGCGCACCGTGGGAACGCTGCGGGAGGCCGAGCAGGTTTCCGTGCAGGCGCTGCAGGGCGACGCCGATATGCGCCAGGTCGCCGATGCGGTGATGAGCGCCGAGCAGGCGCTGCAGGCGGCCGTCGCAATCCGTGACAAGGTCGTCACCGCCTATCTCGAAATCAGCCGCATGACGATCTGAGGGAACTGAAAGATGAAAGCGCTCGCCATCGCGGCCACCGGCATGAATGCCCAGCAGACTAATCTGGAAGTCATTGCCAACAACATCGCCAATATCAACACCACCGGCTACAAGCGGGCACGTGCCGAATTCTCCGACCTGCTCTATCAGGTCGATCGCTTGCAGGGCGTGCCCAACCGCGCCAATGCCAGCATCGTGCCGGAAGGTGTTTCGGTGGGCCTCGGCGTCAAGACCTCGGCCGTCCGCAACCTCCATGTCCAGGGCGGACTGACCAACACCGGCAACAAGCTCGACCTCGCGCTGACCGGCAATGGCTGGTTCCAGATCGAAGGCGCGGATGGTGAGACGCTCTACACCCGTGCAGGTGCCTTCAACACCAATGCCACCGGGCAGCTGGTCACGGTTGACGGCTTTGCCGTGCAGCCTGCCATCACCGTTCCGGCGGATGCGCTGGAGATCGTCGTCAACAAGTCGGGCCAGATCTTCGCCCGTCTCGACGGGCAGGTGGATCTGCAGGAACTCGGCCAGTTGACGCTGGCAACCTTCGCCAACGAGGCCGGCCTGGCGCCGCTTGGCGACAATCTGTTCCGCGAAACTCCCGCCTCCGGTGCCGCCAATGTCGGCGTGCCGGGCGATCTCGGCTATGCCACCGTCGAGCAGGGCTATCTGGAAAGCTCCAATGTCGATCCGGTCAAGGAGATCACCGAACTGATTTCGGCCCAGCGCGCCTATGAGATGAATTCGAAGGTCATCCAGGCCGCCGACGAAATGGCGGCGGTCGTCTCCAAGAATATCAGGTAGCGAGCATGACGCGTCGTCCCCGCCTCCTCATCGCTGTTGCCGCCGGCCTGGCATTGCTTGGCAGCGCATGCGCGGCACTTGCCGGCGAGACCGTGACGATCCCCAACCGCGTCATCTATCCGGGAGAAACCATCGAGCCGGCGGCCCTGAAAGAGGTAACGCTGAGGCAGGGCAAGCAGGCTCCCGAGGCGGTTGCCATTGCTTCCTCCGACATCGAAGGCAAGGTCGCGCGCCGCACCCTCCTGCCGGGACGCTACATCCCGCTCAGTTCCATAAGGGATGCCTATGTGGTCGAGCAGGGAGCCCCGGTTCAGCTCGTTTTCACGGCCGGCGCGTTGACCATCTCGGCCACCGCGGTGACGCTCCAGCCCGGCTCGGCCGGCGATCTGGTCAAGGTTCGCAACATCGACAGCGGCAAGGTCTTGTCGGGCACCGTCATGGCTGACGGCTCAGTCAGGGTCGGCGCCCTGTGATGCGTGCCTTCGCTCTACTCTTGATGCTCGTCGTCGGGCTTTATCCGGCCCATGCCGATGGCCCCGACGAAGCCACGCTGGCAGCGCTTGCCGCAGCCAATGGTGGCCAGGACAGCCGCATTCCGGGTGCCGGTGGGCCGATCTCGCGCATCAAGGACATCGCGCAACTGCAAAGCGCACGCGACAACCAGCTTGTCGGCTACGGCCTCGTCATCGGCCTGCAGGGCTCCGGCGACAGCCTGCGTAATTCGCCCTTCACCGAGCAGTCGATCCGCGCCATGCTGGAAAATCTCGGCATCGCCAGCGAGGGCGGCCGCGCCCGCGCCAAGAATGTGGCGGCCGTCATCGTCACCGCCAATCTGCCGCCCTTCGTCCAGTCTGGCGCCCGCATCGATGTCAGCGTCTCCTCCATGGGCGATGCAGTTTCGCTTGCCGGCGGCACGCTGATCATGACACCGCTGAAGGCCGCCGACGGCGAGATCTATGCCGTCGCTCAAGGCCCGGTGTTCGTGTCGGGCTTCGATGCGCAGGGCGAGGCAGAAAAGGTCACGCAAGGCGTCCCGACTGCCGGACGGATTCCCAACGGCGCCATCATCGAGCGGCAGGTCGAGGCGGCCTTCGGCGACCAGAGCGTGCTGACGCTGCAGTTGCGCAATGCCGATTTCTCAACCGCCGTGCGCATCACCGACGTCATCAACGAATATGCGCGCGCACGCTTCGGCAAGCGCGTGGCCAATGAGGTCGATGCCCGCACCGTGGCGATCCGCAAGCCGGACGGCATCTCGGCAGCCCGCTTCTATGCCGAACTCGAAAACCTCACCGTCGAATCCGACGCGCCGGCCCGCGTCGTCGTGGACGAGCGCACCGGCACCATCGTCATCGGCCAGGACGTGCGCATCTCGCGCGTAGCCATCAGCCACGGCACGCTGACGGTGCGCATCACCGAAATGCCGACCGTGGTGCAGCCCGAGCCCTTTTCGCGCGGCGTCGCCGCTGTCGAGCCGTCCACCTCGATTTCCGTCGACCAGCCGGATGCGCGCGTCGCCGTTCTTGATGGACCCAATCTGGACACGCTGGTCGCCGGTCTCAACCGGCTCGGCGTGAAGCCATCCGGCATCATCGCCATTCTGCAAGGCATCAAATCCGCCGGTGCCCTGCAGGCCGATCTCGTGCTGCAATAGGGGGCCGCAATGTCAGCCGATCCCTTCACTCGGACCAATCGCACCAGCTTCCTCCCGGCAGCCGCCGCGCTTGCGCTGCTGCTGTGCGCAGGCAATGCGGCCGCCATGGAGGCGAGCATCCCGGCCGCGCCCACCGAGCAATCCGAGATTGAGCGCTTCTGCTCCAACATCGCCGATGCCGCGCGCGACCGCCGTTACGCCCTACAGGCGCAGGAGCTGGAAACGCTGCAGAAGGATGTCGACAAGCGCATCAAACTCCTAGAGGAAAAGCGCGCCGAATATGAGGATTGGCTGAAGCGGCGCGAAGACTTCCTCTCCAAGGCCGAAGACAATGTCGTCGACATCTATTCGACCATGAAGCCGGACGCTGCCGCCGAGCGGCTTGCCGCGCTGGACGCGACACTTGCAGCCGGCATCCTGATGAAGCTCGACGCACGCAAGGCCGGCGTCATCCTCAACGAAATGGAACGCAAGGCGGCTGCCGCACTGACAGTCATCATGGTCAGTGCAATCCGCAAGGAAGACCCGACATGATCCGCTTTGCCGTCCTTGCCCTGGCCGTCATAACCGTTTCCGGATGCGCCACCCGTACCGACGAGATCGGCCGCGAACCGTCGCTGTCGCCGGTCGGGTCGGGCATTGCGCAGCAATCGGTGTATCAATACCCGCAGCAGCCGGCCCAACCGGTCAAGCGCTTCTCGCTCTGGGATGACCGCCAGAAGCGGCTGTTCACCGATCCGCGCGCGCTCGCTCCCGGCGACATCCTCACCGTCCAGATCGAGATCAATGACCGCGCCCGCTTCAAGAACGAGTCCGAACGCGACCGCAAGGTCGGCCGCTCGCTCGGCCTCGGCATGGATTTCGGCTGGGACAGCGTCACACATGGCGGCTCGTTCGACGCCGACATCGATTCCGATACCTCCACCAAGGGGGCGGGCAAGACCGAGCGTTCAGAAACCATCGAGTTGCAAGTGGCGGCGGTGGTCAGCGACGTGCTGCCCAACGGCAATCTGGTCATCAACGGCTCGCAGGAAGTGCGTGTCAATTTCGAGCTTCGCGTGCTGACGATCGCCGGTATCGTGCGGCCGATCGACATCGGGCCGAACAACACCATTTCCTATGAGCGCATCGCTGAAGCTCGCATTTCCTATGGCGGGCGCGGCCGCCTGACCGAGGTGCAGCAGCCGCCTTACGGCCAGCAGATCCTCGACAACGTGCTTCCCTTCTAGGCCCAAGCCATGGCAATCACCGATGAATCCCCCGCCAAGCCCGACGGCCCCTCACTGGTGGTCCAGATTGCGGTTCTGCTGGCCATAACGGCGGCCGCGATCGGCCTTGGCTGGCTTTCCGGCCAGTATCTGAACGGACAGGCGGAGGCGCAAAAGGCGGCACTGGCCTCGCAGACCCCCGATGGTGCTACAGCGGAGGGCGAGCATGCGCCTGCTGCGCGCGACACCGAAGTTCTGCTGCCGCCCATCACCACCAATCTGGCGGCACCGACCACGACCTGGGTGCGGCTCGAGGCCGCCATCGTGCTCGACGAGCCGCAGCCGGAGACGACGCTCGCCGACGATATCCACCAGGACCTGCTTGCCTTCCTGCGCACGGTGCGGCTGCATCAGGTCGAGGGCGCCAGCGGCTTCCAGCATCTGAAGGCCGATATGGAAGAGCGCGCCCGCATCCGCAGTGACGGCCATGTCAAGCAGGTGCTCATCCGGACGCTTATCTTCGAATGAGCAAATTTTCTCTCGCCCTTGCCTGGCTTCTGGTAGCCATTCCGGCCGCGCACGCCCAGCAGATCGACCTCAGCGCCATCGGGCACGCCGACGGCACCACGATCGGCTACATCATCCAGATGTTCGGCCTGCTCACGGTGCTGTCGATCGCGCCGGGCCTGCTGATCATGGTGACGAGCTTCACCCGCTTCATCATCGCATTCTCGATCCTGCGCTCAGGCATCGGCCTGCAGACGACGCCTGCCAACCTCATCCTGATCAGCCTGTCGCTGTTCATGACCTTCTATGTCATGGCCCCCACCTTCGACCAGGCCTGGAGCAACGGCGTTCGCCCGCTGATGAACAATGAGATCAGCCAGGAAGCGGCGCTGGAACGCATTTCCGACCCGTTCCGCGACTTCATGGCCAAGCATGTGCGCGACAAGGATTTCGACCTGTTCGCCGATCTCGCTCGCGAGCGCGGCCAGCAGGTCTCGCGCGAAACGGCCGATTTGCGCGTGCTGGTGCCGGCCTTCATGATCTCGGAAATCCGCCGCGGCTTCGAGATCGGCTTTCTGGTGGTGCTGCCGTTCCTGGTGATCGATCTCATCGTCGCCACCATCACCATGGCCATGGGCATGATGATGCTGCCGCCCACGGTGGTGTCGCTGCCGTTCAAGATCCTGTTCTTCGTGCTCATCGACGGCTGGAACCTGCTCGTCGGCAGCCTGGTGCGGTCGTTCACGTAGCGGTTTTTGGCATCCGGCTTCTCCTCCGTGTGCCAACGAGGCCCAAGATCGACGAAGACCACACCCCTCCACATCCAATGTTAAGACCCTCCCACCCGAAATTAGTCTTTTGGTAGGAATTGGCCGTCATAAGTGCTGCATGAGTGGAATGGCCCCCAAAGCGCGGTCATAGGCATGATGCCGCTTCCGCTTTCGCCGGTCGATCCGGCATGTCCCTCTTAAAAATCAGATCACAAAGGGGCAGGACCTATGTCCAGCATTCTCACCAACGCATCCGCAATGACCGCGCTGAAGACCCTTCAGCAGACCAACAAGGGCCTGGAAACCACCCAGGGCCGTATCTCGACCGGCCTTCGCGTCGCGCAGGCTTCCGACAACGCCGCCTATTGGTCGATCGCCACGACCATGCGCTCCGACAACAAAGCCATGTCGACCGTCAAGGACGCGCTCGGCCTCGGCGCCGCCCAGGTCGACGTCGCCTATACCGCAATGGACTCGGTCAAGAACACGCTCGACAAGATCAAGACCAAGCTGGTTGCCGCCTCGCAGCCGGACGTCGACAAGGGCAAGATCCACGAAGAAATCAAGCAGCTTCAGAACGATCTGAAGACCTTCGCTGAATCGGCAAGCTTCTCAGGCGGCAACTGGCTCTCGGTTGGCACACCGTCCACACAGAAGGTGGTTGCATCCTTCATCCGCGACAGTTCCGGTGGCATCAGCCTGGGAACGATCGATATCGATACTGCCAAGACCGCCCTGTTCACCTCCACGGGCACTGGCGGCCTCCTCGAGGCGCGCTCGAATGGTAATACCAATCTTGGCGGCCTCGACACCGCAGGTGCTCAGGCTGTCGGTGATGACGCTGGTGGTACGGCAGCAAGCCACGCGCTGGGCGCATTCACGCCGCAGGCAATGTGGGCTGACGACGCCATCTCATTCGACCTTACTTTCAACGGTGATACAAAGCGAATTCAGGTCTTCGGCCCGGCAGGTGCTGTTAACGGGCCTGTAGCACACACCGCTGCCCAATTTGACGCCGCGATGACGGCTGCACTCGATAAGGCCTTCGGTACTGGTGCGCTAACCTGGACGGGTGCTACGGGCACAATCGCTTCGGCCACGGCCGGCGCGGCACGTACCGGCGAAACAGTAGTCGCCTCGAACCTTGTCGCCGAGCCGGGTAAGATCGATATAACTAAGGTCGACATCACGGCAGCGGGTACCGACGTATCGTACGCACTTCGCGGCGTCGACAAGGCACTCACTGCCGTAACCACGGCTGCTTCCGATCTCGGCGCCATCAAGTCGCGCATCGCTTCGCAGCAGGAATTCGTGACCGACCTGATGAACGCGGTCGATCGTGGCGTCGGCGCGCTGGTGGACGCCAACATGAACGAAGAATCGACCCGCCTCCAGGCGCTGCAGGTCCAGCAGCAGCTCGGCATCCAGGCGCTGTCGATCGCCAACGGTTCGGCGCAGTCGATCCTGTCGCTGTTCCGCGGCTAACCGCGCCTCGACTTAAGACAAATCGGGCCGCGCTGATCAGCGCGGCCCGATTTCATTTTCGCACAAGCTTCGGCTTCTAAGCTCCGCGCAATCTATGCAAGGAGCAGTCCGTCCGTGCCGCAGCAACTCCAGACCCTCATCTCCAACCTGCAGAGCTTCGGCCCGCGCCGCCTTGCCATCATGGCAGGCGTTGCCGCGCTGGTTCTGGCGGTCATCGGCATCGGCGCCGTCTATCTCAACCGTCCCGCTTATGAGACGCTCTATGTCGGGCTGGAGCGCTCCGACGTGAACCAGATCGGCATGGTGCTCGGCGAGGCAGGCATCGGCTTCGACGTCGCTTCCGACGGCACCACGATCATGGTGCCGACCGGCAAGACCGCAACCGCGCGCATGCTGCTTGCCGAAAAGGGCCTGCCCACCAGCACCAATGCCGGCTATGAGCTCTTCGACAATGTCGGCTCGCTCGGCCTCACCTCCTTCATGCAGCAGGTGACCCGCGTGCGCGCGCTGGAAGGCGAGATCGCCCGCACAATCCAGTCGATCACCGGCATCCGCGCCGCCCGCGTCCATATCGTCATGGCCGAGCGCGCCAATTTCCGCCGCGAGGAGCAGCAGCCTTCGGCTTCCGTGGTCATCCGCGCCACCGGGCCGGATATCGTCAAGAGCGCGCAGTCGATCCGCCACCTCGTTGCCGCCGCCGTTCCGGATCTCAGCACCGAAAAAGTGACCGTGCTGGATTCGAGCGGCACGCTGCTTGCCGCCGGCGACGATCCCGTCAACAGCGGCGCCAGCCGTTCCATGGGCGTGGAACGCAGCGTGGAAGCGCAGATCGAGGAGAATATCCGCCGCGCTCTCGCCCCCTATCTGGGACCCGACAACTTCCGCGCCAGCGTCAAGGCCGACGTCAACACGGATTCGCGTCAGACCGAAGAGACGATCTTCGATCCGGAATCGCGCGTCGAGCGTTCGGTGCAGGTGGTGCGCGCCAATGAGAACGCCAATCGGCGTTCCGCCGCAGCCCCCGCCACGGTCGAGCAAAACCTGCCGGAGGCCGATCTCGCCCCCGCCGAGGGTCCGCAATCTTCCGAGCAGAGCGAGCGCAAGGAAGAAACCACCAATTACGAGCTGAACTCCAAGCGCATCGCCACCGTTTCCAACGGTTACACGATGGAGCGCATGTCGATCGCCGTGGTGGTCAACCAGCAGCGCCTGGCCGAAATCCTCGGCAAGGATGCCACACCCGAAATGTTTGCAGAGCGCGTTGCCGAAATCCAGAAAGTGGTGACCTCCGCCACCGGCTTCGACCAGGCGCGCGGCGACGTCATCAATGTGTCTTCTGTCGAATTCATCGACGGGCTCGATGGCGTCGAGATCGCCGAGCCCGGCATCTTCGACAGCCTGGGGCAACATGCCGGCACCATGATCAATGCCGCCGCCTTCGTTGCGGTCGTGTTCCTGGTCGCCTTCTTCGGGCTTCGGCCGATGGTCGCCTCGCTCAACAAGCCGGCGGAACTGCCGGCCCCGAGCTTCGAGGAGGTCCAGCGCTCCCTGCCTAATCCGCAATCGGCCGAAGCGGAGGCCACCGCCTTGCAGGAGGCCCCACGACCGACCAATCCGCTCGACGATCTGCGGCGCAAGATACGCCCCGCACCACAGGACCGACTGGCCCGCATGGTCGATCTCAATGAGGAACGCACCGCCCAGATCCTGCGCAAATGGGCGCGCGCGGAAGCGGCCTGACGATGGCTGCACTCGCTCTTTCCGACATTCTCCAGGACTTCGGCAAACGCCCGCCAAGTACGGGCGAAACCGCTGCCAGAACCCAGCCACACGCCGCCGCTATGGCGACGGCGCGCCCTGCACCGGAACCGGATGTTGCGGCGATCATCGCAGTCGAGGTCGCTCGCGCCGAAACAGCGCTCGAACAGCGCTTGACCGAGGAGCACGAGGCAGCGCTTGCCGCCGAGCGCCAGCGCCATGCCGCCGAGATCGAAGCGCTGCTTCAGCGCTTCGGCGGCGAGACGGCAGCGCTGATCGACACCGGCATCGTCGCGATGGAGGAGCGCGTCGCCGCGCTGGCCACCACCGGAGCGGCGCGTCTGATCAGCGGCGTCCTGACGGAGGACCTGCACAAAAGGACTCTCGACAGCCTTGCCGGCTCGATCCGTACTGCCATTGCCGATCGCGAGGCCGTGCGCATCCGCATCAGCGGGCCGCAATCGCTGTTTTCCGCACTTGCCGCCGCCCTGCCCGACCGGGCCGCCAGTTTCGACTACACCGAAGCCCCCGGCTTCGATCTCACCGTCACCATTGATGGAGATATTTTCGAAACCCGCCTTTCGGAATGGTCCGCTGCCCTTTCGGAGATATTGTCGTGAGCACTGTCAAGATCGCCGATGTCGAGCATCAGGTCGTCATCGTCAGGCGCCCTCATGACGACCATGATGACGGCCATCACGGTGGCGTGTGGAAAATCGCCTTTGCCGATTTCATGACCGCGATGATGTGCTTCTTCCTGGTGATGTGGCTGATCAGCGCCGCCGACGAGAAGACCAAGGCGGCTGTCGCCAATTATTTCAACCCGGTCAAGCTGATGGATCGCAATTCCAGCCGCAAGGGACTTGAGAGCATCGGCGATGGGCCGAATGCGGTCGGTCTGACCGCCGAGACGCCGCAGGACACCAACGGAGCGGGCGGGGTTGACGGGCGTGGCAATGCCGGCCCGTCCACTGAGCAGCATTCGGCCGCTTCCGCCGATGCCGAAAAGCGCTCCGACGATCATCTGTTTGCCGATCCCTATGCGGTTCTTGCCGAGATCGCCGCCAATTCCGGCGTGCGCCAGAATGTCAGCGACAAGGGCGACGGCGGTGTGCAACAGGCAGGGCCGGCGACCGGGGCTTCGGGCGGCGAATCTTACCGCGACCCCTTCGCGCCGGACTTCTGGTCACAGCAGGTCGCCGTGCCGCTCGCCGCCGAGGCCAGCGCCGAGCGGCCCAAACCGCAGGACACCACCGTTGAGCCAGAAGATACAACGGCGAAGATGAAGGAACAGGCTGCGTCGGCAGCCAAGTCGGAGGCGGCGGAGCTGACAAGGCCGAAACCGGTGGAGCCGGTAGAACCGCTTGCAGGAAAAGACCAGCCGAGCGCTGCCACAGCCAGGACCGCCGAACAACTTGCCGAGGATCTCGCCAAGGCCTTCCCGGCCGGCGACCGGCTGCATGACGGCGTATCAGTGACTGCGACCGACAAGGGCGTCACCATCTCCATCACCGACCAGCTCGATTTCGGCATGTTCGAGATCGGTTCGGCCGTGCCCCGCCGCGAACTCGTGCTGGCCATGGAAAAGATCGGCAAGGCGCTGAACGCGCAAAAGGGCAAGATCACCATCAGCGGCCATACCGACGCAAGACCGTTCAAGAGCGAGGCCTATGATAATTGGCGCCTGTCTTCCGCCCGCGCTCATTCGGCCTATTACATGCTGGTCCGCGCAGGACTCGACGAGCGGCGCATCACCGAAGTGTCTGGCTTTGCCGACCGCAAGCTGAAGGACGGGTCCGATCCGCTGGCCGCAACCAATCGCCGGATCGAGATCACGCTGGAGACGAGCCAATGAGGTCGCGGGCGATGCATATCGCTGCCGGCCTGGCGCTGCTTGCCTCGACCCTGCCGGCGCCGGCGAAAGCCGCAGGTGCGGAACCACTGCAGGCGTTCCAGATGGTGCGCTCGCTGCAGGTCGTGCAGGACCGCCTGGCCTCGGGCGATCACGCCGCTTTGCCCATGCAGCGCAAGCTCCTGGAAATGATCGACAAGCGCCTGCGCGAAACCGGCCCGGAAGGCTATGCCGATCCGCGCAATTTTCGCGCCCTGATGGTCTATGCCATGAGCGGCGGCAATCCCGTCACGGTTGCGGCGGTGCTGTCTCGCCTTACGCTCGATGAGCGCGACCGCAGCATCGGTGACGGCATATTGGCCTATCTCAACGGCGATATCGTCTCCGCCCGCAGCACGCTGGCCGCAATCGACGCGCTGTCGTTACCACATGAGGCCGGCGCGTTCCTGGCGCTGGTGAAGGGCTCGGTGAGCGCGGCGGAAGAACCGGCGGAGGCACTGAAGCTGTTCGACCGTGCCCGCCTGCTCGGCCCCGGAACGCTGGTCGAGGAGGCTGCATTGCGTCGTTCGGTCGATCTTTCCGCGACCACCGGCGATGCCGCCCGCTTCATGCTGGCTTCCACCCAATATGTGACGCGCTATCTGCGCTCGCCCTATGCCAGCCAATTCGCCGATTCCTTCGTGTCGGGCGTCATCGCGCTGCATGCGTCGATCGATCTGGAGACGATCGACGACATCACCGCCATGATGGACGCCGATCAGGAACAGGCCGTCTATCTCAGGATTGCCCGCCGCGCGGCCATCGAGGGCTTCAGCGAATTGTCGGCCTTCGCCGCCGGCAAGGTACAGCACCAACCCGGCAACAGCGACGACCCGCGCGCGCTGCTTTATGCCAGCCTCTCCTCGGTCACCACCGGCACGGCAGACGAAATCCGCGGCAAGCTCGCCCGCATCGATCGCGGCCAGCTTTCGCAGGGCGACCGCCAGCTCTTCGATGCGGTGGCTGCCGTCGCCGCCAAGCTGACGGCCGCGGTGCCCGCCTTGCCGCAGCCTGCCCCAGCCCTGCCGCCGATCGCGGCATCGCTGCCGGCAGCGGCTGTGCAGACTCCCACCGCCAAGCCGGGACCGGAAGCTCCCGCCGAGGCCCTCATTGCCGAAACGCGCAGGAAGCTGGACGAGATCGACAAGTTGCTCGAGGGGGAGTTGCAATGACCATGCCCATCAGCAATGCGCCCGCCGGAGCCGCCTTGGCCAAGACCGGCACCGACAAGCACGGATCGAAAGACTGGAGCGGAAACGACGCCTTCGGCGCCCTTATTCGCGTGCCCACCCGGACCAAAGCCCTCCCACAAAAGCCCGGGGTAGCGGCGGAGCCGACGCGGTTGCAACTGTTCCAGCCTGTCGGAAAGCTCGAAGACGCCTTCGGCAAGACACCGGGCAATGACAGCATCCTCGATGAAACACCCGCCGAGATCGATGCGAATGCGGACCGACCGGACCCGGAAACCGCTAAAGACAATAGCATCAAGCTGCCGGCAGCTCACAGCGATCCGGTATCCGCTGACACCAACGCTGCGCAGCCGCAGATCGCAGCAAGCGATCAGCCTCGGATGAACAAAGAGCCAGGCGGCAACCCGGCGCGTGGCTTGCCCGCTGCCGCGGCGCCAACCGGCACTACGGTTGCCGATAAAGCGCGCGTCATGTCCGGCACCGCTGCGGCTGCATCTTCGAACTCGATGCCTGAAATGCCGGGTGCAAAATTCCCGGCGGCACGCCCGGAAATCATCCATGTGACTCATCCGGCGCAGCAGGGTGAAACCACAATTTCCGATATCGAGCGCACATTGCAAAGCCTTGGCGATGAGCTACGCACCACGACAGCGGCCAGCGGCGTAGATCAGCCCAGGACCAGCACCCCCGGCAGGCTCGGTGACTGGAAAGGCGAACGCTTCACCGTGGTTGCGCAGCAGAACATTCCGGCGCCGGTCGCACAGCCGACAGCCACCACCGCCTCGGCGCTGGTATCGATGCTGGCGGGCGACCCAGGCTGGCGGGAAGCTGCGGCACCCGCCTTCCAGCCTTTAGCCGCGCGGCCGAACCTGTCATCCGCCCACTCGCTCAAGATCCAGTTGCACCCGGCCGAGCTTGGCATGGTCACGGCAAGCCTGCGCCTTACCGGCGAGCATATGACGGTGGAACTTCGTGTCGAAAATCAGGATGCCTACCAGCGGCTAAACGCCGACAGCGAAATCATCGTCAAATCCATGCGCGCATTGGGTCTGGACATCGACAAGGTCACCGTCCAGCAACCGCAGCCAGGAGCACAAACGCAGACACGAGCCGACGGCCCGGCCTCTTCCTCTTCGTCGTTCACCGCTCGCGGTCAGGACATGTCCGGCCAGGCAGGATCGGGCGGCAGCGCCGGCGGCGGTGGCCATCAATCGGGAAGGAGTGGTAGCGATGCCACACAGGGGTCCGGCAATGCCGCGTCGAATGCTTCTGATCGCGCTGGCAGCGATATCTATATCTAGCCCCTCGGCTGCCAATGCCGCAGGCAACCCTTGCGAACCGGAAATCCTGCGTGCGGCGGACCGCTACGGCATTCCCGTCGGTATCCTTTATGCGGTCGGCCTGACCGAAACCGGCCGCAAGGGCAGCCTCCAGCCCAACGCGTTGAACATCGAAGGAAAGGCAGTCTTTCCCAAAACGCCGAGAGAAGCCGTAGCGGCCTTCAAGGCGGCACGCAGCGGCGGCGCGCTGCTGATCGATCTCGGCTGCATGCAGATCAACCATCACTATCATTCCAGCCATTTCCGCAGTGTCGAGGACATGCTCGATCCGCGCCGCAATGTGGATTATGCGGCCCGTTTCCTCGTCCAGCTTCACGCCCGCCACGAAACCTGGTCGATGGCGGTCGCCCGCTACCATGCCGGGCCGGACAATGACCCGGCGCAAAAACGCTACGTCTGCCGCGTCATTGCCAATATGGTGGCAACCGGCTTCGGCAAATGGACGCAAAACGCCCGTACCTTCTGCACGCATTAGGAGAGTTACAGCACAACTTTCGAGAGTCGGGACTCCCAAGAAACCAGCCCCAAGAATTGACGGTTTTTCAGGATTCCGCCCAGCGTTTACCAATTGTCCAGAGGGCAACATATCTGATTCGGAGGGGCGGCCGATGATCGTGATCGTCGACGAGCGACAGCTCGTCAAGGATGGATATCATTCACTTTTCGACCGTGAAGGCGTGGCAAGCGCCGGGTTCGGGCCAAGCGAATTCGGTGAGTGGGTCGAAACTGCCGCCGATGACGATCTCAAATCGGTCCGCGCCTTCCTCATCGGCGACTGCAGCAGCGACATGGTTTCGCCGCGCCGCATCCGTGACCGCAGCGGTGCGCCTGTCATTGCGCTCAGCGACCAGAATTCCCTCGAAAACACGCTGAAGCTGTTTGAAGCAGGCGTCGACGATGTGGTGCGCAAGCCGGTCCACATCCGCGAAATCCTCGCCCGCATCGCCGCCATCCGCCGGCGCGCGCATGAGGATGCGAATTTCACTGAAATCGGCGCCCTGCGCATCTATCTCGACGGGCGCGATCCTGAAATCAACGGCCAGTTGCTGCCGCTGCCGCGTCGCGAGCGCCGCATCCTCGAATATCTGGCGAGCAATAGCGGCCGGCGCGTGACCAAAACCCAGGTGTTCAACGCCATCTATGGCATCTTCGACGAAGAGGTCGAGGAGAACGTCGTTGAAAGCCACATCAGCAAGCTGCGCAAGAAGCTGCGTGAAAAGCTTGGCTATGATCCGATCGATTCCAAGCGCTTCCTCGGCTACCGGCTCATCGTCGGATGAGCGTGCGCCCGAAAACATGCCCGGTCCGCCCTGCGCCGCAGCCGTGCCGCGTCAAAGGTTCGCATCGCGCCAGTTTCGCGCAAGTCAGCCAGGCTAACCTCCCGGCCCACGGTCCGGAAAACCAGGAGAGGTCTCGATGAGCTTGTACGGAATGATGCGAACCGGCGTGTCCGGGATGAACGCCCAGGCCAATCGCCTGTCGGCGGTCGCCGACAACATCGCCAATTCCAGCACCACGGGCTACAAGCGCTCGAGCACGGAATTCGCGTCCCTCATCATCCCCTCGACCACCGGCAATTACACGTCCGGCGGCGTCACCACCACGGTGCGCACCTCGATCAGCCAGCAAGGCGACCTGCGCTACACCAGTTCGGGCAGCGACCTTGCACTTAACGGCGGCGGCTTTTTCGTGGTGCAGGGTCCGGGCGGCGGCTCTCCCGTACTGACCCGTGCCGGCTCCTTCGTGCCGGACGCCCAGGGTCGCCTCATCAACTCGGCAGGCTATCAGTTAATGGGCTACAGCTTCGCCAACGGCATACCGAGCGCGGCCGCCAACGGTTTCGGCGGGCTCGAGCCGGTAATCATCTCGCAACAGGAACTTGTTGCCATTCCCACCAGCAGTGGCGTCTTTACCGCCAATCTGCCGGCGGACGCCGCAATCGTCGGACCGACGGCGGTACCGCCGACCCAGGCTGCGTCGACCAACGCTGCCGCCGCCACCTACACGGCCAAATCCTCGCTGCTGACCTATGACCATCTCGGCCGCGAGCAGTTGCTCGACATCTATTACACCAAGACCGCGGACAACACCTGGGAGGTCGCCGTCTACCGCCAGGCCGACGCCACCCCCGGCACATCGTTCCCCTATGCCGACCCACCAGGAATGGTCGGCACCGCCACTCTGGCCTTCGATCCGGCAACGGGCGCGCTGACCACAAGCCCGACGAACCTCAATATCACCATCCCCGGCGCGCCCGCGGTTGTCGGGCCGCCGGCGATCCCTGCCCTGCCGGCGCAGCAGATCACGCTCGATCTTTCCAGCATGAAGCAGCTCGGCACCGCCTACACCGTGCTTGACGCCGACGCCAATGGCAGCGCGCCCAGCGGCATCGAAGGCGTGCAGATCGACGACGACGGCACGGTCTATGCCAAATATGAGAACGGCACCTTCAAGGCGCTGTTCCGTATCCCGATCGCCGATGTCGAGAGCCCCGACATGCTGCAAGTCCTGTCGGGCAACGTCTTTGCGCCGACCGGTGATTCCGGTGCGGTCCAGATGGGATTTGCCAATGAGGGCAGCAGGGGCAAGATCGTCTCCGGTGCGCTGGAAAACTCGAATGTCGATATCGCCCAGGAGCTGACCGACATGATCGAGTCGCAGCGCAGCTACACAGCCAATTCCAAGGTGTTCCAGACCGGCTCCGATCTGATGGACATCCTGGTCAACCTGAAGAGGTAGGCGCGCCACGCCTGACGGGAAAAGAGTATGTCGTTATCCTCCGCATTGAACATCGCGCAATCGTCGCTGCTGAACACAGGTCGTCAGACCAGCGTCGTTTCGCGCAACGTGATGGATGCGAGAAATCCCGACTATGCCCGGCGCAGCGCCGTGCTTTCCAGCACGGCTCCCGGCGCGCGCGTCATCGAAATCCGCCGGGCCACCAACGAGCAGCTCTTCCGTCAGAACCTGTCCTCGATTTCGTCGCTGAGCAGCCAGAGCACGCTCTATTCCGGCATGGACCGCCTGGGCGTGGCGGTCAACGGCGTCGACAACGCATTCTCGGCAGCGACCCGGATCAGTGATCTGCAGCAAGCCCTGCAGGTCTATGCGACGACGCCATCGAATCGCTCGCTGGCAGGCAATGCGATCAATGCGGCGCGTGACGTGGTGCGTGGCCTCAATGACGCTACCACCGCAATCCAGACCTTTCGCGTCGAGACCGACCAGGAAATCTCCATGGCGGTCAATGACCTCAACCGCCTGCTCAGCCAGTTCAAGGACGCCAACAAGGCGGTGACGGACGCCACCCGCACCGGCCGCGACGCATCCGATGCGCTGGACCAGCGTGATGCGCTGCTGAAGAAAATCTCCGAATATGTGCCCGTCTCCACCATCACCCGCAGCGACAACGACATGGTGGTGATTGCCGGCGACGGCACCACGCTGTTCGAAACCGTGCCGCGCAGCATCACTTTCGAGCCTTCGGTAGCGCACCCGGCAGGCCAACCGGGCAATGCAGTCTATGTTGACGGCGTGCCGCTCCTGATGGGCACGGGCGGCAATACCGATGCCGGCGGCAAGATCGCCGGGCTGGTCCAGTTGCGCGATGACGTAGCAGTAACCATGCAGCGCCAGCTCGACGAGATCGCGCGCGGGCTTATCACCGCTTTCGCCGAAAAGGACCCGGCCAATGTCGGCCAGGATGTGGCGGGGCTCTTCACCTGGTCCGGTGCGCCAAACCTGCCGCCGGCGGGCACCATGATCGACGGCCTGGCACAGCAGATCACGCTCAACCCGGCATTTGTCGGCAATCCGGAAGTACTGCGTGATGGCGCGACCTATCTGCACAACACTGAAGGCGGCTCATCCTATGCCGATCTGCTGATCGAATATGGCGAACGCCTCGACCGGCCGATGACTTTCGACCCGCTCGCCGGCAATGGCGACAGTTCCGGCCTCAATACCTATGCGACCGGTTCGATCGGCTGGTTCCAGGGCATGCGCCAGGAGGCATGGCGCGCGACCGAGGCGAAGGAAGCCCTTGCCGTGCGAACTGCCGAAGCGCTTTCCAACGAAACCGGCGTCAATGTCGATATGGAGATGTCGATGCTGCTCGATCTGGAACATTCCTACCAGGCATCCGCACGTCTGATCTCGGCGGTCGACGAGATGCTGGCAGCCCTGCTGGCCGCAGTGAGGTAATGCAATGAAAGCTTTCTTCGTTTCTTCATCGGCCGTATCGGAAGCCCTGCGCTATTCGGTGATGCGCAGCCAGTCCGCGCTGGTCAAGGCACAGAAGGAAGCAACCACCGGCTTCGTCGCAGACAGCGGCCTGGCGCTCGGCGCCCGCACCTCGCAGACCGTCTCCTTTGCACGCGAACTGGAGCGCATGAAGGCCATCGTCAGCACCAATGCGGTCATCTCTTCGCGCCTCTCGGCAACGCAGGAAGGGCTCGACCGCGTCTCCGATCTGGCGCAGTCCTTCCTGTCGACACTGACCACCAATCTCGCCGGCAAGACGACCTCGCGGGTGAGCGTGGACGAGGCGAACCGCACCCTCTCGACGCTGACATCGGTCCTTAACACCAATCTCAACGGCGAATATCTGTTTGCCGGCATCAACACCGACCAGAAGCCGCTGGCCGACTACGAAGCGGCATCGGCGTCCAAGGCAGCTTATGACGCTGCCTTCGCGCAGTATCTTGCCGACACCGGGGCTTCGGCAGCCGATCCGTTCCCGACGCCGGCCGACATCGATAGTTTCGTCACCAATTACATGGACCCGCTGTTCATGGGCGGCGGATGGAGCGACTGGTCGAGCGCATCCGACCAGCGCATCTCCAGCCGCATCGCGCTCAACGAGAAGACCGACACCTCGGTGACCGCTAATAACGAGGGAATCCGCAAGCTGGTCATGGCCTCAACCATCGTCATCGAAACCCTGTCGGGCGACATGGATGAGGCCGCGCGCGGTCGCCTGATCGAGAGTACGATGTCGATGATCGGTGAGGCCCTTGCGGATCTGACCCAGCTTCGCGCCGAAACCGGCATGACGCAAAAGCGCGTGACCGAAGCCAGCGAGCGGCTGGGGGCGCAGGCGGACATCTTCGAAAGGCACCTGCTCAAGATGGAGGGCGTCGACCCTTACGAAGCGGCGACCCGCGCAAACGACCTGCTGGGGGATATCGAGGCCTCCTACGCACTGACGGCCCGCATCCAGCAGCTCAGCCTTTTGAAATTCATCAGCTAACCGGCAAAGACACGAAATGTACCAATTTTCCTATGCCGACATCCAGACTGACTCGGTGGCCGACGCCAAGGATCGCGAGCGCCAGCTTCTCAGCCGTTCCATCGACATGCTGACAACCGCCAGCACCATTGGCGCGCGTTCGAAGGAAGCAATCGAGGCGCTCCATTTCACGGACCGCTTGTGGACCACATTGATCGAGGATCTCGGCAGCCCCGAAAACGCCTTGCCGCGTGAGCTGCGCGCCAATCTCATTTCAATCGGCCTGTGGGTGCTGCGCGAAGCTGAAGAGGTGCGCCAGGGCCGCTCGGAGAATTTCGAGGGACTGATCGAGGTGTCGCAGATAATCCGCGACGGAATTCAATGAAGACCACGCTGAAGATATCGCTGAAGCCCAACGAAAAAATCTATCTTAACGGCGCCGTCATCAAGGTCGACCGCAAGGTCACGCTCGAACTGCTCAATGACGTGCAGTTCCTGCTTGGCAGCCATGTGCTGCAGCCCGACGAGGCAACCACGCCGCTGCGCCAACTCTATTTCATGATCCAGGTCATGCTGATGGACCCGGCCGGCTCGGCCGAGGCACGTACAATGTTCCGCCGCTCGCTGCCGCTGCTTCTGGCGAGCTTCGAGGACGAGGAAATCCTGACCACCCTCAAGCAGGTCGACCGCATGGTCGGCGAAGGCCGGCTGCACGAGGCTCTGAAGGCGATCCGCACACTGTACCGCCTTGAAGAGCGCGCCATGGAAATCCACGCGCCGCCGGTGGAAATGCCGCGCCCCATCGCCGTAGGAGAACGATACTGATGAGCATGACCATCGGCTCCGCCCTTCCCCCTTCCAGCCTGTCGGCGGCGGAGGCAACGTCCAAGACTGCCGTGGACTATCAGTCGTTCCTGCGACTGCTGGTGGCGGAAATGAAGAACCAGGACCCGACCAATCCGATGGATTCCACGCAATATGTGGCCCAGCTCGCCTCGTTCTCGCAGGTCGAGCAATCGGTGCAGATCAACACCAAGCTCGACCAGCTGCTGCAGGCCTCCACGCTCTCCCAGGCTGGCTCGCTGATCGGCCGCACGGTCACTTCGGCTGACGGCACGCTCACCGGTACGGTCGCCGAGGTGCGGGTGATGTCGGACGGCATCATCGCCGTTGTCGATGGCGGCAAGGAAATCGTCATGGGGCCGGGCGTGGTGATAAAGCCCGGCGACGCATGAACGAGGCCGATGCGCTAGATCTCGTCCAGTTCGCCATCTGGACGGTGCTGACTGCCTCCGGCCCGGTGGTGGCGGCTGCCATGCTGGTCGGCGTGGTCATCGCGCTGATCCAGGCGCTGACCCAGATCCAGGAAATCACGCTCACCTTCGTGCCCAAGATCGTTGCCATCATGCTGGTGGTAGCCTTTACCGGCCCCTTCATCGGCGCGCAGATCTCGGCCTTCACCAATGTGATCTTCGAGCGCATCGAGACCGGCTTCTGAACCGGCGTCATATTCACGGTCTTCCCGCAATTTTTGCCGGCTGGGCAATGCTCGTCATCCCAGCCGAGCGAGAAAAGAGCCGGTACCCATTCCGTGACGTTGCAGCTATGAGGAATGGGTCCCGGATACGTTGCTCGCTGCGCTTCGTAACGTTCCGGGATGACGTGGAAATGGCAGCACCATGGATGATGCGGGCACGGCGGCACACCGTCATCATCAACCTCGACGGGCGCCAAATTCGCTCAGAAATTGATGACCGCCCCATAAATCGCCGTCTCTATCCATCTCTCAAAGCATGATCTTTTCCGAAAACCGGTTCCCACTTTTCGGGATCATGCTCTAATGGTCTAGGCTCTGGCGATGGGCAGGGACGATTCTCACCGGAAGACCGCAGCATGTCGGCGCAGGCGATGATGAAAGACGACCCGGACCGGGACGCGGCCTCGCCGCTGGCCCCCTTCAGGCACAGCGTTTTCCGCTCGGTCTGGACGGCGAGCCTGGCATCGAATTTCGGCGGCCTGATCCAGAGCGTCGGCGCCGCCTGGATGATGACGTCGATCGCCACCTCCTCCGACATGGTGGCGCTGGTGCAGGCCTCGACCTCGCTGCCGATCATGCTGTTTTCGCTGGCATCGGGCGCCATCGCCGACAGTTTCGACCGCCGCCGCATCATGATTGCCGCCCAAAGCTTCCTGCTTCTTGTCTCGGCCGGTCTGACGCTGTGCGCCTATCTCGGCCTCATCACGCCCTGGCTGCTTTTGTCTTTCACCTTCCTGATCGGCTGCGGCACCGCACTCAACAACCCGTCATGGCAGGCCTCGGTCGGCGACATGGTGCCACGCGCCGCAATGCCGGCGGCAGTAGCGCTCAATTCGATGAGCTTCAACGCCACCCGCAGCGTCGGCCCCGCCATCGGCGGCGCCATCGTGGCCGCAGCAGGGGCCGCCGCCACCTTCGCGGTCAATGCGGTCAGCTACATTCCCCTGCTTATCGTTCTGTTCCGCTGGCAGCCGAAGCGGCCGGAAAACCCCTTGCCGCGAGAATCCCTCGGCGCGGCGATGGCTGCCGGCCTGCGCTATGTCGTCATGTCGCCCGATATCGGCCGGGTGCTTTTGCGCAGCTTCGTGTTCGGCCTCACCGCCAGTGCGATCCTGGCCCTTTTGCCGCTGGTCGCGCGCGATCTGGTGCGTGGCGGCCCGCTCACCTACGGCATCATGCTCGGTGCCTTCGGTGTCGGCGCCGTCTGCGGCGCGCTGGCCAGCAGCAGGTTACGGCGTGTGCTTTCAGGCGAGGCGATGGTGCGCGTGGCCTTCATCGGCTTTGCGTTTTGCGCGGCAGTCTGTTCGGTCAGCTCAAGCACCTGGCTAAGCTGCATCGGCCTGCTTGCCGGCGGTGCCTGCTGGGTGATCGCGCTGTCCCACTTCAACGTCACCGTCCAGATGTCGACACCGCGCTGGGTGGTTGGCCGGGCGCTATCGATCTATCAGACCTCGGCCTTCGGTGGCATGGCGCTCGGAAGCTGGATCTGGGGCCTGACCGCGGAGCTATACGGAACCGACATCGCCCTTATCGGCGCGGCAGTGGCAATGCTGGCAGGTGCCGCGCTCGGTCTGCTGGTGACACTACCACCCCACCCTGAACTCAATCTCGACCCGCTCAATCGCTGGACCGAACCGCATCTGTCGCTCGACCTCAAGCCGCGCAGCGGTCCGATTTCCATCTCCATCGAATATGTCATCAACGAAGAGGACGTGCCGGCCTTCATGACGATCATGGCCGAACGCCAGCGCATCCGCCGCCGCGACGGCGCCCGCAACTGGACGCTGATGCGCGACCTCGGCAATCCGCAGCTCTGGATCGAGAGCTATCAGACGCCGACCTGGCTGGAATATATCCGTCACAACAAGCGTGCCACCCAGGCCGATGCCACAATAGGCGAACAGCTGCGTGCGCTGCATAGCGGCAGCGAGCCGCCGCGCGTGCGCCGCACGATCGAGCGGCCGCCCGCCCGCGCCGTCGCCATCGTCACGCCGAAGGGACCGATCGACCTGCATTGAAGGACATTTCGGGTAGGCTGTGCTTTGTGACAAAGCGCAATCGTCTCACGCTTCAACACCATAAAGCTCGGCTGTCATCATGCCCGCGCAAAAGCCCCCTCTCCGGTTTGCTTCGCAAGCCACCTCTCCCCATAGGGGCGAGGAACCCAAGCTGAGTATGTCGCCAGCCCTCCCCCTCCCATGTTCGCGCAAGCTTGGGCGGCTAGTCTCCAGGCGCCCGCATTGCGCGACCACGCATGGGGGCTGAATGCAGCAGTGGAGCGGATATGGCGATTACCGATACAATGCCGGCGACGAGCGACTCCAGAAGCGGCCGCGACGTCTTCTTCGCGCTCGGCATCGTGGTCATATTGGCGGTGCTGTTCCTGCCGATCCCGGCCTTCCTCATCGATATCGGCCTGGCTTTTTCGATCGCGCTGTCGGTGCTGATCCTGATGGTGGCGCTGTGGATCCAGCGACCGCTTGATTTCTCTTCCTTCCCCACCATCCTGCTGATCGCCACCATGCTGCGGCTGTCGCTCAACATCGCCACCACGCGCATGATCCTGTCGGAAGGCAATATCGGCACGCATGCCGCCGGCTACGTCATCAGCGGCTTTTCCCAGCTGGTGATGAGCGGCGACTTCGTCATCGGCCTGATCGTCTTCCTGATCTTGATCATCGTCAATTTCATCGTCATCACCAAGGGCGCCACCCGCATCGCCGAGGTCGGCGCGCGCTTCACGCTCGACGCCATCCCCGGCAAGCAGATGTCGATCGACGCCGATCTGTCGGCCGGCGTCATCGACGACAAGACCGCGCAACTGCGCCGGCGCGAACTGGAAGAGGAGAGCTCCTTCTTCGGCTCGATGGACGGTGCCTCGAAATTCGTGCGCGGCGACGCCATCGCCGGGCTGATCATCACCGCCATCAACATCGTCGGCGGCATCGCCATCGGCTATTTCCGCCACGACATGAGCATGGGCGAGGCTTCCGACGTTTTCATCAAGCTGTCGGTCGGCGATGGCCTGGTTACCCAGATTCCGGCGCTGATCGTCTCGCTGGCCGCCGGCCTGCTGGTCTCCAAGGGCGGCACGCGCGGCTCGGCCAACCAGGCGGTGTTCGGCCAGCTCGGCGCCCATCCGCGCGCGCTCTATGTCGCTGCCGTGCTGCTGGTCGTGCTCGGCCTGATGCCAGGCCTGCCGCTGTTTCCATTCCTGGCGCTTGCGGCGTCGATGGCAGCCGTTGGCTATGTCATCCCGATGCGCCAGGAACGAGAAGCCGCCGAAGCGCGGGAAGCCGCCAAGCAGAAGCAGGCGGCCAAGGAGGCGGAAGAGAAGGATTCGGTCAAGGCCTCGCTTAAGACCGCCGAGATCGAGCTACTGATCGGCAAGCAGCTCTCCACCAAGCTGATGATCTCGCATCAGGAACTGGCTTTCCGCATGGGCAAGATGCGCAAGAAGTTCGCGCAGCAATACGGCTTCGTGGTGCCCGAGGTGCGCCTGACCGACGATCTGAGCATCCCCAGCAAGAGCTACCAGATCAAGGTGCACGGCACAGTGGTTGCCGAATACCAGATGCGCGTCGGCGAGATCATGGTGCTGCTCGGCAATCGCGAGATTCCCGACATTCCGGGCGAGGAAGTACGCGAACCCGCCTTCGGCATGCGCGCTTATTCCGTGCCGGAAATGTTTGCTGAGGATTTGAAGCGCGAGCAGTTCACCTCGGCCGACAACATGTCGGTATTGCTCACCCATCTGAGCGAAGTGATCCGCAACAACCTGCCGCAGCTTCTGTCCTACAAGGACATGAAGGCGCTGCTGGAGCGCCAGGACCCGGAATATCGCAAGCTCGCCGACGAGATCTGCACCTCGCACATCTCCTATCCGGGCCTGCAGGCAGTGCTGAAACTGCTTCTGGCCGAGCGGGTATCGATCCGCAACCTGCATCTCATCATCGAGGCGATTGCCGAGATCGCGCCGCATGTGCGCCGCACCGAGCAGATCGTGGAACATGTGCGCGTGCGCATGGCGCAGCAGATCTGCGGCGACCTTTCGGAAGCCGGCGTACTCAAGGTGCTGCGGCTCGGCAATCGCTGGGATCTCGCCTTCCACCAAAGCCTCAAGCGCGACGCCAAGGGCGAGGTGCGCGAATTCGACATCGACCCCCGCCAGCTCGAGGAATTCGGGCAGGAAGCCTCGAAGGTCATCCGCACCCATCTGGAAGCGGGCGAGCGCTTCGTCATCGTCACCGCACCGGATTCCCGGCCCTATGTGCGCATGATCATCGAGCGGCTGTTCACCACCCTGCCGGTGCTGAGCCATGTCGAAATCGCCAAGGGCGTCGAAATCAGGGTGCTCGGAACCATCTCGTGACCATACCGGTCGAGACCATCATACTGGCGGCATTCATCGCCTTTTGCCGCATCGGCGCCTGTTTCATGTTGATGCCAGGCTTCGGCAGCGTACGAATTCCCATGCAGGTGCGGCTCTTCCTGGCACTGGCCGCCACCGGCGCGCTGTTGATCCATTTGTGGGATCGCATCCTGCCTTTCATCGATTCCCGACCGCAGATCCTGGCCCCGATGATCGTCTCGGAACTAATGATCGGCGCGCTGATCGGCATTATCGCCCGCTTCTACATGCTGGCGCTGCACTTCATCGGCGCCGCGATCGCCATGCTGATCGGCCACACCGCCATGAGCGGCATGAGCATCGAGGAAAACGAGCCGCAGGCGGCGCTATCCTCGCTGATCTCGCTTTCGGCGCTGCTGTTGCTGTTCGTGTTCGATTTCCATCACCAGATCGTCAGGGCGCTCGTGGCCTCCTATCAGGTCGCGCCGCTCGACGTGATGTTCAACCCGCAGGCGGCCCTCATCGACGTGACCGACGCGCTGGCTGAATCCTTCCTGCTGGTGCTGCGGCTCGGCAGCCCTTTCATCGCCTATGGCATATTGGTCAATCTGACCATCGGCTTCGTCAACAAGCTGACGCCGCAGATCCCGATCTACTTCGTCTCGCTGCCTTTCGTCATCGCCGGCGGGCTAGTGATCTTCTATTTCGGCGTCGGCATGCTGCTCGGCCTGTTTGCCGACGGCTTTCTGGCCACGACCATAGGAGGCTGAGGCGATGACCACCCGCAAGGAGCGACTGCGCAAGCTGGTGAAATTGCAGGACCAGCTCAAGGCCGTGCACGAGACCCGGCATGCCGGCTTCCTCGCCGAGTCTATTGCCGCAGGCAATGAAGCGGCAGAACTGGCCGGCCGTTTCGACAAGGAAGGCTCGATGTCGGCGCTGTTTCCGGAAATCTACCATGACCGCATCGGCCGCGCGCTTGCGCAGCAGCAGGCAAGCGAGCGCATGGCAAGAGACGAGGCCGAAAAGCTGGCCGCCGCCACGGCACGAACCAATATGGTCGAGCGGGCCTATCGCGACGCGGTGAGAAAGCATGACCGCGACACCGCCGACCGCGAGCGGCTGGAGATGATCGAACGCAAGACGATAGCCGGCGAAGGCCGGTAAGGTTGCCACAAGCTTGCTGGTTCATGATCAGCACCATGAAAACTGGATAAGGAGCGGTTTTTCCTTGGCAATTTCTCCCCCCAGCGACATCGTCCTCGATGTCTCGCGCGCAGCCGAGCCGGCGAGCGTGCAGGCCGCGCGGGTCGAACTCGCCAGGCGCAGCGGCACGGCCGGCGCGAGCGGGGCGGCAAGCTTTTCGCTGGGAGAAATCAATTCGGCGACCAATGCGGCAGCCAGCCAAGGCAAGGCGGAAACGCCGGCCAGTTTCGTACGCTTCGAGGCCATGGTGCTGCAGACCTTCATCCAGAACATGCTGCCGAAGGACGCCGAGACGGTCTATGGCAAGGGCGTGGCCGGCGACATGTGGAAATCCATGCTGGCCGAACAGCTTGCCGGCGTGATGGCCGAGCGCGGCGGCATCGGCATTGCCGAGCGGGTTCTGGGCGACCATTATTTCGAGGGCGAGAACAAGGTTTCTGTAGGCGCCGTATCGGGCGGGCCGGAAAAGGCCGAGACCGACCGGCAAACCATGCTGTCGACAGCGCTCGTACAGGAATTGCAGCTCAAAATGGCGCGCACGCTGACCGGCGAGGAAGCCGCAGCCAGCGCCGACAAGAAAATCTAGCACGGACAGGACATGACCAAACAGACCAGCAACAACCTGCCCGCTCACCCTGCCGCAGTCCCGACGGCGGCCGCCCGGCTTGGCAATTTGCCTGCCATCATCAGCCGGATTTCGCGGGCCGTCGAGGAAGAAACCGCCGCCATCCGCGCCGGCGCGGACTATGACATGAAGTCATCCAATGCCCGCAAGAGCCGCTATCTCTACGAACTCACCCGCGCCACCAAGGGCGTCGGCGATGCCGAAGCGCTGGCGCAATATCGCGCCGATATCGAGCAGTTGCGCCAATTGCTGGCGAGCAACGAGACGGTCATCCGCGCGCATATGAGCGCCGTCAGCGAAGTGGCGGACCTGATGCAGGACGTGATCCAGCGCGCCGAGGCGGACGGAACCTATTCCGCGCTGGAATTCGGGAGAGCACCGTGATCAAGTTCATCGCTGCGGCGGTCTGGATCTGCATCGCCACGCTGGGCGCGGTCTTCTACGCCTTCCAGACTTCCGAGGCCAAGATGGAAACCGCCGAGGCGGCCGGAGCGCTTGGCGGCCTCGACTATGTCAAGACCGACGTGATCTCAGTTCCGGTACTGAGCAAGGATGCGGTCGACGGCTATTTCCTTGCCCGGCTCGTCTATACGGTTGAATCCGAGCGGATGAAGACGCTGTCGATCCCGGCCGAATCCCTGATCGCCGATCAGGTCTACACCTATCTCTACGCCAACAAGCAGATCGACTTTGCCGAACGGCAAAACTTCGATCTCGACGCATTCAGGAACGGAATCCGCGACAGCGTCAACAAGCGCGTCGGCGAGGACCTGATCCGCGAAGTCATTGTCGAGCAGATCGACTTCTTGTCCAAGGCCGAGCTTCGCGACGATACAGTTCGCCGGCGCGACCCCGCTCCTGCTGCCGAACCTGCTGCCCAAGCCAAGGTACATTGACGTTTACGTCAACGAAACGCTATACGCTTCCTATGCATCCAATTGGACGCACCATGCTTTAATGATACGAAAGCTGCCAAGTCGCGCTTACCGAGGCAAGGAGAATGCGTATGGGCGTTGAAGCCATTGTCGAGAAAATCCGCTCCCGCGTCGAAAGCTCCGGCTTCGACCAGTCGGTCAAATTCGACACCGGTGGCGATGGCGTCATCGTCATCGACGGAGCAAGTATTTCCACCACCGATGCCCCGGTCGACTGCACCATCAAGCTGTCGCTGGACGATCTGGAATCGCTGATCAGCGGCGATCTCAGCCCGACTACCGCCTTCATGACCGGCAAGATCAAGGTCGAAGGCGACATGTCGGTGGCGATGGCGCTCAGCCAGATCATCTGAGTTCTGCCGGGAGGCGGCATATCCGCCTCCCAATCAAGCCTCGCTTAGGCTGTCCGCGCAAGCGGATGAGCTCTTTGCCTGCGGCCGCTGGGCTTGAGCACGCCTTGGGCGCCGTCGAGCGCGCCGTCGAGTAGTTCCAGCGCCAGGAAGCGGTGTCGCTCATAGGGGCCCGGCATGGCAAGCCCGCCGGTCTTGTCGGCCGAGAAGCCGAACCGGGTATAATAGGGCGCGTCGCCGACGAGCAGGATTGCGCCATGGCCGAGGACACGTGCGCGCTCTATCGCATAGTGCATCAGTGCCGAGCCGATGCCATGATCCTTCCAGGCCGGATCGACCGCCAGCGGGCCGAGCAGCAGGGCCGACACGTCGCCCTCGCCTGCCCTGACGTCCCACAGCCGCACCGTACCGATGACGGCGCCATCGTCATCACGCGCAACGAAAGCCAGGCCCACGGAGGGCAACCTGCCGCGCCGCAGCTTCTCCGACGACTTGCGACGGCGGTTCGGTCCCATGGCGCGGTCCAGTAGCGCTTCGCGGGCGGGCACGTCCGCGGGCGATTCGGCGGTGATGATGAAGGCAGACGCAGCACGATTGATCTCCCCTCTTGAGAGGCAGATCAGCAGTTCCAGCGCCGTAGTCATATTGGCATTGGTAGCAAGCAGTTCCATTTTCCATGATCCTTCACGAGCGGTTTTTTCCACAAGCGAGCCCGTTGCCGGCGGCAGGCACCGGCAGCGGGGCGATCTGGCGGCTAAGAGCATCGGACCAGGTCCGACGCCGAGCCGTCAGATCACGTAGGATCGGAGCGGTTCGAAGCCGTTGAAGGCGACGGCCGAATAGGTCGTCGTATAGGCGCCGGTGCCTTCGATCAGCACCTCGTCGCCGATGGTGAGCGACAGGGGCAGCGGATAAGGCGTCTTCTCGTAGAGCACGTCGGCCGAATCGCAGGTCGGGCCGGCGAGCACGCAGGGTGCGGCCTCGCCGCCGTCGCGCGCAGTCACGATCGGATAGCGGATCGCCTCGTCCATGGTCTCGGCAAGGCCGCCGAATTTGCCGATGTCGAGATAGACCCAGCGCACATTGTCATTGTCGGCCTTGCGCGAGATCAGCACGACTTCCGACTTGATGACGCCGGCATTGCCGACCATGCCGCGGCCGGGCTCGATGATGGTTTCCGGCAGCTTATTGCCGAAATACTTGCTCAGCGCCTCGAAGATCGCCTGGCCATAGGCCTGGGCAGCGGGCACGTCCTTCAGATAGCGGGTCGGGAAGCCGCCGCCCATATTCACCATCTTGAGCACGATGCCTTCCTCCGCAAGCCGTGCGAACACCGACTTGGCGTCGCCCAGCGCCCGGTCCCAGGCCGACAGGTCGGTCTGCTGCGAGCCGACATGGAAAGACACGCCATAGGCGTCGAGGCCGAGCGCACGGGCATGACGCAGCACGTCGACCGCCATGGCAGGAACGCAGCCGAACTTGCGCGACAGCGGCCATTCCGCGCCCTCGCCATCAGTGAGCACACGGCAGAATACTCGGCTGCCGGGAGCGGCGCGGGCGATCTTCTCGACTTCCTCCACGCAATCGACGGCAAACAGGCGGATGCCCAGATCATAGGCCCGCGCGATGTCGCGTTCCTTCTTGATGGTGTTGCCAAAGGAGATGCGCTGCGCCGGTGCGCCGGCATCCATCGCCATCTCGATCTCGGCGACCGAGGCGGTGTCGAAAGACGAGCCAAGCGAAGCGAGCAGGCGCAGGATCTCGGGCGCGGGATTGGCTTTCACCGCATAGTAGATCTTCGAGTCCGGCAGGGCCTTTTCAAAGGCATGGAAATTGTCGCGCACGACGTCGAGATCGACGACGAGGCAGGGGCCTTCGGGACGTCGGGTGGCGAGGAAATCGAGGATACGCTGGGTGGCCATGGGTCTGCTCCAGTGCGCGCCGAAAGCGCGCATGCTCAAAGCTGCGCGTCGCGGGCGCTCGGCCCTGCATGACGCGCAAGTGGACAAAGGCGGGTCGGAATCCCGTGGAGCCGGCCGGTGGAGATACCGGAACCACGAAACGCCGTCTCGCGGCGGTGAACCTGGCCTTGCCCGGCCTCGGTTCGCTTTGTCTGCCTTGGCTTGGAAATGGGAGACCCCGTTCCGCACTGCCGGCAATGAGGGTGTGCCTCTTCAGTAACTCCGGTTTTTGGACAACCGGCAGAACACCAGAAAGGCCCGCACCGTCGTTGCTTCAAGGTGTCCTCGATTTGACGGTTGGCCGTCAGACCGACTGGAGGTTTCTCCAGCTACCTTACCGATTGCCCTCACCATTCGAGGATCGGCGGACACCCACAGGCACGTGCGACTTTGGGCAAGCGCGATATAGGCAGCGGCGCCGTCACAATCAACAAAAATCGTATTGCGGCTTGTAAAAATACTCCGGCTCGAACAAAGCTCTGCCATGGACACCTTGACCCGCATGCGCGCCTTCATCGATGTCGTGGAGGCAGAGGGATTTTCGGCCGCAGCCCGCAAGATCGGGCGCTCCAAGGCATTGCTTTCCAAATATGTTCGCGAACTGGAGGACGAGCTCGGCGCGCTGCTGCTCAACCGCACGACGCGGCAGTTCTCGCTGACGGAAGCCGGCCACACCTATTACCAGCGCGCCTCCGAGATCGTGCGCGAGGTGGACAACCTCGCCGATGCGGTGCGCGAATCATCCGGCGATGTGCGCGGGCGAATCAAGCTGTCAGCGCCGCGTACCTTCGCCGACGCGCCGGTCGGCCAATCGCTGATCGATTTCGCCAAGGCCCATCCCGATATCGTGCTGGATATCCAGCTCGATGACCGCTTCGTCGATCTGGTGGAGGAAGGCTTCGACCTGGCGATCCGCATTTCGCGGCTGGAGAATTCGTCGCTGATCGCGCGCCGGCTAGCGCCGTTTTCGACCCGGCTATGCGCCTCGCCAGATCTGATCGAGCGCTTCGGCGCGCCGACCCGCCCGCAAGACCTGGCGCAGCTGCCCTGCATCATCGACACCAATGGCCGCTATCTGTCGAACTGGCCCTTTGCCGGCGCCGATGGCGAGGCGATCAGCGTTTCGGTTGCCGGCCCAATGGAGGTGAACAGCCCGCTTGCGGCGCGCGCAGCAGCACTGGCGGGGCTGGGCTATGCCACCTTGCCCGACTTCATCGCTGAGCCTGACCTGGAAAGCGGCAGACTGGTGGCGGTGCTGGACGAGCATATTCTGCACGGGGCCGGTATTTTCGCCGTCTATCCGCATCGCCGCTATCTGCCGGCAAAGGTGCGTGTGCTGGTCGATTTCCTCGCCCAATGGTTCAAGCCGCGCGACAAGGGCTGAGCCGGGTCGAGCCAAGACCGATACCTCAGCGGCAAAGTTGCGGGAATGGGTCCCGGATACGCTGCTTGCTGCGCCTCGCAGTGTGACGCGATGACGGACGGGGAGGCTAAGCGTCCCAATTTGGCCAGCTTTCTGGTATTGCTCTGGCGTGCTGACTCGCCTGGGACAAATTCGGCAATGCCTGTGAAAATGCCAATCGCGCTACTGGCTTGCGCCGCCGCCTCGTTGCTGGTTTCGACCGTGCCGGCGAGCGTCCATCCGCATGTCTTTGCCGAAGCCCGGCTGGATGTGATGGTGAATGGCGACGGGACCGTGAAGTCGCTGCGGCATCTGTGGCGTTTCGACGACCTGTTCTCCAGCACCGTGCTGATGGAATTCGACAAGAATGCCGATTTGAAGCTCGACGATGCCGAGCTGAAGGAAGTGTCGGATACGGTTTATGCCTCGCTGGCCGAGTTCGGCTATTTCCAGATCGTCACCACCAATGGCAAGGACGTGGAAATGAAACCGCCGGCCCAACTGATGGCCAATTACCAGGACGACCAGCTCATCATCCTGTTCGAATCCGAGCCGAAGGCGCCGCTGAAGCTGGACGGCAAGGTGGATTTCGGCGTCTACGACCCGACCTTCTACACCGCGATCGATTTCGTCGAGGACGAGAACATGGCCGTGGCTGACATGCCTGCAGGTTGCACGCGCAGCGTCATCCGCCCCGACCCGGACGAGGCCATCGCGCAGAACCAGTCGACGCTGACCGAGGCTTTCTTCAACGACCCGGCCGGCACCGACATGAGCAAGATCTTCGCGACCCGGCTCGAACTGAACTGCACCGCCAAGGATAGGCTCCGGGAATAGACCCAAGGAATTGACAAGGTGAAGAAGACCACCATTCGTGCGGCCCTTGCGATGCTCGCCGCGACCTATGTGCTGACGCATCTGGCAGGCCTCGCCCATGCGCAAAGCTCGCTCGGCATCGGCACCAATGAGGCGGTGGTGCCCTCTACCGGCCTGTTCGGCTCCTGGATGAACTGGATCAATCTCCAGCAGCAGGGTTTTTACCGCTCGCTAACCGGTGCCCTGAAGGCGATGCGCGACGACGGCAGCCAGATGTGGTTGCTGGTCGGCCTGTCATTCGCCTATGGCATCTTCCATGCCGCCGGCCCCGGCCACGGCAAGGCTGTCATTTCCTCCTATATGCTCGCCAACGAAGTGGCGCTGCGGCGCGGCATCATGCTTTCCTTCGTTTCGGCGTTCCTCCAGGCATTGACGGCTATCGCCATGATGACCGCACTGTTCCTGTTGTTACGCGGAAGCTCGATCTCCATGACCAATGCGACATGGTTCATGGAAATCACCAGCTATGCGCTGATCACCGCCTTCGGCGCCTGGCTGCTCTGGCGCAAGGCCGCCCCGCTGCTGCGCCGCCAGCCGGCCCGCAGCCTCTCAGCCGCACATGCGCATGCCCATCACGATCACCACCATGATGACCACGATCATCACCACGGCCATGACCATCACGACCACCATGGCCACGGCCACAATCATGCACCGGGTGAAGTCTGCGCCAGTTGCGGCCATGCCCATGCGCCCGACCCGGCCTTGATCTCGGGCGACCGCTTCAGCTGGAAAAGTGCCTGGGCGGCTGTCGGCGCGGTCGGCCTGCGCCCCTGCTCCGGCGCGCTGATCGTGCTGACCTTCGCCTTCCTCAACGGTCTATGGGCTGGCGGCGTGCTATCGGTCTTCGCCATGGCGCTCGGCACCGCCATCACCGTTTCGGCGCTGGCGACGCTGGCCGTGACCGCCAAGAACTGGGCCGTGGCCATTGCCGGTGACGGCAGGGCGGGAAACCGCGTCCACACCACGATCGAGATCGCCGGTGCGGGCCTGGTGTTCCTGCTGGGAATGCTGTTGCTGACGGCCAGCCTTTCAGCTTAGCGCGTTTTATTCTGGCTGCGACTGCGCAGCCAGAAGATCAGGAAAAAGGCGGCAACGAAAAATACGCCCACCGCAGCCGCAGCGACCGTCGAGACCTCTCCCACCGCCAACATGATATTGGGCAGGTAGAAGGCGAACAGACCGAAGCCAAGCATGATGCATGCGGCGGCGATCAGCGCATTACGGTTTTTCCGGTCCATCGATCCATCCTGTGTTGGGCGTCGGATCAGCACAACCGGAATTCCGGTTTCCATCCATGCCCTGGCGTGCGGATCAGGCGCCGGCCTCGGCACGGAAATCCTCCAGCCGTCGCCTCTGGTTTCCTTCTGCGTCGAAATTAGCCGGATCGAGCCAGCTCTCATAGGCGCGTTTCAGCGCAGGCCATTCGGCATCGATGATCGAATACCAGGCCGTGTCGCGGTTTGCACCCTTGGCGACCATATGATTGCGGAAGATGCCCTCGAACTTGAAGCCGAAGCGCTCGGCGGCGCGCTTCGACGGCAGGTTCTCATTGTGGCATTTCCATTCGTAGCGACGATAGCCAAGCTGATCGAACACATATTGCGTGAACAGGAATTGCGCTTCCGTGGCCGCGGGCGTGCGTGAAATCAGCGGCCCCCAATAGACATTGCCGATCTCCGCCACGCCATGTTTGGGATCGATGCGCATCAGCGTCTGGCGACCGCCGATCCTGCCGCTTGCCTTGTCGATAACGGTGAAAAAGAGCGGATCCTCGCTGGCGGCGGCATTTTCCAGCCAGGGCTGGAACGCCTGCCGGTTTTCCGGCGGCACATCGAACAGCCAGCGGAAACGGCTGTCGGCATCAGCAACGCTGGAGGCTTCGAACAGGCCGTCGCCGTGCTTTTGCGCATCGAGCGGCTCCAGCCGGACATAGTGCCCTTCCAGCACTTCGCGGGCCGGCCGCGAACGCGGCGTCCAGTTTTTCAGCTCCTGAGGCATCGGCACGCTCCTCGCAATTGACATTTATCGCCTGACCCTCACAAAAACAGGAAGTGCGCAAAAGAACCAGACGGACAGGAAAAATGCTCCAAACAGTTCCCGCCTTCGACCGGCTTGGCGAGGAGAATGCATTTGCGGTGCTGGCGCGGGCAACCGCCCTTGCTCAGCGAGGCCGCGACATCGTCAATCTGGGCATCGGCCAGCCGGATTTCAGCACGCCCGCCCATATAGTGGAGGCGGCAATCAAGGCGCTGCGTGACGGCCATCATGGTTATACGCCAGCAAACGGCCTGCTTGCCACGCGCGAGGCGGTGGTGCGCCGCACGCTGATGATGACCGGCGTGGAAGTGTCGCCCGAAGCGGTGATGATCATGCCCGGCGGCAAGCCGACCATGTTCGCCACGATCCTGATGTTCGGCGAGGCGGGAACGGAGATCCTCTATCCCGACCCCGGCTTCCCGATCTATCGCTCGATGATCGAATTCACCGGCGCCACGCCGGTGCCGGTGCCCATGCGCGAGGCCAATGGTTTTGCCTTCTCGGCCGAGGAGACGCTTTCGCTGATCACGCCGAAGACACGGCTCCTGATCCTCAACTCCCCCGCCAACCCGACCGGCGGCGTGACACCACGGGCGGAGATTGAAAAACTTGTGAAGGGGCTGGAGGCGCATCCCCACGTCGCGATCCTCTCCGACGAGATCTACGACGCGATGACTTATGACGGCGAGACGCACTGCTCGCTGCTGCAGTTTCCGCAAGTCCGCGAGCGGCTGGTCGTACTCAATGGCTGGTCGAAGACCTGGGCGATGACGGGCTGGCGCATGGGCTGGTCGATCTGGCCGAACACGCCGGCAAGCGGCCACCTGCTCGACAAGGTGCGCAAGCTTGCGATCAATTGCTGGTCCTGCGTCAACACGCCGAGCCAATATGCCGGCATTGCGGCGATCGACGGGCCGCAGGACGAGGTTGAAAAAATGATGCGCGCCTTCGACAACCGGCGAAAGGTGGTGGTGGAGGGCCTGAACGATTTGCCGGGCGTTTCCTGCATCACGCCCAAGGGCGCGTTCTATGCCTTCCCCAATGTCGGGGAGACCGGCTGGAAGGCCAAGAAACTGGCCTCGGCCTTGCTTGAGGAATCAGGCGTGGCGCTGATCGGCGGGCCGGATTTCGGCATTCTGGGCGAAGGCTATCTGCGCCTGTCCTATGCCAATTCCGAAGAAAATATCCTGCGCGCGCTGGAGCGGATGAAGAAATTCCTGGAGACCGGGCGCAACGAATAGGCGCCCGGCATGTCATTGTTGAAGCACGATCTGGCGATCATGCAGCTCAAGCCGGAACAACGGCGACCGCCTCGATCTCGACCTGAGCCTCATCCTCGATCAGAGCCGAGACCTCCACCATGGCCATGGCCGGGAAATGCTTGCCCATGACGCTGCGATAGGCGTCGCCCACCGCCTTCACATTGGCGAGATAGTCGCTCTTGCTGGTGATGAACCAAGTCATCTTGACCAGATGCTCAGGCACACCGCCGGCCTCGCGCACGACATCGACGACATTTTGCAGGGTCTGGCGCACCTGGCTGGGCAAGTCCTTGGCCTCGAATATCTGATCGCCGGTCCAGCCGATCTGGCCGCCGACATAGACGGTGCGGCCCTGCGCGACGATGCCGTTGGCATAGCCCTTGGCTGCCTTCCAGCCGGCAGGATGAAGTATCTGATGAGGGGTCGGTACGGTCATAGCCATGATCTCCGATTAGCAAAAATTCTGAACTGAAGAAGGCGGCGTCTCAGACGCCGAGATAGCGGTCCTGCAGGTCGGCGGTCAGTTCCGCCGCGCGCCCAGAGAAGACGGTTTTGCCCTTTTCGAGCACGAAGCAGCTATCGGCCACCGGCAGCAGTTCGGCGAGCGTCTTGTCGACCACCAGGATCGACTGTCCTTCCTGCTTCAGGCGGCGGATGGCCGCCCATATGTCCTGCCGGATCACCGGCGCCAGCCCTTCCGTCGCCTCATCGAGGATGAGCAGCCGCGGATTGGTCATCAGCGCCCGGCCGATGGCCAGCATCTGCTGCTCGCCACCCGACAGCGTATTGGCATATTGGGCATGCCGTTCCTGCAGCCGCGGAAAGAGTTCGTTGACCCGCTCGATGGTCCATACGCCCGGTCTTGCGGCCGCGACTAGATTTTCGCGCACGGTGAGATTGGGGAAACAGCGGCGTCCTTCCGGCACAAGGCCGATGCCAAGCCGGGCGATGCGATGCGCGCTCATGCCGGCGACTTCGCGACCCGACAGGCGCACAGAGCCGGCACGCGGGCGCAGGATGCCGATGATGGAACCTATCGTCGTCGTCTTGCCCATGCCGTTGCGCCCCATCAGCGCCACGACCTCGCCCTCTTCCAGCGAAAGCTCGACGCCGAACAGCGCCTGCGAGGCACCATAGAAGGTCTCCAGCCCGGATACCTGAAGCAGGCTCATGACGCCTCCCCCAGATAGGCGCGGCGAACCTCCGCATCGTTGCGGATTTCATCCACCGTGCCGCTGGCAATCACGCGGCCATAGACCAGAACGGAGATGCGGTCTGCGAGCGCGAACACCGCCTCCATGTCGTGCTCGACCAGCAGGATCGGCGCTTGCGCCCGCAGACGGTCGAGGAAAGCGGTGAGCTGGCGCGAGCCTTCCGGGCCCATGCCGGCCATCGGCTCGTCGAACAGGAAGGCCTTGGAGCCGAGCGCTAGCGCAATGGCGATTTCGAGCTGCCGGCGCTCGCCATGCGAAAGCTCCGCAGCCGGCAGATGCGCGCGTGAGCCAAGCCCTGTCTGCTCCAGAACCGCCATGGCCGGCTCGATCAGCGAGCGGTCGGTCATCACCGGGCGAAAGAAGCGGAAGCTGGAGCCCTGCCGCGCCTGTACGGCGAGCATGACATTGCGCAGGGCCGAAAATTCCGGTGCCAGCGACGATATCTGAAAGCTGCGGCCAAGCCCGCGGCGGGCGCGCTCGGCAACGCCGAGCCGGCTGATATCCTCGCCACGGAAATGGATGGTGCCGTGATCGGGTTTGATCGAGCCGGAAATCTGATGGATCAGCGTCGTCTTGCCGGCGCCGTTGGGGCCGATCAGCGCGTGGATTTCACCGACGCGCAGATCAAGGCTGACGCCATCAGTCGCTTTCAGCGCGCCGAATGTCTTGCGCAGGTCGCGGATGGAAAGCACCGTCTCAGCCATGGCGCGCCTTTCCGGCAAACAGGCCGATCAGCCCGCCGCGCGCAAACAGGACGACGCCAAGCAGGATGAGCCCAAGGAACAGTTGCCAGCGCTCCGTGAGCCCGCCTAGCGCGAATTCAAACAGCACGAACAATATCGCGCCGGCGACAGGCCCGAACAGGCGCGCGGTGCCGCCAAGCACGATGAGCACGATGAGTTCGCCCGACATCTGCCATGACAGCATGGAAGGGCTGGCGAAGCGGTTGAGATCGGCAAACAGCGCCCCGGCAACACCGGTGATGGCCGCCGACATGGCGAAAGCCGCAAGCCTGATGCGGAACGGCGCAATGCCGACCGCAGCCACCCGCGCCTCGTTCTGCCTTGCGGCCTGGAGGGCGGCACCAAAGCGCGAATTGCGCACGAACCAGAACAAGAGCAGCCCGGCCATCAAAAGCCCGTAGCAGATCAGGAAGAAACTGATCGGCTGCGCGGTGTTGAGGCCCGGAAATGCGTTGCGGGTGAGGATCGACAGCCCGTCCTCGCCGCCATAGGCCGGCCAGGAAATGGCGAAATAATAGATCATCTGCGCGAAGGCGAGCGTGATCATGATGAAATAGACGCCCGAGGTGCGCAGGCTGATGGCGCCGATTGGCACCGCCACCAGCGCGCTGACCAGCATGGCAGACAGCCAGATGACGGGCATCTGGTCGCTGCCCTCGAAACCGAAGAGCATCGGCTCTTGGTTGAAGGCATGGCTGGCGAAAATGCCGGCGACATAGCCGCCAATGCCGAAAAAGGCAGCATGGCCGAAGGACACCAGCCCGCCCAATCCGAGTGCCAGGTTGAGCCCGACAGCAGCAAGCGCCAGGATCGCCATGCGGGTTGCCAGCGTGACATAAAAAGGCTCGCCGATGGCGACGGCCGCGAGCGGTAGCACCAGCAGCAACACGGCAAGCACGGTGTTGAACAGGGTTTCGCGGTTCATCGCGCCAGCCGTCATGTGTTTGCCGCGAACAGGCCCTTGGGCCGGAACGCCAGAATGAGCGCCATGACGATATAGATCAGCATCGAAGCGACGGCGGCCCCGGTGGTGGCACCTTCGGCCGGACCGAGGAAGATGGCGAAGAGCTTGGGCAGCAGGAAGCGCCCGAGCGTATCGACCACGCCGACGAGGATCGCGCCAACCAGCGCACCCTTCACCGAGCCGATGCCACCGATGACGATGACCACGAAGGCAAGGATCAGCACAGGCTCGCCCATGCCGACCTGAACCGATTGCAAAGCACCCACCAGCGCGCCGGCAAGGCCGGCAAGTGCCGCGCCCAGCGCAAAGACCACCGTATAGAGCGTGCCGATATCCACGCCGAGTGCGGCGATCATCTCGCGGTCGGACTGGCCGGCGCGAATGCGCATGCCAAGCCGGGTGCGCGAGATCAGCAGATAGAGGCCGGCCGCCACGACGATGCCGACGCCGATGATGGCAAGGCGATAAAGCTGGTAATGCGCGCCACCGAGCAGGGAAACCGCGCCCTGCAACACCGGCGGAATGTCGAGATAAAGTGGAAACGAGCCGAAGACCCAGCGCGCGCCTTCCGAAAAGATCAGGATCAGCGCGAAAGTCGCCAGCACCTGGTCGAGATGGTCGCGGTCATAGAGCCGGCGGATGACCGCAAGCTCGACCAGCGCGCCGGCCGCTGCTGCCGCAACCAGACTTGCGGCCAGGCCGAGCCAGAAGGACCCGGTGGCCGCTGCCACCACCGCGCAGGCGAAGGCGCCGATCATGTAGAGCGAGCCATGCGCCAGATTGATCAGACCCATGACACCGAAAATCAGCGTCAACCCCGCCGCCATCAGAAACAGCATGACGCCGAATTGCAGGCCGTTCAGCAATTGCTCGATGATGAGAGCGGTGGACAAAAATCAGGTTTCCGGTTTGGCTGGTCGGTTTCTTTGCTTGTTGCGCCGCGCTGCCCCTCATCCCCCTGTCGGGACCTTCTCCCCGCAGGCAGGGAGAAGGAGGCTTGCTACGACGCTCCCGTCCCCCTCTCCCGGTTTACGGGGAGAGGGTAAGGGTGAGGGGCCGGTGCCAAGCTAATCGGCCGGGCACCACTCTCATTCCTCGGGACGAAGACTACATCTTGCAGTCTTTGGCGTAGGCGTCCTCATGGTCGGTGAAGCTGGTGCCGATGATCTTGTTGGTCAGCACATCACCTTCCTTGACCACTTCACGCACATAGAGATCCTGGATCGGGTGGTTGTTGGTGTTGAACTTGAACTTGCCGCGCACTGAGTCGAATTTCGCTTCCTTGAGCGCGGCGCGGAAGGCATCGGCATCCTTGACGCTGGCCTTGGCGGCGGCCGAGACGATCAGATTGCCGGTGTCATAGGCCTGCGCGGCATAGACCGAAGGCAGCCTGCCATATTCGGCCTGGAAGGTTTCGACGAACTTCTTGTTGGCTTCGTTGTCGAGGTCCTTGGCCCATGAGGCCGAGTTCTTCACGCCGAGTGCTGCATCGCCGATCGCCGCCAGCACATCCTGGCTGAACGAGAAGCCCGGCCCGAGCAGCGGAATGCCGACGCCAGACTGCGCATATTGCTTGGTAAAGGCGATGCCCATGCCGCCCGGCAGGAAGATGAACACGGAATCGGCGCCGGAAGCGCGGATCTGCGCGATCTCGGCGGCATAGTCGGTCTGGCCGACCTTGGTGTAGACCTCGCCGGCAAGCTCACCCTTGTAGTAGCGCTTGAAGCCGGTCAGCGCATCGGTGCCGGCCGGATAGTTGGGCGCCATGATGAAGGTCTTCTTATAGTCCTTGTTGGCGTATTGCCCCATCGCCTCATGGAAATTGTCGTTCTGATAGGCGACGTTGAAATAGTTCTGGTTGCACTTCTCGCCGGCGAGCGCCGAAGGGCCGGCATTGACCGAGAGGTAGAACTTGCCCTGCGCGACCGCATTGGGCACGACGGCCATGGCAAGGTTGGACCAGATGATGCCGGTGAGGATATCGACCTTGTCGCTCTGGATCATCTTGTCGGCGATCTGCACGGCAAGTTCCGGCTTCTGGGCATCGTCTTCCGTCACCACCTCTATGTCGGTTGCGCCCGCATTCTTGAGCGCCAGCATGAAGCCGTCGCGCGCGTCGATGCCCAGTCCCGCGCCGCCGCCCGACAGAGTGGTGATCATGCCGACCTTGACCGGCTCGGCATTGGCAAGGCCGGCGGCCGACAGCGACAGGCCGAGCAGGCTTGCAGCCAGAATTTTCCTCATCGTGTTCTCCCTTTTGATTTTACTTTGATTGATCCGGTTGAAACTAAAGCTCGGTGCGAACTTTCCAGAGTTCAGGAAACAGTTCAACCTCCAGCATCTTGCGCAGATAAGAAACACCGGCCGTTCCACCGGTTCCGCGCTTGAGGCCGATGATGCGCTCCACCGTGGTGACGTGGTTGAAACGCCAGCGACGGAAATAATCTTCGAAATCGACCAGCTTTTCGGCCAGCTCATAGAGTGTCCAGTATTTGCCCGGCTCGCGATAGATCTGCCGCCACGCCGCCAACACTTCGGTACTTTCCGGCCGCGTCTCGCGCCAGTCGGTGCGCTGCGCATCGGCGCCGATGTCGAAACCCTGCCGCGACAGCAAGAGCAGCGCTTCGTCGTAGAGACTTGGCTGCGAAAGAATGGATTCCAGCGCCGCCATCACTTCAGGCCGGTGCTCATGCGGCTTCAGCATCACCAGATTGCGGTTTCCTGCAAGAAATTCGATGGCGCGATACTGGTAGGACTGGAAGCCGGACGACTGCCCGAGCGCGCCGCGAAACTCGGTATATTCGCTCGGCGTCATGGTGCGCAGCACGTCCCAGGCATTGTTCAGCTGTTCGAAGATGCGCGCAACGCGTGTCAGCATCTTGAAAGCCGGCTGCAGATCGTCCTTGCGGATCGCCTGGATGGCCGAGCGGACCTCATGGATGGCAAGCTTCATCCACAATTCGGAGGTCTGGTGCTGGATGATGAACAAAAGCTCGTCATGCGCGCTCGACAGTGGCGATTGCGCATCGAGCACCTTCTCCAGATGCAGATAATCCGCATAAGCCATGCGGCCCCGGAATTCCAACTGCGCGCCCAGCGCGGGATTGTCGGACTTCGTCATGCCTCCCCCAAAGAGGGCCAGGATACGATACGCCCCTGCCCGCAGCTAGAATTGCACCGGAGCCATTTCATTTCAAGCATGAAATTTTAGGATTGAAGTATCTGCTCCCGGCCATCTGCCAGTCTTAGCTCGGGGCGCGTGGAGATTCAGGTCAGGGTGAGCCGAAAATGGTGATTTTCGAGAACCAGAGCGGAGCGTACTTGAAGTACGTGGGCACTGGAAGCGCAGAAAAGCGCCATTTGCAGGCCGCCTTCACCTGAATATCAGCACACCCTAGCCGCGGCCGACGAAAGGCATCTTGGTCGCCATCACCGTCATGAACAGCACATTGGCATCGAGCGGCAACCCGGCCATGTAAAGCACGGCCTCGGCTACGCGCTCGACCTCCATGACAGCCTCGGGCGCGATCGTGCCATTGGGCTGCAGCACGCCCACCGTCATCGGCATCGCCATTTCTGTCAGCGCATTGCCGATATCTATCTGGCCGCAGGCAATGTCGAAGGGCCGCCCATCCAGCGCCAGCGTCCTGGTGAGGCCGGTGATGGCATGCTTGGTCGCCGTATAGGGCACCGAGCCGGGCCGGGGCGCATGGGCCGACACAGAACCATTATTGATGATGCGTCCGCCCTGCGGCTGCTGCCGGCGCATGGCGGCGAATGCCGCGCGAGCGCACAGGAAGGAGCCGGTGAGATTGACCGCGACGACATCGTTCCACACCTCGACCGGGATCTCGTCGATCGTGGTCGACTTGTAGCCCATGCCAGCATTATTGAAGAGGAGGTCGACCCGCCCGAAGGTGGCCGTCGTCTCAGCGAACAGGCGATCGACCTCGCCCGGCCGGGTAATGTCACAGGCGACGGCAAGTGCCTGCGCTTGCGTTTGTCCTACCTCAGCAATGGCTTCATCCAGCAACGGCTTGCGCCTGCCGCAGAACACGGTATTCCAGCCGGCCCGCAGCAAGGCCGTGGCGACCGCCTTGCCGATACCAGTTCCAGCTCCGGTGACGATTGCGGTTTTTCCGTTATCCATGATGCCGGCCCTTCCCAGGAAAGGCTAAGGCATCGCAAATGAGGGATTGCGTGGCAAGTCGCAACAAAGTGTCATCAACCAAAGGGCGGCCATTGGCGACCGCCCCCTGATCCGAATCGTGCTTGGGAGGAGGAAAGCCGATCCGAGCACTGAAAAGCATGCGCCCGAAGGGTTAATGCAACCTTAATGTCGTCCGCCGGGCAATCACCAGGGGCTGGAGGGGTTCGCTTCCTTGATCTCGACCTTGGCCGCCGAAACGGTGGATTCGATATGGTCGATCAGCGCGTCGGGAAGCTGCAGCCGGCCGGCAAGCATGTCGAGGTAGCCGCGCTCGGTGCGCGTGTCGGGGTCGATAGTCAGGCGCGAGGCAGTGTAGATCTCGATCTTCTGCGCATCCGATCGGGCAGCGGCGACAAGCTCGTCGAGGTCGAGCGGCCGCTCGAGTTCGGAACGCAGGAAATCTTCCGCCTCGCTGCCGATGCCGGCAAGGCTGAGCTTGTCGCCGATCTTGCGGCGTTCCTCCTCGTCGATATGGCCATCGGCCTTGGCCGCTGCGATCATCGCCCGCACCAGGGTGAGCGCGAATTCGCCCTCGCCTTGCGGCGCCTGAGACGGATGGAAGCTGGTATCGGCGGGTGCGGGAAGCAGCTCCGGCTGATTTACCGGCGCAGCCTCAGCCGGCTGCTTGCCAGACTGGTAGTTCTGATAGGCCTTGTAGGCGAGCCCGGCGACGGCAGCGAGCCCGCCAAGCTTGAGTGCCGATCCGGTCAGGCCCCGGCCGGTCTTGGTGCCAAGCAGCACCGCGGCAATGGCGCCAGTTGCCAGCGGATTGTCCTTTGCAAGCTGCACGGCCTGTCCGGCCTTGTCGCGAACCGTTCCTTGCGTGCCCGGCACGTTGGAACCGAGAAGATCATCGAGCAGCTTCTTGGGATCGAACATCAACACCTCCGGCGATGGCAAGCCCGGAACGGGCTGGTTTGCAGGTTGGGTGGAGGTAGGCAGCCAATCGCGACATTACAATGACGCGCCAGCGATTTGTGACCCTGCTCAGCTGCCGATGTGACGGGTGCCGCGCCGTGTCGCCAGTTCCACCTGACGCTGGCGCTCGGCATAGCGGGCGCGATCCTCGTCGCTGCGGGTCTCATGGCAGTGCGGGCAGGAAACGCCTTCGTGGAAAAGCGGCGACAGTCTTTCTTCCGGCGTCAGCGGATGGCGGCAGGCCCGGCACAGGCCGGTCTCGCCCTGTTCGAGCCCATGCGAGACGGCCACGCGCTCGTCAAAGACGAAGCACTCGCCCTGCCACAGGCTTTCTTGCGCCGGCACCTCTTCCAGATATTTCAGGATACCGCCCTTGAGGTGGAAGACATCCTCGATGCCGAGCGAGCGGACATAGGCGGTCGCCTTCTCGCAGCGGATACCGCCGGTGCAGAACATGGCGACCTTGCGCCCCTCAAGCTCGTCACGATGCCGCTCGACCCAATCGGGAAACTCGCGGAAACTGCTTGTGTGCGGATCGACGGCACCGGCAAAAGTGCCGATCGAGACTTCGTAGTCGTTGCGGGTGTCGATCACGATCGTGCCGGGGTCGCTGATGAGCGCATTCCATTCGCCCGGCTGGACATAGGCCCCCGCCCCTTCCAGCGGATCGATGCCCTCCACGCCCATGGTGACGATCTCGCGCTTCAGCCGCACCTTCATACGGTGGAAGGGCATTTCGGCAGCCGTGCTATATTTGACGTCGAGCCCAGTGAATTCCGGCTGCGCCTCAAGCCAGGCGACGAGCTCGGCAATCGCCTGATCAGTCCCGGCGATCGTGCCGTTGATGCCTTCGCGCGCCAAAAGCAGCGTGCCCTTGATGCCGCGCTCGGCACAAAAGGCAGCGAGCGGCCCACGCAAGGCCTCCGGCGCTTCCAACCGGCAGAAACGGTAGAGCGCGGCAACACGGATTGACTGTGTGGTGGATGGATTCATGGCTGCGGCACCTAGCGCCTGCGCGGATCGGTTTCAAGAGTGGTGAAATTTCTCAATCAGCTCAGGCGGTTACACGCAGGATGCCGGGCTCGGCCCCCGCCTAATGGCAGCGTCTTTATCCACCTCCCGGCAACCAACACCAGAATGGCGGCGAAACAAGGAGCCTGCCAATCATGACATTTTCGACCGAAACCATCGATGAAATCGCCTCGGCGGCCAAGGCGCTGGGGGTCGAGCCGGCCGCTCTGCTGGCAATCGCGGAGGTCGAAAGCGGCGGAAAGGCTTTCGCACTGGTATCGGGGCGGCGCGAGCCGCTGATCCGCTTCGAGGGCCACTATTTCGACCGGCGGCTCTCGGCGCAAAAACGGCAACAGGCGCGGGTGCAGGGACTGGCCTCGCCTACAGCCGGCGCGGTTGCCAATCCGGCCACGCAAGCCGCACGCTGGCGACTGCTGGGGCGGGCGGCCGCTATCGACCACCAGGCCGCGCATGAATCGGCTTCCTGGGGCATTGCACAAGTCATGGGCGCACATTGGCGATGGCTCGGCTATCAGGATGTCGATGCGCTGGTGGCCGAAGCTCGCAGCGGCGTTGCCGGTCAGATCCGGTTGATGATGCGCTATATCGAAAAAAGCGGCCTCACCGCCGCCATAAACAGGCGCGATTGGGAAGGCTTCGCGCGCGGCTATAACGGACCCGATTACAAGCGCGGCGGCTATGATACGAAAATTGCCGCGGCCTATGAGAAATACCGTGCCCGATATGGCGGCAGCCAGACAGCCAACCCGACAAGGCCGGAAACATCTTCGGACAGACCCGCTTTGGCAAAGCCAGTGGCAGGCCAGGCTCGTCCCCTGCCGCAGCCGGGCTCGAATAGCGACCAGACAATATGGCAACGCGCCCTTTCTTACGTTCAAGCCCTGTTCGGCATGCGGTGACAGAGCTAGAATTGATGATGGCGCCCGTAGACTCGTCCCTCATCCCCTGTTAACTCGTGTTTTGCACCTCATTAAATCGTTTGAATTTTCTGGAACCGAAATAGACACATGCCCAGCAAGACCGAACAGTTCCTGTCTCTCCTCGATGGCCAGCCGGTCATTCCGGTGCTGAAGATCGACCGCGTGGCCGATGCCGTGCCGCTTGCCCGCGCCTTGGCGCGCGGCGGCCTGCCCGCCATCGAGATCACCCTGCGTACGGCCGACGCGCTGGAGGCGATCCGCCGTGTCGCCGCCGAGGTGGAGGAAGCAATCGTCGGTGCCGGCACCATTCTCAATGCCAGGCAGTTCAGCGAGGCCGAAGCGGCAGGCTCGAAATTCATCGTCAGCCCCGGTGTGACGCGCGAATTGATCGCTGCGGCCGCAAACAGCAAGACCCCGCTGCTGCCGGGGGCGATCACGCCGGGCGAAATCATGATGGCGCGCGAGGCCGGTCTGGACTTCCTGAAATTCTTCCCCGCCGAACAGGCCGGCGGCGCATCTTTCCTGAAGGCCTTGGCCTCGCCCTTTGCCGGTATCAGGTTCTGCCCGACCGGCGGCGTCACGACCAGGAACGCCCGCGACTATCTCGCCCTGCCCAATGTCGTCTGTGTTGGCGGGTCGTGGGTTGCGCCCGACGAACTGGTAAGGCCTGGCGACTGGGCCGCCATCGAGCAGCTGGCACGCGAGGCAGCCGATCTACTCAAGGCGTGAGGCAGACGCAACAGCCGACTCGACCACTGCCCTGATGGCAGCCAACGCCAACCGGGCGTCATCCCGGAACGCTGCATAGCGCAGCAAGCAGCGTATCCGGGACCCATTCCTCATATCGGCAAGGTTACGGAATGGCTCCCCGGCCCCTCTCTCGCGGAGCCTGTCTGCGGGCTTGCCAAAGGCAAGACCCGGGGGCTCGATCCGCCGGGATGACGGGTGAGCACGACCTCCTCAGCCAGCTATCAAAACCGTCAGTCAGCATTGTGCCCCCAATAAAAAAGCGCCGGCAAACCGGCGCTTTTTCATGCGATGCTGATTTCCACCCGATCGGGCCGGCTATCAGAAGCGGGCCACCGACAGGAATTCCACCGCCTTGCCGGAGAAGCGGTTGGCATCCGCCATCTGATTCCCGGCCTGGAAGCCTGCGGTGTAGACCTCGCGCGGTGCGGTGCGCACCAGATTATAAGCGAATGAAGGCGCCTTGGTTCCGGCCGATGCGTTCTTCACGTAATCGGTGTGCAGCACCCAGCGGGCGGCCTGCGGCTGGGCGGCGACGACCACTGGCTTGCGGTCAGGCTTGGAGTCGTCGGCACTGGCGCGAGCGGCCTTGCGCGTGGTCTTGACGCCCGAGCCCATGGCCGCGACCGGATCGGAACCGGGCGCACGCTGGACCACCGCATCGCGCGGCGTTGCCGTGCTGCTGGCGAGGGCCGCGACGCGTTCGCTGCTGGCCTTCATTTCCGCCTCTACCGCCGCCTTGGTCAGATGTTCCGACTTGGCGGTTTCCGGCAGGGCCGACGGCGTGTCGGGCAATGCGGCAACGACCATGTCGCGGTCGAGCGTCTCGGGCCGGTTCTCCGGCAGCGGCAGCGATGCGACATCGGCCATGGTCGGCTTTTCGGCTTGCGGCTCTGCCAGCGCAAGCAGGATCGCATCTTGTTCGGCAGGTGCAGCCAGCTCACGCGGCGGCGTGTAGTCCGGCCGGCGCGTCGGCAGCGGAATATTGAGCGCGACCTCGCTTGCTTCTTCGGCCGGCGCGCCTTCAGGCAATGGCGCCTGGGCCATGCCGAAAGGCACGTTCTCCGGTTCCGCAGCCGTGGCAACCACCGTGGGCGCGACATCGGCCTCAGGACGCGGCGCGAGCGCCGGCAGCGGCACGCTGCGTGCCGGAAGTGCCGCTATGATCGTTTCCGGCGTCTGTTCAGGCGCATCGGCGATCTGCGGTATGTCGGCGCGCTGGGCCTCCTCCGGCGACAATATCTGGATACCGGGATCGGGTTTGGCTGCCGGTGCCGCCTGCTTGACGGCCGTCTTCGGCGCAGGCGCTGACGCCAGGACCGGGCTGCTGTCTTCCTCCTCGTCGGCTCCACCGCCACCGCCAAAGAGGGCGGCAAGCAATCCGCCGGATTTCTTGCTGCTGCCGCCGGAACCGGCAAGGGCGACGGCCAGATGGCCGCTGTCCTTGCGGGCCTGATAGGCGGCGACCGCCTGTTCGAAGCCCGGCAATGGCTTGCCGTCGCTCGGCACATGCAGGGTCTTGCCGCCCGGGAACACCGCCACCAGCTCCTTGCGGCTCATGCGCGGCCAGTGGCGCACATTGCCGACATCGAAATGGACGAAGGGCGAGCCGGAGCGCGGATAGTAGCCGACGCCGCCGGCCTGCGCCTTCAGGCCGATCTCGCGCAGCTTCTTGAGCTTGACGTCGGGCAGGTAGAAATCCATCGCCTTGCCCAGCATATGCTGGCTCTTGTTGGCCACGCCCTTGGAGCGGCTGCGCAACATCGAGTTGGTCGCCGGCGAACGATAGGCGGACACGACATGGATATAGTCGCGCGAGCCGGAGGCCTGGTAGGCTTCCCAGATCAGGTCGAGCAGACGCGGGTCCATATTGGTCGGCTCGTTGCGGCGCCAGTCGCGCAGGAACCGGTTGATCTGCTTCAGCCCGGCCTGGTCGTAGCGGCCGTTGCGCTTGAACGTGATCGCCGCCTTCTCCTTGGTATGGATGAAGTAGAGCTTCAGCGTCCTTGTCTCGGCGCTTGCCACGGACGATGCGGCGGCGAGAAAACCCATGGCGATCAGCACTGCGACCAGCATTCTCTGCCAGCCGGACGTTGCAAGGTTTCGCCGGTTTTTTAAGCGTGCGATGCTAATCAAATCAAAAGGCCTTACAGAGTGCCATTTGTCCCCGGATTTGACTCCCGGACGTCGAAAGATTCACGTCCGACTATCGATCCTAATGGTTAATCACTGCTTATTGAAGTCGAAATGCGGTGACACCGTGGCATTGTCCCGGCAAAAAAACAGCACCGCCCAGCGTGGTAAACCGGGCGTTTACATCAGCGGGCTTGCGCCACGCTAGTTAAGATTCGTTTGGATAAACGCCTATTGCAGCCGCTCGCGGCCGGCATCGGGGTCGATGCCATATTCCTTCAGCTTGCGGTAAAGCGTGGAGCGCCCGATGCCGAGGCGGCGTGCGACCTCGCTCATCTGGCCGCCATAATGGTCGATGGCAAGCCGGATCATCTCCAGTTCCACATCGGCCAGCGTGCGCACATTGCCACGCTCATCGAGTGCCGCCACCAGGCCGAAATGCTGCTGCCGGGCAGGAACCGCCGGAACGGTTTCGCGATAGTCCCGTGCGGGCTGCACCCGGACGGGTTCGTCGGCAATGGCTGGCGCAGCTTCGACGGCAACGTCGTCGAGGCGGACCACGCCCTCGACCTGGGTGCGGATCTGCGGGAATTCCTCCTCGGTCAGGACATCGTCCTCGCACAGCACGCAGGCGCGGAAGACCGCGTTTTCAAGCTGCCTGATATTGCCCGGCCAGTCATAGGCCTGCAGCATTTTAAGCGTGCTGGAGGAAATATCTACGATCCGGCCGCGCGTTTCGGACGGCGGCACGCGCTTCATGAAATGGCGCACCAGATAGGGGATGTCGTCGCTGCGCTCGCGCAAGGGCGGCACGAAAATCGGATAGACATTGAGCCGGTAGAACAGATCCTCGCGGAACTTCCCGTCCTTCACCTGCTGCAGCAGATTGCGATGGGTGGCCGAAATCAGCCTGATATCGACCTTGACGGTGGAGCGTCCGCCGACAGGATCGACCTCGCCCTCCTGCACCGCGCGCAGCAGCTTGACCTGGACATCGAGCGGCAGGTCGCCGATCTCGTCCAGGAACAGAGTGCCGGTATGGGCCTCGACGAATTTTCCGGTGTGCTTTTCGGTTGCGCCGGTGAACGAGCCCTTCTCATGGCCGAACAGGATGCTTTCGACCAGATTGTCGGGGATGGCGCCGCAATTGACGGTGATGAACGGCCGCGAGCGCCGCGCGCCCGAGCCCTGGATGGCGCGGGCCACCAGTTCCTTGCCGACGCCTGACTCACCTTCGATGAGGATCGGGATGCTGGATGCTGCCGCCTTCTGCCCGAGCCGGATCACCCGCTCCATGGCCGGACTGTTGGTCACAAGGTCCTTGAAGGTGAGATGGCCGCCCTGGCGTGGTCCGCGTTTGGCCGACCCGCCAAGCGCCTCGACCTTGAGCGCATTGGAGATCGCGGCTTTCAGCCTGTCGGGCGACGCCGGCTTGACCACGAAATCGAAGGCACCGTTGCGCATCGCCGACACAACGGTCTCGATGCCACCCTTCGCCGTCTGCACGATCACCGGTGTGGCGATCTGGCGCTCGCGCATCGCCTCCAGCACACCGATGCCGTCCATGCCGGGCATGACCAGGTCGAGGATGACCACGGAGACATTGCCGGCGCCCGAATGTTCGAGCGTCTTCAGCGCCGCCTCGCCGTCATGGGCGAGGATCGCGTCATGGCCGAATTTGTTGACCGCCGCCTCAAGCAGCCGCCGCTGCACGGGATCGTCATCGACTATCAGGATGGGCGCTGACATGAATAAATTCTGAAAATCGCCTTTAGAGCGTTGTTGCCGTCTGGATCATCATGGCACAGGGTTCTAAATAAGCCTTCAAAAAAGCCGGTGAACGAAGTCTTTAAGATTGCTCCGGTTTTTCTCTACTGTGATCGGAAGGTAATGTAATGCGCTTAGTTTCGGGACAGAATGCTGCCCCTCTGTCTTCCGGTCAGGCCGCTTCAGGCCTCGGCGATCTGCCGGAATGGGACCTCACCGATCTTTATCCCGCCATGGATGCGCCCGAACTGACGCGCGATCTTAAAAAGGCCGCCAGCGACGCTATTGCCTTCGAGCAGCGCTGGAAGGGCACGCTGGCTGCCGAAGCGAAGAAGGGAACCGGCGGTTGCCTTGGTGAAGCCTTGCGCGCCTATGAGGCGATCGAGGAACTGATCGGCCGCATCGCGTCTTATGCCGGGCTGATCTATGCGGGCAACACCGCCGATCCGCAGCGCGCCAAGCTTTATGGCGATATCCAGGAGAAGATGACGGATGCGAGTTCGCATCTGCTGTTCTTTTCTCTGGAACTCAATCTGATCGAGGATGCCGACATTCTGGCCGCCCTCGATGCCGACCCGGCCTTCGGCCATTACAGGCCCTGGGTGCTCGATCTGCGCAAGGACCGGCCCTACCAGCTCGAAGACCGCATCGAGCAGCTTTTCCATGAGAAGTCGATCACCGGCCGCGGCGCATGGAACAGGCTCTTCGACGAGACGATGACCGATCTTCGCTTCGAGATCGACGGCGAGGAACTGGCGCTGGAGCCAACGCTCAACCGGCTTCAGGATGCCGACGGCATGGTGCGGCGCAAGGCTTCCGAAGCGCTGGCCACCACTTTCAAGCAGAACCTGCGCACTTTCACACTGATCACCAATACGCTTGCCAAGGACAAGGAAATCTCCGACCGCTGGCGCGGTTTCCAGGACATCGCCGATTCACGCCACCTCGCCAACCGGGTCGAGCGCGAGGTCGTCGATGCGCTCGCCGCCGCGGTGCGCGAGGCCTATCCACGCCTGTCGCATCGCTATTACGCGATGAAGGCGAAATGGCTCGGCATGGAGGAGATGAACCACTGGGATCGTAACGCCCCCCTGCCCGAGACGCCGCAGGCGACCATCGGCTGGGACGAGGCCAGGAACACGGTGCTTTCGGCTTATCAGCGCTTCTCGCCGGAAATGGCCGACATAGCGCGTACCTTCTTCGATCGCCGCTGGATCGACGCGCCGGTGCGCGCCGGCAAGGCGCCAGGCGCCTTTGCGCATCCTACGGTGCCGTCCGCCCACCCTTACGTGCTGCTCAATTATCTCGGCAAGCCGCGCGACGTGATGACGCTTGCCCATGAGCTTGGCCACGGCGTGCATCAGGTTCTGGCCGGCGAGCAAGGGGCGCTGATGGCATCGACCCCGCTGACGCTTGCCGAAACCGCCTCGGTTTTTGGCGAGATGCTGACCTTCCGCCTGCTGCTCGACAACACCACCGACCGGCGCGAGCGCAAGGCGATGCTGGCCCAGAAGGTCGAGGACATGATCAACACGGTGGTTCGCCAGATCGCCTTCTACGAATTCGAGCGCAAGATCCACACTGAGCGGCGTAACGGCGAACTGACCTCCGACCGGATCGGCCAGTTCTGGCTTGAGGTGCAGGCCGAAAGCCTGGGGCCGGCCATCAAGCTGCGCGAGGGCTATGAGACCTTCTGGACCTATATTCCGCACTTCATCCATTCGCCCTTCTATGTCTATGCCTATGCCTTCGGCGACTGCCTGGTGAATTCGCTCTATGCGGTCTACCAGAACGCCGAGCGCGGTTTTCAGGCCAAATATTTCGACATGCTGCGCGCCGGCGGCACCAAGCATCACTCCGAGATTCTGAGACCCTTCGGGCTCGACGCTTCCGATCCCGCCTTCTGGCAGATCGGGCTTGCCGTGATCGGCGAGCTGATTGACGAGCTGGAAGCACTGGACTGATACGGACCGGACACCGCATCCAGAATGCCGAACCCACACTTCGCCCTGTTCCGCGACGACCTCGCCGGCCATGAACTTCTGTTCGACCGGCCGCGCGAAATCATTACGGCCGACAACGCCGAAGACTTCTTTCCCGCACTGGAAGCGACGCAGGCCGCCCATGAATCAGGCAAATGGCTGGCCGGCTATTTTTCCTATGAAGCCGGTTATCTCCTCGAGCCAAAACTTAGGCCGATCCTGCCCGAGGGGCGGCGCGCGCCCCTCATATGCCTTGGCGTGTTCGACGGTCCGTCAGAAAGCGACCTGCCCGGTTCACGTCCGAGCGCGACCAACGGTCCGATCTTCGATGCACGGGCAAGCTGGACCTTCGAAGACTACCAGAAACGATTTTCACGCCTGCATCGGCATTTGCGCGAAGGTGACTGCTATCAGGGCAATTTGACCTTTCCGGTCAATGCGCAATGGTCGGGCGACCCGCTCGCCGCCTTCAATGCGCTGACCGAACGCCAGCCGGTGAAATATGGCGCGCTGGTATCGCTCGCCGGCCCGGTCGTGCTGTCGCGCTCGCCCGAATTGTTCTTCCAGGTGGATGAAGAGGGCTGGATCGAAACCCACCCGATGAAGGGCACCGCGCCACGCGGCAAGACGAAAGAGGAAGACCGGGCGCAGCATGATTTCCTGCGCAATGACCCGAAGAACCAGGCCGAAAACCGGATGATCGTCGATCTCTTGCGCAACGACATCTCGCTGATCAGCGAAGTCGGCACGCTCGACGTGCCCGAACTGTTCCGCATCGAGAGCTATCCGACTGTGCATCAGATGGTGAGCCGGGTCCGCGCGAAATTGCTGCCGGATCTGCCGATCGCCCGAATCTTCGCAGCGCTTTTCCCCTGCGGCTCGATCACCGGCGCGCCGAAGATCCGGGCGATGGAAATCCTGCATGAACTGGAAGGCACGCCGCGCGACGTCTATTGCGGCGCCATTGGCTGGATTTCGCCCGGCGGCCCGATGCGTTTTTCGGTCGCCATTCGCACCATCTCGCTGCATCCCGGCGGCGAGGCGATATATAATGTCGGCGGCGGCGTGGTCTTCGATTCAACGGCTGAAGAGGAATATGCCGAATGTTTGCTCAAGGCCCGCTTCGCGACGGGAACGCTGCCGGCTTCGAACTGATTGAAACCCTGCGCTGGGAGCCGCAAACAGGCTTCGTGCGGCTGGACAGGCATCTCGCCCGCCTTGCCGCTTCGGCCCGCGACCTCGGCTTTGAACATTCCCCAGCCGAAATCGACCGCCAGCTCGCAACGGTCGAGGCAAGCGACGCCCCGCTGCGCATTCGCCTGACACTGGAGCCAAACGGCAAGGCCGACGTGACTGCCCATCCCTTCACGCCACTACCGCACGACACGGTGTGGCGGCTCGGCATCGCCCGCACTCGGCTCGACGCCACCAACAAGCTGCTGCGCCACAAGACCACGCTGCGGCAGGCCTATGAGGCAGCCCGCGCCGAGTTCTCCACCACGCAGGCCGACGAGGTGATCCTGCTCAACCAATGCGGCATGGTCTGCGAAGGCACCATCACCACGATTTTCATCGACAACGGCATCGGGCCGCTGCGCACTCCAGCGCTGGATTGCGGATTGCTGGCCGGCGTCCTGCGCGCCGAAATGCTGGAAACCGGCAAGGCAATCGAGGCTATGCTGACTCTCGAGGATTTGCGCGAGCCGGGAACCCTTTTCGTTGGCAATTCGCTGCGGGGACTGATTGCGGCGCGGCTGGCCTAAGAGACACTGCATTGCGCGGCTGGCAGGCACCCGGTATTTCAGAACATCCGAGATGTCCGTTTGAGAGCCAGAATTGATCCAGCCGCTCAAGCACACGCCCTATGACGGTTCCACCAAGCCTTTTACGATCGCGCTGAAGCCGCTTGATCCGCGCGAGTGGATCGAACTCGACGACGACCTCACGACATATCTTTCCGAAAAGGACCGTCTCTATGCGACGGTGCCCGGCAAGGTTTTCGTGGCGCAGGAGGCAACGGTCGATGCGCAGCGCGAACTGCTCGACCTGCTGGTCGCCCATCTTCTGGAACACCACCCGGATACTTACCGGCAGGAAGGCACGCGCATCCATATCGCCGGCGGCTCCCGCTCCGTCGAAGTCGACGACACAGCGGCACCGCTGCGAGTTGCCTCGCTGCTGGTGCCCGAGGACCTGATCCTGATGCGCCGCCACGAGGATGGCTGGCGGCTCGATGCCGGCGCGCTGTGCTTTCCCTCTTCCTGGTCGCTGGAGGAGAAATTCGGCCGCACGATGCAGGACATCCACATCCCGGTGCCGGCCTTCGGCCCCGGCACGCGCACAGCTTCGATCATCGACCGTGTCTTCGACAACCTTCTGGTCGAACAGCCAGTCCAGCGCTTCAACTGGTCGCTGCAGGCCGGCCGCGAACTTTACATGCCGTTCTCGCAACAGCAGCGCATCGACCGCGCCACCATGCGCCCGTCGAAATTCTCGGCAGAGGACGATATCGCCGCACAGGCTTTCATCCGCGTCGAGCGCCAGACGCTGCGCAAACTGCCGCGATCGGGCGACATCGTTTTCACCATCCGCATCTATCTCGACCCGCTCTCGACACTGGCCCGGCACTCCGAAGCCACGCGCCTGGCATCTTCATTTGCCGACCAACTGGATGCGCTCGACCAGGCCCAGCTCGACTACAAGGGGCTCGCGGCCGATCGCGACCGGCTGGCGGCGATCCTGCGCAAGATGCAGGATGAGGCATGATTTTTCGGGGAAATCGGTCCCGCTTTTCGCGGTCCTGCGCCGATAACTGCAACCGTTTGTCGAATTCCGCTTTATTGTGACATCGAATTGTGGTTGGCGTTTCGCCTTTTTTACGAATTCCGATACCGCGCGAAACAATGGAGCGTGCCCCAAGATGGCGACACAAGAATGGCCCCTCTATGGTGAGATAACCGGCCCGGTGGTGATGATCGGCTTCGGCTCGATCGGACGGGGAACACTTCCTCTCCTCGAACGCCATTTCAAGTTCGACAAATCCCGCATGACGATCATCGACCCGCGCGATGCCGATCGCAGGCTGGCCGATGAGCGCGGCATCGACTTTCTTAAAGAGGCGGTGACAAGGCAGAACTACCGGGAATTTCTCACTCCGCTGCTCACCAAGGGCGAAGGACGCGGCTTTTGCATCAACCTCTCGGTCGACACGTCCTCGCTCGACCTGATGAAACTCTGCCGCGAACTCGGCGTGCTTTATATCGATACGGTGATCGAGCCCTGGCTCGGCTTCTATTTCGATGAAAGCGCCGACAATGCCGCGCGCACCAACTATGCGCTGCGCGAAACGCTGCGGGCCGAAATTGCCAGAAGCCCCGGAGGCACCACCGCCGTTTCCACCTGCGGCGCCAATCCGGGCATGGTGTCATGGTTCGTCAAGCAGGCGCTGGTGAACCTTGCCGGAGACCTCGGCCGCGACATTTCCGTGCCGGCCACCAGCGACCGCGAGGGCTGGGCACGGCTGATGCAGGACCTCGGCGTCAAGGGCATCCATATCGCGGAGCGCGACACGCAACGCACCAAGGAGCCGAAGCCGCTGAATGCGTTCTGGAACACATGGTCGGTGGAGGGCTTCATCGCCGAAGGGCTGCAGCCGGCCGAACTTGGCTGGGGCTCGCATGAGAAATGGCGGCCGGAAAACGCCAAGGACCAGAAATCCGGCTGCAAGGCGGCAATCTATCTCGAGCAGCCCGGCGCCAATACCCGCGTGCGCAGTTGGTGTCCGACGCCGGGTGCGCAATATGGCCTGCTGGTCACCCACAATGAGGCGATCTCTATCGCCGATTTCTTCACCCTGCGTGACGATAAGGGCGAGGTCGCCTATCGCCCGACCTGCCACTATGCCTATCATCCCTGCAACGACGCCGTGCTCTCAATGTATGAGATGTTCGGCGCCGCCGGCCGGGCGCAACCGGTGCAGCACATATTGGACGAAAACGAGCTGCTGGACGGCGCCGACGAGCTGGGCGTCCTGCTCTATGGCCACGACAAGAACGCCTATTGGTTCGGTTCCCAGCTTTCGCTGCAGGAGGCGCGCGAACTGGCGCCCTACCAGAATGCCACCGGCCTGCAGGTGTCGTCGGCGGTGCTGGCAGGCATGGTGTGGGCGCTGGAAAATCCACAAAGCGGCATCGTCGAAGCCGACGAGATGGATTTCAGGCGCTGCCTGGAGGTGCAACTGCCCTATCTCGGGCCGGTCAAGGGCTACTATACCGACTGGACGCCGCTTGAGGGACGGCCGGGTCTTTTTGCCGAAGACATCGACGCAAGCGACCCGTGGCAGTTTCGTAACATTCTGGTTCGGTAAGCCGCAGCGGCACATCGCAACCCACGGCCAATGCCTTGCAATCGTGTGAAAATAGCGCGATTGCTGGCGGGGCGGACTGAGGAGAGGATTTTGACATGACCATTGCGCGGACACTGGCTTTTGCAGGAGCGCTCGCTTCCTTGGCGACTTTGCTGGCGGGCTGCGTCAGCAGCGGGCCGGGCGGCATGGGCGGCCCGATCGCGGCAGCGCCAAGGGGCGTGGAAGGCGACTGGCTGAGCACCGACGGCGTGGCGGTTTCGAGCTTCTCGGGCGGCGTCTTCCAGACCAATGCGCTCGATACCGGCAACAAGCTTGCCGATGGCAGCTATCGGATGGCCGATGCCCGCACGGTGGAAATCACCATGCATTCGCTCATCCGCCAGACCACCACCAACGTCAATTGCCTGCTGGCGACCAGCACGCAGCTCAACTGCACCAGCGCCAACGGCCAGCAATTCGTGCTGACGCGACGCCCGCCTGTCGGCTGATCCGCGCCGAAGCCACACCGCATCGCAACGGTGCCGCTTGCGCCGACACTGACTGCTGCGATAAACCGGCCTGATCATGCCGGCATGATCAGGGAGGATTTATGGTCGCGCATTTCGACGAGTTGGAAACCCGCGACCCCGCGGCACGTGAGCAAGCGCTTTTTTCGGCGCTTCCCGGCTTTCTAAAATCCGCGACTGAGGCAATTCCGGGCCTGGCAAGCTGGCTTGACGGCATCGATCAGCACAGCGTTATCGACCGGGCGGCGCTGGCGAAGCTTCCTGTGCTGCGCAAGGCCGAACTGATGCGGCTCCAGACCGAAAACCCTCCCTTCGGCGGCTTTGCCGATCCGAGGGCGCTGGCCGGCAAGCATGTGTTCCTCTCGCCCGGCCCGCTATGGGAGCCGGAAGGTGCGGGGATCGATCCCGGTGCCGCCGCGCGCGCTTTCTTTGCCGCCGGCATCCGGCCGGGCGATATCGTCCATAACGCCTTCGCCTACCATATGACACCCGGCGGCTTCATGCTCGACGCCGGGGCGCGGGCGCTCGGCTGTACCGTGTTTCCTGCCGGCACCGGTAACACCGACATGCAGATCGAGGCAGCCGCGCAATTGCGCCCAAGGGCCTATTGCGGCACACCGGATTTCCTCAAAGTGCTGCTCGACCACGCCGCCGAGCAGGGCAAGGACCTGTCCTCGCTGAGACTCGGCCTCGTCTCGGCCGGCGCGCTGTTTCCGTCGCTGCGGGCTGAATATCGCGAGCGCGGCGTCAATGTGATGCAATGCTATGCAACGGCCGAATGCGGTGTCATCGCCTATGAGAGTGCCGGACCCGACGGCACGCCCAATCCCGGCATGATCCTCAACGAGCATATCATCGTCGAGATCGTGCGGCCTGGAACCAACGATCCGGTGCCGGATGGCGAGGTGGGCGAAGTGGTGGTGACCACCTTCAACCAGGCCTACCCTTTCGTGCGGCTTGGCACCGGCGACCTTTCGGCGGTGCTTCCCGGCATGTCGCCTTGCGGCCGCACCGGCAAGCGGATCAAGGGCTGGATGGGCCGCGCCGACCAGCGCACCAAGGTCAAGGGCATGTTCGTTGATCCGCAACAGATCGCCGAAGTGCTCAAGCGCCACCCTGAGGTCGCCAGGGCAAGGCTGGTGGTGACCCGTGAGGGCGAACGCGACAGCATGGCCCTTCATGTCGAGCCCGCCTCCGGACAGACGCCGGACGGCAAGGCGCTGGAAGCCTCGCTGCGCGACGTCACCAAGCTCGGCGGCGCCGTAACCATCGCCACACCGGGTTCGCTGCCCAATGACGGCAAGATCATCGCCGACGAGCGCGACTACAACAGATAGCATCTTTAAGGACGCCGGAAGCGGTTCCAATAGCCGGCCAAGTGTTACGCTCGGGCGCAGCGCAATTCTGCTTGCATCGGGCAAACCCCGGTGTGAACATGCCCCCCGCCATGTAGGAAAACGGTCAAGAACGGACGCTATAGCTGCCAACGGATCATTTCGGGGAGAGATCGCATGAAGAAACTTGCCGCCATCGCCGCTTTGTCGGCGTCCGCGCTCAGCCTGTCCGCAGGCGCTTCATTTGCCGACTACACGCTCAACATCCTGCATATCAACGACTGGCATAGCCGTATCGAATCCAACAACAAATATGAATCCACCTGTTCGGCCGAGGAGGAGACCAAGGGCGAGTGCATCGGCGGCGCCGCACGGCTGGTCACCGCCATTGCGGAGCGCCGCATGGCACTGGACGGGCAGAACGTGCTTCTGCTCAACGGCGGCGACAATTTCCAGGGCTCGCTGTTCTACGCGACCTATAAGGGCGCTGCCGAGGCCGAGTTCCTGAACCTGATGAAATTCGACGCCATGACCGTCGGTAACCATGAATTCGACGACGGCGAGGACGCACTGGCGCCTTTCCTGGATGTCATCAAGTTCCCGGTGCTCAGCGCCAATGTGCAGGCCAATGCGCAATCCAAGGTCGGCGACCGCATCAAACCGTCGATAGTGCTTGAGGTCGGCGGGCAAAAGATCGGCATTATCGGCGCGGTGACCACCGATACGCCCGAGGTGGCCTCGCCCGGCCCCAACATCACCATTGAAGACGACATCAAGACCATCACCGCCGAGGTCGAGAAACTGAAGGCCGAGGGCGTCAACAAGATCATCGCGCTTACCCATGTCGGCTATCCGCGCGACAAGGAGATGATCGCCAAGATTCCCGGTGTCGATGTCGTGGTGGGCGGCCATTCGCATTCGTTGCTGTCGAATACCGACGCCAAGGCCGAGGGCCCCTACCCGACGATGGTGGACAACCCGGATGGCTACAAGGTGCCCGTTACCCAGGCAGCGTCTTATTCGAAATATCTCGGCGAGTTCAAGGTCGTGTTCGACGACAATGGCGTGGTCAAGGAGGCAAGCGGCGATCCGCTTTATCTAGACAAGTCGATCGCGCCCGACCAGGCGGTGCTCGACCGCATCAAGGAGCTGGGCGCGCCGATCGAGGAGTTGAAGAACAAGGAGGTTTCGGAGACGACCGCAGCGATCGACGGCAGCCGCGAAAGCTGCCGCGCACGGGAATGCGAGATGGGCAATCTCATCTCCGACGCCATCCTCGAGCGCACCAAGGACCAGGGCATCCAGATCGCGCTCCAGAATGGCGGCGGCATCCGCGCTTCCATCGACGCCGGCACCGTGACCATGGGCGAGGTGCTGACGGTGCTGCCGTTCCAGAACACGGTGGCGACATTCCAGCTTTCCGGCAAGGACATCGCCGATTCGATCGAGGCCGGCCTGAGCGAGATCGAGGAAGGCAAGGGCAAGTTCCCGCAGGTGGCCGGGCTGAAATATTCCTTCGACAAATCGGTTGCACCCAACGAGGGCCGCCTGAAATCGATCGAGGTGATGGAAGATGGCCAGTGGAAGCCGCTCGATCCCGCCAAGACCTATGGCGTGGTGACCAACAATTTCGTGCGCGGTGGCGGTGACGGCTACGAGATTTTCGCCACCAAGGCCGAGAAAACCTATGATTTCGGCCCGAGCCTGGAACAGGTCGTGGCCGACTATCTGGCCAAGAACCGCCCCTATACGCCCAAGCTCGACGGTCGCATCACCGAACTCGCCGCGGCAGCCACGCCGGCCGAAGCGGCGGCCCAACCGGCCGCTGCCCCAGCAGATACGACTGCCCAGCCGGCGGCGGCCAACAGCCATGTCATTGCCGCCGGCGACACCTATTGGGACATCGCCAAGGCGGTCTATGGTGACGGCGGGCAGTGGAAGAAGATTGCCGACGCCAATTCCGCCTATGCGCCCAAGCGCCTGCCGGTGGGGGCGACGCTGACCATTCCGGCCGCGAACTGAGGGCGTATGAACTACCGCAGGCAGGCAGGCCAACCCGACATGGCCTGCCTGCGGCCAGACGCTGCATTGAATTTCTTCCGCGCACCGCTACGTTCCGAGCGTGTGCGGGAGTAACGCTGAATGAACACAGTTGAGAACATCAAGGCCGGGGCTAGGGCCGCCGGCTCGTTGCCCGTTGGCAGTACAAGTCCGCAGGCGGAGAAGATCGGTGTCATGCTGGTCAATCTCGGCACACCGGACGGCTTCGATTTCGCCTCCATGTGGCGCTATCTGCGCGAATTCCTGTCGGACCGCCGCGTCATCGAAGAACCGCGCCTTAAGTGGTATCCGATCCTCTACGGTATCGTGCTGAACACCAGGCCTTCGAAATCCGGCGCCAACTACCGGAAGATCTGGAATTACGAACTCGATGAATCGCCGCTTTTGACGCTGACGCGCGCGCAGGGCGACAAGCTTGCCCAGGCGCTTTCCGACCTGCCGAATGTCGTGGTGGATTTCGCCATGCGCTACGGCAACCCCTCGATGGAAAGCGTGGCGCGCAAGCTGACTGCGCAGGGCTGCACGCGGCTGGTGGTTTTGCCACTCTATCCGCAATATTCGGCGACGACGACGGCAACGGTGAACGACAAGCTGTTCGAGGCGCTGATGAAGATGCGCTACATGCCGGCGCTGCGCAGCGTGCCTGCCTATTACAACGACCCGGTCTATATCGATGCGCTCGCCCACTCGATCGAAAGCCACCTTGCGACGCTCGACTTCAAGCCGGAAGTCGTGCTCGCCTCCTATCACGGCATTCCCAAATCCTATGCCGAAAAGGGCGACCCCTATGCCAACCATTGCCACGAGACGACGCGGCTGCTGCGCCAGAGGCTGGGCTGGGACGAGGGCCGGCTGATCACCACTTTCCAGTCGCTGTTCGGGCGCGCGGAATGGGTCAAGCCCTATACCGACAAGACCGTGGAACGATTGGCGCAGGAGGGCGTGAAGTCGATCGCCATCGTCAATCCGGGCTTTGCCGCCGATTGCATCGAGACGCTGGAGGAGATCGCGCAGGAAGTCGCGGGCATCTACAAGGAAGCCGGCGGCAAGAATTTTTCTCATATCCCCTGTCTGAACGACAGCAAGGAAGGCATGACGGTGATCGAGACGCTGGTGCGGCGCGAATTGTCCGGCTGGATCTGACGCCCTCGACAGCGGGAACGCACGGCCATTTCTCGCGGCGTGATTGTAACCGCGCCGAAACCCTCCTAAGAATCAGGATGATGGGACCATATGAGAACGGTTCCACTAGCGATTTGAGGAGCCCTGCATGCCGTTTACCGGTCTCGATTTCATCATCCCGATACTCGCCATCCTCGTGCTTCTGGTGCTGTTTACCGGCATCAAGACGGTGGCGCAGGGCTACAATTACACGGTCGAGCGCTTCGGCCGCTACACCAAGACGCTGACGCCCGGCCTCAATCTGATCATCCCCTTCATCGACCGCATCGGCGCCAAGATGAACATGATGGAACAGGTGCTCCCGGTGCCCACGCAGGAGGTCATCACCCGCGACAACGCCATCGTCGCCGTCGATGGCGTCGCCTTCTTCCAGGTGCTTAACGCGCCGCAGGCCGCCTATCAGGTCTCAGACCTGCAGAACGCCATCCTCAACCTGACCATGACCAATATCCGCTCCGTCATGGGCTCGATGGACCTGGACGAACTGCTTTCGAACCGTGACGCAATCAATGAACGCCTGCTGCGCATCGTCGACGAAGCCGCCCATCCATGGGGCATCAAGATGACGCGGGTGGAGATCAAGGACATCAACCCGCCGGCCAATCTGGTGGAATCGATGGCGCGCCAGATGATGGCCGAGCGCAACAAGCGCGCCCAGATCCTTGAGGCCGAAGGCCTCAAGCAGGCGCAGGTGCTGGAAGCAGAGGGCCGGCGCGAGGCTGCCTTCCGCGATGCCGAGGCGCGCGAGCGCGCCGCCGAAGCCGAGGCGCGGGCAACGCAGGTGGTGTCTGAGGCAATCGCCAAGGGCGACGTGCAGGCGATCAACTATTTCGTAGCCCAGAAATATACCGACGCGCTTGCCAAGATCGGCTCGTCCAGCAACAACAAGGTAGTGCTGATGCCGCTGGAGGCCTCCTCGCTGATCGGCTCGCTCGGTGGCATCGGCGCCATCGCCCAGGAGGTATTCAAAGGCGATGGTCAGGCCGGCTCGCCAAGGCAGGGTTCGCGCCCGCCGAGCATCCGCACGCCAGACCAGAACTAGGGCAAGGCGATGCTGGAGCGCATCTTCCTCGAACTCGGCCCATGGAACTGGATGGTGCTGGGCTTTGCGCTGCTGGCGCTGGAAATATTGGTTCCCGGCGTCTTCCTGCTATGGATCGGCATCGCCGCCCTCATCACCAGCGCCATATCGCTCATGCTCTGGGACGCCAGCGCGTGGGTGTGGCAGGTGCAGGTTCTGGTATTCCTGCTCCTGTCGTTGGTGTCGGCCTATCTCGGCAACCGGCTGATGGGCGGCAGGAACGGCCAGAGCGACCAGCCGCTGCTCAACCGCCGCAGCGAGCAGCTGATCGGCCGCACGGCAACTCTGACCGAGCCGATCCGCGAAGGGCGCGGCCGGATCCAGCTTGGCGACACGCTTTGGCTTGTCTCCGGACCTGACCTGCCGACCGGCACGCGGGTGCGCGTCGCCTCTGTGCAAGGCTCGGAACTGGTGGTGGAGCCGGTATGAGGTTCTTGTTAGAGCGTCGGACCGAAAACCGGTTTCCACTTTTCTGTCCGATGCTCTGAATTACGCCACCCCGATTCGCAGCAGGTCGTGGAAGTGCACGACGCCAACCGGGCGCTCATCCTCCACCACGACCAGCGCGCTGATATTGTGCTGGTTGAGGATGGCGATGGCCGCACTTGCCATCATCTGCGGCTTTACCGTCTTGGGCGCCCGCGTCATGATATCTTCGACCACCATCTCGCCGAGACTGCGGTCGAGATTACGCGCCAGGTCGCCATCGGTGACGATACCTGCCAGCTTTCCCTCGCCGTCGACCACACATACGCAGCCGAAGCGCTTGCGCGACAGCACGGTCACCGCATCGCGCATGCCGGTGCCCAACGACACGACCGGCATCGCCTCGCCCGAATGCATGATATCGCCGATATGAGTGAGATTGGCGCCGAGCTGGCCGCCGGGATGGAAGGTGCGGAAATGGTCGGCGGTGAAGCCCCGCGCCTCCAGAAGCGCGATCGCCAGCGCATCGCCCATCACCAGTTGCAGCAGCGTCGAGGTGGTGGGGGCAAGGCCGTGCGGGCAGGCTTCCGGCGACCTCGGCAGGCAAAGCACGATCGTCGCCTCGCGCGCCAGCGCCGATGTCTCGCCCGCCGTGATCGCAATCAGCGGGATGGAGAAGCGGCTGGCATAGGCAACAATGCCCTTCAGCTCGGTCGTCTCGCCCGACCAGGACATAGCGATGATGGCGTCGTCACGGGCGATCATGCCCAGATCGCCATGATTGGCTTCCGACGGGTGGACGAAAAAGGCCGGCGTGCCGGTGGAAGCCAGCGTTGCCGCGATCTTTGAGCCTATATGGCCGCTCTTGCCCACCCCGGTGACGATGACGCGGCCGGAGATGGTCGATAACAGCGAGACCGCTTGCGCAAATGGCTCGGACAGCCCGTTGTCCAGCGCATCTTGCAACGCCTGGATGCCCATCTGCCCGGTGGCCACCGTTCGCATCGCCGAGGCAATCGCTGCCTGCGGATCGGCTTTTTTCTTGATTGGTCGCGAATGCATGGTCGATGCGATTAGCGCGTTGCAGCCCGGCTGTCCAATATTATCGCGACCCAATAGCGTTGGCGGCTGCCTTGCCTCAACCCTCTGTTAACCATCCGGATTTACGGTTCCGTAAGTTTGACGCCGCCCGCGTCTTCAATGCAGTCAGGTGACGATGTCTCGGGTCCGCCGCCAACAGAAACGACGCCCGCCGCGGGCGCTGCGGGCCTTGCTCTGTTCGGCAGGACTGGCAACCGCGCTATGCGCGTTCCAGGCGCATGCACAGGAAAGCGCGCTTCGCGGCACGTTCGGCAACGGTACTACGCTGCGCAACACGCCGCGCGGCCAGCAGGCTTTGACAAATACGACCAATCAGCCCGGAGCGGAGCAGGCGCAGCTGCAATATGAGCCGATGAGCAGCGGCGCGGTTCCCGACACGCAAGGCGAGGCCGGATCGGCGAATCTTTTCGGCACGGTGGCGTCAGGCGGCGATCCGTTCGCGGAGACGCCGCTGCCCGCGCAACGCTCGACCCGCGCAAGCCGGCAGCGCGCGCAGCAGGCCCCTGTCAGCGCGGAACGGGCACTGCCGGAGGAAGCCGTCGACGAGGCGACCACCGGAACGGTGCGTGTGCCGACCATCGACTCCACACTCGAACTACCGGCCAATGAGCGCGCCGAGCGCATCGGCGCGATCGAGGGATTGCGACGCGCAACTGACGACAACCCGTTTGCTGCCACAGGCATGCGGCTCGGCTCCTTCGTGCTACGGCCATCCCTGGAGCAAGGCATAACCGCCACCAGCAACGCCAGTTTGAGCACCAGCGGCTCCTCGGCCGTGCTTTCCGAAACAACGCTGCGGCTGAATGCGGTTTCGGACTGGAGCCGCCATGCCGCAACCATCGACGCCTATGGCATCCTGCGCCGTTCGCTTTCGGGCGAAGAGATCGATGAAACCGAAGCCGGCATCAATGCCCGGCTCGATCTCGACCTTGCCGAGGAAATGCGCGGCCATGGCGAATTCGGCTATTTACGGCGCCCCGAATCGGCCTCCTCGCCGGTCGTCATCGAAGGAACCGCCTCGCAGCCGATCCGCCAAACCTTTGGCGGCGGCCTTGGCCTTGAGCGGGACGTCGGCAAGCTTCGCTTCGGCGTAACCGGCCGGGTCGAACGCGATGTGTTCGGCGATGCGGAACTGTCGAGCGGCGGGGTGCTGTCGCAAAAGGAGCGCGATTCCATCCTGGCGACCCTGACCCTGCGCGGCGGCTATGAGATTTCGCCGGCGCTGACGCCATTCGTGGAAACCGAAATCGGCCGCCGCTATTACGACGAGGAGATCGACAGCAGCGGCTTTGCCCGCTCCTCCGACCGGCTCGGCGCCCGCGCCGGTATCGAACTCGATCTCGGCGAAAAACTGTCGGGCGAATTCGCCGCCGGCTGGCTGCGCGAGACTTTCGACGACGAACGCCTCAAGCCTATCTCCGGCCCGAGTATCGATGCCGCCTTGGCCTGGTCACCCGAGCGTGGAACACTGGTCAACCTGGCGGCAAACACCATCATCGAGGGCACGACCACGGCAGGCGAAAGTGGTTCGATCCTGCATTCCGGCCGTCTTTCGCTCGACCGGCAAATCCGCGCCGATCTGACCGCGAACGCCGCGCTCGGCCTCGGCTATCGCGATTATTCGGGATCGGATGGCTATGACGTGATCTTCAATGCCGAGGCGGGCGCCACCTGGTGGATTAACCGCTATGCCGGCCTGAGCGGGCGGCTGCGGCACGAAAGCCAGAAAAGCAACCTTTCGGACCGCGACTACGACGCCAACAGCGTTTTCCTGGGGCTCAGGCTCCAGCGATAGAGCATCGGGCCGAAATCGGCATCCGGTTTTCGAATGAACCCGATGCTCCCGTCAAATCAGCGCGGCGTCTTGCGCCGCTCGATCGGCTTCAACTCCTCCAGCATCTTTTCCAGCATACCGGCGACATTCTCATGCAGTTCCGGCCGCCACAGCGCAAAGGCCACATTGGCCTCGATGAAGCCTTCCGGCGTGCCGCAATCGAAGGTCCGGCCCTGATAGTGGTAGCCATGGAAAGCTTGGATCTTTCCAAGCTTCAGCATGGCGTCGGTAAGCTGGATTTCATTGCCGGCCCCCCGTTCCTGCCCTTCGAGAATGTCGAAAATCTCCGGCTGCAATATGTAGCGGCCATTGATGTAGAGATTGGAGGGCGCGGTGCCGGGCTTCGGCTTTTCCACCATGGCAGTGATCTCGAAACCGGAATGGGCATCCTTGCCGCGGCCGATAATCCCGTATTTATGGGCCTCTGCCGGGTCGCATTCCTGCACCGCAACGACATTGCCGCCCGTCTTTTCATGAAGTTCGACCATGGCTTTCAGGCAGCTTTTGTCGGTCTGCATGATCATGTCGGGCAACAAGAGCGCGAAAGGCTCGTCGCCGACGAGATCGCGCGCGCACCACACCGCATGGCCGAGCCCCAGCGGCACCTGCTGTCGGGTGAAGCTGGTCTGGCCCGGTGAAGGCTGGAGGCGCTGCAACCGGGCTAGCTGGTCATCCTTGCCGCGTTGCGCCAACGTATCGTAAAGCTCGAACTGGATGTCGAAATGATCTTCGATGACGCCCTTGTTACGGCCGGTGACGAAGATGAAATGCTCGATGCCGGCTTCGCGAGCCTCGTCGACCACATATTGGATGACCGGCTTGTCGACCACGGTCAGCATTTCCTTGGGGATCGACTTCGTCGCAGGGAGAAACCGCGTGCCCAGACCGGCCACTGGAAACACCGCCTTGCGAACTTTTTTCATTTTGCCGCCACCCTGATGTCGTTACTTCTTCAAGCGAACCGGACCATTTTCACGCCAAGATTGAAGAATATTGAATCGCAACCGGATTTCCCGATGAGCAATCGACGTGCAGGCAGCTTTTTGCGCCGGATTCTTCCTATGGTAAACTGATTGATAACCCGGTTAGGCGATGAATCGTGTCTTCCGCAAATCTATCAGGAGGAAAGCATGCCCGCTCGCAAGTCCGCAACGTTTTTTGCCGGCACCCTGGCCGCGGCTGGCCTGTCGCTGTCTGTCATGCTGACAGCCGCTCCAGCGATGGCCGATGCGGGCTTCAAGAACTGGGTGGCACAATTCCGGTCAACAGCGGCGCAAAGCGGCATTTCCGGCACGACCTTCGATCGCGCTTTCCGCAATGTTCGCGACATTGACCCCGAGGTTCTGGAAAAGGCGCGCTACCAGCCTGAATTCACCGCCCCGGTATGGGACTATTTCGACAACCGCGTGCATGAGCAATCAGTCGCCACCGGCCGCGCCATGGCGCGCAAATGGAAGCCCTGGCTCGACCGCATCGAGGCCAGATACGGCGTGGATCGTCATATTCTGCTGGCAATCTGGTCAATGGAATCCAATTACGGCGAGATCCTGAAGAACGACAAGGTCATGCGCAATGTCGTGCGCTCGCTGGCGACGCTCGCCTATGCCGACCAGCGGCGCGCCAAATTCGCCCGCACCCAGCTGATTGCGGCGCTGAAGATCCTGCAGCGCGGCGACATCGACGAAAGCCACCTGACCGGCTCCTGGGCCGGCGCCATGGGCCACACGCAGTTCATTCCCACCAGCTATCAGGCCTATGCCGTGGACATTGACGGGAATGGACGGCGCGACATCTGGAACTCAATCCCCGATGCGCTCGCCACCGCCGCCAATCTCCTTCACAAGAATGGCTGGCAGACCGGCAAGACCTGGGGCTACGAAGTGACGCTGCCGCAAGGGCGCAAATTCCCGGGCGGCTCGATGTCGCTGGGCAAATGGGAGCAGATCGGCGTTACCCGCGCACGCGGCAAACCGTTCAGCCATCCTTCCGACAAGGCCGAGTTGAAGGCGCTCGACGGGCGCAGCGGGCCTGCATTCCTGATGACCCGCAACTTCTTCGTCATCAAGCGCTACAACAATGCCGATAAATACGCGCTGGCAGTCGGCCTGCTCGCCGATGAGATCGCCGGCTACGGCGGGCTGGTGCAGGACTGGAACCGGCCTTTCACCAAGCTGAGCTTCGAAGAAAAGCAGGAGTTGCAGCAGCGGCTTTCGGCCTATGGCTATTATGACGGCAAGCTCGATGGCAAGATCGGCGAAGGATCGAGAGCCGCGATCCGGGCGTTCCAGGCCAAAGCCGGCTTGACGCAGGACGGCCATCCAAGCATGGAAGTGCTTTCCACCCTCAGGAACAGATAGTCCGGAGTGCACATTGTCAGGAAAACAGCGACGGAACCTGCTGGTTCGGATACCGGCGCTGCTCCTGGTAACGGCGCTCCTGGTTACCGGTTTTTCCATCGCGGCGCCGTCGCCTGCCTCCGCCCAGGAACTGATTGGCCGAGCCTGGTCATTGCGTGACCTGTTTGCGCCGCGCCGGGAACGACGGATCGAGCCGCAAGTGGACGTGCCTGCACGGCCGAAAGCGCGCACCAAGACCCGCAGGGCGACAACGCGCCCCAGCGAGCCGCGTCAGCCGGTCGTGGTGGAGACACCGGAGGTCGAGAAGCTTGCCGATGCGCGGACCGTGCTTGTCGTCGGCGATTTTCTCAGCGGCGGCTTGGCCGAGGGGCTGGAGAATGTCTATGCGGAAAATCCGCGTGTCCGGATCGCCGACCGTTCAAATGGTTCGTCCGGTTTCGTCCGCGACGACTTCTTCGACTGGCCCAAGGAGATCGGCCCGTTGATCGAGGCCGAGAAGCCGGCGGCCATCGTGGTCATGCTGGGGTCGAACGACCGCCAGCAGATGCGCGTGGGCAAAACCCGTGAAGCCCCGCGCTCGGAGAACTGGATCAAGGAATATGAGCGCCGCACCGAGGCTTTCGCCAAGGTCGTTTCGACGCATAAGGTGCCTTTCATCTGGGTCGGGGTTCCGGCATTCAAATCATCGAAGATGACGTCGGACATGCTCGCTTTCAACGACATCTATCGCAACGCCAGCGAAAAGGTCGGTGCTGAATTCGTGGACATCTGGGATGGTTTCGTCGACGAGAACGGCGCCTTCGTCATCAGCGGCCCGGACATAAACGGCCAGCCCGTTCGCCTGCGCTCGAATGACGGCATCAACCTCACCAAGGCCGGCAAGCGCAAACTCGCCTTCTATGCCGAAAAACCGCTGAACAAGATACTTGGCGAGGCCGCGACGGCGGGTGCAGCCGCGTCCGCGCCTGCCCTGCCGGTCCTTGCGCCGGATGCGCCAGCAACCCCGGTCGATCGCACCGTGCCGATTTCGCTGAGCGACCCGGAACTGGACGGCGGCACCGAATTGCTCGGCGCTCCGGGAGCCGCACCGGCCGGCTTGCCGGACAAGAAGCATGCTGTGAGCAAGACTACGCCCGAGGCCCTGCCGGGACGCGCCGATGATTTTACCTGGCCGCGCCGGATACCTCCGGTCGCGGCCGCACCCACCGAAACCACCACCGTAATCAGGCGCTGATTGCCGTCGTAGCGCCCGCGAGTCTTATCGCGGCAATACGGTTGCGCCCATCAGCGCCTCGTCAATGGCGCGTGCCGCCTGGCGGCCTTCGCGGATCGCCCAGACCACGAGCGACTGGCCGCGGCGCACATCACCGGCAGCATAGAGCCGATCGATGCTGGTCCGGTAGTCGCGCTCATTCGCCTGCACATTGGTCGAGCGCCGGTTATCCAGCGCAACCGTCAACTGCCCTTCCAGTTCCTTGACGACACCGCCGGCAATCGGGCCGGCAAAGCCGATGGCGATGAAGGCCAGGTCGGCGCGGATGACGAATTCGGTGCCGGCGATCGGCTTGCGCTTTTCATCGACCTCGCAGCATTTGACGCCGGTCAGTTGCCCCTCCTCGCCGATGAATTCCAGCGTCGCCACCTGGAACTCGCGCTCCGCCCCTTCGGCCTGGCTGGAAGAGGTGCGCATCTTGGTCGCCCAATAGGGCCACACCGAAAGCTTGTCTTCCTTTTCGGGCGGCTGCGGGCGGATGTCGAGCTGCGTCACCCTGACCGCGCCCTGCCGGAAGGCGGTGCCGACGCAGTCGGAAGCCGTGTCGCCGCCGCCGACCACCACCACATGCTGGCCATTGGCAATGATCGGTTCGGACGGCCACGCCACGGAGGCAATATCCTCGCCCGCCAAGCGCTTGTTCTGCTGCACCAGATAGGGCATGGCGTCGTGGACACCCTGCAGATCGTCACCCGGAATATTGGCCGGGCGGGGCGCTTCGGAGCCACCGCAATAGAGCACGGCATCATGCGCGGCGAGCAGTTCGGCCACTTTCTTGTCGACGCCGACATTGACATTGCAGTGGAACGTCACCCCCTCGCCCTGCATCTGCTCGACGCGGCGGTCGATATATTGCTTGTCCATCTTGAAGTCGGGAATGCCGAAGCGCATCAGCCCACCGGGCCGGCTTTCGCGTTCATAGACATGGACGTCATGGCCGACGCGGCCAAGCTGCTGGGCGGCCGCCATGCCGGCCGGGCCCGAGCCGATGATGGCGACACGCTTGCCGGTCTTCTGTTCAGCCGGATAGGGGCGGACGAAACCAAGCTCATAAGCCTTGTCGGCCAGCGCCTGCTCAATGGTCTTGATGGCGACTGGAATGTCCTCAAGGTTCAGCGTGCAGGCTTCCTCACAAGGCGCGGGGCAGACGCGGCCCGTCCATTCCGGGAAATTATTGGTCGAATGCAGGTTGCGGATCGCGTTTTCCCAGTCGCCATTATAGACGAGGTCGTTCCAGTCGGGGATCTGGTTGTGGACCGGGCAACCCGTTGGGCCATGACAATAAGGCACGCCGCAATCCATACAGCGCGCCGCCTGCTTTTCCACTTCATTGTCCGACATCGGCAGCGTGAATTCACGGAAATGCCGGATGCGGTCGGATGCCGGCTGGTACTTGTGCACCTGCCTGTCGATTTCAAGAAAGCCTGTAACCTTGCCCATCAATGGTCTCTCGGTCTTGCGCTCGCCCCTTTACGCACAATCGGCGCCGGGGTCGTTCCTGCGGGTCGGATCGGACGCCGAGGCGCTTGGCCTCCGGCACTTTGTTCGAGCATCGGAGTGGTCCGAAAACCGGCACCCACTTTTCGTCCGATGCTCTGGAAGCCATGCTCGGCTTCTCAAAGTCAGCGCGGCCGCGCCCCCGGTTTCAGCCCCGGTGGCACGCCCCGCAGGAATGACCGCTCGCGCGTCATCACTCCGCCGCCATGCCCATGCGCATGCGCTCCATCTCCTGCAGCGCCCGCCGGTATTCGACCGGCATTACCTTACGGAATTTCGGCCGATAAGTCGCCCACTCATCCAGGATCTGCCTGCCGCGCTTGGAGCTTGTATAGTGCACATGATTGGAGATCAGCTGGTAAAGCCGCTCCTCGTCATGGCTGGTCATGTCGCCCGATACATCGACACGGCCCTTATGATCGATATCGCCGCCATGATGCAGCAGCTTCTCCATCAAATCGTCCTCTTCCGGCACCGGCTCGAGCTCGACCATGGCCATGTTGCAGCGGTTCGAGAAATCGCCCACCTCGTCAAGCACATAGGCCACACCGCCCGACATGCCGGCAGCGAAGTTGCGGCCGGTCCTGCCGATGACGACGACGACACCGCCTGTCATATATTCGCAGCCGTGATCGCCGACGCCTTCGACGACCGCGATCGCGCCAGAATTGCGCACGGCAAAGCGCTCGCCGGCGACGCCGCGGAAATAGCACTCGCCCTCGATCGCGCCATAGAGCACGGTGTTGCCGACAATAATGGAGTCTTCGGCCACGACCTTCGAGCCTTCGGGCGGGCGGATGACGATGCGACCGCCCGACAAGCCCTTGCCGACATAGTCGTTACCGTCGCCGATCAGGTCGAACGACACGCCGCGCGCCAGGAAGGCGCCGAAGGACTGGCCAGCCGTGCCCTTGAGCGTGACTGAGATAGTGTCCTCGCGCAGCCCCTTGTGCCGGAAGCGCTTGGCGACCTCGCCCGACAGCATGGCGCCGACCGAACGATCGACATTGCGGATATCGACCTCGATATTAACCGGCTGCCGGTTATCCAGCGCCGGTGCTGCAAGCTCCATCAGCTTGCGGTCGAGCACGTCGTCGATCGGATGCTTCTGGCGCTCGGTCCAGTGGATCGCCTCGCGCGGCGCATCCGGCTTGTAGAACATGCGGCTGAAATCCAGTCCCCTCGCCTTCCAGTGGTCGATCAGCTCGCGCTTTTCCAGAAGGTCGGTGTCGCCGATGATCTGGTCGATATGGGTGAAGCCCATTTCGGCCAGCAGCTCGCGCACCTCTTCGGCCACGTAGAAGAAATAGTTGATGACATGCTCCGGCGTGCCCTTGAAGCGCTTGCGCAGCACCGGGTCTTGCGTCGCCACCCCGACGGGGCAGGTGTTGAGATGACACTTGCGCATCATCACGCAGCCGGCCGCAATCAGCGGCGCGGTGGAGAAGCCGAATTCATCCGCGCCGAGCAGCGCGCCGATGACCACGTCGCGGCCGGTGCGCAAGCCGCCATCGACCTGCAGCGCGACACGGGAGCGCAACCCGTTCAGCACCAGCGTCTGGTGCGTTTCGGCAAGCCCCATCTCCCACGGGCTGCCGGCATGCTTGAGCGAGGTCAGCGGCGAAGCGCCGGTGCCGCCGTCATAGCCGGAAATGGTGATGTGATCGGCGCGCGCCTTGGCCACACCCGCCGCCACCGTGCCCACGCCGACCTCCGACACCAGCTTGACCGAAACATCGGCGGCAGGATTGACGTTCTTCAGGTCGTAGATGAGCTGCGCCAGATCCTCGATGGAATAGATGTCGTGATGCGGCGGCGGCGAGATCAGGCCGACGCCCTGCGTGGAGTGGCGCGTCTTGGCAATGGTGGCATCGACCTTGTGGCCGGGCAGCTGCCCGCCCTCGCCGGGCTTTGCGCCCTGCGCCACCTTGATCTGCATGACGTCGGAATTGACCAGATATTCGGCCGTGACGCCAAAGCGGCCCGAGGCCACCTGTTTGATCGCCGAGCGTTCCGGGTTCCTGGCCCCATCGGGGAGCGGCAGATAGCGATCCGGCTCCTCGCCACCCTCGCCGGTGTTGGACTTGCCGCCGATCGCGTTCATGGCTCGCGCCAGCGTGGTGTGCGCCTCCCTCGAAATCGAGCCGAAGGACATCGCGCCGGTCGAGAACCGCTTGACCAGTTCGGCCGCCGGCATCACCTGGTCAAGCGGCACGGGCTTGCGGCCGGTTTCCTTCGCAGTCCTGATCCGGAACAGGCCGCGTATGCTCTGGGCCTGCGCCGTCTCGCTGTCGATCTGCGCGGAGAAGGCCTTGAAGGTCTCCCACGAGCCCTGGCGCACGGCGTGCTGCAGCGTGGCTACCGAATCCGGCGTCCAGGCATGGGCCTCGCCACGCATGCGGAACAGATATTCGCCGCCAACCTCCAGCATGTTGCGCAGCACCGGGTCGTTACCGAAGGCGGAGGCATGCCGGTTCACCGTCTCGGCGGCCAGCTGCTCCAGCCCCACGCCCTCTATGAGGGTGGCCGTGCCGGTGAAATACTTCTCCACGAAGTCCGACTTCAGCCCGATCGCGTCGAATATCTGCGCGCCGCAATAGGACTGATAGGTCGAGATGCCCATCTTGGACATGACCTTGAGGATGCCCTTGCCGATCGACTTGATGTATCGCGACACCAGTTCCTGCGCGTCCACTTCGGGCGGAAACTCGCCGCGCCGGTGCATGTCGGTCAGTGTGTCGAAGGCGAGATAGGGATTGATCGCCTCCGCGCCATATCCGGCCAGGCAGCAGAAATGGTGGATTTCGCGCGGCTCGCCCGATTCCACCACCAAGCCGACCGAGGTCCGCAATCCCTTGCGGATCAGGTGATGGTGGACCGCCGCCGTCGCCAGCAGCGTCGGGATATCGATGCGGTCCGGCCCGATCTGCCGGTCGGAGAGGATGATGATGTTGTAGCCACCGGCGACCGCTGCCTCGGCACGCTCACACAGCCGCTCGATTGCTGCCGGCATGCCGGCAGCACCCTCATTGGCGGCATAGGTGATGTCGATCGTCTTGGTGTCGAAGCGCTCTTCGGTGTGGCCGATCGAGCGGATCTTTTCGAGATCCGCATTGGTCAGGATCGGCTGGCGCACCTCCAGCCGCTTGCGCCGTGAGGAGCCGACAAGGTCGAAGATGTTCGGTCGCGGCCCGATGAAGGAGACAAGGCTCATCACCAGTTCCTCGCGGATCGGGTCGATCGGCGGATTGGTGACCTGCGCGAAGTTCTGCTTGAAATAATGGTAGAGCAGCTTGGGCTTGTCCGACATCGCCGCAATAGGCGTATCGGTGCCCATGGAGCCGACCGCCTCCTGGCCGGTGGTCGCCATCGGCGCCATCAGCAGCTTCAAATCTTCCTGTGTGTAGCCGAAGGCCTGCTGCCGATCGAGAAGCGAGACATCCTTGCGCAATGCGCGCGGCTCCACCGGGTTCAGGTCCTCCAGAATGAGCTGGGTGTTGGCAAGCCAGGTCTTGTAGGGATGCCTCGAGGCGATCTCCGACTTGATCTCCTCGTCCGAGACGATCCGGCCCTTTTCGAGGTCGATCAACAGCATGCGGCCGGGCTGCAACCGCCACTTCCGCACGATCTTTTCTTCCGCCACCGGCAGGACGCCGGCTTCGGACGCCATGATGACACGGTCATCATCGGTCACCAGATAGCGCGCGGGCCTGAGCCCGTTGCGGTCGAGCGTCGCGCCGATCTGGCGTCCATCGGTGAAGACCACCGCCGCCGGGCCGTCCCACGGCTCCATCAGGGCCGCGTGATATTCGTAGAACGCCTTGCGGGCGTCATCCATCAGCTTGTTGCCGGCCCAGGCCTCGGGGATCAGCATCATCATGGCATGCGGCAGCGAATAGCCGCCCTGCCAGAGGAATTCGAGCGCATTATCGAAGCAGGCCGTATCCGATTGCCCCTCATAGGAGATCGGCCACAGCTTGGAGATGTCATTGCCGAACAGCTCAGAATCGACCGACGCCTGCCGCGCCGCCATCCAGTTGACATTGCCGCGCAGCGTGTTGATCTCGCCGTTGTGGGCGACCATGCGATAGGGGTGCGCCAGCTTCCAGGACGGGAAGGTGTTGGTCGAAAAACGCTGATGGACCAGGATCAGCGCAGTTTCGAAGCGCGGATCGGACAGGTCCTTGTAATATTCGCCGACCTGGTAGGCCAGGAACATGCCCTTATAGACGATGGTGCGCGCCGACATCGACACACAATAGGCGCCGGTGTCGCGATTGCCGTTCTCCTGATAGATCCGGCCGGAAATGACCTTCCGCAGGATGTAAAGCCGCCGCTCATAGTCCTCGTCATCGGCGATCTCGGCCGGCCGGCCGAAGAACACCTGGCGATGGAAGGGCTCGGCCGCAGCGATGTCGGGAGCCTTGGACAGCGAGGAATTGTCGACCGGGACGTCGCGGAAGCCGAGAAGCGGAATGCCTTCCGATTGGGCCGATTCGGCGATCACCTCCTCGATATGTGCCCTCTGCCCGGCATCCTGCGGCATGAACCAATGGCCGACCGCATATTGGCCGGGTTGCGGCAGTTCGATGCCCTGCCCCGCCATCTCCTCGCGAAAGAAGCGGTCGGGGATCTGCACCAGCACGCCAGCGCCGTCGCCCATCAGCGGGTCGGCGCCCACCGCGCCACGATGGGTGAGGTTGTTCAGCATGAACAGACCATCGGCCACGACCTGGTGCGACTTGCGTCCCTTCATGTCGGCGATGAAGCCAACGCCGCAAGCGTCATGCTCGTTGCGCGGGTCGTAGAGACCTTGCGCCTCCGGACCGGTGGTGGAACGGCCACGGACGGATTTGACGGCCCCGGCGCCTTTCTGCATGCGCGCAGAAAGTTGCGTCATTTCAGAGGGCGTCCTATCCGTCATCGTCCCTTCCTTCCGTTTTCCAACCGGTGCAGGCGGGTGGTCGTTCGTTGTCAGCCTTGCAGCAAACCCGTCCAGTCGTCGGCACGTCTAAGCTCTGTTTCCGCACAAGGCATGCAGCCCCGGCTATATGCCGCCTCCCGGCGTCGAGCGGGCAAAATGCCTCGCAGCCTTTCGCGACGCGGGCAACGGCTACGGCAGGACCAAAGGCGATCATACGCCAAATCCGCCATGCATTGCGCAGATAAAATAAGACAGCACTGCTGTCCTAATTTTCTTATCGCAGAATTTTTTTGGCTGCACAAGACCGTTTCGCAAAAAAACGACGTGAAACTCGTAACAAACTTTCTCAGTCACGATCAGCTGAGCAACTTTCTATCCCGCTGATTTGGCGCAGCAAAATCCACCTGTCATGCGGAAATCCCACCTGTGGGCCTTGATGTGGCCGGGCAAAGCCGGTCTATGTCAGTGGGTTCGACATAGACCAATGGGACGCTCACATGTTTTTCGCTTCCGACAACTGGGCCGGCGCGCATCCGAAAGTCGCCGCCGCTCTCTCGGCCAATGCGACAGGTTTCGATGCCGCCTATGGCAATGGCGGGATCGACCAGGTCGTTGCCCAGCGTTTCAACGACGTGTTCGAGCGTGAAGTCTCCGTCTTCTTCGTCGCCACCGGCACCGCCGCCAATGCGCTGTCATTGGCCTCGGTCAACCGGACCGGCGGGATCGCCTTTTGCCACCGCGAAGCCCACATGATCGAGGATGAATGCGGCGCGCCGGAATATCTTACCGGCGGCGCAAGGCTCTACCCGGTTGACGGGCCGCAAGGCAAAATGACGGCCGAAAATCTGGAGGCAGCGCTTTCCCGCTATGAGCCTGAGTTCGTGCATTCGGGCCAGCCCATGGCGGTGTCGCTGACACAGGCTACGGAGGTGGGCACCGTCTACAGCCTAGACGAAATCGACGCACTCGCCGCCATCGCCAGGAAGCGCGGCCTGCCCGTCCATATGGACGGCGCACGTTTTGCCAATGCACTGGTGACGCTGGACGCAACACCCGCCGAAATGACTTGGAAGCGCGGCATCGACATCGTCTCCTTCGGCGGCACCAAGAATGGCTGCTGGTGCGCAGAAGCCGTGATCCTGTTCGACACTTCGAAGGCGCGCGAATTCGGCTTCCTGCGCAAGCGCGCGGCGCAACTGTTTTCGAAATCGCGCTTCATCGCCGCACAATTCGACGCCTATCTGGCCGATGGCCACTGGCTGGAGACGGCCCGCCATTCCAACGCCATGGCGATACGGCTGGCCAAGGCGATCGACGCCTCCGGCAATGCCCGCCTCGGCTGGCGGCCTCAGGCCAACGAACTTTTTCCGATCATCAAAAATGAAATGGTGGAACGGCTGACCAGGGAAGGCGCTGTCTTTTACCCATGGAACCCGCCGCATGGTTTTGCCGGCCCGATCGGTCCGGACGAAACCATGTGCCGGCTGGTCACCAGCTTTGCGACCACGCAGGAAGAGGTGGACCGTTTCGGCGATTTGATCGCCTGAGACCCCAATAAAAAGCGGCGCCCGGAGGCGCCGCTTTCGCTCGGGAGGAGCGATTGTTACTTGGTGTCGGCCTTGGCTTCGATCTGCTTGGCCGACTTGTCCGAAGCGGCTGAAATCGCGATCTTGCGGGGTTTCAGCTCTTCGGGAATGGAGCGCTTCAGATCGATATGCAGCAGGCCGTTCTTGAGCTTGGCCCCGGTCACATCGACATGGTCGGCAAGTTGGAAACGTCGCTCGAAGGCACGCGCGGCAATACCGCGATAAAGCACTTCGGAGCCGTCGCCATTGGCCTCGTCCTTGCGCTCGCCCTTGATGCTGAGCACGTTGCGGTGCGCTTCAATGGCGATTTCATCTTCCGAGAAGCCGGCAACCGCCATGCTGATGCGATAGGCATCCTCGCCCGTCCGCTCGATATTGTAGGGCGGATAGGTCTGGCCGCCCTCAGGCTGGGCCAGCGAGTCGAGCATGGTGAAAAGCCGGTCGAAACCGACGGTCGAGCGATAGAGCGGGGAAAAATCAACGTGACGCATGGTTGTGTTCTCCTGTTGAGCAACATGGTTTGCGTGTGACCAGCTTCGAAACCCATCATGGCATTCCGGTGCGGTCAGCGGCCCCGTTCACGGCGGCCACATCAAGCATTTGGGAAACCCCAACCGGCATTTCAAGGGCGGGAAAAACCACACACCCAGCATGAACGGCAGATGAACCGCGCCTTCGGGCCGCGTTCACGAAAGCTACGCTAGATTGGCCTCGACCTCCTGAACGGGCGGGGCCGAAAAGGCTTCGCCACCAATGCCGAGCCGGGTGCAACGTCCCTTCCCCCGGTCCGACAGAGACCGGAAGCCAGCACTGCTGCTTCCGGTCTCGTTTTTTTGGCACTACACCCGCATTACCCGGTTCGGGTAGAACCCTTGCTCGCGGTACCTCGAATTGCCTCTTGAACGGCGCACAAAACATCTGTCTAAGCGTGGCAATGGCGGATTATTTCTACCACATCCCGGAAAATCCGGCGCCCGAGAGGAGCACATCGGGCTATTTTGCCGCCCATGACGGCAAGAGGCTGCGCTATGGGCTGTTTCCGGCCACGGCGCGGCCGCTGAAGGGCACCGTCGTGATACTGCCCGGCCGCAACGAGTGCATCGAGAAATATTTCGAAACAGCGCGGGATCTGGCCAAACGCGGCTTCGGCAGCGCCACTTTCGACTGGCGCGGCCAGGGCGCTTCGGACCGCCTGCTGGGCGATGCCGCGCGCGGCCATGTCCGCAGCTTCCTCGATTATGCCAGGGACCTCGACCGCTTCTTCGCCGAAATCGTACTGCCTGACTGCCGCGGGCCGTTCTACCTGCTTGCCCATTCGACCGGAGCCACAGTGGCGTTGCTCGACGCGGCCGCCATGGTCAACCGGGTGCGGCGCATGGTGCTGATCGCGCCGCTTCTGGCCCTTTACAAGTCGCCCTTGTCGATGCCTTCCATCGGCCGGCTGGCAACGGCACTTACTTTCACCGGTTTCGGCCGCCGCTACATTGCCGGCGGACGGCCGCGCGCTTCGCCCTTTGCCGACAATGTGCTGACCTCGGACCCCGTGCGCTATCAGCGCAACGCCGCCCTCTACCAAGCCTATCCGCATCTTGCGGTGGGCGGACCGACGGTTGCCTGGATCAGGGCCGCCTGCCAGGCAGCTTCCAGTCTCCAGACCCCGCAGTTCCTGGCCAGGATGCAGATCCCGACCCTGATCGTCGCAGCCGGCGCCGACCGTGTCGTCTCCAATGGCGCAATCGAGCATTTCACCCGCCAGTTGCGCGTCAGCTCGCTGCTGACGATCGACGGCGCGCGTCACGAAATCCTCCAGGAAGCCGATTTCTATCGCGAGCAGTTCTTTGCCGCCTTCGACGCCTTCATTCCAGGCACGAATGCGCCTGTCGCGTGACGGCTAGCCGCCGAGCACCTGCATGGCGGCGGCATGAAGCTCCCTGGTCGCCGCGGCAATGATGTCGCCGCCATTCTCCGCCGGGCCGCCATCGAAATTCGTGATGATGCCGCCGGCCTGTTCGATAATCGGGATAAGCGCCACGATATCATAGGGCTGCAGACCGGGTTCGATGACAAGATCGATATTGCCGGAGGCAAGCATGGCAAAGGCATAGCAATCCACGCCGTAGCGCGACAGCCTGACCTGCTGTTCCAGCCGGTCGAAGCGCAGGCGCTTGTCGCCCTCGTAAAGCGCCGGCGTGGTGGTGAACAGCGTCGCGTCGGCAAGTGCTGTCGTTGCACGCGTGGAAAGCCGGCGCGCACCGCCCGGCCCCTCATAATGCGCGCCCGCGCCATCGGCATAGTAAAGCTCGCCGGTGAAGGGTTGCGACATCATGCCGGCAACGGCATCGCCATCCACCGTTAGCCCGACCAGCGTGCCCCAGACGGGAAGGCCGGAAATATAGGCGCGGGTGCCGTCGATCGGGTCCACCACCCAGACATGGCTGTTGGCGACATTTTCAGCGCCATATTCCTCACCGAGGATGCCATGATCGGGGAATTCGGCATTGATGAGCGCACGGATGGCGCGTTCAGCGCCGCGATCCGCCTCCGTCACCGGATCGAAGCCGCCCGAAAGCTTGTTGGACACCTCGCTTTGCCGCCGAAAACGCGGCAGCGTCTCGGTGGCGGCCGCCTCGGCGATGCGTCGCATGAACTCAACCGTGATCGACAATGAAATCTCCTGGGATGCGGTTCCGCCGATGCGGAACAGTCCAACTGGACGAATGCAACTGGCTAGAGCATGTTGCGGCCAAGTGGACTCACTTGGCGACGCATACATGCGGCACAATCAATTTGATAGACCATGATGTCGTCCGAAAACCGCTTCACACTTTTCGGTATCATGGTCTAAGTGCAGCGCAGACACCTTTTTCCGTTCCGCAGTGCTACTCTGCGGCGAGCGGCAGGTCGTCCACCGGAGTCAGGCTGGCCATTAGTTCGGCGCAGAAGCAGGTGAGGTCATCGGTGAGCGCATCGAAACCCGCCGATTTGCGGAATGTCTGCTCGTTCATATAAAGCCCGCGATTGATCTCGATCTGCAGCGCATGCAGGTTGCGCGCCGGCCGGCCGTAATGCTCGGTGATGAAGCCGCCGGCATAAGGCTTGTTGTGGGCAACCGTGTAGCCCATCGAAATCAGGATCGAGATCGCCGTCTCGGTCAGCGCGCGCGAGGCCGAAGTGCCGAAGCGGTCGCCGATGATGAAATCCGGCCGCACGCCGGTCTCGCCGATGCGCACGCTTGCCGGCATGGAGTGGCCATCGATGAGCACCGCCGAGCCGAACTGCATATGGGTGCGCATGACAAGCTGCTTCAGCGCCGCATGATAGGGCTTGTAGACGGTCTCGATGCGGCCAAGCGCCTCTGAGAGCGGCAGGCGGCCGGCATAGATGTCGAGCCCCTCGCCCACCAGTTTGGGGATGGTGCCGAGCCCGCCGGCCACGCGCGCCGAGCGGATATTGGCGAAGGAGGGAACCGGCTCCATGAACATGCGTGGATCAAGTTCCCACGGCTCCCGATTCACGTCGAGATAGGAACGGGGGAAATTGGCCGCCATCAGCGGCGCTCCCAGCGCCACGGCGCCGGAAAACAATTCGTCGACATAGCAATCTTCAGAGCGGCGGATGGCATCGCCATCCAGGCGCACCATGGAGAGGAACCGTGCCGGATAGTAGCGGCCGCTATGCGGGGAATTGAACACGAAGGGCACGCGCTGCTGTCCGCCCTGTCGGATCTCGAACGGCGCCACCGTCGAAAAATCATCGGCTGCCGTCATCGTCCTCGATCCGCACAACACTCTGCCATGGCCACGAAAGTGCCATCTGGCAATCGGCATGTCCAGCGATTCGGGACCTTTGCCGTTAGGTCGTTTCGCATGGGGCCTGCAGCGTCATTCACTTGATGTTTACCGTCCGATCTTCATATACAGGATGGTTAACAAGGCTGCACCAGCGCAGTTTTTCAAAGGTGATTCGAGCAAAAACGATGGCACGCATTCTTCTGGCGGAAGACGATGACGACATGCGCCGGTTCCTGGTCAAGGCGCTGGAGCGCGCCGGCTATGACGTGAGCGATTTCGACAATGGCGCAAGCGCCTATGAGCGTCTGCGCGAAGAGCCCTTTTCGCTGCTTCTGACCGATATCGTCATGCCGGAGATGGATGGGATCGAACTTGCCCGCCGCGCCACCGAAATCGACCCGGACCTGAAGGTGATGTTCATCACCGGCTTCGCCGCCGTTGCCCTGAACCCCGATTCGAAGGCGCCGCGGGACGCCAAGGTATTGTCGAAGCCCTTCCATCTGCGCGAACTGGTTCACGAAGTCGAAAAGATGCTGCAGGCTGCCTGAACAGGGCGTCCTTCGAACCACAATCGCCTGCCAGCTTTGATTGCCTGATGCAGTTCGTGCCACCGGCTGCGAGCAATCCGTCGAAGCGATTCCAAAGCGGGAAGGCGGTTCCCCTTTTTCGTGGAATTGCTCTATTGACGCTTAAGGGCATATGTGGTGTATGCGCGGCGTCGGATGGGCGTGTAGCTCAGCGGGAGAGCACTGCATTGACATTGCAGGGGTCACAAGTTCAATCCTTGTCACGCCCACCATCCTTTTAAATCGCCATTGCTGATACACACCATGTCGCAAGGCAGCGTCTGCGGCAGAACCTGCCCGGCCTCCTGACCCCAATGGTGAGCAGAGCCAGCTATTTCCTGCGCGGGAGCCCCCCGCAATAATCTATTTCGTCCTTGTCCAGGACATAGTTCTCGCGGCGCTTGTCTTCGCAGCTCTTGTAGACATTGCCTTCAGGGTCGTTCCATCCCTGTTTGGCGGTGCCGCGAAAATCCGCCATCTCGCCCTGGAAATTCCTGCAGTTCTGAAGCCGGCCCTGGGCTTCCTTGCGGCAGGCGGCGCCGTGCTCGACACCCTTCTTCAGCATGCATTGAACTGCGATTTCATCGATCGCTTCCTCACAGCTTTTGCCATGACCCGGAGCAACGCCAAGACACAGGAACGGCAACGCGATCACCAGCCGGCGCATAAACCCTTCCTTCGGCAACCAACTCATTGAAAGCTCCTCAGCAACCGAGACCGCGCGCTGCGCCGTCATATTGTTTGTAGCATTCATAGAACGACCCGGCTTGGGTCCCAGGTGCCGTACCGCCGCCGATGTTCTGCCAATTCTGGTAGCAGCTTTGCGCGTTGGCGCGCATTTGCGGGCAAGCGTCTCGCGATCCTCCACCACCTCCCACACTTGGCGTATAACCACCGCCATTCAGTGCCCTGCCGATGGCTGCGCCGGTATTGAAGCCCTCAAGAGCCGCCCCGGCCGCGCCCATCAGATCGTTGAGGATCGAACCTCCGCCGCCGGAGTCGGGCGATTGTTCTGGCTGAACCGGGCGCGCGGCAACCTGCGATTCGCGATACCGCTCCTCGCGAGTGCCCAACTCGACCGAAAATCTTTCCTCGCTGGCCCAGTCGGCGAGATTCTCGCCTGTGGCGAACACATAGCACTCGTCTCCCGCGCCATTTTCCTGACAAGCTGTCTTGATCGATTCCCACGCCTCGCCAAGGGTCCGCCTGGCGTGATCCCAGCTGCACCAAGCCTTGCCCGCCACCGTAAATGCGCCCATCATCTTGTTGTCCGCGCGTCCAGCGAAAAGCCTCTTGTTCCAGCTGCTGCTGCAGGCATCGTAGAGGAGCTGCCTGGTCGTTTGGGCAGGTGTCGTGGCTCTTGGCAGCTTCCAGTCAGTCCCTTCCAGGCCGTTGTCGGATGAATCGTACTGCGCGATTTTGCCTTGCCGGAAGGAGGAGTAGAAAACCTCCATCCAATCTTCGTGGCCTACAGCGGTTGGACGTTCGATCGTGACGAGCATGTATTTATTGCAGCATGTCGCCACGCCATAGCTTAACCGGCTGAAACCGTTTCCGACGTCCCGCCACTGGATATAGGCACCGAGGCTCAGAGCTTCCTTTTTGACAATCTCGAATTCAAGATCGTCTCTGAAATATCCGTCCTCGCGATACAAGGTCGGAAATTCCTCGATCTCGGACAATATCATGCTGGCGCGGTCGTCATTCTCATCCGCGCCGAGATATCTCCAGTTGAATTCAAATACTGTTGTGTCGTCGCTAAAATAAACACTTCCGTCGGAGCGACCGACAAAAGCGAAGCGCGACGGAAAATCATATTCAAAGACAATATTATCGAAATGCATGGTCCTTTCTTCAGCGATTGCTACGCTCATACAAAATGTCGCCAAGCACATTAGAAACATCGACGAAAGTTTCATGTTCCCCACCCGAAAACAGTGAGCAACAATAAAGGCACAGCCAGATATTCTGCACAAGAGCAGCAGTTTATCGAGGTGTAACTTCTATGAAAATTGCTGCGATGTCGCTACTGCAGGTGGTGGCCGGCAGGTGGCGGCGCATCTTCTGCGTTTGGAAGTAGAAGCGGGAGTTGAATTCCGACGCGAATACGCCAGACAGGTGGACAACATCGAGCGTAGGAGGCCCGCGCGGTTAAATGACCAGTTCCTTGATCATATAGACCCTTCGCAGCCCCTTCTCTTCCGCTCTGTGCGTGTCCCGATAGCCGATGCGGTGATAGAGATCGATGTTCGCGGTCATCGCCTCCTGAGTGTAGAGCCTGATTTTCGTGAAGCCTGCGTCGATGGCCGCCCGCTCCGCAAATTCGAGCATCCTGCGGCCAAGTCCCGTGCCCTGGGCAGCCGGAATGACCGCGATATTGTCGAGGAGCATGGCATCCTCCTGCGGGATCAGCACGACAATTCCCCGGATGGCACCGGACTTCTCAACGACATGCACCCGGCTCTCCTCAATCAGGATGCCGTAATCATCCAGCATCGGGCCGGGCACGGTGCCGATGCTGGACACATAATGCGAATAGGCATCGTGCACGATGCCCTCGACGGCACGACGATCGGCAGGATTGGCAAGTCGTATTTCGTGTTCCATCGCGCAACGATATCATCGGAAAATTCTCGTTCAACGATCGAAACGGATGGGTTGCACATCATCCGCCAATCAGGCGGAGATGAAAAAAAGCCCCGCCGAAGCGGGGCAGGATGGAGGGAACTCCAAAGCGCGCTGCAACACGGGAGGATGCAGCACACTGCACCTTATCAATCCAAGGATCAGCCCACTTTGATCCGGCGCAAAGAAAAACGACGTCGGACTTCGCCAGACCCGTCAATTACACGATCGATCGATCCTCCACTGGAACCCTCCAAGTTCATCAGGCGTTGGCCGTGACAAGCCTGAAACTGGAGAACATGACATGAGCAGCATCGACATCAAGCTGAAACACGGTCTGTGGATCGTGGTGGCCGATGGCGAGAAAGCGCTACTGCTGAGGAACAAGGGCGATACGAAATTTCCCGATTTCGAAGTCATCCGCGAGATGGAGCAGGCCAACCCCGCCACCAGAGAACAGGGAACCGAGCGCCCCGGTCGCCACAGCGACGGACCGTCCGCGCATAACAGCGCCTATGAGGAAACGGATTGGCACCGGCTCAACAAGGAGCGTTTCGCCAATGATGTCGCCGATCTGTTGTACAAGCTCGCGCATCGTAGCCGGTTCGAAGAACTCGTGATCATCGCGCCACCGCCGATCCTTGGGGAGATGCGCAAGCACTTGCATGACGAGGTGGTGTCCAGAGTCACCGCCGAGATACCTAAAACCCTGACAAACCACACGGTCTTCGAGATCGAGGAATTGTTGAAGGGCGCTTAGGTCGGTCGCAGGCCCCGCTGGCTGCGAACGGTTTCTGTGCCAGATTCCGTCCGCCTCGACAGCCACCCCAGCAGCCATTTCTGCGCAAGAAACGCCGCCAGGCCGGACGCAACACCCACCGCGATGGCCAAAACGGTGACCGTCGCACTGGCGGCTTGCGGATGCGGCAGCAACCACTCGGGAATCAGCCGATGAAACAGGTAGATGTGGTAGCTGGCGGCCGAGACCGGCAGCACGCAGCGCGCCAGCCAGCGCGGTAGGGCGATGCGGGGCACGTGGAGCAGAACAAGCACGGCACCGAGCACCAGCATGAACTTCATCCATGAGCCAACCCAGTTGCCGCCCCACCAGGCCAGGAACGCGCACAGGCCGATGGCGATCGATGCCAATATCCGGCGTTCAAATCGCGAGCTTGCAAAGCAGACGCACCAGCCCAGCGCCGCAAGATGAAACACATCGGGCAGTGTGAAAATCTGCGCCCCGCCAATATTCCACACCAGAGGGGTCAGCAGCTTGGCCGCCACCGCCAATGTCAGCAGCACCAGGCCGAAGCCGAAGGGCTGCGACCGCGCGAAATCACGGACCCGGGAAATCGAAAAAAGAGCAACCCACAAAACCACGATCTGGGCGTAGGCTTCCACGAACCAATAGAGATACGGCATCATGTGAGCTGACCCGACCAGGCCAAGATTGCCGACAAGCAGGAATGACGGCCACAAAATCTCCCCGCGCGCCAGCGAGAAGCCGGCGACGATAGGCAGGTAAACCGCAAGATTAGCCGCCAGCGATCGCAACACGCCGGCCGAGTCGCCCGCAAGCAGACGCTGGCGCTGAAAACGTGCCAGGCCATATCCCACCAGCATGACCAGAACGGCCGCCCCGCCGGGAATAGGCCAGAGGGTGGCGTGATGCACGACGATGAACAGGATGGCGGCAGCGCGCAGAACAAGCTGGCTGTCTATCGAGCTGTAGGCGCGGTTCTCATGCTTCGACTTGCGAAGGGCCGCCACGGGCATGGTTTCCCACCCGTCCGGCACATGCCCAAGCTCCCGCTCCAGCGCCACGGATAGCTGCACATAGAGCAGCGAATCGCCTCCCAAACCTTCGAACGTATCGCCGGGGCCGACCTGGCGAGGATAGAATGCGCGCTTATACGCGCTCAGGATACCTTCGTTCGGCGGCTCCCGGATTTCCTTGAAGCGCGCAGACACAGCCGCATAGTCCACCTTGCCGGAGGCGAGCCGGGGGAGTGCGCAGGCCCTGCCCAATTCGACATGCGATCTGGGTAAGCTGCTTGCGGCCATCATCACCTTGAGCACTTGATCGTCCGAATGCGGCGAAGTGACCAGCGCAAATATCCGCTCGTCATCGCCGGTCACAGCAGCAGAGATTCCAGCCTGTTCAAGCCCTGCCTCCACCGCCCCATGGCTGATCCGCACACCGGCGATTTTCGACATGCGCCGCCGCCGGCCGACGATACGATAAAAGCCGTGGCTGTCCCGTTCGGCCATGTCCCCGGTATGAAGTTCCGCAATTTCCGGGCCCTTCGCCAGATCTTCACGGGCAAGCGCATATCCCATCATCACATTGGGGCCGCGATAGACCAGTTCGCCTGTTTGGCCCGGCTTTTCGACCGGATTGCCATCTTCATCGACAAGCCGCAGCGAACCGCCGGGGATGGCCACGCCAATGCTGCCGACATTGCCGGCAAGCTCTTCGGGAGGAACATAGGCGATGCGCGCCGTCGCCTCGGTCTGGCCGTACATCATGTAGAACCGTCGTCCCCTGTCGGCCAGGTATCGCCGGAAGGTTTCGGCGAGCGTCGGTTCCATGCGTCCGCCGGCAACGGTCATGAAGCGCAGCGACGGCAATTCATGCCGGCGAAAGCCGGTTCGATCCATCAGTTCGAATGAGTAGGGAACGCCGCTGATATTGCTGCAGCCGGAAGCGCGTATCTCAGTGGCGAATTCCGCATCGGCAGCTCCGCTTGCGGGAAAATAGATGCTGGCACCCACCGCAAGATGGGAGTTCAGCACCGACAATCCATAGGAATAGTGAAACGGCAGGATGAGTGCGGCACGGTCACTGGCATCCAGTCCCAGATAGCTGCCGATGGCGGCGGCATTCGCTTCTATCGCGGCGTGCGACAAGCGAACATAGCGGCTCTTGCCGGTGCTGCCCGAAGTGCCCAACAACACCGAAAGGTCGGGATGCAAATCGACACTCGCTTTGACCGTTTGCGCATGGCAGCGCCAGCGGCCGTCAATTCGCCGACAGACAATGTCCGGCGAAAAATCGTCTATGAAGTCGTCCAATGCGATCGGATTGCAAGACGGCAGCAGCACGACGGCGTGCCTGCCACGCAGGGCCGCAAGATAGGCGATGACCGCATGTTCCGTAGGCTCCGCCACCACCGCTATGAGTTTCTTGTGCGGCCCGAATTCCTGCGCCAATGCGCCGACCCGGCGTGCCAGTTCACTGTAGGAAATGGGGGTACGGCCCGGAAAGATAAGTGCCGGCTGGTCGTTGAACCCCTCGAATCGTTCGACCCACTGCATTTCGCCTGACCCCGACAACGGATGGGCAGGACACGCCGCCCCAAATCGCAGAATCCGGCTACATTAATTCTTGAATGAATGCATCATATTTTATCACCTGGAATGCAATTGCAGCACGCGGTGTCACCCTGCACCGATCGGTTCGCGCTCATCACCGACAAAAATGCAGGAAGTCGCAGCCGAATGATGCACTTAGGGCGGGAAAGGCCGCTGGCGCGACATCCGGAGGCATTGCCCTCCACGCCGCTTTTCGCTATGTGCGCAGTCAAATCTTTTCGGAGGATTTTTTGATGGCTGACCACACACCTGCCGGGCCGCTCGAAACGGGTGCCAATATGGACTATCCCGAGCATGAGCGTACCTACAAGCTGTTCATTGCGCTTGCCAAATACAGCGCGCTCATTTGTGCATCCACTTTGATCGCGATGGCATTCGGCTTCTTCACCAGCGCCGGGTTCTTTTCCGCTACTGTGCTTTTCATCATCATCTGTGCGGTTGGCGCCTACCTGCTTCGCGACATTCCCACGCATATCTCCTGATATGTCGCCTTTTGCCTGACAGGCCTCTTTCGCTCGTCGGGTGACTGTCCGCGTCAAGTCAGAGTTCCAGCCAAAAAGGGGGGCATGCGGTGGGACAGACGGTTTTCATTCCGCGTGAAATCGACGCCAACGAGCCGCGGGTCGCGGCCTCGCCGGATACGGTCAAACGGCTTGTCAGCCTTGGCCTCGACGTGATCGTGGAAGCAGGGGCCGGAACCCTGTCGCGCATTCCCGATGCGGACTTCGCCAAGGCCGGCGCCTCGATCGGCAAGGCGGCCGATGCAGGCAAGGCGGATGTGGTTCTCAAGGTTCGCCGCCCGACCGAGGCCGAACTGAAAGCCTATAAAAACGGCGCCGCAGTCATCGCCATCATGGACCCTTACGGCAACGAGCCGGCGGTGGCCGCCCTTGCCAAAGCCGGCGTGACGGCGTTCGCCATGGAATTCATGCCGCGCATCACCCGCGCGCAGGTCATGGACGTGCTGTCCAGCCAGGCCAACCTCGCCGGCTACCAGGCGGTGATCGACGGGGCTGCTGAATATGACCGGGCATTACCGATGATGATGACGGCGGCCGGCACCGTTCCGGCGGCAAAGATCTTCATAATGGGCGTTGGCGTCGCCGGCCTGCAGGCCATTGCCACCGCGCGTCGCCTCGGTGCCGTGGTGACCGCCACAGACGTTCGCCCTGCTGCCAAGGAACAGGTCGCCTCGCTCGGCGCCAAGTTCATCGCGGTCGAGGACGAGGAGTTCAAGCAGGCCGAAACCGCCGGCGGCTATGCCAAGGAGATGTCCAAGGAATACCAGGCCAAGCAGGCAGCACTTACGGCCGAGCATATCGCTAAGCAGGACATCGTCATCACCACGGCGCTGATCCCCGGCCGGCCGGCGCCGAAGCTGGTGTCGGCTGCGATGCTCGCTTCGATGAAGCCCGGCTCGGTGATCGTCGATCTGGCGGTCGAGCGCGGCGGCAATGTCGAGGGTGCGGTTGCCGGCAAGGTCGTGACTACGGCAAATGACGTCAAGATCGTCGGCCATCTCAACATGGCCGGCCGCGTGGCGGCATCCGCCTCGCTGCTTTATGCCAAGAACCTTGTCGCCTTCCTCGAGACCATGATCGACAAGGACGCCAAGGCGATTGCAATCAATCGCGACGACGAACTGGTCAAGGCGACGATGCTGACCGACGCCGGCAAGGTCGTGCACCCCAATTTCGCCAATTCGGCGGCAACGCCTGCGGCTAAGGCCGTCAAGCCGGAGATGGCGGCAGCGCCGAAGAAAGCCGCCGCCAAAAAACCGGCCGCCGCGAAAAAGCCTGCTGCCAGATCGACGGCGGGCAAGGCATCTAAGGGGGACGCGTGATGGAAGAAAAAACCGCTCTCGAACAAGCGCTCGACCAGCTTGAGCAGGCCGTTGCCGGTGTGCGTCTTGCCTTTACCGATCTCGAAAAGGCAGAGGCGATCGCCGCACCAGTGGGTGATACGGCGCATGCGCTGTCGGGCGGCGCGATTGATCCATTTGTGTTCCGCTTCGCCATTTTCGTGCTGGCGATCTTCGTCGGTTACTATGTCGTCTGGTCGGTGACGCCGGCGTTGCACACGCCGCTCATGGCCGTCACCAACGCCATCTCCTCGGTGATCGTGGTCGGCGCGTTGCTGGCCGTCGGCATCTCGGCGGCTGGCCTTGCGACCGGCTTCGGCTTCGTGGCGCTGGTGCTTGCCTCGGTCAATATTTTCGGCGGCTTCCTTGTCACCCAGCGCATGCTGGCAATGTACAAGAAGAAGGAGAAGTGACGTGAACGCCAACTTCGCCTCCTTCCTCTATCTCGTCTCCGGCATCCTGTTCATCCTGGCGCTGCGCGGCCTTTCGCATCCGACGACCAGCCGCAAGGGCAATATCTACGGCATGGTCGGCATGGGCATCGCCATTGCCACCACGCTGGCGCTTGCCACGCCCTCGCTCGGCGCCTTCGGGCTGATCGTGGTCGGCATCGCCATCGGCGGCGGTGCCGGCGCCGTCATTGCCCGCCGCATCGCCATGACGGCGATGCCGCAACTGGTCGCCGCCTTCCACAGCCTCGTCGGCCTTGCTGCCGTGATGGTGGCCGCTGCCGCCGTCTATGCACCGGAAAGCTTTGGCATCGGCACGGTCGGCGCCATCCATGGCCAGGCCCTGGTGGAAATGTCGCTTGGCGTGGCCATCGGCGCCATCACCTTCACCGGCTCGGTCATCGCCTTCCTCAAGCTCGACGGACGTATGTCCGGCAAGCCGATCATGCTGCCGGGACGCCATGTCATCAATGCCGGGCTCGGCATTGCGCTGGCGGTGCTGATCGTCCTTCTGGTGACCACGCAAAGCACGACCATCTTCTGGCTGATCGTGGTGCTGTCGCTGGCGCTCGGCGTGCTGCTGATCGTACCGATCGGCGGCGCCGACATGCCGGTGGTGGTGTCGATGCTGAACTCCTATTCGGGTTGGGCAGCCGCCGCACTCGGCTTCACGCTCGGCAATCTTGCCTTGATCATCACCGGTGCGCTGGTCGGCTCGTCGGGTGCGATCCTGTCCTACATCATGTGCAAGGGCATGAACCGCTCCTTCATCTCCGTCATTCTCGGCGGTTTCGGCGGCGAGGCTTCGGCGGCCGCTGGCGACGACGGCATCGAGCGTACCGTCAAGCAGGGTTCGGCCGACGATGCCGCATATCTGATGATGAATGCGCAAAAGGTCATCATCGTGCCGGGCTACGGCATGGCGGTGGCCCAGGCCCAGCACGCCGTGCGCGAAATGGCCGACAAGCTGAAGGCCAATGGCGTCGAAGTCAAATACGCCATCCATCCCGTCGCCGGCCGTATGCCCGGCCATATGAACGTGCTTCTGGCCGAAGCCAACGTGCCTTACGACGAGGTGTTCGAACTGGAGGACATCAACTCCGAATTCGCTCAGGCCGACGTCGCCTATGTCATCGGCGCCAATGACGTGACCAACCCGTCGGCGCGCGACGACAAGAACTCGCCCATCTACGGCATGCCGATCCTCGAAGTCGACAAGGCGCGCACCTGCCTGTTCGTCAAGCGCTCGCTGGGGTCCGGCTATGCGGGCATCGACAACACGCTGTTCTACAAGGACGGCACCATGATGCTCTTGGGCGATGCCAAGAAGATGACCGACGACATCGTCAAGGCGATGGATCACTAGATACCATTAGTCCGTGAATGCCGGCTGCCGGCATTCACGCTGAACCGCAAAATCCGCGCGACATGCCGCCCGGCCGCGGCCTGCGGTTGCTGAAACGCCATGTGGAAAATTCCCAACAGGACGTGTAGTATTGCCGTGATGGCAATGCAGGTCGCGATCAGGCGTGACCCCTCACGCTAGACGACAGCACGGCAGACCGCGACCGAACCCGACCTGATCGAGGAGGAATGGTCATGGCAGGCTTTCACGTCATAGCAGGTGCCAGCGATACGCTTGAACATATTGGTGTTCGCAAGATTGGCATTTCGGATATTTTCGATGCCTTCATGCGCGGTGTCGACGATTTCATGGTCAAGCCGTCGCATATCGTCTTTCTTTGCCTCATTTATCCTCTGGTAGGCGTTTTCCTGGCGGCCTGGACGTCCGGCAACAACGCCCTGCCGCTGCTGTTTCCGCTGGTTTCCGGCTTTGCACTGATCGGCCCGTTTGCCGCAGTCGGGCTTTATGAAATCAGCCGGCGGCGCGAGGCAGGGATGGATGCCTCCTGGCGTCACGCCTTCGAGGTCCGCAATTCCCCCGCACTGCCGTCGATCGCGGCGGTCGGCATATTGCTGTTCGGCCTCTTCATCGCCTGGCTTCTGACGGCGCAGACCTTCTACCAGCAGCTGTTCGGGCCCGAACCGCCGGCATCGGTTTCCAGCTTCATCAATGAAATCTTCGCCACCGGGCGCGGCTGGACGCTCATTATCATGGGGCACGCCATCGGCTTCGTTTTCGCAGTCATAGCGTTGTGCACTACGGTCGTTGCCTTTCCGTTGCTGCTCGACCGCGATGTCGGTGCCTATGAGGCGATCCATACCTCGATGCGGGTAGTCTGGAAAAACCCGATCACCATGGCCGTCTGGGGCCTGATGGTGGCGGTTCTGCTGATCATCGGCTCGCTGCCGCTATTTGCCGGACTGGCTGTGGTGCTGCCGATCCTCGGCCATGCCACGTGGCATGTCTACCGCAAGGCGGTGGAGCCGCCGCTTACCGTCTCACGATAATTCAAGCCAGTTGATTACCGCGCGGCACGCCCTGTGAAAGGGGCGTGCCGCCTGCTTTTGGTGTCAGCCACGATTTGTCAGATCGACGGATGGCTGAAGCGGGCCCGGCGGGCATCGCTGGTCAGGTTGCGAAAATCCGTGCCACTGACATGCACCAGCGTCCTGTGGTCGCCGCCCTCGAAATAGATATCGTCGGCGTCGCCCAGGCTCTCGTCCAGGATCACCGGCACGTCATAGGCAGCCCCGATCGGCGGCACCGCCCCGATGTCGCAATCGTCGAACAGTGTCCCGACTTCGGTTTCGGAAGCGAGGCCGAGCCGGCGGTCGAGCAGGTCTTGCAGCATTCCAAGCTCGATCCGGTGCGTGCTCGGCACCACGGCCAGCGCATAGCCGGTTTCGTGGTGGACAAGAACGGATTTGGCCATCCTGCTGCCCGGCACATGAGCCGCAGTGGCCGATTGCCGGCTTGTGGCCGTGCGGTGATGCGCAACCGTGTCATAGGCAACGCCGCGCTCGTCGATATAGTCTTTCAGTCTGTTTGCAATCGTCATCTCCGGCACCCCTTGCTTTGACGAAAGCTCCAGAGCGGCACCCAGCCGGACTGGAACATGCGTCGGTTCAAAAGCGCTCCAGCACCGTTTCCTGTTCTGCCTGAACAGGCGGTGCCGCGTATAGTGACGTCTGCGGGAGGCGAGAAGCTTCGCCCTCTCCGACATGACAAGGACAGAAATGGTCCACTTCCTGCCCCTTGCAAGGGCTTGCCTTCACGCCGTGCGTGAAGCGGTGGTATCGATATTTTCAGTCGGCCCGTTTCAGGGCGCAGCTCCGAAGAAAAGCGTTCGGCTGAGCAGCGTATAGTCGGACTCGAAAACCATCATTGCCACGAACACCAGCACCAGCACCGGCGGCAATATTATCGCATAGGCAAACGCCAACCGTTCCCATGCCATATGCATGAAGACGGCAACGATCAGCCCCGCCTTCAGGATCATGAATAGCAGGATCAGCGACCAGCGCAGATAGCCTTGAAGGCCGACATAATCGACGAGGTAGGAGCAGGCGCTGAGAATGAACAGCCAGCCCCAGACCACAAGATACAGCTTGATTGGGTGTTGCTGGCCTTCGGCATGAGCACTGGCCGCCTTCGCCTGTCCATGCGGCATCGGTTGATGGATGTGGTTGTGAGCGGTCGCTTCAGCCATGTCTGTCCTCACCACAGATAGAAAAATGCGAAGATGAACACCCAGACGAGATCGACGAAGTGCCAGTAGAGGCCCATGATCTCGACGCTCTCGTAATTGCCCTTGCGGCTGGTGAAAAAGCCCCGCCGCTCCACGTCATAATCACCACGCAGCACCTTCCGGGCGATGATGATCAGGAAGATCACGCCGATCGTGACATGGGTGCCGTGGAAGCCGGTGATCATGAAGAAAGTGGCGCCGAACTGTTCGGCTCCCCATGGATTTCCCCATGGCCGCACACCCTCGCTGATCAGCTTGGTCCACTCGAAGGCCTGCATGCTGACAAAGGTCGCGCCAAGCAGGGCGGTCGCCAGCATCAGCAATGCGGTCTTCCGGCGCTCGCGGCGGTAGCCGAAATTCACCGCCATCGCCATGGTGCCGCTACTTGAAATAAGCACGAAGGTCATGATGGCGATCAGCAGCAGCGGTACGCTGACACCGCCGATGTGCAGGCCGAAGACCTCGCTGGGATTGGGCCAGGGCACCGCCGTCGACATGCGCGCCGTCATGTAGGAGAGCAGGAAGCAGCCGAAGATGAATGTGTCGGAGAGAAGGAAGATCCACATCATGGCCTTCCCCCAGGACACATTCTTGAAGGCCCGCTGGTCTGAAGCCCAGTCGGTCGCGACGCCCCGTAGGCCGTCGGGCCGGGCTCCGGTTTGGGCAGGCTGGGTAAAGGTCGTATCAACCATTCGCGACGCCTCCTAGGTCAACAGCTGGCGGCAGATTTCGATAAAGCCGGCGGCCCAGCCCGCCAGGACGGCGAAGATCGCCAGCCAGACCAGGAGCAGGAAATGCCAGTAGATGGCGCAAAGCTCGACGCTGAGGGTCAGCCGGTCTCGCTGTTCAGGACGCCAGGCGATCGCGGTGGTACGGCCAAGCGCTACCAACCCGCCAAGGATATGCAGGCCATGCATGGCGGTGATCAGATAGAAAAAGCTGTTGGCCGGGTTGCTCGACAGGAAATAACCCTCGGCAACCAGTTGCCGCCACACGACGAGCTGGCCGGCAAGGAAGGCCAGTGCGGTAAGCCCGCCGGTGACCAGCCCGAGCCTGACCATGTCGAACTGTCCGTTGCGTGCGGCGAAGACCGCGCATTGCAGCGCGACGCTGCTCAGCACCAGAATACCGGTGTTGAGCCACAGCGTTGGCGGCACCGGCAGCGCGCGCCAATCGGGAAACCCCATCCGCATGAAATAGGCGCTGGCAAAGAGTGCAAACAGGCAGCCTACCACGGCGAGGAAGACGCCAAGCCCGATCTTGGCCGCCGGCATCGAACCCGATTCGGTACGCGGAAAGGCGGCCGTCGATCCCTGTTCGAGCCAGGGCTTGGCCATCAGCCGCTGCTGAGACAGCCACCAGGCTGCAATCGCAGCCACCACGGCAAGGAAGACGAGTACGATACTCATACCGCCCCCCTGGAGGCCGCGTATGCGCTCGGCGGTTCATTCTGCGGAATGAAATCCTCCTTCGCGCCTGGCACGCTGTAGTCATAGGCCCAGCGATAGACGACCGGCAGTTCCTTGCCGAAATTGCCATGGGCGGGCGGGGTCTGCGGCGTCTGCCATTCCAGCGTGGTTGCCCGCCACGGATTGCCGCCGGCTTCCCGGCCGTGGCGTATGCTCCAGATCAGGTTGAACAGGAAGACAAGTTGGGCAAAGCCGACGATGAAGGCCATGATGCTGATAAAGGCATTGAGTTGGTGAGCCGATTCCGACAGGAGCGCCATGTCGCCCAGCTCGTTGTAGCGGCGCGGAACGCCCATCAGGCCGAGATAATGCATCGGGAAAAAGATGAGATAGGCGCCGAGGAAGGTGACCCAGAAATGGAACTGGCCCATCGCCTCGTTCAGCATCCGGCCGGTGATCTTCGGATACCAGTGGTAGATCGCCCCGAAGATCACGATGATCGGTGCAACCCCCATGACCATGTGGAAATGCGCCACCACGAACATGGTGTCCGACAAGGGCACGTCCACCACCACATTGCCGAGGAACAGGCCGGTCAGCCCGCCATTGACGAAGGTGACGATAAAGGCGAGCGCAAACAGCATCGGCACGGTGAGGTGGATGTCGCCGCGCCACAGCGTCAGGACCCAATTATAGACCTTGATGGCGGTCGGGATGGCGATGATGAGCGTCGTGGTGGCGAAGAAGAAGCCGAAATAGGGGTGCATGCCGCTGACATACATGTGATGCGCCCACACCACGAAGCTCAGCGCGCCGATGACCACGATCGCCCATACCATCATGCGATAGCCGAAGATGTTCTTGCGGGCATGGGTGCTGATGAGGTCCGAGACGATGCCGAAGGCCGGCAGCGCGACGATATAGACTTCCGGATGCCCGAAGAACCAGAACAGATGCTGGAACAGGATCGGGCTGCCGCCGCCGTGCTGCAACTGCTCGCCCATCTCGATGATGGCCGGCATGAAGAAGCTGGTGCCGAGCACACGGTCGAGCAGCATCATCACGCAGGCCACGAACAGCGCCGGAAAGGCCAGCAGCGCCATGACGGTGGCGGTGAAGATGCCCCACACAGTCAGCGGCAGCCGCATCAGCGTCATGCCGCGGGTGCGCCCCTGCAGCACGGTCACGACATAGTTGAGCCCGCCCATGGTGAAGCCGATGACGAACAGGATCAGCGAAGACAGCATCAGCACGATGCCCCAGTCCTGCCCGCCGGGCGTGCCGGTCATGATCGCCTGCGGCGGATAGAGTGTCCAGCCGGCGCCTGTCGGGCCGCCGGGGGCAAAGAAGCTCGAAACCAGCACCAGCACCGCAAGCAGATAAATCCAGTAGCTCAGCATGTTGACATAGGGGAAGACCATGTCGCGCGCGCCGACCATCAGCGGGATCAGGTAGTTGCCGAAACCGCCGAGAAACAGCGCAGTCAGCAGATAGATCACCATGATCATGCCGTGCATGGTGATGAATTGGTAATAGGCTTCCGGCGTGATGAAATCGAAGGTGCCGGGAAAGCCGAGCTGAAGCCGTATCAGCCAGGACAGCACCAGTGCCACGAAGCCGATGCCGAGCGCGGTCGCCGAATACTGGATGGCGATGACCTTGGCGTCCTGCGAGAAGACATATTTCGTCCACCAGCTATGCGGGTGGTAGAGCTCTACCTCCGCGACTTCAGCCGGCGGAACCGGGCTTGCCGCATCTGGTGTGACATCGACCATCGAAACACCTCCTTGTTTCGTTCCGATGAAGCCTCAGGCTTGCCGACACTGTTTCGATCAGGCTTCCGCGGCCCGGCTTCATTGCTTGCTGGTCAGTCTTTCTTTCCCTCCACGGAGCTCGTCTGAGCCGGCGCGGACAGTTGCGCGAATGTCTGCTGTTCGCCGAGCCAGGCGAGATAATCTTCCTGCGTGTCGACCATGACCACGCCGCGCATGAAGGCATGGCCCTGGCCGCAGAGTTCCGCGCAGAGAATCTCGAATGTTCCGGTCCGCGTCGGGGTGAACCAGAAATAGGTGACGGAGCCAGGAATCATGTCCATCTTGGCGCGGAATTCCGGCACGTAGAAATCGTGCAGCACGTCGATGGAGCGCAGCAATATCCTGACCGGTTTGTCGACCGGCAGATGCAGGTCTGCCGCCTCGACCACGATATCGTCCTGCCCTGCCGGGTCGTCCGGAACGAGGCCGAGCGGGTTTTCCACGCTCACGATGCGCGTATCGGCCCGGCCGAGCTTGCCGTCCTTGCCGGGCAGGCGAAAATTCCATTGCCATTGCTGGCCGACCACCTCGACCTCGGTTGCATCGGCCGGGACGGTGACGAAACGGCTCCACACGAACAGGCCCGGCACCAGCATGGCGGCCACGCCTACGGCGGTGACAATGGTGAGCCAGGATTCAAGCTTGCGGTTTTCCGGTTCATAGGCCGCGCGGTTCCCGTCACGATGGCGGAAGCGCAGGACGCAATAGGCCATGAACAACACGACGGCGGAGAAAACTGCTCCGGTGATCCAGAAGGTGATGATGATGGTATCGTCTATGTAAGACCAGTTGGACGCGATGGGCGTCCACCACCATGGGCTCAGAAGGTGAAACAAGACTGAGCCCACAACCACGAGAACGAGTACAAGCACTATGGCCATGCTCTGTTCCTCCTGGCGTCCCGAGAAGCAACCGCCCCTAGAAACGTGAGATCAGTATAGCCTGATTTTCGATCGAAATTCTAGGCGTCGCTATGCAAGGCGTGTGGCTGGCCGCTCCAGCCGGGACATTGGTGGTTCACGCCGCGGCTTCGTAAAGCTGGCTGCCGCCCTCGTCTATTCCGACCAGGCTGACGTCATAGCCCCACAGGCGCCTGATATGGCGCAGGGTTGCGTCGCGGCTGTCTTCGGTCAGCACGACGCCGTCATGCACCATATGTTGAAGGCGCAAATGCCGGTTGCCGAGAAGGTCGACATCAACCACCTGAATGTTGGGCTGCTGGGTGCCGATATCGTAATTATGGGCGAGCGTGGCCCGGATTTTGGCGTAGCCGCGCTCGTCATGGATCGAGGCAACCTGGTAATGCGGCTGCGTGGCATCGTCACTCAGGACGAACAGGCGCAGCTTACGGATCAGGGCCGGGCTCAGATATTGCAGGATAAAGGATTCGTCGCGGTGATTGGCCCAGGCGGCAAGCAGCGTCTCGCGCCAGTCGCCATTGCCGGCGATGTCGGGAAACCAGTCGTGGTCTTCCGCCGTCGGCTCGGTGCAGATGCGCTGGATGTCCTGCATCATTGAAAAGCCCAGCGCATAGGGGTTGAAGGAGGAAAAGCGCGGATCATCGAACCCCGGCTGGAAGACGACGTTGGAATGGCTCTGCAGGATTTCCAGCATCGCCCCTTCGCTGATCCTGCCCGCATCGAAAAGCGCGTTCATGATGGTGTAGTGGACGAAGGTGGCGCAGCCCTCGTTCATCACCTTGGTCTGGCGCTGCGGATAGAAATACTGCGCGACGACACGAACGATGCGCAGGATTTCGCGCTGCCACGGTTCCAGGATCAGGCTGTTCTTCTCCAGGAAATAGAGCAGGTTCTCCTCGGGCAAATTGAGCGCCTTCTTGCGCTCCTGCGCCTCGCGCTCGTCTTCATCGTTTCGTTCGCCGTCCTTGCGTTGCGGCAGGGTGCGCCAGAGGTCGCTGAAAATGCGCTCCTCATAGTCGAGCCGGTCACGCAGGCGCTCACGCTCCTGTGCCGAGGAAAGCCGAGGCGGCCGGCGATAGCGGAAGACGGCCTGCTCCATCAACGCATGGGCTGCATCCAGGATCGACTCGACTTCCGCCACGCCGTGTTTTTCCTCGCAGCGCGCGATATAGGATTTGGCGAACTCCATATAGTTCAGGATCGCACTCGCGTCGGTCCATTGCTGGAACAGGTAATTGTTCTTGAAAAAATGATTGTGGCCGAAGGAGGCGTGGGCCGTGACCAGCGCCTGCATGGCCATGGTGTTCTCCTCCATCAGATAGGTGATGCAGGGATTGGAGTTGATCACCAGCTCATAGGCGAGCCCCCGGCGGCCCTTGCGATAGAGATGCTGTTCCTGCACGAAATGCTTGCCGAAAGACCAGTGCCGATACATCAGCGGCATGCCGATCGAGGAATAGGCGTCAAGCATCTGCTCCGACGAGATGATCTCCATCTGGTTGGGGTAGGTGTCCAGCCGCAGATCCTCCAGCGCAATCTGGCGGATGGCGTCATAGGTGCGCGACAGTGTCGCGAAGTTCCAGTCAGAGCCGTCAAACAGCAAATTCGAGTGTCGGGGTCGCCTGCTCATGCCGTTGCCCGTCAACTTTTAGTGGGCGAAACTGGCTGCTTTGCAAACAGCCGCTTGAAAACCGGGTAGATGTCGCCCGGCTTGGCGATGCGGGCCATCTGGAAATTCGGCCAGTTCTGGCTCACCTCCCGGTAGGCATGCCAGAGCGCTGTGCCATGATCGGGCGACCTGAAAATATCGCTCTCACGCTCATCTATGATTTCGACATAGGCGAAATATTGGCAAAGCCGCATCAATTCGTCATTGAGGAAGTCGACGCAATATTCCGAATCGGCCGCGGCATTGTCGCCGTCCGAAGCCTGTGCGGCATAGATATTCCAGCGCCCGCTCGGGTAACGCTCGTCAATGATGCGCCGCATCTGCTCGAGCGCGGTCGAAACCACCGTTCCACCGCTCTGCGTGGAATAGAAGAAGGTCTCCTCGTCGACCTCCTGGGCCTCATGGGTGTGGCGGATGAAGACGGTGTCGATACGCTCGTAACGCCGCTTCAGGAACAGGTGCAGCAGCACGAAGAAGCGCTTGGCCAGGTCCTTTTCGCGCTCGCCCATGGAACTGGAAACGTCCATCAGGCAGAACATTACCGCATTGGCATTGGGCACCGGCTGGCGGTCGAAACGGTTGAAACGGATATCGACCGGATCGACATAGGCAACCAGCCGCCGGCGCCGTTGCAGCCTTTCAAGCTCGGTGCGCAAAGTGGCAATGTGCTGGAGCGTTTCAGGTGTCGGCTTGGCCTTCGTAGCGAGCTTGGCGATCTCGGCTTCGATCTCATCCAGTTCTTCCTGCTTGGGCCGCCTCAATGCGAGGCGACGCCCATAGCTGTTGCGCATGGTGCGCCCGACATTGATGTTGGTCGGCGACCCGCTGGTGGCAAAGCCGGCACGTCGCGGCTTGAACGCCACCACCTCCTTCAGGTCGAGCTTGACCATATCGGGCAGTTCAAGATCCTCGAAGAAGAGATCGAGCACTTCCTCGCGCGACAGCACGAAGCGGAAATCATCCTCGGCGTCCCCCATGCCCGGAGAGCCGGTTCCGGGGCTTCCGCCCTCCCCGCCCCCGCGCTTGGCCAGCCGATCGCCTGGGATGAAGGCCTTGTTGCCGGGCAGGACGTGCTCGCGCCTGCCGCTGTCTTCGGCATGGCGGAAGCTCGGTTCGCTGGTTCCCTTCACCGGCACGGGAACGGACTGCTCGCCATCCATGTCGGCGATCTTGCCGGTCCTGATCCTGTCGTTGATGACCCGCTTCAATTCCTCGCGAGCGCGCGACAGAAACCGTTGGCGGTTACCCAGGCTCTTGTCTTTGGGATTCAGGCGCCGATCGATGAAGTTCGGCATATATCGCCCTCTCTTGCGCGCACCCTAGCATAGCGGATTAGAAGTTCCTGTCATTCGCTTTCAGCATGTACCGGAACTTCGAATCTGCCACGCCAGACCTGCCAAGGTTGCAAGCGTGGCGGGATTTTGCCCCTCGCCTGAGCGGAACAAGATTCGTATTTGCCGCACTAACCGGCCTTGTTCACCCGCATATACCAATCCACCAGGCGCCGGACCTGCCGTTCCGTATAGCCGCGTTCGACCATGCGCTGGACGAATTCGCTGTGCTGCTTTTCGGTGGCGCTGTCCTTCTTGGAGCCGAAGCTGATCACCGGCAGCAGATCCTCGACCTGACCGAACATGCGCTTCTCGATGACCTCGCGCAGTTTCTCATAGCTCGTCCAGGACGGGTTGCGGCCGTGGTTCTTGGCCCGCGCTCGCAGCGAGAATTTCACGACCTCGTTGCGGAAATCCTTGGGATTGGCGATGCCGGCCGGCTTCTCGATCTGCGACAACTCACGATCGAGAACCTCCCGGTTGAGGATCTGGCCGGTATCGGGATCCTTGTAGTCCTGATCCTCGATCCAGGCATCGGCATAGGAGATATAGCGGTCGAACAGGTTCTGGCCATATTCGCTGTAGGATTCCAGATAGGCCTTCTGGATCTCATGGCCGATGAACTCGGCATAGCGCGACGCAAGCTCCGACTTGATGAAGTCGAGGAACCGCGATTCTATCTCTTGCGGGAACTGCTCTCGCTTGATCGCCTGCTCCATCACATAGATGAGGTGCACAGGATCGGCGGCGACCTCCTTGGTGTCGTAGTTGAAGGTTTCCGACAGCACCTTGAAGGCAAAGCGCGTGCTGACCCCGGTCATGCCCTCGTCGACGCCGGCCGCATCGCGATATTCCTGCACCGACTTGGCCTTGGGGTCGATGTCCTTCAGGTTCTCGCCGTCATAGACCCGCATCTTGGTGTAAAGCGGCGAATTCTCGTGGATCGCCAGGCGGGTGGAGACGGTGAAGCGGCTGAGTATCTCCAGCACTTCGGGCGCGCAGGGGCTGCTGGCCAACTCGCTCTCGCGCAGCAGCTTCTCATAGATCTGGCGCTCTTCCGTCACGCGCAGGCAATAGGGAACCTTGACCACCAATATGCGGTCGAGGAAGGCCTCATTGTTCTTGTTGTTCTTGAATTGCTGCCATTCCGATTCGTTGGAATGGGCCAGGATGATGCCCTGATAGGGGAAGGCGCCGAAATTCTCGGTACCGTTATAGTTGCCTTCCTGCGTCGCCGTCAGCAGCGGATGCAGCACCTTGATCGGTGCCTTGAACATCTCCACGAATTCCAGCAGGCCCTGCGTGGTGCGGTTGAGGCCGCCGCTGTAGGAATAGGCATCGGGATCGGCCTGGCTGAAATTCTCCAGTTGCCGGATGTCGACCTTGCCGACCAGTGCCGAAACATCCTGGTTGTTCTCGTCGCCGGGCTCGGTCTTGGTGATGCCGATCTGGCGCAGGCGAGACGGCATCAGCTTGACGACGCTGAACTTGGAAATATCACCGCCCAGTTCGTCAAGGCGCTTTGCCGCCCATGGCGAGATCAGGCCGTTGAGCCGCCGCTGGGCGATGCCGTATTTTTCTTCGAGCAGATCGCCCATCCGATCCGGGTTGAAAAGTCCCAGGGGCGATTCGAAGATCGGGCTGACCTGACCGCCCACCTTCAGCGTGTAGATCGGCTGCTTTTCCATGAGCTTCTTCAGCCGCTCGGCCAGCGAGGACTTGCCGCCGCCGACCGGACCGAGCAGATAGAGAATCTGCTTGCGCTCCTCCAGCCCTTGGGCCGCATAGCGGAAATAGCCGACGATACGCTCGATCGTATCTTCCATGCCGTAGAATTCGGGAAAAGCCGGATAGATCTTGATCGTCCGGTTGGTGAAGATACGGCCCAGGCGCTCATCCGCGCTGGTGTCGACCAATGTCGGCTCGCCGATCGCTTCGACCATTCTTTCGGCCGCAGTGGCATACATCGACGGATTTTCGCGGCACGCAAGCAGATATTGCTGGAGACTCATCTCCTCCTGCTTTTCGCCGCTGTAAATCTCGGAAAACAGACTGAAGACGTCAGACCCGTGCGATTGCATCTTGACCTCTCTCGATGGGGAAATTGAGTGAGATTCGGCATGACGGCTCGCGTGCCGCAAATAGCCGCCAAGGGCTGAGCTTGCATGCGGCGATAGTGGTTGAAACCCAGGATCGCCCCGATGCCCGGCTCTTCGGATTAGGATGTCGAGATGTTTTCGCGGTCACACCACGCCTCCATCCTGAAATTCCTTCTTATGAATCATATAGGAAGGGCGGGGCAAATTGTTACGTGCATGTGCAAAAGAAAACGGCCTATCCCCCGTTTTTATCATGATCATCGACTTTACTTGGACACCACGACGCCGTGCAGCACGAATTGGGTAACACCTATGGCCAGATTGAGGCCTGTCTGCGCCTGTACGCTGACCGGCTGCAGGGTGAAGGTCTGATTCGATCCGCCGACGAGAAGATTGGCACCGCCGCCGACGGCTGCGCTCGCTTCGGCGCTGGCCCCGACATAATCGCCCGCCAGGGTACCGGGTGCGTAGATGTCGGCGCTCGGGGCCAGAACCAGCCATTGCATGAAGGTCTGCCCGGTGGCGCCGATATCGAGGCCGTATTTGGTCACCGTGCCGATATAGGCTTCAGGCGCAAATTTCTTGTCGGCCGGGCGAAAGGTGCAGGCAAGTTCCTTTTTCGAGCTGACGATCAGGCCGATGCCGCCGGAGATGGAACATTCGAGCATGCCCAACTCTACACCACGCTGCGCCTGCGCCGGAGCCGCAACGGAAAGAATCAAGGCTGCCACTGCTGTTGTCGCTATGGTTTTCATGGTGCGCTCCATGCGTTGCCGACCCGTCTCCACAACAGACGGAGGGCAGCATGGTTCCCATGCGACAAAAGATATGCGTCGGCTTACGGTCGCGTCATGCCGCAGCAATCAGGTGCGCGTGCGTGCAAGCCCGTCCGTGGCAACCTTGTAGTTCGGGTCGAGCTGGGCTGCGCGCGCATAGGACTTGGCCGCGCGTGCCTTGTCGCCGCGCCGCTCATAGATCAGTGCCTGGTTGGCCCAGCTTTCGGCAACGCGCTCGTTCAGCTTGATCGCCATGTTGAAATCGGCGAAGGCGTTGTCCTCGTCATTGGTGGCGAGGTAGGAAAGCCCGCGCCCGTTATAGGGCTCTTCGGAATCCGGAGAGAGCGAGATTGCGGTCGAAAAATCCTCGATCGCGTAATTGTGCTGCCCCTGTGACTGATAGATCAGGCCGCGATTGTGATAGGCGCGCGGGTCGGTCGTGTCGAGTTGGATGGCCTTCTGGAAATCGTTGAAGGCGTCCTGCGTGCGGCCCGCCTTACGGTAGAGATTGCCACGGCCGATATAGGCGGCGTCATAGCTGGGATTGATCTGGATGGAGCGGTTGTAGTCCGCAAGCGCGCTTGCCTGATCGCCAAGGAAACGATGGATCAACGCCCGATTGGAATAGGCCTGGTAGAAGTCCGGCCGCAGCCGGATCGCGGTGTCGAAATCCTTCAGCGCATCGCGGTACTTGCCGCCACGGCCATAGGCCGAACCGCGTACATTATAAGCTTCGGGGTCACTCGGGTTGCGCTGGACGACTGCTGACAGCGACGAGATATTCTCGCTCGACCCTTGCGCAACGTCGATCGTGGTCAACTCACCTGTAGGCCCGGTCTGGCAGGCCGACAATGCGATGCCGCAAAACAGCAGCGCCGCCATGGCCGTGCCGCTCCGCCACCCATCGTAGCCGCCCCGGACATGATGCTTGTCAGGGAGTTCATTCATCGCCGCAATTCCTCAACTGTAGTCTGATAGCGACTTGGGCCGATACGCGCAAACCGCGAAAACAAAAGGCAGGGCGACTGACCGTCGCCCTGCCTTCGGTAGTCCTCGAAAAGGACGAAAAATTGGCGGGATCAACGCGCCGGGCGCGCAGCACCAGCAGACGGAGCCGGACGGGGCGTCATCGGCAGCAGGCCTTCGCGCTGGGCGCGCTTGCGGGCCAGCTTGCGGGCGCGGCGGACGGCCTCGGCCTTTTCGCGGGCGCGCTTTTCCGACGGCTTCTCGTAATGGCCACGCATCTTCATTTCGCGGAAGATACCTTCGCGCTGCATCTTTTTCTTGAGCGCGCGAAGCGCCTGGTCAACATTGTTGTCGCGAACGAGTACCTGCACGGGCAATCCTGTCTATATGGTTCGAATCAAATGCGGGGCGAATAGCCACTGGCTTTCGCAGCGGTCACCACCGCGAATTGCGCTGGCTGTTAGCAGAATTGCCGCTGCCTGTCCACAGCAACACCTCGCCCTGATAGGATTTTTTCGGAGACGGCGCCAGCAGAATCGATGACGGCGCCCGCTCCGCCACCGGCTCAGCGGCTCTCCAGCCGTTGCACAAGGTCGACCAGCAGCGGCCTGATCCGGATGATCTCTGCCCTATGTGTCGCCGACAAGTTCTTGAGGACCGCTTCGGCCTGCGGCGTCAGCGAAACGAGGACGCGCCGCCGGTCGTCCCTCGACGTCGAGCGCGTGACCAGCCCGGCCTTGACGAGCCGGTCGATCAGTTCGACCGCGCTATGGTGCCGGATCATGAGGTGGTCGGCTATGTCACTGATGCTGGCTGGCGCCGGCGCCCGGCTGCGGACGGCCAATATGGCCTGGTGCTGGCGTATCGTCAGCCCGCCCTGATGCGCTGCCGCCTCGCTGAAGGTCAGGAATCGCCGCAAGGCATGCCGGAATGCCGCCAATGTCCGGTATTCGTCGTCGGTGATCGCGGCATTCTGTCCGGCGGAAGCCTGTGTATCCACGGGAGCCCCATGATATCCAATCTTGATACTGCCGCACGCCTTTTTCCCTCAATATCGACAGGAAGGCAAATGGACTTATGGTATTCCACCGCATCTCTGCTGATGCTGCCGGGCAGCCATCGCTTCGTGTATTTGATTGCGCCAGACGGATGCTTCCAGATGCCCCGGCCTATGTCGGCCTGGTCTGCGCGGCAAGAGGACCCAGCCAACAGCGACGTTGCAAAAATGCGGTCTGCGCGATAGATGCGACAAGGGCGAAGCGGTTTCAGATCCGGTTCACATCACTGGCACAAAGCGGCACTTGCCGTCGCAAACAGTGCAAAGCCGGGGCCCGCTTTTCGCTAGTGATACATGTCGCTTCCTGCTTCAGGGTGGCTTTTCCGGCATTCACGAGGCTTTGACCCATGCGGAAATATTCGGTGTTCGCGATCGCGCGCGAGGCCATGCGCGGCAACAAGGGCTGGGAGGAGCAATGGTCTTCGCCCGAGCCGAAATCGGAATATGACGTCGTGATCATCGGCGCCGGCGGGCATGGGCTGGGAACGGCCTATTACCTGGCCAAGGAGCATGGCATCACCAATGTCGCGGTGCTCGAAAAGGGCTGGCTCGGCGGCGGCAATACCGGCCGCAACACCACCATCATCCGCTCCAACTATCTCTATGACGAATCGGCCGGCATCTACGACCATGCGGTAAAGCTGTGGGACGGGCTTTCCCAGGACCTCAACTACAACGTCATGTATTCGGCACGCGGCGTCATGATGCTGGCGCATAATGTGCACGACGTTCAAAGCCTCAAGCGGCATATCCATGCCAACCGGCTGAACGGCGTCGACAATGAATGGCTGACGCCCGAGCAGGCCAAGGAATTCTGCCCGCCGCTCAACATCTCCAGCAATGCCCGCTATCCGGTGGTCGGCGCTGCCCTGCAGCGGCGCGGCGGCACCGCCCGCCATGACGCTGTCGCCTGGGGCTATGCGCGCGCCGCTTCCGCGCGCGGCGTCCACATCATCCAGAATTGCGAGGTCACCGGCATCCGCCGTGCGCTGAGCGGCGAAGTCACCGGCGTGGAGACCTCGCGCGGCTTCATCGGCGCAAAGAAGGTCGGCGTCGTCGCCGCCGGCCATACATCGGTGCTGATGGACATGGCCGGCGTGCGCATGCCGCTGGAATCTTATCCGCTGCAGGCGCTGGTGTCGGAACCGGTCAAGCCGGTGGTGCCCTGCGTGGTCATGTCGAACACCGTGCACGCCTATATTTCGCAATCCGACAAGGGCGAATTGGTGATCGGCGCCGGCACCGACCAATACACCTCCTATTCCCAGACCGGCGGCCTGCACATCCTCAACCACACGCTCGACGCCATTTGCGAGATGTTCCCGGTCTTCACGCGCATGAAGATGCTGCGCTCCTGGGGCGGCATCGTCGACGTCACGCCGGACCGTTCGCCGATCCTGGCCAAGACCCCGGTCAAGGGGCTCTATGTCAATTGCGGCTGGGGCACCGGAGGCTTCAAGGCCACACCTGGCTCCGGCAATGTCTTTGCCCACACCATCGCCCGCGACGAGCCACATCCCATCAACGCGCCGTTCACCCTGGAGCGATTCCGCACCGGGCGTCTGATCGACGAAGCGGCAGCGGCCGCGGTCGCGCACTGAGCGAACTGGGAGAAAAAATGCTTCTCATTCATTGCCCATATTGCGAAGAAGAGCGCCCGGAACTCGAATTCCGCCACGCCGGCGAGGCGCATATCGCCCGCCCGACCGACATGGCCGCGATGAGCGACGAGGATTTCGAAAAGTTCTTTTTCATCCGCTCCAACCCCAAAGGTGTCATCTATGAGCGCTGGCGGCACGTGCATGGCTGCGCCCGTTTCTTCAATGCAGTGCGTGACACCGTGACCGACAAGTTCGTGATGACCTACAAGGCTGGCGAACCGCAGCCAAAGAAACTGCCGGGAGCGGGCAAATGATGCAATCTTTCCGCATTCCCGGCGCAGGCCGCCTGACACCGGCTAAGACCATGCGCTTTACCTTCGACGGACAAAGCTTCACCGGTGTCGCCGGCGACACGCTGGCTTCCGCGCTGCTGGCCAACGGCGTGCATCTGGTGGGGCGTTCGTTCAAATATCACCGGCCGCGCGGCATTCTTTCAGTTGGGGCCGAAGAGCCCAACGCACTGGTCGACATCGAACGCGACGCGGCCCGCAAGACGCCGAATGTCCGCGCCACGGTGCAGGAGCTTTATGACGGGCTGGCAGCTACGTCGCAAAACCGCTGGCCGTCGCTTTCCTTCGATGCCGGCGCCGTCAACGACCTCGCTTCGCCGCTGTTTTCGGCCGGCTTCTACTACAAGACCTTCATGTGGCCGAAGGCGGCATGGAAGAGCTTCTACGAGCCGAAGATTCGCGCTGCCGCCGGCCTGGGCGTTGCGCCGGACCAGCCCGACCCCGACCACTATTCCGCCCGCTTCGCTCATTGCGAGGTGCTGGTGTTGGGCGGCGGTGCCGCCGGCATCGCCGCAGCGCTCGCGGCAGCCGAGACGGGCGTGCGCGTGATCCTCTGCGACGAGCAGGCCGAATTCGGCGGCGCGCTGCGTTTCGAAGCCGGTGCGAAGATCGACGGCGCAGATGGCTGGGCCTGGGCGCAGACGGCAATTGCCAAGCTCTCCGCCATGGACAATGTCCGGCTTTTGCCGCGCACCACTGCTTTCGGTTACTATGCGCAGAATTTCGTCGGCCTTGCCGAGCGCCTCACCGACCATCTCGCCAGCCCCGACGCCAACGCGCCTCGCGAACGGCTGTGGCAAATTCGAGCCAAGCGCGTCATCCTCGCCGCCGGCGCCATCGAGCGGCATATGGTATTCGCCGACAACGACCGGCCGGGCGTCATGCTCGCCTCGGCCGCACGCGCCTATCTCAATCATTACGGCGTGGCCATTGGCCGAAATGTCGGCGTCTACACCGCCAATGACAGCGCCTATGCGGCGGCGATCGACCTGAAAAAGGCCGGCGTCGACATCGCTGCCATCGTCGATCTGCGCGACAATCCTTCCGGCCCGCTGGTCGAGGAAGCACGCGCGCTCGGCATCGAGATCAATCACGGCCGCGCCGTCATCCGCACCGGCGGGCGGCTGCGCATTTCCTCCATGAGCGTCCAGCCCAAGAATGGCGGTGGCGAGCGCAAGATCGCGGTCGATGCGCTCTTGATGTCCGCGGGCTGGACGCCGTCCGTGCATCTGTTTTCCCAATCGCGCGGCAAGGTCGCCTTCGACGAGGAGACCAAGCGCTTCCTGCCCGGAATCTATGCTCAGGATTGCATTTCCGTCGGCGCCTGCAACGGCACCGACGGGCTGGCGGCCAGCGTCGAGGAGGCCTATGCGGCCGGTGCAAAGGCAGCGAAGGACGCCGGCGGAAAAGCCGCGAAGGCAGCCAAACCCAAGGTCGAAGCTAGCGAAAACTGGTCGCGCGGCATGCTGGGCGCCGCCCCCGGTGCCGGGCCGGACAAGATCGTCAAGGCCTTCGTCGATTTCCAGAACGACGTCACCGCCAAGGACATAAGGCTGGCGGTGCATGAGGGCATGCGCTCGATCGAGCACGTCAAGCGCTTCACCACCAATGGCATGGCGACCGACCAGGGCAAGACCTCGAACATGCACGGGCTGGCGATTGCCGCCGACACGCTGGACAAGAATATCCCCGAAGTCGGCCTCACCACCTTCCGCGCGCCCTACACGCCGGTGACCTTCGGCGCCATTGTCGGCCATGCGCGTGGGGCCCTGTTCGACCCGACCCGCAAGACGGCGATGCATGGCTGGGCCGAGGCGCATGGGGCGGTGTTCGAAGATGTCGGCCAGTGGAAGCGCACCTGGTATTTTCCCAAGCCGGGCGAAGACATGCATGCTGCCGTCAACCGCGAGTGCCGCACGGTGCGCCAGTCTGCCGGCCTGTTCGACGCCTCGACACTGGGCAAGATCGAAGTGGTCGGCCCCGATGCGGCGACCTTCATGGAACTGCTCTACACCAACCCCTGGCAGAAGCTCGATGCCGGCCGCTGCCGCTACGGCGTCATGCTGCGTGAGGACGGCTTCATCTATGATGACGGCGTGGTGGGCAGGCTTGCGCCCGACCGCTTCCATGTTACCACCACGACCGGCGGTGCCGCGCGCGTCATGAACCACATGGAGGACTATCTCCAGACCGAGTTTCCGCATCTCAATGTCTGGCTGACCTCGATCTCCGAGCAATGGGCCGTCATTGCCGTCCAAGGCCCCAAATCACGGGACATCATCGCGCCGCTGGTCAAGGGCATCGACCTGTCGGACGAAGCGATGCCGCATATGTCAGTGCGCGAAGGCAGGATCTGCGGTGTGCCGACCAGGCTGTTCCGCATGTCGTTCACCGGCGATCGCGGCTTCGAGGTCAATGTGCCGGCCGATTACGGCCAGGCGGTCTGGGAAGCGCTGTGGACCGAAGGCCAGAAGCATGGTGCCTGCGCCTATGGCACGGAGGCCATGCATGTGCTGCGCGCCGAAAAGGGCTACATCATCGTAGGCCAGGACACGGACGGGACGGTGACACCGGCTGATGCCGGGCTCGACTGGGCGATCGGCAAGAAGAAGACCGACTTCGTCGGCATTCGTGGTCTGACGCGCCCCGATCTGGTTGCAGCCGGCCGCAAGCAGCTAGTCGGCCTCAGGACGAATGACCCGAAGATCGTGCTGGATGAGGGCGCGCAGATCGTCGCCGACCCGAAGCAGGCGATCCCGATGAAGATGATCGGCCATGTCACGTCGAGCTACTGGTCGGAAAATTGCGGGCGTTCCATCGCGCTGGGGCTGTTGACGGACGGGCGCGCGCGCATGGGCGAGACGCTCCATGTACCGATGCCGGACCGCACCATCGAGGTGGAAGTGACCGGCCCCGTGTTCTTCGACGAGAAGGGAGAACGCCTCAATGGCTAAGGCTGCTGCAAAAAGATCCGCTTCCGCTGCGGCCTCCATCGAGCGGCATCCCGCGCTGGCCGGGGGCGAAGTCACGACAGCCGGCGTCAGGCTTGCCGTGCTGCCGCCAGCCGAGCGCATTTCGCTGCGCGCGCCGGAAGCTTCGATCACGGCACTGACCCGCGCACTTGGTGTGAGCCTGCCGAAAGCGCCGAAGACCTCCGCCGCCAAAGCGGGACGCACCGCACTCTGGCTCGGCCCGGACGAATGGCTGGTCATCGACGAGGCTGGCGGCGACCCGCTCGCCGATTGCGCCGGTGTGAAGGGCCTTCACTCGGCGGTCGGCATTTCCCATCGCAATGTCGCGATTTCCGTTAGTGGGAGGCAAGCTGCAGATACCATCAACGCCGGCTGCCCGCAGGACCTGTCGCTGGCCGCATTTCCGGTCGGGGCCGCATCGCGCACCGTGCTCGGCAAGGTCGAGATCGTGCTTCTGCGTACGCAGGAAGACACCTTCCGCGTCGAGTGCTGGCGATCCTTCTCCGACTATGTGCTGGCATTCCTGACCAAGGCGGCAACGGACGCCGCCTGATCGGGCTTACGCCGTCCGGTCAGGCTCGACAAAGGAGAGCGTCAGCCAGCGCGCCGTCAGCGCCGGCTTCTTGGAGTTCTCGATCTCGATGGTGACATCATGGCGCACCTCGATCCAGCCCGAGGGCCGCACCTTCACGTCGAACAAGAAGAACCGGGTGCGGATGCGCGAGCCTGTTTTCACGGGTGCTACGAATTTCAAATTCTCGAAGCCCGAATTGATGCCCATGCTGGCGCTTTGCAGCGGCGGGATCGCCTCGAAGGTCATGGCCGAAAGCAGCGACAGCGTCAGGAACCCATGGGCGATCGTGCCGCCGAAGGCGGTTTCGCGCGCCGCGCGCTCGGGGTCGCAATGGATGAATTGATGGTCGTCGGTCGCATCGGCGAACTGGTCAATCATCGTCTGCGTGACCGTTCGCCAGGGCGACACCGCCACCTCGGTCCCGATGCCGGAAACCAGTTGCTCGATCGTTATCGGTGTCACTGAAAGATGCCTCGCCGAATTGTGTGGCCGCAAGAATCGGCCCTCGCGCGGAACTGATACCGCCTCACGGCGGCAAAGTCATCGGGGCAATGGCAGAGGCAGAGCCGCCCTATTCCGCCGGCTCCACATTGGTGTAGGCGGCCTCCTCCAGTTCGCGCTTCAGCCGCGCCTGTTCCTCCACCTTCGGCGTGATGAAGCGGCCAAGCAGCAGATAGGCGACCGGCGTCAGGAACAATGTGGAGGCGGTGGCAAGGCCGAGCCCGCCGACGATGACCCAACCAAGCGCAATGCGCGCTTCGGCGCCCGCGCCAGAGGCCAGCACCAGCGGCATGCCGCCGAGCACGGTGCAGATCATGGTCATGACCACCGGGCGCAGGCGGATATTGGCCGCTTCCTCGATTGCCTGGCGCACATTCATGCCGCGGTCGCGCAGCTGGTTGGCAAATTCGACGATCAATATGCCGTTCTTGGCCATGATGCCGACCAGCATGACCAGCCCGATCTGGCTATAGGCATTGAGGCTCGTTCCCGTCATCAGCAGCGCGAACACCGCACAGGCCAACCCCAACGGCACCGTCGCCATGATGATGATGGCGCTGATGAAACTCTCGAACTGCGCCGCCAATACCAGAAGCACGATGACCAGCGCGAAACCGAAGACCATGAACATGCTGCTGCTGCTTTCGCCGAGGGTAGCGGCCTCCGCCAGCGGAATGATGCGGGCGCCTGCAGGCAAAAGCGGGGTGGCGATCTCCTCGGCGCGCTGAAGCGCATTGCCAAGCGCGAATTCCGGGGCGAGATTGGCGGTGATCGCCACCGAGCGCAATTGCTGCTCGCGCGCCAGCGACGGCGGCACTGCGCGCTCGACCAGCTTGGCGATGGTTGCCAAGGGCACGAAACGCCCATCCGCCGTCTTCAGGAAGATGTTTTCAAGGTCTGTCGGATCGTTGATCGGATTGGTGGTCGACACCAGCTTGACCTCGAAGCTGCGGTCATTGATGAAGACCTCGCCCACCTTGCGCCCGTCAAGCATCGCCTGGACCGCCTGGCTCAGACCGGTGATATTGATGCCGAGGTCCGAGGCACGCTCGCGGTCGATCGACACGGAAAGCTGCGGCTGCGTGGCATCAGTGGATAGCCGCGGCTGGCGGAAGCGCGGGTCCTTCTCCATTTCCGCCACGATCCTTGTCGCGGCGTCCCCCAGTTCCGCATAGCTGTTGGAGCCGATGATGGCGAATTGCAGCCCGTTGCCGGCGCCGCGAATGCCAAGGCTGTTGGGCGAAATCGGAAAGGCGCGCACGCCGGGCACCTGGCGCGTCAGCGCTTCGATGTCGGCCATGATCTGCTGCTGTGAGCGCTCACGCTGATCCCAGGGAGCAAGCGACATGACCATGAAGCCGCTATTGACTGCGCCGCCCGAGCCGGTGCTGGCGAAAGTGCTTTGGATCTCGCCTGAATCGCGCATCGGCTGGATCAGTTGTTCGATGCGGCGCATCTGCTGGGCGGTATAGTCGAGGCTGACGCCCTGCGGCGCCGAAATACGCATCAGCACCAGCGAGCGATCTTCTAACGGCGTCAGTTCCTGCCGGATCAGGCCAAATGCGCCATAGGCGGCGCCGGCAAACAGGATGGAGACGACGACCACGATGAGCGGCGCGTTCAGGCAGGCACGCAGGGCACCCCGATAGGTGCCGGCAAGCAGGCGTCCCAGCCGGGCGGCCAACCCCGCCCGTTTCTCGTCATGTTTTTCGGCGGCCGCGACAAGCATCCGGGAGGCCAGCATCGGGCAGAGCGACAGCGCCACAACGGCCGAAAGCAACACTGCCATCGCAAGCACGAAGCCGAATTCGCGGAACAGGCCGCCGGTCTGACCGGGCAAAAAGGACAGCGGCACGAAGACGGCCACCAGCGTCGCCGTGGTGGCGATGACGGCGAAGAACACTTCCTTGGTGCCAAGCACGGCCGCCGCGCGCGGGCCCATGCCCTCGTTGCGCCGGCGCACGATGTTTTCCAGCACCACAATCGCATCGTCGACGACAAGGCCGGTCGCCAGCACCAGCGCCAGCAGGGTGAGGATATTGATCGAAAAGCCGGTCAGATAGATCGCGGCGATGGTGCCGATCAGCGCGACCGGCATGGCCAGCCCCGGAATGAGGGTCGCGCGCCAGTCAAGCAGGAACAGGTAGATGATCAGGAGCACGATCGAGACCGACAGCATCAGCGCGATCTCGACCTCATGCACGGCGCCGTTGACGAAAATGGCGTCGTCGCTGGTCACCTTGATGCTCATGCCTTCGGGCAAGGTCTTCTGGATGTTTGCGGCGGCGGCGCGCACGCCCTCCGAGATGTCGAGCGTGTTGGACTGCGCCTGCCGCACGATGCCGAGACCGATACCGGTCTTGCCGTCCGAGCGCAGCCGCGACTGGCCGATATCGGGTCCGAGCGTCACGCTCGCCACGTCGCCCAGCCGGGTGCGTTCTCCGATCATCAGGCTTTCGAAGGCCTCCGGCGTGGTGACGGAAGCGGTGGCGCGCACGATGATGTTCTGGTCATTGGTGGTCAGCGCACCGGCCGGCGTATCCATGGAGATCGAGGCGAGCGCATTGCCGACATCGGCAATGGTCAGGCCGTGGCTGGAAAGCTTCGCCTGGTTGATGTCGATACGGAAGATCTTTTCGCGGTCGCCATAGATCTGGACATCGGCTACGCCCGGAACGGCCGAGAGCGCATCAATGATCTGGTCATCTATCAGGATGGTCATGTCCTCGACCGACATCGTGTCGGAGGTGACGGCCAGACGAAGAACGGCATCCGAATTGGCATCGGCCTTGACGATGCGCGGCGGATCGGCGTCCTCGGGCAGCTGGTTGGCGACCCGCCCGACCGCATCGCGCATGTCTGAGGCGGCGACGTCGAGATTTACCCCGTCGCCGAACTCCACTGTCACGCGGCTGCGCCCATAGGAAGAACTCGAGGAGATCGATTTCACGCCCGAAACGCGCGAAACAGCACCTTCCAGAACGGCGGTCAGCTCGCGGTCGATGGTCTCGGCGGCAGCGCCCGTATAATCGGCGGTAACGGTGATGACGGGGCGGTCGACGTCGGGCAGTTCACGGATTTCGACACCGAAAAAGGCAGCAAGGCCGGCCACGACGATCAGCGTGTTGATGACGAAGGCAAGGATCGGCCGGCGCACGAAAAGCGCCGTCATGCCATGTTCGTCGCCGCCATTTCGGGTTTCGGCCACCATGGTCTGAAACCTTAACTGCCGCTGCCCGAAGGCGCGGTTGCACCCACCGGTGTGCGCGGTTCGGCACCTGCAATCAGCAATTCGGCGCCGTCGCGCACGGCGTGGACCCCTTCGGTCACCACCAGATCGCCAACATTGATGGCGGCATCGACCAGCACGGTTTCGGAATTGCGCTGGACGATGCGCACCGGCGTGCGCCTGGCCTTGCCGTCATGGATGGCCCAGACGAAGGCCCCATCGGTGCCCCACTGGATCGCCAGCGGATCAACGGAGGCATAGACATCGCCGGGGAATCCCATTGCAACCTGGAACGACATGCCCGCCCGCAGCCTGTCGCTCACATTCTCGATACGCGCCTGGACCAGCAGCGTGCGGCTTTGTTCGTCAATGCGGTTGTCGATGGCACTGACGGCTCCGTCGAACACCTGTCCGGGGTGGGCGATCGGCGTGGCGGTCAGGCTCTGGCCAACGGTGATGGCGCCGGCAAAGCGTTCCGGCACCCAGAAATCGATGATGATGCTCGAACGGTCATCGATCGTGGCAATCGTGGTCTGCGTGGTGACATAGTTGCCGGCTTCGATCGGCAGGATACCGACAATGCCGGCAATGGGCGCCAGGATGGAGCGGCGCTGGAGCTTCAACTCTGCGTCGCGCACCGCCAGCCGGGCATTTTCCAGCACCACCTCGGCATCCGCGACCTGCACGCTCGTCACGGTGTTGGATTTGCGCAGCGCCGCGGCCCGGTCCACCTTGGCCTGCGCATCGGCAAGCGCCACCTTGGCGCGATCCAGCGCGATCTCTTCGGCTTCCGAATCGAGGCGAGCGATCACGGCTCCGGTCGTAACCTTGGCGCCCGACTGGACCGTCATTTCAGTCAGCCGGCCGGCCTCATAGGGGTTGACCGCGACCGAGGCATTGGCGCGTCCGGTGCCGATGGCCGAAAGGCGGTCATTGATCGTTGCCGAGCGCACTGGAGCCGTGACCACGGCTATCTGCGGGCCGCCTGCTCCGCGCCGATCTGCGCTCTCCTCGGGGGCGCCAGCCTTCGGCGTTGCGGCATTGGCCCATTCTATGCCCCAGCGGGCCAGGACCTCCGGCGCACCGGGGAAGAACCGCACCCAGGCCGCGGCGGCCACCACAAGGATGACGAGCAGGAAAAGAATCTGTTTCCAGGCGGCCATAGGCACTCCGGGTCTATCCACATTCTCGCGTCGGCCCGGCCTTCCATCGTCCCGAAAGGAAAGCGAATGGGAGCAACAGTCTAGGCGCAAAGCGCTGAAAAGTCAGTATCGCGCCTTTATGACCATTCAACTGCGCATTGGCACCTTAAATATCGGTAATTAAACGCGATCCATCACGATTCCGTGCTTTCGCGCCAGCGCTGATCAGCGCAGTTCCTCCATTTCGCGGATACGTCTTGCGCTCTCCGTCTCCAGTTCGCGCGTTGCCTCACCGATGAGCGCTTCGGCGACCACGAACAGGGCGGCAGACGAATCCCAGGCCGAAGGAACCGCCGTGCGCCCGGCAATGACATGACGGGCAAAGCGCGCGATGGGCGACAGCCACTGATCGGTGACAAGCACGATCTCGACCCCGCGCGCATGCGCCTTTTCGGCAAGGCGCAGCAGGCTGTCCTGATAGCGGCGAATGTCGAAGATCAGCAGCACGTCGCGCTTGCCCATGTCGATCAGGCGGTCGCGCCAGGTGCTCTCCTGTCCCGTCAGGTGAAACACATTCGGCCTGATGATGGTGAGATGGGCGGCAGTATAGCGCGCAACAGGGTCGGTGAAGCGGCCGCCGATCAGGAAGATCGTCGAGCGTGGCCGCGCAATCAGCGCCACTATGTCCCTGATCTGCTTATCGGAGACATGGCGGAAGGTCTCGCGGATATTCTGCAGCGTTGCCTCGATCACCGGCGAGGTCTTGCCCTGATCCGGCGTGGGCCGTACCGAGGTCCGCGACAGGGGCGATTGAAGCTGGGCTGCCAGCTCATCTTGCAAAGCAGCCTGGAATTCCGGATAGTTGTGAAAGCCGAGCCGCGACACGAAGCGCAGGATAGTCGGCGAACTGACACCAGCCTGTTGCGAAAAATCGGCAACCGTCTTGAGCCCGATCAGCGGGTAGTTGGCGATCAGCGTCTGGGCCGCCCGCCGTTCGCCCGCCGGCATTTCGCCCATTCGACCCGAGATCAGTTCGGCTACGCTCGATGCCATCGACACTTCTCCATGCTCTCTTGCCGGCCCGGCCGAAAACCCGTTTGACAAAACTTCGGAATGTGTATGAAATCATCCACGGAGACGCAAAGAATAAAAATACGTATCATAAATTACAGCGTCTGAGGGAAGCAGTTTTATGGGAATGGGCAGTTCTGCATCTGTCGACGGCGCGCATCCGGTTCATGTGACGAACCGGAGTGGCACCAGCCCCTATGTGGTCATCTGCGACCATGCCTCGAATTTCATTCCCGCCAAATTCACCGGTCTGGGCCTGTCGAAGGCCGATCTGGAGCGCCATATCGCCTGGGACCCCGGCGCGGCACCAGTTGCCAGGCAGATGGCGGGGATGCTGGATGCGACGCTGATCGAATCCGGCATTTCGCGCCTGGTCATCGATTGCAATCGTCCGCTCGATGCACCCGACCTGATCTCAACCGTCAGCGAAACCACCACCGTACCAGGCAACGCCGATCTGTCGCCCGCTGCAAGGCAGGAGCGTATCGACTGTTCCTGGCAGCCCTTTCACGACGCAATAGACGAGGTCGTTCGCGAGCGGCTGGACAAGGGCATCGAAACGCGATTGGTGACCATCCATTCCTTCACGCCCGTCTACAAGGCCGTCCAGCGCCCCTGGCACATCGGCATCATCCATGATGAGGACGAGCGCATTGCAGCCCCGCTGCTGAGGGCGCTCAGCGGAGTGCCCGGCATCAGTGTCGGTGCCAATGAACCCTATTCGCCTGCCGATCTGGTATATTTCACGCTGGAACGCCACGCCCGTTCACGCGGACTCGCCTGCGCCATGATCGAAATCCGCAACAATGAAATCGCCACGGAGTCAGGGCAGTTGCGTTGGGCCGAACTGCTTGGAACCATGCTCTCAGCCATCACCGTTTCCGCCGGTGATGCTCGTGACAACGTAAAGCAGCCCCTTCAACCAACCCGATAACTCGACAAGAAAGACCCGGATGGCTCAACTCTTTGTCAGATATGTCGACGCCCTCAACTACCGCGTTGGCCGGGTCGCGATGTATCTTTTCTTCATAATGGGCGCGATCCTGCTCGCGTCGACGATCTCACGGCTTGTCATCGGCATTCCCATTAACTGGGCGCTGGAAATGTCGCAGTTCCTGCTGTCGGCCTATTATCTGCTGGGCGGCGCCTATGCGCTCCAGATCGACCAGCATGTGCGCATGGACCTGTTCTACAGCCGGCTCTCGGCGCGCCGCCGCGCCGTCACAGACGCAATCACCATCCTCTTTGTGATCTTCTACCTGGCGGTGCTGTTTGGCGGCGGCCTGTCGAGCACGAACTACGCCATTGTCTATGGCCAGAAGAATTACACCGCCTGGGCCCCGCCCTTGTGGCCGATCAAGGTTGTGATGACGACCGGCATCTTCCTCATGCTGCTGCAGCTCATCTCCACCTTCATCAAGGATGTCGCCATCGCGCGCGGAAAGCCCATCGCATGAGTTCCGAATTCATCACCCTGTTCATGTTCGGCACCATGATGGTGCTGTTGATGACCGGCCAGCGCGTCTTCGGCGTCATCGGCTTTGTCGGCTCGGCGGCTGCGCTGTGGCTGTGGGGCCAGGGCTCGTTCGAGATGCCCTTCAATGCCTCGTTCCAGGTGTTGAACTGGTATCCGCTTATCACCGTGCCGTTCTTCGTCTTCATGGGTTACATGCTGTCGGAATCCGGCATCGCCTCCGGGCTTTACCGCATGTTCCATGTCTGGTTCGGTCCCGTGCGAGGCGGTCTTGCCCTTGGCACCATCGGCCTCATGGTGCTGATCGCCGCCTTGAACGGCCTGTCCGTTGCCGGCATGGCCATTGGCGCGACGATCGCGCTGCCGCAACTGCTCAAGCATGGCTACGACAAGGTGATGGTGACCGGTGTCATCCAGGCCGGGTCGTCGCTCGGCATCCTCATTCCGCCCAGCGTGGTCCTGGTGCTTTACGCCATGATCGCCCGCCAGCCGGTGCTGGACCTGTGGCTTGCCGGCGTCGGCCCCGGCCTGTTGATGGCGGTCATTTTCGGCGGCTATGTCTATATACGCTGCCTCTTGCAGCCCGAAATCGGCCCGGCCCTGCCGGCCGAAGAGAGGGCGCAGATCACCCGCGCCGAAAAATTCGCCCTGTTGCGGCAAGGCATCCTGCCGCTCGCCATCTTCTTCGTCATGATGGGCCTGTTCATGTCCGGCACCACGAGCCTCGTGGAAAGCTCGGTCGTGGGCGCCCTGCTCTCGATGCTGGCCGCCTGGTGGGCGGGAAACCTAAACTGGAAGGTGTTCGAGGATTCGACCCGCAACACGCTCGGCATCTCATGCATGTTCATGTGGATCATCCTGGGCGCGCTCTGCTTCAGCTCGGTCTATGACGGTCTCGGCGCGGTCAAGGCAGTCAAGACGCTGATGCTCGACACCTGGGAATTCTCGCCCTGGACGATCCTCATCCTGATGCTGTTCTCGTTCATCGTCATGGGCATGTTCCTCGACGATACGGCGATGCTGGTCATTGTCGCGCCGCTTTACATCCCGCTGGTCATAAGCCTTGGCTTCAGCCCGATCTGGTTCGGCATCCTCTACACCATCACTTGCCAGATCGCGTACATAACGCCGCCCTTTGGCTACAACCTTTTCCTCATGCGGGCCATGGCGCCGCCCGAGGTCACGCTGATGGATATCTATCGCTCCATCATCCCCTTCTTCTTCTTGATGGTGCTGTCGCTCGCGATCATCATGATCTTTCCGCAGATCGCGCTGTGGCTGCCTCAAGTCTATTCGGGCAGGTGAGGGCAACCGGCAATGAGCATTCAAGAAAAACAGAAAAAGGGGGACGATGCATAACAGGCCGAGCCACCGGGGGGCGGGTGTTCCACCACCAGCAAAATCCAACTCTTACGCATGATGGGAGAAATCTGAGATGACAGACAAAGCTATGATCAACAAACGCGATTTCCTGCGCAAATCGATCCTGACAGGTGCTGGTGCCGTGGGTGCCACCGCACTGGCCACGCCCTACGTCAAGGCGCAAAGCCAGATCAAGTGGCGCTTGCAGACCTATGCGGGTCCGGCTCTTGCCGAACATGTCATCAAGAATTCGATCGACTGGTTCAACAAGGCCGCCAATGGCGAGATGGTGATCGAACTCTACACCGCCGACCAGCTCGTGCCACAGGGCGAATTGTTCCGCGCCGTTCAATCGGGAACCATCGATGCGGCGCAGAGCGATGACGACTCGGCTGCGGCTCCTGTCGACGTGAAGGTGTTCGGTGCCTACTTTCCGCTCGCCTCGCGCTACTCGCTCGACGTTCCGGCGCTATGGCACTGGCATGGCCTCAAGGAAATCTGGGAAGAGGCTTACGCCGAGATACCGGGCGTCACCTGGCTAAGCTCCGGCGCATGGGATCCCTGCAACTTCGGCACCACCAAGCCGATCAATTCGTTGGCCGACCTCAAGGGCCTGCGCGTCTACACCTTCCCGACCGGCGGTCAGTTCCTGTCGAAGTTCGGCGTCGTGCCGGTGTCGCTGCCTTACGAGGATGTCGAGCCCGCGATCCAGACCGGCGAGCTCGACGGCGTGTGCTGGTGCGGCATCACCGAAATGCACACGGTTGGCTGGGCCAACGTCCTGAAATACTACCTGACCAACCCGGTGTCGGGCGCGTGGGCCGGCTCCTACTTCGTCAACACTGACAAGTGGAATGCCGTTCCCGAGCATCTGCAGCAGCTCTACCGCCTGGCGATCGACAGCTCACACTACTATCGCCAGCACTGGTACTGGGCAGGCGAAGCCAAGTACCGCAACGAGGGCAAGCTGGAACTGACGACGGTCCCGGCGGCCGAGTGGAAGCAGGTGGAAGACGAAGCCTTCAAGTTCTGGGACGAGGTGGCCAGTCAGAGCCCGCGCGCCGCGAAGGTCGTCGACATCATCAAGAAGTACAATGAGTCGATGGTGAAGGCTGGGGCACCCTATCGCTACAGCTGAGGGCGGGGCTGACCGATCCTGAGGAGTTAGGGCGCGAGAAGAACAAGGCAAAGTCGCCGCGCCCCAGACCCGACCCGGCCGCGATTGCGCGGCCGGGTCGACCTGTTGAACCTTCGATGCGCCGATTGCGGCGGAGTGGAAAATGGCCGGAAATCTTACATTCGATCAGTTGAAAAAAGCGGTTGCCGACGGTGCCATCGACACGGTGCTGGTTTGTGCCGTCGACATGCAGGGCAGGCTCATCGGCAAGCGGTTCCTGGCCAGCTTCTTCGTGCAGTCCGGCTATGAGGAAACCCACGCCTGCAACTACCTGATGGCCGACGACATCGATATGGAGCCGGTGCCGGGCTACAAGGCGGCAAGCTGGTCGAAGGGCTATGGCGATTTCGTCATGAAGCCCGACCTGTCGACGCTGCGCCTCGTGCCCTGGCTGGAAAAGACGGCGCTGGTCATCTGCGACGTGCTCGGCCATCACGACCATGACGACCTGCCGCATTCGCCCCGCGCCGTGCTGCGCAAGCAGTTGCGCCGGCTCGAACAGCGCGGCTTCCTCGCCTATTTCGCCTCGGAACTCGAATTCTATCTGTTCGACGAGACCTATGACACCGCGCGGGCAAAGCATTGGCGCGGGCTCGATACCGCTTCCCCCTATATCGGCGACTATCTGATCGCCATCACCAGCAAGGAAGAAGCCTATATGCGCCGGCTGCGCAACGAGATGGATGCGGCCGATATTCCGATCGAGAATTCCAAGGGCGAATGGGGACCCGGCCAGGAGGAGATCAATTTCCGCTATGGCGAGGCGCTGGAAACGGCCGACCGCCATGTCATCCTGAAGAACGGTGCCAAGGAAATCGCCCACCAGATGGGCAAATCCGTCTGCTTCATGGCGAAATACCATTACGAGCTTGCCGGCAATTCCAGCCATATCCACAACTCGCTGTGGAGCGCCGACGGCAAGACACCGCTCTTCCTCGACAGGCAAGGCCCCTACGGGCTCTCCGAACTCGGCCGGCAATGGTCAGCCGGGCAGCTCAAATATGCCAAGGACTACACTTGGTTCCTCGCGCCATACGTCAATTCCTACAAGCGCTTCCAGGCCGGCACCTTCGCCCCCACCAAGATCATGTGGAGCGACGACAACCGCACCGCAGGCTTCCGGCTCTGCGGCCAGGGCTCAAAGGCGGTACGCATGGAGTGCCGCATCGGCGGTGCCGATCTCAACCCCTATCTTGCCTTCGCAGCGCTGATCGCGGCAGGCCTTGCGGGCATTGACGAGAAGCTGGAGCTGGAAACGCCCTTCGTCGGCGACGCCTATGAGGCCGCCGGCCTGCAGGAAATTCCCAAGACGCTGCGCGACGGCATCGGCACCATGGCCGGCTCCGAAATGCTGAAGGCGGCTTTTGGCGAAGACGTGGTGGAGCATTATGTGCACACCGCGCGCTGGGAGCAGATGGAATATGACCGCTGCATAACCGATTGGGAACTGCATCGCGGTTTCGAGCGGTATTGAGTTTAAGACGACGTCCACGACCCCAAGTGGCGTTTCATAGAATAAGGAATCCTGCCATGACCGATACGGTCAAACTCAAATCCCCCATCGACGGTTCGATCTATGCCGAGCGGCCGGTCGCCACCGACCAGGCACTCAATGCCGCCGTCGAACGCGCCCGCGCCGCACAGGTCGCGTGGGCGCAGATCTCGATCGCCGAGCGTGGCAAATACATGCTGGCCATGCTGGAAAACCTCGTCGCCATGACCGACGAGATCGTGCCGGAAATCGCCTGGCAGATGGGCCGCCCGATCCGCTATGGCGGCGAATTCGGCGGCGTGCGCGAGCGCACCCAATATATGGTCGAGATCGCCGAACAGGCGCTGAAGCCGGTGATAGCCTCCAACCCCAAAGACGGCTTCCGCCGCTATGTGAAGAAGGACCCGCTCGGCGTCGTCATGGTGATCGCGCCGTGGAACTATCCTTATCTTACCGCCGTCAACACCATTGTGCCGGCGCTGATGGCGGGTTCGACGGTGATCCTGAAACACGCCGCGCAGACCCTGTTGGTGGGCGAGCGCTTCGCCCAGGCCTTCGAAAAGGCCGGCCTGCCCAAGGGCGTGTTCCAGAACCTCGTGCTCAACCATGCCCAGACCGAGAAGCTGCTGGCCTCGGGCAAGATCGACCATGTCAATTTCACCGGCTCGGTCGCGGGCGGCCGTGCCATCGAGAAGGCGGCTGCCGGCACATTCATGACGCTCGGCCTCGAACTTGGCGGCAAGGACCCGGCCTATGTGTTGCCGGATGCCAAGCTCGACCACGCCGTCGCCAATCTGGTCGACGGCGCCTTCTTCAATTCCGGGCAGTGCTGCTGCGGCATTGAGCGCGTCTATGTGCATGAGAAGGTCTATGACGAATTCGTCGAGGGCTTCGTTGCCGAGACGAAGAACTATGTCGTCGGCAATCCGCTGGAACAGGCCACCACCATGGGACCGATGGCACAGGCGCGCTTTGCCGATCTGATCCGCGAGCAGAAGGCCGAGGCGCTGCGCAAGGGCGCCACGTCCCACATCGACATGAAGGTCGATCAGGACAAGGCCGGCTCGCCCTATCTCGCGCCCGAAGTGCTCACCAATGTCGACCATCAGATGTCGGTGATGCGCGAGGAAAGCTTTGGACCGATCGTCGGCATCATGAAGGTGCGCAACGACGAGGAGGCGATCGCGCTGATGAATGACAGCCCCTATGGCCTCACCGCCTCCATCTGGACCGCCGACACCGAACATGCCGTCACCATCGGCGACCGCGTCGAAACCGGCACCGTGTTCATGAACCGCTGCGACTATCTCGATCCGGCGCTGGTGTGGACGGGCGTGAAGGACACCGGCAAGGGCGCCGCGCTTTCTGCCATCGGCTACGACAATCTGACGAGGCCGAAGAGCTATCACCTCAGGGAGGAGATCTAACTCTCGCCAATGCAATTCGACCCCCTCTCCGCCTCGCTATGCTCGGCACCTCTCCCCTGATCGACGGGGGAGAGGATGCGGCGGCCGCGACCTTGGCGCTTATCCTCTCCCCCACGAAGTGGGGAGAGGTGTCGAGGCGAAGGCGAGACGGAGAGGGGGATGTTTCACTCCATCGCTAGAGAAATTGCCATGACCACCCTCGTCTCCAAATGGAACTATCCCACCACCGTCCGTTTCGGCGCCGGCCGCATTTCCGAACTGCCGGATGCGCTTTCCGCGACCGGCATTTCCAACCCGCTTTTCGTCACAGATCCGGGGCTCGCCAGCCTGCCTGTGGTGGCCAGCACGCTGAAGATCCTCGCCGATGCCAAGGTGCCCTATGGCGTCTTTTCGGACGTCAAGCCGAACCCGGTCGAGTCCAACCTCACCGCGGGCATCGCCGCCTTCAAGCAGGGCAAGCATGACGGCGTCATCGCGTTCGGTGGCGGCTCGGCGCTCGATCTCGGCAAGCTGATCGCCTTCCAGGCCGGCCAGACCCGGCCGGTCTGGGACTTCGAGGATATCGGCGACTGGTGGACGCGCGCCGATGCCGACGCCATCGTGCCGATCGTCGCCGTGCCCACCACCGCCGGCACCGGCTCGGAAGTCGGCCGCGCCGGCGTTGTCACCCATGAGGCAACGCACACCAAGAAGGTGATCTTCCATCCGAAGATGCTACCGCAGATCGTCATTGCCGATCCGGAACTCACTGTGGGCATGCCGCCCTTCATCACCGCCGGCACCGGCATGGACGCACTGGCTCATTGCCTGGAAGCCTATTGCGCGCCCGGCTATCACCCGATGGCCGACGGCATCGCGGTCGAGGGCGTCAGGTTGGTGCTTGAAAACCTGCCAAAGGTCTTCGCCAATGGCAGCGATCTCACCGCCCGCGCGCATATGATGTCGGCTGCGGCCATGGGCGCCACCGCCTTCCAGAAGGGCCTCGGCGCGATCCACTCGCTGTCGCATCCGATCGGCGCCCTCTACGACACCCATCACGGCATGACCAATGCGGTCTTCATGCCCTATGTGCTGGCCAACAACCGCGACGCCATCGAGGAACGCATTGTCCGGCTCGCGGCCTATTGCGGCATTGAAGGCGGCTTCGACGGCTTTGCCGCCACCATCCGCAAGCTGCGCGCGGATTTGAAGGTCCCCAACACACTTGGCGGCCTCATCAAGGACCTCGCCATGGACGACGCACGCAAGGATCTCATCGCCGAAATGGCGATCGTCGATCCGACTGCGGGTGGCAATCCGATCCCCCTGACCAAGCAGATGGCGCTGGACCTGCTGAACAAGGCCATTTCCGGCGAGAACTGACCCAGCGTAAGCGTTTGTTTAGCCGGAAAACGACCTCCCTCGATTGCCGCAACCGATTAAAAGGAGTTTACTTTTCCGGCTGCACTCCTCGTCCTTTCCGGCATTCATCCGACTGTCACAGGAAGCGGCTAACCGCATCGCAGGCGCCCGCCGGCGCCGGTTCAACGGAGCAAGCAAATGTTCAAGTTTACGGGAAAAATCCTTTCCCTCACGGCTGCGGCCCTGATGGTCTCCACCGCCGTTTCATCCGCGCAGAATCTCGATGAACTGATCGCCGCCGCCAAGGCGGAAGGCACGCTGACCACTGTCGCCCTGCCGCATAGCTGGTGCAATTACGGCGAGGTGATCTCCTCCTTCAAGGAGAAATACGGCATCGAGGTCAACGAGCTCAATCCGGATGCCGGCTCGGCCGACGAGATCGAGGCGATCAAGGCCAACAAGGGCAATACCGGTCCGCAGGCTCCCGACGTGATCGATGTCGGCTATGCCTTCGGCCCCTCGGCAAAGGCAGAAGGCCTGACCCAGCCCTACAAAGTCTCCACCTGGGACACGATCCCCAACGAGGTGAAGGACCCTGAAGGCCATTGGTATGGCGACTATTATGGCGTGCTCGCCTTCATGGTGAACACCGACATCGTCAAGAACGTGCCGAAGGACTGGTCGGACCTGCTCAAGCCCGAATATGCCAACAGCGTCGCGCTGTCGGGCAATCCGCTTGGCGATAATCAGGCAATCCTTGCCGTGCAGGCGGCGGGTCTTGCCGCAGGTGCTGCATCGGGCGCACCGGCTGCCGAGGCCGGCCTGAAATATTTCGCCGAACTCAACAAGGCCGGTAATTTCGTGCCGGTCACGGCACGCACCGGCACGCTGGCTCAGGGCGCCACCCCGATCGTCGTTTATTGGGATTACAACGCGCTTTCCGGCAAGGACGAATTGAAAGACAACCCGCCGGTCGAAGTGGTGGTTCCGGCCTCGGGCGTCATCGCCGGCGTCTATGTGCAGGCGATCAGCGCTTATGCACCGCATCCCAACGCCGCCAAGCTGTGGATGGAGCATCTCTATTCCGACGAGGGCCAGCTTCTGTGGCTGAAGGGCTATTGCCACCCGATCCGCTTCAACGATCTGGCCAAGAACGGCAAGATCCCGCAGGACCTGCTCGACAAGATGCCGCCGGCCGCCGCCTATGAAAAGGCCGTGTTCCCGACGCTGGAAGAGCAGGCTGCCGCCAAGGAAGTGATTTCCAAGGATTGGAGCGGCGTCGTCGGCGCCAACGTCCAGTAACGGACAGGCGGCCTCCCCGCCCTTGGAGACTGGGAGGCCGCGAATCCATCATGGCCCATCAGGACGTCCTTGCCGCGCACCCAATAAGAGCACGCCGCCGGTTGCCATTGGATTGGCTCGGCATCGTGCCCTTTGCCGCATTCGCCCTCCTGTTCCTGATCCTGCCGACGCTCAATCTCATCGCGGGCGCCTTTCAGGACCGGGATGGCGCCTTCACGCTGCAGAACATCGTCAACCTGTTCACGCCGTCGATCATGGCGGCCTATTGGATTTCGATAAAGGTCAGCCTCGCCTCGGCATTGATCGGCGGCTTCATGGGCTTCGTCATGGCAGCGACCGTCACCATAGGCGGCCTGCCCGGCTGGGTTCGCTCACCGCTGATGACATTTGCCGGCGTCGCCTCCAATTTCGCCGGCATTCCGCTCGCCTTCGCCTTCCTCGCGACCCTCGGGCGCACCGGCCTTCTCACCGCCTTCCTGATGAATGTCTTCGGCTTCAACCTCTACTCCACGGGCTTCAACCTGCTGAGCTTCTGGGGCCTGACCATCACCTATCTGTTTTTCCAGATCCCGCTGATGATCCTCATCATCACCCCCGCCCTTGACGGGCTGAAGAAGGAATGGGCCGAGGCCGCCGCCAGCCTCGGCGCGTCAAGGCTGCAATATTGGCGCATGGTTGCGCTGCCGATCCTGTGGCCGGCGCTGCTCGGCACCATCGTGCTGCTTTTCGCCAATGCCTTCGGCGCGGTCGCCACCGCCTATGCGCTGACCGGCTCGTCGCTCAACATCGTGCCGATCGTGCTGTTCACGCAGATCCGCGGCGACGTGCTTCAGGACCCCAATCTCGGCTATGCGCTCGCCTTCGGCATGATCGTGATCACCGGCGTCTCCAACGGCATCTATATCTGGCTCAGGGCACGAGCCGAAAGGTGGCTGCGATGAGGACAAACCGCGCCGTCTCCTGGGTCCTGCTGGCGCTTGGCTGCCTCTATTTCGTGCTGCCGCTGATCGGCATGGTCGAGTTCTCGCTGCGCATGCGGCGCGGCGTCTACAGCCTCGACGCCTATTGGGTGGTGCTGGCCGATCCGAAGTTCCAGTCAACCTTCGCCTATTCTGTCGTCGTGGGGCTGCTCACCATCGTCGTCGGCATTTTCATCGTGGTGCCGACCGCCTATTGGGTGCGGCTGCGCCTGCCGGGCCTGCGTCCCTATGTCGAATTCGTCACGCTGCTGCCGCTGGTCATTCCCGCCATCGTGGTCGTCTTCGGCTATATCCGCCTCTACAACACCTCCTCATTCCTGCCGCTGACCGGCTCGGCGACCGGCACCAACATATTGCTGGTATTCGGCTATGTGATGCTCGCTTTGCCCTATATGTATCGCGCCGTCGATACGGGCTTAAGGACCATCGACGTGCGTACGCTGACCGAGGCGGCACAGATTCTCGGTGCCGGCTGGGGCACGATCATCGCCCGCATCATCCTGCCCAATGTGTTGCTTGCCGTTCTTTCCGGCGCCTTCCTGACCTTTGCCATCGTGATCGGCGAATTTACCATGGCCGCGTTGCTCAACCGGCCGGCCTTCGGCCCCTATCTGCAATTCATCGGCGCCAACCGCGCCTATGAGCCGGCGGCACTGGCGGTGATCGCCTTCGTCATCACCTGGGCCTGCATGGCCATGATCCAGATCGTCTCGAGGTTCGCGCCCAAGACCTCGAGCCGCTCGAACTGAACAGAAAGCCACCGATGACCGAAGCGTTTCTCAGTATCCAGCATGTCCGCAAGGCGTTCGGCTCGACCGTGGTGGTGCAGGATTTCAATCTCGACGTCGCGCCCGGCGAATTCATCTCCTTTCTGGGGCCGAGCGGCTGCGGCAAGACCACCATGCTGCGCATTGTCGCCGGCTTCGAGGAACCGAGCGCCGGCCGCATCGTGATCGGCGGCAAGGACGTCACCAATCTCAAGCCCAACCAGCGCAATATCGGCATGGTGTTCCAGGCCTATGCGCTGTTTCCCAATCTCACCGTGGCGCAGAACATCGCCTTCGGCCTCAAGGTCGCCGGCACGCCCAAGGCCGAAAGTGATGCGCGGGTGGCCGAAATGCTCGGCATCATCAAATTGCCGGAATTCGCCGACCGCTACCCCTACCAGCTCTCCGGCGGCCAGCAGCAGCGCGTGGCGCTGGCCCGCGCGCTCGCCGCACGGCCGAAGCTTTTGCTGCTCGACGAGCCGCTGTCGGCACTCGACGCCAAGGTCCGGCTGTCGCTGCGCGATGAGATCAGGCAGATTCAGAAGAAGCTCGGCATCACCACCATCTTCGTCACCCATGACCAGGAAGAGGCATTGTCCATGTCGGACCGTATCGTGGTCATGCATGACGGCCATGCCGAGCAGGTCGGCACGCCCTTCGAGATCTATAATCGCCCCGCAACCCGTTTCGTCGCCAATTTCGTCGGCACGCTGAACGTCCTGGACGGGGTGGTGATCGACCCTATCGCCGCCACGGTGCGGATCGGCGAGCGCGAAATTACACTTCGCAACGGTGCGCTCGGCGCGGCCAGTGCGGGCGACGCAGTATCGCTGGCGCTTCGGCCCGAAGCCATCGTACTTGGCAGGCAGCCGGGCCGCGATGCAAGCCTTTCCGGCCAGATCGCCGATGTCAGCTTTCTTGGCTCCGTCATAAGGGTGAAGGTCGGGGTCGGCCAGAATGCCGTTTCGCTCGACACTTTCAACAATTCATCCGCCCAACCGCCCATTGTCGGCGATCAGACCGAAATCAGCTTTTCCGCAAGCGATCTCCTCGTCCTGCACTGAAGCCGGCCGCTACAGCGTCGGGCCGAAAAGCGGAATCCGGTTTTCGGAATATTCCGGTGCTCAATCAAAGTGTTAGAGCGTCCTTTGTGCGCCTCACTAGACGCACAATGCTCTAAGAATGCGCGCTACCTCTTAGGCACACCCATGGAACGCGCAAACCTTCGACCAACGGTCTGATGGCGCATCGGCGCTACCTCATTCGAGGCAGCAGAGATGACAAAGGTACTCCTCTTTCTCAAATTGCCAGTTCGGACCTCCCTCGCCACAGTCCGGGTTTGGCGAGGGACGCGTGGCCGGATGAGTTCAAAAGAGCATCTCTATGGGCTTGATCTTCTGAGGATTGTAGCGGCAATTCTGGTTCTTCTGAACCATTTCGCACTGTTCGGATGGGCGACTCCCAATGGCGCCGCCCAGGGCGATGCGGTAGCCTTCGCCTATCTTGAACCCTTTGCCGTCGTTGGCGCCATCGGGGTGGAGATATTCTTCGTCATATCCGGCTTCGTCATCGCCCTCAGCACCATAAATGCGACGCCATCGCAATTCCTCCGGCACCGCATCATCAGGGTGTTTCCAGCGCTATGGATATGCGGCTTCGTCGCCTTGGCCGCGCGGGCAGCCGGCGGCGAGGAGATGACAACGCTTGCCATGGACTATGCCCGCAGCGCCGTGCTGTCGCCGATCGGCCCCTATATTGACGGCGTGATCTGGACACTGGTCGTGGAGGCCGTGTTCTATGGCGTCATCTTCCTTGCAATGGTCTTCCACAAGCTCATCACCCTGGAATGGGTTGCCCTCATACTCGGTCTTTCCAGTTCCCTCTTCATCACAGTCTTTCTCTATTTCTATGCAATGAGCCTGACCTATGGCGAGTCGGACATCTACGATCTCTTGCGCCGGTTCCCGTTCAAAGTCGTGCTGCTCAGGCACGGCGTGTTCTTTGCCATCGGCATATTGATCTATTCGATCTTCCAGAAAGGTTTCACCCGTGAAAAGGCAGCCTATATCGCGGCTTTCTGCGTCTTCGGCCTGATCGAAATCGCCATATCCTACGGCGCGGCCGAAAAAGTCGTGCCCATGCTGCTCATCTGGCTGTTCGCGCTGGTCGTCATCATCGCCAGCGTGCGCCATGCAAGGGCGATACAGGAGTTCTTCCACACCAGCCACAACTCGGTGCGCAATCTCGGCCGGCTCAGCTACCCCCTATATCTGAGCCACTATTCGCTCGGTATGGTGCTGGTACCCCTGCTGGCAGGCCTGGGATTGGCACGCATAAACGTCCTCGCACTATCGCTCTTCATCGTGTTCGCGACGAGCTGGACGGTGATGTACTGGCCCGAGGCGATGATGCAGCGCTATCTGCGGACGGTCCTCTTCCGGGTGAAACGCGGTCCGGTCGAATTGGCCGGCAGGGTAAGCTGAATAGGTTTGGTCATGGCTCTGGAAAAAGGAATGGTCGCAACGCGCTGGTTTGCAGGAATTGCCTTCGCCATCGGCCTTGCCATTGCCTCGGCCGCGCTTGTGACCGATCTGGAAGCCAGCGACGTGACGCCCTGGAAGTCTGATATCGCCTATGGCAACGATCCCGCTCAAATGCTCGATGTCTATCGTCCCGATGTGAGCGGGCCCGTCCCGATGGTTCTCTACATCCATGGCGGCGGCTGGTGGAATGGCGACAAGCAATACATAGATGCCGCGCAGGTCCGCTACCTCGCCGACCGCGGCATCGGCTTCGTCACTATCAATTATCGCAACTTGTCCGAGGCCAAGCGCGACGGCATCTTCCCGCCGCTGCTGGCACCCTTGCAGGATGTCAGGCGCGCGCTGGAATATATCGGCAGAAACAGGGACGAATTGCAGCTCGACCCCGACCGGGTTGCCGTCTACGGCTCCTCTTCCGGTGGCTTCAATGCGCTCTGGCTAGGCTTGTCCCAGGCCCTGCCGGGCGCGGACCTTACGACCGCTCGCGTGAGAGCCATCGCCGCGGTCGATGCGCAAACCTCGATCGATCCCGAACAGATGCGCCGATGGGTGGGGCCGGGCCTTGCCTATGGTGGTCATGCATTTGGGCTGAACGAGCAGAATTTCGAGGAATTCCTGGCCAAACGTGCCGAATTCGAGCCCTATTTCGCACAATTGTCGCCGGCATCGCTGGTCGCCCACGATTCTCCGCCGATTTTCCTGCTTTATGGCTACAGCGCTTCGGAGACCAATCCGGGCGACATGTTTTATGTCCACAGCCCGAATTTCGGCATCGGCTTCGCCAAGCTCGCGCAGGAGAAAGGCGCGGAAGTGACTTTCGTCCAGGATGGCAAGTCCGATCCTCGCAAGAAATTGCAGCTTTTGGAATTTCTCGTGCAGAACCTCAAGGACTGAGCCGCCCGTCAGCCATCGGTCGCAATTCCGGCTTTAAAACACCATTACTCTGTCCAAGAGAAAAGCCCGCCGCCTCTGATGAGACGACGGGCCGATTTGTTGCCTAAGCCGCCCGGTCGAGGCGGGATGGTACTCGGTACGCTCCATCACGATCAGCATGGGGCCATGTGGTTAATGGCGGCTTAATCAAAAATAGTCCGAGTACCGTTTGCAGGCCGCCATCCACGGAATTCGACACGCCTCAGGCCAGCCAGCGCTTTCGGCGCTTGTAATGCTTCACGTCCTTGAAGGATTTGCGCCCCTCGCCGCCGACGCCGAGATAAAATTCCTTGACGTCCTCGTTCTCGCGCAACGCCTGGGCCTCGCCGTCCAGCACGATGCGCCCCGATTCGAGGATATAGCCGTATTTGGCATAGCGTAGCGCGACATTGGTGTTCTGCTCGGCCAAAAGGAAGGACACGCCCTGCTCCTCATTCAGCTTCTTGACGATCTCGAAGATTTCCTCGACCAGTTGCGGCGCCAGCCCCATCGAAGGCTCGTCGAGCAGGATCATCTTGGGCCGCGACATCAGCGCCCGGCCGATTGCCGTCATCTGCTGCTCGCCGCCTGACGTATAGCCGGCCTGGCTGGCGCGGCGCACCTTCAGGCGCGGAAAATACTGATAGACCAGGTCGAGATCGGCACGGATCGCGGCAGCGCCGTCACGGCGCGTGAAGGCACCGCTCAACAGATTGTCCTCGATCGACAGATGCCCGAAACAATGGCGCCCTTCCATGACCTGGATGCAGCCGCGCCGCACCAGCTGATTGGGCGACAGCGCCTGCACTTCCTGATCCTCGAAAACAATCGTGCCCTTGGTCACCTCTCCGCGCTCGGCATGCAGCAGGTTGGAGATTGCCTTCAGCGTCGTCGTCTTGCCGGCGCCATTGGCTCCCAGAAGTGCGGTGATGCCACCCTTGGGCACGGTCAGCGAAACGCCTTTCAGCACCAATATCACGTGATCATAGATCACCTCGATATTGTTGACCGACAGGATCGGGGCAGCGGTTTCAGACAGGGGTGCGATGGTGGTCATTATCGTGCCTTTGGTGGTTTGCGCCGCCAGCGCGGCAGCGATCCTTCTCCCCGTTCACGGGGAGAAGATGCCGGCAGGCAGATGAGGGGCAGCGCTAAACCTGCAGACTTTGGCGTTGCCCCTCATCCGGCTCTTCGAGCCACCTTCTCCCCGCAAGCGGGGAGAAGGAAGAAGCGCTACATCTTGCACTCTTCATTGATCGGCCAGGGCGCGTTGGCGTCAGCATATTTCTTTGCCTCGGTCTCCACCAGCGGCGCGATCATGTCCTGATCGGCCTGCAGCAGGTCAGAAACCTTGACGAATTTGGCGCCATCCCACTGCAGCATCCACGCGCCGGCATGGCCGGCATGGTTCGAGCACGAGGTCGAGAACGGCCCGATCATGCCGTCCATGCCGATTTCCTTCAGCCTTGCTTCGTCAAGCTTGAGGTTTTCCAGTCCCCAGCGCAGCTGCTCGGCATTGACCACCTTGGTGTCGAAATGCTCCTGGGCGGCACGAATGCCTTCCACCGTGAACATGGAAATCAGCACGCCGCGCTGGTAGAAAACCCAGTCGAACTCGCCCTCGCCGATCTCGGCCTTCTTGGCATCCAGCACATATTTCTTGATGTCCTGCATGACCGGAGACTCCGAATGCGGCAGGCTCCAGGAGATGGCGCGATAGCCCTTTCCGGCCTCGCCGACCGACTTCATGTCGCCGTCATGGCTCGACCACCAGATGCCGATGAACTTGTCCATCGGGAACTTGGTCTTGGCCGCTTCGGTGACGGCACCGACATTCATCGCGCCCCAGCCCCACATCAGCACGAAATCCGGGCGCTCGCGGCGGATCTGCAGCCACTGCGCCGACTGGTTCTGCATCTCCTTCACGCCGACCGGGATCGGCAGGAAGGTGAAGCCGTATTTCTCGGCATAGGCCTGCAATAGCGGGATCGGCTCCTTGCCGTAGGGCGCATCCAGATGCAGCAGCACGACCTTCTTGCCCTTCAGGCTTTCAAGATTGCCCTCCGAGATGTTCTTCAGGATCATTGAGGCCCCGTCCCAATAGGAGGCCGGCGGGTTGAACGCCCACTGGAACACCTTGCCGTCCGCCATCGGCGAGAAGCCGTAGCCGGGCGCCAGGATCGGGATCTTGTCGACATTGGACTTGGGCAGCACCTGCAGCGTGATACCGGTCGACCAGGGCTGGGTGACGATGCTGGATGCCTTGGTCTTTTCGTAGCACTCGGCGCCCTTTTCGGTGTTGTAGCCGGTCTCGCATTCGTCATAGCTGATCTTGACGCCATTGATGCCGCCGTCGCGCTCATTGAGCATGATCATATAGTCGCGCTGGCCGTTCATGATCGGCGTTCCGGTCGCCGCAAATGGCCCGGTCCGGTAGGACAGGTTGGTCACGTTGATCGAATCTTCGGCGAAGGCCGCTGCCCCACCAAACGCCGTCGCAAGGGCCAGTGCGGCCGGCAGAAGCGCATATCTGATCAGATTTTTCTTCATTCCCATTTCCTCCACTTGGTCGTTTTTCCGTCACGGATCGGGCGATCCAACCCCGTTTAACGGCCGCAGCCGATTCTGTTTGTTAGTGCGGGAACGGCCAGATGATCAGCTTCTCCCGCGCAATCGCCCATAACCGCGCCAAGCCATGCGGCTCCAGGATCAGGAAACCGATGATGGTCGCTCCCACGATCATGGTGTTGAGATGCTCTGCCATCGCAGAGCCGATCGGTAGGCCGAACGCACGCGGCACCGCGCTGATGATGACCGGCAGGGCAACGATTAGGATGGCGCCGAGATAGTTGCCGAGGATCGAGCCCATGCCGCCGATGATGACGATGAACAGTACCCGGAACGACAGCTGGATATCGAACAGCACCGGCTCGGCCGCTCCGCGCCACAGGAACACGAACAGCGCACCCGCAATGCCGACGATATAGGACGAGACGGCAAAGGCGGAGAGCTTGGCCTTCATCAGATTGATGCCGACCAGTTCGGCGGCGATATCCATGTCGCGCACCGCTTTCCAGATGCGGCCGATGCGCCCGCGCGTGATGTTGATCGAAAACCAGGTGATCAGGCAGACCACCACGAGCACGAAATAATACTGCACGATCGCAGTCGCATTCGGACCGACGACCGGAATGCCGAACATGGTCAGCGTCGGCACCTGGATCGCGCCCGAGGAATTGTAGTTGTAGAGCCAGGCCCATTTCTCGAACAGCCAGACCAGGAAGAACTGGGCGGCCAGCGTTGCGATGGCGAGATAGAAGCCCTTGATGCGCAGCGAAGGCAGGCCGAAGGCCATGCCCACGGCCGCCGAGAAGAACCCGGACAGCGCAATCGCCACCACGATGTTCATTTCCGGAAAAATCGTGATCAGCTTGTAGCAGGCATAGGCGCCGACGCCCATGAATGCGCCGGTGCCGAGCGAAAGCTGGCCGGCATAGCCGGTGAGGATGTTGAGGCCGAGCGAGGCCAGCGCATAGATGAGTACCGGGATCAACAGCGCCTTGAACACGAATTCGTTTGCCGTCGCCGGCAGAACGACAAAGGCGAGCAGCAGGATCAGGCCGAGCAGCCACGCATCCTGCTTGACCGGAAACAGCGCGTGATCGGCGTGATAGGAGGTCTTGAACTGGCCGACTGTCCGATAAAGCATATGGTCTTACACCCGCTCGATGATTTTTTCGCCGAACAGGCCCTGCGGCCGGAACAGCAGCACGACCAGCGCCAGCACGAAGGCGAACCAGGTTTCGGTATTGCCGCCGAGCAGGGGCTGGCCCCAATAGATCTCGAAAAGCTTCTCCAGCACGCCGATCGCCAGCCCGCCGACAATGGCTCCCAGCACCGATTCCAGCCCGCCCAGCATCAGCACCGGCAGCGCCTTGAAGGCGATAACCTCCAACGCGAAGGAAACACCGGCGCGGGCGCCCCAGACGATGCCCGTGGCGAGCGCGATGACGCCGGCGATGAACCAGACCAGCACCCAGATCGTCGACAGCGAGATACCGACCGAAAGGGCAGCCTGATGGTCGTCGCCGAGCGCGCGGATCGCGCGGCCCATTTTGGACCGGTTGAGGAACACCAGAAGCCCGACCACCAGAAGCACCGCGCCGATGACCGCCGTCAGGTCCTTCTGCTCGATCGAGACGAAGCCCCCGAAAGGCTCGAATTCGAAACTGCCGGTCGGAATATAGAGCTGCTCGGTGATCATCACCTTGTTTTCGCCGCCGAAAATAATCTCGCCGAAACCGATCAGGAACAGCGTGATGCCGATCGTTGCCATGAACAGGATAAGATCGGGCTGGTTGACCAGCGGGCGCAGCACGGCCCGCTCGATGGCAACGGCGAGGATGAACATCACCAAAAGCGTCAGCGGCACCGCAAGCAGCGCCGGCACGCCCTTTTCATGGAAGCCCACCAGCGTCAGCGCCGCGAACACCACCATGATTCCCTGCGCAAAATTGAAGATGCGCGAGGACTTGTAGATCAGCACGAAGCCAAGCGCGATCAGCGCATAGAGCACACCGGCCACCAGCCCTTCCCATAGGACCTGCAGCAGGAAATCGGGCGCGCCGACCATATCGGCAAATGGCTTGACGAAAATGGAGTTCAGGAATTCCATGGAGTCAGCATTTTCCTTGCATGGATGGCCGGCGCGCGTCGATCAGGTGGTTCAGCCCGCCAGTTGCGGGAACAGGCCGAGCAAGCCGATGATGATGAGGTAGATAGCGACGATGTAGTTCAAGAGCCGCGGCATCACGAGGATGAGCACGCCGGCGATCAGCGAAACCAATGGCGTTATGGCCAGTGTCGAAATGGTCATGTCTTTTTCCTTTCAATGCGCAACCCCGAGATACGCATCGATCACGTGTTTGTCCGACTTCACGACATCGGGGATGTCGTCGGCAATCTTCTTGCCGTAGTCGAGAACGACGACGCGATCGGAAAGGTCCATGACGACGCCCATATCGTGTTCGATCAGCGCGATCGTCGTACCGCGCTGACGGTTCACGTCGATGATGAACCGGCTCATGTCCTCCTTTTCCTCAAGGTTCATGCCGGCCATCGGTTCGTCGAGCAAAAGCAGCGAGGGTTCCATGGCAAGTGCTCGCCCAAGCTCGACCCGCTTCTGCAAGCCATAGGGCAGCTTGCCGACCGGCGTGCGCCTGATGTGCTCGATCTCGAGGAAGTCGATGATCTCCTCGACCTTCTCGCGGTGCTCGATCTCCTCCCTCAAGGCCGGCCCGTGCCAGAACATCTGCCAGAACAGGTTGCGCTTCATCAGCACGGAGCGGCCCGCCATGATGTTGTCCAACGTCGACATGCCCTTGAACAGCGCGACGTTCTGGAAGGTGCGGGCAATGCCCTGCCGCACGGCGTGATGCGGCTTCATCGAGCGGCGCTCCTGACCGCGAAAGACGATCGTGCCCTGCTGCGGCGTATAGAAGCCGTTGATGACATTGAGCATCGAGGTCTTGCCGGCACCGTTGGGGCCGATGATGGCGCGGATCTCGCCCTTGCGGACATTGAAGGAGATGTCGGTGATCGCCTTCACGCCGCCGAAGGAGAGCGAGACATTCCTGACATCCATCAGGAGTTCGCCGGCGGGAATGCCGTCATCGGGTGCGGCAACCACGAGGTTTTCGGGGCGCGAATTCATTCCGCGGCCTCCCTGACCAGCTGCGCCGCCGGATGGACCTTGGCGTCCATGATCCGCACGGTGGCACGCACGGTGCCCTTGCGCCCGTCCTCATAGGTCATTTCGGTTTCGACATATTTCTCGGTGGAGCCGTCATAGAGCGCCTCGATCAGCGGCGCGTAGCGATCGGCGACAAAGGCGCGGCGCACCTTCAGCGTGCGCGTCAACTCGCCGTCGTCGGCATCGAGTTCCTTGTGCAGGATCAGGAACCGCTTGATCTGCGCGCCAGCCATGATCGGTTCCTTCGACAGCCTCAGATTGGTCTCGTCGACATTGCGGGCGATCATGTCATAGACCTGGCGGTGGCCGGCAAGCTCCTGATAGGAGGCATAGGCGATGTTGTTGCGCTCGGCCCAGTTGCCCACCGCCTGCAGGTCGATATTGATGAAGGCGGCCGCGAAATCCCGGCCGTCGCCATAGGCCACCGCCTCCTTGATATTGGGGAAGAATTTCAGCGTGTTCTCGATATATTTCGGGGCAAACAGGGCGCCGCTGCGAAGCTTGCCGACGTCCTTGGCGCGGTCGATGATCTTGAGCTGGCCGTCCGTGTCGAAGAAGCCGGCATCGCCGGTCTTGACGTAACCATCCTCGGTCAGCGTCTCCTCGGTCGCGCCCTCCTGCTTGAAATAGCCGGTGAACATGCCGGGCGAGCGGAACTGGACCTCGCCAGTGTCCGAAATCCTTATATCCACATTGGGCGCTGCCGGCCCGACCGTATCGGCGCGCACCTCGCCGTCCTTCTGCGCCGTCACGTAAAGGAACGCCTCGGTCTGGCCGTAGAGCTGCTTCAGATTGATGCCCAGCGAGCGGAAGAAGGAAAACAGGTCCTGGCCGATCGCCTCGCCGGCCGTATAGGCGACGCGGATATTGGACATGCCGAGCACATTGCGCAGCGGTCCATAGAGAAGGACCTTGCCCAGCGCGTAGGACAGCCGCCCCGAGAGCGGCACCGGCCGGCCTTCCAGGATGGCTTCCCCATATTTGCGAGCAACCTTGATATAGTGGTCGAACAGCTTGCGCTTGACCCAGCCGGCATCCTCCATGCGGATCGTCACGCTGGTGAGCAAGCCCTCGAAGATGCGCGGCGGCGCGAAATAGAAGGTCGGGCCGATCTCGCGAAGGTCCTGCGCGACCGTCTCGTTGCTTTCCGGACAGCACATGCAGAAGGCGGCGACATAGCCCTGCGCATAGTTGAGATAGTGGTCGCCCACCCAGGCCAGCGGCAGATAGGCCAGCACGCTGTCGTCTTCGCTAAGCTTGTCGAAAACGGCAGTATCGAGGGCTGCCTTGACGGCGGCATCGGCGCGGATCATCACGCCCTTGGAGCGGCCGGTCGTGCCCGACGTGTAGAGCATCACCGAAATGTCGTCGCCCCCAGCGCGGCGGATCTCCTCCTCCCAGCGTGCGGCAAGCCCGGTATCGGCCTTCAGCAGCGCCTCGCCCTTGCGCTGCAGGTCGGCAATGGCATGCAGGCCTCTCGGATCATAGTCGGCCAGGCCGCGGGGCTCGTCATAGATGATGTCGGTCAGCAGCGGAATTTTTTCGGCGAAGGAACGGATCTTGTCGACCTGCTCCTGGTCCTGCACCACGGCAAAACGCACGCCCGCATGGTCAAGCACATAGGCCATTTCCTCGGCCACCGCGTCGGCATAGACCGGCACCGGCGTAGCGCCCAGGGACTGCGCCGCGGTGAAGGTCCAATAGAGCCGCGGGCGGTTGGCGCCGATCACCGCGATGCGGTCGCCCCGCTTCAGGCCAAGCGCCTGCAGGCCGAGCGCCAGACTGCGGATTTCGGCGAGTTGCTGGTTCCAGTTCCAGCTTTGCCAGATGCCGTAGTCCTTGTGGCGCATGGCGGCCCGATTGCCGAAACGCGCCGCATTGTGCAGCAGGTATTTCGGAAAAGTATCGAGGGTAATCTCGGCGGCGGGCGCCGTCGCGGCCGTGCTCATAGTCCTCCCAACTCCGTATTTCCTACGGATGTTGTGCGCATCATCGCATCAACGGGCGCGTCGGCAAATCCCCAATTAGCAGCAGGACGGCGCCCTCTGCGCATCGAGCCAGCAGGGGCCTGCCTGTCATGCCGTGCCTTTGCCAATCGCGTCTCCTCCCACCAGCACAAGGCGGCGTTGCATCGCCGGCTCTTCTTGTCTCGCAGCGCCGCCTACAGGCGCACGCGGCTGGTATCGGTCAGGCTATTCCCGAATCGCGGCAATATTCAACGCGCCCCTTGACAGACAGATCGGCAGATTGTCTTTTGAATGGGCGGTGCGTCCGGCTTATTCGAAGCCCGACCGGGCGCCGTAGTCTCCCAGCCTTTCGACATCGGCCACGATGATCCGGCCGTGCTCGACCCTGAGCAGGCCTTCTTCCTCCAGCGCCTGCAGGCTGCGATTGGCCACCGGACGCGACACGCCGGCGAGCAGCGCAAGCTCCTCCTGCGTGATCTCGATCAGTTCCTTGACATCGGGATTGAGCACCGGGTTGCACAGCCAGGCCAGGTTGCGGGCCACTCGTGCCTTCGGGTCCAGGATGCGCTCATATTCGGTGGAGGCGATGAACTGCGCCAGCCGCTCGTTCAACTGGCGCACCAGGAAACGGTTGAAGCCGACGGAATTCTCGTAGAGCCAGAAGAATGTCGAGCGGCTCATCATCAGGAGATGGGTGTCGCGCAGGGCCACGAGGTCATATTTGCGCGGCTCGTCCTTGAGCACCGAGCCCTCGCCGAACCAGCCGCCCGCGCCGATGCCGGCAAAGGTGATGGCCTTGCCGCTGCGGGCAATCGAACTCATCTTGATCAGGCCGGTGACGATGCCTGTCCAGTAGTCGTATCTGTCGCCGCGATGGCACAGATAACTGCCCTTGGCGTAATGCTTTTCCGACACTCCGCGCAACGCCCGCTCGACCTCCTCATCGGCAAGTTCGCGCGCCCAGACGGTGTTGCGGACTAACTCGTTCCTGCTGTTCATCGATCCTCTGCCGCCCGCGCGCTCGCAGCGCGCAGCCTCGGCTTCTTATGGACGGCGATAGCATCGATGACAAGGCTGCCGCCAGAAAGCGGCCTGGTCAGCGGCTCAGGCCGCGTCGCGAAAATATTTGGCCGTCGGCAGAATGGTCAGCGGCGCAAGCTCTCCGCGCTTCGGCCGCTGGAACAGCATACGCTGTTCGATCGCGGTGGATCGGAAGAAAGGAAAGCGCTGCAACGTGCGCTCCAGATTGTCCGAGCAGTCGGAATCGTAAAGCAGCACCGGAACGGTGAACGGCGGATAGGGGCGCGGCTCCCCCACCTGATCCGAGCCGAAAATGCGGTGATAGAATGCTGCATGCTCCTCGCGAATGACGCAGACGCAATTGGTGGTGTTGAAATAGCTGTTTGCGATCACCGCCAGGCGCAGCGTCAGATAAGGCAGCGCCTTGTGCGTGGACAGGCAGTCGGGATCGGCTGCCAGCAATGTCGGATTGATGAAGGATTCACCGCGCGCCAGCCTCGGTTCCAGGAGGTCGCCGAACACAGACATGATCGGGCCATAAGGCTCCTCGCGTGTCACGTGATGGAGACGCACCGTGCTGACCAGCACATTGTCGATGAAAACACCGTATCGGTAGCAGTTGGGTGTGTCGTCGAGTTCGTCCGTCATCATCTGGTCAGCAGATTCGGGAAGGAACCCATGCAGCCGGTAGGCCTTGTAGCGAAGGCGGAAGATCGCCTCCAGGTCCTCGCCGCTATGGCAGCGCCGATATTCCACATGCTCGAGCAGTGCCGAAACATTGCGGGAAAACGACCCGCCACCCGCAACAGCACCGCCCGCGCCGTTCCCCGCCGCAAGAATTTCCGCCGCCATCATAGTCCCCCGTAACCCCGCCTCGTGAAACCCTAGCGAAAGCCGACCACAAGCAAAAGATGAAAACCGATCCGGTTTAATTTACTTTTCGTTAACCTTAACAAGAGGTTAATCCAAGACAGGATGGCTATAGACTAATTGGCTATTCGTTCAAAGCGTTACGGTGCCACACCCGGCCCAGCACCAATGCAGGCGCGGCATCTGGCGCAAGTCAGCTGATCGAGGCCGAAACCGGCTTCTTGACGACTGCCAGATCCTTTGCGAAGGGCCATACCGTACTCGACATCGTTTCGATGCCCGATGCAGTGAGAGCCGATCCGAACAGGAAGCCCTGCACCAGGTCCGGCTTGACCTGCAAGGCGAGTATCTTCAATTGCTCGAAAGTCTCCACACCCTCGACAGTGATCACCAGGCCGAGCGGCCGTGACAGGTTGACGATCCCCTTGAGGAGTTCAAGCGATCGTCCGTTCTGCGTCACATCGATCAGGAAGCTGCGATCGATCTTGATCTTGTCGAGCGGCAGCTTGTGGAGGTAGCTGAGGCTGGAATAGCCGGTTCCGAAATCGTCGAGCGCGATCCGGACGCCGAGCTGCTTCATCTCCTCGATGTATTGCCGCGTCAGCGACTTGTCGTCGAGCAGCGCCGTTTCGGTCACCTCGATTTCCAGCCGGTGCGCGGCAAGCCCGGACAGCGCCAACGCATCGCGCACCTTGTCGACCACATCTCGGTGCAGGAAATCCTTTGCCGAGAGATTGACCGACACCGTGATCTGATCCGGCCATTTGGCGCATTCCAGACAGGCGGCCCGCAGCACGAAGGTGCTGATCTCGGAGATGATGCCCATCTCTTCGGCAAGCGGAATGAAGACCCCGGGTGAAATCGGGCCGACATCGGGATGGTCCCAGCGGCACAGCGCTTCGCAGCTGACGATACGCATCGTCTCCATCGACACGATGGGCTGGAAGACCACCCGCAGGCTTTCCGATTCCACGGCGCTGCGCAGATCGGCTTTCATCAGTTGCTTGGTCCGGAAGGCGGCGTCCATGGCCGATTCAAACAAGCGCCAGGCGTTCTTCCCCAGCTCCTTGGCCTTGTAGAGCGCAAGATCCGCCTTGACGATCATCGCATCGACATCGGTGTCCTTCACCCGGGACAGCACCGCGCCACCGCTCGCCTGGATGCGCAATATATGGCCGGCGACGTCGGCATCGCCCTGTAGCCCGGCGAAGATATTGTCCAGCATCGCCGTCAGATGGCTTTCATCCTCGACATTGTCGAAATAGATCATGAATTCGTCGCCGCCGAAGCGGCTGACCTTCACCGTTTCGCTGGCGAATATCTCCAGCCTCTCGGCGACCGCATAGATCAGCCCGTCGCCGACGGGGTGTCCGAGCGTGTCGTTGACGCTCTTGAAATCGTCGAGGTCGAAGACGGCCAGACCGCATAGCCGCTCGCGATTGCCTGCCTCCATATATTCGCAGACCATCTCGTGGAAATAGGCGCGGTTGGGCAGGCCGGTCAGATTGTCGTAGCGCGCCATGAAGCGGATCCGCTCTTCCGCCTCCACGCGCTTGGAGACGTCCTCGAACGTGATGACGCCGAGGTCCTGACTGCCTTCGCGCGCCGAAAACTCGTAATGCTGGCCGTTGGACAGGGAAACCAGCACCTTGCGGTCGCGGCCTTCGCGCAGCGCGCGGGTCAGTTGGCCTTCGATATAGCGGCAGTCTTTCGGCGCGACTAGGCCGCCGGCCGCACCGCGTTGCAGCAGCGAATGGATCGTGCGCCCCAATAGCGCGTCAGCCGATTTGAACGCCATCAGCCGGGCCGCCTCGGCGTTCGCGACCAGCACGCGCCCGTCTGGGCCGAGCATGACCAGGCCGTGCGACATGGTGTTGAGCGCACGGTTGAAGCGCTGCGCCAGCCGGGTGGCTTTGTGCTCCTCGCTTATCGCCGTAAACAGCACCGTGCGAACCAGTTCGCTCATCCTGGTGATGAGCATCATGAAGGGTATGATGTAGAGGCCGAGGAGGAAGTTGTAGAAATCCCCTTTCAGCATCAGGCCGGCCGCAATCGGCGCCACCACCGTCAGCGTCAGGATGGCCACCATTTTCTTGGAGCCGTAATTGCGCCCGGCAATCGTGATCGTGCCGCCCAGCACAACGGCGATGGCGGCAATCTCGCCGAACATGTCCGGCACCCAATAGATGCTGACAAACGCAAACAGCCCGACCAGCAAGCCTTGGATCGCGCCCGGTATCAGATAGTAGCGCTCCCAGCGGATCGCCGATGCGTAATCGGTGATGGCAGCGGGGTCGACCTTGCGAATGGAATGGTAGCGATAGATACCGGCGACAAGCATCAGTACGGCAAGAACGAAATAGACCGGCTCTTCCGTCTTGTGGAAGACCAGGAACCCTATCAGGCCATGGCAAATCGCGCCGATCAGCAGGATGCCGGCGTTGTAGAACAACGACCGAACGAAGCCTACATAGACATCCTCTGGTATCTCGTCAGGTCTGTTTTTCTTCATCGCCTTGCGGTACCGCGTCGAACAGTACTCGCATATTGCAATTAAAAAAGAATTAGGGTGCACCGGAAGCACTATTCTGCCGCATGCAACATCGGCGGTCGGCTGTCGCCCCGGAGACGCTCGAGCAGCCTTTTGCGTTCGTCCGCCGCCCTGGCCACATGCGCCTGCTTGACATGGCCGTAGCCGCGCACCAGTGCCGGCACCGAGGCGAGTGCCGCGGCTGCCTCGATGGTGTCCTGCCCAAGCGAATTCGCAATCAGTTCCAGATCGACCTCATATTGCGCCAGAAGCTCTCGCTCCATCCGCCGCTCCGCGCTGTAGCTGAAGATGTCGAGCGCCGACCCGCGCAGGCCCTTCAAGCCGGCAAGCAGGCGAAATCCCTTCAACATCCACGGCCCGAAGCTCGACTTGCGCGGCTTGCCGTCCGGCCCGCGACGGCCGAGGATCGGCGGCGCCAGATGGAATTCAAGCCGGTCATAATCCTGGAACTGCTCCCGCAACTGCTTGAGGAACGAGCCGTCCGTGTAAAGGCGCGCGACCTCATATTCGTCCTTGATCGCCATCAGCTTGAACAGGTTGCGCGCCGCAGCCTCCGTGACGGCGGTGGAGCCGGGCAGGGCCCTGTCTTCTGCCGCTCTCATTGCCGCGATGCGGTCGCTGTAGCGGCGCGCATAGGCTGCATTTTGATAGGCGGTCAGGAACTCCACCCGCCGCGCGACGATGTCATCCAGCGTCTGCGCCATCTGCGCATCGCCTGACGACCGGCTCGACCGGCCGACGAGATCACTGACGGAAGCCGGCTCATGCGCCGCCCGCCGTCCCCAGCGGAAGGCTGCGATATTCATGGCCACCGCCTGGCCGTTGAGTTCGATGGCCTTCTCGATCGCTTCGGCCGAGAGCGGCAGCCCGCCATGCTGGTAGCCGAAGCCGAGCATGAACATGTTGGCGCCGAGCGAATTGCCGAACAGCGCGGCTGCGGTGCGGGTCGCATCGAAGAAATGCGCCTTGCCGTCGCCCGCTGCCTGGCGGATGGCCTTCTTCAGGCGTTCGACCGGCAGCGAGAAATCCGCCGAGCGGGTGAATTCACCCGGCATGATCTCTGCCGTGTTGGCCACGAAGATCGTATGGCCCTCGCGCACCGATGCCAGCACCTTCTTGGCGCCCGAGACGACCAGGTCGCAGCCGAGGACAAGGTCGGCCTTGCCAGCCGAAACCCTTATCGCGTGGATTTCCTCCGGCGTCGTGGCGATGCGCACATGGGTGAAGACCGAGCCGCCCTTCTGCGCCAGGCCCGCCATGTCGATCATGCCGCAGCCCTTGCCCTCCAGATGGGCGGCCATGCCGAGGATCGCGCCGATGGTGACGACGCCGGTGCCGCCGACGCCATCGATGATCGACGACCAGCCCTGGTCGAGGGGAAACTGCCTCGGTTCCGGCACGCCTGCCAGCGGATCGGACTTGCCGGCAATACCTTCCGCCTTGCGGATCTTGGCGCCATGCACCGTCACGAAGGACGGGCAGAAGCCGTTGACACAGGAAAAATCCTTGTTGCAACTCGACTGGTCGATCCGGCGCTTGCGGCCGAATTCGGTTTCCACCGGCTGCACCGACACACAATTCGACTGCACGCCGCAATCGCCGCAGCCCTCGCACACCAGCTCGTTGATGATGATGCGCTTGTCTGGATCGGGAAAGGTGCCGCGCTTGCGCCGCCGCCGCTTTTCGGCGGCACAGGTCTGGTCATAGAGCAGCACCGAAACGCCTTTAACCTCGCGCAATTGTCGCTGCACCAGGTCAAGCTCGTCACGATGATGGATGGTGGCGCCTGCGGGAAACTCCACCCGGCCGGCATATTTGCCCGGCTCGTCGGTCACCACGGCAATGCGTCCCACGCCCTCCGCCCGCACCTGTCTTGCGATCATGTCGACGGTGAGATTGCCCTCATGCGGCTGGCCGCCGGTCATCGCCACGGCGTCATTATAGAGGATCTTGTAGGTGATGTTGGCGCCGGAGGCCAAGGCGAAGCGCAACGCCAGCACACCGGAATGGTTGTAGGTGCCGTCGCCGAGATTCTGGAAGATGTGCCCGCGCTTCGAGAACGGCGCCTGGCCGACCCATTGCGCGCCCTCCCCGCCCATGGCGGTGAAGCCGACCGTCGAGCGGTCCATCCACAGCGCCATGAAATGGCAACCGATGCCGGCGGCGGCAAGCGAGCCTTCCGGCACCTTGGTCGAGGAGTTGTGCGGACAGCCCGAGCAGAAGAACGGCGTGCGCGAACCGACGTCTACCGTGTCGGCCAGCATCGCCTGGAACTGGCGCAACCGGCTGACATTGGCCGCTATGTCTTCGGCATGTCCGATGGTCTTCAGGATGCGCTCGCCCAGCGCGATGGCGATGTCATTGGGGTCCAGCGCGCCCTTGGCCGGGAACAGCCAGCCGCCGCGCTCATCCTTCTTGCCCACGATCACCGGCTGGTTGGCAGTACCATAGAGCGCCTCGCGCAGCTGCACTTCGATCAGCGAGCGCTTCTCTTCCACCACCACGACCGTTTCCAGCCCGCGCACGAAATCGGCGACATGTTCGAAATCGAGCGGCCACGGGCAACCCACCTTGAACAGCCGCACGCCGATCTCATTGGCGCGCTTTTCGTCAACACCGATATCGTCGAGTGCCTGGCGCACATCCAGATAACTCTTGCCGACGGTGATGATGCCAACCCGGGCATTGGCGCCGCCCGAATAGATCATCCGGTTGAGCCCATTGGCCCGGATGAAAGCGGCGGCGGCAGCTCGCTTGTATTCATGCAGCCGCGCTTCCTGGCCAAGCTGGTCAAGCTCGTTGCGGATATTGAGGCCGCCGGGCGGCATGTCGAATTCCGGCAGCACGATGTTGAGCCGGTCGAGCGAAGCATCGACCGACGCGGTCGATTCGATATTGTCCTTCACGCATTTGACCGCCGCCCAGGTGCCGGAAAAGCGCGACATGGCATAGCCGTAAAGCCCGTAATCGATCAGTTCCTGCACGCCGGCCGGATTGAGGATCGGCATCATCGTATCGACGAACAGGAATTCGGTTGCATGCGCATTGGTGGAGGATTCGGCCGTGTGGTCGTCGCCCATCAGGGCAAGCACGCCGCCATGTTTCGACGAGCCGGCGAGATTGGCATGGCGGAACACGTCGCCCGAGCGGTCGACGCCCGGTCCCTTGCCGTACCAGACCGAAAACACGCCGTCATATCTGCCCTCGCCAAGCAGTTCGGCCTGTTGCGAGCCCCAGCAGGCGGTGGCGGCCAACTCTTCGTTGAGGCCCGGTTGAAAGACGATATCGGCGGCCGCAAGTTGCTGCTTTGCCTTCCACAATTGCTGGTCGAGGCCGCCCAGCGGCGAGCCGCGATAGCCCGAAACGAAGCCGGCGGTGTTCAGCCCGGCGCGGCGATCGCGCTCGCGCTGCATCAGGAGCATGCGCACGACTGCCTGTGCGCCCGAAAGGAAGACTCGCTCTTTGGAAAGATCGAACTTGTCGCCAAGCGCGACGTCATGAAGGGTCATCAGGCATTTCCTCTGCGGAAGCAGCCGGGCGATTCGGCCGCCAACGTCGGGATCTGCAGACTAGAGCCTTTCACAAATATACGGAAGCTTTCTACCGAAAGGGGAACCGGGACGGTCCAGCCCGGTTCTTGCCCCGCGGGCGGCACCCGGAACAGTCCCTAAAGCGCGGAATTTCGGCCTCCAGCCCCATCGATCGATGCTTTTACAACTTTGGTTGTAGCGCGATTCCGAGCCGTTGATTTTCGACCCCTGTTGGCATAGCCGTGCCTTCGATCTGTGCCATCCTGTGTTGACGCAGCCCCACCTCTGGGCATACCCATTCTAAAAAATGGCCGGCACACGGGAACAACCGGCATTCAAAACAGGGAGGAATCCGCATGGCAGGGCTCATCGCTCTATCCAGCGCCATCGACCGTTTCAACTCATTTGTGGGCAGATGGGTCTCCTGGCTGATCCTGGCGGCAGTTCTGGTCAGCGCCGGGAACGCCATCATCCGCAAGGCCTTCAGCATGTCGTCCAATGCCTGGCTGGAGCTGCAATGGTATCTGTTCGGCGCGGCCTTCCTGCTCGCCGCCGCCTACACCTTGCGCGACAACGAGCATATCCGGGTCGACATCGTCTACGGCATGTTCTCGCGCCGCACCCAGCATCTGATCGACCTGTTCGGCCACCTCTTCTTCCTGATGCCCTTCACCCTCCTCATGATGTTCTATCTGTTCCCTTATGTCAGCCTGTCCTACCGGTCGGGCGAGATGTCGACCAATGCCGGGGGCCTCATATTGTGGCCGGCCAAGTCGCTGCTGCTGATCAGTTTCACTCTGCTCGTCGTCCAGGGCGTCTCCGAAATAATCAAGAAGATCGCGATACTGCGCGGCGACATGGACGATCCCAACCCCTTCATCTCCTCGCATGAAATGGCCGAAGTGGAAGCCGAGGCGCTTGCCAAGGAGATCCGCCAGTGATCCATCTCATCGCCGAGAACATGGCGCCGATCATGTTCTGCTCGCTGGTCGTGTTCCTGCTGCTCGGCTATCCGGTTGCCTTTTCGCTTGCCGCCAACGGCCTGATGTTCTTCGTCATCGGCGTCGAGCTGGCGCCCTTTTCGGGCAATGCCATCAATCTGTCCTGGCCGCTGCTCTACGCCATGCCCGAGCGTCTGTGGGGCGTCATGTCCAACGAGACGCTGCTGGCCATCCCCTTCTTCACCTTCATGGGCATTGTGCTGGAGCGTTCCGGCATGGCCGAGGACCTTCTGGATACGATCGGCCAGTTGTTCGGCCCGATCCGCGGCGGCCTTGCCTATGCCGTCATCTTCGTCGGCGCGCTGCTTGCCGCCACCACGGGCGTCGTGGCGGCTTCCGTCATCGCCATGGGGCTGATTTCACTGCCGATCATGATGCGCTACGGCTATGACCGGCGTCTGGCATCGGGTGTGATCGCCGCCTCCGGTACGCTGGCTCAGATCATCCCGCCCTCGCTGGTGCTGATCGTGCTGGCCGACCAGCTCGGCCGCTCCGTCGGCGACATGTATGCCGGCGCGCTCATTCCCGGTCTTTTCCTGACCGCGCTTTACGCCGGCTACATCCTAGCAATGTCGATTTTCAAGCCGGCATCGATGCCGGCGCTGCCGCCGGAGGCCCGCACGCTGGGGCACGGCGTCACTTCGCTGATCATCGCGCTGGCCGTCGCCGGCGCCATTGCCTACACGGCGCATGTGCTGCTGAAGCCTGCTGTCGGCGTCAATGCCGACATCTGGGGCGCAACGGTGGGCATCATCGTCATCTATGCCTTCACCGTCATCGATCGCGGCCTGAAATTCGGCATCATGTCGCGGCTGGCCCAGCAGGTCATCATCGTGCTGATACCGCCGCTGGCGCTGATCTTCCTGGTGCTGGGCACGATCTTCCTCGGTATCGCCACCCCCACCGAAGGTGGTGCGATGGGCGCGGTCGGTGCACTGGTGATGGCAGCCGCCAAGGGACGCCTGACCCTCGACGTCACGCGCTCGGCGCTGATCGCCACCACCAAGCTGTCCTCCTTCGTGATGTTCATCCTGATTGGCGCGCGCGTCTTTTCGCTGACCTTCTACGGCGTCAACGGCCATGTCTGGGTCGAGCATCTGCTGACGTCGCTGCCGGGCGGGGCAACCGGCTTCCTCATCGTCGTCAACATCCTCGTCTTCTTCCTCGCCTTCTTCCTCGACTTCTTCGAGTTGGCCTTCATCATCGTGCCGCTGTTGGCGCCGGCTGCCGAAATCCTCGGCATCGACCTGATCTGGTTCGGCGTGCTCCTCGGCGTCAACATGCAGACGAGCTTCATGCATCCGCCATTCGGCTTTGCCCTGTTCTACCTGCGCTCGGTGGCGGCCAGGGTGCCCTATATCGACAAGGTCATCGGCAAGAAGATCGAGCCGGTCACGACGGGCCAGATCTATTGGGGAGCCGTGCCCTTCGTGCTGATCCAGGTCATCATGGTTGGCATCCTGATCTTCTTCCCGCAGATGGTGATGCACTATAAGGGCAAGGTGGTCGATCCATCGACCATCAAGATCGAGATTCCGCAAATGCCGGGCCTCGGCTCGCCCTTCGGCGCGCCCGCACCTGCGCCCAGCAATGGAACCGCACCTGCAGCACCGCAGCCGGGAAACAACAACAATCTTTCCGCCCCGCCGAGTTTCAACTGAGGCGGCGGCAACGGGCCGTTGATCGGCTTCGGCCTTTCTCAATCCAACAAAAAAACCCGGAGGCCAAGCCTCCGGGTTTTTCTTATTCGCGCGCTCTTCAGATCAGAGCTTGTTGTTGCGCTGCTGGATCATCATGAAGGTGTCGTAATTGTATTCGCCGATCTGTGCCCACAGGAAGTGATCCTTGCGGAACGCCTTGATGGAATCCCAGATTTTCTTGAAAGCAGCATTGCTCGCTTCCATTTCGGCATAGACCTCATTGGTCGCATCGAAACAGGCCGACAGGATCTCCTGGCTGAACGGCCGCAGCTGGGCGCCATTGGCAACCAGCGACTTGATCGCGGTCGGATTCAGATAGTCGTATTTCTGCAGCATGTTGGCGTCGGTCGCCTGCGCCGCAACCTTCAGCAGCGCCTTGTAGCCGGTCGGCAGCTCTTCCCACTTCGCCTTGTTGAACATGAAATGGACGGTCGGGCCACCTTCCCACCAGCCCGGATAGTAGTAATAGGGCGCGACCTTCTGGAAGCCGAGCTTCTCGTCGTCATAGGGGCCGACCCACTCGGCGGCGTCCAGCGTGCCTTTTTCCAATGCGGGATAGATATCGCCGCCGGCAAGCTGCTGCGGTACCACGCCCAGTTTCTCCAGCACCTTGCCGGCAAAGCCGCCGACGCGGAACTTGAGGCCCTTGAGGTCCTCGACCGTATTGATTTCCTTGCGGAACCAGCCGCCCATCTGCACGCCGGTATTGCCGCCAGGCAGGCCGTAAAGGCCCTGCTTGTCCAGGAATTCATTGTAAAGGTCGTTGCCGCCGCCCTGATAGAGCCAGGCATTCATGCCGCGCGCGTTGAGCGAGAACGGCACGGCCGAGCCGAGTGCCCATGCCGGGTCCTTGCCCCAGTAATAATAACCGACCGTGTGGGCCATTTCGACGGTGCCTGCCGCCGCCGCGTCGGCTGCCTGCAGGCCCGGCACGATCTCGCCGCCGGCAAAGGGCTGGATGGTGAAATTGCCGTCGGTCGCTTCCGATACATATTTCGACAGCGTATCGGCGCCGCCATAGATCGTATCGAGCGATTTCGGGAAGGAAGAGGCGAGCCGCCAGGTGATTTTCGGGTTGGATTGGGCGATCGCCGGCGCGGCCAGCGTCGTGGCCGCAACGGCCCCGGCTCCGGCCAGTCCGGCCTTGCTGATAAATGAACGACGATCCATGAAAAAATTTCCTCCCTTTGGATCAGGACGGAGCCAGACAGCATTGAAAAATCTGGCTTTCCAGCGTTAACACCGGCGAAACAATACACACCCGCAAATTCAAGTCCAGCACTGAGGAGCCAAACAAGGCACCTTCCATGGCCTAAAAATCGCCGCTTCCGGCATGCTTAAAACTATAGTCTAAGCGTATTTGCCGACGTGCCGGAAACTCTGTTGGAAAGCGATCCGAACATCGCCTATTTTAGAGAAGAACAGTTCCAGCCAAACCTGAAAGCATCGCAAATGCACCAGCCACTCGTCGCCGTCTCGACGGATGTCAAACAGTTTGAAAACTACACCTGGCACGCCGCGCCAAATCAGTATCTTGAAGCGGCGATCGCCGGGTCCGGCGTGTTTCCGGTGCTCGTCCCCAATTTCGGCGACCGGCTCGATCTCGACCAGCTTTTGGCATCGGTCGATGGCGTCATGGTCACCGGCTCGAAATCCAATGTCCACCCCTCGCTTTACGGCGGCGATGCCAGCGAGGCCAACGGGCCTTACGATCCGGATCGCGACGCCACGACCCTGCCGCTCATCCGCAGGGCGATCGAGCACGGCGTGCCGCTGCTTGCCATCTGCCGCGGCATCCAGGAAATGAATGTGGCGCTGGGCGGCACGCTGGCGACCGAGATCCAGGAGCGTGAAGGCGCGCTCGACCACCGCGCCCCGGTCAGCAGCGATCAGGACGAGCGCTTCGCCATCCGCCAGTCCATCTCGATCAAGCCCGGCAGTTGCCTTGCCGGCATATTCGGCGCCGGCGATGTCATGGTCAATTCGGTCCACCGCCAGGGCATCGACCGGCTCGGCTCGAAACTCCAGGTCGAGGCCGTCGCCGAGGACGGCACGGTAGAGGCCGTATCGGCCAGGGGTGCGCGTGCCTTCGCCGTGGGGGTCCAGTGGCATCCCGAATATTGGGTGAAGACCGATAGCGTGTCGGCTCGCATCTTTTCAGCCTTCGGCGATGCCGTGCGGCTCCACGCCGCCGCGAAATCAGCCGCGCGCAACGCCGCCGAATAATTTATTCGACGGCAGCAAGCGAGATAAGCGGCGCCTGCGGCTGGATCGATTCGAAGGCAACGCCATCGCCCACGGCAAAGGTGACGATCGGATCGACGCCGTTTTCGGTGAAGATCACTGAGCCATCGGCTTCTTCCTGCCAGAACTTCGCCTGCGCCATTGCCGGCAATATGTCCATGCAATGCGGTTCGAGAACCAATTCCGACCGGCCATCTGAAACCGAGCCGTGCCGGGTGACGGCGCAGGATGCCTCATCGCCATTGGCGGTCAGCCGGAACGTCTCGTCCCAGGCGCCCTGCCCTGCCGTGGCGACGACCAGGGCATCGGCAGTCTGATCACCATTTCCCTCACTCAGCAACCACGCGCCGGCGACAAGCGCCGCCGCAAGCATGACGGTTCGCGAAAGCCGCATGACTGTTCTCCTTTGCGGTTTGCCGACGAAGGAGATCATTAACCCTCATTGTTAAGGGCGCGTTAAGCATGACTTTCGACTAAAGCATTTTGCAGCCAGACGGAATCGTCTGGCGTTGCACAAATGCGGCTAAAGAAACCGAGGCGGAGCAACGGGGTCGCGTTCGTCAGAACGCCCGCTGCTCTAAAGGCAGCTATCGCTGACCAGCCACGACCTTGGCGGTTTCGGCAACGGGCGTCAGCGCTTTGCCTTCCGAGAACCATGCAACAAGATTGTCGGCCACCAGATCGGCCATGGCATTTCTGGTATGCACCGAGGCCGAGGCGACATGCGGCAGCAGAACCGCATTGGGCAGGTCGGTGAGGCCGGCAGGGACATTCGGCTCGTCGGGGAACACGTCGAGCCCGGCCGCCCTGATCGTACCGTCGCTCAGCGCCTGCACCAGCGCATCATGGTCGACCGTGCTGCCACGGCCGACATTGATCAGCACGCCGTCGGCCCCCAGCGCCGAAAGCACGGAGGCGTCGATTATCTTTTGCGTCGCCGCGCCGCCCGGCACCACGCAGATCAGCGTGTCGACATTGGCGGCAAGTTCCAGCAGCGTCCCATGATAGGGATAGGCAACACCTTGCACCGGGCGCCGATTGTGATAGGCGATCGAAAGGCCGAAAGCCTCAAGCCGGCGCGCAATCGCAAGCCCGATCCGGCCGAGGCCGAAAATGCCGATCCTTCGGCCGCGCAGCGTCGCCGGCGTCAGCGGATAGTTGCCGTCACGTTGCCAGCGCCCGGCGCGCAGCCAAGCCTCGGCTCGCGGAAGCTCGCGCACCGTATTGATCAGCAGCCCGACAGTCGTGTCGGCCACTTCCTCGGTCAGCACGTCAGGCGTGTTGGTGACCATCACGCCCCTTGTGCCGGCATGGCGCGCATCGATCGAATCATAGCCGACACCGAAGGCCGAGACGATCTCCAGCTTCGGCAGCGCATCGATGAAGGCTGGCCCCATCGGCTCCAGGAAGCCGGCGGTGGCGATGCCGCGCACATCGCGCCTGATCTCGTCGGTCAGCAGTGCCGGGTCCACCCGCTCGATCCGGATCATACGGAAGGCCTTGTCGACGCGCTCCACCGCGCGCGGGTGCAACCTGCCCGGAACCAGGATCGTGACGGGAGAAGTCTTGTCGTTCATGCTCTTTCCACCGGCCGGCCCGTTGATTGGCGCACATGGAGTTCCGGCCGGATCAACTCCTGCGAGGGCCGCACAGCCTGGCCGTTCAGCTTGTCGAGTAGGGCGCTGGCGGCACGCCGGCCCACTTCGCGCTGGCCGTTCCACACCGTGGTCAGCGCCGGCGTGGCGATGGCCGCCTCCTCCAGATCGTCATAGCCGGTGACCGAAATGTCGACCCCCGGCACCAATCCGGCGCGGGCGATGCCGTTCATCAGGCCGATGGCGACCAGATCGTTCCAGCAGACGGCAGCGGTCGGCTTGTCCTTGAGCGCGAGAAACTGCCCCGCCGCCTCGAAGCCGGCCTGCTTGGTGCGCGGCCCGGGAATGCGCCATGACGGCCTCACCTCCAGCCCGGCCTTTTCCATCGCCGTCACATAGCCCTGATAGCGGTCGCGCCCTGTCGAGGTCTGGTTGGTGCCGCCGATCATGGCGATGCGCTTGTGCCCGAGCGAAATCAGGTGATTGGTGGCAAGCCCGGTTCCATAGGCATCGTCGCCGCGAAAGACCGGCACATTCGCCCCTTCCACGGTACGTGCGATCAGCACTGCCGGAAGGCCGTTGCCCTCGGCCATTATAATGTCTTCGGCCGGCGTGCCGATCGCCGGCGACATGATCACCCCATCCGCACCCAGTTGCAGCAGCGTGTCGATGAAGGTGCGCTGCTTTTCCAACTGGTCGTAATGGTTGGAAAGGATAAAGGTTTGCCGGCTGCGGTCGAGTTCGCTTTCGATCGAGCGAAGAATCTCGGCAAAGAACGGGTTCATGATGTCGTGGACGACGACGCCGACAATACCGGAACGCGACGTCCTCAGGCTGGCCGCACGGCGATTGTAGATATAGCCGATGGCGCGGGCATGTTCCTTGATGCGGTCGCGCGTGGTGCCTGCAACCAGCGGACTGTCACGTAGCGCCAGCGACACTGTGGCGGTCGAGACGCCAAGCGCGTCGGCAATGGTGGAAAGCTTTATCTTCTGTGCCAGAGCGTCCTCCGGGGCCCGTCGATTTAAACTGTTTAAATCGGCTTATGCCATCGAACGCAGGGGAATCAAAGCCTTTTTGCCAGTTGCTCTTCCTCGGCATTGGGCAGGCTCCGGTTTTTCAGCCTCAGCCTGTGCTCGCGATGGACGATATAGAGCCCGCTGGCCACGATGATGCCGGCGCCTAGCAGGGTCCAGCCGTCGGGAAACTGGCTGAAGACCACATAGCCGAAGCCGATCATCCACACCATCTGCAGATAGGGATAGGGCGCGAGCGCCGTTGCGGTTGCCTGCCGATAGGCCTTGATCAGCAGCCAGTGGCCAAAGCCGCCGAAGAAGCCAAGGGCGAGAAGAAGAGCCCAATGCAGCGCGGACGGCGGCACGGAGGCCGTATAGGGCGCCACCGGCAGCATCAGCAAGGCCGGGGCAAGCGCGGAATAGAAGATCAGGCTTTCGGCCGTCTCGGTCGAACTCATATGCCTTGTCATGATGACATAGAGGCAATAGCTCACCATCGCCGTCAAAGCGTGGATATGGCCGATCTGCAGGGCGGAGGCCCCCGGCCTTGTGATGACGAGCACGCCGACGAATCCGACGACGATCGCCAGCCACCGCCGCCATCCGGCCCATTCTCCCAGAAGCGGACCGGCAAGCGCGGTGATGACCATCGGGGCAAAGAAATAGATGGACGTCGTTTCCGCCAGTTGCAGCGTCCGCAGCGCCTCGAAATTGAAATAGGTCGAGCCGAACAGGAAGACGCCGCGCAGCAATTGGCGCGGCAGGCTGGCGACCTTGAACATCGCCGGATTGCTCCAGCTCTTGAACAGGATAAGGACAAGGACCGTATGGCTGGCAAAGCGCGCCCAGGAAATGAACCGCGTGTCCATGCCCGACAGCACGAGATATTTCGCGCTGGTGTCCAGGCAGGAAAACAGCATGCCCGAGGCGAATACCATCAGGATCGCCGAAGCCGGCGTCGCGGACTCGGAGTGGGGGGAAGATGCGTTCACGATTGGCCAACCAGTGGGGTGATTTGGTCAACCGGTTGTCGGCCACCGATCCGGCACGCGCAAGCCGGAAAACACTGGTCCAGGGACAATTGTCCTGCCCGAACCGTTCACTGCTGCATCTGTTCGTGCGGTTCGGCCTCAATTTCGTCCTCGGCTTCCACCGTCGTGGCGGGGCCGCAGAGATTGGCCTCGATCCGCGAAAGCAGCTTCGCCAGCATCTTCTGATCTTTCTTGTCGAGGCCGCGAAAGGCGAGCTTTTCGGTCTTGCGCACCGATTTCTCGATGGCGCGGATCGTTTCGCGCCCGCTATCGCTGAGAAAGATATGCGCCTGTCGTGCATCCGCTTCCGAGGTGCGCTTGTCGAGGAAGCCCTGCGCCTGCAGGCGGTTTATGGTCTTGGTGATCGTCGGCGGGCGCACGCCGAGCCTGGTGGCCAGTTGCCCCGGCGTCTGGCCGTCCTCTGCGCTGAGCGCCAGCATGATCTGGTCCTGGCCGGCATAAAAGCCATGCGTCAGCAGCCGCGCCGCCAATGCGGTGCGCGATGCCCGGGCCGCCGATTGCAGCCGGCTCATAGTTGCACTTCTGTCTGCCTTGGCCATCGCTCATTCAACTCCTGGCCGCACCGATCTCTCGACGCAGAATAGGCGCGGTGGAACCCTTGGCAAATGAAATCGCCCTCGGCCCGCGCCAGGGCAGTCATGCCAGATACATATTTCATTTAGATGACAAACTAAAATTGTGAGCCATGGCCCCGGTGTCGCTACCGCAAAACGCCGCCATTGCCGCGTGCAAAACAGGATTCGCCGTCCTATATGGAGGCAACCAATCCCCATACGAGGCGCATCATGAGCGACGCACAAACGCAAATCCCCGTCACCGTGCTGACCGGCTATCTCGGCTCCGGCAAGACGACGCTGCTGAACCGCATCCTCTCCGAAAACCACGGCAAGCGCTATGCCGTCATTGTCAACGAGTTCGGCGAGATCGGCATCGACAACGATCTGATCGTGGAATCCGACGAGGAAATCTACGAGATGAACAATGGCTGCGTGTGCTGCACCGTGCGCGGCGACCTGATCCGCGTGGTCGAGGGCCTGATGCGCCGCCCCGGCCGCTTCGACGCCATCGTGGTGGAAACGACCGGCCTTGCCGACCCCGTGCCAGTGGCGCAGACCTTCTTCATGGACGACGATGTGCGCTCCAAAACCAAGCTCGACGCCGTGGTTGCCCTTGTCGATGCCAAGCATCTACCGCTGCGCCTGAAGGACAGCCGCGAGGCGGAAGACCAGATCGCCTTCGCCGATGTCGTGGTGCTCAACAAGACGGATCTGGTGACGGAAGAGGAACTGCGCGAGGTGGAAGCGACCGTGCGCGCCATCAATCCGGCAGCCAGGATCCATCGCACCCAGCGTTCGGGCGTCGACCTCAGGGAAGTGCTCGATCGCGGCGCCTTCGACCTGTCGCGCGCACTGGAGAACGACCCGCATTTCCTCGAAGCGCATGATCACGACCATGACCATGAATGCGGTCCCGACTGCGATCACGACCACCACCATCACCATGATCATCGCCACCATGATCACGACCATGGCGAAGCCTCCGCGATCCATGACGTGACGGTGCAGTCGGTTTCGCTGCGCGGCGCGGAAATGGACCCGAAGAAATTCTTCCCCTGGATCGAGAAGATCACCCAGCTTGAGGGACCCAACATCCTGCGCCTCAAAGGCATCATCGCCTTCAAGGACGATCCGGAACGTTATGTCGTCCAGGGCGTCCACATGATCGTCGAGGGCGACCACCAGCGTGCCTGGAAGGAGGGCGAGAAGCACGAAAGCCGTCTTGTCTTCATCGGCCGCGAACTCGATGCCGAACGGCTGAAGAACAGCTTCGACGCCTGCCAGGCGGCGTAGGACCGCCATTCTTGCTTGTGTGGATAGGGTCGGATAAGCACCCCTTTTTATCGGAAGTTTCGACCCTATGCCCACAGTCGCCCCTCTTGATCTCGAAGGCCACTGCATCGCCACGGCGTTCATCGGAGGCGTGCCTTATTTCGCGCTTGCCGATGGCGTCGTCCATCGCCTCGACCATGGCCATAAATGGACCGAGCTGCATGACGGACTGCTTTGCGCCACCTTCGATACTGCACAGCGCCGGCTGATCACCGGCGGTGAGGACGGCAAGGTCTGCGCGCTTGGCGCGAACGCCGAGACCGAGGCACTGGCCGAGATTGGCCGGAAGTGGGTCACTGCCGTGGCAATCGGGCCGCAAGGCGCAATCGCCTTTGCCACCGGCAAGATCGCCCATGTCCGCTTCGGCGATGGCAAGATCAAGGAATTCGCCCATCCGCGCTCGGTCGAGGGCCTGGCCTTCGCGCCGAAGGGCATGCGCTTCGGCGTCGCCCGCTACAATGGCGCGACGCTGCATTTCCCGGCGACCGAGGGCAAGCCGCTGGAACTGGAATGGGCGGGCGCGCATACCGGCATTACATTTTCGCCCGACGGCAATTTCGTCGTCACCACCATGCAGGAAAACGCCCTGCATGGCTGGAAGCTGGCAGACGGCAAGCACATGCGCATGAGCGGCTATCCGATGAAGGTCAAGAGCCTGTCCTGGAGCGCCAAGGGCAGATGGCTGGCAAGTTCCGGCTCCCCGGCAGCCATCGTCTGGCCGTTCCAGGCCAAGGACGGGCCGATGGGCAAGGCGCCGCTGGAACTCGGCACGCGCGGCAATGCCGCCGTCACCTGCGTTTCCTGCCACCCGAGCGAGGAGATCGTCGCCATCGGCTATAATGACGGCATGGTGCTTGCCGTCCGTTTCTCCGACCAGAAGGAAGTATTGCTGCGCCGCCCCGGCAAGGGCGCCATCACCGCCATGGCCTGGGACGAGGAGGAACGCCGCATCGCCTTCGGCTGCGAGGCTGGCGATTGCGGCGTGATCGACCTCACCGGCTGACACCTTCCGGAGGCACCATTGCCTGCCCCTGGGCGGCAGGCTACGAATCGCGCGCAATCGGCAGTCAGGCAGGCAATCTTGGCGACATCAAACGGCAGGGCCGCGACACAGGGCGGCGTCGGTCTGGCGCGAATAGACGAAATCCGGGCGCAGGAAGCAGAGGCCTTCCGCGCGGCGCGGCCGAAGTCACAAGCCGCCCTCGGCAATGGCCTTGCCGGTTTCTTCGGCGGCGTGCCGATGCACTGGATGCAGGATTGGCCGACGCCCTTCCCTATATTGGTCGAGAAAGCCAAGGGCGCCACCATTACCGATGTCGACGGCAACAGGCTTGCCGATTTCTGCCTCGGCGATACCGGCTCGATGTTCGGCCATTCGCCCGATCCGGTCGCGCGTGCCATCCGCCGCCAGAGCCGCCGGGGCTTGACCTATATGCTACCGTCGCCAGACGCACTTGGGCTCGGCGAATTGCTGGCGCAGCGCTTCGACCTGCCTCATTGGCAGATCGCCACCACCGCCTCCGACGCCAACCGCTTCGCCCTGCGCGTTGCCCGCGCGATCACCGGGCGTGAAAAGATCCTCGTCTTCAACGGCTGCTATCACGGCGCAGTGGACGAGACGTTCGTTCGCCTTCTCGACGGCAAACCGGCCAATAAGGCGGGGCTTGCCGGCGAGTTCCGCGACCTCACACAGAATACGCGCATCGTCGAGTTCAACGATCTCGCCGCCCTCGAAGCCGAGTTGGCACATGGCGATGTTGCCTGCGTCATCACCGAGCCGGTGCTGACCAATTGCTGCATGGTTCTGCCACAGCCCGGTTTCCTCGAGGGCGTGCGCAGCCTCACCCGCGCCGCAGGTACGCTGCTTCTCATCGACGAGACGCACACCATCTCCACCGGCCCAGGCGGCTATACGCGCAAGCATGGCCTGGAGCCCGATCTTTTCGTGCTCGGCAAACCGGTTGCCGGCGGCGTTCCCGCCAGCGTCTGGGGCATGAGCGAGGAGGTCGCCACCCGTTTTGCCGCTTACAACCGCGCCAAGGAGCCCGGCTATTCCGGCATCGGCACCACGCTCTCGGCCAATCCGCTCCAGTTTGCCGCCATGCGCGCCACGCTGGAGGAGGTCATGACCGAGGAAAATTACGCCCATATGGAAAAGCTCGCCGCCCGCCTCGCCGATGGGCTGGAAGCGGCGATCGCCCGCCACAGCCTGCCCTGGCATGTCGCCCGCGTCGGCGCGCGGGTCGAGTTCATCTGCGCGTCCGGACCGCTGAAGAACGGCAGCGAGGCCATGGCCGCCCACGCGCCAGAGCTTGAAGCAGCCATCCATGTCGCGCTGGTCAATCGCTGCGTGCTGATTGCGCCCTTCCACAATATGATGCTGATTTCGCCGGCCACGAAGAAACACCATGTCGACCGCCTTGTGGCTGCCTTCAGCGACATTGCCGGGAGACTTGCAGCGTGATGGATCTTGGCACCCCCTCGAAACTGCTAATCTCCCCCCTTGAGGGGGAGATGCCCGGTAGGGCAGAGGGGGGTGTGACCACATTTCGTGATAAGAGCATTCAACCATGATCTCACCTTCCGGCTCGACCATTGACGAGGCAAAGGCCTTTCTGGAGGCGCATCCGGAAATCGAAGCCTTCGACATCGTGCTGATCGACGTCAACGGCATCGGCCGCGGCAAGATCATCCGCCGCCACGAACTGATAGGCCTATACAAGGGCGGCCGGCACCTGCCGATCTCCATTCTCGGCCTCGACATCACCGGCGAGGATGTGCACGAAACCGGCCTGATCTGGGACCAGGGCGACGGCGATCTGCGCGCCTGGCCGATCCCCTTCACGTTGAAGCCCCTCCATGGCACCAATCCGCCGCGCGGACAGGTGCTGATGTCGATGTTCCATCTCGACGGCGCACCGATGACTTCGGACCCGCGCCTGGCGCTGGTCCGCCAGGTCGAGGTGCTTGCGGCCAAGGGCCTTCATCCGGCCGGCGCCTTCGAGCTCGAATTTTTCCTGCTCGCCGGTGAACGCGACGCCGAAGGCCGCGTCCAGCCGGCCAATGCCGTGCTCGACGGGCGCAGCAGCGGCAAGACCGAGGTCTATTCGGTCGACCACCTGCATGGCATGGAGCCGCTGTTTTCCGACATCTACGCCGCTGCAAGGGCGCAGGACATTCCGGCCGAGACGGTGATTTCGGAATATGCTCCCGGCCAATACGAACTTACGCTGCACTATCGCAAGGACATTTTGCAGGCCGCCGACGACCTCATCATGCTCAAGCGGATCGTGCGGGCGCAGGCCCGCCGCCACGGCGTCACCGCCTGCTTCATGGCCAAGCCGATCGAAAAATATGCCGGCTCCGGCATGCATCTGCACGTTTCGCTGCAGGACGATGCCGGCAACAATGTCTTTGCCGAAGCGCAGCAAGGCACATGGTCGCCAACGCTGCTGCATGCGCTTGGCGGGCTTGCCGGCACCATGGCCGAATCCATGCTGGTCTTTGCCCCGCACGCCAATTCCTGGCGGCGCTTCGTGTCGCAATCCTATGCGCCGATTGCAGCGACCTGGGGTGTCAACAACCGTTCGGTCGCGCTGCGCGTGCCGGCCGGCGATACGAATAACCGGCGCATCGAGCATCGCCCCTCCGGCGTGGACGCCAACCCTTATCTGGTCGCCACCACCGTGCTTGCCGCCATCTCCAAGGGCCTTGCCGAACAGTTCGACCCCGGCCCGGAAACGACCGGCAACGGCTATGAGCAGGGCAACACCGACCATTCCATGCCGGCCGATTGGCGCCAGGCGATCGAAGCGGCAAAGGCATCCGAATTTCTCAAACATGCACTCGGCGAAGATCTGCACCGCACATTCACCGCGATCAAATATGCCGAATTGCTGCGCGTGGCGCGCACGGTGAGCGAACTCGACTATCACCTTTATCTGCACGAGGTGTAGCCACCTACCGCACCAATATCGCCCTGAGATCATTGACATTGGTGCCGGTCGGGCCAGGCACGAACAACCCCCCCACCGCATTGAACGCGGTCCAGGCATTGTTGCCGGCAAGCATGGCCTTGGCATCGATGCCGGTGGCACGCATGCGCGCCACCGTCATGCCATCGGCAAAGGCGCCGGCATTGTCTTCCGAACCATCGATGCCGTCGGTATCGGCGGCCAATGCATCGATACCGGCAACACCATCGATGCCGAGCGCGAAGGCCAGCAGAAACTCGCTGTTGCGGCCGCCCTTGCCCTTTGCGCGCAGCGTCACCGTGGTCTCGCCGCCCGAAAGGATCAGCACCGGCTTGGCAAATGGCCGGTCTCGGCCTGCCACTTCGCGCGCGATCGCGGCATGAACCGAGCCGACATTGCGCGCCTCGCCTTCGATCGAATCCGACAGGATGACGGCCTCGATACCCTGCCGGCGCGCCTCGGCCACGGCAGCCTCCAGCGACACGGCCGCGGACGCAATCAGTCGCACCTCGTTGCGGGCGAAGCGCTCGTCGTCCGGACGCGGGGCATCCGCCTGCGGCGAACCCAGATGCGCCATCACCCGTTCCGGCAGCTTCATGCCGTAGATGGAGACAATGCGCAGCGCATCCTCGCGTGAACTGCCATCGGGCACGGTCGGCCCGGAGGCGACCAGCGCCGGATTGTCGCCGGGAATATCGGAAACGATCAGCGACACCACGCGCGCCGGCCAGGCGGCGGCCGCCAGCCTGCCGCCCTTGATGGTCGAGACATGCTTGCGCACCGTATTCATCGCCGAGATCGGTGCGCCGGAAGCCAGCAGCGCCTCATTGACGGCGATCTCGTCGATCAGCGTCAGCCCGGCTGGAGGTGAGGGCAGCAGCGCCGAGCCGCCGCCCGACACCAGCGCTACCACCAGGTCATTTTCGGTGAGCCTGGAGACGGCTTCCAGCAAGGCTTTCGATGCCGCCAGCCCCGCCTCGTCCGGAACCGGGTGGGCCGCCTCCAGCACGCGCAGGCGCTCGCACTTCGCACCATAGCCGTAGCGCGTGACGATCACCCCTTCCAACGGCCCATCCCAAGCCTTCTCGAAGGCCGCCGCCATCTGCGCCGCCCCCTTTCCCGCGCCGATCACGACCGTGCGGCCCTTCGGCCGTTCGGGAAGATGTTTCGCTATCGTCAGTTCCGGATCGGCGGCAGCGACAGCCGCGTCGAAGATCGAGGTAAGGAATGGCCTGGGGTCAATCTGCGTCATGTCAACCGGTTGGATACGAGGTTGCGGATCGACACCGTTCTATGACGTGCAACACCGCTCAGGAAGTGGCAATCGTGCTTTTCGCTGCCCTTCCAGCCACATAAACCTCGCGAATAGCGCGGTCGTCGCCAAGCGTCTGGATGAGGAACAGTTCCTCGGCAAGCGTTTCCACCGTCTCCATCCTCAGCCGCATGGCAGGCGTCGCGCGCGAATCCAGCACTACGATATCGGCCTCTGTCCCGGCATCCAGCGTTCCCACCCGATCCGTCACCGATAGCGCCTCGGCATTGCCGCGCGTCATCTGCCAGAAGGAGGCGAAGGGGTTGAGCTTCTCGCCATTGAGCGCAATCACCTTGTAGCCCTCATCCATGGTGCGCAGCATGGAATAATTGGTGCCGCCCCCCACATCGCTCGCCGCCGCGATACGTAGTGGCTTTTCCCGCCGGCGGTAGCGCTGGTAGTCGAACAGGCCAGAGCCGAGAAACAGGTTGGAAGTGGGGCAGAACACCGCGACCGCGCCGGTCTCCGACAGCACGTCTGCCTCACGCTCGCAAAGATGGATGCAATGGCCGAGCAGCGTCTTGGCCCCCAACAGGCCGTAATGGGCGTAAATGTCGGTATAGTCCTTCGACCAGGGATAAAGCTCCCGCGTGAGCGCGATCTCGGCATGGTTTTCCGACAGATGCGTCTGCACATGCAGAGCGGGAAACTCACTTGCCAAAGCGCCTGCGGCCTCCATCTGCTCGGGCGAGGAGGTGATGGCAAAGCGCGGCGTGATCGCATAAAGCTGCCTGCCCTTGCCATGCCATTCCGCAATCAGCGCCTTGGTATCGTCATAGCTCGATTGCGGCGTGTCCAGCACGGTGTCCGGCGCGTTGCGGTCCATCATCACCTTGCCGGCAATGGTCAGCAGGTTTCGCTCATGCGTCTCGGCAAAGAAGGCTTCGGCCGACTGCTTGTGCACCGAGCAATAGGCTGCGACTGTCGTCGTGCCGTGGCGCAGCATTTCATCCACGAACAACCGCGCAATGCGCCTGCCATGCTGCGCATCGTTGAATTTCGATTCTTCGGGGAAAGTGTAGTTATTCAGCCAGTCCAGCAGTTCGGCGCCATAGGAGGCGATTACCTGCATCTGCGGGACATGCACATGCGCGTCGATGAAGCCGGGCAGCAGCAGGTGCGGCCGGTGGTCGATCGTCTCCACGCCCACGCCGGCTTGCGCCGCGATCTCGGCATAGCTGCCGGCGGCAATGATGCGCCCGTCGCGCATCAGCAGCCCGCCATCCTCCTCATAGACATAGGCGCCATGGTCGTCGACACTGTCGGGCCAGCGCCGGAAAGTGAGCGTGCGCCCGCGCAGGAGGGTAGCGGTCGAAGCGTTCGTCATTTTCCCACCCCCTCATACCAGGTCACCAGCAGCGCGCGTTCCTGCGGGGTGATCTGCGTGACATTGCCCGGCGGCATGGCGTGGCTGCGGCCCGCCTGCAGGTAGATCTCGCGGGCATGGGCAGCGATTTCCGCGTCGTTTTCCAGCATGACACCTTTTGGCGCGTGATAGATGCCCTCATAGGCAGGCTCGGCCGCATGGCACATCGAGCAACGGCCGAGAACCGTGTCGCGCACGGCCAGGAAATGCGCCGAGGCCACGAACATCTCGCTGCCGGCGGAAGCCGCCTGCTCCTCGCCCACCAGCACCTTGGGCACGGTCGACAGCCAGATCACCACGATGAACAGCACCAGCGCGGCGAGCCAGGTCCAGGTCGGGTTACCCTTGCGGGCATGCGTGGTGTTGAAATAGTGGCGGATCAGCACGCCGATGATGAAAACCAGCGAGGCGATGACCCAATTGAATTGAGTGCCGAACGCCAGCGGATAGTGGTTCGACAGCATCAGGAACAGCACCGGCAGCGTCAGATAGTTGTTGTGCAGCGAGCGCGTCTTGGCGATGCGGCCATATTTGGCGTCGGGCGTGCGCCCGGCAATCAGGTCGGCGACCACGATCTTCTGGTTGGGGATGATGACCAGGAACACATTGGCCGACATGATGGTGGCGGTGAAGGCGCCCAGATGCAGGAAGGCGGCGCGGCCGGTGAAAAGCTGCGTATAGCCCCAGGCGATCGCCACCAGTACGGCATAGAGCACCAGCATCAGCGTGGTGTCGTTCTTGCCCAGCGGCGACTTGCACAGGAGATCGTAGATCAGCCAGCCGAGCCCCAGCGACGCCAGCGAGATCAGGATGGCGACCGGCGCCGAGACGTCGAGCACGTTGCGGTCGATCAAAAACAGGTCGGCGCCGGCATAATAGATGATCGCCAGCAGCGCAAAACCGGTCAGCCAGGTCGTATAGGCCTCCCATTTGAACCAGGTCAGGTGTTCCGGCATCTGTTCGGGCGCCACCAGATATTTCTGGATATTATAGAACCCGCCGCCATGGACCTGCCATTCCTCGCCATAGGCGCCTTTCGGCAGGCCGGGGCGCTGCCGCAGGCCGAGATCGAGCGCGATGAAATAAAAGGACGAGCCGATCCAAGCGATGCCTGTGATGACATGCGCCCAGCGCACGCCAAAGCTCAGCCAGTCCCAGAAAATCGCGAAATCAGTCATTGCTACCCTCTCTGCCAGCAGCCGACTTTAAGTCCTTCCGTTCAAACGAAAAGAGGGGATGCAGGCGATGACTTTCAAAAAAAAATGTAAAATGCTAGCGTCGCTCCCACTCAGCCTACGCAGCGACGGATACGCATGGCTTATCTCGATAATATCGCCGTTTTCGTCCGCGTCGTCGAACTGGGCAATCTGTCGGCAGCCGGCCGCGATATGCGCATCTCGCCGGCGGTGGCGTCAAACCGCATCAAGGAACTTGAAAAGCATCTCGGCGTGCGGCTGTTCAACCGTACCACACGGCAGTTGATGCCGACCGAGCACGGCACGGTCTTCTACACCGGCGCCAAGCAGATTCTCGACGCCGTCATCGAGGCGGAGGCAGCCGTCAGCGCTCTTTCCGGCCAGCCGCGCGGCACCATCAGGGTCACCGCCCCACTCGGCCTGGGCCGCCGGCTGATCGCCTCCGGCATCCCGGAATTCCACGACAAATATCCCGATATCGAGGTGCGGCTCAGGCTTTCCGACCACAATGTCGACATCATGAAGGAGGGCATCGACGTCGCCTTCCGGCTGGGCCTCCTGGAGGATTCCAGCCTGCGCATGCGCGGCCTGATGGAGTGCGAGCGCGTGCTGGTGGCCTCGCCCGACTATCTGGAACGGCGCGGCACACCGCAGACGCCGCAGGAACTGATCGACAAGCGCCACGATTGCCTGATGCTGCGCTTTCCCGGCATGCGCGAGCATTTCTGGATGCTGACGACGCCCACCGGCCCGATGAAATTCGAGGTCCACGGCCCGTTCGATTCCGACGATGGCGACGTGCTGACCGGCTGGGCGCTGTCGGGCCGCGGCATCGTCAACAAGCCGCGCTTCGAGATCGAGCCCTATCTGCGGGAGGGCCGGTTCCGCATCCTCCTTCCCGACACCCCGCCTACCCCGATCCAGCTTGCCGCAATCTATCCGCACAAGAAGCTGCAGGACCCGAAAGTGCGCCTGCTGCTCGATTTTATGGCCGAGCGCTGCCAACGACTTATCCGCGAAATCCTGGCAGGCAAATAGCCGCATGGGTTGAGGAACCAAATCCGGCGACCCATGTTGTTGGCATGGGCGGGCGCACCCTTGCGTCCACTGACGGCCTGAGCATGTGGGGACCGGTTTTCGAGAAAGATCATGCTCCGGCGAGGAGAGCTTTTTTCAAGGAGTTTTGCATGACCACTCACTCAACCCGCAACGATCTCAAATCAAACGCCAAGAAGGTTTCGATCGAAGTCCTCAATGCCCGGCTGGCCGATGCCATCGACCTGGCGCTCATCACCAAGCAGGCGCATTGGAACGTCAAGGGTCCGCAATTCATCGCCATCCATGAGATGCTCGACACTTTCCGCACCGAGCTCGACACCCATGTGGACACCATCGCCGAGCGCGCCGTGCAGTTGGGCGGGACGGCGGTGGGCACTACCCAGACAGTGGCCGAGGCGACGCAGCTCAAGCCCTACCCGACCGACATCTTCAAGACCAAGGATCATCTGGCCGCCCTCATCGACCGCTATGCCGATGCCGCCAGGCTTGCGCGCGCGGCCATCGATGAGGCAGACGAGGCAGGAGACGCCGACACCGCCGACATCTTCACCGCCTATTCGCGTGCGCTCGACAAGTCGCTGTGGTTCCTGGAAGCCCATATCCAGGAAAAGGAGTGATTGGAGCATTTCCAGCAAAAGTGTGACGCGGTTTTGCGTCCGGAAATGCGTAAAAATAATAGCTTACAGCCGTTTTCGGTTCCATCTACATCAGACGGCTCTAGCGCGGTGCCAGGGTTCTCGCCGCAAGCGCCGTCATGATTTCGGCAGCGGCCAGCGCGGCAATCACCGCCGGCCGCTTGTCCCTCACCGCCTCGCCACCGATCGGCGTGATCAGACGAGCGAACTCGGCCTCGGTGCCGCCGGCGGTCTTGAGATACCAGCTGCGGCAGGTGGCCTTCTTGGTCTTCGAGCCGATCATGCCGACATAGGCGGCATCCCCGCGCTTCAGCGCCTCGCCGACGATCAGGAAATCCAGCGCGTGGTCATGGGTCAGCACGACGAAGGCCGAAGCCGGCGGCGCCTCACGCACCACTTCCTCGGGCACTGGCGTCAGCTTTTTGTCTACCGCCGCCGGCATGCCCTCCAGCGCATCGGCGCGCGTTTCCACCACCTGCACATGCACCGGCAGCAGCGAGAAGGCAGCCGCAAGGGCCGTGCCGACATGCCCGCCGCCGAAGACATAGACATGCGGACGCGCCCGGTCTTCCCGCCGGGCCTGCGCGATTAGATCGGCCTTCAACGCATCGTCGACAAGGCGGATGGCAAGCGCGACGCGGCCGCCGCAGCACTGGCCGATTTCCGGCCCGAGCGGAATGTCGAGCCCCGCGCGCAATGCGCCGTCGCGCAGCAATTCACGTGCGCGATGGATTGCCATGAATTCAAGTTGCCCGCCGCCGATCGTGCCGTGGATCCGCTCGTGGGAAACCAGCATGCTCGCACCACTTTCGCGCGGGGTCGAGCCCTTCGCCTCCGCCACCTCCACCAGCGCCACCGGCGCCTGCGCTTCGATGAAGTCTTTCAGCTCCTCAGTGGGCGAGGTCATGATAGCCTCGCCTGCCGGGAAATCATGCGCTCCTTCACACCCCCCTCTGGCCTGCCGGCCATCACCCCCTCAAGGGGGGAGATCATCTGTCGGCTATGCCTTCCCCAATCTGCAAGGTTGCAGGAGAAACGGAGAGATTGAAGCTGCTGATCTCCCCCCTTGAGGGGGTGATGGCCGGCAGACCAGAGGGGCGCGAGAAGGAGCGATGCCATTTCACGAATATAGTTGTTTGTTGCCCGTCCCGCTATTTCGCCGCCTCGGCCTTCACCCGCTCGATCGTCATCAGCACCCGCTCGGGCGTTGCCGGTGCGTCGAGACGCGGGCAGATCTTGTGGTCGGCGACACTTGCCACCGCATCCGACAGCGCATGCAGCACCGACATGCCGAGCGGGAATGGCGGCTCGCCCACCGCCTTGGAGCGGTGCACGGCCGGCTCGGCATTTTCCGACCAGTCGGCCAGCGTGACGTTGAATATCTTCGGCCGGTCGGAGGCGAGCGGGATCTTGTAAGTCGAGGGCGCATGGGTGCGCAGCCTGCCCTTGTCGTCCCAGACCAGTTCTTCCGTCGTCAGCCAGCCGGCGCCCTGCACGAAACCGCCCTCGATCTGGCCGATATCGATCGCCCGGTTCAGCGACCGGCCGGTCTCGTGCAATATGTCGGTGCGCTCGATCACATATTCGCCGGTCAGCGTATCGACCGAAACCTCTGAACAGGCCGCGCCATAGGCGAAATAATAGAACGGATGACCGCGGCCCTTGTCGCGGTCCCAATGGATTTTCGGCGTTTTGTAGAAGCCGGCTGCCGAAAGCTGAATGCGGGCGTTGTAGGCCTGGCGCACCAGTGCGGCAAAGGAGATTTCCTCATTGCCGATGCGCACCCGGTTGGGCAGGAAGATCACCTGGTCCTTCGCCACCTGATGCGCCTCGGCGGCGAAATCGATCAGCCGGTCCTTGATCTGGCGGGCCGCATTCTGCGCCGCCATGCCGTTGAGGTCGGACCCCGACGAGGCCGCCGTGGCAGACGTATTGGGCACCTTGCCGGTGGTGGTGGCGGTGATCTTCACCCGGTCGATGTCGATCTGGAATTCCTCGGCCACCACCTGCGCCACCTTGACATAGAGCCCCTGCCCCATCTCGGTGCCGCCATGGTTGAGATGCACCGAGCCGTCCGTATAGACATGCACCAGTGCGCCGGCCTGGTTGAACTGCGTGGCGGTGAACGAGATGCCGAACTTCACCGGCGTCATGGCGATACCGCGCTTGATGATGCGGCTATTGGCATTGAAGGCCGCGATCTCGCGCCGCCGGCCGGCATAGTCCGCGCTCTTTTCCAGATCGGCGACGATGCGCTGGATGATGTTGTCTTCCACCGTCTGGTGATAGGGCGTCACATTGCGGTCGCCCTTCTTGTCACCACTTGGGCCGTAGAAATTCTTCTTGCGGATTTCGAGCGGGTCCTTGGCCGTAGCGAACGCCACCTCATCAATGACACGTTCGGCCCCGACCATGCCCTGCGGCCCGCCGAAGCCGCGGAACGCCGTATTGGACACGGTGTTGGTGTAAAGCGGCGCCGATACGGCATTCACCGCCGGCCAGTAATAGGTGTTATCGCAGTGGAAAAGCGCCCGGTCGGTCACCGCGCCCGACAGGTCGGCCGAGAAGCCGCAGCGCGCCCCAAAGATAAAGTCGACACCGAGTATATTGCCCTCATCGTCAAAGCCGACGTCGTAGTCGATGACGAAGTCGTGGCGCTTGCCGGTCGCGGTCATGTCGTCGTCGCGATCGGGCCGCAGCTTGACCGCGCGTTTCAGCTTCTTGGCCGCGATCGCCGCAATGGCGGCGAACTGGTTGGACTGGGTTTCCTTGCCGCCGAAGCCGCCGCCCATGCGCCGCACTTCGACCGTGACGGCATGGGACGAGACGCCGAGCGCATGCGAAACCATGTGCTGCACTTCGCTCGGATGTTGGGTAGAGGAATAGACGGTGACATCGTGGTCCTCGCCCGGAATGGCAAGCGCGATATGGCCTTCCAGATAGAAATGGTCCTGGCCGCCGACCCGCATCTTGCCGGTGATGCGGCGCGGCGCCTTGCCGATCGCCTCCTTGGCATCGCCGCGCTGAAGCCGCAGCGGCTTGGTGACGAGCTTGTCCTTCAGCGGGTCAAGCCCACCGATATCGGTCACGAAGGGCAGTTCCTCATAGTCGATCTTCGCCAGCTTGCAGGCGCGCCGTGCCTGTTCGCGCGTTTCGGCGATCACGGCAAAGATCGGCTGGCCGTGGAACTGCACCTTGCCCTCAGCCAGAACCGGCTCGTCATGCAGGCCGGTGGGCGAAATATCGTTCTCGCCGGGCACATCGGCAGCGGTCAGCACATCGACCACGCCGGGAGCCGCCCGCACCGCAGCAAGGTCCATCGCGCGTATTTTGCCGTGGGGAACCGTGGAGAGACCGAGGCAAGCATGCAGCGTGCCGGCAGGTTCGGCCATGTCGTCGATATATACCGCCGTGCCGGTGACGTGCTTATGCGCCGAATCGTGCCGCTGCGAGGTGGCAACCCCGCCGAGGATCTTCTCTGCCTTGAGATTGGGCGTGTGCTTGGTCATGGCCATTCCTTCATGCCGCCTCATGCCGGGATATCTGCAGCGGCGCGGTGCCGCCCTGCGTCTCGGCAAGGAAGCGCAGCAGCAGGTTACGCGAGGCGAGCATGCGATACTCCGCTGTCGCGCGCATGTCGGAGAGCGGCGTGAAATCCTCGCCATAGGCGTCGAGCGCGGCTTCCACGGTTGCTTGCGTCCATTTACGCCCCAGCAGCGCCTTCTCCACCGCCTTTGCCCGCTTCGGCGTCGCCGCCATGCCGCCATAGGCGATGCGGATGGAGGCAACCGTGCCATCCGCACCGAGCGTCAGGTTGAAGGCTCCGAGCGTTGCCGTGATGTCCTCGTCGCGCCGCTTGGTGATCTTGTAGACGGAAAAATGGCTGCCCCTGGCCGGCACCGGCACATGCACCGCTTCCACGAATTCACCCGGCTGCCGGTCCTGCTTGCCATAGGCGATGAAGAATTCTTCCAGCGGGATCGTGCGCCGCGCGGTGCCCTTGCGCAGCGTCAGCGTCGCACCGAGCGCAATGAAGGGCGGCGGCGTGTCGCCGATCGGCGAGCCATTAGCGATGTTGCCGCCGATCGTGCCCATATTGCGCACCTGCTCGCCACCAATCCGGTCGATCAGTGGCCCAAGCGCCGGAATGCGCTTCGAAAGCGTCGCAAATGCCTCGCTGTAGGTCACGCCCGCGCCGATCGTGATGACGCCGTCTTCTTCCGAAACGCTCTTCAACTCATCGAGATGGCCGATGAACACCACCGGCGAAATCTCGCGCATGAACTTCGTCACCCACAGCCCGACATCGGTGGAGCCGGCAACGATCGTCGCCTTCGGCTCAGCCTCCAGGATTGCGGCAAGATCGTCCACGCTTGCCGGCACCAGCAGGCGCTTCCCGTCTATATTGATCTCGACGCGGGCGCCGTCATTCATCGCCGCCAGCCGCGCGACGATGCTTTCACGCTCGCGCTTCAACGGGTCTTGCGCCACCTTACCATAGTCCGAGATCCCGCGGGCGGCGCGGATGATCGGCTCATAGCCGGTGCAGCGGCACAGATTGCCCTGCAGCGCCTTTTCGATCGCCGCATCGGAGGGCTTCGGCTCGCGCATCCACAGCGCATAAAGCGACATCACGAAGCCCGGCGTGCAGAAGCCGCATTGCGAGCCATGGAAATCCACCATCGCCTGCTGCACCGGGTGCAGCTTGCCGCTGCCGTCGCCCAGATGCTCCACCGTCACCACATGGCAGCCGTCGAGCGAGCCGGTGAAACGGATACAGGCATTGACGCCTTCATAGACGAGCTTTCCGCCCGAAAGCCGTCCGACCAGCACCGTGCAGGCACCGCAATCGCCTTCGGCGCAACCTTCCTTGCTGCCGCGCAGGCTGCGGCGCAAGCGCAGATAATCCAGCAGCGTCTCGTCGGGAGCGACATCGGCCAGCGCGACATCCTCGCCATTGAGGATGAAGCGGATTTCGTTGCGTATCGCGGCCATACTCATGTCAACTCCCCCTGTAGGTCGAATAGCCATAGGGCGAAATCAGCAGCGGCACGTGATAATGCGCCCTTTCGGCCATGCCGAAGCGGATCGGCACAATGTCGAGGAAGGCCGGCTGCGGCAGCGCCGCGCCGCTGGCGCGCAGATAGGCGCCGGCAGCGAAAACGAGTTCATATTCGCCGGTCCGGAACGCCTCGCCCTGCAGCAGCGGCTCGTCGCAGCGCCCATCCGCATTGGTCGTCACCGTCTTCAGATGCGTGCGCGCCTCGCCTTCCAGCCTGAACAGCGAGATCGACAGGCCGGCCGCGGGCTTGCCCGAAGCCGTATCCAGCACATGGGTCGTCAGGCGCCCGCCATCGCTGTTTACCATTCCGCCTCCCTCGCCATCCCAGGCCAACGACGATCACTTGATGCCTTGGGGTCGCATATCTGCCGATACTGCGCCAAATAGTCATCCTGTATAAGCCCCTGGCGGCGTCCGTGCCCCCAAAAAGACTTTCAAAAATAAAGAGGGGAATGCATCGCGCGCCACATCGACTATTCTCGCCGTGAAAATCGGCATCCGCGCCCGGGGGTAACCATGCGATACAAGAGAGACATGCGCGGCTATGGCGCAAATCCGCCCGATCCGAAATGGCCAGGCGGCGCTCATGTCGCCGTGCAATTCGTCGTCAATTACGAGGAAGGCGGCGAAAACTGCATTCTACACGGCGACAAAGCCTCGGAGGCCTTCCTGTCCGAAATCACCGGCGCCGTGCCTTGGCAGGGCATCCGGCACTGGAACATGGAATCGATCTACGAATATGGCGCGCGCGCCGGCTTCTGGCGGCTCCACCGCATGTTCACCGCCGCCAATGTCCCCGTCACCGTCTATGGCGTCGCCACTGCCCTTGCCCGCTCGCCCGACCAGGTCGCTGCCATGCAGGAAGCCGGCTGGGAAGTCGCCTCGCACGGGTTGAAATGGATCGATTATCGCGACCATTCGCCGGAGGATGAACGCCGCGACATCGAGGACGCAATCCGCCTGCACGCGGAAGTCACCGGCACGCGGCCAAGCGGCTGGTACACTGGCCGCACTTCGGACAATACGGTTCGCCTTGTGGCCGAACTCGGCGGCTTTGACTACATTTCCGATACTTACGACGACGATCTGCCCTATTGGCTCGATCATGACGGCCATGGCAACGCGATCCCGCCGCAACTCATCATCCCTTATACGCTCGACGCCAACGACATGCGCTTTGGAATTCAGGCCGGCTTCTCGAACGGCGAGCAGTTCTACACCTATCTGAAGGACGCGTTCGATTCCCTCTATGCCGAAGGCAAGGCAGGCAGGCCCAGGATGATGACCATCGGCCTGCATTGCCGGCTCATCGGCAGGCCTGGCCGGGCCGCCGCCCTCCAGCGCTTCATCGATTATGTAAAGAGCCACGACAAGGTCTGGCTGCCGCGCCGCATCGACATTGCCCGCCACTGGCAGGAGCATCACCCCTATCAGGCCCCGGCGCTGCGGCCCTCGCGCATGGCTTCGGACGAATTCGTCAAGGCCTTCGGCGGCATCTTCGAACATTCGCCCTGGATCGCCGAGCGCGCCTTCAAGCTTGAGCTTGGCCCCGCCCATGACAGCGCCGGCGGCCTGCACAACGCGCTCTGCCGTGCCTTCCGCTCGGCCTCGGCCGAAGCGCGGCTCGGCGTCCTCACCGCCCACCCGGACCTTGCCGGCAGGCTTGCGGCGGCAAAACGCCTGACGCCGGAATCGACCAGCGAGCAGGCCTCGGCCGGCCTCGATGCGCTGACCGACGCCGAACGCGAAAAATTCACCAAGCTCAACGCCGCCTATGTCGAACGCTTCGGCTTTCCCTTCATCATGGCGGTGAAGGGCAGGACCAAGGACGAGATCCTTGCCGCCTTCGAAACCCGCATCGGCAATGATCGTGACACCGAATTTGCAACCGCCTGCAAGCAGGTCGAGCGTATCGCCCTGCTACGCCTCAAAGACCTCTTGCCTGAGTAAAAGGACCAGAGCATATGGCCCGCAATTATTACGCCCCGACCGGCGGTCATTCGCTGCAAACAGAGCTGCTGACCGGCCGCGCCGTGTTCACGGAAGCCTATGCTGTCATTCCCAGAGGCACGATGCAGGATATCGTCACCAGCTTGCTGCCCTTCTGGGACAAGACGCGCGCATGGGTGCTGTCGCGGCCCTTGTCCGGCTTTGCCGAGACCTTCTCGCAATACATCATGGAAGTGCAGCCGGGCGGCGGCAGCGACAGGCCGGAGCTTGACGCGGGCGCGGAGGGCGCGCTCTTCGTGGTCGGCGGCGCGTTGACCGTCACGCTCGACGGCAAGAAGCACGAGATGCGCCCCGGCGGTTTCGCCTTCATCCCGCCCGCGTCCAACTGGACGGTGCGCAACGAAGGCTCAGGGGCCGCGCGCTTCCACTGGATTCGCAAGGCCTATGAATTCGTCGACGGTATCGAGGTTCCGCAAGCTTTCTTTGCCAATGAGGCCGAGATCGAGCCGGCACCGATGCCCGACACGGAGGGCAAATGGGCGACGACGCGCTTCGTCGATCCCACCGACATCCGCCACGACATGCATGTGACCATCGTCACCTTGCAGCCGGGTGCGGTGATCCCTTTTGCCGAAACCCATGTGATGGAACACGGCCTCTATGTGCTCGAAGGCAAGGCCGTCTACCGGCTCAACCAGGATTGGGTCGAGGTCGAGGCCGGCGACTATATGTGGCTGCGCGCCTTCTGCCCGCAGGCCTGCTATGCTGGCGGCCCCGGCAATTTCCGCTACCTGCTCTACAAGGACGTCAACCGCCACATGAAGCTTCCAAGGCGCTGATCGCATGACCGACCGCATCATCACCGCGCACCCTCTCACCCGCGAGGCTTTCGCTCCCTTCGGCGATGTGATCGAGACCGAAGGCGCGCACCACTATCCGATCAATGACGGCCGGTGCGAGCGCTACCACGACCTCGCGCGGGTCGAGGCAAACGGCCCCAATGCGCGGGTGCTGGTCAGCCTGTTCAAGGGCACGCCCTATGCATTCCCGCTGAAACTGTCGATGGTCGAGCGCCATCCGCTCGGCAGCCAGGCCTTCATGCCGCTCTCGCCCGCGCCCTTTCTGGTGGTGGTCTGCCCGGACACCGATGACGGTCCCGGCGAACCGCAGGCTTTTCTTACCCTGCCGGGGCAGGGCGTGAACTATCCGCCAAATCGCTGGCACGGCGTGCTGACGCCGATCGGCACCCCCCAGGATTTCCTCGTGGTGGATCGCGGCGGCGACGGCTCCAACCTGGAAGAATTCCACTTCTCCCATCCCTATGAAATCCGGCTGCCGGAAAGCGCGGGCGCATGAGCAGCGCCGCGCTCATCGACAGGCTCTTCGATGTGATCGAGCGCGATATCGTGCCGAAGACGCAGGAAGGCGTGGCCAAGGGCAACAAGCTGTTCGGCGCAGCGATCCTGCGCAAGTCCGACCTGTCGCTGGTGCTGGCCGAAACCAACAACGAGATCGAAAACCCACTCTGGCATGGCGAAGTTCATTGCCTGAAGTGTTTCTACGAAATGCCGAAAGCCGACCGGCCCGACACGCGCGACTGCATCTTCCTTGCCACCCACGAGCCCTGCTCGCTGTGCCTGTCGGCTATCACCTGGAGCGGCTTCGACAATTTCTACTATCTGTTCAGCCATGAGGATTCGCGCGACAGCTTCGCCATCCCGCACGATCTGAAGATCCTGAAAGAAGTCTTCACGCTCGAGCCCGGCGGCTACAATGCGCAGAACGCCTATTGGAAAAGCTATTCGCTGCGCGGATTGCTGCGTGACCTGCCGCAGGCCGAGCGCCAGCGCCTGGAAACCCGCCTTACGGCAATCTCGGCGACCTATGACGACCTCTCCAGCCACTACCAGGACGGCAAGGCCGACGACGACATTCCGTTGAACTGAGCTAGGGGGTAGGCGACCTCAGCGGCGGCTCGCCAGGCGATAAATTTCCAGCCGATCGCGTCGGGCGATGGCAATCACCAATTTCGGCGGCGTTGCCTCGCCTTGCACTGTTCCCCTCCCCATGTCTCAATCACGACCGAGGAGGATTGCGCATGAAGACCGTCACCGAATTTCCTCGCGAGGTCGTCGAGATTCCCGACATGGGCATCGTCATGCCCGATGGCTGCCGGCTGTCGGCGCGTGTCTGGATGCCGCAGGATGCGGCGGACAAGCCGGTGCCGGTCATCCTGGAGCATCTGCCCTATCGCAAGCGCGATGGCACGACCGCGCGCGATTGTCTGACCCACCCCTATTTCGCCGGGCAAGGCTATGCCTGCATCCGCACCGACATGCGCGGCAATGGCGACTCCGAAGGCCTGATGGAGGACGAATATACCGAGCAGGAATTGCAGGATGCCTGCGATGTCATCGCCTGGGCCGCCAGCCAGCCCTGGTGCAACGGCAATGTCGGCATGATGGGCATTTCCTGGGGCGGTTTCAATTCGCTGCAGGTTGCCGCCATGCAGCCACCGGCATTGAAGGCGATCATCACGCTCTGCTCCACCGATGACCGCTATGCCGACGACATCCACTACAAGGGTGGGCTGCTGCTCAACGAGAATCTCGGCTGGGGCTCCACCATGCTGTCCTATTCCTCACGCGCGCCCGACCCGGCGCTGGTCGGCGAGAAATGGCGCGCCATGTGGATCGAGCGCCTGGAAAACGAGCCCTTCCTGCCGGCAGTCTGGCTTAGGCACCAGACCCGCGACGCCTATTGGAAGCGCGGTTCCATCTGCGAGGATTTTTCGCGCATCAAGGCGGCCACGCTTGCAATCGGCGGCTGGGGGGATGCCTACAAGAACGCCGTGTCGCGTCTCGTGAAAGGCATCGAGGCACCGGTCAAGGGCATCGTCGGCCCATGGATTCACAAATACCCGCATTCCGCCGTGCCCCGGCCCGCCATTGGCTTCCTTCAGGAAGCGTTGCGCTGGTGGGACTGCTGGCTGAAAGGCATCGACACCGGCGTCGAGAACGATCCGGCCATGCGGCTCTATCTGATGGATTCGGTGCCGCCGCGCGACTGGTATGAGGAGCGGCCCGGCCGCTGGATCGCCGAACCTGACTGGCCCGGTGCCAATATCTCGATACACCGGCTGCACCTCGCCGCGGGCGGCATGCTTGCCGACACGGCCGGTGCGCTCCCTTCCATCGCAGTCGCCTCCCCGCAGGATTGCGGCATGAGCGGGGGCGAATATTGCGCCATCTGGCTGGGACCCGAACTGCCGGGCGACCAGCGCGAGGACGACGCCAAATCCGTCTGCTTCGACACCGCCGCGCTGGAAAGCCCGCTCGACATTGTCGGTTCGCCGGTGATCCGCCTGAAACTCGCCGCCGACCGCAGGAACGCAATGGTCACCGTGCGGCTTTGCGACGTGCAGCCCGACGGCGCTTCCACACGCATTACCTATGGCGTGCTCAACCTTGCCCATCGCGACAGCCACGAATTCCCGCAAGGCTTGGTTCCTGGCGAGGTCATGGACATCACCCTCAAGCTGGACGACATCGCCTATAGCATTGCTGCCGGCAATCGCCTGCGTGTGGCAATCTCCTCCACCTATTGGCCGCTGATCTGGCCCTCCCCCGAGCCCGTGATGCTCGCCCTGCATGAAGGCGCCATCGACCTGCCTGTCCGCCCATCCGGCAGCGGCGATGAAGTATCCTTTGGCGGCCCCGAAGCTGCAGCACCCTGGCAGACCGAGACGCTGCGGGAAGTTTCCAACAGCCGCAAGGTCGAGCGTCATGCCAAGACTGGCGAGGTCTCGCTCGTCATCGTCGATGATTTCGGCCAGTTCCGCGACAAGGATCACGGCCTCGTGGAAGGCGGCATCGCGCGCGAATGGTGGACCATCCATCCCGATGATCCGCTGTCGGCCTCAGGCCGCACGCACTGGACCGCAACCCTGTCACGGGGTGACTGGTCGCTGCGTACCGAAACCTTTTCCGAGATGCATTCGGATGCGAAAAATTTCTATCTGAAGGGCCGGATTGAGGCCTATGAAGGAGAAAATCTTGTGTTCACCCGCAATTTTGAGGATAGAATTCCCCGAAATCATATTTGACAGCTCGGATTCCCTCCTCTAAGGGACTGTCCTGTTTGCGACACTACATGTCGCCTACTCATCTGTGCGGAAACGAAGATGCCAGCCAAACTTCTGCATTGGGAGTGGCGGCATCGTGCCGCACAAGCAATGAGCGGGGGAGTGTCAAGAACGGATCGTTTTCCTTGCCGGGCTCCGTCCCTGCAGCCCGTTGCGAAGCCCTGACCGGCAGATCGCATCGGCGCGACAGGCACTGTCCGCCTTAGTCCAGTGGGGCGCATCATTTACGCCACGGCATGTCGCAATCGGCCTTGCGCCGGACATGGCGTTGAGATCAATATCCCGGTAACGACAAAAAGACCGACCACGGTCACCTAACAGAGTGAGGAACCTCGAAATGTCCAATGAACTGGAATTCCTGAGTCATCACGTAGTCGTCGGCAAGCTTAGCCGGCGTGATTTCCTCGGTCGCGCCGCCGCGCTCGGCGTCAGCGCCACCATCGCCAATTCCCTCATCGGCAGCGCGGCCCGCGCCGCTGGCCCGCAAAAGGGCGGTGTTCTCAAAGCCGGACTGCAAGGGGGCGAATCCTCCAACGTCCTCGATCCGGCTCTGAACCTCAGTCAGGTGAACTTCTCCTTTGGCAAGGCATGGGGCGAGTTGCTGGTCGAATTGAACCCCGATGGCAGCCTCGAAAACCGTATCGCGGAGGAGGTCGGTTCGTCTGACGACGCCAAAGTCTGGACCATGAAAATCCGCAAGGGCATCGAATTCCACGACGGCAAGACCGTATCGCCGGAAGATGTCGTCGCAACGCTTGAGCGCCACAGCGATGAAAAGTCGAAATCGGCCGCCCTCGGCATCCTGCAGGGCATCGATTCGATGAAGGCCAGCGGCGACGAGGTCGTCATCACGCTGAAAGACCCGAATGCCGACTTCCCTTACCTGATGGCGGACTACCATCTCGTCATCCAGCCCAATGGCGGCAAGGACAATCCGAATGCCGGCATCAGCGCCGGGCCATACAAGGTGACCATCGATGAACCGGGTGTGCGCTATGGCGGCGAAAAATTCGCCAACTATTGGCAGGGCGACAAACTCGGCCATGCGGACCAGATAGAGATCGTCGTCATCAACGATGCAACCGCGCGCACGGCGGCCCTTCAGGGGGGCCAGGTCAACATGATCAACCGCGTCGAGCCGAAGATCGTCGATCTCGTTAAGCGGGTGCCCGGTGTGACGATCCAGAACGTGGCCGGCAAGGGATTTTACCCTTTCAATATGTTCTGCGACACCGCGCCCTTCGACAACAACGATCTGCGCATGGCGTTGAAACTGGCCATGGACCGCGAGGAACTGCTGGACAAGATCCTGCGCGGCTATGGCTCGGTCGGAAATGACTTCCCCATCAACGAAGCCTATCCGCTGTTTTCCGACGATATCGAACAGCGCAAGTTCGACCCCGAAAAGGCGGCCGAACTCTACAAGAAGTCTGGCCACTCCGGCTCGATCCTGCTGAGGACCTCGGATGTCGCCTTCCCCGGCGCCGTCGATGCGGCCCAACTCTATCAGCAGAGCTGTGCCAAGGCCGGCATCACCATCGAGATCAAGCGCGAACCCGGTGACGGCTACTGGTCGGAAGTCTGGAACAAGCAGCCCTTCTCGCTCTCCTACTGGGGTGGGCGGGCGACGCAGGACCAGATGTATTCCACGGCCTATGTTTCCGGTGCCGACTGGAACGACACGCGCTTCCTGCGCCCGGATTTCGACAAGATGGTGCTTGCCGCGCGCGGCGAACTCGATCAGGACAAGCGCAAGGCAATGTATCGCGACATCGCCATGGTGATGCGCGACGAAGGCGGGCTGATCGTTCCGTTCTTCAACCAGTATATCGACGCTTCGGGCAAGGGCGTGCAGGGCTGGGTCAACAATCCCGCTCAGGAAATGTGCGGCGGCTACGCATTGTCGATCTGCTGGCTGGAAGCTTAGGCCGACCGTGAGCCTATGTCTTCACCCATCCTGAAACTGGTGGCCCAGCGCATTGCGCTGGGCATCCTGCTCCTGCTGGCCGTTTCGGCCCTGATTTTCGCTGGCACTCAGGTCCTGCCCGGCGACGTCGCGCAATCCATCCTCGGTCAGGCAGCAACCCCGGCAGCGCTTGCCAATCTGCGCGCCGAACTTGGGCTGAACGATCCGGCCTATATCCGCTATTTCCGCTGGCTGGGCGGCGTGGTGACCGGCGATCTCGGCACGGCACTATCGAGCGGACAGGATATCGCCACCTCGATTGGCAGTCGCCTCTGGAACACACTGTTCCTTGCCTTCTGCGCCGCACTGGTATCCGTGCCGCTGGCGATCCTTCTCGGCCTGCTTGCCGTGCGCTATCGCAATGGCTGGGTCGACAAGCTGATCTCGGGCCTGGCGCTTGCCTCCACCTCGTTTCCTGAATTCTTCATTGGCTATCTGCTCGTCTATTTCTTCGCCGTGAAGTGGCAGATTTTCCCCGGCATCTCCACCGTCTATGAAGGCATGCCTTTCCTGGAAAGGCTGCAGGCCATCGCCCTGCCGGCCACCGCACTTACCCTGGTGGTGCTGGCCCAGATGATGCGCATGACGCGCGCCGCAATCCTCAACGTCATGCAGTCGGCCTATGTCGAAACGGCCGAACTCAAGGGCCTGTCGGCGTTTTCCATCATCCGCAAGCACGCGCTTCCCAATGCGGTCGCGCCGATCATCAACGTCGTGATGCTTAATCTCGCCTACCTTGTCGTCGGCGTCGTCGTGGTCGAGGTCATCTTCGTCTATCCCGGCATGGGGCAGTATCTGGTCGATCATGTCGCCAAGCGGGACGTTCCGGTCGTGCAGGCGGTGGGGCTGATTTTCGCCGCCGTCTACATCACGCTCAACATCGTTGCGGACGTTGCGTCGATCATCGCCAATCCGCGCCTCCGGCATCCGAAATAGGGGGGCGTCATGGCTAATGTGAAACGCATCCCCATCCCTGCTTTGATCGGCATCATCCTGACGGTGCTGTTCCTGATAGCCGCGATCTTTGCCCCCTGGATAGCGCCCTATGGCAATGGCCAGATCGTCGGCGATGTCTGGGAGCCGATGTCGGCGCAATACTGGCTCGGCACCGACAATCTCGGCCGCGACCTGCTCTCGCGCATGATCTATGGCGCGCGCATCACCATTTTCATCGCCGTGCTGGCCACCGCTCTGTCATTCACGCTGGGCGCCACGCTGGGCTTTTGCGCCGCCGTGCTCGGCGGCTGGTTCGACACGCTGATGTCGCGCGCCGTCGATCTGTTGATGGCCATCCCGACGCTGATCTTCGCCCTGGTGGTGCTGTCGGTGCTGCCGTCGACGCTGGTGACGCTGATCCTGGTCATGGGTATACTGGACTCGACGCGCGTCTACCGGCTTTCGCGGGCGATTGCGGTCGATATCGAGGTCATGGATTTCGTCGAAGCGGCCAAGCTGCGCGGCGAAGGCATGCGCTGGATCATCTTCCGCGAAATCCTGCCCAACGCGCTGTCACCGCTGATCTCCGAACTCGGCCTGCGCTTCATCTACGCCATCCTGTTCCTGTCGGCGCTGTCCTTCCTCGGGCTTGGCGTACAGCCGCCGGACGCCGACTGGGGCGGCATGGTCAAGGAAAACAAGGACGGCATCGTCTTTGGGATAGGGGCAGCCCTCATCCCGGCGGCTGCAATCGCGATGCTGGCCATTTCAGTCAATCTGGTTGCAGACTGGGTGCTCAACCGCACTTCCGACCTCAAGGGAGGACGTGGCAATGGCTGATAAAAAGGCTGCTGGAAACCGGAAAGCCGGCCCCCTGCTCGACATCCGCAATCTGCGCATCGAAGCGACCGCATATCCGCCGGGCGAGCCACCGCAGAATATCGTCATCGTCCACGACGTCTCGCTGACGCTGGAAAAAGGCAAGGTGCTTGGCCTGATCGGCGAATCCGGCGCCGGCAAGTCGACCATCGGCCTGTCCTCGATGGGCTATGGGCGCGGTGGCGTGCGCATTACCGGCGGCGAGGTCATCTTGAATGGCCGCGACATATTGAAGGGCGGCAAACAGGGTTTGCGCAAGCTGCGCGGCCACGAAGTCTGCTATGTCGCGCAGTCGGCGGCGGCCGCCTTCAACCCCGCGCACCGCCTGATGGATCAGGTGGTCGAGGCAACACTGTTGCATGGCAGGGCCACGCGCGCAGAGGCTGAGAAACGCGCGATAAAGCTGTTCAAGGCGCTGAGCCTGCCGGACCCGGAACATATCGGCGAGCGCTTTCCACACCAGGTTTCCGGTGGTCAATTGCAGCGCGTGATGACGGCGATGGCGCTGTGCTCGGAGCCCGACCTGATCGTCTTCGACGAGCCGACCACGGCGCTCGATGTGACCACGCAGATCGATGTACTGGCGGCAATCAAGGTCGCCATCCGCGAAACCGGCGTCGCCGCCCTTTATATCACCCACGATCTTGCCGTCGTCGCCCAGGTGTCCGACGAGATCATGGTGCTGCGCCACGGAAGGCTGGTCGAATGGGGCGGCACGCGCCAGATCATCAAGGAGCCGCGGCAGGAATACACCAACGCGCTGGTCTCCGTGCATGAAATCAACCATGAAGAAAAGAAGCCCGGCCGCACGCCGTTCCTGTCAGTCCAGAACGTTACCGCGGCCTATGGCGGCGGGCACATCAAGGTGCTGAAGAATATTTCGGTCGACATCTTCCCTGGCCAGACGCTGGCCGTAGTCGGCGAATCCGGCTCAGGCAAATCGACGCTGGCACGCGCCGTCACCGGGCTTTTGCCGCCGCAGGAAGGCAGCGTCACCTTCGATGGGCGACCATTGGCCAACCGGCTTGCCGACCGGCCGAAGGAAGATTTGCGCCAGTTGCAGATGATCTACCAGATGGCGGACGTCGCCATGAACCCGCGCCAGACCGTCGGCTCCATCATCGGGCGACCGCTGGAGTTTTATTTCGGCCTGCGCGGGCGCGAGCGCGACGCGCGGGTGGCCGAACTGCTCGACAAGATCGAGATGGGCAAGGGCTTTGCCGACCGCTACCCGGCAGAGCTTTCCGGCGGCCAGAAACAGCGCGTCTGCATCGCCCGCTCGCTTGCGGCCAAGCCCAAGCTGATCATCTGCGACGAAGTCACCAGTGCGCTCGATCCGCTGGTCGCCCACGGCATCCTGCAACTCCTGTTGGAACTGCAGAAGGAAGAACAGGTCGCCTATCTCTTCATCACCCACGACCTTGCCACCGTGAAGGCCATCGCCGATTCCATCGCGGTGATGTATCGCGGCGAGGTGGTGCGTTACGGGCCGAAGAGCGAAGTGCTGACGCCGCCCTTCGACGCCTATACCGACCTGCTCCTGTCCTCCGTCCCGGAAATGGAGATTGGCTGGCTGGAGAAGGCCATCAAGGGTCGGCGCATGGAAAGCGCAGGAAACTGAGACCGATAATTTCGCGCGGCAGAGCGACTTGGGCGCGCGACGGACACACCCTTCGTCATCTTCGGGCTTGACCCGAGAATCCATTCCGCGACTTTGGCGACAGCCACCGCCACCCTCGCAGAACCTGGGTTCCTCGCTCCTCTGGGGAGAGGTGCCGAGCGCAGCGAGGCGGAGAGGGGCGGAGCGAGGTGGAGAGGGGCGGGGCAAAGACCACCAGACGCATTTGCGGGCGTGGCAACGGAAAACTGTGGCTAAGACCTTTCAGGACCTGGGTTCCTCGCCCCTCTGGGGAGAGGTGTCGAGGCAAAGCCGAGACGGAGAGGGGGTCGGTCCTGTCATATGCGATTGCCCTGCATCAAAGGGGCAGATAACAGCGCCCGACCTACCTCACCAAGGCCACTCGCCGCGTCCCAGCGCGGCCACGGCATCGACAATCCGCGAGAAGCTGGCGCGGGCACGGCCAACGCTATGGCGGGCGCGCAGATAGCCATGGACAAGGCCCGGCTCCTCGAACCACCAGGCCTTGCCGCCGGCGGCAAGCACCCTCGCGCCATAGGCTTCGCCGTCGCTCGACAGCGGGTCGCATTGCGCGGTGATAATCACGGTCGGCGGCAGATTGGCGAAATCCGCATCCTTCAGCGGCATATAGGTGATGTCGCCGGAGACATCGGCGCCGCCGGTGCGGATATCCTTGGAGAATTCAAGGTCGCGCAGGGTCAGCATCGGCGCTTCTGCATGGGTCACATAAGAGCCTTTCGACTGGTCGCCGCCGAGGCCGGGATAGATCAGCACCTGCCCCGCGGGATGGCGCTTGTGCCCGCGCGTGGCATGGGACACGGCAGCCGCCAGATTGCCGCCCGCGCTGTCCCCGCACAGCAGGATGGGCTGCTCGTAGCGGCCCGCAGCCCATTCGAACGCCGCCAACGCATCGTCGAATGCCGCCGGATGCAGATGTTCCGGCGCAAGGCGGTAGTCGACCGAAACCACCTCATATCCGGTGCGGGTACACAGTTCGGCGCAGACATCGTCATGGCTGTCGAGGCCGCCGAGAATGAACCCGCCGCCATGAAAATAGAGCACTACTGCCTCCGCCGGCTTCTCTTCCGCCCGATAGGTGCGGATCGCAATGGCGTGGTCGCCGGGTTCTATCGCCGTCGTCTTGGCAGTCACGCCTTGCGGATAGCCTGCGAAGAATTCGCGGCACATCCGGTCATAGATCTCGCGCTGCTGGGCAATCGTGTCGTCGATCGTATCGGGCGGATAATAGCTGTCGGTCCTTTCGATGAAGGCCCAGGTCTCGGCATCGATCAGTTTCCTATAGTCGGTCATCGGGGCCTTTGCTCACCAGCGCGGCCGATCTCACCGCCCCTTCCACACCGGGTCGCGCTTTTCGGCAAAGGCGCGAAACCCTTCCAGATTATCCTCCGAGGCATAGAGTTCGTCCACCGTGCGGAATTTGCGTTTGGTGATCCAGTTCATCGCATCCTGGAACTCCATGGCTTCGGCGCGGCGCGCGACCTCCTTGATCGCGGCGAACACCAGCGGCGGACCGCCGGCAAGCATCCGGGCAACATCCCAGACGCGTTCCTCAAGCTGGCTCACCGGATGAACCTCGTTGACCAGCCCCCAGCGATGCGCTTCCAAGGCGTCCATCCAGCGGCCGGTGAGCAGAAGGTCCATCGCCACATGATAGGGGATGCGCTTGGGCAGCTTGATCGTTGCCGCATCGGCCAGCGTGCCGGCGCGGATTTCCGGCAGCGCAAAGGAGGAATGGTCGGCGGCATAAATGAGGTCGCAGGAGAGCGCCAGTTCGAAGCCGCCGCCCACCGCCATGCCGCTGACGCAGGCAATCACCGGCTTGTTTAGATCGCGCAGTTCCTGCAGGCCGCCGAAGCCGCCGACGCCATAGTCGCCGTCGACCGCATCGCCATCGGCGGCGGCCTTCAAATCCCAGCCAGCCGAGAAGAATTTCTCCCCCGCCGTCTTCACGATCGCCACGCGCAGTTCGGGATCGTCGCGGAACGCCCTGAAGGTCTCGCCCATCAGCCGCGAGGTCTTCAGGTCGATGGCGTTGGCCTTGGGCCGGTCAAGCGTGACTTCGAGAATGGCGCCCTCCCGGCTGGTTTTTATCACATCGGACATGAGACCTCCTTCAAGACAAGCAACGCATCGGCGATCCACGCGCCCTTGCCCCCGCCGCAAACGATCAGCGGATTGATATCGAGTTCCTCGATGGTGTCGGCATGATCGGCGGCGAAGCGCGAAATGGCGAGGATTGCGTCTATTGCGGCGGCGATATCCGCCTTTGGCCGGCCACGATAGCCGTCAAGCAGCGGATAGAGCCGCAAGCCCTGCAATGCCGCCTCGATCTCGGTGCGCGATGCCGGCAAAAGCAGGGTGGCGCTGTCCTTCAAAAGCTCCACCAGCACGCCGCCGGTGCCCAGCGTCATGACGGGTCCGAACAGCGGATCGCGGGTAACGCCGACGATCAGTTCGCCGATGCCGCCCTCGACCATGGGCTCGACATAAAGGCCTGTGCCGAGCGGCAGCAAGGCTTCCGCCGCCGTCCGAACATCATCGGCGGATTTGAGGTCAAGTCGAACCGCGCCAAGCTCGCTCTTATGCGCAACGCCGAGCGCCTTGAGCGCCACCGGGAAACCAAGCGTCTGCACTGCGGAAACAGTCTCGGCCACGCTGGCGGCACACATGCCTTCAGGCACGGCCAGGCCAGCCTCCCGCAGCAGTGCCTTGGTGGTGGCTTCGTCGAAGACACCTTTACCCTCCCCCTTGTGGGGAGGGTCGGCACGACCTCTCCACAAGGGGGAGGTAAAAGGCTGCTTCCAAGCCTCACCAATGAAAGCTGCGGCCTCGGCCGCATCGAAGGCCTCGACAATCCCCTGCAGCGGAACAATGCCGCGCTTCATCAGTGCGAGGGCGTGATGTTCCGGCAGGTTCTCAAGCATGGAAGCGACGATCGCACCCTTGGCACCGTTGGCCCTCAAGGCGGTATCGAACGCGTTGACCGCAGTGAGCCAGTCGGCATCGGAACAACGGTCGTTGCGCGGGAAATCGAGCACCAGCATGTTGAGGTCGAAGCCGCCCGAAACCATGGCGCCAAAGGCTTTTGCCATCGCCGCCTCATCGTTCCAGATGAAGGTATTGTAGTCGAGCGGATTGGCCACCGCGACGAGCGGGCCGAGCGCCTCTTTCACCTGTGCCCGGTGTTCCGCGCTCAAGGCCGGAAAGCCCACTCTCCGGCCGTCAGCGGTGTCGGCCATCACGGAAGCCTCGCCGCCCGAACAGCTCATCGAGGACAAGCGACGCCCCTGCAGCGGCCCGAGCACATGCAGAAGTTTCAACGTCTCCAAAAAGGACGGGATGGAATCGACCCGCGCAATGCCCAGCCGTTTCAGGAAGGCCGCCGAGCCGGCATCGGACCCGGCCAGCGAAGCGGTGTGGGAGATGGTGGCGGCACGCGCCTGTTCCGAGCGGCCGACCTTCATGGCCACGATCGGCTTGCCGAGTTCTCTCGCCCGCTTTGCCAGGCGCTCGAAACCGGCGACGGAATCAAAGCCCTCTATATGCAGCCCCAAGCAGGAGACCCGCTCGTCCTCGATCAGGCCGAGCGCCATTTCCGACAGGCCGGTTTGCGCCTGGTTGCCCGCCGTCATCAGGAAGGCGATAGGCAGGCCGCGCTGTTGCATGGTGAGATTGCAGGCGATGTTGGACGACTGCGTGATAATGGCAACGCCGCGTTCGCCGGGCTGCAGACGAATTCCGCCATGCTGGTCCGGCCATAAAAGCGCGCCATCGGCGTAATTGATCAGCCCGTAACAGTTCGGGCCGATGATCGGCATATCGCCCGCCGCCGCCACAAGTTCCTGCTGCAGCCGCTCGCCATCGGCATCGTCATTGCCTGTCTCGCGAAAACCGGCGGCAAAACAGATCGCGCCGCCCGCACCAAGCGCGGAAAGTTGGCGGATGATCTCAATGGTAAGATTGCGATTGACGGCAACGAAGGCGGCGTCGGGCGCGGCCGGCAGGTCTGCAACCGACTTGAAGGCTACAACGCCGTGAACGTCGGTGCGGCTCGGATGCACCGGCCAGATCGCGCCGGTATAGTCCATCTTCAAGCACTGCTCGACCACATTGGTGCCGAATGCACCACCGCCAATGATCGCGATGGATTTTGGCCGTAAGAGACGGTCGAGGCGAGTCATTTTCCGCACCCCCACCCCTGACCCCTCCCCACAAGGGGGAGGGGGACGATTTCGTCCCTGCCAGCATCAAAACTCACGAATTTTATGCGCTCCGGTGCAACCGCGAGTCCCCCTCCCCCTTGTGGGGAGGGGTCAGGGGTGGGGGTGAAAAACGACAAAAATGGCACGAAATCACCCACCCACTTCCCGCAGTAGCGCCCGGCTGATGATGTGGCGCTGGATCTCGGACGTGCCTTCCCAGATGCGCTCGACGCGGGCGTCGCGCCAGATGCGCTCCAGCGGCAAGTCATCCATCAGGCCCATGCCGCCATGGATCTGGATCGCCTCGTCGGCGACGAAGGCCAGAACCTCGGTGGCCTTGAGCTTGGCCATCGCCATATCCTGGTCGGTGACAGTACCCTGGTCGTATTTCCAGCCGGCCTCGAACACCATGAGATTGGCTGCCTTCAACTCCGTGGCCATGTCGGCAAGCTTGAAGGAAACGCCCTGGAACTTGCCGATCTGCTGGCCGAATTGCTGGCGCTGGGCGGCATATACGATCGAATGCTGAAGCGCGCGCTCGGCACGGCCGAGGCATGTCGCACCGACCTGCAGCCGCGTCGCACCAAGCCAGCTATTGGCAACCTCGAAGCCCTTGTGGACCTCGCCCAGCACCTGTTCCTTGGGCAGCCGGCAATCGTCGAATTCCAGCACCGAATTGGTGTAGCCGCGATGCGAGACGTTGCGGTAGCCGTCCCGCACTGTGAATCCCGGCGTGCCCTTGTCGACAAAGAAGGCCGTGATCTTCTTGCGCTTGCCGCGTGGACTATCTTCCTCGCCGGAAGCCATGAAACAAATCGCAAAATCGGCAATATCAGCGTGGGAAATAAAATGCTTGGTGCCGTTGAGCACCCAGTCGTCGCCATCCTGCACGGCGGTTGCTTTCATGCCGCGCAGATCGGAGCCGGCACCGGGCTCGGTCATGGCCAGGCAATCCCATTTCTCGCCACGGATACAGGGATAGAGATATTTTTCCCTCTGCTCATCGGTGCCGGCAAGCAGGATGTTGGAAGGGCGTGCCACGCAGGTCCAATGCAGCGCGTAATTGGCGCGTCCAAGCTCTTTCTCATAGAGCAGCCAGGTCACCGTATCGAGGCCGGCGCCGCCGACCTCGGCCGGCATATTGGCGGCATAGAGCCCGGCCGCAATCGCCTTGGCCTGCAATTCCTTGATGAGTTCCATTGGCAGATGGCCGCTGCGCTCCACCGCAAGCTCATGCGGGTAAAGCTCGTTTTCGACAAAGGCGCGGGTGGTATCGACGATGAGCTGCTGTTCTTCCGAAAGACCGAAATCCATGCCCGTCACTCCTTCGTCATCCCGGCCGATGCCGAGCGGCCGGAGGCTGCGAGGCGAGAGCCGGGATCCATTCCGTGACCTGTGACGTTCCGGAATGGATCCCGGACAGCCGTTTTCTGGCTACGCTTGAAACGGCTTCCGGGATGACGCGAGGCAGCCACGACCGTCAACCCTTCTTCTTCGACTTCGCCGCAGCCTTCTTCACCGGTTTTCCGGCCTTTGCCTTGGCGGCAGCCTTCGAAATGGGTTTCTTTGCCGCAAGCTTTGCCAGCCGCTTGGTGTAGTCCCTGTGGATCTCACCGGCGCCCCAGCCCTTGCCCTTGTTCTGTTTCGACAGCGCTTCCATGATCGCGACGAGATTGTCGTCGCGGATCCTCTCCAGTTCGCGGATCGACCATTGCCCGGACTGCTCGTCAGACTGACCGGCGATCAGCTCGACCAGTTCGTCGTTGAATTCCGGAACGTCCATCAGCTTGGTCCACGGCCAGGACAGGCACGGACCGAACTGCGCCATGAAGTGGCGCATGCCGGCCTCGCCGCCGGCCACACGATAGACCTGGAACATGCCCATCTGCGCCCAGCGCAGGCCGAAACCATAGCGCATGATGTCGTCGAGTTCCTCGACGGTGCAGATGCCGTCCTTGATCAGCCACAGCGCCTCGCGCCAAGCCGCCTCAAGCAGCCGGTCGCCGACGAAAGCCTCGATCTCCTTGCGGATGACCACCGGCTTCATGCCGATGGACGCGTAGATTTCCTTGGCAACTTCGATGGCCTCGGGGAAAGTCTGTTCTCCTCCCACCACTTCCACCAGCGGCAGCAGATAGACCGGGTTGAACGGATGGCCGACCACCAGCCGCTCAGGGTGTTTCTTCATCGCCACCTGCATGTCGGTCGGCTTGATGCCGGAGGTGGATGAGCCAATGATGGCATTGGCTGGGGCATGCGCATCGATCTCGGCCAGCACCTTGTGCTTGAGGTCAAGCCGTTCCGGCACGCTTTCCTGGACCAGGTCGGCATCGGCCACCGCCTCGGCTATGCTCCTGGCGAAGGTGAGCTTGCCTTCCTTCGGCAGGCCATCCGGCAGCATCTGCTTATAGGCGCGCCGCGCGCCCTTCATCACCTCATCGACCTTCCGGGACGCTTCCGGGTCCGGATCATAGATCGAAACATCGATGCCATTGAGCAGCAGACGCGCGACCCAGCCCGCGCCGATAACCCCGCCGCCGATTGCGGCCGCCTTCTGGATGGTCATTTGCCTTGGGTTCCCCATGATCGCCCCCCACTCCGTCGCGCCTTGCGCGACACCTCTCCCCCGATCGACGGGGGAGAGGAAATGCCGGCCGCAACCTTGGCACCCTTCCTCTCTCCCGGGCAGGGGGAGAGGTGGCGAGCGTAGCGAGCCGGAGTGGGGGTGGTTTCTCGAAACATTCTCGCGATCTTGCTACGCCGCCACCGGCGCGCGCTTAGTGAGGTTCAGCTTCTTGCGTACCTCATCAGGTCCGATGACCCGCGCGCCCATGCCCTCGATGATGCCGACCGCGCGCTCGACAAGCTGCGCATTGGTGGCCAGCACGCCCTTGTCCAGCCACAGATTATCTTCCAGCCCGACACGGACATTGCCGCCCGCCAGCACTGCCGCCGCGACATAGGCCATCTGGCTGCGGCCGAGGGAAAAGGCCGACCAGGTCCATTCCTTCGGAACATTGTTGACCATGGCCATGAAGGTGTTGAGGTCGTCGGGGGCGCCCCACGGCACGCCCATGCAGAGCTGCACCAGCGCATCGGGCGCAAGCACGCCTTCGGTGACGAGTTGCTTGGCAAACCACAGATGGCCGGTATCGAACGCCTCGATCTCCGGCTTGACGCCAAGCTCCGTCATCATGCCGCCCATGGCGCGCAGCATGCCGGGCGTATTGGTCATGACGTAATCGGCCTCGGCGAAATTCATGGTGCCGCAGTCAAGCGTGCAGATTTCGGGCAGGCATTGGCGCACATGCTCCATGCGCTCGGTGGCGCCGGCCATGTCGGTGCCCTGCTCCTTGACCGGCAGCGGCGCCTCGGTGGAGCCGAACACCATGTCGCCGCCCATGCCGGCGGTGAGATTGAGCACAACATCGACATCAGCCTCGCGGATGCGCTCCGTCACCTCGCGATAGAGATGCACATCCCGGCGCGGCTTGCCCGTCTCGGGGTCGCGCACATGGCAGTGCACGACGGCTGCACCCGCCTTGGCTGCCGCGATGGCCGAATCGGCGATCTGCTTGGGCGAGCGCGGCACATGCGGGCTGCGGTCCTGCGTGCTGCCTGATCCCGTCACGGCACAGGTAATGAAAACCTCGCGATTTATCTCAAGCGGCATCGGTTCCTCCTATCCAATCTCCTCACCGATCATTGCCCTGCTTGCAACGCAGTGTTTTGCACCTTACGAAAGCTAGATGACAAAAAGCGAAAAGCCATCGATCTTTCTTGCTGAGCAAACTCCGCTTTCGCTGACATTTCTTGTCTTTTCAGGCTCATCCATCATGTGCGTGGCGTCAACGGTCGATCCATTGCGGGCCGCAAACCGGATTGCCGGCGAAACGCTGTTCGATTGGAAGATCGTCTCGACGGATGGCGAGCCGGCAATCACCACATCAGGTCTGCCGGTAGCGGTCAGCGGCCGCTTCGATCCGGCCGAGAAAACCGACGTATTGGTGGTCATCGGCGGTTTCGGCACCAAGACCCAGGGCGGTCCGGCACTGCTTGCCGCAGTCCGGCGCGTGGCTCGGTCGGTCCGTGCTGTGGGCGGCGTCGAGGCCGGGACATGGCTGCTCGGGCGGGCGGGTTTGCTGGAAGGGCACGCCGCCACCACCCATTGGGAGGACATGGAAGATTTTTCCGCCGCCTTCCCCGGCACCGATGTGCGGCCGGATCGCTATGTCATCGACGGACCGATTTTCACTTCGGGCGGGGCCTCACCGACCTTCGACCTGATGCTGCATCTGGTGCGCTCGCGCCTCGGCATGGCGGTGGCGCTCGATGTCGCCAGCGTGTTCATCTACGATCAGGCGCGCGCCGCCACCGACGCCCAGCCGCTGGTCTCGCTTGGCCGCCTCGATGGATATGACCCACGGCTGGCGCAATCCATCCGGCTGATGGAAGCCCATATCGACGAGCCGCTGACGATCGCCAAAATTGCCCGGCGCGCCGAGGTGACGAGCCGCACGCTTGAAAACATCTTTCGCAATTCGATCGGCGACACGCCGGGTGCCTACTATCTGAGGCTGCGGCTCAACGCAGCCCGAAGGCTGGTTCTCGATACCCGCCTTGCCATGGCCGATATTGCCGCACGCACCGGCTTTTCCAGCGCCAGCACCTTTTCGCGGACATTTGCCAAAACCTTCGGCGATGCGCCGGCGCGGTTGCGCCAGAAATAGCACGCTGTCAGGCGGCGTCCTGCTGGTCCCCGGCAATCAGCTTGCGCATCTTCTCGGCCAGGAGAGCTTCCAGCCTGCTGCTGACCGCGCGATTCCACAGATCGGGATCGCCGGCCTCTTGGGTTTTTCCCACCAGGGCGAGCAGGTCGACAACCGAATCCGTGGCCGCCAGGGCGCGCAGCGCCTCCGCTTGCCGGATCGAATCGTCGGCTTCATCGATGATTTCGCGTTGCTCAGTCATGGGTCGAAAACTAAACCGTAGCCGGGGGCAAAATGAAGGTATCAACGCGGCAACTTTCCGGCGAAAAGGAAAAATCCTTTTGACCGGTCAATGGTGGCGCCATGATTGCGCATCGTCCTAAGGGACGAACAAGCTGCGTCATTTGGAGAGCTTGGCAAAGGCCGATCCACCTATACCGCCTTGATGGCCGGGTAGAGCGCGCGGTAACGCTGATAGGCGTCGAAATATGCACCAGCGAGCGCCCCATCCGGCTCGATGGTTTCCGCCGTGTTCGGCGTCGAACAGACCACAAGCGGATCGGCATTTTCGGCGGCGATCAACCCCAATCGCGCCGCCCCGAAAGCCGCACCAAAATCGCCGTCGGCCGGAATGTCGACAGGCAGTCCGAGCGCGGTGGCGATCGCTTTCAGCCAATAGCGCGAGCGCGAACCGCCGCCGATCGCAGTGACGCGCGAAAGCTCGGTGCCGGCCTTCCTCAGCGCTTCCAGGCTGTCGCGGAAGGCAAAAGCCACCCCCTCCACCACCGCTTGGGTTAAGGCTACCCGGTCGGTTTCATGGCCAAGACCGGTAAAAGAGCCGCGGATGAGGGCGTCATTATGCGGCGTGCGCTCCCCGGAAAGATAAGGCAGGAAGGAAACGCCGGTCGGCGCCTTCAAATCCTTGCCAAGCTCGTCGGTCAGTTCGGCGGCGTCCTTGCCGGTGATATCGGCAAGCCAGTTGAGCGAATCGGTCGCCGACAAGATGACACCCATCTGGTGCCAGCTATCGGGCAAGGCATGGCAGAATGTGTGGACCGCACTGTCCGGGTTGGGCAGATACGACCCGTTGGCAGCAAACAGCACGCCCGACGTGCCGAGCGAAACAAAGGCATGACCCGCCCGCACGATGCCCATGCCGCAGGCCGAGGCCGCATTGTCGCCAGCCCCTCCTGCCACCACGACCTCGCCCTCCAGGCCCCATTCGGCAGCCAATTGCCGGCGCAAGCTTCCGGCAGGCTGCGTCCCCTCGACCAGCGCCGGCATATGCTCCTCGCCCAGATCTGTCGCCGCGAGCAGTTCGGCCGACCAGCGGCGATTGGCAACGTCCAGCCACGAGGTTCCCGAGGAATCCGACATGTCGGAGATATGCTCCCCGGTGAGCCAGAGGCGCAGATAGTCCTTGGGCAATAAAACCTTGGCTACCTTGGCAAAAATCCCAGGCTCGTTGTTCTTCACCCAGGCGAGTTTCGGCGCGGTGAAGCCGGGAAAGACGATATTGCCGGTGATCTCGCGGAAACGCGGATCGGAATCCAGCCTCGCCGCCTCTTTATGGCTGCGGGTATCGTTCCACAGGATGCAGGGCCGCAACACCTGATCCTTGGCGTCGAGAAGTGTCGCGCCATGCATCTGCCCGGACAGGCCGATGCCCTTGATCGCGCCGAATTCGCCAGAATGGGCGGCCCTGAGTTCGCCAATCGCTGCTCGGGCGGCAGCGACCCAGGCGGACGGGTCCTGTTCCGACCAGCTCGGATGTGGCCGCGCCACGTCGAGCGCGGCATGGGCGGAGCCGACGACATTCTGGTTCCCGTCCATCAGCAGGGTCTTGAGGCCGGATGTACCGAGGTCAAGGCCGAGATACATGAGACAAACTCCAAACTTTGTGACGCCGCCTGACCGGCAAACCTGACATCTTCCCGAACGCAGCATTGATTGCGTTCCGACAAGAATAGCGGGTCACGAAGCGGCCGCCAGACATTTTTTCGAAGCTCGAAAAATACAAGGTTCCCGTCAAGGCACTGGCATTTGTGGGCAACCGATTGCGGGCACGAAGCGGGGTTTGACTTCGCCGCGGCTTGGATGTTCAGTGCCGCATGCAGCAAGACGACCCTGACGATCTTGTCGAGACGATCTTCCGGAACGGCACCTTGACCGTGGTCGGGATCGTGCTGGCATTTTCGCTCGGCTTCGTCACCCACTGGGCCGCCAATCCGATTCCATGGCAGCCCGAGGATGGATTTGCGCTGTTCCCGATCCTGCTCGGCATCGGTCTGCAGATCCGGGCGCTTTCGGACCTACTCAAGCATGAATGCCTGAAAAAGCGCTCATTCCAGCGTGCCAACCGCTTCTTCATGACCGGACTTATCCTGACGAGCGGCGGCGTGGCGCTGGCCATCCTGTTCGATTTCTTCGAAGTCTCGAAGATTGCCGCCTTGGTCGGATAAAGCTCAGTGCCCTGACCGCGCCGCCATGGTGGCGATGCCGGCTCCGATCAGCAAGCTGCCGCCCGCCTTGTTGAAGATGCCGATGGCCTTCGGGTTGCGCACCAGATTTCGTGCCCGCGCCGCAACCAGCGCGTAGCCGAACGCATTGGCAAAGGCCAGGGCCAGGAAGGTGGCTTCGAAGATCACCATCTGGGTGAGGAAACCGGCGTTGCGGTCGAGAAACTGCGGCAGGAAGGCAACGAAAAAGGTGATGCTCTTGGGGTTTAGTGCCGTGACCAACCAGGCATGCCCCAACATTTTCGCAGCCGAAACAGCATCGCTGCGTGGCTCGGCGTTCAACGTCCCGCCGGCGCGAAAAAGCTTGATGCCGAGATAGATGAGATAGGCCGCGCCGACCCATTTGAGGATGGTGAACACCGTCGCGGAAGCTGCCAGCAGTGCCCCGATGCCGAGCATCGACAATGTCATGGCGGTGAAATCGCCTAGCGCCACACCCAGGGCCATCGGCAGGGCCGTACGCCAGCCCTGGCCGAGCGCATAGGACACGACCAAGAGGATGGTCGGGCCGGGGATGATCAGGAGAACTGCCGACGCGGCTGCGAAAGCTGCCCAGACTTCAAGCGGCATGGATATCTCCTTTGCTCAAAGGAAAGGATAAATCCCTGCCAGCGGCCCAATGTAAAGGGCGAAAAATCGTTCTGGGGCTTTATGCGGTCTGGAGGATTGTTCACTTCAAGCACATCCAACGAAATCTGCCGGAAGTGATGAATCGCCGGCCCGGGCATCAACCTACGCCACGGCGCATTCGCGATTGTGACGCAAGCAAGGTGATGTCGCGTCGTGCCGGTCACAATCGCTTCCCTTGGCATGGGCGCATGCGGGAAGATACGCCAACCCCAGGCGCGGCAAGGCCTGCGGCCATTCATCCTTTGTCAACCACGATTGATGAAAATGCGAATGACTTTGGGCGCGGGGTCCGCGAGCACCAGAGCCAGCGTCCAACTGTGGAAATGGTGCCGTGTCGAAAAATCCTGCTTTGCCGAAGGTCCTGCCCGCTGCGACCGACAACACTGCCCTTCTATCGCGGCGCACCGCGCTGCTCGGCCTGGGCTCGGCAGCATTGCTCGGCGCCGCCGGCTGCTCGCGCAGCGTGGATATGGCCGCCTTCGAGGTGGACGAATTCACCACCGGCACGATCCGGCCGCGCATCAGCGTCGACAGGCAGGTGACACGGCCGGAACTGATGTATGCCTCGCTGACCGATAGCGGCTACACGCTGCCGGAAGTCCCGTTCGAGAAGGTCAACCCGAAATTCCGCCGCCAGATCGTGGTCGATCCCACCGGCGAACAGCCGGGAACCATCGTGGTGCATCTGCAGGAACGCTTCCTCTATCTGGTGCAGCCGGGCGGCGATGCCATCCGCTACGGCGTGGGCATCGGCAAGGAGGGCTTCGTCTGGTCCGGCCGAGCTAATATCCAGTACAAGAAGGAGTGGCCGACCTGGACGCCGCCTTCCGAGATGATCGCAAGGCGGCCGGAGCTCGAACAATATCGCGGTGGCCAGCCCGGCGGCCTCACCAATCCGCTCGGGGCGCGCGCACTTTATATCTTCAAGGATGGGCGTGACACGCTGTTTCGCGTCCATGGCTCGCCCGAATGGTGGTCGATCGGCACGGCGGTTTCTTCCGGCTGCGTACGCATGATCAATCAGGACGTGGTCGATCTCTACAATCGCGTCCCGGCCAAGACGCCGATCGTGGTCGCCTGATAGTCTCTCACATTTAGCCACAAACATTGCGTGCGCCCGGCAGTCCTGCGAAAGTGCCGGCAAGCGAGCGCACGAGGATTTCAACATGGCCGCAACTTTCGTGATAGCCCAGGGCGGCGGGCCGACGGCTGTCATCAACCAGACCATGGTCGGGGCCACCATCGAGATCCAACGGTGCCATCCCGGCGCTCGCGTGCTCGGCGCGCGCCATGGCGTGCGCGGCATCCGCGATGGCGATTATGTCGATCTTTCAGCGATGCCCGAAGACCAGCTTCGTCGCATCGGCGCGACACCCAGCGCAGCCCTCGGCTCGACGCGCGACAAGCCCGATCTCGCCTATTGCGACCAGATTCTTGCCGGCCTGAAAAAAGCCGGCGCCGACAGTTTCATCTATATCGGCGGCAACGATACAGCCGCAACGCAGCAAATTCTTGCCAAAGCCGCAGGCGGCTCGATCGCCTTCGTCCATGCCCCGAAGACGATCGACAACGATCTGGTCGAAAATGACCACACGCCGGGCTTCATCTCGGCCGCCGAATTCGTTGCCGGCGCCTTCCTCAGCGTCGATCTCGACTTTCGCGCCCTGCCCGGCGTCTATGTCGGCATCGTAATGGGTCGTCATGCCGGCTTCCTGACAGCAGCCACGGCCGCCTGGCGCCAGGACGACGAAAGCGGGCCGCATCTGCTCTACGTGCCCGAACGTGCCTTCTCCGTGCCCCGCTTCATCGATGATGTGCGCGCCACGCTCTCGCGCCACAAGCGCTGTGTTGTCGCCGTCTCCGAGGGAGTCAGCACCGAGGACGGCAAGCCGCTGATCGAAAGCCTCGTCGCGCCTGACCGGCTGGAACGCGACGCGCATGGAAATCTGAAACTGTCGGGGGGCGATCTCGGCATCGCCTTCGAACAGGCATTGCGCGACGGCCTGCCGGGCGTGCGCGCGCGCGTCGACACTCTGGGCTACCTGCCGCGCGGCTATATCGGCGCTATCAACGATACCGATTCCAAGGAAGCATTCGACGCCGGCGCCTTTGCCGTCGACGCCGCAGCGCGTGGCGGCGGCTCGGTGGCCCTGCAATATGACGGCAAAAAAACGGTGATGCAGCTGGTTCCGCTCTCCGCCGTCGCCGGCAAGACCCGCCACATGCCGGACGACTTCCTGCTGCCGGACGCCAATCTTCTGTCCGGCAAGGGCACTGCCTATCTGAAACGGCTGGTGCCCGCGAAATTTGAGATCGGCAGGCCATTCGTCTGAACCTGCCGACCGAAGGCTTGGCTATTTCGCCGGATGCGCGGCGAGCCAGTCCTCGAGCTGCTTGATCTCGCGTTCCTGCGCCGCTTCGGAGAGCTTGCGGATTTCAGGGTCCTTGCCATGTTCGAGCTGGACTTTGGCCATGTCGATCGCCGCCTGGTGATGCGGGATCATGCCGCGGGCGAAATCGATATCCGGGTCGCCCGAATAGTCCATCTTGCCCATCGCCTCATGCATCTTGTCCATCGCCTCGATATAGCCCTTCGCCGCCGGCGAGGACGCGCCATCCGAAGTGCTCATGGAACCCATGTCGTGGCCACTGTGATCTGACTGCGCCAAAGCCAGCCCTGCGGCACTGGCGCCAAGCATCACGACTGCGGAAAGGGTAACAAGTCTGCGCGTCAAGGTCATAGATACTCCTTCAATGTTTGGAAATCTGTACGGATTTTGCCCCCGCCGCACCTGCCAGATCATCGAGGATCGGGCACTCCGGTCGTGCATCGCCATGACAATGCTCAACGAGGTGACGCAGCGCTTCACGAAGCGCTGCAAGCTCTGAAATCTTGCGGTCGATCTCGCCGAGCTTGGCTTCGGCCAGCGCCTTGACATCAGCACTTTCGCGATGCGTATCGCCATAGAGCGAGAGTAGCTGCCGGCACTCCTCGACCGAGAAACCAAGGCTGCGCGAGCGCTGCAGGAACCGCAGCCGGTGGACATCGCTCACCGAATAATCGCGATAGCCGTTTTCGGCGCGGGCCGGCGTCAATAGCCCGATCTCCTCGTAATAGCGTATGGTCTTGGTCGGAAGGCCGGAATGGTTGGCAGCATCGCCAATATTCATGATCTGTCTCCAAAAATCAGAGTTTGACGGTGCGCAGCCGCAGCGCATTGGCAATGACCGACACGGACGACAGGCTCATCGCGGCCGCAGCCAGCATCGGCGACAACAGCATCCCGAACACCGGATAGAGCACGCCCGCCGCCACCGGCACGCCAAGTGCGTTGTAGACAAAGGCGAAGAACAGGTTCTGCTTGATGTTGCGGATCGTCGCCCGCGCCAGATGGCGCGCGCGCACGATACCATTGAGATCACCCTTCACCAGCGTGATGCCGGCGCTTTCCATGGCGACATCGGCCCCGGTTCCCATGGCGATGCCGACATCGGCGGCGGCAAGGGCGGGTGCATCATTAACGCCGTCGCCGGCCATGGCGATGCGCGCGCCGCCAGCGTGCAACTCATCGACCAGCGCCTTCTTGCCTTCCGGCAATATATCGGCTCGGACTTCATCGATGCCTAGCTTTGCCGCCACGGCTTTTGCCGTCTTCTCATTGTCGCCTGTCGCCATGATGATCTTCAGCCCGCTTTCATGCAGCGCCTTGATCGCTTCGGCCGTCGTCGGTTTGATCGGATCGGACACCGCGACGATACCGGCCAGACGGCCCTCGACGGCGACGAACATAGCGGTGGAACCATCCGCCCGCAGTGCATCGGCGCGCGCTTCGAGCGGTTTGATGGCAACGCCGCTCGCGACCATCATCGCCGCATTGCCGAGCGCCACAGCCTTGCCGGCAACGGTGCCCTTGACGCCCTTGCCCGTGATCGCCTCGAAATCACCGACATCGAGCGAGGCCGCGCCCCGCGCCTTCGCTCCCTCGACGATGGCATCTGCCAGGGGGTGCTCAGAGCCCTTCTCAAGCGTCGCCGCCAGCGTCAGAAGTTCCCCCTCGTCCATACCGTCGGCAGCGACCACCTCGGTCAGCACCGGCTTGCCTTGGGTCAGCGTGCCGGTCTTGTCGATGATCAGCGTATCGACGCCGGCAAAGCGCTCCAGCGCCTCGGCATCCTTGATGAGTACGCCGGCATGGGCGCCACGACCGGTCGCGGTCATGATCGACATTGGGGTCGCCAAGCCGAGCGCACAGGGACAGGCGATGATCAGCACCGAGACCGCCGAAACGATGGCGAAGATCATGCTCGGCTCGGGCCCGAAAATCGCCCAGACGACAAAGGCCGCTATCGCCACCAGAACGACGGTCGGCACGAAATAATAGGCGACACGATCCGCAAGCCCCTGGATCGGCGCGCGGCTGCGCTGCGCCTTGGCGACAAGCTCGACGATCTGCGACAGCACCGTATCGGCGCCGACCTTTTCGGCACGCATCACCAGCGAGCCGTTGCGGTTGAGCGTGCCGCCGGTGAGAAGGTCGCCAACGCTCTTTTCCACCGGGATCGGCTCGCCGGTAATCATGGATTCGTCTATGGAGGATCTGCCTTCAGTCACCGATCCATCGACAGGAACGCTGTCGCCGGGGCGGATGCGCAACAGATCGCCGGCCTTGACCTCTTCCAGCGGCACATCATTCTCGGTTCCATCCGCACGGATCAGCCGCGCTGTCTTGGGCGCTAGGTCGAGCAGCGCCCTTATCGCCGAGCCGGTGCGTTCGCGTGCCTTCAGCTCCAGCACCTGGCCTAAAAACACCAGCGCAACGATGACGGCGGCGGCCTCGAAATAGACCGGCACGGTGCCGCCATGGCCGCGGAAGGAGTGGGGAAAAACATCCGGGAACAGGGCCGCCACCACGCTGTAGAGATAGGCAGCGCCAACGCCGAGCGAAATCAGCGTCCACATATTGGGACTGCGGTTGAGGATCGATTCCCAGCCGCGATGGAAGAACGGCAGCGCCGCCCACAGCACGACAGGCGTGGCAAGCGCAAGCTCGATCCAAATGGCGGGCTGTTCCCCAAACCAATTGCGTACGGGCAGGCCGACCATCGGCCCCATGGTCAGGATTAGCAGCGGTATGGACAGCGCCGCGCTGACCCAGAAGCGCCGGGTAAAGTCGACCAGTTCCGGATTGGGGCCCTCGTCGCCCGTGGGCACGCCCATCGGCTCCAGCGCCATACCGCATTTCGGGCAGGAACCAGGCTTGTCGCGGATGATTTCCGGATGCATCGGACAGGTATATTGCGTGCCCTTGGGCATCAGCGCCGGCTTCGGGCGGTCGCCAAGATATGTTTCCGGGGCAGCTTCGAACTTCGCCTTGCAGCCGGATGAACAAAAATAGAAGCCCTGGCCTTCATGCCGGGTAAAATGCCTGGCGCTGGCGCGATCGACCTTCATGCCGCAAACTGGGTCAGTCGCTTCGAGATAGGTCTCAGGCGAATGGCTGAACTTGCCCCGGCAGGACTCGCTGCAAAAATGAAAGACCCTTCCGCCATGCGCAACTGTTGGCTTGCCGGCAGTGGCATCCACCGTCATGCCGCAGACGGGATCGCGGACAACCCCCGCGGCTGCAACGCCGCTATGGTGTTGGCAACATGAATGTTCGCTATGATCAGTCACAATATTCTTCCTGTTCCGGCCTTATATGGGATCGGAACATAGGGCTTCCAGTCACTGGAAGGTCAAGAGCCGTACCGCCATTCTTTTAAAGGTTGACAAAGGGCGCCAATTACCCCTTCAGAGAATCTGACCCCAACTCATTCATTGAAAGGAGTCAGAATGAAACGTGTCAAACTTTTGGAGCGTTTGAAGTCTGTCCAAAGTCATGATCTCTATAGAGGTCGGGATATAAGAAGCATAACCGCCTTCATGGACAATAATTCACTTGAAGTGCATATCGAGAAATTCGAGCAGGCTATCGCCTTGCATGCCGGCAAATTGTGATTTTTCGTGGAATGAGGACCCTGTTTGAGGGGTGATTTTCGTCCAAACGGGACCCCTTAACGTGGGGTCATCAAAATGCCTCCGGTTTCATCGGAGGCATTTGCGTTTTGGA